>CAWDUZ010000020.1:0-331133 GCA_963805515.1 uncultured Chloroflexia bacterium | reverse complement strand
ATAATGATGCCGATGCGCTGGGCGAGGCGCGAGACCTCGGCGAGGATGTGGCTGGACATGAAGACGGTGAGGCCCTGCTTGCGCGTCAGCTCCAAAGGAACTCGCGGATCTCGACGATGCCGGCAGGATCGAGGCCGTTGGCAGGCTCATCCAGGAACAGCAGTTTGGGAGCGTGCAAAAGCGCTTTAGCCAGCCCCAGGCGCTGGGCATTGCCCTGCGAAAGATTGCCGGCACGCCGGTCCGCGTAGGCAGCGAGGCCCAGGCGCTCGATCATGTGCGCGATGGCCGCAGGGGGAGTGCCGGGATGCAAGCGGCGCGCAACCTCCAGGTTCTCGCGGACGGTCAGCTCGGGATAGGCGTGAGGCATTTCCACCAGGTAGCCCACCGATCCCCATGGCTCCCGCATCCCGATGCGGACGCGCGTCCCAAGCACGGTGGCGTAGCCGGAAGTGGGCTTGATCATACCGAGCAACATGCGGATGGTAGTGGTCTTGCCTGCGCCGTTCAGGCCGAGGAAGGCATAGATCTCGCCCTCCGCCACGCGCAGGGAGAGGTGCTCGACGGCCTTTACATCACCATAGCTTTTGCCCAGGTCTTCCGTTTCGATCGACCAGTTCATTTCATTTGCCTTTCTTCTTTGCCGCGAGGCGGCTTCTCTTTGGCGACTGAAGCTGCACTTCACCGAGGCAGAAAGCCGCGACCAATTCAAGATAGAGATCGACGCTGCCGCCGAAATTCGATTGCAACAGATCGTCCTGATGCATGATAGCCAGCACAAGCGTATACAGGAGGCCGGTGATCTGTTCGGCCTTCGCCTGGATGGGTATGCCCGTGTCCCGGCAGCGGACGATCAGCTCGTCGATGAACTGCCGATCGGCGGCAAGGTGCTCCTGGATCTTCTGCGGAGGAACCCTGCGAAAGAGCACGTCGTAATCGCCGCCGCTGAAGAATTTCAGGATCGGGATCGATTCAAAAAGGTCGAAGGCCTTCTTGAGAACTGCCAGCAGGCGGAGGCGCGGAGATGGGCCGGGCAGAGCGATCACGGCGAGCAACTCCTGGCGCACCCGAACTTCGGCCTCTTCGATCACGTCCATGAAGAGCGCTTCCTTGAACTCGTAGAAAAGGTAGAACGCGCCCTTGGAGATGCCGGCTGCCTTCGCGATCTCCTCCACGTTGGTCTTTGCCAGACCATAGGTCGAAAAAAGCCGGTAGCCCTGCTGGAGGAGCCGCCTGCCGATCACGGTTCTTTCCTGTTCTGTAAACGCCCTGGGCATCCCGTCTCCTTTGTCTGTATGACCAATTCGTTTTTACGGTCACAGATATTGTACCATACAAGACACTAAACGGAGAATGCCGACTTCTAAAAAAGAAGCGAGCCGGGATAGAACACCCGGCCACTTCTTTTTCGGTAACTTCCCGGATCAGCCCCAGGGGCAAGTTTGAACCCAGATCTATCTCCCCGCCATGTGGGCAATGGTGACGCCCGCGCCGCCTTCATTCTCCGGCGGCTCTTCGATCTCATTCACGTAGGGACTATCTTTCAGCGCGAGGCGGACGGCTTCGCGCATCCGGCCAGTGCCCTTGCCATGCACGATCCGCACGAAGGGCAAGCCGGCGGCATAGGCCTTCTCGAGATACTTGTCCAGTACGTCGAGGCCGTCTTCCACCAGCTTGCCGCGCAGGCTGATCTCCATGCCGGGAGAGGCGGCGATAGGCGACTTGCGGCCGGATGGCTGGGGCTCGGTGCGTGCGGGGCTTGAGCCGGCGCCCGGGTGTTCCGCCTGCCCCCCATCGCCGCTGCCGATGCCGCTGGATTTTTGCAAGTCTGTGAACTTCGCACGGATGCGCAGGCTGCCGACCTGTACTTCCGCGTCGGATTCGCTGAGGGCCGTGACGATGCCTTCCGAGTTGAGAGAGTGCAGGAAGACGCGCTCGCCCAGCTTCACGGACGACGGCTTAAGGGCTGATAAGCGCGGCTTGCGTTCCACTGGCGCTTCGATCTTTTCCTGGATGACCTCCACCTGCTGCTCGAGCTCCTTCACGGCATCCAGCGGCTGGCGGGCCTTCTTCAATTGGGCCTTCAACGCGCCGATATTTTCGCGCAGCACGGCGACTTCCAGCTCGCCTTCGGCGCGCGCCCGGGCGAGGGCTGCGCGGCGCTCATCTTCGATCTCGTCGAGCCGCTTGCCAAGCTCCTGGTTCTGCGTATCGAGCCGGGAGCGCGCCTTCTCCAGCTTCTCGCGCTCGCGCGAGCTGCGGTTGCGCTCCTTGCGGATATCGTCGAGCAGCTTGTCGGCGCGCAGGTCGTCAGGGTTGATCTCACTCTTTGCGATGGCAACCAATTGCGGGTCGAGGCCGAGGCGCTGCGCGATCAGAAGCGCGTTCGACCGGCCCGGCAGGCCAATCGTCAGGCGATACGTGGGCCGCAGGGTCTGGATGTCAAATTCGAGCGAAGCGTTGACCACGCTGTCGGTGGTGTGGGCAAAGGTCTTCAGCTCGGGGTAGTGGGTGGCAACAAAGGTGATACCGCCGCGCTCGATCAGATGGCTGAGGATGGCGCGCGCCAAGGCGGCGCCTTCCTGCGGGTCGGTGCCTGCGCCGAGCTCATCAAGGATCACCAGCGAGCGGGCATCGGCCTTCTTTAATATGCGGATGATGTTGGTGATATGGCCGCTGAAGGTGCTCAAGGACTGCTCGATGGACTGCTCGTCGCCGATATCGGCGTAGACCGCGTCGAAGCAAGGCAGCTCGGAGCCGCTCTGAACGGGGATATGCAGGCCGCTCTGCGCCATGACGACCAGCAGTCCAACGGTCTTGAGCGAGACGGTCTTGCCGCCGGTATTGGGCCCGGTGATGACAAGGGCGCGCGTGCCGGGCTTCGGATCGATATTGACCGGCACGACCTTTTCCGGATCGAGCAGCGGATGGCGGGCCTCAAGAAGCTTCACCGTTGGCACGTCAGGTGCGGGCGGTCCTGCGCCCTGCGCACGGGGCGTGGGACGCCTGGACTTTGAAGAATCGTGGAGGATCGGCTCGCTCGCGTTCAACTGCTCGGCGTACTTGGCCTTGGCGAATGCGAGGTCCAGCAGGGCCAGGCTCTCCACGCCATAGGTCAGCTCATCGCGATGCTCGCCGACCAATGCGGAAAGCTCCGCCAGGATGCGGCGCTCCTCATCCCTCTCCGCCAGCTCAAGCTCGCGCACTTCATTATTAAGCTCCACGATGGGCAGCGGCTCGACAAAGAGCGTTGCGCCCGAAGACGACTGGTCATGGACGATGGCCTTGATCTGCCCCTTGAACTCGGCGCGCAGGGGGATCACGTAGCGCCCGTCGCGCTGGGTGATGATGGGCTCCTGCAACTTGTTCGCCGAACTCGGTGAGATAGCGGCGGCAGGCGCGCCATGAGGCGGTCGTGCACGATACGCAACTGCCGGCGGATATCTCCCAGCTTGGGAGAGGCCGAGTCCAGCACCTCGCCGCGCTCGGACAGCACGCGGGTAATGGCATCCACGATGCCGAGCGATTCGGGCAAGCTGGAGGCGAGGTGCGCCAGGCGCGGGAAGCGAGGCTCCGCCGCATGGGACTCTTCCCTTGTGTTCGCCGGGGCAGCCGTCGCGCTCCTGCCGAGCAGGGATTTGCGGATCTCGCGGCAGGCGATCAGCGTGGACTTAACTTCCAACAGGGCATGCGCGTCCAGGACGCCGCCGCGCACCGCCAGGTCGGCATAGGGACGGATATCGTGCGAGCCGCCCACGCTCATATCGTGCGTGGTCAGCAAGAGGCGCGCTTCCGTGGTTTCCGCGAGCAGGCGCGCGGCCTCGTCGAAGCTGGAGGTGGGTTGGAGCGCCCGGGCCAGGTCGGCGGAGGCGGAGAAATCACAAAAGGCCGCCAGCCGGGCGAGGATCTTGTCGTATTCCAGGACTTGCAGGGTCTTGCGTTCCATAGTGAGGTGAATTTAACCACAAGATGAGGGAGAACACAAATGAGCATAAAGAGAAGAGCGACCTTTGCAGGTCGCTCTTCTGGGGGCATGGCAGCGCAAAGAACTGAATTCGCCACGGAGGAGCAGGGTCACGGAGCAAATTGGGCAGCGGCTCTCCACGCCGATCTGCTACCACTCCACCCAGTCGCCTTTGGGATGGCTCCATACCGCGGTGCTGGCTTCGGCGGTGAACATGTGGTCGAAGGCTGCCAGAAAATCGGGGTCTTCGTAGTAGCCCATCATGGCGTCGGCGCTCATCCACACATCGAGGCCGAAGAATTCCATGGCCTCCGGAGAGCCGGGAGCCGCCATGCGGAGGTAGGCCTCGTGCGGAGAGGTTGCCGGCCTTGCGCGCCTTACCCAGCGTCTTGACGATGGCCGTGTTGTGAAGACGGCAGGCCTCGTCGAGGGACTTGAGCGTGCCGCGCACGGTGGTCACGATGCGGTCATCCTTGCCGAACGGAGCGGGGATGTGATAGCTCGAGAACCCGCCGGCTGATTGCCAGACGACCGGATCGCGCTGGCTGAAGATCTGGCCGGCCTGCTCCTGCACGGTGGGGTTGGCAAAGAACTGGTTGATGCCATCCACGCTGTTCCAGATATCGAGGATGAGGAACTCACCTGCGCCGGCCTCCGGTTTTTCCATGGGGGTGTAGACCATGTGGCTCACATCCCCCAGGGATTGCGCCGCGGCAACGTTGGCGGGATGGCCGGCGGTGGAGTTATGCAGCTTGCGCGCCGCCTCCAGCGTGGGGGAGGCCAGTGTCCCACGGATCGCCAATAAATAGAGGTTCAGATCTTGATCCATTCTTTTCTCCTTGTTGAGTTGGACAGAATTCGTCTTGCCTTCGACTCTCACTGATAAGACGGAAGGATTCTGCCAAACTAATCGGTCAGGCCGTCAGAGGCAGGCCGAACCTGGAGAAAAGCTGACCGTCGAAGGTCAGGAAATCATGGATCTCTGAGATCAATCCGTTCTCGATCGTCAGGATATGGAGGGCTGCAGCACGGTAAGCACCGGAGGCATCGAGCTGATAGACAGCAAAGGCAGGAGAGCCGTTCGCGGCGATGGGAATGAGGCGCAGGCGGAACGGATCCGCGCTGCGGAAGAGATAGCCATCCAGGAAAGTCCGGATATCCTGCCGGCCTTCAAACCAAACCGGGATCGGCGGCATGGTGAGCTTCACGTCTTCGCGGAGGGTTGCCACCAGGGCCGCGGAGTCCGCAGCCTCCCAGGCGGCGACGTAACGGCCCAGAAGGGTCGAGAGCTGCTCGTCCAATCCGGCAGCGGGTGACTGATCTTTATTTGCGGGGGATCGCTTCAGCGTGAGGCGGGCGCGCTGCAAAGCGCTGGTGACGGCCGCGATGCTCATATCAAGGATGCTTGCGGTCTCGGCGGCGCTCCAACCCATCACGTCGCGGCAGGAGCAGAACGGCACGCTGCCGCCCGGGCAGTTTCTGCAAAGCGGCGACAAAAGCGAGTGTGACGCTCTCGCGCACGGCATAGCGGGCCTCGGGATAGACAGCGGGCTGCTGGTCGATGAAAGTATCCGGGAAGGGCTCCACCCATATGATCTGCGCGGAAGGCGGGGGCAAGGGCCGAGTTGGATCACCGCGGGCGTATAGCTCTGCAGGAAGGCCGCGACTCTCGCGCGCATCCAGCGCGTCGAGGCAGGCATTCGTGGCGATCTTATAGAGCCAGGAGCGCAGCGAAGAGCGGCCTTCGAACGAGTTGAGATGCCGCCAGACGCGCACGAGCGTTTCCTGCAAGACATCCTCCGCATCCTCGAACGAGCCCAGGATGCGATAACAATGTGCAAGCAATTCCCTGCGGTAAGGTTCGACCAGGCTTTCGAAGGCTCCTTTATCTCCAGACCGGGCCGATTCGAGACGCGCAAGCTGCAGCGCATCGTCAGTCGTTGTACTCATGGATTTAATCCAGGGGTTTCCTTACCGGCGTCAGGGATGGACAGGGAGGACTGCGGCGCGTCGCTTTGCGCGGCCATGGCTGCTCCAATAATGCCGGCTTCATTTAATAGCTGCGCGGGCACAATCGGGACATCGACGGTGAGCAGCGGCAGGAATTTTTCGTGGTCCTTGCTGATGCCGCCGCCGATAATGAACAGGTCAGGCCAAAAGAGCTTTTCCATCATCTTGAGATAGACGTCCAGGCGCCGGGCGTATTTCTTCCAGGACAGGTCTTCACGGTCGCGGGCCGCGGCGGATGCACGGGCCTCCGCCTCCCTGCCCTCGATCTCGACGTGCCCGAACTCCGTGTTCTTCAACAGGCGCCCGCCATAGAAGACCGCCGAGCCGATGCCCGTCCCCAGCGTGAACATCATGACCGTCCCCATCTGGCCGCGCCCTGCGCCGAAGGCCATTTCGGCCAAACCGGCGGCGTCGGCGTCGTTGATCATCGTGCAGTCGCAGCCGGTGATCTTCGTGAACAGGTCATCGGCATTGACACCGATCCACTTGGGGGAGACGTTCGCCGCCATCATCGCCACGCCACTCTTGATCGGCGCGGGAAAGCCGATCCCGATGGGGCCCTTCCAATTGAAGGATTTGGCGATCTGCTCCACGATATCCGCGATGGGATGTGGCTCGGCCTTATCCGGAGTGGGGATGCGCAAGCGCTCCGCCACCAACCTGCCGGCCTGTGTATCCACCGGAGCGCCCTTGATGCCCGATCCGCCTACGTCTATACCAAGGATATTCAATGCGTCTCCTCCTTCATGAGTTAAACGTGTCGCGGCAATTGGGAGCCTGACGGGAGTTCAGGCGCGAGCGTCAACAGACATCCCAAGTACTGTTGGCTGGTGTTTCTATGATGCTCACACCCCGGAATTTCTGACCCGCCAGCCGGGCGACTCAGCCGCCCTGCTTCCATTGCTTATAGGCCAGCAAGTCGCGCTCCACGAGGAACAGGCAGGCGGTGACCACGGCCGCGTCGTCCACCTCTCCGATGATGGGCAGGAAGTCGGGCACCAGATCCAGGGGATTGAAGACGTAGATCAGCGTAAATACGATGGCGGCGACCGTGCCGTAGGGGAGCTTCCGATACGCGCCGGACCAATAGTCCTTTACCACGGCGATGAGCAGGCGGGCGTCCTCGATGAAACGCTGCAGAGGGCCACGCGAGCTGAACTTCTTCTGGATCTCCTGGGACTTGTCGACGACCTTTACGATATCTTTTTCAGTGACCTTGGGGGAGCCTTCCTTGATCAACTCCTCGCCAACCTTGTTCGTTTCCATGCCAAACTCCTTGTAACATGCCAAAAGAACGATTCACCTGCACGTATTATTAACGTATCCATCCAGCGAAAGGCGCGCCGGATGCCTTGCCGCGCGTCGTTTTACGCCATAGACAAGCCAGCACGGCCGCAGACGGAGATAACAATCAGTTCGGTCCTACAGCAGCTTTCGGATGTGCTCGGTATGATCGCGCTCATGCCACAGGGCGCGGCGCAATACCTTTCGAGGACTCCACAGCTCCCCTTCCAGCCCGATCACGTGCTGCACGCCTTCCAACTTTGGGAGCAGGGCGTTGAAATGGTCCCTGGTGATCTGCAACCGTTCCAGGGGCTGCGGCGAGATATCGTCCTCGCGCTCCGGATATGGATGGCCTATGCGCTCCTGATACCACCATTCCGCGCCGCCTATGTGCTTGAGGATGCCGTTGATGCTCCAGCGCTCGCCGCCGTACGTTTCGTCCAGCTTCTGCTGGCTCAGCCCGCTGATGGTTTGGAGCAGGTCTGCCCGGCTCCAGGATAGCAGCTTCAGCGCACGCTGGATGTCAACGGAAGTGAGAGGCTTCCAGTCGTGGCGGAAGAATGATTCCACCATGAATGAGCCCTTGCCACGCTGCGCCAATTCAAAATCGCCATCGACGAAGTAGGCATCGAAGGTCTCTTCGACCGCGATGTCGATCTCATCCGCCGGGAGCCAGGAGGTCTCATGCTGGCCGATCCAAGCTGCGTACTCACGGGCAGCCGGCAGGAAATTAACCTGCGCCTCCTGGCTATCGTGCCCGTACGCGAAGCAGCCCGGATGCTCCAACGCCCAGGCAATCGTGCGATCATCGTTGTTATTCTCGATACCGATACGCAGCAGCAAGTGAGACCTCACTTTCGTAAACAAGAAGGACACCAAGGTCTCCAGGGAACAGGGATGGCCTTTGTGTCCTTCGTGTTAAGAGCCTGCCTATTACAGATCAGCCGTAGCGGCTCATGAACTTCTCCATGCGGCGGAGGGCCTCCTCAAGCTGCTCATAGGAGGTGGCGTAGCAGGCACGGACGAAGCCCTGCCCGCCGGGGCCGAACGAATTCCCAGGGACAACCGCCACGTGCTCCTCTTCCAGCAGGCGTTGGCAGAACAACTCGTCGTCCATGCCGGAAGCCGAGATATTGGGGAAGGCGTAGAACGCGCCGCGCGGCTCAAAGGTCTTGAGGCCGAGCTTGTTGAACCCATCCACGAGCAGCCGGCGGCGGCGATCATATTCAGCGAGCATCTCGAGCACGTAGGTCTCGCCGACAGCCAGCGCCTCGATGGCGGCATCCTGGGCGGTGGTGGGCGCGGACATGATGCTGTACTGATGGATGCGCACCATGCCCTTGATGATATCTATGGGCCCGGCGGCATAGCCGATGCGCCAGCCGGTCATGGCGTAGTCCTTGGAGAATCCGCCCAACAGGATCGTGCGCTGACGGATGCTTTCGCTGATGGCTGGGACGCAGACATGCTGGAGGCCGTAAACCAGGCGATCATAGATCTCGTCCGAGATGAGGATCAGGTCATGCTCCTCGGCCATCTGGGCGATCTCGGTGAGAACCTGGCGGCTGGCAACGGCTCCGGTGGGATTGCTCGGGTAGCCGACGAAGATAGCCTTGGTACGCGGCGTGATGGCGGCGCGGATGCGGGCCGGATCCACTTCGAAGTTGTCTTCCATGCGTGTGGGGATCTCGACGGGCACGCCGCCGGCCATGACGACCTCAGGCTGGTAAGAGACAAAGCAGGGCGTGGGAATGATGACTTCATCGCCGGGATCGAGGATGGCGGTCATCGCCAGATAAAGAGCCTCCGAGACGCCCACGGTGACGACCATCTCGTCGAGCGGATCATATTCCACACCATAGAGGCGTTTGAGGTTTGCCGCGATGCCCTGGCGAAGCTCGAGCTTGCCGTGGTTGGATGTGTAGTGCGTTTCCCCGTGTTCCAGCGAGCGCAGGCCCGCCTCGAGGATGGGCTTGGGCGTGGTGAAATCGGGCTCGCCGATGCCGAGCGAGATGACATCCTTCATGGTCGCGGCAATGTCGAAGAACTTACGAATGCCGGAGGGTTTAAGCCCCGCTACGCGCCTGGAAAGTCGGCTTACACCAGCGAGTTCCTGCATTGAGCCTCCATTAGGTAGATGTTATCCCGAGCGAAGCCAGTGACGCAAGCAACTGGTAGAACACGAAGCCTCCGGGACGGCATGGGCCGGCGGAGGCGTGCGGTAGCTAGAGCGGTTGGACCTGCCATTCATCGGGCACCTGGCGGTAGGCCAGTTCAAACGCCTGACCGTCCGCGGTCTTGACACGGAAGCCCTTCTCGCCGGGGCCGAGCCAGGTTGCCAGCACTTCCGCGATCTCGAAGCGCCGGCCCTGCCAGGTAAGGGCCAGGGGGCGGTCGGCATATTCAGAATCGGAGCGGCATTCAACACTATCCAAGGTGGGGCTTTCTCCTGATGCTTATTCTAGCGGTTTCATGTGAAAAAGGATAGGACTGCGGGGTCGTCCCGCAGGTTTCCAACAATTTCGTAATTTTTGCAGCGCAACGGACGGCTAGCCGGTGATGACGGAGCTGTCGTCGCTGATGTTGAGCGTGAGCACTTCCTTCGTGCCGTTCCCCTGCACCTTCGCCTGGCGGCCCACCACCGAGCCTTTTAGGGAGATATCGGTGATCTCGCAGTCGGCCTCGATGATGCTGTCTTCGATCACGCTGCCTGCCACATGACAGCGGGCGCCGATGGATGCATAGGGCCCGATCTTGGAGTTGGTGATCTCGGCCGTCTCGTGGATGAAGACCGGTTCAATGATCTTTACGCCCAGGGGATGCGTCTTGCCGTTGCCGTTGTGTTCCGTCAGCACGGTGGCCGCATCGCGTTCTAGCAGGTAGCGGTTGGTCTCCAGCGTGGAACCGATAGTGCCTGTGTCCAGCCAGGTCTCGATCTCGTCGACGCGGATGTGCGCGCCGCTCTCCAGCATGATGTTGACGGCGTCCACCAGGAAGAACTCATCCTTGAGGCGAATATCGCGCTTCATCTGCTCGTCGATGGCGCTCAAAAGATCCTCGCTGCGCTTGAAATAATAGAAGCCGACCAGCGCGAGATTATTCTGCACGTTCTGGGGCTTCTCCACCAGGCGCTTCACCCAGCCATCTGTATCGAGCTCTGCCACGCCGAAGCGCCGCGGGTCCGGAACGGCCTTCACCCATGCAACCGCGTCGCTCTGCTCGCGGTCGAGAAACGAGAGGTCGGTCTCGATGAGCGTGTCGGAGAAGCACATGATCATCGGGCCGCTGAGATGCTCCTGGGCGAGAAACAGCGCATGAGACTGGCCCTTCATTTCGGCCTGTACAACATAATGCGCCTTGACGTGGGGGTAATGCTCTTCAATAAAAGGCGGGATCTGCAATTCCCCCAGGTTTGGCCCCAGCACAAAGATGAATTCCATCTGGAGCGTGGGGGGGACCGTCTTGAACGTATCCATCAGGTAATCGAGGGCGGTCCTGCCGGCGACGCCGACCAGCGGCTTGGGCTTGCTCCAGGTATGAGGCCGCATGCGTGTTCCCCAGCCGGCCATGGGTATGACGATCTTGAGAGTGTCAGCCATAGCTTATTTTAAACCACAACCGGTGGAATTTGCCCAGAGGCGCGGAGACGTATTGGTCGCTTCTTCCGCACTTTCCCACTCCATTCCCTCCATTTTAGATCACCACTCCCCGAACTGGGGCGACGGACGCTGCGCCCGGTACTCTTCCAGGCGGGCACGGTGACCGGGCCAAAGACCGTCGGGCAAGGCGTCCAGCGGGAACAGGCGGACTTCCGCGATCTCACGGTCGGGCTTGCCCTTCAGGGTGAAATCGGTGGAGAGGAACACGATGTTGTGGTCGCTTTTCCATTCGACGAAGTTGGAATACGACGCCCAGCAGGCGGACATCCTGCAAGACCGCGCCGACCTCTTCCGCGGCTTCGCGGCGGGCCGCCGCTTCGAAGGTCTCGCCGCGCTTGATGCCGCCGCCGGGCATAAACCAGCCTGCGACATACGTTTGCCGCACCAGCACCACCTGCCCGTCACGGATCATCATCACACGCACGCCAAGCGTCGTCGGCCGGACAAAGAAAAGATAGACCTTGTGGAGTAAATAAAGCAGGCGCAGCATGGCTACGCCGGCAATGGAAGTGCGCCTAATGGATGAACGAAAAGCGCAGGCGCCACGTACGAGGAATCCTGCGGGCTGCTCATGAATGCCCCAGGACAGGATGCAACTGATAGAGCTCTTCCAGTTTTTTGTTCTCTTCTTCCGAGAGCTTGATATCGAGGGCGGCGATGGCCTGATCCAGGTGCTCGAGGCGGCTCGCCCCGATGATCGGCGCGGTGACGTAGCTCTTGTTCAACACCCAGGCCAGCGCGATTTGCGAGCCGCTGACGCCATGCTGCTTCGCCACTTCCTGCACGCGGTCGGCAACGGTGAAATCTGCAGGCTGATAGTACATCTCCTGGGCATAGGCATCCGTGCGGGCGCGGGCCGTATCGCCCCCATCCCCCTTGCGACGGCTGCCTGCAAAGAAGCCGCGCGCCATGGGACTCCAGGGGATCACAGCCAGTCCCTGGTCGATGCAGCAGGGGATCATCTCGCGTTCTTCTTCGCGATAGATGAGGTTCAGATGGTTCTGCATCGATACGAAGCGCGTCCAGCCGCCCTGGTCGGCGGTATATTGGGCCTTCATCAACTGCCAGGCGAACATGGAGGAGGCGCCGATGTAACGCGCCTTGCCCGCCTTGACCACGTCGTGGAGCGCTTCCATTGTCTCTTCGATCGGCGTGTCATAATCCCAGCGGTGGATCTGGTAAAGGTCGACGTAATCCATCTTCAGGCGCTTGAGCGACTTATCGATGGCGTCCATGATATGTTTGCGCGAGAGGCCGCGGTCGTTGACGTCGCTGCTCATGGGATTGAATACCTTGGTGGCGATAACCAGGTTCTCGCGCCTGGCCCCCAGCGTCTTCAGCAGATTGCCGAGCACCTCTTCGCTCGCGCCGTTCGAATAAATATCGGCGGTGTCGAAGAAATTGATGCCCGCATCCAGGGCACGCTTGACAAAGGGCCTGGCCTCCGGCTCCTCGAGTATCCATTCGCGCCACTTCTTCGAACCGTAGGTCATCATGCCGAGGCACAGGCGCGAGACCTGCATGCCGGTATGGCCGAAGTTCACATATTGCATGGTTCCCTCCTTGGAATAGGAGAAACACTGCTAAGATTTTTTGCCGCGAAGACGCCGCCCATGGCGTCGCACTGAAATCATCGATCAGAGCCGGCGGCTTGTTCTAACGGGCGACACGCTCAAGCATTACAGGATGGAAAGGTTGGCGAGGCTGGCTGCCAACTTTTTGACGCCGACCGATTCGAAGACCACATCCACGATCTCGTCATCGTCCTGAAGGCGGCTATCAAGGACGATGCCCTCGCCCCACAAGGGATGCTTGACGCGCGTGCCCGCCCGGTATTTGGCTTCGAGGATCGAAGCCGACTTGGAGGTGCGGGAGGCGGCCCACAGCGTCTCCGAGGAGCGGCCGTGCAAGCCGCGTCCATTGCGGGACTTGCCCACCATAAGCGTCTCGGGGATGTCGTCGAGGAAGCGCGATGGGTAGGTCTCTTCTGCAAAGCCGCGCCCGCCGCGCCGCATGGAGCGCACCAGGTAGAGGCGGTCCTTGGCGCGCGTGATGCCCACATAGAACAGGCGCCGTTCCTCCTCCATCTGTTCAGGCTCATCGAAAGACCGGCTGTGCGGCAGGATGCCGTCGTCGAGGCCCACGATGAAGACCGCACCGAACTCCAAACCCTTGGCGGCATGCAGCGTCAGCAGCGTGGGGGCATTGACGTTGTCCTGGAGGGTGTCCTGATCGGCCACGAGCGCGACGGTTTCGAGGAAGTCATCCAGCGGGCGTTCGGCATAATCCAGAGCAAGGCGGCGCAACTCCTGAACGTTCTCCCAACGGTCTTCGCCCTCCTCCGACTCGTCGTCGATATAAGCCTTGTAATTGAGATCGCTGAGAAGACGATCGAAAAGATCGGGGACATTGAGCGCGGGCGCAGCGCTGACCCACGTCGCCAGCATTGTGCCGAAATCGGCGAGCGAGAGGGCGCTGCGTCCGGCGAACTCCCTCCAGTAGGGAGACTCGGAGCCTCGCGCCAGATCGAGCACGATCGTGCCGGCTGAAATATCGTTGCGACGCGCCACCGCACGCAGCAGATCCAGGGTCGTCTTGCCGATGCCGCGCGGAGGCACATTGACCACGCGGTCCAGACTGACCTCATCGGCGGGGTTATGCACCAGGCGCAGGAAACTAATCATGTCCTTCACCTCACGACGGCCATAGAACCGCTGTGCGCCGACGAGGCGATAGGGGAGGTGCGCCTGCAGGAAGGCTTCTTCCAACAGGCGGGACTGCGCGTTGGTGCGGTACATCACAGCGCAATCGCCGGGCTCGAAATCGCGGCTGGCGACAAGCTGTGCGATGCTGTCCACGACAAAGGAGGCCTCGGCGAAATCGTCGGGCGCTTCATAATAGTAGACCTTCTCGCCGGCGCCGCGCTCGGTGAAAAGCTGCTTGCGCCGGCGGTTCGTGGCGCGGTTGATCACTCCCATGGCCGCATCGAGGATGGTCTGCCGCGAGCGATAGTTCTGTTCGAGCAGGATCACCTGCGCATCCGGATAGTCCTGCTCAAAGCGCTGGACATTGCGCCAGTCTGCGCCGCGCCACTTGTAGATCGATTGGTCAGGATCGCCGACGACGAAGATGTTGCGATGCGCGGAGGCGAGGTGCTTGACGATGGCATACTGCGCCAGGTTGGTGTCCTGGAACTCGTCCACCAGCACATGCTGGAAGCGCTGGGCGTACTTCTCGCGCACGGCGGGGTTCTCTTCCAACAGGCGTGCGGTGTAGAAGAGCAGATCGTCAAAGTCGACGGCGTTGCTTGCCACCAGCCGCTTCTGGTACTCGGCATAGACACGTTTGACGACCTCATCGCGATAATTGGTGATGGGGTAATCGTCAGCCGGGATCAGCTCGTTCTTGGCGTTGGAGATGGCGGCGTGCACGGCAGCCGGCCGGTAGAGCTTGTCACTGAGATTGAACTCGCGGACGATGCCCTTGACGATGCGCTCCTGGTCGTCTGCATCGAAGATCACGAAGTTCGATTGGAGCGGAAGAGCATCGGCTTCGCGGCGCATGAGCCGGGCACAAATGGCGTGGAACGTGCCGAGCATCATGCCCTGGGTCGCTTCGGGCCCCAGCAGCTTTTCCACGCGCGTCTGCATTTCGCGGGCGGCCTTGTTGGTGAAGGTGACTGCCAGGATGCGATAGGGGCGCACACCCTCCTGCGCGATCAGATAGGCGACGCGCTGCGTGAGGACGCGCGTCTTGCCCGAACCGGGCCCGGCCAGCACGAGCGCTGGACCGGCCCCGGCCGCGACGGCTTTTCTCTGCGGGGGGTTGAGCTTATCGAAGAAATCCATGGAGATCAGAAGATAGAATAGTAGAGATTAGATAACTAGAGAGCAGAGGGTTCCACGGGGATGTCAGAAGGCCCGGCAAGATATTGTTCAGCTTCCTCCTGAATAGAATGGTTTGCACCGGGCTCATTGGCGCCTTGCTTAGCTTTCCTGAGGTGGGAAATGTAGCCGTTGAGCATTTTGTCTATCTGTTCGCCTTCATTCGCCAATTCTTTGTAAAGGACTTCTCCGATGTATCCCACATCAAGAGCAAAGACAAGGAGACTGAGCGTTTCTTCGAGCGAACCCCGAGCATTGTAACAAAACCGCACGTTGTCCTGGTAGTAAAACCGGCCATGCCTTTCGGCGATATTTGCAGAGATGCTCAGAGAAGATCTGCGAATTTGCTGATTTAGATTCCACGTTTCTTCAGAGGGCAATAATGGCAAGACATGCGCGTAAATCCGGAGGGCGTAGTCTTTTGCCCTGACCCAAACCTGCAGCCGTTTTAGACCTTCCACACTCAATTTACATCAACTGCGAGAGACTGTTCTCTGCTCTCTACTCATCTGCTCCCTGGAGCTGCGATGTGCAGTTGGGGCAGCGTGTGGCCTGGAGCGGGATGGTCGTGTGGCAGTATGGGCATTCCTTGGTGGTCGCCGCCGCGGCAGGGGCAGGCCGCCTCATACGGTTAATACCCTTGACCAGCAGGAAGATCACGAGCGCCACGATCAGGAAATCGATCAAGGTGTTGATGAAGTTGCCATAATTAATGGTCGGCGCGCCGGCGGCCTGGGCGGCTGCGAGGCTGGGATAGAACGTGCCGTTCAGCGAAATGAACAGATCCTTGAAGTTCACACCGTTGAGCAGCAGGCCAATGGGGGGCATGATCACGTCGTTCACCAGGGAGGTAACGACGGCTCCAAAGGCGGTGCCGATCACGACGCCGACCGCCAGGTCCACAACGTTGCCACGGGCGACGAACTCTCTAAATTCCTTTAACATCTTGCCTCCATCAAGCGATGTCTTCGAAGCATGCCGCATCCGAGGGAGCCGAAAATTGAAAGAAAGAATTGACGTGCGCAGATTCAGCTCATGCTTTCCGGCTATCGGAGTTCTGGGTTCATTATTCTACCGTCCGCAGGAACACGTGTCAACAAAGCGGCGGAGGGCGGCTTGCAGGTCGAAGTGAGGGTCACGTCAGCGACTCTCAGCATCCATGTCCCACTAACTTGGTTCAATTAGGGTGCATTGATGCGCACCAGATCGCGGCTGTCAGCTCCAGGGGAACGATGCATGCAAGATACGAGTAAGATGACCACGCATAGGTGGCAAACGAAGGCAGAAGACGGAAAGAGGACAATTGTCATTGTAAAAACATGAGTTATCGTATCCATTCTGCAGCGACTTCGGACTGTATACTTTAGATTACGCCGAATTGATCCGATTTTCTGAGGGGTGGGTAACCTAAGCACCGAGGGAAAAACCGCATGCCTGATCTTTTACTTGATGTCCAGGGGTTGGAAACGCAATTTAAAACTCAACAGGGAATTGTTCACGCAGTAAACGGGGTTTCCTTTGGCCTGAAAGAGGGCGAGACGTTGGGGGTTGTGGGCGAGAGCGGTTGCGGCAAGAGCGTCACGATGATGTCGCTGCTGCGCCTTATCCCCACGCCGCCGGGAAAGATCGTCAGCGGAAAGGCCGCCTTCGTCGGGCAGGATCTGCTCAAGATGACGAACGAGGAGATCCGCTTCGTGCGAGGCGCGCAGATCAGCATCGTTTTCCAGGACCCCATGACATCGCTGAACCCGGTGCTTACCATCGGGCAGCAGCTCGAGGAGCCGCTGATGCTGCATGTGGGTATGAACCGGCAGCAGGCGACCGAGCGCGCGGCCGAGCTGCTCGGCCTGGTTGGAATTCCCAAAGGCAAAGACCGGCTCGGGGATTATCCCCATCAATTCTCCGGCGGCATGCGCCAACGCGTAATGATCGCCATGGCGCTCTCCTGCTCCCCGCAGATCCTGATCGCCGACGAACCCACTACTGCCCTGGATGTAACCATCCAGGCGCAGATCATCGAGCTGGTGAAGCGCCTGCGCGACGAACTGGGCATGGCGATCATCTGGATCACACATGACCTGGGCGTCATCGCCGGCATCGCGGATCGGGTGATGGTGATGTACGGCGGCCTGATCATTGAGGAGGCTCCGGTCAAAGACCTTTACGACAGTCCGCGCCATCCCTACACGATCGGCCTGATCGGCAGCTTGCCCCGCGTGGATGAGACGGAACACAAGCGTCTGGAATTGATCGAAGGCCTGCCTCCCATCTTATATGAAACACCGGCTGCCTGCCCGTTTGCCCCGCGCTGCAAATGGGCGCTCGAACACTGTTTGAACGAAAACCCCGCTCTCGAATCCGTTGGCACGGACCAGGACCATCGCATTGCGTGTTGGGTGGACGTCAAATCTGGAATGGAACGCCGATGACATCCAACAACGTTCTGATGCATGTTGAGAATCTGGTCAAGCACTTCCCCATCTCGCAAGGGATCGTTTTCCAAAAACAGGTCGGTGCGGTGCGCGCTGTGGACGATGTCTCGTTCGACGTGCACAAAGGCGAAACGCTTGGCCTGGTAGGTGAATCAGGCTGCGGCAAGTCGACCACCGGTCGCACCATCCTGCAGCTCTATCGTCCCACCTCGGGGAAGGTGGAGTTCGGCGGCGTCAACCTAGTCGAGCTAAAGGGCGAGGGCCTGCGGAAGATGCGCCGCAAAATGCAGATGATCTTCCAGGATCCGTATGCCAGCCTTAACCCTCGCATGCCGGTCGGAGAGATCATCGGGGAACCGCTGATCGTCCACCACGTAGCGAGCGGCAAAGAAGTTTCGGAGCGCGTCGAGCATTTGCTGGAAGTCGTGGGACTCAGCCCGGCTTTTGCAGGCCGCTTCCCGCATGAGTTCTCGGGCGGACAGCGCCAGCGCATCGGGGTGGCGCGGGCGCTGGCGCTAGAGCCGTCATTCATCGTTTGCGATGAGCCGATCTCGGCTCTGGATGTTTCGGTCCAAGCCCAGGTCGTGAACCTGCTCGAACAGTTGCAGGCCGAGCTTAACCTCACGTACCTGTTCATCGCGCATGACCTGTCGATGGTGCGCCACATCAGCGACCGCGTGGCGGTAATGTACCTGGGGGTGATCGTAGAGCTTGCAAGCCGCGACGAGATCTACCACTCGCCGCTGCATCCGTACACACAGGCGCTGCTGTCGGCGGTGCCGATCCCCGATCCGTACGCCGAGGCGCAGCGCAAGCGCGTGATCCTGGAGGGCGACGTGCCTTCCCCCACCAACCCCCCATCGGGCTGCCGTTTCCGCACTCGCTGCCGGTTCGCCGAAGCGATCTGCGCGGAGTGCCGCCCCGATTTTGTTGAGTTGAAACCAGGCCATTCTGTGGCCTGCCATTTCGCGGCAAGGTTTGCTTGACCGGTGTCAGATGCAGCCTGCCGGCGTTCCGGCGTGAAAAACTCCAGCGCAACCGGGGGCGAAAAGCGCAGTTAGGCGCCGCAAAGACTTAGCGAGCGAACTGAATAAATATGCTTTGGAAAGGAGGTGCGTGGATCTAACACCAATAGACTATCGCTTTTGAGCCGCAAGTCGAGTTAATTGACAATGTACGACTAATCTTCACTATGAGGAGAAGCAAACAAATGCGTAAGCTGTATTTAGTTGTCGCCGTACTGATCGCCCTGAGCATGCTGCTCTCTGGCTGTGCTCCGGCTGCAGTCACCGAGGCTCCCGTTGCGCCAGGCCAACCGACGGCGGAAGCCCCTGTTGCCCCCACCGCTGCCCCTGCCGCGACGGGTCCGAAAATTCTGTACACTTCATTCGCCGGTGTGGGCGATGTCCCGACCCTGGATCCCGCCGTGTCTCAGGATACGAGTTCCATCCAGATCATCGATGAAACCTTCATCGGCCTGACCCACCTGAATGAAATGACCAATCTCACGGAACCCGGCATGGCAACCACGTGGGATGTAGTCGACAACGCAGACGGCACACAGACGATCACCTTCCACCTGCGCGAGGATGTCCCCTGGGTTCGCTGGAACGGCTCCGCAGTTGAGACCGTCAAGACCTGCGATGGCTCCGCCGACCGCATGGTCAATGCCGACGATTTTGCCTACGGTATTCAGCGCAACCTGGACCCCGTCAACGCCTCGCCCTATGCCTACCTGCTGGGGTTCGTGCTGAAGGGTGCAAGCGACTTTAGCGCCGGCACTACCAAGGATTTCTCGACCGTGGGCGTCAACGTCGTGGATGCCAAGACTATTGAGATGACCTTCCTCTCGACAGCTGCCTACAATGTGCAGATCGCCGGTCTATGGGTCGCCCGACCGCAGCCCAAGTGGTTGCTCGAGGGTGATTGCGACGGCGCCGTGGCAGCTCGCGGTGAGCGCTGGACCGAGCCCGGTTTCTTCGAAAGCTACGGCCCGTTTACCATGTCAGAATGGGTTCATGAATCCGAACTGACCCTGGTCAAGAATCCCTTCTGGCCCGGCTCTGATGCCATCCCGCAATCCAAGCTCGACGAAGTTCATTTCGCCATGCTGGATGCCACCGCTCAGCTGTCCGAGTTCGAAGCCGGCAACATTGATCGCACAGACGGCGTTCCGCTGTCTGACCTCGACCGCATTCGCGTGGACGAGACTCTCGCCAAGCAGCTGTCGACAGTCTCCGGAAGCTGCACCTATTACTACGGCTTCAACACACAGGCCCCGGTCGTCAGTGACGTGCGCGTCCGCCGCGCCCTGTCCATGGCGATTGACCGCCAATCCCTGGTCGATAACGTCACCAAGGGCGGCCAGGTTCCTGCGCAGTGGTTCGTTCTGCCCGGCATGGCCGGCGCCCCGACCCTCGAGGACCATCCGGACCTGGGGATCAAGAGCGATGCCGCCGCTGCCAAGGCCGAACTCCAGTCCTACCTGGACGAGACCAAACAGACAGCGGATCAGCTCGACCTGACCCTCATGTACAACACGTCTTCCGGCCACCAGGCTATTGCCGAAGCCGTCCAGCAGATGTGGAAAGACACATTGGGCGTGAACGTCAAAGTCGTCAACCAGGAGTGGAAGGTATACCTGGTAACGACCCAAGGCAAGGATACTCCCCAGATCTTCCGCCTCGGCTGGTGCCTTGACTACCCGGATGCCAACAACTTCGACCGCGACGTCTTCGCCCTAGGCGGGAACGCAAACCCGGCCAAGGATGGCAAGTCCGTCGGTGGCATCAACTGGAATAACCCGGACTACGAAGCATTGGTCAAGCAGGCCGCTATAGAGCCCGATGCCGCCAAACGCGTGGAACTATACGCGCAGGCTGAGGACCTCCTGGTCAATAAAGAAGCCGCGATGGCGCCTATCTACTGGTACACGAACCTGGACATGACGAAGCCTTACGTCGTACGGACGTATGCTGCGAGCACCAGGCAATACTACGAGAAGTGGGACATCGTCGCTCACTAAGAGTTCAATAACGACCAGCAAGAGAGGGGAGCCCTGCTCCCCTCTCTTCGGCCGCAATTCGCAATTAAGTTGAGTCACAAAACCGAGTAGCTTCTTCGCAGGAGAGTTCCGATGGGCCGTTACATCGTTCGCCGTTTGCTCTATATGCTGGTCGTCGTGCTGGCCGTTTCCATCATCACCTTCGGCCTGATGCACGCCGTTCCCGGCGGGCCCTTCACTCAGGAGAAGGCGCTGCCCGCAGAGACCATAAAGGTCCTCAACGAGCGCTATCATCTGGACGATCCGTACTGGAAGCAGTACGTCGACTACATGTATAGTGTCATGATCCCGCACATCACCACCACGCCGCCGTCCAACTCTCTGTTGGATGATTTCATGGTCAACGCGAAGGTCGGCTCGGTGTGGATCCGCTGGATGAATTTCGGACCCTCCTTCACCTCGCGCAGCCGGACCGTGAACGACATCTTTCGAGACAATCTGCCGATCTCAGGCCAGTTGGGTGTCATGTCGCTGCTGATCGCCGTCATCATCGGCATGCCTCTCGGCATCCTGGCTGCTCTGAAACAAAATACGATCCTTGATTATCTCGGCATGGGGGTGGCCATATTCGGAGTTTCCGTACCCGTCATTGTATTGGGACCAATTTTTGTTTGGATCTTTGGTGTGTCGTTGAAGTGGCTTCCGCCCACCGGCTGGGGGGCCAAGCCTCCTTACTTCCTGGGGTTCCTGCCCACCACCGTGGGATGGTCATACTTCCGATACGCCCTGATGCCGTCCATTGCCCTCGGCGTCGGGTCCTCGGCGATCATCGCCCGACTCACGCGCTGCCAGCCTGCTGCAGACCGTCCGGGAAGATTACATCCGCACGGCGCGCGCCAAGGGCTTGCGCGAACAGACGGTCATTACCCGCCATGCACTCAAGAATTCGCTTATCCCGGTCGTTACGATCCTCGGCCCGCTGTTTGCGGCCCTGGTTACAGGCACGTTCGTGACGGAGCTGATCTTCGGTATTCCCGGCATGGGAAAATATTTCGTCACGAGCATTACCAACCGCGACTATCCGGTCATCATGGGTACGATCCTTTTGTATGCCGTATTCTTGGTGATCGCAAACCTTATCGTTGACCTGACCTACGCGTACCTCGACCCGCGCATCCGCTACGATTAAGAACTCGCTGCACGCAAAGCAGACTGCACCATTATGCCGGGCGGTCCGCAACCTCTGTCAGGAATTCAGGATCTTAGAGCACAAGGAGAACTTATGGCGCAGACACAGGCCCTCAAAGGGCAACCGTTCGGGGCAGGCGGCCGGCCGCTTACTCAAAAAGGTGAAAGCCTCTGGCAGGATGCCCTCCGGCGCCTGCTCCGCAACCGGGCCGCGGTTCTTGGCTTTGCCATCATCCTGATCCTGGTGCTGGCCGCGATCTTTGCACCTTATATCGCACTACGCCCCTTCGATAAGCAGGTGCTCACTGATCAAAACAAGGTGCCGACATGGATCCGCCAGGTGTTCCCCTCGATGGCGCCCTATGCCAAGATCGCTCCCGCTTATCCGCTCGGCGCAGACTACGTGGGACGCGATCTGTTCAGCCGGATCGTATACGGGTCGCGGGTGTCGCTGGCGGTGGCCTTCATCGGCCCGCTGATCAGCCTCATCGTGGGCGTGATCTACGGCAGCATCTCCGGTTATTTCGGCGGGCGCGTCGATAACATCATGATGCGTATCGTGGACGTTCTGTACGCCTTTCCCAGCCTGCTGTTCATCATTCTGTTGATGGCCTTCTTCCGAGGCTCTGCCGGCCATTTCCAGCCGGGCACCTTCGCTTACTCCATGAACCAGCTCGACGCCAAATTTGGCGGCATGCTTTTCATATTTGTCGGCATCGGTCTCACCGCCTGGGAGACCATGGCGCGCCTGACGCGGGGGCAGGTGTTGTCGATACGCGAGAAAGAATTCATCGAGGCGGCCCACACCATCGGCGCCGGCAACCTGCGCATCATGTTCCGCCACATCCTGCCGAATATCCTGGGTCCGATTATCGTGAGCGAGACGCTGGCCATCCCGGGTTATATCTCCACCGAGGCTTTTCTATCCTTCATTGGGCTGGGCGTGAACCCGCCGACCCCATCCTGGGGAGCAATGATCTCGGATGGCGCACGCGTAATCCGTACGTATCCGAACCAGGCCATCTTCCCGGCTCTGGCGCTGGCAATCACCATGTTCGCATTCAACTTCCTGGGCGACGGATTGCGCGATGCCTTTGACCCGCGCTTGCGCGGCACGCAATAATATCCGCATTCATCCGCACAAGATGTAGCTCCATGACAATGGAACGGGATCCAGAGCAGTTCGAAAACTCTGGGTCCTGTCTTTCATGCAGGCTCAGTGGCCAGATGAGTCGCCCCCTTTCTCTATCAATACGGTATGCCTCCACGTTAATAGACCCCGAAGCATTTTGAAAAGGGCTTTCCATGTATAAGCTGCGCATCACCTTATGGATCGTGGGATCCTTGCTCATTGGAGGCGCCGGTCTATATGGCTGCGCATCTCCACAGCAACCACTGCCTCCGGCTACCGTGCAGACCGTGTCGACGGTCACTCCAACATCTGCAGCAGCGCCCATGCACGAGTGGATCCTGATCGATCTGCCGGCCGGCGCCAGCCAGCTTGAATACGGGGCAGAAGTATACAGGCTGGTCTGCCAGGATTGCCACGGCAACCGCGGGCAGGGCCTGACCGATGAATGGCGAGCCACGTGGGCGCCTGCCGACCAGAACTGCTGGCAGTCGAAGTGCCACGCCGCCAACCATCCGCCGGAGGGTTTCGTGCTGCCCATGGCGCCGGCAGTCACCGGGCCCGCCATGACATCGCTCTTTGCAAGCGCCCTGGAGTTGCATGATTTCATTCAGAAGGAAATGCCGTGGTACCGGCCCGGCTCGCTGACCGAAAAAGACGGCTGGGCAGCCGCCGCTTATATACTTCACCTAAACCATATCGAGCCCGGCCCCATGCTGGACGCCCAATCCGCGGCGCAACTCACGCTCCACTAGGGATCTTATGCACGCCGAGCGCACCCGTAAACCCTACGGTTGGTATACGATATACCACCTTTAATACCTTGATTGACGTGCTTGTGAAAGCGGTTATAATGTTTTCCTGCTCCCTTGTTAAGCCAACTTGGGCCGTGAGCGATTTGGCCCTGAATGCATAGGCGAAAGGAGGCCGCGCTCGCCAACTAAACCTGCCCCGAATTTTCCCCTATCACCTACCCCCAATCTGTTCTTCATGGAGGAGAACAAAACATGTTACAAAAACGCTTCATGTTAGTCATCGGACTGGTTGTGGCATTCAGCATGGTGCTTTCCGGCTGTGCTCCCGCCACAACAACTGCCACCCAACCGCCCGCCCCGGCCAACACGTCTGCACCAGCCGCGACGGAAGCCCCCACCAAGCCAGCGCCGACAACACGCCATGGCGGCTGGTTGGACGAAATTGACTATTCGGTCGTAAGCGCTGATTTAGCCATTACCCAGCTGAAGGCGGGTGCGATCGATCTCTATGCAACCGGCCTCGCATCGGCCGACCTCACCTCGATCAAAGATGCGGGGATGAACTACTGGGCCTTCAATGGTTTGTATTATGACATCATGTACAACCCGGCGGTCCTGAAAGACGCAAACACATTGAACCCGTTCTCAGATCGGAAGATCCGCGAGGCCACGAACTGGTTGTATGATCGCAACTACATAAACCAGGAGGTCTATGCTGGCGGCAGCCTGCCCAAATACTTCGCGATCCAGACCAATGGCCCGGACTATGCCGACCTGGCGGATGTTGCTCGCGCCTTGGAATCCGAGTACGCCTACAACCCGGATAAGGCCAAACAGATCATTTCCGACGAGATGACCACGCTAGGAGCAACGCAAGGCGCCGATGGAAAGTGGCAATACAAGGACAAGCCTGTTACAGTGATCTTCCTTGTTCGCAGTGACAGCGATGGAACTCGCGTGCCGATCGGTGATTACGTAACCAAACAGCTCGAAAGCGTTGGCTTCACCGTGGATGAGCAATACAAGAAATCCTCTGAAGCTTCCCCCCTGGTCTTCAACACCGACCCCCCGGATGGCCAATGGACGATGTACACCGCTGCCTGGAGCTCAAGCATACTCAGCCGCGACGATGCGCCGCAATACCAGCAGATGTACCTCAATACAAGCATACAGGGAAGCCAGCCGTTCCTCTCCAACACAGCGGACCCCGCCTTCCAGAAGGTGGGCGATGACCTGTACAATGCGGCCTTTACGAACCTCGACCAACGCCGCCAGATGCTATCGGATGCGATGAAACTTGGCTTGCAGGATTCTCTGCAAGTCTGGCTGATCGATGGCAAGAACTACGCGCCCTACTCTACGAAGGTGCAAGTCACCGGGGATCTGGCCGCAGGTGTCGAGACCGGCCAGATGTACTCCTCATACGCTGCGTTTCGTGGGCCAGGAAGGCGGTACGTTGAAGTGGGGCGCACCCGACCTATTCGGCGACCCGTGGAATCCGGTCAGCGGCAGTAACTGGACGTTCGATCATTCAGCCTATGATGCTACCGAGAGCGGCGCCTTCATCAGCGATCCCTTGACGGGCCTCGTGTGGCCGCTCAACGCGGAGAAAGCCGACATCACGGTGCAGACCGGTCTGCCTGTTCACAAGACACTTGACTGGGTCACGCTCAACACGGCAGATAAGATCGACGTACCCACTGACGCCGTCATTGACTGGGATATCAAGACGCAGAAATTCATCACGGTCGGCGAGAAGAATCCCGAGGGTCTCACCGCCAAGGTCAAGAGCGTGGTGACGTACCGCCCAGACCTGTTCGACGTGGTCAAATGGCAGGATGGCAGCCCCTTCAGCGTTGCCGATATCCTGATGCCCTTCATCGAGACCTTTGAACAGGCCAACCCCGACAGCAACATCTACGACGAGACTGCTGTGCCGACGTTCCAGTCATTCCAGACCACGTTCAAGGGCTTCCGCATCGCCTCCATGAGCCCGCTGACAATTGAGTACTACAGCGACCTCTACCAGCAGGACGCCGAGTTGAATGCAATTCCCATGTGGCCCGGGAACACCGGCTTTTGGACGACCTATCCCTATGGTGAAGCCGGTTGGGACATGATGGCGGTTGCCAACCTGGCGGAAGCTGCCGGCGAACTCGCATACTCGCCTGACAAGGCAGACGCCAAGAAGATAGAAGAGACAAGCTTCATTGGCGGCCCGAGCCTGGATATCCTGGCCAAGCATCTTGATGAGGCGCAGAGCCAGTCCCTGGTTCCATACGCTCCTACGCTCGGTCAGTACATCACGGCTGATGAAGCCAAGGCCCGCTATGACAACCTGAAGAATTGGTACACCGCTCATGGCCACTTCTGGGTTGGCACCGGCCCGTATTACCTGGATAAGGTCTTCCAAACCGAGAAGACCCTAACCTTGAAGCAGTACGCCGACTATCCCGATCTATCAGACCGATGGAGCAACTTTGGCGAACCCATGCTTGCTGATGCGGCGCTGGATGGCCCCGCTCAGGTCAAGATCGGCGACTCGGCCACCTTTGACATCGCAGTAACGTTCAAGGGTAATCCCTATCCGCAGAGCGATATCAAACAAGTCAAGTATTTGCTGTACGACGCGACCGGCGCGGTTGTGTCCACGGGAGCAGCCACCGCAGTAGCTGATGGTCAATATCAGGTGGTGCTTAGCGCGGATGAAACCTCCAAGCTGACAGCGGGCTCGGATAAGATCGAAGTAGCCGTGCTTCCGCTACCAGTCATAACGCCGACGTTCACGTCTCTCGACTTCGTTACAGTACCTTAAAGCCGAACTTAGGCTCTAAGGCAATCAACAGGGGCAGGGCGAACGGCTGCAAGGCCGGGATCCCTGCCTCTGTCGATAAGAATACCATCCCCGCGGGTTCCAGGTCGAATTGGAACCCGCGGGGAATGGGATATGTGTCAAACAGCACAGAAAGACCTTATTTTATTCGGGGTGTATTTTGTCTCCTTTGTGGTTAAAATAAGGATTGCTTCCAAGAACGACCTTCGAAGTCCAGGTAAGCTCTACGTGTGAGGTGCAATCATGTCAGTGACAGCCACGCAAGCCGAGGCAGCCCCCCAGGCTGAGAAAAAGCCGGTTTCCAATAGCACGTTCATGCGCGTAATAAAGTACAGCGCCGTGAGACTGGTGACCTTATTCGTGACCGTGGTAATCGGTGTGTATCTGACGATCATGATTGCCAACATGGGTGGATACGTAGACCAAATCTTGAGGGGGATATTCGCGAGCGTGTTACTCAGCAATTTGTGAACAGTCCTGCGTTCCGAACGATGGATCCGGCTGCCCGCCAACAACTCCTGGCCCAAAGTATTACCCAGGAAGAAAACCGTATTGGCCTTAATACTCCAGTGGCGGTCCGTAATGCAAGGTATCTTATGAATGCCCTCACGCTAAACCTGGGCCGGGCGCTCAATATGACGAGTGACAGCGGGTCCAAAGAGGTGCGCCTGATCATCCTGGAACGACTTCCGGCCACGCTTTTATTAATGGGCGTCTCCGAATTGTCCTTGTTTTTTGTGAGCGTCTTTCTAGCGCTATCTTTGTCACGGCGCTACGGCAGTTGGTGGGACAAGTTGGTGATCACGCTTTCCCCCACCTCGTCGGCACCGCCCTGGTTTTATGGCATCTTCTTCATTCTGATCTTTGCCGCTATTTTGAAGATGCTGCCTTTTGGGGGCATGGTGGACTCACCCCCACCAAGCAACCCCGTGGATTTTTCCATCAACGTCCTGAAGCATATGGTGCTCCCGGCTTCCGCTCTCATTATCAGTTCGCTTTTCTTGAGCATTTACAACTGGAGGACTTTCTTCCTTATCTATTCGAGCGAAGATTATGTGGAGATGGCCAAGGCCAAGGGCCTGCCAGCGCGCGACATAGAGCGCCGCTACATTTTGCGTCCTACTCTGCCCACCATCATCACGAATTTCGCCCTGACACTCATCAGTATTGTCGGCGGCGCAATTATCACCGAAACCGTCTTCCTGTGGCCCGGGCTGGGGCGAACTCTATACCGCGCAATCGGACTCTTCGATACACCGGTCATAGTTGGTACAACCATCATTTACGCCTATCTGCTGGCGATCACCGTGTTCCTGCTGGACTTTGCCTACGCGCTGGTTGATCCGCGCGTCAAAGTAGGCGATAACTAACCATGGACACGATAAGGAATTCCTTTCGGGAGATCCTGCGTTATCCATCCGCCATCGTGGGTCTCGTGATCATCTCGCTGCTGGTGTTTACAGCGATTTATGCGGTAATCAAGATCCCCTACAATCGCGCGATCAGTCTGTGGCGCGGCGGAGAGAGCGTCTGGTATCAGAACCCCAAGTTTGCTCCGCCAGCCTGGTTCAATCTCTTCTCCAGCAAAAAACTTCCTGTGTCTTTTGATGTTAATACCGCAAACGGCACCATGACCAAGACCGTAACACCTGGAGCACAGAACACCGGCCGGGTTGACATTTCGTATTCGTTTGATTTCCAATACGATGGTTATCCCCAGGAAATGCTGATCTATTTCACGACGAAATATGCCCAAAAGCAGCCATTCGCCTCGATCGTGTGGCTAACGCCCGATGGCCGCAAGATACGCATTGATGATTTGGGCATGAATCAAAGACAGACCATGCGTATCTCGCAAGATGAAAGATTGCTGCAAAGGTTGAAAGGTGCGGATCCAATGCAAGCTTTATTTCAGGATCCTAAAACCAACGCCATTGTAAAAGGGAAATACCAACTACAGATTACCGGCACGACCTTCGAACAAGGCTCCGATATGGATGCCGAATTTGTCTTTCATGGGCAGTTGTTTGGCCTGGCCGGCACCGACCAGCAACGCCGCGACCTGGTTGTGCCTTTGCTGTGGGGAGCGCCGGTCGCTCTGATCTTTGGCCTGGTTGCATCCCTGGGAACTCTCATACTGACGATGATCATCGCCGCCATCGGCACCTGGTATGGCGGATGGGTGGATCAGTTGATCCAGCGCATCACCGAAATCAACCTGGTGCTGCCATTCCTATCCATTCTGGTCATGATCGGGACGTTTTATTCACGAAGCATCTGGGTGATCCTGGGCGTGACCGTGCTCTTAAGTATTTTTACCGGCTCCATCAAGAGCTACCGGGCCATCTTCATGCAGGTCAAGGAATCGATGTATATCGAGGCCGCGCGCGCCTACGGCGCAAGCGACTTCCGGATCATCTTCCAATACCTGATCCCCCGCATGATCCCGCTGCTGATCCCGGGGCTGGTATCGTCCGTGCCCGCCTTCGTCTTCCTGGAGGCCTCTCTCGCAGTGCTCGGCCTGGGCGATCCGGTGCTGCCCACCTGGGGCAAGATCATCAACGATGCCGATACGAACGGTGCACTCTATAAAGGCTATTACTATTGGATCATGGAGCCGGCCGTTCTGCTGATCATCACCGGCTTCGGCTTTGCCATGCTGGGCTTTGCATTGGACCGCGTCTTCAATCCACGGCTGAGGGATATCTAGGAACACGGAATTCGGGCAGCTCGTCAAAACCCGCGGGACGTCCGAAAAGGTGAAATTAAAGCATGATGCAAAACAACGATACTCTGCTGCGCATCGAAGATCTGTTCCTGCACTTCAAGACCACCCATGGCGATGTGCAGGCCGTGGATGGCGTGAACTTTGAGCTGGCCCGTAACCGGGCGGTGGTAGTGCTGGGCGAATCTGGCTGCGGAAAGAGTTCGCTTGCCAAGGCCATCCTGCGGCTGCTGCCGCGTAACGCCGGGAAGTACACCGGGCATGTTTTTCTGGACGATAAGGATGTGATGCTCCTCAATGAGGAGGAGTTCCGCCAGAACATCCGCTGGGCCGCGATCTCCATGGTGCCACAGGCCGCCATGAACGCCCTGAATCCGGTCATCCGGGTCGGCGAGCAGGTCGCCGAGCCTGCGATGGTACACCTCGGCGTCGATAAGACCGAGGCCTTTGCACTGGTTCGGAAGATGTTCCAGCACGTGGGCGTGCCGGAGGATTTCATCAGCCGCTATCCGTTCGAGCTGAGCGGCGGCATGCGCCAGCGCGTGGCGATCGCCATGGCACTGGTCACCTCCCCGAACCTGATCATCCTCGATGAGCCGACCTCCGCTTTGGACGTGCTGACACAGGCCAACATCTTCAACGTTCTGAAACGGCTGAAGAAGGAACTCGGCGTGAGTTTCATCCTCATCACGCACGATATCGCCACATCCAGCGAGCTGGCGGACGATGTGGCCGTGATGTATGCGGGGCAGATCGTGGAATATAGCGATGCCTATCGCTTCTTTGAGAAGCCGCTGCATCCTTATGCCCAAAAACTGATGGCGAGCGTACCGCGCTTGCACGGTACCACGGAACCGGAGTTCATTACCGGCCGGCCGCCCAGCCTGATCGACCTGCCCACCGGCTGCCGCTTCGCCGACCGCTGCCCGTTCCGCTTCGAGAAGTGCGTGGAGGAGCCGCCGCTCTTCGACAAGGACGGCCGCAAGGTTAAATGCTGGTTGTACGCCTGAGACCGTATTCTCCTGAGCCAGAGCTGAACGCCGATGAGCCCCGATCTTTGGATCTCATCGTTCATAGACAAGCAAAGATACTCTTTTATCTGTGTTGACGTAGTACTCGTAGAGTATTGGTGGCTAATTTCCACCCCGGAAACACACCTGAGTCTGGAGCACCGCCATGGCACTCGATATGCAAGAAAAAGTAGCTGAGAAAAAAGTAGACACCCGCACCGTCCTGCTCTCCATTGACGACCTGCACGTCTGGTTCGAGCTCCGGCGCTTCGGGTTCGGGCATGCCGGAAACGTCCGCGCCGTGGACGGCGTGACGTTCGACCTGCATGCCGGCGAAACCATCGCGGTCGTCGGAGAGAGCGGTTGCGGCAAATCCAGCCTGATGAAGACCATCCTCGGCCTCTACAAGCCGACCGAGGGCAAGGTGATCTTCGAAGATAAGAATATTGCCGAGCTCGACGCCAAGGGCATGCACTGGTTCCACTCACACGTCGGGTACGTGCAGCAGGACCCGTATGGAGCCCTGCCCCCCTTCATGAGCGTGCAGCGCATCCTGGAGGAGCCGCTGATCGTCGGCGGCGTGAAGAGCAAGGAAGAACGGCTGCAGCGCGTCCGGAAATCCATGGAAGAGGTCAAGCTGAGCCCCGTGGACGATTTTCTCACCAAGTATCCTCACATGCTGAGCGGCGGTCAGCAGCAGCGCGTGGTGATCGCCCGCGCCATGATCATGGAGCCGAAATTCCTGGTTGCAGATGAACCTGTATCCATGCTGGATGCTTCGGTACGGGTGGAGATCCTCAAGCTGCTGCGCGGCTTGCAGGAAACGCATAACCTGTCTGTGATCTACATCACCCATGACCTCTCCACCGTGAGCTATTTCTCGGAGCGCATCTTCGTGATGTACGCCGGCAACCTGGTGGAAAAGGCCTCGGTGCGGCACGTGCTGGATAATCCGCTTCATCCGTATACCATGGCCCTGCTGACCGGCACCTCCGAGCCGGACGCACACAATGCGGAAACATTCAAAGAGATCCCGCCGGGGGAACCGCCCAGCCTGGTAAATCCGCCTTCAGGCTGCCGCTTCCACCCCCGCTGCCCCAAGTTCATGCCCGGACTGTGCGATGTGAAGGTGCCGCCGGACTTTGAGCCGGAGCCCGGTCATCTTGTGAAGTGCTGGCTGTATCAATAGCGCCCATCATCTCCTTTAAGACACCCCGCAGTTCGGTTGCGCAAATGTTGCCCATCAGCCTCCGACCTGCGGGGCGTTCCATGCATAAATAATACAAAGGCGATCCCCGATGCAACCCTGGAGAATGATCTTTATAGGTTTTGTGCTGTCGGTCGTGGGCGTGGCCCTGCCGTTCTTGATGCTGATCCACGTTGTCCAATCGACCTTCTTTCTGAACTTCTTCTCGTTCTTTGCTTCGGTGACCGGCCTGATCCTGGGCATCTCTGGGGCCGCCTCATACGTTCAGCGGAACCGGAAGTGAGCCGCCGCTCCCCTCACCTGACGCCTGGATCAAATTTCGAATCACGAGCCTCCCTCTTCTCCGCTTGTTAGAACCGGCGGGATGGGATAGGATTCGGGTGCTGAACCCGAATCTTTTTTGTCAGGGCAGGCAACACTCACCACATAGGAGTGGATTATGACCGGCACACACGGCGCCCCCCGCCGAGCTATTTTGTTCCTCATTGTTTTATCAACCGTGCTTTCGGCGTGCTCGCTGCCTGTCGCTGCCCTTTGGGAACAAGCCCGCGCCAACTTCTTCGCCGTGACGCCGCACGCCGGTCGCCGTCGCCACCTCCACGCCGGTTATCCCGCGAACACTGACGGTCTGCCTGGGAGAGGAGCCGAACACGTTGTATCCGTTCGGCAGCCCCAACGAGGCGGCACAGAGCGTGCTGGCGGCGATAGACGATGGGCCTATTGACACGATCAGCTACGACTATCAGCCTGTGATATTGAAAAAGCTGCCCACGCTCGCCGACGGCGATGCTCAGATCCTGCCAGTGGACGTGAGCGCAGGCACTGCCATCGTAGATGCGGACGGCACACTGACCGCGCTGGCAGCCGGCACGCAGCGTCCGGCCATCCAGCTGCCGCACTGATGACTGCGTGATCTCCTACGATGGCGCCAGCCCGATCAAAATGGACCAGATGATGGTGACCTTCCATATGCGGACGGACCTCACCTGGTCAGACGGCACGCCGCTGATCGCGGATGATTCTGTTTATGCCTACCAACTTGCGGCAGATAAGGATACGCCCGGCTCCAAAGTGCTGGTAAACCGCACCCGGACGTATGAGGCCACGGACACATCCACTACACAATGGTGGGGAATCCCCGGTTTCCTGGACCCGGGCTTCATGACGAACTTTTGGGCGCCTGCGCCGAAACATATCTGGAGCAAGTTCAAGGCCGCCGAGCTGCCGCAGATCGACCTGGCCTCGCGCTCGCCGGCGGGCTGGGGACCTTACAAGGTGCATGAGTGGATCGCGGGCGACCACATCACGCTCACGAAGAACCCATATTACTTCCGGGTGGCGGAAGGGTATCCAAAGTTCGACCAGCTTGTCTTCCGCTTCATAAGCGATCCGAACGCGGCCATCAGCGAGCTGTCCGCAGGCCATTGCGATATCCTGGACCCGAGCGTCCGGCTCGATACGCAGGTGGCCCTGCTCCAGCAGATGCAGCAATCCGGTGCGATCCATGCTTCGATCACGCCCGGCAACGCAATTGAATGGGTCGGGCTTGGCATTACGCCTGCCACGTATGACGACGGCATCAATCTCGCCAAGGGCGACCGGCCGGATATCCTGGCCGACCCGCGCACGCGCCAGGCCATTGCCCTTTGCATGGATCGTCAGAAAGTGGTGGATACCGTGCTCTTCGGGCAGTCGACCGTGCCGCTGTCGTTTGTCCCGACCGGTCATCCGCTGTATGACGGCAGCGTCGCCGCGTACCGATATGATCCGGCTGCTGCACTTCAGCTTTTCAACGAGGCCGGCTGGAGAGACATCGACGGGAACCCCGCCACGCCACTCTCAGCCGTCACGGTGAAAGGCATCGCCGCTGGCACACCCTTGAAGCTCAACTACTACTCCACCCCCGCCTTGCAGCGCCGGCAGGCCATCGATATCCTTTCCCAATCGATGGCGAAGTGCGGCATCGGCCTGAATATTCAATACTACGATCAGAACGATCTCTATGCACCCGGCCCCACCGGCCTGCTATTCGGCCGCCGCTTCGACCTGATCCAATATGCGATGACGACCGCCTCGATCGAGCCGCCTTGCGATTGGTTTACCAGCAGCGAGATCCCCAACGATGTCAACCACTGGGTGGGCACGAACGTGACCGGCTATCAGAGCGCGAACTACGATGCAGCCTGCCACAAGGCGCGCCTGGCGCTGCCGGGTGAGCCCGCTTACACCGATGCGTATCATCAGGCGCAGTCCATCTTCGCGTCTGACCTGCCCGCCATCCCATTGTATTACCGGCCAAAGGTTGCCGCGGCCCTCGCGGACGTCTGCCATTTTGACCTTGACCCAAGCGCCAATCCGCTCTGGAACGTTGAGGCTTTCGATAAGGGCCCGGCCTGCAAGTAGGCAGGCATTATCGCATCCGCCTTCATCAAGCGTTTGTGCCGGAAGTTCGTTGGGCAACACCATCGAGGGTATCCCGGGATGCCCTCTACCAGGCTGTGCATCTCCCCTCTTGAGCATGCATGTCGCGAACCATAAATCATTCCTTGCACCCTGTCGCCTGTGCGTTAAGATCCCTGGCCGCCCTCCTGGTGTTCGCGGTCGGAGCCTGCGCGCCGCGAGGGATTCCCGTTCCCATCAACACTTCCATTGTCGCAAGCCCAGCCGCTTCAACCATCCCACCTGCGCAGGCCGCGGAGATCCGCTTCGCCTTGATCGGCGATGTGACGGATGCCAATGCGTGGGCCTTGTTTGATTCAAAGGGCTACACGTACAATGATTATGCCATCCGCTCTGGGTACTGGCCGAAGCTTTATGGCCTCTCCATTCCAGGTGGGCGATTCGAACCGCGCGCTGCCAGCGCTCTGCCATCCCCGGTGCAAGCGGAGGGCGCCCTGTTTACCGCGAGCGTCGCGCTGCGTTCCGACCTGATTTGGACGGACGGCACGCCGTTCACCGCAGACGATGTAGCCTTTACCGTGAATACGGCCCTCTCCTTCCAGCTCGGATTCGACTGGCATAGTTATTACGATCCCGATTGGCTGGACCATGCGGAGGCTCTCGACGCGCACACCGTGAAGTTCTATTTCAAGCAGGCACCCAATGCAGGCGTATGGCAATACGGAGCCTTGCAGGGGCCGGTTGTCCAGAAGAAATACTGGTCGCCGAAGATCGCAGACGCCAGCGCGCTGCTGCCTCCGGCGGACAGCCAATCCCAGATGGCGGTGCTCCAGGATCGCGTTGACCAACTTCAAAAGCAGGTGCAGGTGATCATCGCGGATGGCCTAACGGCCACCGGCAATGAGGCCCACCAATTGCAGGGCACCCTGCTCCGCAAGCAGGGTGATCTGGATCAAGCAAGGAACAACCTTTCCAAAGCGGAGACTTCGGTAGATGCATCCCTGGACGCCGCGCGCCAGGCACTGTATGCGCTTGATGCTGCAAATGAGCCCACACTCGGCGAGTGGATGCCAGCCGCCTCCCTAAATGGCACGCGGATCAATAGCGCCAATCCATCGCATCCCTTTGGCATGCCCGATTTTGCGCGCGCCACATATGCGTCGTTCGCAGACCAGGCCTCCGCGTTGGTTGCACTCGAAAGGGGCGAAGTGGATGGCATCCTCGCGTTGAACGGTCTGCAAGCAGACCTTGTATCGCAACCTGCGCCGGGCGAGAATATTGTTCTTAACCGTTCATCCAGCGCGCATTTCATAGTCATCAATCCGTCCAGGCCCGGTCTTGCCGACCCGATCCTGCGGCGCGCATTGTTCTGTGCGATTGACCGCTCTTCCTTCACTCCAACGTTGGGAATGCTGCCGCTGGCTTCTTTCACGCCGCCGGGGGATGATGTTTGGGCGGACCCGAATGCTGTCATCTGCGGTGAAGGGTACGATCCGCTTACGAGCTTTGATCCTTCGAAGGCAGCGGCGATCCTAAAATCAGCCGGCTACACTTGGAAGACGGAGCCTTCCAGCAGACAGGCGGGAGCAGGGCTCACTCAGCCAGATGGTACGAAGGTTCCTACGATGTCATTGCTGGGCCCGTCTGAAGAATTCGATCCTCAGGCTGAACAGGCAGGGAAGGTTGTCGAAGCCTCCGCCGCGCTACCTTGGGATCCCATTGACCTTCCAGCCGGCGGACCCTGCCGACATCCGCTTTGCAGTGTTCAACTCCAGGAATTATGATATGGCGATCCTCGGTTGGAGATTGAGCGCCTATCCGGGCTACCTGTGCGACTGGTTCGGCCCCGGCAACCCATTCGGCTATCAGGACGGGCAGATCGCCTCAGCCTGCACCGCTCTCAGTTCCGCGAGCGACCTGGAGGCCGCGCAGGAAGGCTTCATCCAGATCCAAGCGCTTTTGGGCCAAAACCCTGGGTTTATTCCGCTCTATTCCGGCGTCACAACTGACATCACGCGCCGCTTAGGCTATCCCTTTGACCACGTGTTGGGAGGTCTGAGCGGGCTGTACGGCGCGCCTTCACTCGCCATACCGGCAGTCCCCTGAGGCTTTCATATACGGCTGATCCTCCCGTTCGACGCTCTGGGCCGGTGCAAAGTTCGCAATCCGGCACTTTCTCTTGAATATTGCGACAATGTCACATATAATGAGGCGCAATCTCGGACAGAGGAGCAGACTGTGGCAAAGACAGATCAGAAACCTTTGCTTGAAGTAAAGAACCTTAAGACACATTTTTTTACGGAAGATGGTGTAGTTCACGCGGTTGACGGAGTTGACTTTAAGGTTTTTCCAGGCGAAATCCTGGGCCTGGTGGGGGAATCGGGATGCGGCAAAAGCGTTACGGCTCTTTCGGTGATGCGGCTCGTTTCGCCCCCAGGCAAAGTTCTGGAAGGCGAGATCGACCTTGACGGCGCCGACCTGCTGCACTATTCGGAAGAGGAGATGATGAAAGTCCGCGGCAACCGCATCTCCATGATCTTCCAGCAGCCGCAGACCGCCCTGAACCCCGTATTTCGAGTTGGCGATCAGATCGCAGAAGTGCTCAGTATCCATCAGGACTTCGGCAAGGAAGCCGGCCAAAAACGCGCAGTAGACCTGCTTAAGATGGTCGGCATCCCGGAGGCTGAAAGCCGCGCACAGGCCTTCCCTCACGAACTCTCGGGCGGCATGGCCCAGCGCGTCATGATCGCCATGGCTCTCGCCTGTGTGCCCGAACTATTGATCGCAGATGAACCGACCACGGCCCTGGACGTGACCATCCAGGCGCAGATCCTTGACCTGATCCTGGATATGCGCGAGAAAATGGGCACCTCGGTAATCCTCATCACGCATGACCTGGGCGTGATCGCAGAAATGGCCGAGCGCGTGGCGGTGATGTACGCGGGTGAGGTCGTGGAACAGTCAGAGTGCGAGGAGCTGTTCGATCATCCGCTCCACCCGTACACGCAGGGGCTGATTGGCTCGATCCCGATCCTGGGCAAGATCAAGGAGCGGCTGGATGTGATCCCCGGCTCGGTGCCCAATCTCATCGATCCGCCGCCGGCCTGTCGCTTTGCACCGCGCTGCCCGGCCCGAGTGAAGTTCGGCCTGAAGATCTGCACGGAGGTTAAACCGGATCTGATCGAAGTGAGACCCGGCCACCTGGTCCGCTGCTGGCTGTACGAGAACGACGAAGAGCATGGTCACCGCGCGCCGCTGAAGGCACGCTAACCCCCAATCGGGAGTCCTAGATGCTTGAGAATCAGAATTCCAAAACGAATTCCAATGACTACCTTGTAAAGGTCGAGCACCTTAAGAAGTACTTCCCCGTGCGGGCAGGCGTCATGCAGCGCGTGGTGGCGAACGTTCAGGCCGTGGACGATGTGAGCTTTGCGATCAAGAAGGGTGAGACGCTTGGCATGGTGGGCGAATCGGGCTGCGGCAAAACAACCGTCGGCCGCACCATGCTGCGGCTGGTCGAGCCCACCTCCGGCTCCGTGTTTTACGGCGACAAGGACATCTTCAAGCTCTCGAACAATGAGGTGAAGACCATCCGCCGCGACATGCAGATCATCTTCCAGGACCCCTACGCGTCGCTGGACCCGCGCGTGCCGATCGGCGAATCGGTAATGGAAGGGCTGCAGATCCATCGTGTGGGCACGCACAAAGAGCGCGTGGAGATCATGCTGGAAACGCTCAAGAAGGTGGGGCTGGAAACCTATCATGCCCGGCGTTACCCGCATGAGTTCTCCGGCGGACAGCGCCAGCGCATTGGCATTGCCCGTGCCCTGGCCCTGCGCCCCAAGTTCGTAGTGTGCGACGAGCCGGTCTCCGCGCTGGATGTTTCCATCCAGTCGCAGGTGCTTAATATTCTGAAGGATTTGCAGCGTGAGTTCGGTCTCACGTATCTGTTCATCGCCCATAACCTGAGCGTCGTGGAGCATATCTCCGACCGCGTGGCTGTGATGTATCTGGGCAAAATGGCGGAGCTGGCCGACCGGGACGAGCTCTACCGCCGCCCGCTGCATCCCTATACGCAGGCCCTGATGTCGGCCATACCGGTTGCCGATCCCAAGCTCAAGCGTAAGCGCTTGATCTTAAAGGGCGACGTGCCCAGCCCGCTGCATCCGCCTAGCGGCTGCCGGTTCCACCCGCGCTGCCCGATCGCGCAGGAGATCTGCTCGGTGGAAGAACCTGCATTCCGCGAGTTGGTGCCGGGACACTGGGCGGCCTGTCACTTTGCCGAAACGTTCTTATAAGCCGTAAGGGCACGTCCGGCGGTTCCATGAACGCACGGCGGGTTCAATACCCGGGCCGTTAGCGACCAAATGGAACCCGCCGGATGATCGATTGGACAACCGCCGACCAGACAGTTCCTCAGGGTTGAGCCTGAGGCAAAGTGAGTTCATGCCATGGCGCCCACGATCCTGCTCGTTGACGATCAGCGCGATATACTTCGCCTGCTCCATTCCACGCTCGACACGCTGAGGATCAAGGAGCTTGAGATCATCGAAGCTCCCTCGGGCGAAGAAGCGCTTCTGGAGATCGGCCGGCGCAAAGTCGATCTGCTCGTATGCGGTTATTTGCTCCCCGGCATCACGGGCATCGAACTGATGCACAAGATGCGCGTCCGCCAGCCGGACGTGAAGGTGATCCTGATCGCCGGGACCAGTGACCGCAAGGCCCGGGAAGAGATCCTCAACGCGGGCGCCGTCGCTATCTTCGATAAGCCCGTGCCCATGGCGGACTTTCTCGACATCGTCGAGCGCAGTCTTGGGCTTGTCCGCACTATTTTCCCGACTGAATCAGATGCAAAAACAGAATCCAGGCGCTCGCGCGTTTCCGATCTGCTTGCCAACTTCCGCCAGGACATCAAGGCGAGCGCCGTGTTCCTGCTGAACGACCGTGGCCTGGTGGTGGCCCGCGCCGGCGACCTGCATGACAGCAGCCTGGAAGTCTCGCTGGTATCGGCCCTGAATGCCATATTCAGCGCAGGCCTCAAGGTAGCAAAGTCCAATCGCCAGGAGAACCTGAACCAGTACTTCGTGTTCAGCGGCGGGGATAACGACCTGATCCTGATCCCCGTGGATCCATCCTATGCGCTGCTCCTGGCAGGGGCGAACATTGCCAACCATGCAACCATCATGGACACGGTTGAATCGATGATGGCTGTGCGGAACGAGCTTGGAAAATCATTGCGCTCGATGGGCGTGACCGCGGAGCTGACCGCAGCCCCACCCGCGCCATCGCAGAAGAGGCCCGGCAGAGGGGTGGAAGCGAGCGAGCCGGCAGAGCCTGCCATGGAGGCTATGCTCAAGGACGCGGGCCGCACGAAGGTCAAGCAGGCGGAAATGGACGCGTTCTGGGACCAGGCTGCCAGCCAGCATGCCAACAAGCCCACCAGCCCGGAGGTCATCCCATACGAAGAGGCCCGCCGGCTTGGACTTACCCCCGACAAGAAGTAAAGCACGCCGCGTCAGGCAGCCCAGGCAGAACTATTCAAGCCCGAAGCGCGCGGCATCCTGCATGGTCCGCTGAGAATTCCAATACAAACTCGCTCGCTGTGATACAATTTCCGCGCTCAACTCTTTGGGGCGTGGTGCAAGGGCAGCACACCAGACTTTAAATCTGTGGATCTTGGTTCGAATCCAGGCGCCCCAGCTATGAACCCAGGCACCCGCGCAGGCGGGAGTTTTTCTCTCTGTACCAATGCTGGAATGACAAATCGTCCCGCAGGCTATTGACGGTCTCCACGCGGGACATCAGGAACATCCGGGGAATCGCTGCAGAAGATACGTCAGGAGCAAACCATGAAAGTTGTCGCCGTTCTACTAGCTGCCGGTCAGGGCACGCGCATGAAATCGGAATTACCGAAGGTGCTGCATCCGCTGTGCGGCAAGCCCATGCTGTGGCATACGCTGCACGCCGTACAGGAAGCCTCCACCGAAAAGCCGGTGGTGATCGTGGGCTTTGGCGCCGAACAGGTGCAGGCGTTCATCGGAGACGCCGCCGATTGCGCCCTACAGGAACCGCAATTGGGCACTGCCCATGCTGCGCTGCAGGCAGAGCCGCTCCTTAAAGGAAAGGCAGACTACGTACTCGTCACCTACGCCGATATGCCGCTGCTGCGCGGCGAAACCTTCCAGCGGCTTGTCGAGACACAGCAAAACAACACCGGCCCGCTCAGCCTGCTAACGGTGATGGCTCCGGACGCACGCGGCTTTGGCCGGATCGTGCGCAACGCAGACGGCACCGTCCAGGCCATCGTTGAAGAATACTCGGCCACGCCCGAACAACTTGCCATCCGCGAGCTGAACGTGGGAGCGTACTGCTTCAAAGGCGAATGGCTGTGGGACGCTTTGCATCATATCCAGATGAATCCGCAGAAGGGCGAGTATTATCTCACCGACGTGGTGGAGCTCGCCGTTAAGGATCACCTGCCCGTACAGGCCGTCCTGCACGACGACCTGATCGAAACCATCGGCATCAATACCCGCGCGCACCTTGCAGAGGCAGAAGCCGCCCTGCGCCAGCGCATCAACCATGCGCACATGCTCAACGGCGTCAGCATGCCCGACCCCGCTTCCACCTACATCGACGCGGGCGTGGCGATCGGCGCGGAGACGGTGGTTATGCCCAATACGCATTTGCAGGGCAGGACCAGCATCGGCAAAGCCGGCATCATCGGTCCGAATGCCATCGTCCGCGATTCCACCATTGGCGATCGCTGCAAGGTACTGGCCTCCGTGATGGACCGGGCGATCCTGGAGGACGATGTGGACATTGGTCCATTTGCCCGACTGCGCAGCGGCGCTCATCTCGACAAGCACGTGCACATGGGCAACTTCGGCGAAGTCAAAGACTCCTATCTCGCACCGGGTGTGAAGGTCGGGCATTTTTCGTACATCGGCAATGCCACAATCGGGGCCAACACGAACATCGGCGCGGGGACCATCACCTGCAATTACGATGGTGAGAAGAAGAATCCGACGGAGATCGGTGAAGAGGTGTTCATCGGCTCGGACACGATGCTGGTGGCCCCGGTAAAGATCGGTGCGGGCGCCAAGACCGGCGCCGGCGCGGTGGTGACGAAGGATGTGCCCGACGATACGCTGGTGGTGGGCGTACCTGCGCGCGCCATCCGCAAGCTCGAGCGCAAGCCTCGCAAGAAATAGACCGCTCCCTTTCAGCCCTGGCGGCGTTAGGATTGCTTAAGGACGCAGGATGCCCATCAACGACAACGAAGTTCGCTCACTGATCGAGCTTGCCAACGCGGCACGCGTCCATGCGTACGCGCCTTATTCCAAGTACAGGGTCGGCGCTGCATTGCGGACGAAGACAGGCCGAATCTACACCGGCGTGAACATCGAGAATGCCGCCTATCCAACCGGCATTTGCGCCGAGCGCGTTGCCGTGTTCAAGGCCGTCTCCGAAGGCGAGATGGAGTTTGAAGTTATTGCGCTCGTTACCGATAACGGCGGCTCACCGTGCGGGTCGTGCCGGCAGGTGCTTGCCGAATTCGGTTTGGATACGCAGGTGTTGATCGCCGATGGAAGCGGCAAACTGCTGCACTCTCTCACGGTTGCAGAATTGCTGCCCGATGCCTTCCAACCGCAGGACCTGGGAGTAAAGAAGTAGCCGACCGGTAGTACACATCTGAGCACCCGCCACGTCTATAAGTCCCATTCACTCAACAACCTGTTTATCCGTACCCATTCTCCGCTGCCATGCCCGATTTTCATTCCTTCCGCGTTGAAGCCATCATCCTTCGCCATAGCGATTACGGCGAAGCCGACCGCATGCTGACGCTCTACACGGCGCAGCTTGGCAAGACGCGCGCGCTGGTCAAGGGAGCGCGCAAGATCACGTCGCGGAAGGCGGGCCACCTGGAACCGTTTACGCACGTCAGCTTGCAGCTTGCAAAGGGCCGTGACCTGCCGCTGGTTACACAGGCCGATACCATCGACACATTTCTACCGCTGCGCGAGAACCTGATGCTCGCCAGTCAGGCGTCGTACATTGTCGAATTGCTGGACCGCTTCACTTATGACGATGGGAGCGAGAACGCATCCATCTTTCGGCTGCTGACCGATACGCTCTCTCGCCTGGCCTCGGGCGCGAACCCGTGGCTTGTGACCCGGTATTATGAGATGCGCCTGCTGGATAATCTGGGGTTCCGCCCGCAGCTCTTCCAGTGTGCCAACTGCCGGCGTGAGATCCTGCCCGAAGACCAGTATTTTTCGTTCTCGGCAGGCGGCGTGATCTGTCCGACCTGCGGGCGCGGCATGCCGCACCTGAAAGCCATTTCCACCGAAACGCTAAAGTATCTTCGGCACTTCCAGCGCTCCACCTATGCAGCGGCCTCGCGCGCCCAACCCACGCCAGATGTCCAAGCCGAAGCGGAGAGCCTCATGCAGGGATACTTCACTTTCCTGTTGGAGCGCGAGCTCAATACCCCCGGCTTTCTGAAGAAGATCAAAGCGTAAGTGGAGTGATAATAGTTATTAGAGATTAGAGATTAGATTTCGGTTGCCGGCAACCGCCGCCCTCCCACAGTCCCATTGACTATTCCCGCCTCCTTATCCCTTCCCCATCCTCTTCGCCCAATTCAATACAAAGATCAGAGCGGCGCCCGCCACGATAGGCTTAAGCACCCGCCAGAAGAATTTCTGAAACCACGCCCAGCGCAGATGGTACAACGCCAGTGTAATACCGGTGCGGATGGCAAGCGCCTGCCCCAGCGGGCTCCAGAGTATCCGGCGGCGATAATCGCGAAATGAAAAGTCGCGGCTCCGGCATGCATCACGGATGGCGCGCGCGGCGATCTTCCCATAGCCCAGCGCGATGCTGATGCCTTCCCCGAAGATCCCGTCTGCGCCGGCTGCATCGCCCACCAGCAGTACGCGTGGCACGGAGAATGGGCTGAACGGGCTGAACCATCGAATAGGGTGGCCCTGGATCGCGTAATCCTCCAGCCTGTAGCCTTGCCTGTGCATCTCCTCTGCCAACGGGACCTTCAGCGGCGGACGCGGCTCGTCTGCCAGGATGTTGGTATCGTAGATGCCCCAGCACCGGCTTGGCTGGCCTCTCACCTGCGTGGGGAAATCCCAGGTATAGCCGGCGATGCCGTCAGGCACCGGGAAGAAATCAAAGTAGGCATGATCGTGCTTATGTCGTGCGTGCTCCGGCAGCGCTTGCAGCTCGGGCGTGATAATCTCCAGCACGCGTGCGGTGTGCACCGGCGCGTTCGGCAGGACACTGCGCCGGGTGATGCCGTTCGATCCATCAGCACCCACCACGATCTGCGCCCGGAACGTCCCCGCGTCCGTTTCCACGCTGACGGAGTCCGTCGCAACTGTGATCTTGCGGACGGTCACGCCTTCGCGGATCCCGATACCCGCGGAGCGCGCCTTCTCAGCCAGCCAGTTGTCGAACTCGTCCCGCCGGATGACACGCAGTGTATGCGCCGTGGGCAGCGAGATGGTGAGTCCCTTGCCGGCAAAATCCAGATGCGCGGCCGAGGCATCCACATGCGGCACCTCGCTGACATCCAAGCCCAGTCCCTGCAGGATCACCTCCGCATCGGAAACCAGTCCGCCCGCACACAACTTGACGCGCGGGTAGTGCGCCTTCTCAAGCACGAGAGTGCGCGCGATCAGCTCGGGCGCCAGGCGCGCCAGGTGCAGTGCGGTCGATAGCCCGCTTGGCCCGCCGCCCAGGATCAGCACATCGTACACGAGCGTCTCTGTCTCTGGCATCTCATTCAGATATAACGATGACGCTTCATAAGGGCTTACTCGTCGTATTCTACTCTCAGTCCGGCATCAAGGGCGAAAGGCTTGTCTCGACGGTCGCGCGGGAAAGGCTCCAATTTGCCCTGTAATTCCTGCCTGCTTGAGACGTTTTAACAATCGGAACTCGCGCAACACCAAGAGGACGTCCCGCTTTGGGGGCAGGTTCATGCACGGACCCTGAATCTACGCGATACAATCCCCGGGACGTTGACCTTCAGAAAGCAGAGGCCTCATGTACAGCAAAACCCTATCCTGGGCCTTGATCATCCTGGGGACACTTTTCCTGGTCCTGACTGTCATCGGCATCGCAGCGATCTGGATCTATCGTGTGCCGCTCACCAACCGGGCCCTTTCCCAGTTGGGGCAGGTGGACACGGAACTGACCCAGGCTCAATCGGCCCTCGATAATGGAAAGAGCGAACTGCAGCGCACGCTGCGAATCGTGGACGATGCACAGAAAGGCCTGGCTGCATTGAAAGATCAGATGGCTCAGGCCAAGAAGCTGACCGATCAGGTGAACGGGACTCTCGACAGCAAGCTGATCCCCGGCTTGCAGGGCACCCGCGATAAGATCGACCAACTGCGCGGGACGCTCCAAAAATTGCGCGACAGCCTCAAGTCGCTGAACTCGGTCCCCTTCCTGAACCTGAACCTGCCGGGCGATGATTTCCTGGCGGGCCTCATCGCAGATGTGGACTCGCTCGATAAGGAGATCGCCGGCGTGCAGCAGCTTACCCAAAAGGCGTCCACACTCACCGGCGACGCATCCTACCTGATGGGCGCAAATCTCAGCGACACCCGCGTGCGCATCCAAAAGCTGTTGGACACGGTAACCCAATATGACACCAAGATCGCCGGCTGGCATGCACAAGTGCGCAGGCTAATCTCTTCCACACCGCGTTGGATCAACGAAGCCGCGGTTGGCCTGACCTTGTTCCTGCTATGGTTCGGCATCTCGCAGTTCGGGCTGGTGCTGCACGGACTCGCGCTGCGGCAGGGCGATGATCCTTACATTGTCCTGCGGCGTCTGCGCTCGCGTCCTGACTTCGACAGTTACGTGGACTGAGTCATTGTGCCAAGAGCCTTACCGCCAAGACGCGAAGAAAAGAAATAAGGAATCTCAGCTGCTCTCGCGTCCTGACGTCTTTGCGTGAAATCTTGAACGCTAACGGAAAATGAACAAAAGTCCTATCGCTAAAAGCTCAGACGCCGAGAGCAAAGATCTTTACTTCCAAGCGTCTGGGTGGTAAATCTTTATGCGCCGCCCCGCTATCCCGGCAGGATGTACTTAACGCCGGGGATCTTCTGCAATACGGTAACTGCCGCGAACGACAGCCCAAATATCAGCGTCGCTACCAGCGGGACACTCCAAAGGGCAAATCCGATGAACGTGGTCACGTGCAGCCAGTCGAGTCCCCATATGAACAGCACGTGGATCAGATAGATACCGAAAGTACCGCCGGCCAACCAGCGTGTGAGCGAGTGGAACCTGTCGCTGGAGAACGCAGGGAGGTCAGAGAGCCGCCTGAGAAGGATAAATGCGCCGGCTGCTGACAGGATCGTTCCGATCGTCACGTAGTCGTAAAAGTAGCCGTTGAACTGGCCCGATGCCCGCGTTAGGAAGTACGTGCCCACGACCGTGATCAACGAACCGGCCAAAAAAACGACGCCCGCCAATATCACACGGGCACGTGTCAGCGATACTTGACCGAGCAGGTATCCGAGCACAAAGTAAGGCAGGAAGCCGGTTGACAGGGGCGCATTGATATTGATGCTGAAGTGCAGGAACTGGTCCATCAGAGTCCGCACCGGCTGAAAGATCAGCCAGAGAACGATCAGGTACCAAAGCACCTTCCTATCGGTGTCCGGGCGGATCATCAGGCGCAGAAGCGGCAGGACAAAGTAGATGCCGATCAGCGAGTAGAGGAACCATAAGTGAAAGTAGGTGCGTTTGAGCAGGATGAATTGGAGCAAGTAGTCGGGTGTGCACAGTTTGGCATTGCCGGCACAGGTCAATGATATGTAAAAGATCGACCAGAAGATGAAGGGGATCACGATCTTCGGCATGCGTTTGCCATAGAAGCTCCCCAGACTCTCCGAGCGTGGCAGCAGCAGGTATCCACTGATCATAAAGAACAACGGAACGCTCACGCGTGCAACGCCGCCATAGATATCGGCGGTGAACCATTGGATGAGGGGTATTTTCCCCCACACGTTGGTCAACTGTCCAGAGACGTGGACGATGACGACCAAGTAGATCGCTACCACGCGGATCAGGTCGGCCCAGTAGACGATGGGCCGTTTGCCCCGGCCGGCATCGACGGGTTTGTCTTCTGTTAAGGTCTGCGCCTCCGCCTGGAAAGCCATTTTCGTGGGTACATCGATGATGGAAATAACGATGGCCTTATGCGTCCTGCTACAAGACCAGCATGTACGTTACAACGTAAACGGCAATGCCGATCAGTGTCGTCAGCATGTAAAGCGCGTAGGATGTCCGCATGAACAGCTTGTAGTTCTTGAACCGCCATGCCTTGGGCACCAGTTTATTTGCCCTCAAGACCACGAAGACACCCAATAGAAAAGCGATCGTCCCAATGACGGCATGGATGGTCGTGACCGATGTGACAGGTTCAGCGATCTTCGTTGGGATCGTGGGGAGGGTAAAGCCCACAAAGGAGCCGACCATGATTGCCAGGACCGCCACAGCATTGATGCTGGCGGCCGAGGTCTGCACCCAGCGATGGATATCATAGTGCTTGTGGACCGCGAGCTGCCAGCCAATAGTGAACAGGATGGATGAAAAAAGGATCAGGACAAGCGCTATATCCGGGCCGAAGGTTGCCCGCGTTCCCAGGAATCCGGGCCAAAGATAAAAATCGTTCGACATGCATTCCTCCTCACATTATTCGGGTCTGCGCACCATGAACAGGTCGCGCCGGTATGCATCACGCACGACCTGCACTGTAAAGCCTGTATCCATTAAGGGCTGCAGCCACTCGGCGCGTGCAAAGAGACCGAGGATATGCCGGTCAAACTCCACCCGCGTGGGCAGGTCACCGTCATGCAGCACATAGACGTACTCAGTGACGTACGTGCTGTCGGTTGTATTGGGGTCGTAGGTCCAATCCATATAGCGCAGCGCCCGATGATCTCGGCTCGGCGCCGGCATGATCCGTCGATTCTTCAAACGTCTCGCGCACATGGTCCGGCACGAAAAGCGCCACGCCACCGGGCTTGCAATGGACATACGCCGTTTCCATCGCATGGCGCAAATCATCCAGCGTTGTCATGTAATCGACGGCATCATGGATGAAGACCGCATCAAAGCTCCGCCCAAGGCGCAAGTTGCGCATGTCGCCCTGCACGTGTTCGCACTCCGGGTTCAAGGCGCGGCTGACCTCCAGCATTTGCGCCGAGAGATCGGTGAGAGTGACTTGTGAAAAATCCTTCTTGAGGTAGAACGCGTTGCACCCCCCGCCGCAGCCCAACTCCAACAAGGTCGGCGCGGCCGGCAGTCCCGAGTCCGAAAGTAGGTTTTGGAAGAATGTGGCTTCGTCGGCATAGTCTTCCACCGGCGAAACCAGGGGCCACCAGGCCGCCAATTCGGTGTAGAGTTTCGGCACCGGTTGTCTACTCCTGGACACGAAGGGCGCGCCTCTGCATCAGACTGAACTACCCTTTCAGAGATCAGCGCCTGCTGGATGTTGTATATCGGACTTTATTGGTCATCATTATACCGACCCCCTAAGCAAAGTCAAGCGCCTACTCCCGACCGCTTACCCACCTCCGCAGCGGCTCGAGGCGCGGCAAGAGGAACCACGCCGAAAAGAAGAAGAGCACCAGCAATGCCGCCAGCACCGCGCTCAGCCAACTGTTCGCCAGGATGATGCGGGCGATCAGGTAAAAATCCAGACCGATGCCCAGGACCAAAGGGATCATCGCCCATAGCAACAGCCGCGTCGCCAAAGCAATGAAGCTCTCGCTGTCCTTATGCGGGTCGGTTTGCCGGTGGTAGGCTGCCGGCGCCATAATCAGCGCACCTGCCACGGCCACCAGTGCCAGCGCCAACAGGTGAATCTTCTGCTCCCCGGGCGTGAGGTCCTCTGCAAAACGTTGATTGAAGACCGCGATCAACTGGAAGCCGAATAGGGTCTGAAGCCCGGGCAGGATCATACGGCATTCATCCAACAGGTGCGTAACGGCCTGCGAGAGCGGTAATTCTTCCTGGCGATCACGTCGCATGGCAACTGTCTCCTTGTGGCTGCGTTGGAATCAACCCCGCTCTAGACAGGAGAGGGGTTCGCTGTGCTTAACGTATAAAGGGGGGAGGCGTTCGCTGCCAGCACAGAGGTTCGGCCAGCTTGTTTGGCGATCCGCTAAAGCATCTATGCGACCGCCGTGTGGGGCGTACGGTATAATCCTTCGAGGAAGCGCCTGTATTACACGCCGACAATCTCCAATCTAAGATCATCAATCCAAAATCCTTCATTCCGAAAGCCATCATGCATCATAACTTCCAGGACATCATCCTCACACTCCAGCAATTCTGGGCATCGCATGGCTGCCTGATCACGCAGCCATACTATACACAGGTCGGCGCGGGGACCATGAACCCCGCCACCTTCCTGCGCGTGCTCGGCCCCGAGCCCTGGCATGTGGCTTACGTGGAGCCGTCGGTGCGCCCGGACGATGGACGCTACGGCGAGAACCCCAACCGCTTCCAGCTGCATTACCAGTACCAGGTGATCCTCAAGCCCGATCCCGGCAATCCGCAGGAGCTCTATCTGGATTCGCTCAAGGCCATCGGCATCGACCCGCGGAAGCACGATATCCGCTTCGTGGAGGACAACTGGGAGCAGCCGGCCATCTCGGCGTGGGGCCTCGGCTGGGAGGTGTGGCTCGACGGGCAGGAGATCACGCAGTTCACGTACTTCCAGCAGGTCGGCGGCGTGGCCCTCGATCCCGTGGCCGTGGAGATCACGTACGGGCTTGAGCGCATCCTGATCGCGCTGAACAACGCGCAGGCCATCTGGGACGAGCCCTGGAGCCCGGATGTAAAGTACGGAGAAGTCCGCCGGCAGGAAGAGGTCGAGCACAGCAAGTATTATTTCGAGATCGCAGATGTCACGCGCATCCGGCAAATGTACGACCTGTATCGGGCGGAAGCGGAGGCCTGCCTGGCGGCGGGGCTGGTGCTGCCCGCGCACGATTACGTCCTCAAGTGTTCGCATGCCTTCAACACGCTGGATACGCGCGGCGCCATCGGCACCACCGAGCGCCAGGCTTTCTTCGGGCAGATGCGCGATCTCGCGCGGCGCGTGGCCCTGGCCTACCTGGAGGAGCGCAAGCAGCTTGAGTATCCGCTATTAAAGGAAGGCGCGGCGGTGGAAGCAGTCCAGCGTCCGCTGCCGGAATCGCTGCCAGGGCCCGGCTCCCTTCGTTCTCGAGATCGGCACGGAGGAGCTGCCCGCCGGTGACGTGGACACGGCCGTTGCGTTCCTTTCTTCATCCTTCGAACGAACCGTCCTCAAGGCCAATTCATTAAGCTACGAGAGCGTCAGGATCTATGGCACACCGCGCCGCCTCGTGGTCTACGTGGAGGGTCTCGCACCGCAGGGGCGGTCCGCATCTGGAGAGCTGAAAGGCCCGCCGGAGTCAGCGGCGTTTGATAAGGAAGGCAAGCCCACGCAGGCCCTGATGGGCTGGGCCCGCAAGAATGGGCTGGCGCTCGATGCTGCCGCGCTCACGCGCGAGCGTCTCGTCCAGGAGCGCGAGGGCGGCCGCTACGTTGTCGCGCAGAAGACCACCGAAGGCGCCGCGGTGACGGCGCTATTCCCGCGCGTGCTGCCCGCTTTCCTGCGCGAATTGAAATTCGACAAGACCATGCGTTGGAATGAGTCGGGCGCGGCATTCTCGCGGCCCATCCGCTGGCTGCTTTGCCTGTACGGACCGGCGGTGATCCCCTTTGATTACGCGGGCGTGGCCTCCGGCAACCTGACGCGCGGCCTGCGCCCGTATGATTCACCGGAGATCGAGATCAAATCTGCCGGGCAGTATCTCGAGGCCATCCGCCAGGCCGGTATCCTGCTCGATGTGCAGGAGCGCCGGTCGGTCATCGCCGCGCAGATCACAAAGACAGCCGGGTTCGTTGGCGGCGATGCGATGCTGGACGATGCCCTGCTCTCGGAAGTGACCAACCTGGTGGAAAAGCCGACTCCCGTGCTCGGGAATTTCAATTCCGATTTTTTGGGCCTGCCGCGCGACGTGCTCGTTTCCACCATGAAGAAGCATCAGCGTTATTTCCCCATCACATCCGCCTCCCCCATTGGCAGGGCACGCAGCGGCGGGGAGCAGGCACTTCTGCCGAACTTCATCGCCATCCGCAACGGCGACGAAAAGTATCTCGAGATCGTGCAGCAGGGGAATGAACACGTGCTGGGCGCGCGTTTTGCCGACGCCAACTTCTTCGTCCGCGAAGACCTCAAGCAGCCGCTGGAGGCCTATCGCCCGAGCCTCGCCGGCCTCATGTTCCATGCCAAATTGGGCTCCATGCTCGATAAGTCCGAGCGTATGCTCAAGCTTGCAGACACACTCGCCGGCATGCTGCGTCTCGACGATCCACAACGTTCCATCGTTCAGCGCGCCACGTTCCTGGCGAAGGCCGACCTCGTCACCCGCATGGTGACCGAGATGACCTCCCTGCAGGGCATCATCGGGCGCGAGTATGCGCTGCGCTGCGGCGAAGACCCTGCCGTTGCGCAAGCCATCGGCGAGCAATATCAGGCCGTGCCTGCCTCCCTCGTGGGCGTGGTCGTTGCCCTGGCAGACCGCCTCGACTTCGCTGGCCGGTCTGTTCGCGGCCGGGCTGGCTCCCACCGGCACGAAGGATCCATTCGGCCTGCGCCGGGCCGCCATCGGCGTTGTCCAGCCCCTAATCGAGCACAACCTGGACTTCGATCTTGTCGCTGGCATCGGGGCCGCGGCGAGGTCAGAGCCGGTTCCTGCCGACCAGGCGGTGCAAACCCAGGTATTGGATTTCATTGCCGGGCGGTTAAGCGTTGTACTTAAAGAGAGCGGAAATAAATATGATGTGGTGGATGCCGTGCTTGCCGCCCAGCCCGGCAATCCCGCGGGCGCTGCGCGCACCGTAAAGCAGCTACAGGCCTGGGTCGGACGTGAAGACTGGTCAACCATCCTGCCTGCCTTTGCCCGCTGCGTGCGCATCACGCGTGACCAGAAGCAGATCTTCACGGTCGATGAAAAGGCCTTCCAGGAGCGGGAGGAGGAAAAGCTTTACGCCGCCATCCAAAAGGCGGAAGCCGCGCTAAAAGAACAGGGCTCCGGCGCCAGTATCGATGCGGTGCTGACGGCATTTTTGCAGGTAATCCCGGCCATTAATGCCTTCTTCGATAAGGTACTAGTCATGGCAGATGACACGGTCGTTCGGGAAAACCGGCTCGCCTTGCTTCAGCGGGTAGCGGCTCTGCCTCGCGGTGTGGCGGACCTGTCAAAGCTGGAAGGTTTTTAAGCCTGCAAAGGTGCCTCAAAAATGCTATATTGCCCGCAAATTTCACCCTTTCCGGCGAGCGATTGTGAGCAACCTTACAATTGATAACTAAGACGTAACAGATGGCAACTTATTGCGATTTAATCATAGGAATGCCGTGAGTTCCCCCGGCGACGGCCACAAGTTGCCGTCCGAGGACGAGCGAGGGCTGATCGAGCAAGCCAGGTCCGGAGATGGGGAGGCCTTTTCCCAGCTTTATGAAGCCTCCTTTGATCGAGTCTATCGTTTCATTTTCTTTCGGGTTACGGACACGGAAACAGCCCAGGATCTGACGTCACAGGTGTTCCTGAAGGCCTGGCAGAATCTCGGCCGCTACCGCCCGCATGGGCCATTTCTGGCGTGGTTATACGCGATCGCCCGGAACGCCGTCATCGACAACTATCGCACCCGGAAGCCGACCGTGTCCCTGGAAGAGGCGACACCTATCGCCGCGCAGGACGTCAAGCTCGATGACCATATGCAGTTTCAGTTCGACGTGCAAGCGCTGCAGTCTGCCATGCAGCAGCTCACCGTCGAACAGCAGGAAGTCATCACGCTGAAGTTCATTGCCGATTACGATACGACGCAGATCGCCAAACATATGGGCAAAAGCGAGGGCGCGGTGCGGGCGCTCCAGATGCGGGCATTGCACGCGCTGGCCAGAGTGATGAGAAATACCGACGAAACTTGAAAGACAAAGGGCTGTCTTATGAAAGACCTCGAATTAGCTTTGGAAGATTGCCTCCAGGAGCTCGCCACCGGCAAGTCGAGCATTGCGCGCTGTCTCAAGCGCTACCCCGAACTCGCCGCAGAGCTGCGCCCCATGTTGGAAGCCGCACTGCGTCTCCAGCAGGGAAAGGATATCCGTCCCTCGGGCGCTTTCCGGGATCGCGCGGGCGGAGCTCGCCGAGCAGATGGCTTCGCATCCTCGCGGGCGCTCCAAGTCCAAGAGACGGCACCCGATCACGGGATTCGCACTTACACTGCTGGCCCTGGCTCTGGCCTTCGGTGTAAGCACCGCGTACGCCCAGGCGGCACTGCCGGGACAGAGCCTTTATTCCTGGAAGCTGTCCAGTGAGCGCGCCTGGCGTGCGGCCTCCTCAGACCCTCTCTCATTTGATCTGGACCTGACAGATCGGCGCACCGAGGAGCTGATCACGGTCTGTCACAATCACACACCTGAGGCCGATGGCGTCACCGCCTACACGGAAGTACTGGACCGCCTCACAGCCGAAACTCCTGCCACGGCCGGCGCCAGGGTCATGGGAGAATTGCAAGCGCATCAAAAGAAGCTGCTACTGGCCGGCATTCACGTTCCCAAGCTCGATGATATTGTCCTGCGATTGAAATCCTTGCGCGGTCAGAGCCATAACGCCAACCCATAACGGTTCACCGGGTATTCAGCCCACGGTCTCTCCCCAAACGCCGTTAACACCATCTGAATAGGCTTGTTCAAACCATATGCCGACCCGACCGGGCCTGTATTTCGCGCAAAGGGAGACGCACGGCAAAAAACACAACGCGGCTTCTGATCCTGGGCCGCGTGTAATAGCGGTTACACCTCGCTCGTTCATAGAGTGTGGGACATTGATCTTTAGATTCCAGAGGCCGAGAGGTGCGGCAATCGTGGATGGTGGTGGATATCGTACTTTGGCAAGGCAGCCCTGCCTAATTCATACCGGCTTTCGACAAAGGTCACAGCGCGTGCAACAGGTTTTATCATGCACAGCCCCCGGGCATTAATCTTCGGGCAGTATAATTCCAACCCTCGTATCCACGCGGGGCTGCCTGGCCGACTTGCCGGTCAGCCTTCTTATCGGTGTACGGAACCATCCACTTGCCAGTCAGGGTTTCCGCTCGTCCACGGAATTATCGCCTCTCGCATGTCCACTACCGATGAAATCAAGTCCCGCGTAGATATTGTTGAGCTCGTCAGCGAGAGCGGCGTGAAACTGCGCAAGACCGGCAGGAATTACACCGGCTTCTGCCCGTTCCATGCTAATAAGAATACCCCGGCCTTCGTGGTCTGGCCGGAGAGCGGCACATGGCGCTGTTTCGGGGAATGCAATGAAGGGGGTGACGTATTCAAGTTCGTGATGAAGAAGGAAGGCATTGACTTCCGTGAGGCGCTTACGCGGCTGGCGCAGCGCGCCGGCGTCGAAGTGCCTGCCCTCCGTTCAGAAAAGCCCGAGCAAAAGGAAGTCTACGATCATCTGCGCAAGCTGCTGGAGGATGCGCGCATCTTTTATGCAGACCAGCTCCGCAATAATCCTGTCGTACTGGGTTATCTGCATGATAAGCGGAAGCTAACCGACGGCACGATCGAGACCTTTGGCCTCGGCTATGCGCCGCACAGTTGGGACACGGCCCTCAAGCACTTCACAACTCGCGGCTACTCACCCCGTGATCTCATCGACGCGGGCCTCGCCACCGAACGCGACCCCGACCTGCAATTATCCAATTCAGATTCGCGCATCTACGATCGCTTCCGCCATCGCATCATGTTCCCGATCCGCGACGAGAACGGACGCATGGCGGGCTTTGGCGCGCGCATTGTGGACCCTGAAGACGTGCCCAAGTTCCTGAACTCACCCGAGACGCCGGTCTTCACGAAGGGCCATATCCTCTACGGCCTTGACCGCGCGCGCAAGCCCATCCGCGCGGCCGATCAGGTTGTGATCGTCGAAGGCTATCTGGATGTGATCGCCTTGCATCAGGCCGGGTTCGAGAACGTCGTCTCCCCCATGGGCACAGCGCTCACCGAAGAGCAGTTGCGCCTGCTGAAGCGCTTCACGCGCCGCATCGTGCTGGCCCTCGATCCCGATTCCGCCGGACAGAAGGCCGTGCTGCGCGGTCTCGAAGCTGCCCGCAGCGCGATGGACCGCGAAGGTGTGCACGGCTTTGATGCCCGCGGCCTCCTGCGCAATGAGGCCCGCCTGCAGGCTGACTTGCGAGTTGCATCCATGCCGGACGGCCTCGATCCGGACGAAGTCGCAGCCCGGGACCCATCGGAGTGGAAGCGACTTGGTGGAGAGCGCCAGTCCCATCGTTACGCACGTCATGGGCACTCTGGCGGCGGGCGCAGATCTGAAGGACCCCAAGATCAAGAACCGGATCGCCGCGCAGGTTTTGCCACTCATCGAAGACCTGCCCGATCCGCTGGAGCGCGATGCCTACCGGCAGCAGTTGGCGCGCCTTCTCAAGGTGGATGAAGGCGCCCTGAGCGGCGCGCCGTTGCGCATGTCTCCGAGCGGGCGCATGCGGGCCGTTCGCAGGGCCGAGCCGCAAACCGAGGAGGCGCCGCGCGCCGCCATTATCGTCTCTTCCTCCAAGCAGGCAGAGGTCCTCATCATCTCGCTCCTTTTCCGCAACCCTGAATTGCTGTACCGCCTCGACCGGCTGTTGCAGCAGTACGACCTCACGCCGTTGGCCCGTGAAGATTTCGAGTATACTGACCATCAGTTGCTCTTTGGTCTTATACATGAAGCGGTGGAACAGGACCAGACCGAGCACCATGCCTTTGTATTACAGGCATTGCCTGACTTACTCCGGGGACTTTCGCGTGAATTGCTGGCCCAAACCGACAAGCTGAATTCGCTGGATGGAAAGCTGCTCGAAGAATTGGTTCAAAGAGTCATTACGCTTCGCCGTGTGGCAGCCCGGGAGAACCTGAACCAATTGCGCTTTCTGCAGGAGGACGCTCAACAGGCTGGGGATCTGCGCGCGGCTTCCTACCAGGAACTGGTGTTACAGCATGTACGTCTGCTGCGGCACCTGGATAGCGCCGCAGGCAAGATCACAGAGAACCGTATTCAATAGCCTCGAGGCGGCCGCCCGTTGCTGCCTGCTGTTTTGCGGTTACTTATTACCGATTACTGGATACTGATCTTCGACAAGGCACCCAAACATTATGACTTCCAGAAAAAAGCCTGTCCAGTTGAATGCCTCCCGGCCCGGCGTATCGTCTGTTCGTGCACCGCGCCGCAGGTCCGCTAAGGGTTTTGAGCACGAAGCGCCAAAACCGAAAGAACGGTTGGCCCGCTCGAACGAACTGGCATCCACTTTGCTGGCCCTTTCGGATGACCTCCCCTTCGCTGAATCTCCGGAGGATGTCGTCCTTCTGGAAGAGGCCGAAGAAATCGATCTGCCCGAGATCGCAGCGGAGATAACGGAGGCTGCCGCCGAAGGCGGTCTGGCACAAGTTGACGAGGCTTTGCTGGATGACGAAGTGCTGGAAGTGCGGCGTCCGGAGGTCGTGGCGGAGCTTGGGGAAGACCCCGTCCGCCTATACCTGCGTGAGATCGGGGAAGTCAAGCTGCTTGACTCTGACAGCGAGTTCCGGCTGGCTACACTCATCGAGGCCCGGCGGCAGATCGGCACCTTCCTGCAGCGTCCGGTCCGCAAAGGCACCCTTCCGGCAGTGGGCGGGTATCGCAGCCTGCTGTCTGAGCTTGTGACATCCTGGAATCGCTTCATGGAGGACGCCAAGCGGCTGAACAAGGAGCTGCCCGACCTCTGCTTGATGGTGGTCGAGGCGCAATCCCTCCACAACGGCTGGCAATCCTCATCCCGCTCCTACTTGCGGGGCTACCTCTCCAACGACCGGTGGGGCCATGATACGCTGTGGGACAGCATGGTGCGCAAGGCCTACACCGTATTCCTGTGCCTCTACCTGCTGCCCGCGGGCTATGCCGAATGGTTGGCGACATCACATCAAGACCTGCCGCGCGCTGCCGGCCCAGGGCACGCTCCATCGAAACCTTCCTAAAGAGCAGGCTCTTCAGGACGAAGTGCAGGCCGTCGCGGCGCGCGCAGAGGAAGCCCACACCGCTCTGATCCGGGCCAACCTGCGGCTGGTCGTGAGCGTCGCCAAGCGCTATCTCGGACGCGGCATCTCGCTGCTCGACCTGATCCAGGAGGGCAATATGGGCCTGCTGCGGGCGGTTGGAAAGTTCGACCCGCGCCGCGGCTTCAAGTTCAGCACCTACGCCACCTGGTGGATCCGCCAATCGATCAACCGATCGATCGCAGAGCAGGCCCGCACGATCCGCATCCCCGTGCATCTGTTCGAATCGATCTCGCGCATCCTGCGCGCTCAACGCGAGCTTACGCAGTCCCTGGGCCACGAGCCCACCAACCGCGAGCTTGCCATGGAGGTCGGCTATTTGCCTGCCTCCGACGTGCAGGCTGTGCTGCGCGCCCAGGCAGAGGAACTGCCGCTGGACGCCGCGGTGCAGCGCCGGCTCGAAACCGCCACACTGAAGGTGGACCGGGTGCTGCGCTCCGCAGAAGAGCCTGTCTCGCTCGAAGGCCCGGTGGGTGATGAAGATTCCAGCCAGCTCGGCGACTTCATTGAAGATGAAGACGCGCCATCTCCCATCGACGCAGCCGCCATCCAGATGCTGCGCGAGCAGATCCAGATCGCCCTGGATGGTCTTCTGGACCGCGAGCGCCAGGTACTGGAGCTGCGCTTCGGCCTGACGGATGGCAAGGACCATACGCTGGAGGAAGTCAGCCGCTACTTCAACGTGACGCGCGAGCGCATCCGCCAGATCGAAGCCAAGGCGCTGCGGAAACTGCGGCACCCGGCTCGCAGCCGCCCCCTGAAAGACTACCTCGGATAAGCAGCAGTTCAGCATCCCGCACAAATCGTTCGGGATGCTCGCTTTTGGGGCGCGGCTACCAATTATGCTGGAAGTGGGGAGCGAATTAATGTTTGTATCCTAATTGTGAAATAACGCACATTGCAATTCCCCGCGTTTACCTGTGATATACTAACGGACGGATGTGCAGTTTTGCACATCCGTCCGTTAGTATATTGTCGTAGTGTAAGTTTTCACAACCTGAGCGCAGCTAAGAGTCTGGATATGCACGTCCTGCGCGCCCCATCCTCTGAGTTTTTGCGGGGGAAGCGGCCACGTTGGGCAAGCGGGCGCTTTTACAACCAAAGCAATCAAGCGTACTTCTTCGAGGTGTCCATGTTGCTTGAGTACATTGCAATTGCGATCATGATCGCCGTGGCGACCCTCATCGCCGCGATCGCGATCGGTCTGGGGGAATTGCTGGGGCCGAAGAAAAAAACAAAAGTCAAGGAAGAGCCGTATGAGTCAGGCATTCCGCCCATGGGCCCCGGCACCCGACGCATGCCGGTCCGCTTCTATCTGATCGCCGTGCTCTTCATCCTCTTCGATATCGAAGTCATCTTCTTCCTGCCGTGGGCGGTGGTCTTCCGCCAGCTCGGCCTGTTCGGCCTGGGTGAGATGGCCGTCTTTATCGTTATCCTGTTGGTTGGTTACATTTATGCGTGGAAGAAAGGAGCTCTCGAATGGGAGTAGAACAGAAGCTTGGAAACATGGGGATCATGACCACTACTCTCGAGTCGGCTGTGAACTGGGCGCGCACCAACGCCATGTGGCCCATGCTGTTCGGGCTGGCCTGCTGCGCGATCGAGATGATGGCGGCGCAGGCCTCCGATTTCGACATGAGCCGCTTCGGCATGGAGCTTATGCGCCCCAGCCCCCGCCAGTCTGACTTGATGATCGTTGCCGGACGTGTGACGCGCAAGATGGCGCCCGTCCTTCGTCGTCTCTATGACCAGATGCCCGAGCCCAAATGGGTGATCGCCATGGGCGATTGCGCCTCCTGCGGCGGCGTCTTCAATAACTATGCGGTGGTGCAGGGCGTCGATGAAGTGGTGCCGGTGGATGTATACGTGGCGGGCTGCCCGCCCCGGCCTGAAGCGCTGATCCACGGCGTCATCACCTTGTTCGAAAAAGTAAAAGGCGAGAAGCTTGTGGAGGAAGTCAAGGCCTGATCGCACCTCTCAAGGCTTTCTGAAGGTTGAACGTTGAGCGGCTCGGACGTTTCAACGTTGTTCACAGGGAAATTATGGACAACCGACTCGAAAAAATAGTAAACGTATTGCAGCAGCAGGCCGGCGCCACGTATAACGAGTTCCGCGGGGAAGTGCGCGTCATCGTCCCCGCCGACAAGATCGTGGACAGCCTGCTGTTCCTGCGCGATGAGCATGAGTTCTCTCTGCTCTCCGTGCTGACCGCCATCGATTACTGGCCGCAGGACAAGCCGCGTTACGAGGTGGTCTATGGGCATGACCTCCCTCACCCAGAAGCTGGTCATCCAGCTGCGCGTTCCGCTGAACGATGCAGACCCCCGCCTCCCGACCGTGACCGGCATATTCGAGACCGCCAACTGGCGCGAGCGCGAGCTCCTGGATATGTTCGGCATCCAGATCGACGGGCATCCCGACCCGCGCCGCCTCCTGATGCCAGAGGATTGGGAAGGTCACCCCCTGCGCCGTGATTATCCGCTCGGCTATGAAGAGCCGCAGTTCACCTTCAACTATAAAGAGATCGACCTCCGCAAGCCCTACGTGAAGGAATAGTCATGCCGGAATATCAGCTCGAAGAAGTCCCCGTCGGTCCGTACAGGCATCTGGTCTCTGAGCGCGCCCTCACCGGCGAGACCATGCTGCTCAATATGGGGCCGCAGCATCCCTCGACGCACGGCGTGCTCCGCCTGCTGCTCGAGCTGGATGGCGAGACCATCATCAACTGCATCCCCGAGATCGGTTACCTCCATACCGGTATCGAGAAGAACATGGAAAGCAAGACGTACCAGAAGGCCGAAGTGATGTGCGACCGGCTGGACTATATGAACCCTCTCGGCAATAACCTGGCCTACTGCATGGCGGTGGAGAAGATGCTGGATCTGGACGTGCCGGTGCGCGCCCAGGCTTTGCGCGTCATCCTTGTCGAGCTGCAGCGCATCGCCTCTCACCTGGTATGGGTGGGCACGTTTGGGCTCGACCTGGCAGCCATGTCGATGTTCCTGTACTGCTTCCGCGAGCGCGAACGCATCCTGGATATCTTCGAGCTGGTCTCCGGCCAGCGCATGATGACCACCTACATCCGCCCCGGCGGGCTGTGGCGCGACGTCCCCGTGGAGTTCGAGGCGGCCGTGCGTAACGTGCTCAAGACCTTCCCGGCCCGCATCGATGAATACGAAGCATTGATGACCAAGAACCCGCTGCTGGTGGACCGCACGGTGAACATCGGCATCCTCCATAAGGAGGACGCGCTGTCCTACGGCGTCACCGGCCCCATGCTGCGCGCCTCCGGCATCGACTGGGATCTGCGCAAGGCGCACCCCTACTCGGGCTATGAGCAATACGACTTCAACGTACCCACTCGCACTGAGGGCGACACCTTCGCACGCTATATCGTCCGCATCGAAGAGATGCGCCAGTCGCTCCGCATCATCGAGCAGGCCCTGGACAAGCTGCCTCTGGGCCTCGGTTAACAGCGAGAACCGCAAGTTCGTCCCGCCGCCCCGCTCCGAGATCGGCGTCAGCATGGAAGCCCTGATCCATCACTTCAAGCTTTGGACGGAGGGCTTTCCGGTGCCGGACAATTCGGTCTACAACGCGATCGAATCGCCGCGCGGAGAGCTGGGCGTGCTGCTGGCGGGCGATGGCAGTGCCAAGCCCCGCCGCGTCCATTGGCGCACGCCGTCCTTCCCCAACACATCCGTGATCGGGCTCATCACCAAGGGCCACCTGGTGGCCGACTTGATCGCCATCCTTGCCTCCATTGACCTTGTCCTGGGAGATATCGACCGATGACCCTGTCCGAGAAATTTCCCAAGGAAGTCAAACAGATCCTGGCCAAGTATCCGGCCGAATTCAAGCGCTCGGCTGTGATGCCGCTGCTGTATCTCGCCCAGCGCCAGGACGGCTATGTCACGAAGGCCGCCATGCAGGATATCGCCGATACGCTCGAGATTACCGTCACCGATGTCGGCGCACTGGTCGGCTTCTATACGCTTTATCATGACAAGAAGGAAGGCAAATACCGCATGCAGGTCTGCACCGATCTGCCCTGCGCGTTGCGCGGCGCGGACCAATTCATGGAATCGCTTTGCGGTAATCTGGGCATCAAGGTCGGCGAGACTACACCAGACGGCCTGATCACGCTGGAAGCCGTCACCTGCCTGGCTGCCTGCGACAAGGCCCCGATGTTCCAGATCCAGCGCAACGATGGGCTGGAATACCACGAGAACATGACGGTCGACAAGACCCTGGAACTGATCGAGGCGCTTAAGCAGGCCGGTCAGGAGGTGGCCTGATGCCCAACATCCTCCTGCGCCATCGCGACATTGCCGGCCTCGACAAGCTGGACGTGTACCGCAAGAACGGCGGCTTTGAAGCCTTCAAGAAAGTCGTCACGCAGATGCAGCCCGGGCAGGTAACCGACGTCGTCAAGGCCTCCGGCTTACGAGGCCGCGGCGGCGCGGGCTTTCCCACCGGCATGAAGTGGTCCTTCATTGACAACAAGAGCTGGCCGCATTATGTGGTTGCCAACGCAGACGAATCCGAGCCGGGCACTTTCAAAGACCGCGAGATCATGGAGAGTAATCCCTTCCAGTTCCTGGAAGGCGTGGCGATAGCGTCCTATGCCGTCGGCGCGCAGGCCGCCTACGTCTACTTGCGCGGCGAGTTCTGGGAGATCGCTGCATTGCTCGACGCGAAGATCGCCGAGATGGAGCGCGCCGGCTTCCTGGGCGAGAAGCTCTTCGGCGGCGAGTACGGACTGAAGATCTACACTCATCTCGGCGCAGGCGCTTACATCTGCGGCGAAGAGACCGCCATGCTTGAATCCATCGAGGGCAAACGCGGCATGCCGCGCATCCGGCCTCCCTTCCCCGCCGTGCATGGACTTTATGGCAAGCCCACGGTCGTCAATAACGTGGAGACGCTCGCCAACCTGCCCATGATCCTCGCCAACGGCTCAGACTGGTTCAAGACCATGGGTACGCCCGATAGCGCCGGCGTCAAGATCTTCTCACTCTCGGGGCGCGTGCGCAAGCCGGGCAACTACGAGCTGCCCTTCGGCACCACCTTCCGCCAGCTGATCTACGATCATGGCGCGGGCGTGCAGGACGGGCGGCCGGTCAAAGCCATCATGGCTGCCGGCGCATCCTCCTCCTTCATCCTCGTGGATGAAAAGGTGCTCGACACTCCCATGGACTACGCCAGCGTCCGCACGCTCGGCGCAGACCTTGGCTCGGCTTCTGTCATCGTCATTGACGACACGGTCCCGCTGGACTGGGTCATCAACAAGACCATTCATTTCTTCAGGCACGAATCCTGCGGCAAATGCACGCCCTGCCGCGAAGGCACGTACTGGATGTCCACCATTATCGAACGCATCCGGCATGAACGGCCTGCTGCAGGGTGACGTCGACCTGCTGCTGAATGTCGCAAAGCAGATGCAGAACAAATGCCTCTGCCCGCTGGGCGAATTCGCCACCATGGCGGTCGTCACCGGCATCGAGCGCTTCCCGCAGGATTTTGAAAGAACGGTAAATCGGAATTCGTGAACCGCTATTCGTTATTCGTCCCTTCCCGGTCCCGAATAACGAACGACGAATAATGGATCCCGAATAACGGAGCCTTATGACCAAACAGGTAACAGTAACGATGGACGGCAGGCAGATCACAGTTCCCGAAGGGATGCTGGTGGTTGATGCCGGCAAGATGGTCGGCATCGACATCCCGGTCTTTTGCTATCATCCCAAGATGGAACCGGTGGGCATGTGCCGCATGTGCCTGGTGGAGATCGGCCGTCCGATGATGGATCGCACCACGGGCAAGCCCATCCTCGATGACAAGGGCCAGCCCAAGATCCAGTTTGGGCCCAAGCTCGAAACCGCCTGCACCAATCCCGTTTCTGACGGCATGGTCGTTCTGACCAGATCGGAGAAAGCGCTTGCGGGGCAGAAGAGCACCGTCGAATTCCTGCTCACCTCCCATCCGCTCGATTGCCCCATCTGCGACAAGGGCGGCGAGTGCCCGCTCCAAAACCTGACCATGGCCTATGGCCCGGGCAAGAGCCGCTTCCTGCTCGATGAGAAGATGCACCTTGCCAAGCACTATCCGCTCGGCGAGCTGATCTTCCTGGATCAGGAACGCTGCATTCAATGTGCACGCTGCATCCGCTTCCAGGATGAGATCGCCGGCGATGCGGTGCTCGGCTTCGACGAGCGCGGCCGCGCCACGCAGATCGTCTCCCTCTCCGAGCCCGGCTTCAACTCGATCTTCTCCGGCAACACGACCGATATCTGCCCGGTCGGCGCGCTCACCACCGCAGACTTCCGCTTCGCCGCCCGGCCCTGGGAGCTGACCGCTTCTCCGTCCATCTGCTCGCAGTGCCCGGTCGGCTGCAACACCACCTTCAACACCCGCCGCGAGGCCCAGTCCGGCGGCGAGATCGTCATCAAGCGCGTCATGCCCCGCCAGAACGAAGAAGTCAACGAGATCTGGATGTGCGACAAGGGCCGCTTCGGCTATCACTACGTGGAAAGCGCCGACCGCCTGTCGCGCCCCTTCATCCGCAAGGAAGGCAAACTGGCCCGCACTTCCTGGGATACCGCCACGCAGCAGGCCGGCGAGGCCTTTGCGAAGGCAAAAACAAATCTCCTGGTGCTCGCCTCCGGCCGCCTCTCCACGGAAGACCTGTTCAACCTGAAGGCGCTCGCCGACCAGGTCGGCGGGCAGGCCCTGCTCTATTCCAATATGGGCGGCGGCGATCTGACCTCCATGGTCGGCGTCGGCGCAACATCCTCTGTGAGGCCGAAGGCGCAGGCAGGCTTCAGGGCACTAACTTCGGCTCCATGGGCAAGGGCAGCACGATCGTCGTCGCAGCCTCCGATCTATATGAAGAAGCGCCCATCTGGTACCTGCGCGTCAAGCAGGCAGCAGAGCGGGGCGCCACCCTCATCGTGGCAAACTCGCGCGAGACCAAGCTCGACCGATACGCTTCCTTTGTCGTCCGCTATTCCTATGGCGACGAAGTCAAGACCATCCAGGACCTCACGCACAAGAGCAAGATCAGCGACGCCTTCACCAAAGCCGACAACGCAGTGATCCTCTTCGGCAGCGACGGTCTCGGCCTGGAAGGTTCGACCGCCCTCGCCAATGCCTGCGCCCGGGCTTTGATCGACACCGGTCACGTCGGCAAGCCGAACAATGGGCTCATCGGCGTATGGCCGCATGCCAACGATCAGGGCGCCTGGGAATTGGGCCTTCAGCCCGCGGACGACTTGCAGGCTGCCTTCGACAAGGCCGATGCGGTCTATATCGTCGGCGCAGACCCGTTCGGCGATGGCGCCCTCAAGATCAAAAGCGGAGTCCGGCGCAAGCAGTTCATCGTCGTGCAGGAGCTGTTCGAAACAGAAATCCGCCAAGCTGGCCGATGTGGTCCTGCCCGCGCAGGCCTACTCCGAACGCGATGGCACCTACATCTCCGGCGAGCGCCGCGTCCAGCGCTTCTATCGGGCGGTCCCGCCACTCGAAGGGACCAAGCCGGACTTTGCAATCGTCTCGGTCGTCGCCCGCCAGATGGGCGTGATCCTCGAAGGCACATCTGCTTCGGTTGTGTTCGAGATCATGGCTGCCGACAATCCATCCTTCATGGGCCTGAGTTATGACCGGCTTGCCGAAGTTGTGCCCCAGTGGCCGATCGTGGGCCGCGGCGATACTGTACTACGGCGGCACGACCTATCAGAACCGGAATGGCCTGGGCGTGCAGCTCTCCAACGCCGCCCAGCGCGGCGAGAAGTTCAACCTGCCGCGTCTCCAGCGGGCTGCGCCCCTGCGCCCTCGCGAGAATAAGCTTCTGGCCGTACCCATCACCCGGCTTTATGACCGCGGCGTGACGCTCCTTCCCAGCATTCTGCTGGAGCGGCGCATCGGCGAGCCTTTCGTGGCCCTGCACTCCAGCGCCGCCGAAAAACTCGGCGTGGAGGCCGGGCAGCATGTGAACCTGAGCCTGGACGGCGTCAGCCAGGATCTCATGGTCAAGATCGACAATTCGATCTCGGCCGGCGTAGCTCTGGTCCCCCGCAGCATGGGTCTGCCCATCACGGAGCCGGCAGAGGCCAGCCTGAAGCTCCCCGTACTCACAAAGAGCAAGCCGGTCGGGGCGAGGTAACCATGGATTGGACTTTCTGGCTCGAATGGTTCATCAAGGCCGTCATCATGTCGCTGCTGATCCTGGGCGGCTTTGCCTATCTCACGCTCTATGAGCGCCGCGCACTGGCCCGCATCCAGACACGCATCGGCCCCAACCGCGCCGGCCCGCAGGGCTTGCTGCAGCCCATCGCAGACGCGGTCAAGCTGATCTTCAAGGAAGAGTTCACCCCGGCGCGCGCCGACAAGATCATCTTCGTCCTTGCGCCGATCGTGACCGTTGTGCCGGCCATTATCCTGGCCGCGGTCATCCCGCTCGGCACGCAGTTCACGCTGCCGTTCGTCAACCGGCCCATCCATTTGTATGTAGCCAACATCAACGTGGGCGTGCTGTACATCACCGCCATCGCCTCCATTGCCGTGTATGGCATCGTGCTGGCGGGCTGGTCTTCCAACAACAAGTACGCCCTGCTGGGCGGCATGCGCTCCACGGCCCAGATGATCTCCTACGAGCTGGCGCTGGGCCTGTCGCTTCGTGACCGTCATCATGCTGGCAACTCGATGAGCCTGGTGGATATCGTCAACGCCCAGAAGGACATGTGGTTCGTCGTGTTGCAGCCGGTGGCGCGGTCATCTTCATGATCGCCACGCTGGCAGAGGTCAACCGCGCGCCGTTCGACATGCCCGAAGCCGAGCAGGAGCTGGCCGCGGGCTATCACACCGAATATTCCGGCATGAAGTTCTCCCTGTTCTTCATGGCCGAATACTCCAAGATGATCGTGATCTCCATGATCACCGCCACGCTGTTCTTCGGCGGCTACCGGGAGTTCTGGTTCCTGAAGGACACCTTCCTGAGCGTGGATGCCGTCTGGCATTTGGGCCCCTGGGTGTTCAACGCCTGGTTCCTTGGCCCGCTATACCTGTTCATCAAGGTGGTCGTCCTGTTGTTCGGATGATCTGGGTGCGCGCCACCTGGCCTCGCATCCGTTACGACCGCCTGATGAGCTTGGCTGGAAGGTGCTGCTGCCGCTGTCCATCGCCATGGTGGTCCTCACCGCTGTCGGCGTCCTGCTGTCGGATCAGTTCGGCCGCCATTTACATCTGGGCCACTCCGGTGGTCTCGATTTTTGCCGGCTTCATTGCGGTTTTACTTGTGAATCTGTCGCTGAGAAGGAGAACGGCCCATGCTTAGAGAATTGGCGCGCGGCCTGGGCACAACGCTCAAGATGATGTTTGAGCGCCCGGTGACCGTGCAATACCCTGAAGAGAGACGACCGGTGCGCCCGCGCTTCCGCGGACGCCATGTGCTGAAGCGCTACGATAACGGCCTGGAGAAGTGCATCGGCTGCTCCCTGTGCGCGGCCGCCTGCCCATCCGACGCGATCTTCGTCGAGGCTGCCGAGAATACCGACGAGAAACGCTTCTCGCCCGGCGAGCGCTATGCCTCCACGTACGAGATCAACATGCTGCGCTGCATCTACTGCGGCTTCTGCGAAGACGCCTGCCCCACCGAAGCGATCGTGCTGGGCGACAATTATGAGTTGAGCTTCCCCGATCGCCGGGAAGCCATTTATGACAAGAACATGCTGCTCGAGCCCGTGCAAGCCGGGCGGGGAGACCACGCCGCAGAAGACCCGCCCCGGCGAGTTCACCCGCTCGGTCCCCGAGATGAAGAATCCAAGCGACTAAGCTGCTTACTGTTTGGTGTTTGCTGGTCACTGACAACTGAATACCGAATTCTGAACCTGGAGTCCCATGACCGTTGACCTGCTCCTCTTCTTCGCCCTCGCCCTGGTCTGTATCGCGACGGCGCTTGGTATGCTGTTCAGTCGCAGCGCCGTGTACGCGGCGCTGTTCCTGGTGCTGAACTTCGGCACGGTGGCGGTGTTCTACATCCTACTGAACGCGCCGTTCATCGCCATGTCGCAGATCACGGTCTACGCGGGCGCCATCATGGTGCTGTTCCTGTTCGTCATCATGCTGCTCGGCACCGAGCTCCTGCCCCGCTCGCACGACCTGCCCTGGCAGCGGCCCGCCGCCCTGGTGCTGGCGGTCCTGCTCGTCGGCGAAGCCGCCTACCTGCTGCTGGTACGCGGTATTCCGGCAGGCGCCATCGCCCAGCCGGTGGAGAGCTTCGGCAGCCCGCAGGCCGTGGGCCAGGCGTTGTTCAGCAAATATCTGCTTCCCTTCGAAGTCACATCTGTCCTGCTGCTGATCGCCATGGTCGGCGCCATCGTGCTGACGCTAAAAGAGAAGAACAAGGGAGGGCAGTAAATGGTTCCCGTAGGCTATTACGTTGCGCTCTCCGCCGTCCTTTTTACGATCGGCGCAATGGGGGTGCTCCTCCGCCGCAACCCGCTGGTGATCTTCATGTCGGTCGAACTGATGCTCAACGCAGCCAACCTGGCGTTGGTGGCATTCACACGCGTCTACAACGTGCTCGACGGTCAGATCTTCGTCTTCTTCATGATGACCGTCGCCGCCGCCGAAGTGGCGGTGGGGCTGGCGCTGATCGTCGCCATCTTCCGCACCAAGCACAGCATCAACATCGATGAGATGAATAACCTGAAAGGCTAGAGAAACGGTAGACGATAATTGGATAGTAGGGATTGGACGATCAGGCACACGCAAGCGTTCACCACTTGCCATTTTCTATTCACTGCTCTCTAATCTCTGGAGACCTGCATGAATTCCGGTTTTTTCTTCCTCGCACCCTGGATCGTATTCTTCCCCGTCATCGGCCTGCTGATCAATATGGCCATTGGACGACGTTTGGGCGAACGGATCGTCGGCCTTGTGGCGGCTCTCGGCTCGGGCCTGCCTTTTGTTGTCTCGCTGCTGCTGGCCTGGTCACTCAGCCTGCACCCTGAAGCGGTGCGCTGGACCCTTGGGCCGTGGATCCACGTTGGCAGCCTTGCGCCTCGATTGGACCTTCCGCGTAGACACGCTCTCGGTCACGATGATGCTGGTCGTGTCACGGGCGTCGGCACGCTCATCCATATCTACGCCATCGGCTATATGCATGAGGACGTGCGCTTCAAGTCCGACCCCGGCCGCTACCCCCGCTTCTTCGTCTACCTGAACCTGTTCATCGCTGCTGATGATGATCCTGGTCAGCGGCAATTCCTATCTGATGCTGTTCGTCGGCTGGGAAGGCGTGGGCCTGTGCTCGTTCCTGCTGATCGGCTTCTGGTACGAGCTCGACATACTGGGCCGCCCGTCCTGGGCCAACTCCGACGCCGCCAAGAAGGCCTTGATCGCCAACCGCATCGGCGACGTGGGCTTCCTGATCGCCACCTTCCTGATCTTCTGGGGCTTCGGCAGCCTGCAGTTCAACGTCGGTCTTTGGCGCTGTGAGATCCATATCGGCCGTCAACTGCACCGCTGATCATCGCCATCACGCTCTTCCTGCTGATCGGTGTCACCGGCAAATCGGCGCAGATCCCGCTCTACGTCTGGCTGCCGGATGCGATGGCCGGCCCTACCCCGGTCTCGGCCCTGATCCATGCCGCCACCATGGTCACGGCCGGCATCTATCTGATCGCCCGCTCGGCCCCGCTCTACATGGCTGGCCCCCGCCGCGCAGTTCATCGTTGCCATGGTCGGCGCGCTGACCGCCCTTTCGCGGCCACCATCGCCGTCGCCCAGTTCGACATCAAGAAGGTGCTGGCCTACTCCACCATCAGCCAGCTTGGCTTCATGGTGGCGGCGGTGGGCATGGGCGCCTTCGCCGGCGGCATGTTCCATCTGATGACACATGCCTTCTTCAAGGCCCTGCTGTTCCTCTCGGCCGGCTCGGTCATCCTCGGCGTGGAGCGCGGTCATCACCTGCTCGGCCATCATAGCGGCGCGGAGGAACACGGATCGAAGACCGCGCCCAAGAACTCGACCTCCTGCGCGCTCAGGCTAACGCCAAAAAGGAAGCGAAGAACGCCGGGCTTCACGATGCGGCCGGCGCCAAAGAGCAGGAAGCTCCCTTCGATCCCAATGACATGCGCAACATGGGCGGCCTGCGCAAGACAATGCCGGTCACCTTCTGGGTCTACCTGATGGGCACGCTGGCGCTGGCAGGCATTGCCCCGTTTGCCGGCTTTTGGTCCAAAGACGAGATCCTGCCGACGTCACTGCAAAAAGGCTACACCGCCGTGTACTGGCTGCTGACGATTGCCGCCTTCTTCACCGCTTTCTATATGGGACGCCAGATCTGGATGGTCTTTTTCGGTGAGCCGCGGCACGAGGCCGCTGCACACGCCGTCGAAAGCCCGCGTATCATTACAGTCCCTCTCATCATCCTGGCGATCCTCGCCGTGCTGGGCGGCGCATTCAACCTGCCGTTCAACGGCCTGCAATTCTTATCATTTTGGTTGAAAGGGACCATCGAGCAGGTTGAGCCAGGTACCATGAACCCGTTCGTGGCATCCATCGCCACCCTCCTCGCGCTGCTCGCCATCTACCTGTCCTGGGTGCTGTATGGGCGCTCCCCGCTCAAAGCCGGGGAACCCGACCCGCTGCCGGCGGATGCTCGGCCCGCTCTTTACGGGCATGGAGCACAAGTGGTACGTGGATGAAGGTTATAAGGCCCTCATCCTCGATCCTTTCACCCGACTGACCCAGTTCCTCGCCATCACCATCGACGAGAAGTTCTGGCACGATTGGTTCCATGAAAAGGTTATTGTCGCGGGGTTCAACTACCTGACGAACATCGCCCTCGATCGGTACACCGATCAGCGCGGCATCGACGCCTTCTTCAACGGCCTGGCGGATTGGACCCGCAGGGCATCCGCCTCGCTTGCGCCGCATCGAGAATGGCTTCGTCCGCAGTTATGCTCTCGCTGTCCTTATCGGTGTCGTAGCCATTTTAGGATATATCCTTTTCCGCTAAAGCGTCTGAACGCCCGAACGCTCAGACGTTCCACGCAGAACGTGTGACGTTCGACCTTCGACGATCTCTTCGTGAGGACTGAACATGAACTTCTTTCTGCAACCTCTTACACTGCTGACCTTCTTCCCGCTCGTGGGCGTGATCGTGCTCCTGTTCCTGAAGCCGGAATCGAAGTCGGCGATCCGCTGGACGGCGCTCATCACCTCCCTCATCACGTTCGGCATCTCCATCTGGGTGCTGACCATGTTCAAGGCCTCCAACCCCGGCCTGCAACTGGTGTCCCGCTATCCGTGGATCACGGTTGCCGGCTGGAACATCCAGTTTTTCCTTGCCGTGGACGGGCTCAGCATCCTGCTCGTCCTGCTCACCACCGTCCTGACCCCCGTGTCGATACTCTCCACCTGGACGGCCGTCGAAGACCGCGTCAAAGAGTTCATGATCTTCTTCCTGCTGCTCGAGCTGGGCATGGTCGGCGTCTTCCTCGCGCAGGATCTGTTCCTCTTCTACATCTTCTGGGAATTCACGCTCGTGCCCATGTACTTCCTGATCGGCATCTGGGGCGGACCGCGCCGCATCTACGCCGCCATCAAGTTCTTCCTGTACACCATGGCCGGCTCCATCCTCATGCTGCTGGCGATCTTGTGGCTTGGCATCGTCCAGGGCACCTTCTCCGTGCCCGACCTGATGGCCAAGGGCGGCATTGATCCGCATACGCAGCTCTGGCTGTTCATCGCCTTCGCCGCGGCCTTCGCCATCAAGGTGCCCATGTGGCCGCTGCACTCCTGGCTGCCCGACGCGCACGTGGAAGCGCCCACCGCCGGCTCCATCATCCTGGCAGGCGTCCTGCTGAAGATGGGCACCTATGGCTTCCTGCGCTTCAACCTGGGGCTGTTCCCGCAGGCCGCCGTGCAGGCCGCTCCGTTCATTGGCGTGCTGGCTGTCATCGGCATCATCTACGGTGCGGCCGTCTCCTACGCCCAGGCCGACGTCAAGAAGCTGGTCGCCTATTCCTCGGTCAGCCACCTTGGTTTCGTCATGCTCGGCCTCTTCGCCCTTAACTCGCAGGGCATCCAGGGCAGCATCCTTCAGATGGTCAACCACGGGCTGAGCACGGGCGCGCTGTTCCTCCTGGTCGGCGTTATTTACGAGCAGACGCCACACCCGCGAGTTCAAGGTCTATGGCGGTCTGTGGAAGCTCACGCCGGTCTATGGCGCCATCATGCTGGTCGTCGCCCTCTCCTCCATGGGCCTGCCCGGACTGAACGGCTTCGTCGGCGAGTTCACCATCCTGCTCGGCGCCTGGGGCGCGGGCATGAACGGCGGCTCGTACGGCTCCGTCTGGTTCGCCGGTCTCGCGGCCCTCGGCATCATCCTGGCTGCCGTCTATATCCTCTTTATGTTCCAGCGCATGTTCCTCGGCCCGGAGGGCTCCATCGTGGAAGAGACAAAGGAACACGGTCACCCCATCCGCGATATGAACTGGCGCGAGATCGTCACCGTGGCCCCGCTGCTCATCCTCATCCTCTGGATCGGCCTCTACCCCGCTCCTTTCTTCAACCTGATGGCCCCCGCCGTGGGCAAGCTGACCGCTGCGTTCCAGACCGCCCTGGCGATGAGATAAGAAGCTGTCGATCAAGAGGAGCAGGAGAAAGTCAACCGCATGCTTGCAGGAACTCCTCAAGACACTGCGTACAAGCCCAGCCGTAGTTGCTGAGCGCTGAATGCTGAATGCTGAGAGCTAATAATCGCTATGCCTGACATCAACTTCACCGTCGTCCTGCCCCTGCTCTTCCTCACCGTATGGGCCTGCCTGCTCCTTCTGGTTGACTTGTTCGTCAAGCAGAAGGGCGTCACCGCCTTCCTTGCCGCGCTCGGCCTGGCCCTCGCCTTGGGCCTCACCATCTCCCAGGTCGGCCTCACCCAAACCGGCTTCACCAGCATGGTTGTGCTCGACGGTTTCTCGACCTTCGTCAACGGCCTGCTGCTGGTCTCCGGCCTCTTCGGCGTGGCGCTCGCCTATGGCTACCTGAAGCGCATGGGCCTCGAGCGTGGCGAGTATTACACGCTGCTGCTCTTCAGCATTGCCGGAATGATGCTCATGGCGCAGGCCGGCGACCTGCTCATTGTCTTCCTGGCGCTGGAGATGCTTTCCATCCCGCTCTACGTGCTCTCCGCCTTCGCCCGCCCCCAGTCAAACTCGGAGGAGGCCGGCCTCAAGTACCTCCTGCTCGGCGCCTTCTCCACCGGCTTCGTGGTGTATGGCATTGCCCTCGTCTTCGGCGCCACCGGCACCACCGGCCTGAGTGCCATAGTCAAAGCCGCCGCGGCTCACACCGCCAACCCGCTGCTTCTGACAGTCGGCGCGGCCCTCATCCTCGTTGGGCTTGGCTTCAAGGTCGCTGCCGTCCCCTTCCACATGTGGACGCCCGACGTCTACCAGGGCGCACCTTCCGCCGTGACAGCCTTCATGGCAGCCGGCGCAAAGATCGCCGGGTTCGCCGCCCTCCTGCGCGTCTTCGCCATTGCCTTCCCCTCGCTCTCCGCCGATATGACGCCTATCCTGGCGGTCGTCTCCGCTCTGACGATGATCGTCGGCAATGTGGTCGCCATCTCGCAGACCAATATCAAGCGCCTGCTCGCCTATTCGAGCATCGCCCACGCCGGCTACATCATGATGGCCTTCGTGCCGTACGGGCAAAAAGATGTGGTCGCCACATCGGTCGCGGCGGGTCTCTTCTATCTCGTCGCCTATGCCATTACGAACTTCGGCGCCTGGGCAGTCGTCATCGCGCTCGAAAAAGCCGAAGGCAAGGGCCTTGAGATCAGCGATTACGCCGGCCTCGGGCGCAAATATCCCGCCCTGGCTGCCGCGATGGCGATCTTCCTGCTCTCGCTCACCGGCGTCCCGCCCACGCTGGGTTTCGTCGGCAAGTTCTATCTCTTCCGCGCGGCCGTCCAGGGACAGTTCTATCTGCTGGCGGTTATCGGCGTCATCACCACCCTCATCTCCGCCTACTACTACCTGCGCGTTGTCGTCACCATCTACATGCGCGAAGGCGAGCCTGAGACCACGCGCGAGCCCTGGCTCAACATCACCTGGGCCGTCGCCGCTGTCATCACTGTCATCGTCAGCCTCGTCCCGCAGTTCCTATTCGCCTGGGCCTCCGACGCCGTCCTAAAATTGTTCTGATCAAAAAATCCAGCCATCCAGGATACTGTAAGGTCGGACCCGCACGGGTCCGCCCTTTTTGTTGAATACCTTGCCTCGCGCTGCCTCTACCCTGATCACGCGCCCGTCAACTGATACATCTGGATAAGATTTCCGCAGGTATCGTTGAATATTGCCGCTGTTGTCATTCCCATGTTGGTCGGCTCCATCGTAAACTCCACGCCGAGCTTTTTCAGTCTCGCATACTCTTCCTGAATGTCATCCACCTCGAAAGCCGTAAATGGTATGCCGTCGTTGACGAGGGACTCTTTGAACGCTTTCATCGCCGGATAATCGGCGTTCGGCTCGAGCAGCAGCTCGGTGCCGTTGGGCTCGTCCGGTGAGGTCACGGTGATCCACCGCGCGCCGTTTCCCAGAGGGATATCCCGTTTCTTTACAAAGCCCAGCACCCGGGTATAAAAATCCAGGGCCTTATCGTAATCACCGATCGATACACTGCTAAGTTTGATCTTCATACCGATTTCCTTTCCGCAGAATTTGCATTGCCGTGAAGGAGTTGATGCGTCGAAATTCGCCCGGGCTGAGGCCGAACCGTTGCTTGAACGCCTTGCCGAAGGCCGCATGCGTATCGTACCCTGCCGCCAGGGCAACCTCGCTGATATCGACGGCGCCCATCATAAGTTTTCGTCCCGCACGCCGCAGGCGCTGCCGGCGGACATACGTCGCGATGCTCTGGCCCACACAGGCTTTGAAGATCCGGTGCAGGTGCGGCACCGAGAAACCGGCAACCGATGCCAATCGCGCGCGGGGCAGCGGCTCGTCGATGTGCTCGGCAATGTATCGGGTGACCCGGCCGATAGCTTCAGGCTTGACTGGCATGGATGACATGGGAATAATATTATAGCCGAACACCTGTTCGCTACTCCAAACGTATCATCTCGTGCTGCGCCATCGGTGCAGCACCGGCCCGGCCATCCGTTTTGGCAGTGCTTGAAAAAAAACGTCGACAGACTCCCTTGCTAACTCGCCCGCGCCAAATTCATCAACTCCCCTGCGCGCTTCCGCAGCGCATCCCGCAATTCCTCCGGTTCACGTACGACGAAGTCGAACGATAGCCTTGCCAGCTGACGTGCAAGCCAATCCACGTTGTCGATGCTTCCGCGCAAGAGCAGGCCCTCATCGCCCTCCTCCAGAATACCCAACGCCTCTGCGCCATCCTCTTGCGCCATGCCTCGGTCCCCCTTCAAAAGGATCTCGAATGTGAACCGGCGCGGTATCGTGGCCATTGTTTTCACCAGGTAGGCAAGCGCGTCGAAGCGGGGCGGCCTCTCAAAAGGCGTCTCGGTCGGTTTCACCTCCAGCACGCGGTCCAGGCGGAAGGAACGCAGGTCATTCCGCAGATGACAATGCCCCACCACGTACCACTCGCCCTGATAGCGCGCGCGAGGCCGTATGGGTCGAGCCCGCGTTGGGTCTCCACTTCCTCGCGGGAACGATAACGCATCATGCACCCGGCGCTGTGATTGCGCCGCGCGGCTCATGGTCATCATGACCTCGGTCGATGTCACCATTCGACCGGCATCCAGGTCGAGCAGGACTGTTTCGCTAAGCGCCCGCAGCCGCTCCTTCAATTCCGCGGGCATCACCCGTTCCAGTTTGGCCCGTGTGCTTTCCACCGCGTGCGCGGTCTCGGTTAGCCCCAGGCGCTGCGCAGCGAGCAACCCGATCGCGAGGGCTAGGGCTTCATCGTTCGTGAACATCATGGGCGGCAATTTGAACCCCGCGATCAACTCATAAGCGCCATATCGTCCGCGCTCCGCCACGATCGGTATGCCGAGTTCCTCCAGCATGCTGATGTAGCGCCGCAGCGTGCGGACGCTCACTTCCAGCCGCTGCGCCAGCTCGGCTCCGGTCATGCGTCGATGTGATTGCAGTAACTCCAGGACGGTCAGCACGCGTGTGGTCGGGTGATACATGCCGGCAGTATACACCACGCGCATTTGCCTTTCAGACTGCTATTCTGATCTCATGACCTGCTCAGGCATGGATGCGCGACCGCGCAGTGGGCACCAGCTTCAATTCTTCCGGGCGTCCCTGGATGCGCCTCGCCAGCTCAACGGAGACGCGGCCCCGCCACTCCTGTGACCCGGCCAGTGCCGCCGCATAGAACTGATAGCTCGCGTAATCCGGAAAAAGCCCGAACCAGATGAAGACCTGCTCCCCCTCCCGCACCGGCAAAGCCGGGAAGTTGTTTGCGCTGTTTTCCGTCTCGAAGCAGGCCAGTATCGAAGCGCCCGCATTCGTAAATTCGACCCCGAGCGCTCCTTCAAAGAAATCCATGAAGGTCGGGTCGGCTGCCGGAAGGGTGTAGATGGTCGCGGTGATAAGGCCCGGCGGAATATCCCTGCTTCCTGCCGGCGCTCGCCCATTTTTCCGGACCACGAACCCGGACCTTGGACGCGCCGGATGCAGGAGCAGCACATTATCCGAATCGATCATGGTTGCGTTCGCCGCCTCGCGGTGCGCTTTCCACACCGGCCCGCCGTAGAACGCGCTCAGGGCTTGCGCGCGTGCCGGCATATCCCGGAAGCCTCTCAGCCATACGAAGCGGTCCGGGTTACTGAGATCCGTGAACTGCCCGATGATGGTCGCGCCCACTTCCTCCTGGCTTTCCACGAACTCCCGGTCGAACAGGTCGATCAACACATCCCGTTTCCCCGGGTGCAGCGTATACTGCCTCAGTTCCACGACCGGGCAGCAAGTCTGTATCTGTCGCATTTCTTCACGCTCTATGATCCTGGTCATTTATTCATTCCTCAGCGCATTCCATTCCTTACGTTGGCGTTCTATTGCACGATCCTGCAAACTTAAAACAAAGCCGCAAAGGCACGAAGATGCTTCCATCTTCTTCCTGGCGTCCTCGCGCCTTTGCGTTGTGCTTTGTGTTCACGTCCTCGTAAAATCCATGGTCCAGTTCGTCTCCCAGGTGCTGCCTCCGTCCTCAGAAAACGCCTGCTCCCACCGGCAGGATGTTTCCGTGATATCACACCAGATGTAGCGGCTGAAGATCATGCGGCCTTCGAAAAGCTCCTGGGCATGGAATTCGCCGCGCCCATCCTTGAAGCTGCCTACCTCCGGCGGCGTGATGACTGCATTGGTACCGTTTGCCCAGAAGAGACTCCATTGTTGAGCTTTCGGATCATACAGGCGCAATGTAAAACCGTAGGCCGGGCCTGTCTCCTTGTGCATTGTGACCTCATCGATGTTAGCGGCTCCGTTCAGGATCTTGCGGACCGTCAAAGTGCTCTCGAACTCCTCCCAGCTTGTGGACCCTTTGAGCCGCTCTCGAAGCCGCCGGTTGCGACCGGTCCAAGTACCGATCAGGAAATCAAAATCCGCCGTGCCGTCATGCACCTGTATTTGTTCCTGTACCTTTGTCATCGTTCTGCTCCTTTTGGTTTGCCGTAGTGTTCGCATTCTAGAACCTAATGCGGACAGCCCTAGTCCTAATTGCAGATTCCACGCAGTTCATTGACTTACCCCTCCAAAGCTCCTATACTGTTAATGGCGCACACCGTAGTGCCCTCGGGAGGGAAACAATGATCACAACCGCTCCATCGTCTAAAGCGAAATATGGATTTGCGCTCATACTGGCAGCTATCGCTTCGCTGCTAACGGCCGCGGCATTAGTGATACCGGCTGGCTCGCTCGACCCCACCTTCGGAAACAACGGTGTCGCCGTCACCGATCTCGGCAGTGATTCTGATTCCGGGGGTCTCATCGTCCTGCAGTCCGAGGGCAAGATTCTCGTTGAAGGTTCCGCCAAGCCTGGACGTATACGATCCCTACCACTGGACGCCGTTCCTTTTGCGCTACAACAGCAACGGCGCACTGGATACCTCTTTCGGCACGAACGGACGTGTTGCTGCCGACGACAGAGCATTTTCGGGTACGGGGGCTGCGATCCAGCCCGATGGGAAATTGGTTACGGGGGGCTTACTGAATGGGAACCTGGCGGCGGCGCGCTACAACACCAACGGCTCACCGGATACCTCATTTGGCACGAATGGAGTAGCCAGCGTTCATTTCTCCGCGGATGAAACGGATCACTTCGTGGATGTGGCTATCCAGCCGAATGGCGGGATCCTCGTGGGCGGCTCAGAAGACATCGGCAACTACACATACTTTCTCCTTGCCCGGTTCAAAAGCGATGGAACAGCCGACAGGGACTTCAATCGCAATGCGTCCAATGTTTGGTGGTCATTCCGCGAGGCCCGGTATAACTATGCAGAGGCTGTCATTGTCCAGGCGGATGGCAAGATCATCATGTCAGGAGTCATGCAGGACAACATTGGACCCGAGCAATGGACCACCCTCGCACGCTTCAACTCGGATGGTTTGCCCGATCCCACCTTCGGTGTGCGCGGCGGCGCCCAAACCGCCATCGCCAATTTCCAGCCGAGTGAGCGCGGGCTTGCCGTCCAGCCCGACGGTAAGATCCTTGTCGCCGGAGTCAGCTTCCCCCACGATTCGTCGCCCACGAACGATCTGGCGCTGGCCCGCTTCAATGCAGATGGCTCTCCCGACACCACCTTCGGCGGGTCAGGTTTTGTGGTCACCGACTTTGGAAGCAACGAACGCGGCTCGCGCTCTTGCCGTGGAACCGGGCGGCAGGATCGTCGTGATCGGCAGCAGCGACGCGTCCGGCGCGAACCGCCTGCTGCTCGCGCAATACAACGCGGATGGCTCTCTCGATACATCTTTCGGCACGGGTGGCCGGGTGCTGGCCGGCGAGACGAGCGCTATCCAACTTGGCGCCGGAATCGCGGTCCAGCCGGACGGCAGGATCCTCGTAGTCGGCGCGGGCAATGGGAATGTTGCGCTGGCGCGCTATAGCTCCACCAGCCGCAATGCAACCCTCGTCACCGTCACTCTCCGATCCCAGGGGATAAACGATGGATGGTTGCTCGAATCGAATGAGAACAGCAATGTGGCAGGCTGGTTCGACAAACTCGGCACGACATTTCAAGTGGGCGACAATCCAAAAGACAGGCAATCCCGAGGGCTGCTTTCCTTCAACACGGCTTCGCTTCCCGATACAGCCGTCATCACATCTGCACAGGTGAACCTCAAGAAACAGGGCATTGTGGGCACCAACCCGCTTACCACCCACGGCCCACTACTATTGGAGGTCCGCGGTGGCAGTTTCAGCAACAACCTCGCCCTTCAACTCAGCGACTTCTCTGCACCGGTCAGCCCGGGAGCGATCAGCGAGCAGGTTTCACTCTTCGCCCCCGAGTGGTACAGAGCCGCTCTGAGCAGCGGCAATCTGGCACTCATCAACAGGACCGGCATGACACAGTTCCGACTGCGGTTCACGAGGGATGATAACGATGATATGAGCGCCGACTACCTGAAGTTCTTCTCGGGCAATTCCGATTTTGCCAACCAGCCACAGCTTATCATCACGTATTACGTGCCATAAGAGGCAGAACTCTACTTAACAACTGCCTCATTCTTCACGGCTGGTGCGGGGCAACACCGCGTAAAATGACAAACGGAATGGCAGCAACAATGCCATTCCGTTTTGTTCAAGAGCTTCGTTCCGCTCTTCGCTACGTCTTCAGAAAGCTTTCGATCTCCGCCCCCAGCCTCCGCCTCTCATTTCTCAACGGCCACGCGATCTCCGCCTTCATTTTTGGCGCGATAGAGCGCCTTATCGGCCGCCTTGAGCAGCTCCTCCCTTGTCGAACCCTGTGTGGGGTAGCTTGCCACTCCCAGAGTGATCGTGATCGTTCCCAGTTCCTGCCCATCATATTCCTGCTCGAGCTGCCGGATAGACTCCCGCAGTTGCTCTGCCCGCCTGCGCGTCGCAACCCTGGATGTCTCAGGCAGCACCAGCACGAACTCATCGCCTCCATACCGGCATGCAATATCTCCTCCCCGGATATGCAATCTGGCGCATCGCCCGATTTCCTGGAGCACCACATCCCCCGCTGCATGGCCCCACCGGTCGTTCACCTGTTTGAATTGATCGATGTCAAACATGACCACGCCGATCGGGTGATGCGACCGCTCCGAACGCTGGATCTCACGCGCCAGCGTCTCTTCCAGGTAACGTCGATTGAAGAGCTGGGTTACATGGTCTCGCACCGATAGCTCCCGAAAGCTCTCCGCACTCTCCGCCAGTTCACGGTTCCGGAGGTCCATTTGTGCCAAATTACGCTGCACGATCACCCCGGAGATGATGCCAAGAACGGAGATCAGGAAGATCAGCACCAGGAAGCCCGGCCAATTGACCGAGGCAGCGGCCGCGTTATCCGACGCGATAAGCAACAGAGCCAGCAACTGCATGCCGGCCAGCGCCGCCGTGATCCTGGGTGAGAGCAGGATGCTGCTCAATAAGACCGAGAGGATCACATAGGTGAGCGGCACAAAATCACCATGTAGGATGGAGGGATCCATCAACACAGATGCCCAAGGCCCAACCATCGCTCCCGCCACCACGCACCCCCGCTGCGATGGGGTAATGCCCACCTCGGTTCAGGCCGTAAGCCAGGGCCACCAGGGCAGCCAGTCCAAGAACGAACGACAAGTACCTCCGCCGGTCATCCTCTGGCAGATCGACCAACAATACCAGGATCAGCAGCGCGATCGCGACGGCCATCACGGCCACCAGGAACCATGCCAGCAGGCGCGTTCGAGCATCGCTGCTTGCAGACGGCACGGAGGAGACCAGCGGTTTCAGCAGCCAATCCCAGGTGGCACGGACTGGATTCGGTTCTGGTTCGGTTTTGGACCCGCTTTCAGAGTTCATAGGGGCTGATGATACCCTCACAACGGACGGATGGAAACCAGCCGCCGACAGCTATCCTCACCCGACCCCTCTGCCGACTTGTGATCAGGGGCCTAGTATACCTGCTTACAGCGCGCCGCTGCGGGCCAGTGAGTTCGATCCGCGGCAACTTCGCCTGCCCCTATGCCCTGTATAACGCATCCGGAGGCTCGCCCTTACTTCTTCTTCAGACGTACATTATGGCTGATGGGCCGGCTGATGATCTCATCAACCTCCCATCCCGCCTGCTCGATCAGTCCCGTGAAGGTGTCCAGCGGGCGCAGGCGCAGGGCCGCGCTGCTGGCAGTGTTTAACAAGCGGCCCGTGGCGTCTGCCCGCGTCAGGGAACCGGCAATAATTGTGTTGGCAGGCGTCCCCTCTCGCAGCACATGCAAGTTCGCACTGATCTCCTCATCTGAGCCGTATTCGAAGAGCGCTCCTTCGGAGGAGGCCGCCACGATCGGGCTGCCTTCGAAAGAATCCAGCAGCTCTCGCAACACGCTCACCTCCGACCAGTCGTACCTGACATGTTGAAATGTGATGTCCAGGCCTTCCAGACCAGCGCCTACAGACTGAAGGGCCGCGAGCGCCCGCCGTCCAAAGCTCGGCCCTGCTTCATCCATGTCTAAGGCATGCACAAAGATCGCCCTGCCCACGAGCAGATCCGGTTGTTTCTTTCCGGATCACGAGCAACGCGTTCAGGCTGTCGATGCACGGCCCGCCGCCGATATTGAGCAGGCGCAGGGTTTTCTTTTTGTCTCGGGTCAGCGCCGGTGTCAGCCCGCCGGCAAGCAGGTGCGAGATATCTTGCAACCGCAACCGCACCGACAAGACCGGAGATAGAGCCTGCTATCTGGCGGTCGATATTTGTGGCATAGCCTTCGCCCAGGTTCTGCGGGCCCAGCTTCAATAGATAGGTGTCGAGACCGCTCATATAGCCGCCCGCCGCGGCCATGATGCCCCGCATGATGATCGAGCGCCTTGACATCAACCGCAATACCAGCGGTTGGATGAACGCGGAAAGCTTGCCCTGCGCCTGCATCCTTCGGACATGCTCATCTAACATCCTGTTCAATTCATCCTGGCTGATATCGATTGCGAACGCCGGCTGGGTCACATCCACCACCGGCAGCTCGAGCCCATCATCGGTCACCGCGTAGAGCACACCCGGCTTCTTGTTCTTCTCGGGAATCACAATTTGCATACGCACTCCTGGAGCTTTGACGACCATTCATTGCAGAATCCAACGCCGCTGGCTTTAGACTCTTCATCCCGAACACTCCACAAGCACTTGCATTCAGTACAGCACTTGTTTGGCTACCCGAGCGCAGTCTCCATCGATTTCTCGCTTGGCGGCTTGGCCCGTTTCCCAGTAGCCCCGCGCACTTCGTAGGGTAAACATCACCCAGTTCTCATCTGCGATCATCCCTTTAAGTGTACAATCTCTACCCAGAATGGATGAATAAATGGAAAATACTTCTACCGCAACAAATGTACCCGTAAAAGCCCGTTGGCAGGAAGTGGTTGCACGTTATGCCCATCCCGACCTGCGGCGCAGCCTGTGGATGGTGGTCAACACAATGGTCCCATTCATCAGCCTGTGGATCCTTATGGCCCTGAGCACGCGGGTCTCCTACCTTCTCACATTACTGCTTGCCATCCCTACCGCCGGATTTATGATGCGCACATTCATCATCTTCCACGATTGTGGACACGGCTCATTCTTCAAATCCAGAAAGGCCAACGACTTCATGGGCATCGTCACCGGCCTGATCAACTTCACGCCCTACTACCGCTGGCGCCACGAACATGCCATCCATCATGCCACCGCCGGCGACCTCGACCGGCGCGGCGTCGGCGATGTCTACACCATGACCGTCAAGGAATACGTCGATGCCCCCTGGTGGAAGAAGATCGGCTATCGCATCTTCCGAAATCCCATTGCGATGTTCCTCTTCGGACCCATCATTATGTTCGTGTTCGTTCAGCGCATCCCCGGCCCCAACCTCGGCAAGCGCGAGCTTGCCAGCGTCTGGTGGACCAACCTGGCTTTGGCGCTCATCATCGGCGCTCTGTGCCTGCTCATCGGCTGGCAGACCTTCCTGATGGTCGAGCTGCCCATCATGATCCTTGGCGCCGGCATGGGGGTCTGGATGTTCTACGTCCAGCATAATTTCGACCCCACCTACTGGGAGCGCCAGGATGAATGGGAATTTGCAAAGGCCGGCCTCGACGGCAGTTCGTTCTACAAGCTGCCTCCTGTCCTGCAATGGTTCACCGGCAACATTGGCTTCCACCATATCCATCATCTCAGCCCGAAGATCCCCAACTACAAGCTGCCCGCCTGTCACCAGGAGAACTCCATCTTCCACGTCAAACCGATGACGCTGGGCTTCAGCCTCAAGTCTCTTCGCCTGCGCCTCTGGGATGAAGACCGCGGCATGATGGTCGGCTGGAGCGGCGTCAAGGAACATCTCCGGCGCACCTCCGTCCCCTCCGTCTCTGCCTGACCCTGATCCGTAAGCAGAAAAACTTCCGAACCTTTTGGGTTCGGAAGTTTTCATTTCTTCTCGGGCTGGGTTCCGTCCTCTTCACTCGCCCTTCACGTAGTCCCGCCAGTATTTGATCTCCGGGTTAAGCCTGTGCGCGATCTCGCCCCAGGCAAAGAAATCCGTTTCGAGCCCGCCCTCCTCCCAGACCATCGCGCCCTCATCCAGGGCCGCGGCCACGGTTTCCATCATCTTCCTCAGGCTCTCGAAAACCACCTGCACTCCCTCCCCTTCGAACAGAAACACCACCGGCGCAGACTCATCCACCTCCTCCGCTGCGCTCGATCCGTATCCATCTCCCGCGGGGTCCGCAAATACCTGCACCCAATCGGTCCGCTCGTAGAATTCCTGCATGATCGGGTAGCTGATCTGGAAATTGCGGAGCGCCTCGTCTAATGGCAGGAACCTATGATACTCGAACAGGCTGTTATCCTCTCCCGCCGCGCCCGCAGCCATCCCGTTGCGCCACTGATAAAGCTCCACGAACTCGCGCGGCATCTTGAACGGCACTGCTTCCAGCCTGGCGAGGATCTCCTCCTCGCTTAGCCCCGGTTGCAGCAGTCGCGCAGCCGGCGTCTGATTCTTCTGGTGCCACTCCAGGATCTGATCCAGGTACTCGGTCAGCTTCATATCTTCCCTCCGCACGCTCGCATGCGGCCCATTATATGCCTGACGGGCATCTGCGTTCATATGTGGCTATCGCGAAGTCCCGCTCGTCCGAAATGACAGAAAGCAAAGCGTCGCCGAAGCCACTGCGATGGGCACCAGCAGGAAGAACAACCCTTCCTCCACCGGAAAGTTCAGCATGTACACGCCCAGCAGCCGGTCCTGTGTGAAGAACCAGTTATGCCAGGCCTCTGCCAGCGGATCGGTGATGCACAGGTAGGCGAATATCACCAGCGCGGTCAGTCCAAGCACTTTCAGATTTTTGCGTATGAACCGGAAACCGATCGCCCAGAAGACGGCCGTCGGCACCAGGCAGAATACCAGCACGTAAATGAGATACGTAATTCGCCCGAACATTACTGCTTCTCCCCATAACGTTCCCACAGCAGGATAGTAATGCTGCAAGCCAGTACCGCGACCCCCATGATGTAAACGTACTCCTCGACCGGCAGCCCCAGCACAGCCGGTCCCAGGATATGGGGTTTCGCAAAATACCATATCCGCTCGTTCACCGACAAAATGTCCCATGGCACCGACACCGCCAGTGAGCCGATCACTACCGGCATCAGCACTCCCAGGTATTTGTTCAGGGTCTTGTGAGCAAAGACCCACAGCGCCGCCAGCGGCACGATCAGAAAAATCGCCAGCCATATTGGATACGAATACATGTGTTCATCTCCATCGCAAACCTCTAAATTCGTTGCCCGGCAAAGACTATTAAAAGTACGTCCATAACCTGCCCCCGCATTCATCCTGCTTCCAGATCCCGATCGTCCCCTTTGTATCCCGAACCCTGATCCCTAATCCTATTTCTCTTTCCCCATTACTAACACGAATTCATCCGCCTCCTGCCGTGCCATCTTGAACCCGCACTTCTCCAGTACCCGTCTCGACCCAACGTTGTGCATTACCACGTGAGCATAAAGTGGCCGCGTCTTCACCTCGTCCAGGAACTGCCGCAGCGCCTCCGTTGCAATGCCTTTGCCCCAGTACTCCCTGCCGACCCAGTACCCCACCTGGCGCTCTCCGTCCTGCTCGAACGCTACGATATTCCCTGCCACCTTTCCCTCGAAGAGAATGGTCCTGATCGTGCCCATCTCGTCGGGCATGATCTTTCTCCAGTGTGCGACGAACGGCTCCCAGGCCCGGGCAGGGAATGCCGCCATCTCCGTTGCCACCGGGTCCAACTGCTGCTCATAAAACGTCGGCAGATCCTCTTCGATCACATGCCTGAGCACGATATCCAGCTCCATCACGCCTCTCTTCGTCTTCTCTTCATCCGCCCTGCGCCACCGCCTCCATCCTCGCCTGCAACCCATAGATCGTCAGGAAATCGCCGGACCGCTCCACCGCGCGCACCAGCTCCACGAGCGTCGCGTTCAGCGGCGTGGGTATCCCGGTTTCAGTCCCCAGCCGAACGATTTCGCCGTTGAGATAATCGATCTCCGTGGGCCGGCCGCGCCGCAGGCTTTGCAGTGTCGATCCCAGCAGCGGCCATTCGCTCTCGATCCGCCGCGCCCGCGCCTCGATCAGCAATCCTCCGAGGGCCGGCGGCAGCATGCTCAGCACGCGGAACAACCGTACCGATACTTCCGGCAGCGATTTAAGCTGGATCCCCGCCGCATCGACGGTCTGCAATCCCTCCCGGATAACGCGCGCGGCCAGCGAGCGGATAAACGGAATGAAATAGAGGTCGTGCAGGCTCTCGTTGAGCAGAGCCGGGAACGCGTTGTTCAGGTTGAGCAGCAGCTTCAGCCAGTGTGCGCCCTGGATGTTCTGCGAGATCGTCACCGGCGCGGCATTCTCCAGCAAACCAGCCAGCGACTCGAGCTGCCCATCCTCATCCCCCTCCCCGAATGGACGTCCGATCACCAGTGCGCCCGGATAAACCATCGTCACCACCCCCGGCGTGAGATAGTTCGCGCTGATGTTGACCACCGCACTGAGGATATGCGACTTCGGCAGTACGCCCGCCGCCATGCCATCGCTCCGCACCCCGTTCTGGAACGTGACCAGCGTCGAATCTTTCAGGTGATCGATGTTAGCCTGCAGCGCCTCCGGCACATCCTGGGTCTTCACGGTGAGGAAGGCATAGTCGGGCGTGAAGTTCAGCGCCTCCGCCGTCTCGACCTTCGCCGTGAACTCGCCCGCTGCACCATCTACTTTCAGCCCCTCCGCGCGGATCGCGTTCACCTGTTCGGCCCGCCCGATCAACGTCACATCCTGACCTGCGCGGCTAAGGAATGCACCCACCACGCTTCCGATCGCCCCGGCGCCAATGATCGCAATTTTTGTCATAGTATTTTGGCAAGTTTATCAGAAAGGTAGGCGCAAAATTGGAGTTCCGGGACTGGAGAATGTAGATTAAACAACGGTAACCCTCACACCTGATCCCGTGTCGCCTTCCTCCCCATGCTATACTTTCCGGTTATGAGAACATCCATCCAGGCCCTTCTATTCGATTTTGACGGCCTCATCCTCGACACCGAGACAGCCGAGCTGGGCGTCTGGAAGTCCATCTATGCCGATTACGGATTCATCTATCCTCAGGAGCGCTACTATCAGAACATCGGCGTTTGGGGCGACTACCTCTTTGACCCCGCCGGCCATCTCCACGAGCTGACCCGCGACTCGCTGGACGTGGAGGCCATCCGCCTCCGGCATCGGGATGAGAGCGCCGTCATCATTGCCAGCCAACTGCCCCGCGAAGGCATCCCGGATTACCTCTCCGCTGCGCGGCGTCTCGGCCTGCGGACCGCCGTGGCATCCGAGCGCGCCGCACTCATGGGTGGAAGAACATCTTACGCGCCTGGGGCTTCTGCACTTCTTCGATACGCTCGTTTGCGGTGACGATGTACCCGTTGGCCGTACCAAGCCTCATCCCGATATATACCTGAAGGCGCTCGATAAGTTGGGCCTTATGCCCTCCCAGGCTATCGCCTTTGAAGATTCCCCTCCCGGCGTTACCGCCGCGCACGCTGCCGGCATCTTTGTGGTTGCCGTTCCCAACCCCACCACCGCCTCGCTCAAGTTCGAAGAGGCTCAGCTCGTCATCAATTCCCTCTCCGGCCTGCCTCTCACAGATCTGCTGGATCGCGTCGCCCGTTGATTCATATCCCATGCGTATCTTCGCTGCCATCTCCATTTTCATTCTCTCTCTCATCGCCTGTAGCACCTCCGGCCCGCCGTCGCCTCAGGCCTCCGTCTTTCCCGCTCCCGGCCAGCCATCCACAGGTGCGGCCCCTCTTCCTGCCTCTTCCGAGACCGCACAGGCTGCCTCCTCCGGCACATCTCCGGCTTCGCCAGCAAGTTCCAATTTCCAGATTGCCGTCATCGTAGACACGCTCTCCGGGACCGTGACACGCGATCAGGCACAGGCCGTCATCACCGAAGCCTCCTCTTTCCTCCGGCAGTTCAGCCCCATCCCCTTGGAGCTGACTGACTTTGTGGAAGACGGCGCGGGCGGTTCCACTGCGGATATGGCCGGTCGCTATATCACTTCGCATCCGGCTGCCCTCCCCAATGGTATCGTCATCTTTTCTCATGGTGATAATGGGCAGGCAATGGCCTCTGGCGCATATGGCTATACCGCCCCTGCGCCCGCCGGCTTTCGGAACCCATTCGCCTCACCCGCATTTGGCGACAGCCAGATCTATGTAGCGGTCGTCGATTTCAGTCGCAAATACATGGCCTGTGGCTATGGCGCCTCTGAACAGTTCCAAAGCCCATCATCGCTTGACGGCGAATGCGGTGGACAGGCCGGCACAGCCTGTGTCCAGAAAAATGGCTACTCCATGTGTGCCAGCGCCGTCGGCAACCTTTACACATCCACCCCCACGCACTACGTATCGAGCATGGTCATCCACGGCCTTCTGCATAATTTCGGCCCCGGCGGCGACTCAGGACCATTACGCCACCCCTGAATGCAACGCCCGCATGGGCTACCCGGCCGCATTCTTCGACCTGCAGGAGTCGGAGTATTACAACGGCCTCTGTCCGTTCGTCTACGAAGATTTCACCAAGTCCTATCACCCCTGATCGTGACAGCCCCAGCCGAATCAAAAAGGCCGCCGGCATCTGCCGGCGGCCTTCTGATTCCCTTATGATCTATTCTCTATTTCCATTCTATACATCAATCTGCCGGCGCGAACTCGAATGTCGCATTCGGATATCCCAGCGCCGTGAAGAACTTGGAAAGGAATGCCACCCCATTCTTCTGCGCCTGGCCCAGGATGCCGTCCTCCTCCGCCGCCTTGCGGATCTCCTGTTCTGCCGCCTGCCGGGCGGTCGTCTCCAGGTTCGTATCGCCTCGCGTGCAGCGCGCCGGTCTGGCGGTCGTAGACATACGACTTATCGTTATCCAACGTCGCAATGAATATCTCCGACGCCGGCAGCCGCACATGCAGCGTCCCATTGTTAAGCTGCATGTCCCCCGCGTTCATCTTCCCCATGTCGATGCCTGCGATCACGGTGCCATGCGCCACAAATAGCAGCTTGTCGCCGAACAGGAAACCGAACGTACCCTGGCCGATCTGCGCGGTGATGACCTTCTCAATGCTGTATTGGATGGTCTCCAGCCGCGCCAGCGCCTGCACCTGCGTGATGTAGGTCGCCGGGTCGGGGATCACCGTCGGCGTCGGATGCATCAGGTCGGCAACCTGCGTTTGCAGCGAACTGTTCGCCTCCGTGAACGGCGCAACGGTCTGCTCCGTGGTATTCCGAATGGTTTGGACTACGTAATAGGCGACTCCCGCGATTACAAGTAGAATTACAATCGACAGTAATGCAGAGCCCCGGTTTTGGTTCATGACTTATCTCCTGAATAAAATACGAGCCGCATTCGGCTCGCAAACGTTCTCACAAGGTGGACGATCCGCCCGCCTGATAGTGCAGCTTTAACGGTACAAACGTTATTATAGCAGATTCTGTTAGTTTGTGAAATTGTCCAGACATTTCATCGCGTACGGTTTCACTGGCTTTTGTTTCACCTTTCACAGGCCCCATCCGGGGACATGTATCGACGAATTGGTGCCACCCTCAATGCAGACTACTGGTCTAGTCATCGCCGCCAAACACCCGCTCCTTGAACTAAAGCGCCTTATTCCGGCTTTACTGCTCGCCGCGTTGGCATGCGGCCTCCGTCCCGAGCCTGCCACTCCCACCCCTGTTCCGAGCCCCACACCCATTCCTACGGTTACAACCCCCACCGCCGAGCTTGGGTCCGCGCAAAATCCGCTCATTCTGGCCCTGCCCCCCTCCACCCAGAGCACCACAAAAGTCCTGGACGCCGGCAAGGCCCTGGTCAGCCTGCTGGAAAAGGGCACCGACTACCATTTCGTTTCCGTGGTGCCGCCCACCGAGAAGGCTTTGGTCAAGGGCTTCGGGGACGGCAATGCCCACATCGGTGTGCTCTCGCCCTTTGCCTATCTGCTTGCCAGCAATGAAGGCAGCGTGGAAGCAGCTTTTGCGCGGCAGCAGGCCAACGCCATCTTCTACGGCGCGCAATACATCGCCCGCGCCGATGCCGGCTTCAAGACCTATTACGATCCGGTCCAGAACGGCAATCTTGCTGAGGCTCCCGTGGCCCTCGGTCAGTTCCTGGACAAGAAGCCCTGCTGGACTGATGATATCTCCCCGTCCGGCTACGTTGTGCCTCTCGGCTTCCTCAAGGCCGGGCACATCCAGACGCTCGAACCGGCCTTCCTTGCCGGTCACGTCGCGGTCGTGCGTGCCATCGACGTCGGCGGTATCTGTGATTTTGGCGCCACCTACATCGATGCCCGCACCTACCCCGGCCTCGAAGATCAATACCCAGATCTGATGAAGACCGTCACCGTGATCTGGCGCATTCCGAATATCATCCCCTATGAGACGCTAGTCTTTGCCCACAGCCTCAATGAAGACATGCGTCGCAACTTGCTCCGTGCATTCGTCGATCTCCAGGGCACGCCCGATGGCAAGTCCGCTATGCAGATCCTGTATGGCTTCGAAGCAATGCAGGTGGTGCAGGATGATCAGTACACCCCCTTCCGCCAGGCAGCCAAGGCCTCCGGCCTGGACCTCAACACCCTTATCAAATAGCATTCCCGCACTGCAGGCTTCAACGTTCGAGCGTGCAAACGCCCCGCGTTTCGATGTCTCACGTTTATCGTCTGAATTCGCTTGCCGAATCAAATAATTCGGATTATCATAAACTCGTGAACAGGGGCACGTGTCCCCCTGAAGTCCCCAATTTATGTTCCATATATGAGGAGATGATATATGAATAAACGCCTTACGTTTTCTTTGTTGGCGCTGATAGTTTGCTTTTCCCTCGCGCTGACGGCCTGCGGTCCTGCCGCAACAGAGGCCCCCACCGCCGAGCCGCCGACACAGGCGCCGGCGCCCACCGCAGTCCCTGCGACTGAAGCCCCCACCGCGGTCCCCGCCACCGCCGCGCCCACCGCCATTCCCGCAGCCAAATGCGATCCCCTGCCGAACGCCATGACGCCGGCCGCTGGTAGCCTTGGCTCCGCTGACAAGCCGATCGTGATCACCTTCGTCCCCTCCGTGGATGTTGGCAAGATCACCAAGGGCGGTCAGGAAATGGCTGACTGCCTCGGCAAGATGACCGGGCTGTCCTACAAGATCGAAGTCGGCACCAGTGAAGCCGCCTCGGTCGAGGCCATGGGTGGAGGCAAGGCTCAGATGGGCTTCCTCAACACCTTCGCCATTCTGCTCGCGCATCAGAAGTACAACGTGGATGTTGCCCTCGTCGCACAGCGCAAGTACGGCGTGCTCGGCAAGGACGGCAGCTTCAGCGCTTTCGATTTTGATCCCGATAAGGCCATGGCCGGCCAGCTCGCCTCCTTCTACAAACCCGAGTTCTTCACCCGCGACGAGACCGGCATCAAGTCCCTCGCCGATGCAAAAGGACACACGTTCTGCTTCACCTCCGCAGGCTCCACCTCCGGCGGCATCATCCCGCGCGCCATGTTCTCGGCCATGGGAATTGACCCCGATAAGGATCTGCAGAGCACGTACGCCGGCGGGCATGACAAGGCCGCCATCGCCGTGTATCAGGGCGACTGCGACGCAGGCGTTGCCTTCATGGACATCCTGACCGATAGCGCCACGGATCTCCAGGGCAAATTCCCCGACATTGCCCAGAAGGTCAAGGTGTTCACTGTGGGCGATCGGATCCCCAATGACGGTCTCCAGTTCGTCAAGGACTTCGATCCTGCCATGAAGGCGATCACGCTCGATGCGCTCCTCGCCATGATGGCCGACCCCGGCGGCAATGCCGTCGTCAAGAGCATCTATAACTACGATGCTTTCGAGAAGACCGACTTCGACACCACCTACGCTCCTTTCCAGGAACTCCTGAAGCAAGCCGGCGTGGATGTAAGCAAGCTGGTCAAGCAGTAGGATTATTCCCCGCACAACAGGGGCGAAGTCTCCCGCCATTCGTGGCAGGGCGGCTTCGCCCCTCTTCTTTACTATTGAGGTCAATCATGCTGAGAGTCGAGCATCTTAACAAGGTCTATCCCAACGGAACGGTCGCCCTCAAGGATGTGAGTTTCCAGGTGGACGATGGCGAGTTCCTGGCTGTCATCGGCCTCAGCGGGTCCGGCAAGTCCACCTTGCTGCGCTGCATTAACCGGTTGATCGAGCCCACCTCCGGCCGCATCATCTGGAACGACGTGGATGTCACGGCCGCGCCCATGTCGGAGCTGCGTAACATACGCCGCCAGATCGGCATGATCTTTCAGCAGTTCAACCTCGTCAAGCGTTCCTCGGTACTCATGAATGTGCTCTCCGGGCGTCTCGGCTACGTCAGCCCCTATCAGAGCCTGTTGAACTATTTCTCCCCTGCCGACCAAAAACGCGCCCTCGATAATCTGGAGCATATCGGCCTCGCAGACAAGGCCCACGTTCGCGCCGACTCTCTCTCCGGCGGTCAGCAGCAGCGCGTCGGCATCGCCCGCGCTCTCATGCAGGAGCCAAAGCTTATCCTCGCAGATGAGCCGGTCGCTTCGCTCGACCCCGTGCTCGCCCACTCCATACTCAAATACCTCGAGCAAATGAACAAGGAGCGCAAGATCACCGTCCTTTGCAGCCTGCACTTCCTCGACCTGGTCCACCGCTACGCCACGCGCGCCATCGCCCTCAAGGATGGCCAGTTGGTATTCCAGGGCTTGCCGAAAGAGATCGACGACGCCCAGTTCAAGTCGATCTACGGCCAGGAAGCCGAACGCGTGACCATCATCTAGCATGGAATCCTCCGCCGCTCTCCCCACTCCTCCCAGGAACCCGCTGCTCGTCGCATTCTTCTCGCTCATTATTCCGGGCGCAGGTCAGCTCTACCTGGAAAAACGAACGCGCGGCGTGATGATCCTTCTGTCTGCCTTCATCCAGGCCGTTCTCATCGCCTGGACCCTGGATAATCTCCACGTTGGGAAGGTCACGCTCGGCGGCCTCACCACCAGCTGGCTTTGGACGCTTTTCGTTCTGTTCTGGGCCTGGAACGTTTATAGCGCCTACTGCACCGCGCAGGGCAAGCCCGATTTTCCCCTCATCGGCGTTTTCCTCTCCGCCCTCGTCATCTACGTGATCGCCTGGCAGGTCACGAACGTTCGCATCGATCGGCTCTTCACCCGTTTCGGGAACGCCCTCAAGATCTGGAACGACATCATTCACCCCGATCTCTTCGTGCGCGGCCCGGCTGGCAACTGGATTCCCAGCGAGAACTTCGCCTACATCTTTGGCAGTATCAAATCCCAATCCGTCCCCGATATTCTGGTGCGCCTCCGGCTCGTCCCCACCGGCACGGTCATGCCCACCTATGTCGCCGGCAAGATCGTTGAGACCATCGCTCTCGGGCTGATGTCCACGATCTTTTCCACGATCCTGGCTCTGCCCGTCAGTTTCCTGGCGGCCCGCAACATCACATCCCGCATCCCCGGCGGCACCGTCATCTATTACGCCGTGCGCGGCATCCTGAACTTCGTGCGCGCCATCGATACCCTGATCTGGGGCCTGATCGTCGTCCTGTGGGTGGGCCTCGGCTCGTTCGCCGCCGTCATCGCCCTCACCATTCACTCCGTGGCTGCATTGGGCAAGTTGTTCTCCGAAGAGATCGAGCATATAGACACCGGCCCCATTGAAGCGATCACGTCCACCGGCGCCAACCTGTTCCAGACCATCCGCTACGCGGTGATCCCGCAGATCGTACCGCCCTTCCTCGGCTACACCCTCCTGCGCTGGGATATCAACATGCGCTCGGCAACCATCGTCGGCATGGTGGCAGGCGGCGGTATCGGCTTCTTCGTCATCGAGTCCCTTCGCAAGAGCGCCTATAACCAGTACGCCGCGGCGCTCTGGGCCATCGCGGTCGTCATCATCATCGTGGACTACGTCAGCGCGCGCTGGCGCGAGCGCATCGCCGTCGGGACCACGCATATCAGCGAAGACAAGCCCCGCCCGTTCTACACCTCGCCCCGCGCCTGGTTCTATATTGTGGTCCTCGCCGCCGCCTTCATCTATAGCTGGCAGCTCTCCGAGATCGACCTGCGCACGCTCTTCGAGCCGGCCCCCACCTTCTGGACGTTGATCCGCAGCTTCGTCTCGCTCAACCTGGACCCCGAAGTCACCAGCGCCGTCATCCTGCAGATGACGATCACGATCTTCCAGGCGCTCCTGGCAACCACGCTCGGCTCGCTGATCGCCATCCCCTTTAGCTTCCTCGCCGCCCGCAACCTTACCGGGCGCAGCCGCTTCTCCATTGGCATCTACTACCTCACCCGCAGCTTCTTCAATATCATTCGCTCCATCGAAGCCATCCTCTACGTGGCGATCTTCTTCTACTGGGTCAGCTTCGGCCCCTTTGCCGGTATGCTCGCCCTTACCGTTACGACCTTCGGCCTTATCGGCAAGCTGTTCTCCGAAGCCATTGAGAACATCGACGCCGGCCCGCTGGAGGCCATCACCGCCACGGGCGCTACGCGCCTGCAGGCAATCGTGTACGGCATCCTGCCGCAGATCATCCCGCCCTTCGTGTCCTATGCCATCTATCAGTGGGACATCAACGTGCGCATGGCAACCATCGTTGGCTTTGCGGGCGGCGGCGGCATCGGCTCGCTGCTCTACAATGACTACTTCCCCTTCGGCAAATATCGCTCCGCCGGCACCGCTGTGGCCATCATCGTGGTCGTCGTCGCCCTCATGGACTTCGCCAGCGCCAAGGTCCGCGAAGCGCTTGTCTAGCCGCAGCTCAATATCCCCTCAGCTCTCTCCACTTCTTCCATCTCATCCGCTCACGGAAGACGCGCCGCCACATGCACCCCCAGGAGCATTGTCATGAGAAAAGTGATCTACAGGATGTCCGTGTCGCTGGATGGCTTTATCGAGGGGCCGAATGGAGACCTCAGCTGGGGCGCTCCCGCCCCCGAGCTGCATCAGCACTTCAATGATCGCGAGCAGGCAACCGACATTCTTCTCTACGGGCGGGGCCTCTACGAACTCATGTCGGCCTATTGGCCTACCGCGGATCAGAACCCATCCGCGCCGGAGCATGAGAAGGAGTTTGCGCGCATCTGGCGGGGCAAGCCCAAGATCGTTTTCTCCACCACGCTTCAGCACGTGGAGTGGAATTCCCGACTCGTCACCGGCAATATCGCGGAAGAAATAAACAGGCTGAAAGAGCAGCCTGGCGGGGAGATGACGATCGGCGGAGCCGGGCTTGCATCCAGCTTCATGCAGCTCGACCTCATCGATGAATATTGGCTGTATGTTTACCCGCTGCTGCTCGGCCGCGGCAAGCCAATGTTCGGCCCATTGCAACACCAGATCAGCCTCCGACTGCTCGAAACCCTCATGCTTGGTCACGGCGTGATCTTGCTCAAGTATGCACGCTCCGGTGCGTAGCCAAGAAGCTGATCCTCAGTCACGCCTGGCGCTTTCCGCGCCCGTAAATTGTTATAATCCTCCCAATGTGGAAACAAGCCTTCAAGTTTCTCCGGCGTTTACTCTTGGCGCTGGCAGCCTTGGGACTGCTCTCACTGCTCCTGCCCCGCATCATCACATCCGTTATGAGCTGGTCGCACATCTATAGCGTCGGCTCCGCCCCCGCCGGCACGGTCGCCATCGTCTTCGGCGCCGGCCTCAACCGCGACGGTCAGCCCACCGTCATCTTGCGCGACCGCGTCGAGACTGCGGCTCAGCTTTATCACGCCGGCAAGGTTCAGAAGTTGCTGCTGAGCGGCGATAACCGCTTCGATAATTACAACGAGCCGGAGGCCATGCGCCAGTATGCCCTCACCCTCGGCATCCCTGATTCTTCCATCGTCCTCGATTACGCCGGGCGGCGCACCTACGACACCTGTTATCGCGCCAAAGCCGTCTTCGGCCTTAGCTCGGTCCTGCTGGTGACTCAGCCGTTTCACCTCCCCCGCGCCCTGTTCCTCTGCAACGCCCTCGGCCTTCAGGCAGCGGGCGTGCAGGCCGACAACCATCGCTACTGGCCTCCCCTTCTTTGGATCTGGAATCTGCGCGAGCAACTTGCCACTGTCGGCGCCTTCCTCGATGTATACGTCAGCCGCCCCCTGCCGGTCCTCGGCAGCCCTGAACCCATCTTCCGCCAGGGTAGCTAGGCACCCTTGCCTGTATCTAAGAGTTCATCTAAAAAACATCCTTTACATTCTAGCGTGAAGTGAGGAAACCCATTGACTCGCGACGAAGCACTTGCCCTGGTCCGTGAATACGTCAAGAACGAAGGCCTCATTCGACACATGCTCTGCGTGGAGGCCTCCCTCCGCTTCTATGCCGGGAAGTTCAACGAAGACGTTGAAGCCTGGGGCCTGCTCGGCCTCCTGCATGACTTCGATTGGGAGCTGCATCCCACGCTCGATGAGCACCCGGTCAAGGGCGCGCCCATCCTACCGGCAGCGCGGCGTCCCGGAAGATATCATCCAGGATATCCTCAGCCACGGCGTGGACACCGGAGTCCCGCGCGACACCCCGCGCCGCAAGGCCCTCTACGCCTGCGACGAGATCACCGGCCTCGTCACCGCCGTTGCCCTTGTGCGCCCCTCCCGCTCCCTTCTGGATCTCGAGCCTTCCTCCGTCAAAAAGAAATGGAAGGACAAGGCCTTTGCCGCCGGCACCGACCGCCGCGAGATGGAAGAGGCGGCCAGGGACTTCGGCATCGAGCTGTGGGAGCACGTCGGCAACGTCATCGCTGCCATGCGTCGCATCGCTCCCGAACTCGGTCTGGTTGGAAATATTCAGCAATAGTTATCCATAGCGGGAAGGTTCGCGCGGGCCGGCAACCCTTTGGCTCAGGAGATTCCTTATCATGCGAAAGCGTCGTAACGCGGTCATCGGACATCCTCACCGGTTCGTTAACATGTCGCGCCTCGAAGCGCTCGGGGATGCCATCTTCGCTTTTGCCCTGACGCTGCTTGCTCTCGATCTGCGCCTGCCCGCCATAGAGCCCGGCGCTCTCGCTCAGGCCATGCTGGCGCTCCTTCCCAGACTGGCCATCTTTGTCTTTGCGTTCCTGGCTATTGCGCAGGAATGGGATGTTCATCAGCGCACCATGATGCACATTGCCCACGCAGACGGCGTGTTCGTTTGGCTCTACCTCGTTTCGCTCATGTTCGTCGTCCTGATGCCCGCTTCCGCCGACATCCTTGGACGGTATCCTACCCAGCCCCTGGCGCTGCTTTTCTTCGGCGTTAACACCTCATTGCTTTGCCTTACATCCTGGATCATGTGGCAATACGCCTCACACGCTGGTCGCCTGCTCGATGATGACATGCAGCCCTATGCCATCAAGCTGCTCTCGCGCCTGTGGCTCTACCCGCCCCTGCTCATCCTCGCCACCATGCCTCTCGGCTTCATCAGTGTGTATCCGGTCTACGTGATCTGGTTCCTGATACCGATCTCTTCCTACGCCTATAGCATGCGGGCGTTCCGCCCCGACCGCCAAGCGCCCGCCTGAAGTGGCCGAACGATCAGGCAGCCGTCTCATACATCCAAGTGGGGCGATTCGTCACGATTGCGCTCATTACAGGCTCTCCACTATACTATTCAAGTAGCGACGAGTTTTCCGCCAACCTGCACGGAGAGGCAATATGTTGAAGACCTTCCTCAAATTCGCCTTGATCGTTGTGATCGCTCAATTGATCACCTATTTCTTTGCCGGCGTGATCGCGCAGCTTGTGCTCGGCGCGAATCAGTTCTACCCGCCCTCACCGAAAGCGATTAGCTACCTGAGCGATCCGCACGACCCTGCTGTGCTCGCCTGGATCGTACCTGCCCAGGCACTGCGCGGCCTGTTGTTTGCGGCAGTGTTGTTCCCCATGAGGCAGCGCATCCTGTCACGCGGCACCTGGGTCGGCGGCCTCGCCATTGCAGCTATCATCTTCGTGATGGGTTTCGTGGCGGCCTCTGGCGGTATGATTGAGCACTTCGTGTATTTCAAGCCCGCCTACTATCCCGTCAAGTTTGCAGCGATTACATTTGTGGAAATATTGATACAGACCGTGCTGATGGGCCTGATGATCGTGCCGCTGGACAAGCACTTCAATGCAGAGAACGCGCCCCTGTCGTTGAGCGCCGCATACAAGGCATAAGGGCGATCACCCTCGCGGCATCCGCCAGTTATGGCAGCCGGCATTCCACGCCGCTAAACAGCAAAGACTTCCGAAGTTTCAGAACCTTCGGAAGTCTTTACAAGAGACTCAAGGAGCATAATGCACCCGGAAGTACAAGCCCTGATCGAACGACTCCAGCTCATACCCCTTCCTGCGGAAGGGACTCTGTTTGCCAGCACCTATCGTTCCGCGCAGGAATTGGATGACGGCAAGCCGATGGGGACTGCCATCGTCGCCCTCTACACCGATGAGCCTCCCAGCATCTCACGCTTCCACCGCCTCCCCGTGGACGAAGTCTGGCATTTCTATGCCGGCGACCCGCTGCGCTTGATCCTGCTCTATCCAGACGGTTCCAGTCGCGATGTCATCATGGGCAATGATCCCCTCCAGGGCCATGAGGTCCAGTTCGTGATCCCCGCCGGCGTCTGGCAGGCCGGGCACATGCTCGAAGGTGGCAGATACTCTCTCTTCGGCTGCACCATGGCTCCCGGCTTCACCGACGACATGTTCGTTGGCGGCACCAGTGAGCAGCTAATGCCCCTCTATCCCTCGCGAGCCACTGAAATCACTCGCTTCGCCTGTGCCCCCGCCGAAACAAACATGCCTAAAGGCTTCGCCTCGTAGAATCACCCATGAGCTGAACCGCTACGCCGCTGCAGGCGTCTCGATGCCCTGACCCTGAGGTTGCCGGTCCCGTATGGCGGTCCATGCCACCACCACAGTAGCCGCGAAGAGCAGCACCGACATGGGCGTTTGGCCTTCCGCCACGGTAAAGTTGCTAACGACAAAGCCAACCGTCGTGATGGCATACACCCATCCGGTCCAGCGCGGAAATCGTCCCGATGCTGCGATCGCCATCCCAACGAAGATTCCACCAATGATGAACAGGAGGAGAGCTACGATGGCTGTCCCAAACAGCGAGTCGCCGTATACCCCGTCATAGATGGCAGGCGCATTTTGCTGCCCTGCCAGAAATGCACGACCCAGGGCCGGCTGGACGAAGGCGGCCGCGCCGAAGATGGATGAAGTCAGCGTGTTTCCCAATACTGTCGCCGCCATGCCAATGATCGCCCGTCCGGCTGCCCTGGAGTTCTGCAGGTAAAGCACCAGTGCGACAGTGCCGATCGACCCAATGGCGGCCCCCGTAATGCTGTTGATCAGGTGAGACCACAGGAACTCGCTGGTGGTTACATATTTTGCAAAGCCCGCAAAGTCGGTATGCACGTCGGGTTGGTGGGTGATCGTACCGGCAAACAGCATTGCCGCCCAAATGGGCAATGCCCACAGTCCTGCACGTGCAAATGTACGAACCTGATTTGTCATGGGATTCTCCTCTAACGACTAAGCTTTGAATGAGCGGAAATTCCGCGGAGTATACCTCTATTCGAGCCGTGAGCCGCCGGCTTCGAGGTTCTTCCCTGTCTACCTGTCTCTTGCCTGCTTACTTACCATTTCCTTTCCTCTTCTTCAGCCACTCCAATAACTTCGCCTTCGGCCACGTATTGATCACGTCCTTCGCCTCCAGCCACGCCCGGCGCGCCGTTGCCACCCCATAGAACATCACATCCAGGTCCGCCTCCGAGTGCGCATCCGTATTGATGCTGATCGGGATGCCCATCTCCTTTGCCCGCCGCGCATACACATCGTCCAGGTCGAGCCTCGCCGGGTGCGCGTTGATCTCCAGCGCCACGCCTGATTTAGCAGCGGCTTTTAACAGCGCATCCATATCCAGGTCCGCCCCTTCCCGGTCCGGGATCAGCCGCCCCGTCGGGTGCCCAATAATGTCCACGTACGGGTTGTTGATCGCATTCAGCACGCGCTGTGTCACCTTCTCGCGTGGCTGTCGCAGCGACGTGTGCAGCGATGCCAGCACCAGGTCCAGGCTGTCCAGGAATTCGTCCGGGTAATCCAGCTTGCCGTCCGCCTTGATCTCCACCTCCGACGCGTGGAGGATCAGGATGCGGTCGCCCACCTGCTTCTGCGCCTTCTTGATCTCCGCCGCCTGCTTCTTATGCGTCTCCATGCTCAGCCCGCCGGTCACCCCCAGGCTCACCGAGTGGTCCGTGAACGCCACCACCTTCATCCCGTGCTTCGCCTCGGCGCGCGCCATGTCTGCGATGCTCAGCTTGCCGTCGCTCCACGTGGAGTGGACTTGCAGGTCGGCCTTGATGTCTTTCACCTCGATCAGCTTCGGCAGCTTGTTGGCCTTGGCCGCCTGTATCTCTCCCCGGTCTTCTCGCAGCTCCGGCGGGATCCACGGCAGACCCAGCGCCGCGTATACTTCTCCTCCGTTGCATAAAGTAATTCATCCCCCTCGCCTTTCTCCTTGGTCAGCGCATGCTCCGACAGCGACAGCCCCTTTGCCAGCGCGATCTCGCGCAGACGCACGTTGTGTTCCTTCGAGCCCGTCGCGTACAACAGCGCCGTCCCGAACCTTTCCGGCGGATGCACCCACACCTGCGCCCGCACGCCGTCCCCGAACTCGATGCTCGACTTCGTATCGCCCTTCCCCAGCACGCGTATTACCCCCGGCAGTTTCGTGAACACTTCCATCACCGGCTTCGAATCACTGGATGCCACCAGGATGTCGATATCGCCCGACCGTTGAGCGCATTCGCCGCAGGCTACCGGCCGGTTCCACCGCGACCACCCCTGGGATCTTCCGCAGCTCGTCCGCGATCCCCTGCGCCAGCGGCCACGCCCTCCCCAGTGGTATCCGCTGCGATCTGCGCGCCAGCGATGCGATCCCCGCCAGGATGGTCGCCTCCGATTTCGGCCCCATGCTCGGCAGGTCGCGCAGCTTGCCATCCTTCGCCGCCTGCTCCAGTTCCGGCAGCGTCGTGATCTTCAGCTCCTTCCAGATCATCGACACCTTTTTCGGCCCCAGGCTCGGCACCTTGAGCCATTCCGCCAGGCTCGGCGGCACTTCCTTCTTGAGCTTCTCCAGGAATTCGAGCTTGCCCGTCGAGAGCAGCTCGTCGATCTTCTCCGCGATGGCCTTGCCCACGCCGGGTATCTCTTCCAGTTTCCCCTCTTTCCATATCTCGTTCACGTCCCCGCCCAATGTGGCGAGGCTCTCCGCCGCCTTGCGGTACGCCAGTGGTCTTGTAGATCACTTCCCCTTTGATCTCCGACAGGTCTGCAATAAGGACGAACGTCTCGGCCAGTTGGCGATTATTCATCGGGCACCTCTTCGCTAGGTTAACGTCTCTAAGCTCCCGATTATACATACAAGTAGAATCAGGACGCAGATTGCCTTGGCTCTTTCCATGACTTCCTATTCCCATTTCCTATTTCCCCTTACCTTTCAGCTTTCCGTGCGAAGCATCCGGTTTGCATCCCGCCCCTCTAAATTTCCCTTATAATCGCCCCCATGCTTCTCTCAGATAGCGCGTTGCATACCGCCGTATTCCTCGGTGGCATCCTGTTGGTCCTGCTCACCCTCGTATCGGCCATCTCCACCTTCGTCCTCCCCCGCAGCAGTCGCAGCTTCCTCACCCGGCTCGTCTTCAGCTCTCTGCGCCGCCTGTTCGATTTCTTTCTGCACTTCTCCACCACCTATGAACGCAGCGATGCCATCATGGCCTACTACGCCCCGCTCGGGCTGATGCTGCTCCTGCCGACCTGGTACATCCTCACCTGCCTGGGCTACACCGCCATCTACTGGTCCCTCGGCCTCGGCACCTTCCTCGACACCTTCCGGCTCAGCGGCTCCTCTCTCTTTACCCTCGGCTTCGCTCGCCCCCGGGTTTCGTCGCCTCCGCTCTGGCCTTTTCCGAAGGCATGCTCGGCTTGCTGCTGGTGGCGCTGCTCATCGCCTATCTGCCCACCATGTACTCCGCCTTCTCCCGCCGCGAGCAGGCCGTCAACATGTTGGAGGTCCGCGCGGGCATCCCGCCGTCCGCCCTCGAGATGCTCCTGCGCTTCAACCGCATTCATGGCCTCGATAAGCTCGGCGAATACTGGCGCTCCTGGGAGTCGTGGTTCGCAGATTTGGAAGAGAGCCATACCACCCTCGGCGCATTGGTCTTCTTCCGTTCGCCCAGGGCGAAGTTGTCCTGGATCACCGCCTCGGGCGCTGTGCTGGATGCCGCCGCTCTTACCATTTCCCTCGTGGATATACCCCATGAAGCAACCGCCGATCTCTGCATTCGCGCCGGCTACCTTGCCCTGCGCCGTATCGCCAACCAGTTCGACATCCCCAACCCACAGGACCCGCGTTTCCCTACCGAACCCATCAGCATCCACCGTTCAGAATTCGACGCCGTTCTCGACCAGCTTGCCTCTGCCGGCCTCCCGCTCAAGCCCGACCGCGAGCAAGCCTGGAATGATTTCGCGGGCTGGCGCGTCAACTACGACGCTTCTCTGATCGGGATCTGCAACTTCGTCATGGCTCCCTTCGCCTCCTGGTCCAGCGACCGCGGCATCGTACGCCATGAGGGCCACACCCACATCGTTCCCGCCAGGGGCGTTGCTTCTGGCTTCCCAAAATAACAGATGAAGCACACCGACCACGTCGCTCTCCTCCAACCCGCCGCCCCCCTTCCGCCCGGCACCTGGGCCGACCTCGGCGCCGGAGCCGGCGCATTCACCCTCGCCCTGCGCGAGCTCCTCGGCCCTGACACCCACATCTACGCCGTCGACAAAGATCCTGCCCGCCTCGGCGATCTGGACCGCACTTACCGTGCCCGTTTCCTCGATACCGCCGGCCTCCACACCCTCCCCGCCGACTTCTCACGTCCTCTCGAACTGCCGCCCCTCGACGGTGTCCTTATGGCGAACTCCCTCCACTATTTCAAGGACAAGCCCCGTATCCTCGCCCACGTCCGTTCATTCCTCAAACCCGGCGGCGCCCTCCTGCTCGTCGAATACAACGTCGACTCCGGCAACACGTGGGTACCCTATCCCTTATCCTTTGCGACCTGGCAAGGCCTCGCCCCCCGCCTCGGCTTCACCGAGCCGCGCCTCCTCGCCACCCATCCATCCAGCTTCCTCCACGAGTTCTATTCAGCATTGGCATACAAACAGGAGCATTAAACACAAAGGACACGAAGTGCACTAAATCCTTTCTTAGTGTTCCGTCGTGCCCTTTGTGTTCAATATGTGTGGTTTTGCTTCACTTGTGCTTAAAGAACTGCACCGCCTTTTCGTGTTTCTCCGCCGCAGCTCGTGACTTGAACGTCCCCAGGTTGCGCCTCTTCCCCGTCTTCGGATCGACCTTCTTCGAATACAACCGGTACTCACCGCTCTTCAGTTTTCGGATCATAGTTCACGCTCCTATTCTCAGCCTGTGCTCTTCAGGCCTCATCCCCTTTAACGCCCATCCGCCTCGTTCATTATTCTCTGCGCACGTCCTCAACCATAATTTCTCCTTAACCACGCAGCTCCATCTTCCTCCGCCATCCCATAAGAGATGAGCAGCAGCGACGCCGCAATGTTTGTTCACTTGGTACCCTTCGTGTACTTTGTGTTGGATTTCCTTCAGTCATTCGCGCACTTGCAGCAGGGTGAAGGCCATGATCGCCAGCACCACGGTGCTGATTGCAAACCAACCAAACCACACGATATCGGCAATTCCCCCGAATGCAAAGACATCAAAGTGGATCAACGAGCTGATGAGAGCTGCATCGGAGAACAGCATCATCGCCGGCACAATAGCCTTGACGCCCAGCCATTTCTCCTGCCGTGAAAACAACAGGCTGCCGAGACCATAGGATAGCAGCGGCCCGGCATACATTTGCGCCAGCACCCGTGTTACCTTCCACGGCCAGAGTGTCACCATGAAAGCCGGGAAGAAGAACAAGAGCAGCGCCACCGCTGTTACGAGAACACCTTGAATGACGAGAAATCCTCGCGCCCAGCCTGGGAGCGCGGGTCCCGGAAGGTCGCCGGCCTGCATCATTTGCGGCTGCCGGATGGTCATCCAAATCGCAATGATCGGATAAATAATGTAGGAAGCGAACCAGATCCAAACGGGTAGCCGCGCAAAGTCAAATGCCCCCAGGTTCAGCAGCGAGATGATGAACAGCATCCCCGTCCAGATGCCGATCAGCTGCACGGCCCAGCGCACTTCCGCCTGGCGTCGCGCCAGCAGGCAGCCCGCCATAAACACCGCGCCGAAAGCGTAGATCGATCCAACAAATCGCGCGTGCAAGGGAGGCAAGACCAGCCACGTAAAAATCGAAGCCAGATATGCCGGATTGAACAGACCTAGCACCGCTACCAATAAAGCCGCCGCACAGATCACGGCAAAGAACACTTTCTGTCCTGCGGTCACCGGTGACATGTCGCTTCTCCTCTGATGCATGTGAAATTTGCACAATGAAGGGTGATTGCGAAACTATGGGCTACAACACCTGCCGTATTCGTTCGTTGCAGAACGTCCTCCCTCGCCTGCCAGTGCGCGTCACATTGGATCTAAAATTACTACCCCTGTGTTTTCTTTAACTTGACAAGCCGCGCCCTCTGGCCCAATAATACATATAACGCCGCGATTAGATTGGGAGGGCCACAATGAACATTCGAACCTCATTTTCGGATTGGCTCCGCCGCTCCGGCTGGGCCATATTGCTGATCGCCCTGCTGCAATTCGCCCTGCACCTGTGGGCCAATACCCACGACAGCTTCTTCCGCGACGAGCTGTATTATCTCGCCGCCGGCCAGCACCTTGCTCCCGGATACGTGGAATACCCGCCCTTCGTTGCGTTTGCCACGGCATTTTCGCGCGCCGTATTCGGAACATCCGTGGCCGCCATCCGGCTGCTGCCTTCTCTCGCCGCCGCGCTGATCGTCCTCCTCACCGCCGATATGGTCGCCCAACTCGGCGGCGGACTGCCCGCGCAGATCCTGGCGGCCTTCGCCGTCGCCCTCGGCCCCGTTTTCCTCGGCTCCAGCGGCCTCATGTCGATGGACCCCTTCGACCAGTTATGGTGGACACTCGCGGCCTGGGTCTTGCTCCGCCTCATCAAGGACGATTTCGATTTGGGCTTCGATCTGCGAGGCAAATCGCAGCCCCGTCTGTGGCTGGCGTTTGGCGTGGTCGCCGGTATCGGCCTCCTCACCAAGCTCACCATTGGATTCTATATTCTCGCCCTCCTCATCGGCCTCCTGCTCACCGGCCAGCGCAAGCTGCTCTTCAACCGCTGGCTCATCTTGGGAGGAGTGATCGCCCTCGTGATGATGAGCCCATATCTTGCATGGCAGGCCGCACACGGCTTCCCGGTGCTCGAGTACACCCGGCAGTATTCCACTGGCAAGACCTTTCAGGCCACGCCACTGGAATATTTCGGCCAGCAGTTTGTAACCCTCAACCCCATCGCCTTCCCTCTCTGGCTCGGCGGCCTGTACTTCCTGTTCTTCACGAGCGCCGGCAAACCCTACCGCGCCTTCGGCTGGGCCTATCTCTTCCTGTATATCTTCTTCATGCTCCAGAAAGCCAAGTTCTACTGGCTTTCGCCCGCGTATCCCATGTTATTCGCCGGCGGTGCATACGCCCTCGAACTGTTGGCTCAACGGCGGCCGCGTCTGCACTGGCTGCAGCCCGCCTACACCTCGATCCTGGCGATCTCCGGCCTTCTGCTCGTGCCCTTCGCCATTCCCATCCTTTCGCCCACCGCGTTCATTCAGTTGAATACGCTCCTGGGCAATCCGGGTGGCGTCCAGTCGGAGAACCTGCAATCCTCGGCCCTGCCCCAAAGCTATGCCGACCGCTACGGCTGGAAAGAGATGGTCGCCTCAGTCAAGCAGGCCTACGACACGCTCACCCCTCAGGAACAAGCCCAGGCCTGCGTCTTCGCCAGCAACTATGGCGAGGCCGGGGCCATCGATTTCTACGGCCCCGCCCTCGGCCTGCCGAAGGCCATCAGCGGCCACAACAGCTACTTTATCTGGGGACCCCAGGGCTGCACCGGCAAGGTGCTTATTACCATCAATGTCCCCCTGAATGACTTATCCGCCGGTTTCGAAAGCGTCCAGCCCGCCGGTCAAACAAGCTGCACCTACTGCATGCCGTTCGAGAACAACGCCCCCATCTTCATCGCCCGCGGCCTGAAGGCAGACATACAAGACGCCTGGCCTGGCGTCAAAGACTTCAACTAAGCAAAGGTTGCGCCCTCAACAAAGACCACAAGGCGAACGAACCCTCCGCCTTGTCCCATATCATCCGCAATCTTCCGCACAATTGCACCCGCTAAATCATCCTCTGCTTCCCAACAATTCTTTCCAGCCTATTGACTTTTAGGATAATCTTTATAAAATAAGTCTTAGAACCCCATCGAGGACTGCTTAGGGGGCGAACCGCTTCAGTCAAATTGCGCAAGGAGCCTAATATGAACAAACGCCTTTACCGGTTCCATTATCGTATCGTGAGCCTTGTTCTGATCGTCTTGTTTCTTTTCGGGCAGGTGGGCCGCGCTTCCGCCGCCTCCATCATCTATGTGAAGCCCAACGCCGCCGGCGCCAACAACGGCACATCCTGGGCCAACGCCTATAAGAACCTGCAGGTTGCCCTGGCTGCCGCCACCCCCGGCAACCAGTTATGGGTGGCCGCCGGCACCTACTACCCTACCAACGGCTTTAACCGCAGCCTCTACTTTAGGCTGCGCACTGGCATCGCCCTCTATGGCGGGTTCGCCGGCAACGAGACCCTCCTTAGCCAGCGCAAACCGGCCGTGCACCTCACCATCCTCAGCGGAAATATCGGCGACCCCGGCACATCGACAGACAACTCGTACCATGTCGTCTACGGCGGCGGCGACAGCAGCGCCATCCTGGACGGCTTCAGGATCATCGGGGGCAACGCTGATGCGAGTACGGGCTTCAACACCCAGGGCGGCGGCTTATACACCTTTGGCAGCCCCACCTTGCGCAACCTCACCTTCGCCAACAACCACGCCGAAACTGGCGCCGGCATATATATATCTGCCGCCAGTCCGTCTCTCACGAATGTGATCTTCACCAACAACTCCGCACAGTCGGGTGGTGGCGTGCTACCTCTCTAACGCCCACCCGCACATCAACCATGCCACTTTCACTAATAACTCCGCCGAGTCTGCCGGCGGTGTCGACATGCAGGACAGCAGCAGCCTTTCCCTCTCGAACGCTTCCTTTATCGGCAACAATGGACGCGGTGGCGGCGCTATCATCAGCAGCGGCAGCACCGGCCTGACACTGACCAATGTTTCCTTCGTCAACAATAGCGCCTTCGACTTCGGTGGCGGCGCCATCGCCGACTTCAACAGTAGCAACTTGGCCCTGACCAACGTCACCTTCACCGGCAATTCGGCCAACTCTGCCGGTGGGGCCATGTACAATAGTGCCAGCAGTGGCTCCCTCACCCGCGTCACCTTCACCAATAACTCGAGCACCACCACCAGTTCAATTGACAATCCGCAAGGCGGCGCCATGTACAACAATGCCAGCAGCCTCACCTTGCAGGATGTGGCCTTCACCGGCAACTCTGTGACCACTACCGCCGCTAACACCTCTCCCAAGGGCGGCGCCATCTACAATACCCAGAGCAGCCCCACTCTGGTCAACGTCACCTTCAGCGGGAATAAGCTCGTCGGTGCTTCCGGCGGAGCCCCCAAGGGTGGCGCCATGTTCAACACCGTAAACAGCAGTCCCACTCTGGTCAACGTCACCTTCTCCGGCAACTCTGCTGCAGGCATCAGCGAAGGCGGCGCCCTCTACAACGAAGCGGGCAGCAATCCCGTCCTCAACGGCGTCACCTTCAGCGGCAACACCGCCGACTTCGGCGGCGCCCTCTATAGCCAGACCGGCACTGCCCCGGCCATCTACAACACCATCTTCTGGGGCGATAGCTCCGAGATCGGCCTGATCAACAGTACCCCCACTATCGTCGATAGCCTCATCCAGACGGGCTGCCCCGCCGGCGCTTCCTGCACCAACGTTATCGCAGGCAATCCCAGCCTCGGCCCACTGCAGAACAACGGCGGCCTCACGAACACCATGGCGCTCGGCCCTAACAGCGCCGCCCTCGACGCGGGTGGACACAACTCCACCTGCCCCGGCACTGACCAGCGCAATGTTGCCCGGCCCCAGGGCGTCTACTGTGACATGGGCGCCTATGAAGTCCGCATGGTCTCCTTCCCCTCGGCCCCCGCTTACGACGGGCAGGTGCTCGAGTTCGCGCAAGCTCTCCAATATCGGCAGCGTGATCAACACCACTGCTCCGTCCATCCGCGTCGGCGACGATGCCCTCAACCGCCGTTACCGCGGCTTTCTCTCCTTCAATACCGCCTCCCTCCCGGACGCGGCCATCGTGGTGAAAGGCTTGATCTCGGTCGCCGGAGAGAACCACGTCGGCACCCCGTTCCCCACCCTCGGCGCCCTCGTGGCAGACATGCGGAGTCCCTTCTTCGGCTCGGGCCCAACCCTGGCCTCCTCCGATTGGCAGGCCCCTGCCACCGTGAACGCGGCCGCCTCCTTCGGCACCACCCAGATCGGCGATTTTCGTTACTGGGTGGCAACCCTCACTCCCCTCGCCCGCCCCAAGGTCAATAGGCTCGGTCTCACCCAGTTCCGCCTGCGCTTCACTACCGAGCACTACAACAATGCGCCAGACTACCAGGTCTTCGAGAGCGATGCCTTCGCCAGGCCCCAACTCTTTATCTATTACAACCCGTAGGCGCTAAGGTCTCCCGGCCCCTGCCCACGCAAAAGGACAAGGCGGACACTCTGTCCGCCTTGTTTCGTGTCCATTCGGCCATCGGCTTGCCCAAAGTCGTCGCCAGCGTGAAGGACCTCAACGGAGCCTGTGTGGCTATGGGCTGATCGCCTTGATATATCGTTCGGCTGAACGCTTTACGGCGGCCTTGGCATCGCTCACCACAACAAAATCCCACCAGCCGCCATAGATCCGGTCAAAGGCAAAAAACTCGACCGCCTCAACAATATGGCTGATGGCGGGTGCGTTCAAAGGGATCATATTGGGATAGCTGTACATAAAACTGACGTAGCGTCTATCCTGGGCGACCTGCATGGTATCCCCGGTCAACAGCGCCCCGTCTCCTTCCGCACCTGCCGGCCAATGCAAAACATCCGAACCGGGAAAATGCCCGCCACAGCGGATGAGCGTCAGTGCCCCCAACAACGGCTGCCTCTCGCCCTGCCAGAATACGTAAGCCGGATCGGACCGCGTAACCCACTCACGATTATCGACATGCCAGTAGATCGGGGCATGACCAAAGGCCCGGCTCCAATCGACCACCGACCCGACCAAGTGCGGATGCGACAAGGCGATCGCGCTCACGCCTCCCCGCGAGCGGACAGCCTCCAACGTGGCATCGTCAAGCAGACTGACGCAATCCCACAACACATTCCCCTCTGGCGTTTGCACAAGTAGCGCACGTTGTCCGATCGCAAACCCTGGCTCGGTGCCGATTCCCGTGAGCTGCGGCGCGATATCATCAACGCGGTTGTGATAATGCTTCTGCATCTCCGGCGAGGTTGTCCATCTCTGCCCATTCTTCCCAATGTATTGACGCTCGTCTTCGCAGATGATGCAGTGTGCGGGTGGCGTTTCGGTTTCCCCGTACTGTACGCCGCATGTGACACAGATATAGTTTGCCATGTTGTCTACTCCATAAACGAATCGCTTCTAAGATATCAGGCGGTCATATGTGAGGCTGGATTATATTGCGTTTTGCCGGACGTCTGCCCATGCGTCAGGGGCTTCCGCTGATCCACAGCCCTGCGCATATAACAACAAGGCGGACAGCATCATGTCCGCCTTGTTTCATATCAAGCCCAATCCTCCGTGCCATTGAACTTCCCGTATTGTTATTTCAGTTCCAGAAAATTCCGTGCCATTCCGCGTACAACAAATCTTAGGGTTCCTTGGTGTTCCTTCGTGTTCCTTCGTGGTAAAAGAGTTCTAAAACCCCAGCTCCTTCAAATTTTGCTCCTTGCTCCTCTTCCCCCCGGCCGCGCTCCCCAGCAGCTCCTTCCAGAACTCCTCGTCATATCTGCGAGACTTCACCGGCAGCGGCATCGGCACGCCCCAGCCCAGCAGCAGCACTTCCTCCTTCGGCTGCAACCGCGCCATCATCCCGCGCAGCGCCTCCCGCCCCGCCAGCCCCGACAGCACCGCATGGATATCGTCCTCATCCCCCAGCCAGCCCGAGATGCGCGTCCCCAGCTGCGACATCACCTCGTCTGATATCTGCGACGGCCTCTGGTCGATCACCAGCAGCGTCACGTAGTATTTTCGCAGCTCGCGCGCGATCGTCGCGAACGTCGTCTGCGCCGCCATCTCGCGGTTCAGCAGCTTGTGCGCCTCCTCCAGCACGATCACCAGTTGCCGCGGCTCGTCCGTCCCCGAGCTTCGGAACGCGTTCGTCTTCCGCTCCCACACTTCCTTGATCTTGCGCGTCAGCAGGTTCGACACCAGCAAATAGTCCAGGTCGCTCTCGAATTCCGCGAACGACAGCACGATATGCTGCCCCCGTTCCAGCGCGTCGATGATCTCCTTCACCGAGTCCGCCGCCGGCCTCGCCACGATGTACGGCTTATTGAACAGTCGCCGCAGCTTGTTATGCAGCGCCTCTGCCGCCATCACGTTCACCCCGTTCGCGTTCGCCCAGGCCGCCACGCTTCCGTTGGCCGGCGTCTTCTTCCCATCCGCCCCCGTCACCATTTCCTGCGTCATGTTCTTGAACTCGCCGAACCAGTCCTTCTTGAACGTATTCCACAGCGCCTCGAGCGTCGTGGCGGTCGTTTCTTTAAGGTCCAGCTCCCGCCCCAGCAGCTCGATGTCCGCCGTCGATATGTCGCTCTCCGCGATCTCCAGGTTGAAGTCCGGCCCGTTCCCCCGGATCTTCGCGCCGCCGCCCAGCCCCACCACCCGCACCTTCGACGCGAACTTGCTCTTCAGCCCGATCACCCGCATCCCCGTGTCCGACGCCGTGTCGTCGTACCCATATTCGTTGTGCATGTCGAACACCAGCACCGACGCCTTGTTGTAGTGGATCAGCCCCGCCAGCACCAGCCGCGTCAGGAACGACTTGCCCGTGCCGGTCGCGCCGAACACTCCCGACGAACGCTGCACCAGCTTCTCCAGGTCCACGCACACCGCATGCCCCTGCTCGCGCGTATACCCCACGATGAAATTGCCGCGCTCCCCCGCCTTCCCGAATATCTCGCCGATGTCCCCTTCGCTCGCCAGTCTCACGCGCGCATGGTGCGGCGGCACGGTCTTTACCGGCCCCGGCCGCGGCTCCTGCCCGCTGAGCTTCTTCAGCCAATCCGCATACCCTGCCGACCCCGGCTCCGGTCCCCGGTCCAGCATCAGCGCCGGCAGCACTTCCAGGTTCGTGTACAGCGTCTGCCCGTGCAGCGCCTTCGCGATCGACGGCGCCAGCCGTATCTCCGACTGCTCGTCTGCGAACCGCGGGTCGGTGGCGCCCAGCTCCAGGTCCGTCACCAGCCCGTAGAACTGCACATCGCCGCTCTCGATCACCACGAACGCCCCCTCCTGCACCGTCAGCGGGTCCACCGTCAGCCGCACCCGGAAGTTATCCCGCAGTCCCCCGCCCACCACATAACCAATTGTTGATTGTTGATGGTCCCGGCTCGTGCCGGGATTGTTGATTGTTGATTTTAGATTGTCTGCCACGCATACTCCTTTAAACACAAAGGGCACCAAGGGCTCAAAGTAGGGGAACCGTTTGCCGTCATGCGCAATAGGCCCGGCACGTTGCGCAACTCAGTTCACCATTCGCTTAATGCCGTTGTCAACATCCCATTTTTAGTACCACACAAAAGTGGAAAATCTCAGGCCTTCGCTATGGCGAATTGATGGGGCGTCAGGCCTCGCAAGGCCTCGTGCGGACGAATGGCATTGTATTCATCGATCCAAGGTTCGATGATCTCTCGCGCCTCCTCCAGGGAATGGAACAGATAGGCATCTAGGATGTCTTCCCGAAACGTGCGGTTGAAACGCTCAATATACGCATTCTGCGCAGGCCTTCCGGGCTGGATATGAGCCAGTTCAATGCCATGGTCCTGGGCCCAGCTTTCCAAGCGCTGTGAGATGGTTCGGGACCATTATCCATGCGGATCTGCCGGGGCACGCCTCTCCACTGCAAGAGCAGCTCCAAAACCCGGATCACACGCTCGGCCGGCAAGGAGGTATCCACTTCGATCCACAGGGCTTCCCGGTTGTAGTCATCCAAGATATTCAAGGTGCGAAAGGCTCTCCCGCTCGCCAGACTGTCGCTCATGAAATCCAGCGACCAGCTCTCATTCGCCTGGGTCGGTTGGGCCAGCACCAGGGCAGTGCGGGCTGGCAGCCGTTTCTTAGGCTTGCGGCGCAAGTTCAGGGCTAATTCACAATAGATGCGATGGATGCGTTTGTGGTTCCACGCATAGCCCTGGTGCTTCAGATAGTGGATCATTTTGCCATAACCCCAGCGGCGATGCTGCTCGGCCAGCAGGCGTAGAGCCTGCTCGATCTGCGGCTCATCGGTCTTCTTCGCCTGGTAGCGATAGACACTGCGGCTCAATGCCAGAACCCGGCAGGCCCGCCGTTCGCTCACGCCCTGCTGGGCGATGGCCTGCTCTGCCAGCGCTCGTCGCTGCCCAGGCTCTATAACTTTTTTTCGACAATATCCCTGAGCACTTTATGATCCAAACTCAACTCGGCATACATCTGCTTGAGCCGGCGGTTCTCGTCTTCCAATTCCCGCAGGCGTTTGAGGTGCTCACATCCATGCCACTGTACCTGGCCTTCCATTTGTAGAAGGTGGTCTTGCTGAAGCCATGCTGCCGGCTGAGCTCCTCCAAGGAAACGCCCGCTTCTGCTTCTTTCAGAATGGTCACGATCTGGCTCTCACTAAATCTGGATTTCTTCATGTGGATCTCTCCTGGGCTGATTGTGCCACGAGTTTTCCACTTATGAATGGCCTATTTTAGGGGATGGTTACCCCGTCTTTTAGATGCGCCACATCGAAATTGATTAGATAACCCGAGACGTACGCCACTCAACCGCAGATAGGTCATGAGTTGGGCTTCGAACACGGGATTCATGACTTCCACAGCCTTGAGCTCCACGATAACTGATTTTTCCACCAGCATATCAATGCGGAGCCCAAACTCCAAGAGTTGACCATCATAGTGGATAGGCGATACCACCTGCGTCGCCACAGCTAATCCGCTCTTACAAATCTCGTATGCCTGAGCCGTTTCATACACAGACTCCAAAAGCCCCGGACCTAGCGCCGTGTGGACTTTGAAGGCAGCGTCTAGTATGATCTTTCCTATGCGTTCGGTCTCGGCGGGGATCAGCGGATAGATCTTTTCCAGCAGCTTCGTTGTCAAGGTTTAAATCCCTTATACCTTTCGCTTTTCAACTGTCCGGGAACGAGCCGAACGCCCATAATAGATTATAAGACATGATAAACTCTTATGCTGGGCCGAGACACTATGAAATATCCATTCGTTTTTCCCTTCGTGCCCTTTGTCTTCAGGTTTTAAGCTATTAGAAGCCTATCCCAGTCCATCATGAACATCTTTTTTCTTTCCCACTTTAAGTCCTTCGTGCCCTTTGTGTTTAGATCTTAAGCCATACGAAACATAACCTACTCCACATGGATTCTTCCTGAATTCACATGCGCCCTTGTCTCAGCATGAACACCTTTTGTTCTTCCCCCTTTAGTCCTTTGTGCCCTTTGTGTTTAATTTTCGCTTGCCCCATAAAGCCCCCGGAAGAGAGCGTACATGAGTATTGAAGACGAATTCACACGCTGGTCTGAGGTCACCCTTTCCCCTTCCCTCAAAAAGTATCCGGAGCGGAAAGAGCGCTTCGAGACCTCCTCCGGCTTCGAACTCCCTCGCCTCCCTCTCCCCCAGACGACGACCCCGACTACCTCGACAAGCTCGGCTTCCCCGGCGAATACCCCTTCACCCGCGGCGTCCAGCCCACCATGTATCGCTCCCGCCTCTGGACCATGCGCCAGTATGCCGGCTTCGCCAGCGCCGAAGATTCCAATAAGCGCTATCGCTATCTCCTCCAGCACGGTCAGACCGGCCTCTCCGTCGCCTTCGACCTCCCCACGCAGATCGGCTACGATGCCGACGACCCCATCTCCCACGGCGAAGTCGGCAAGGTCGGCGTCTCCATCTCCTCCGTCCACGACATGCAGACCCTCTTCAAGGACATCCCCCTTGACCAGGTCTCCACATCCATGACCATCAACGCCCCCGCCGCCGTCTTGCTCGCCATGTATATCGCCGTCGCCCGCAAGCAGGGCATCGACCCTCGCAAGCTGCGCGGCACCATCCAGAACGACATCCTCAAGGAGTACGTCGCCCGCGGCACCTACATCTTCCCTCCCACGCCCTCCATGCGGCTTATCACCGACATTTTCCAGTACTGCGCGCAGAACATCCCCGGTTGGAATACCATCTCTGTTAGCGGCTACCACATCCGCGAAGCCGGCTCCACCGCCGTTCAGGAAGTCGCCTTCACCCTCGCCAACGCCATCGCCTACGTGGATGCCGCCCTCAAGGCCGGCCTGCTCGTCGATAACTTCGCCCCCCAGATTTCCTTCTTCTTCAACGCCCACAACAACCTCCTGGAGGAGGTCGCCAAGTTCCGCGCCGCCCGCCGCCTGTGGGCCCGCATCATGCGCGACCGCTTCCATGCGCAGAAGCCCGCCAGTTGGCAGTTGCGCTTCCACACCCAGACCGCCGGCTCCACCCTCACCGCCCAGCAGCCCGAGAACAACGTCGTCCGCGTCACGCTTCAGGCGCTCGCCGCCGTTCTCGGCGGGAACTCAAAGCCTGCACACCAACAGCCGCGACGAAGCCCTCTGGCTCCCCACCGAGAATGCCGTCCGGCTGGCTCTCCGTACCCAGCAGGTCATTGCCCACGAATTCGGCGTCGCCGACTCCGTCGACCCTCTCGCCGGCTCCTATCTCATCGAGCAGCTCACCGATCAGATCGAAAAGGACGCCGTCGAATATATCGCCCGCATCGACTCCATGGGCGGCGCGTTGCAGGCCATCGAACGCGGCTACATGCAGAACGAGATCCAGAATGCAGCCTATGACGCGCAGAAGGCCATCGAGCGCGGCGAGCAGGTCGTCGTCGGCCTCAACCAGTTCCAGGTCGAAGAGCAGGTTACGCTGGAACGCTTACGCGTCGACCCCGCCATCGAGACCGCCGCCCGTGACCGCCTCGCCGCCCTCCGCTCTCACCGCGACAACGCCAAAGTAGCCGAGTTGCGCACCCAGCTCGAATCCCCCGCCCGCCTCACGCCTGTCATTGCGAGCGAAGCGAAGCAATCTCCGTCTGCCTGGATTGATGCCGACAATCTCATGCCCATCATCCTGGAATGTGTCGAGCACGACGTAACCCTCGGCGAGATCTGCAACACCCTCCGCCTCGTCTGGGGCGAATACGTCGCCCAGGGATTTTAGCCGCTCACACCGCCGCACCACCCTCGTTACTCTCGCAAGGCTCTTCTCCCCCGCTCGCTTCATCTGAAGCAGCCGAGGCCCGGAGCGCATTTCCACCATATCCTCTATTCGGAGAATTCTCAATAGAATTGTAAGCATTTGCACTGATCTCGTGCTAGATGCTATCAATCAGCAAACAAATGGAAACACCGTGGCCACTTTCCGCGAGCAAGCCATCGTCTATATCAAAGCTGGCAATACTAAAAAGGCCAGCGGCTTCTCATTGAAGTCCTCAGGCAGGATCCAAGGGATAAAACCACCTGGCTATCAATGTACGCAAGTTGTGAACACCGACGACAAACGATAATACGATCCGCGTGAACATAATCCGCAGATGAAATGCAGACGTGGAATCACTCAGCTCCAGGCAAAGCAGGTGCCACGAAGCCAGCACCACTGCCGGCGCGACAATGGGGGCAAAACCAGAACCGACGCAACAATCAAGGCAACATCCGCAATCCCCTCCACAGCCTAAACGACAAAAGACAAATCCACTGGTAGTTCGGGTTGGACTGGAGTATTGTTGTGTGGTGGCTGCTCTTGTTCAAATCATTATACCAACTGCGCCTTCGGTACTCGTGGTACTTACTCCACGCCGACCACAGGCCCCACTGGTACTGCTTCTCCACGTCCACCACTGGCCCCACGGAAACTGCTTACCCGACATCGACCTTAGCGCCACGGAACCCTTGCCCTCGTGCCGATAGCTACCGCAGCGAGAATTCAGCCCCTTGTCGCAGCAGCCTGTATTCCGACATCCTCCTCAAACTGGCAAGGTCGTTACGTTGTCGACGGCGACACCATCAAGGTGATGGTTGACCATGGACTTTCGGTTCGCTATATTGCATACACGCCCGGTACAAGCCAGAGCAAATGCCTCGGCCCGCAAGCCACCACCAGGAATACCGAACTCGTTGGAGGCAAGACCGTCACCCTGATCAAAGACGTGTCCGAGACTGACCGATACGGGCGATTGCTCCGATATGTGCTTGCTAACAATGCTTTTGTCAACTACGAGCTTGTTTCGCAAGGCTATGCCAACACAGCTACTTATCCCCCCGATGTTGCCTACGTAGATGTCTTCCGTGCGGCTGAGCAAACCGCAGCCGTACAGAAGATAGGGCTCTGGGCTGCTCCGCCCACGCTTCGCTGTGCCTACACTCCCCAGCCGTGGCGGTGGCGGGGTCGCAGCCTGCAATTGTCAGGGCCCTAATCTTGACTGCAAGGACTCTAGTTCTCACGCGGAGCCAGGCCTGTTACGATTACTGCCAGTCCCTGGGCCTTGGAGATACATTCAATCTTGATGGAAGCGACAATGATGGACGGGCGTGTGAATCTCTGCCATAACGGGCAGGTCTCAGGGCTTGCACTTGTTTTATAGTTTTCGAATCCTGGTAGGCCCTTAACAACAAAGTGGACGGTTGCCGAGGCAACCGTCCACTTGGGATTAGCCCGGCTACTCGATAAACACGATCCCCGTCAGTCGGATCAGTGTCGGGTTCGTAACCCATGTCGGACAGACGATCTCGAACTCGATGTAATTGCCCTGTGCCATCTGGATATTCAAGGCGGCATTACCGAAGGATTTGATCGCGGCGGTGTTGGCGGCTGTGGCAATGAGAACGGAGGTGGTGCCGTTTACCCGAATGTTGGCGGTGATGGTTTCGCCGCTGCCGGCCACCCCTCCGAACTCGGACCATACGACGACGGCATACTTCAGGATCCCGGCGCGGGGAATGAATAGCTTGGCTCGGCCTTGTGTGGTGGTGGGCGCTTCGGCATGCAGCGTTCCAAAGTAATAGGTCTGTGCGTCTGCCGGGCTGAAGGATGCGGCCCCGCCCTGTAGCGGATAGTGGACATGATCGTCGAGCGTGTCCATCGCGGCTCGCAGGTTGTTGTCTGCGCCGGAGAGCATGCCGTTGAACTGCGATGTATTCAGCGGGGTGTAATTGCTCACCCGCTCCATCGTGGAGGGCATGGCCCCGCCGGCCGTGTTGCCGAATACTTCATTGGCTCGGATGATGGTCTCCCAGCGGGGCTGCTTATGGGAACGATCAGATGCGGCATATCCTTCTTCGATCAGGCCGTAGATGGTGAAGGTGGTGCCGATGTGCATTTCGATGCGGTCGCCGTCCACGAAGCGCAGATCTGGCCGCGTGTGCACTTCGAGCAGGTCCGTGGGCGTGTGGCGCGCAGGGCAAGCGGCGGTACTCTCGAGATAGCCCAGGTTGTGAATGGGGTTGCTTGCAACCCCGTCTGTGTGGATGGTGCCGGCTTCGTCACGCCAGAGGAAGAGCCGGGCCTTGGTGTTGTTGTGCTCCTGAGTAAAGCCATTGGTTGCAGTAACGATGATGTCGGAGCCGCCGATCACCGGCGCGCACGAGTAGAAGAGAATATCATTGCTGCCGTTGTCGCAGTAGAAGATCAAATACTTCTGCTGCAGGAGGGCGTGCATGAAATTGGGGTCGTTCAGGATTATGGATTTGCCGTCGGGAAAGAACTGGTAGCTGAGCCATGCTGCGGCAGGGTCTCGGTAGACCGCCGTCTTACCGAAGGCGGTGCAGAGCGCGTCGATCACGGTCTTGTACGACACGTCGCCAGCTGCCGCATAGTATTGCCTGGGGAAAAGCTTACCCTTCGCGACCTGGCGGCCATTGGGAAAGTACTGCTGACTCTCGATGAAGAACTTGCCGGTGGTGACAGACAGGGTTCCGTCTTTGTCGGTCAAACCGCGCTCGAGCCAGATGCAGGTCTGATCGCCGCCAGCGTCGCCGTTGTAGGCTACTTCGAACTCGAGGGACTGGCCGGTGAGCTTGTACGAGAGGGCGGGGCCTGACCATAGCACGGTTCCATCCTGGTAGCCGATGTAGGCCTTGAGGAAGGGCGTGTGTGAGCCTTCGGCCAGGGCTGTGGTGAGGGCGGGAGGAACGATGCGCATGGATGTGGCTCCTATCTTGCGCCCGCCTTCTCCCGGCAGTAGCCGGGATGAAGGCGCTAGCAGGGAATGCAGGCCTGATGCCTGCTCCCCTGGTGCTTCGGCGGCTCGATTTGCTAAGCAAATCGCTTGGGCTTGCTCCCGCGATGCCTGCACAAATAAGTGACCAGGGAAGCACGGCCCCGAAGGGGAGAATGAGGGCAGCAAGCAGTAGCAGGAGGAGAAACACCAGGATGATCCACCACTTGCAAAAGGTACAGAGGCAAGTCTCAAGCATGACGTAGGCTCTTGATCTGCACGTCGAGCATCGGGAGTTGGCGCGGCTCGATGGTGATATTCATGTCGCTGGCGTCGGGGCCCATGAAGTTTGCAAGCTGCTCGGCTTCTTCGAGTTGTTCAAGGCCGACGACGAAGGTAATGCTGATATCCTTCCTGCTAATGTCGGCCTTTATGCTCTTGAGTTCTGCGTTGGAGAATTGCATTGCGGCTCCTATTATGGATAGGTCTCGTCGTCCCCGCTGATGCGGGGATCATGCCAGCTGTCATTCCAAGCCTGAGTGCGGGGCTGGCCCGGGAGTGGGCTGGCGCCTGGCAATGGCAAGGGACGTATCGAAAACAAGTTTCCAAATGCTGGCGGCGTCAGCCCATGACCTGGCTACTGCCGGCTGGACGTTGTTGGTCTCGATGGTGGCGATGCTTCGGATGAGACAGGAGTAGTAGCATGCGCCGTTGAGGATCGCCACGTTCAGCGGGTCGGGGAGTGTGCTGTCCGTGGCGGCGTCCAGGCCGGAGATCGTGTGAGGCAAGGTGTAGCGGACGACCATGGTCTGCGCTGCAGTCAAGGAACTGCGCAAGCGAAAGAACACGCGGCTGTCTTCGTTGTAGGCGTAGAAGGGCAGCGAAGTGTCAAGATCATTGGAACCCTGTAAGAGCACGTCCAGCACGCCGGTCGCAGCGGGATCCTGGTCTGTGACTTTGTACTCCAATTGATCAGCGATGCCGGCCACGGTGATGGCTGCGTTCTGTGGCACGGCCTTGTTCAGGTCGGCCAGAGCCTGGCGCATGGCCGCGGTGATGGTGGCAGTTGTGAATAGCGTGCCGTTGTCCAGTAGTTGAGCCTGGACCTTGCCGATGAGTTGGGTGAGGGTGTCGGCATTGTGTTCAGCTTTCAGCGGTCAGCAGTCAGCCGACCTTTGCTGGCCATGTGTCCGCAGAGACATGGCCAGCATGGCAAGGAGGATGGTCGGTAGTGCGACCGTGCACCCGACGAGCGAAGGCTCGTCGTTACTTCACTGTGTGGACCTTGATATCCGACAGACCAGTGCCGATGATGTAGGCGATCAGGGTCAGGACAATGTCACTGACGAGTTGATCGCTGATGGGGAAGGTCGGCACTGTTGAGCGCAGCACGATCACCAGCACGGCGATGACTGCGGCCCAGAACTTGCGGGAGGTGAGGAAGTGGGTGTTTGCATGGTGTCCTTTCGTTGCAGCGCGCGCGGCGATCCCGTCAGTGCACGTGGGCATTGCTGCGTCCCTGCGGTCTAATCATGGCGAGCTTGCTTCTTCTCGGATCGTCTTTCCATTCCCCGGCTGCTTTCGCCGGGGTTGCCGCGCTGGGATGATTTGCCAGGCATATCGCCGACCCCATTAATGCGATTTGCCTGGCAACCGTGTCGATAGGTACATCGTGCGGCTCGGATTTGGAGTGGCGCAGCTTGCGGCCATCTTCGTAGACGATCACCCACTCGTCGGCCGTCTCATGCCAGGCGATGGGATGGGCGGGGGTACTGCTGCCGTTCCGCTTGGCCAGGCAAATGGTGTCGATCATGGCGAATTGCAGAACGGGCAGAGGGATGGTCAGAATAGGCTCTCAGCTTTCTGATATCCGCTATCAGCCCTCCGCGGAGGGCTGATAGCGGATGCCTGATGGCTATAGTCTGGCCGTGAAGTAAGCGAAGGCTCCGCCAATGTCGATGACGGTGGCGGCTGCCTGGACAAAGACGGCCTTGAGGAAGTACTGCTCATTGTCCGAGATATAGGCCGGCGTGGTGAGCGTGAAGCGGTCACGATGCTGTGCGAGTGTGGCAGCTGTGGTGGCCGCTGTATAGAGCTGTGCACTGGCGGGGGCGGAGACAACATCGACTGCGCCGTTGGCTCCGCGTGTGACCTTGACGATGGAGATGGTCACGGAGGTGGCGGCTGCGCCGGTGAGCTCGTGCTGGAGCTCGACGTACTTGAGCAGTGAGCCTTTGCCAGCAACCGAGTTGCTCGGTATCACGATGGGGATATTGACCGTGGTGGTCTGAGCTGCGGCTGCACAGTGACGGCTGATGGTGCCAGCTACCTGACCGGCGGTGTCGGTCCACGTGCCGGTGACGCAGTGCATGTCGGTGGGCGGGACGTACTGGCACATGGCGGTATCGTGCACGTAGCCGCCGAGTTGGCCGTTGCGAGAGAGGGCATTCTTGAGAGCTTGTAGGATGTTCATGGTCTGGTCTCCGTGTGTGTAATAGCATTCTGCTGTCAGCTATCAGCCCTCAGCTGAGGGCTGATAGCTGAATGACTGATGGCTTTTGTTATCCCGCTCGCTCATTTGGTGTGAGCGAAACGAGCGGGATTATCCAGCAACGTTCTCCTTATGCAGCGGCCGGAAGTCGGCGACGCCAACGGTGATGAAGTGGCGCACCTTGATGCGGCTCTCGTCGTTGGAGAACATGGCGGGGTCGGTGTCTGAGCCGGCCACGAAGATCTGAGGCACGAGCCCGAAGCGCTCCCCTACCATGAGGGCGGGCAGGATATTGGGGTCTGCGACGGCCGCCCAATCGGTGGCGTCTGTCCACTCGGGGACGGTGATGGGCTCGACATAGCCGCCGTAGGTGGGTCCACCCTTGGCAGCGATCGCAGCTTCGACGGTGGGAGCCCAACGTGGGATGAACAGGGCTTCGGCCGCGGCCTTGAGGGCGCGGGGCACGAGGCAGTACTTGGGCTCGATGGCCATCTTCCTGCCGGTGCCATACAAGCCGGTGTCATTCATGACGAGCATGGGCTGGTCGTACATGGCGGCTGCTGCTGCTTCCCACGCGGTGAAGTCTGTGCCGAGTGCGGTCGTCAAGAGATTGGCATGTCCGCCTTTGGTGGTAACTGCGGTGGCGTTGAACAATGCGCCGCTATCGGCCATGACCGGGCCGGCCCCGCTGTCTGGAGTGAACATGGCGGCGACGAGTGCTGAGATCTCGCGCAAGCCTGCATTGGCAAGCTCACGAGGAATGGAGCGCAGCTTGCGGGTATCGTCCTTGTCCAGTGCTTCCAGCGTCAACCCGATGTAGCCACCCTTCTTCAGAAAGGACGAGGTCTCGGCGGCGTCACCGATCATGAGCTCGGTGTACTCGCCGCCTTCGCCACGGTCGGCAGCGAAGCGACCGTACCGAAATCAGCCACTCGATATCCTGCACGGAATGGAAATGCTCGACCGTGACGATCTTCTTCCACCAGTCATAGCCGGCGCGTCCGAGCTGGCCCCACTCACGGATCAGGGACTTATTCAAGGCGTTGGCCAGCAGGCCGGGGAACGTGGCGCTGTTGGATCTGGAACTGCACATGATCCTTGAAGTAAGCCGCCGACGAAATCACGGTCGCCGGTGAGACCCATGTAGGCCTCTTTCACGCCTGAGAACTGAGCAACCTTCAGGTTCTCTGCGCCCTTCTCACGGGGTGCGCCGATCAGGTCGTCGATGGCGGCTTGCAGCTGGTCTGCGCTGTTGAACATGGAGGTAAAGCGCGCCGGTCCTACGATCTCATCGGCCGGCTGTGACGGCCGCGATGCTTTCCTTCCAGGCCGTGATAGCTTCTGTTAGTTCGGCGGGTGTGTAAGGCTTGCCGTGGAACTGAGTGCGGAGCGCCTTGGAAGCCGGCTCGGGCAAGCTGGCGTTCTGAAGCGCGGTCTCGAGCAGCTGGTCACCCATGGCGATCTGGAAAGCTCGGCGAGCTCCCGCCTTAGCCGGATATTGTGCTCTTCTATCGGGTCTGAAACGGGCGGGAATTACGGGTACGGTCATGTGTTTCCTTTCTCCCGCTATGCAGGTTGAACCTTTCGAATTGAGTTGGCGGATGAACTTGGTAGCGAAGGCGGGGTCAACTACCAAATCGACGGAAAGCGGCTGCATGATCTTCTGCACGTTGTTCTGTGCATCTGCTGTGAACAGCAGGTCAGCCGAAAAGCCTATATCTGGGTGCGCGCCATCGCTCATCATGACGCGGGCGGCTTCGAGCACGATCTCTTTGGATGGCCCTGCCGGCGTGAGCATGGCGGTAAGGCCGTTGTGTTCGTCGCTCCAGGCGGCGTTGGATAGCACGCCTCCCAGGTCGCGTACCGACCTGCCCCACATGGCATGGTCTACGAACACGCTGCACTCATTCCAGAGTGCGGCGCTCTCTTCAAGCACGGCCTGCGAGAACGTCCAGCCGTTGGCCTGTGCGGCCTGGATGAAGAGGATCTGGAATGTGGAGCGATCGGCTCCGATGTTCGCCGGACGGCTGTCAGCTGCAAACTGAAAACGGATGGCTTGCTTATGCCTGGTCATTCCGCATACTCCTTTTCTTCCCGCAATGAGATGTGCGGGATCATTTGGGCTCCTTTACCTTCACATCTCCCGTCTCAGCATCCACCTTGATCCCGGCTTCTTTCGCAGGGATGATCTGGTCTGACACGGCGGGGGTGGAGGGCGAAGCGGCTTTGCCCCTGCGGTTGCATGCGGTGCATCGGGCCTGGCAGCTGGCATTACTTCCCCTGCGAAGCGATACACGATGCGCAAGTACTCATCGTCGTCGATGAAGCCGTTGGCCCAAAGCTGGCCGAAGGAAGTGATTACCTGCGTGGATGCCAGTGCGAGAGCGGCGTTGTCACGCTCGGATATGTCGGCGCTGGTGACGGTGATCACTGCATCGGGTTTTACGTTGCCTGCACGCTGTGCTCTGCGCGCAACGGCGATAGAGAGAATGTCTTTCACCGTGGAGAGGAACATCTTCTGACGGCTCTCGAGCGCCTTGAATGTGGGCGTGCCTGCGGCTTCAGCAGTGGTGCGTGTGGAGCTCTCGGGCTCTGCCAGCCAGTGCAGTGGGACGCCGCGTCCACCGGCGATGAACTTCTTGAGGGCAAGGCCATCGGTATTGGCGTCTGAGCTATCGAGCTTCGGGTTGATCACATCCCACTCTTCCGAAAGGTCGGTAACAAGGATGGAGCCTGGCGTTGGCGGGTTGTTCTGCAGTTCCAGTTGCCGGGCGGCTTTCTCCGCCGGGCTGGCGTACGTGCCTCTCACGATATACAGGTAGGCCTGGCGGAACCTGTTGAGCCTGGCACGATCTTCGAGCCACGAGGCATAGCGCGCCAGCCACGGAAGCAGCGGGGCAAGGTCGGGCTCCCCCCACATCATTCCGGCCAGCCGATTGACTGCGTAGTGCAACATCACGGTCTTGGGCTTGCCCTTCGAAGCCCAATAGTTCGGGAAGCGTGCGGGGTCTGGGACGGCGGGGGATGGCTTCGGCGTATAGCTGCGCTCCTGCTGCATGTCGTTGGGTGCGGTCTCGATCGCAGCGATCATGTCAGTGGGATGGATGCGGAGGTAGGACATACCGGCGCTGTCGGTGGTCAGCAACGGAAAGAGATTGCCGGTGAGTGCCAGTTCGTCCGCCCACTCTCGCAGATGCTCGCCGATCTTGTTCAGCGGGTGGTTCCAAAAGTCCTTCAGGAATTGCTCGGTGGCGGGGTCGTCACAGGAGAAGTCGAGGCCGTCGATCACATACTGGCCCTGGATCTCCACGATGCGCCGGGCGAGGGGATTGAGCCGCCAGGCGATGAGCGCCTGGTCATAGATCTGCTCACGGTCATAGTTGTAGCGGTCGCGGTAAACGCCGTTCCAATCGATCCCCTGCGTGACGTTGCGCTCCGACACGGGCGATGCACTGAATGCGCCCCGTTGCTCGCTCCGAACGTTCGCCTTCTTCAACAGTCTCGCAAGCCATGATTTTTTTTCATATTCACTCCATCGTGATTTGAAAAACCCGTTCTCAGGATGGAATGATTGTATAGAACGTATGTTCTATCGTCAAGGGAAAGCGAATGTACGCCCTTGTACGCCGGCGTACGCCCTTGTACTAGTACTACAATGTTTTCCCAAACGTCCCGATTCAGGGTCCGAATTCCCCCTCGCCTCCTGGAAAAGAATTCTCCTCATCCGCCTGCGCCCTCCATTTTCCCTCGCCGCTTTTCCTCTCTCCATGATCTATTCTCTAGGATCTGTGAGCAGCATCCATCATCTATCCTCTTCGATTAAAAAAGGATCGGCAAGTTTCCTTGCCGATCCCGGTTTCTGTCGAGCCAGTCTGTTGGTAGCTCGCCTTACGCAGTGTGCCGCACCAATATTACTCGGCAGCAAGTCCGAACGAACCTGCTGGCACGCTTTCTTTGCCCTTATCTTCCAGGCTTCCATCCGAATGTAGCCGGAAGATATGGATCGCGCCGGTTCCCACCTCGAGCGCATACAGGAAATTTCCATTGCGGCTCACAGCCATATCAATCGGACTACTTCCATCGCCCGTCACGCCGGCCCGGGCTTCCAGTAGGGTCAGCGCACCGTGCTTGTCGATCCTAAAACTGGAGATCGATCCGCTGGCGGCGTTCGTGTCAAAGGCATACTTTCCGTTCTTCGACAGGACCACCCAGCAGGCTGCGCTTTGCGTGGTGGAAACCGAGGCGCTGATCACATCAATGCTGTCAGTTCCAACTTTGTAGGACGATACCGCGCTCCCTCCGGGGACATTCGGAAACGCCTCTGACACGATCAGTTGGTTGTGATTCGTGAAGGCAAAACCGAACGGTGTGTTGCCGGCAGAAGGATGCGTGACCGGCGCTGACGGAATTCCCTTGCTGAGCTGATAGGTATCGATGAGATTGGTTGCCTTCTCCGTTACCACGAGTTGATTGCGCTGTGGATTGAAGGATACCTGTGCCGGCATCGGGGACGCGCCGGTCCCTCCATTGCTCAGCGGCTGGGTCGAGCCGTCCAGTGCGGCCAATGTCCCATTGTGCCGCACTCGAAAGCCGCTGATATTGCCGCTTCCGCCCGCATTCAATACATACACCAGATTACCGCGCACAGCCACGCTGATCGGCATCACGCCGCCCGAATCGGCGGTATCGGTCAAATGGAGACCGTTCTTCCTCACCGTGAATACGGAGACCTCATTGCTGCCTGCGTTCACGACGAAGAGCCGGTGGCCATTCCTTGTGAGCATCACCGATCCCTGTGACCCCAGCGACGCGCCGCTTCCCAGCCCACCTGTGGCAACTGTATCTTTCTTGGACAGAGAACCGTCACTCGCACGGCTAAAGACGACAACTTCGTTCCCGCTCGCCGAGTTTGTTATCGTGTACACGGCGCCGCGCCCGCCACCATCGTCGGCCAGTGCCGGTGTAGTAAGTCCCGCGGTCAGCGGAAGTATCAGCATCGCCATTAAGCTTAGACGGATGCCGAGTTGCTTCAATAACCCTAAGGTTTTCATGTCAAAACTCCTGGTTGAATGAAAGTTCGTGAGGGCAATGTGAAACTTCGTTGGGAGAATTTGGAGACCTTACTGCCCGCTCGCTGCTACATACCTTTGTCTTGCATCTTGGCCATCTTGCCCGCCATGGTCATGGATTCGCCTTCCATCATCTTCCGAGTTGAGCCGTCCGTCATCTTGATGGTGCCATCCATCATGACTTTGGTCCCGTCAGACAGGGTCATATCCATGCTCATCGGCATCATCTTGCCATCCTTGGTCATCATCATTTTGCCGTCTTTCATGGTCAGCATATCTTCGTGCATGTTCATGTGTCTCACCTCCTTTCGCTTTGTAAGTTGGCTTCCCAGATCTCTTTAGAGCTGCCGCCTGCTTGAAGGAGCAGGATTTTTTCATATTAGGTTGACTTCCTGAGACGTAGCTTAGCAAAGTGTTACCAAAGTGTTACGAAATGATTAAGGGCATCTCGCCTCAAGAGCGGGCGTACTTGGCTAAGCTTCTTCACCCCGCTGAAAGCCGAATGTCCCCTGCGCCCCTTTGCCAGCCGGCCGCATTGGTCGTTCGGTATTTCTACATGGAGAGGAATTCTTGCCGCATGGGTGCCGTTTAGCATCATCACCCAGCTCACCTGCCCCACTACTACTCATGAGTTTGGATATGATAAAGACGGATGGGCGGCCAGTCATTGCCAGATTGGAGGCGTAAGCGCAGCGAGTGTTGTTATACTCGATTGGCTTGATCAAGCCCTGAATAACAAGCCCCAGGCAACGGAGAAGATATCGCCAGACTGGAGCATGGTAAGAAAGTATCATGGTTGTAAAGAATTAGACGAAATATTGGAAAATATGATGGATAATATCGTCAGCAATATATTGAGTAAGTTTGATATTATGGATGCAGTTCAACGAGGTCTTATTGTGATTTGCTGTTGGCTGTAGGGCTTTAGCAAAGTCACCGGTTCTCGCTAGATTGCCGTCCAACACAAGCCATTGGGCACATGCAGCGAAAGGTAGCCAAGCTATGATCCTTCCCAAAGTTCGCGACCCCAGATTCATCACGGTTCGCCGCGGTGGCACGCTGCAAGACTCCGATCACAGGCTTCTCGCTGCCTGGGCAGCCGAGTGCGCGGAGCACGTGTTGCCTTTGTTTGAGGCGGTCCGGCCTGCTGATCCGCGACCGCGTCACGCCATCGAGCAGGCACGGGCCTGGGTGCGGGGCGAGATCAGGATGTCCCAATCCCGCACGGCAGCAGGTCATGCGCAAGCCGCCGCTCGGGATCTGTCCGGTGCCGCCAGGCATGCGGCGTATGCAGCCGGGCAGGCCGCGGCGGTAGCTCATGTCGCCGCTCACGAACTTGGCGCAGCGGCCTACGCGATCAAGGCGGTACGCGCTGCCGCGCTAGTCGGCGATGGTGAACGCGCTGGTCGAGAGGAATGTCAGTGGCAGCGCGGGCAGCTGCCGGATGCGATCCGCGATCTTGTGCTGGATGACGAAAGGTTGCGAAACGAGATTTGCTGGTCGGTGTTCGACTGCTGATCGACGATCATCCATCCCTCCCCGGTGAAACAATCGTCCCTCTGAGGTGCCCCTTATTGTGTATCTTCTGTGCTCCCATCACCGTCGCCGCCACAACCGGCGTCGCCCTTAACGGCAAACAAGTCGAAGCCAAGCGCCAGGCCCAGGCCGCTGGCATCGAAGACCCCTCGCTCAAGCCCGTCATGGTGATTACGGCCGGTGTCGTCTTCCTACTTTTCATCGGCTCTGTAACCTATCCCACCCTCACGTATCTCCCCTAGCTTCGGCATCGCTCTCATCGTGTAACTCTTTTCCCGCCCTTGACACCTCGCTTTTCCTTGGATATTATTATTGAAACTGGTTTTCAATATCATTTATAAGCCCTCTGAAGGATGGACCCATCGCATGTTCGCGGAAACCTGGCTTGACCAACTCAATGAGAACGGTTACCGGCTCACGAAGGCACGTCGCGCCGTCGTCGAGACCATCGCCAAGAGTGCGCGCGCCCTTACTCCCCTTCAGGTATTCGACGCCGCCCGCAAGACCGATCGCGCCCTCGGCCTCGTCTCCGTCTATCGCACCCTCGAGAAGCTCGAAGAGTTGCACCTCGTGCAGCGCGTCCACCAGCCCGGCGGCTGTCAGGCCTTCATAGCCGCGGGCAAGGGCCATCAGCATATGCTCCTCTGCCAGCGCTGCGGTCGTGTCACCTTCTTTGAAGGCGACGACCTCGACAAGCTCATCCGCTCCCTCTCCACCCGCACCGGCTACAAGATCCGCGAGCACTGGCTCCAGCTATTCGGGCTTTGCAGATCCTGCCAGGGTTCCTGAAGCCGCCTCTGAATTCCCATATGCCCCTCACCTGTCCTCCGCTCACCTCATCCCCCTCCACGGACCTTCGCCACGTCTCGCCTTCTCGCCTCGCGCTTCTCAAACACTTATCCACTCTCCTCCTCGCCTTCCTCCTCGCCGCCTGCGGAACCATCTCCCCTCCCCTCGGCTCCAACGCCTTCCACGTCCTCGCCGCCGAGACCTTCCTCGGCGACATCGCTCAGAACGTCGCCGGCGACCGCCTTCATGTCGACACCTTGCTCTCCCCCGGCGTTGACCCGCACGAATTCCAGCCCGCTCCTCAAGACGCCATCAGGATCGCCCAGAGCCGGCTGCTCATCGTCAACGGCGTCGGCTATGAGACCTGGCTTTCAAAGTCTCTTCAGGATTCCGGCGGTCAGCAGGTCATCGTCATTGCCACCCAGGGCCTCACCCCTCTCCCCGATCCTTCCGGCAGCCATCCGGATGGCGACCCTCATATGTGGATGGACCCTTCCAACGTTGTCCACTATGTCGACAACATCCGCGACGCCCTCTCCAAAGCTGATCCCTCCGGCGCCTCCATTTATGCCGCAAACGCCGCCTCCTACACCGCCCGCCTGACCGACCTCGATCGTCAGATCAAATCCGAGGTCGCCTCGCTTCCGCCCGAGAAGCGCCTGCTCGTGACTAACCATGACTTGCTCGGCTATTTCGCCGCAGCCTATGGCTTCAAGGTCATCGGCGCCATCGTTCCCAGCGTCACCAGCGAATCATCCCCCTCGGCCCAACAAATGGCCGCCCTCATAGAGATCGTAAAGAGCAGCCATGCTCCCGCCATCTTCCTGGACGCCAGCGAGAACACCAGCCTCGCCCGCCAGATCGCCTCCGAGACCGGCGCCAAAGTCGTCACCGACCTCTACGTGGAGACCCTCTCCCCGCCCTCCGGCCCCGCTCCCACCTATATCGACATGCTCAAGCACGACGTCACTTCCATCCTCACCGCCCTCCAATGACCCATCTCCTAAGTTCGTCCTCCTCTAATCTCTCCTTGTTCTTCCCTTCGTACCCTTTGTGCCCCCTGCCCCCGTTGGGGGTCGTGGTTAATCCCCGTGTTTGAATCTTCGTCTTCAAATCTCCACCATCATTCCCCATGATCCATTAACCATTAACCATCTACCGATTCATCAATCTACAATCTACAATCAAAATGCCCCCAACTCCTCACCGCCTCGAAGTCCAGAACGCCAGCATCGCCTACGGCGACCAGCTCGTCCTCCGCGACCTCACCTTCAACATCCCCCATGGCTCCCGCCTCGCCGTCGTCGGCCCCAACGGCGCCGGCAAGTCCACCCTCTTCAAGGCTCTCGTCGGCCTCCTGCCCCTCGCCTCCGGACGCATCCTCATCCACGGCCTCCCCCTCGGCAACCACAAGGACTGCGTCGCCTACGTCCCCCAGCGCGAAGAAGTCGACTGGCGCTTCCCCGTCACCGTCCGCGACGTCGTCATGATGGGCCGTTACGATGTCCAGGGTTGGTTCAAGCCCACCTCCCCTCACGACCGCCAGATCGTTGACCAAAGCCTGCGCGAGATGGGCATCGCCGACTTGAGCCGCCGCTCCATCAGCGACCTCTCCGGCGGGCAGCAGCAGCGCGTCTTCCTCGCCCGCGCCCTCGCCCAGGAGCCGCATATCCTCCTCATGGACGAGCCCTTCACCGGCGTGGACGTCACCACCCTCGATGCCACCCTCAACCTCCTCGATGACCTGCGCGCATCCCAGGTCACCGTCATGATCTCCACCCACGACCTCAACCTCGCCGCCAGCAAGTTCGACCTCATCCTGCTCCTCAACCATCGCCTCGTCGCCTTCGGCCCTCCTGCCGACGTCCTCCGCCAGCCCCATCTCGCCGACGCCTTCGGCTCCCAGCTCCTCGTCCTCCCCGACGGCACCGCCCTCCTCGATGATCACTAGCCCGCTTATCGACATTCGCCTCGACATCACCACATATCGAAAGTCAGTATGATTTATCCTTGTGTGCTTGCTTTCGATCATCTTTCGGGTGATTTCGCCGTTTTGACAGGAGTTGATGTATGAGTAAAGACCTGGCAGAGATGTTTCGGTACAATGCCTGGGCGAATCGTGAGCTTTTCAATGCATGCCGTTTGCTGACTGAAGAACAATTGGATTTGCATATTCGGGGCATTTCTGGGTCTGTCCGTGAACTCTTGATGCATATTGCTGGAGGGCAACAAACCTTCATACTACGAACAAAAGGTCGCCAGCATGAAGGAGAGCTGGGGCGGCAAAGTGCCTGGCCGGGTATCGAAACGGTTATTCATATTGCGGAAAGCACGAGTGATGAACTTATCACTATCGCGGAGCAACTCAAGGACAACGAGGAAGTTGATCTCCCCTACCAGGATAAAACGTATCGTTTCCCCAGGCGCTTCTTTTTGGTGCACGCAATGGAACATAGCACGGAACACCGCACCGAAGTGAAGGTAGCTCTTGCTCACGTGGGGATTGAAACACCTGATCTCGACGGCTGGAATTACTCACAATCAGCAGGCTACGGCCAGGAGCGTACAGCCGAGGCATGAACCACCACCCCAAAAAGATTTTTCTTCATCCATGGTTCCCGCCAGCTCGCCGGTTTCAACGATCGCCAATCTCAAAAACGTCTACGCACCTGCCTGCCTGGCGCTAGCCTTGATTGGATCAACTAACTGTAACTTCGGGTATTCAAAAGTCAGCAGGTCCCCACTTCACAACAGGGTAGCACTCGATGCCCTCACATGACTTTCAGCGATTCTATGCGAGTTGTTTTGGCGATTTGTTTGGAGAAATCCATAGTGGCGTAGATGAGAAAGCCATCTTGAATTTGCAGAGTGAAGAGCGAAAGGAGGCCGAAAAACTCTTATTACAAGCATTAGGAACCGACAAAGATACCTATAGTCGACCGGTTATTGCACTTGGTCTGCTACATTCAAAAGAAGCGGCTGAACCATTAAAAGAAGCGGCTCAAAAAAGCCACTGGCATTGACCGCGTACAAACCGCTCTAGCATTGTTTCGGATCGAGAAATTCCCCGAATCTGAGGAAATTATTATTGATAGCCTCAAGATTACCCATTCAAACAGACCTGACGAATTGACTCGTTTGTTAGTGGTTGAAATCCTGCCTGTTTTAGGACGAACTCCTCAGGTCGTTCAGGCACTCTTGGAAGCAATGGCTGAGGGACATAATATGATTGGTTATTCGGCGGCTCGCTCACTTCGGGAAATATTCATCGAAGACGAGACAGTTCGAGATCTCCTGGGAGAGATCATGTTGGTTGGTCACGACGTTCATAGACCAGATTTTATGAGTTGCCCCGAACTTGTAGAGCAAGCAGTAGAACTGATAAGCACTCGTTTGGCAAAGTAACAAATCAGCAAAAGATGTCCAAACTCATGGGCCGATCATGCCGGCAACGTGACTTTAGTTATTCAAAGATCAGTAGGGCGGGCCCAGCGGGCCGTTAGAGGTCGCGGTTAAGCCTTTGTGCTTAAATCTTCGTCTTCAAATCTCTATGTTCGAATCATTGTATTTACGCTCTTCCCTTCGTTTGTTTTGTTTTCCTTCGTGTTCCTTGGAGTCCTTTGTGGTTAAATCTTCGTCTTCAGATCTCTATGTTCAATCGCCTCCGCATTCTCCATGATCCATTAACCATTAACCATTTACCCCTTCCTCAATCTAAAATCTGCAATCTAAAATCTAAAATCAAAAAATGTCCTACCTCCTCCTCCCCCTCCAATACGCCTTCATGGTCCGTGCCCTCCTCGCCAGCGTCATCGTCGGCGTGCTCTGTGCCGTCATGGGCACCTACGTTGTCCTGCGCGGCATGGCCTTCCTCGGTGACGCCCTCGCGCACGCCATCCTCCCCGGCGTCGCCATCGCCTACCTCCTGCACGGCAACCTGCTCGTCGGCGCCCTCGTCGCCGCCGTCGTCATCGCCCTCAGCATCGGCCTGTTCTCCAAGGATGGCGCCATCCGCGAAGACACCGCCATCGGCATTCTTTTCGCCGCCGCCCTCTCCCTCGGCATCGCTCTCATCAGCACCATCAAAACCTATGCTGTCGATCTGAGTCACATCCTCTTCGGCAACGTCCTCGGGGTCTCCCCCCTCGACCTTACGCTCACGGCCGTCCTCGGCCTCGTCATCCTCCTCACCGTCTTCCTCCTCTACAAACCCTTCCTTGTCATCTCCTTCGACCCCATCCTCGCCGCCGCCATGCGGCTGCCCGCCGCCCTCCTGCGCAACCTCATGCTCGTCCTCCTCGCTCTAACCGTTGTCGTCTCCCTCCAGACCGTCGGCGTCGGACTCGCCGCCGCCATGCTCGTCACCCCCGCCGCCACCGCCTATCTCCTCACTCGCCGCCTTATCTCCATGATGCTCATCTCCGCCCTCCTGGGCGCCCTCTCCTCTGTCATCGGCCTCTACATCAGCTATTACGTCAACATCGTCTCCGGCTCCGCCATCGTCCTCACCGCCACCGCTTTCTTCCTGCTTGCCTTCCTCTTCAATCCCACGCCAGGGCCTCCTCACCCGCAGAAAACCCGCCTGACCTACCTCCACGCCTCCGATCCGCTATTGCCTGCTGCCTTTTCCCCCAAAAACTCCTTCGTGGCTCTCCTTTGTGTTCCTTAGCGCCCTTCGTGTTTAATGCACTTATACACTGAGCTCCTTTTCGTCCCGTGGTGTTTAAAGCTCTTTCCATAGCCCCTTACCTTTATCCCACTTGCCTCCTTCACTCCTGGCCTTATAATCCCTCCACGCCAGAGAGGAGATATTCCAGTGTCAACAATTGAAACCAGCATCGCTATCAACCAGTCCCCCGAAAAGGTCTTCGCCTTCCTCACCGACCTCCAGAATCAGAAAGCCCTCAACCCCTCCATCACCGACGTCGTCATGGACGGCCCCCTCGCCGTCGGCTCCCGCTACAAGATTAAGATGAGCGTCATGGGCCGCCCCTTCGAATCCGAGAACGAGATTGTCGCCCTCGAGCCGGACAAGAAGTTCGCCATCAAGACCCTCGCCGCCCCGCCTGCCTCCCCCGTCACCAGCACCTACACCCTCGAGCCTGACGGTCCCGGCACGCGCCTGCATCTCGCCATGGACGCCGTTGTCATGCCCGGCACCGAAGGCATGGTCGTCCCACAGCTCCGCGCTGGCCTCGACACCGCCCTCGCCGCCCTCAAGAAACAACTCGACGCCTGATCGTTCTCCCTCTGCTCGTAGCTCTGGCCACCTTCCTCATCCCGCCTGCCCCTAACATTTCCTCATTCATCAACAACCCGGCTTCTCCGCCAACCCCCTTCTTCCCTCGTGCAACCGGATCCCGACGCCCGTCTTTCGCCTTCCAATCCCCCTAGCTCCCTCCCACCGACAGCGCAATCAGCAACTGGCCCGCAAAATAACATCCCAGCACCGCTGCCTGCGCCAGCCGGAACGGCCGGCGAAAGCGGTTGATCGCCAGCATCGCATCCGACGCCATGAACAACAACGCGCCGATCGCCGCGGCCGCTGTCCCCGCCGACATGCTGCCTAGAGAGCGGCCCACCGCCAATGCCGCCATCACCACGATAACCTCACGTAGGCGCTCACCGGCCCTCTCAGGAAGCCAGGCAGCCCCGGCCATAACGTTCGCAATAGCACCGCGCCTGTTGCAGCAAGCATCAGCAGCCCCCAGCCCCATCCCCTTGCCGATGCACCGCTAAGGAACGCGAGCCCGTAGCATACGTGTGCCAGCAGGAAGCTGACGAGGCCCTGCACGAAGTGGTCGCGCGGCAGCATCAGGAGGATATCCCCCATCAGCGAGAAGAAGAGCCCCAAAGCGATCAGCCGCTGCATAGGAGCCGTTCCGCCAGGTGCCCGGGATGAGCGCCGCAGTAAGGATAAGGATCGTGGTGAACGGCTTGAAAATGTAGATCAGTGCGGGCTGCCGCGACCCGCAGGTAATGCCCGCCAACGGTCAGGCTGGCAGAGAAAATGACGGCTGCAATAAAAGGCAGCAGCCTCAATAGATTCATATCGAACCTCATTGTTTTGATAACGGTCCGCGAATGCCGGATGCTTTACGAAAGAGCAGCCGTAGTGCGTCAAAAGAAAAGGTAACTTTGCTGGGAACGTTGCCTCAAAAGAAAAGGTTACCGTGCGATCTTCCACAACTGAGCTACCTGTTCGTCGATGCGGTGGCGTAAGTGGACCGGATTGAGCTGCACGTAGAGCTGGGCCAGGTGCGCCTTGGAGGCCAGCTCGATGTCGGTGCGCTCCACCACCCGCTGGTAGGGAGTGCGGGCCTGATCATAGCGCCGGAGCAGCCGATTGCCAAGCCGTTCCTTGGCGATCAGCTTGAGAACGGGCTGAAAGAAGTTGATGTAGTGACGCAGATCCACATACAGGCTCTCCAGCAGTCGCCATTCGGCTTCGTTTTCCAGGCGGTCGTAGCCCACCGTATGGCGCACCACCGACCAGTTCTTCTGCTCCACATGCGCTTGTTCATTCTTCTGTTAGGGACGCGAGCTCGTAAAGGTAACGTGCTCGTCTATGCAGTAGCGGTAGAGCAAGTCGTTGATGAACTCCTCTCCTTTATCCTAATCCAAGCCCTGCAACGGTAAGGGCAGGCGAGCGCGAACGTTCTGCAAGGCTTCGCACACGGCTTCCTGTCTCTTGTGCGGCAGAGCAGTCACATCGGTCCAGCCCGTGCAGACATCCGTGCAGGTCAGGGTGTTCAGGTAGCTGCCCGCCGTGCTCTCGCCACAATGCGCCACCAGATCCACCTCCAGAAAGCCGGGTTGCTCCTCATCCCACGCTGTAAAGGTGCGCACCGGAATGGCTTGCCTGAGCAGCGTGCCCGGCTTGGTGGTGCTCCGGCCGTGCCTCCCGGCCACCCGCACGCCTTTCAAACAGCGGTCGATGCTGGAAGCCGAGATGCGCAGCAAGAGTTGCCGCACAGCGGTCGACAAGCTCACTTCGCCGCAACGCTCCAGGGCCTGCAAGCCTTCGGCCAGGTAGGGTTGCAACCGTTTGGAACAGATGCGGCCATAGACCTCCCACACCTGTTCCAAGGCCTGCCTCACCTCCTCGCCGTACACAGCCTGCCGTCCCCTCCGGTGGCGAAGAGCCCTGCGTGGCGGTTGCCGCAAGACCCGGATCGCATATTTGCGGTGGTAGCCGGTGGCGGCCGTGAATTCATCCAGCATAGTCTGTTTCTCAGCTCGGCTCGCTTGCAAGTAACGCGGCCGCAGCTCCTCCAGCAATTCTCGCCTGCTCCGTTGACTTATCATGGTCTCCCTCCGGCAGTGCCTGGTTCCTGCCTGAAAGTAACCTCATTTTTGAGGCAACGTTCCTTTCCAAAGTTACTTTATTTATGACGCAATTCGCATTTACACGCATAGTCGAACATCCGATAATTATCTTGGCACCTCTCCGTTCTACAGCTACCCTCTCGAAGGCAGGCACACGATGACGAACGTCCATTCCTTCCAACGCTGCGATAGCCCATCGTCGATGCAAGCGTCGTCGGTTATACCAGCCTTCAATGTACTCGAAGATCGCCATGCAAGCTTGTGCTCGTGTTGCAAAGGGTTTCGTAGCGCACTCAGCCTTGAGCGTCGCGAAGAAGCTCTCCATCACGGCATTGTCGTAGCAGTTGCCTGTTCGGCTCATACTCACTTCAAAACCAGCAGCTCTACAAAGCATTCGCGATAATCTGCGCTCGTATACTGGCTGCCCTGGTCCGAGTGGTGCAGCAAGCCCTCTGTCGGTTGGCGACGCAGGACGGCCATCTGCAAGGCATCCTGGACCAAGGCGCGGTCCATGTGATTGCCCATAGCCCAGCCCACTATCTAACGAGAATACAAGTCCAACACTGCCGCCAGATACAACCAGCCTTCGCCTGTGGCAATGTAGGTCATCTCGGCCACCCACTTGCGATTGGGAGCCACCCAGGTGAACTCCTGGTTCAGCCGGTTGGGGGCGGGCAGGGCCACCGGGTCGCGCTGTGTGGTGTGCAGCCTGCGGCGGGGACGGCAGCCGTGCATGGCATGCTGCCGCATCAAGTGCGCCACCCGCTTGCGGCTGCAGACCCACCCGGCTCGGTGCAGAGCGGCGTGGATGCGCGGGGCACCATAGGTCTGCCGGCTGGCCGCATGCACCTGCCAGATCTGCTCCCATCAAGACTTGGTTGGCCCTCTCCCGTTCACTGATCTCGCCGAGCCTGCCAGGCATAGTAGCCGCTACGGCTCACGCCCAGCACCCGGGCCATGCGTCCCAGGCGGTGCTCATGCAGGTGGGCGGCCATGAAGGCATATTTCATCGCTGCTTGCGGGAGAAAATGTTCACGGCTTTTTTTAGGATTTCTCGTTCCTCCTGCGAGTCCGCATTCTCGTGCTGCAGGCGGCGATCTCGCCCTTAGCGGCTTCCAAGTCGGACGGTTCCCGATGAACGCTCCCGTTCCCTTGTGCACGGCCTGGTAACGCGCTCGCCATTTGAGCAGCATGCCGGGCGTGATGCCCAGCTCGCGCTCGACCTGCCCGGCGCTCTTCTCATGCTTCTCCATCGGGCCCGGGCTTCGAGCTTGAACTCGTCCGTGTAGCTCCGGGACTTTCTCTCGCTCATGATCCGTCTCCTATTCCAAATCCTGCGGATCCTGCCATTTTACCTGTCCTCTGAATCGGCAGTCCAAGCTGGTCCGCCGCGGAGAGCCGCGACTGGGCCCGCTTCTACACCTCCTGCGGACTGGGCTACATCCTCATCGGCGCAGCCGGCGCAGCCATACTCGCCGCCGTGCATCCGCCTCTGATCACCGCCTATGCCGCAGAGACATCCGCCTCACAGCGCGCCGTCCTCGAAACGCTGTTCGTCTCTGCATGGAACCTCGTCTATGGCGGCCTTTGGAACATTCTGGGAGAATTTCTCGCGGGCATCTGGCTCCTCGGCAGCGGCCTGCTCCTGCGCGGTGAGCGTCGGATCTTCAGTGTGGTCACCTTCATCCTGGGCGCTGCCGCCCTGCTCGACTCCCTCGGCACGATGCTGGGCATCAGCGCGCTGGCTCTTATCGGCCTCTCCATCTTCGTCGGCCTCGCCCCCATCTGGGCTCTCTGGCTCGGCATTGATCTCTTCCGCAACCCCGCACTCCTCAAGAGTGCGTAGGGCACGGCCGTAACGTCCACTCATCATCATTCCTCCTACCCCCCGGCCGTGCCCCGCATTGCGCGGCATCTACCCCGCGCGGCTTGTCATTCATCCACCCGCACATCGCTGCTCTTGACTTCGCGTTGGATATACTGCTGGGGGTAGCCGAAAATCACGCTCATGATGCCGCAGCCCAACACCATCGCAAACATGCCGATTGTAGAAAGCAATCTCATCCTTTTGCCACCTTCCGCCTAAGGCCCCACATAGCCGAAGTATACTCTTGTCATGAACAAAAGAAATTTCTTGGCAATATATTCGTCGGAGGCCCCTCTGATGTTTGAAATCCTGGAGAAGAGCAGAGAGACGTATAATCTTGACAGGCTGGACCCGGCCAAAAACTCCTACAAGGAGCGTGCGCGCCAGGACATGTCACTTCCTTCCCTCATCCTCCATCATGACTTGTCGCACGGTAGAGCACGGCGCAATTTTCACGCATCCTCCTCCCTCGCATCCCCGCCGTGCTCCCATTATGCGGCGCTTATCTCGGGGCTTGTCATTCATCCATCTGCTATTAGCAACGCACAGCATCGGCTGGTGTTAACCAAGCAAACCGGCCCGCTCTCTCACCCCAGCTATCGCATTCTTCTCTGCAACCGGTCTCTTTAGGGTAACCTATCCACAGGAGGTCTAACCATGTCTGCGATCGCTGCATTTTCCGGAGACACCTCAAGTATGCACCCAACCTTGCGAGCACTCATCTGGGCGTCTGTGATCAACCTGATTGGTAACGGCCTGGGCGCGCTCGTCGCTATCCAACACAATCTGATATCCGACCTCGGCGGCGGCCTTCGAGGCGTCGCCCCCCTGCCAGACTTCCTCGGCACCAACGGAACCGCCTTATCCGCCCCGTTGCTTTTCATGGTGATCCAGCTGATCTTCACGGTGCTGGCCCTCCGGCCCGGCCTTTTGCGCACCATTGGCGTGATTGGCCTCACCCTCGCCGGCTTGCTTTACACTCCTGCCCAGGCCGGCGAGCGCATCGTCGCGCGCCTCCTCACTCCCGCCGGCTTCGACCCATTCCAATTCCTCATCGCATTCGTCAACATTGCTTCCGCCGTCGCCCTCCTCATCCTTGGCATCTGGACGTTGATCACCCTGCGCGCCTCCCGCCGCGATCCATCCCTCTCATAGGGGCACATCCCACCTTCGAAGCCCGCCCTCGGCCAACTTCATCCTTTCATCTCGTACGGGCACGGCGAACCCTGCAGCCGTCATCATCCCTCGCAACCCCGCCGTGCCCGGCGTACTCGGCATCCAACATCCTCCCACGCTCCATAAATAAATACGCCCGCGGCTAGCTGCCCCGGCCCTTACTCACTTCCCGGCCCAAAATCGAGTTGCTGCATCACGCTTTGCTTTTATTCCCGCCCTGTCTCTTGCATCCTGCATCGCCCCTTCACAAAACCATAACCTGCTGTTAACAGCATTTTCCCTCTCTCTCTATATAATGGCCCCACCTTCATACAACAGGTGAAATCATGGAAATGAAATACACCGCAATGGACACGGGCATCCGCCTCATCGAGCTCACCGGACGGCTCGACATCATCGGAACAGGCGAGATCGAAACCAAATTCACCGGCTATTGTTCCGGCGACAAGGTCGAGGTCATCGTCGACCTATCCGGCGTCGATTTCCTCGCCTCCATCGGCATCCGGCTCGCTCGTCCTCACCGCCAAATCCGTCCACCGGCGAGGCGGAAGGATGGTGCTCCTCGACCCCACCCCCGATGTATTTCACATCCTCGACCTCGCCGGCATCCAATCCATCATCCCCGTCTACTCTGAATTCGAGTCCGCCGAAGCCGTCTTGCGAGCTTCGTAGGGGTACAGCGAACCCTCCAGCCGTCATCATGCTTCATAAGCCGCCTCGTGCCCCGCACGGCGCGGCCCTTACGCCAGCGGGTTGCCTCATCGGCCTCTATTACGCAATTCAAACCCGGGAGGCGTTCTCTTCCTCCGCCTCTCAACAAAAACACCCTTTTTCTCCCCTCCCCAAAAACATTGTAGTACTAATACAAGGGCGTACTCCGGCGTACAAGGGCGTACGTTCTCTTTACCTTGACTCTAGAACATATGTTCTATACAATCATCGTATCGCAGGCCCTTGCAACTCTGGCAAGCAAAGCACTCTGACCACCCATCAGAATCAATGAAAAAGGTTTCAAATCCTTTCGCATCATTTTCTTATCATGATTGATCTTCCATGATTAGTATCCCCGTATCTAAACGTAAAAATAAATTCCCTTCTCCGTGGCCCCTCTCGAATTGCTGATAGCTGACCGCCTTAGCGAAGTCGTAGCGAAGCGGAGATCCCGCTTCAGCGAGACTGAAAGCATAAAAAATGTCCGAACTTGAAACCCTCAAACAACAGCTCGAAACCCGCGAAGCTCAGCTCCTCCAGCTCAAGCTCGAGCTCATCGAGAACAAGATCGCCGGGCTCCAGGACCATGACGCCGACAAGGAAGCCCGCCTGCGCGCCGTTGAGACCAGCCGCACCCGCTTTGAGACCATTGCCTGGCTGGCCTGTGGCGGCGGCGTCGTTAGCCTCGTCAACATCCTCCTGCGCCTCCGGTGATTCTCCCCGGGTTATCCCGCTCCCGATCCCCGCGATGAGCTTAGCCGCACCCGCTCGGCATCCACTTCTAGCCTCGCCCCATCTGTTCTTCTAAACTACATGCACCTGCCGTATGAGCAGGTGCATGTGTAATCAACAACACAATTCTCTGAGCCCCCTTCCGCTTCCATCCCCCATCCATATTTATCTCCGGACATCCCCGGGAATTTACTTTTCCGCCCGTCTGCGCTTCCGCGCATCAGCCTGCGCTTCGCGATAAGTCCCCTTAACGGTAGATTTCTTTCCTGGCTGACTGCTGATAGCTGACCGCTGATAGCTCATAGCTAATCCAATTCCCCGCTCTCCGCCGGCGACAGCTCCCTCTTCAACAGGAAATACGCCCCAGACATGTTATCCTCCACCACCTGCACCAGTGACTGCCTCCTCCGCGGGATCACATGCACCACCTCCCAGCCATCCAGCCCATACTGCGTCAGCGCCGGCACATCGAACCCCTCGCTCAGCGGGTCCTCGTCCAGCAGGTCCGCCGCAGGCAGGTACACCATCTTATACTGGAACACCTTGCGCCCGCTTTGCAGCCGCTTCATCGCCAGCTGCTTCGCTTCTTGCAGCGCCTTCCGCTCCTCCTGCCTCCAGGTCAGCGCGCCTGGCCGCCACCATCGGGTCAGCCAGGATCTCCCTCGCCACCTTGCGCATCTCGTTCTCTTCGCTTTGCTCCGCGCTCAGCAGGAACTCCAGCCCGCGCGCGTCCCCCAGCTTCACAAGCCCTTCCGCCGCATCCAGCTGCACCATCCAATCGTCATCTTCCGCCATCAGTTCATACAGGCTCTCAACGTCCCCCATCCCCACCAGGTCATCGATCTGTGATGCCATATCTTCCTCCTTTGAGTACCTGCCCCGATTGTAACATTCCCACAAACCCATCCCCGTGCAGCCCCTCCCGCCCTGCAGAGAGGGGCGTCATTTCCAGCCCCGCTCCAGGATTTTTAAGGAGTATAAGCAGTCTTCCCCCGCCTTCCCTTTCACATATAATTGCCGCCAAGTCCATGCTGCCCTTCATGTTTACAGCTCTTCCCTTTCCTTCGTGTTCCTTCGTTTCCTTTGTGGTTAAATCTCCGTGTTTGAATCTTCGTCTTGGATCCTCTCCGCCTTACTGGACCACTTACCCATGCCCAACACCTATGATGTGATCATCGCCGGCGGCGGCCCTGCCGGAGCAACCGCCGCCTTCTTCCTCGGTCAGGCCGGCCAGCGCGTCCTCCTCCTCGAAAAAGACCCTCTCCCCCGCTACAAGACCTGCGGCGGAGCAGTCTCCCTCCGCGTCCTCCAGCAGTTCCCTTTCTCCTTCGAGCCTGTCATCCAGTCCAAAGTCCGGGCCCTCTCCTACGCCCTCGGCAACCGCTTCCTCACCATGCCGCTCCGCGACCCATCCCTCTGCATGGTCATGCGCTCCGAGTTCGATGCCTATCTCCTTCAGCACGTCGATGCCGAGGTGCGCGACTCTACGGCGGTCAAGTCCGTCGATGAACATGCCGACGGAGTGACGGTCACCACCTCCGGCGGTCAGCGCCTCCACGCCGATTACCTCATCGCCGCCGATGGTGCCAACTCCACCATTGCCCGCCTCCTCGGTCTTCGCAAGGGCCGTCTCCTCGCTGGCGCCATCGAGATCGAAGCCATCGTCCCGCCTGATGTCCTCGCCCGTTTCGCCGAAGCGCCCGTCCTCATCTTCGGTGAGGTCGGCCTCGGCTACCTTTGGATCTTCCCCAAGTCTGACCATCTCTCAGTGGGCATCGGCGTCCTCCACCCCCGTCCCGGCCAGCTTCAATCCGTCCTCAGCCGCGTCATGCCCCGCTATGGCATCTCCCTCGATGGACAGCCCCGCCACGGTCACCCTCTTCCCATCTATCAACCCGGCCTCCTCCCCCAGCGTATCGGCACTCGCCGCACCCTGCTCGCCGGTGACGCGGCTGGCCTTGTCGACCCGTTCACCGGCGAAGGCATCCGCTTCGCCATTCAAAGCGGACGGCTTGCCGCGCAGGCCATCCTCTCGCGCCGCGTTCGATCGCTACACCTCCACGGTGGAGCGCACCATCGGCCTGAACCATCGCCTCGGCTCCGCTCTGACGTTCCCCTTCTACGGCATGCCTCGCCCCTCCTTCGAGCTTGCCCTCCGCAACCCTGCCCTCAGCAGCGCCCTCGTCTCGATGATCAACGGGCAGATCGGCTACGGCCGCCTCATCCTCTGGTTGATCGCCAGCTTCCCTGCCTTCATCCTTGGCCTGCAACCCTCCTCCTCACGCACCGATTTCACGCCGGATTGACCGTTGAGGACGATTCTTCATGACCCGGGATCAGGCGCTCAGGCTGCGGGAGTGATCATCACAACAAGTGCTCATAGGCGTAGAAAATGTAATCTTGAGGCCCTGTCTTGACTCCCAGATCGTTCAGGAATCTGAGCAGTTGTGCGCGATGATCTGTGCCATGATTCGCTACATGGAGAAGCACTTGCCACAGGAAAAGATCCTTGTCTTCTCCCTCTGTCCACGGTTTTTCGAATAGCTGTTCATCCCGCAATTTGGCGAGATAATCCCGCATGTTTTGCTCAACCTGATCCCAGTGTGCACGAATGATTTCCCGGTCGTCAGGCGCAGCGGAGCGAAAGGGCTTTGGGTTTTCGACGCCTCGCAATCCGCTGAACCATGCCTCATCCGTGCTCATGAGATGAACGATTTGGTCCCGCACAGATTCATAAGAGTAGCCCGTAATCTGGGTAAACTGCTCCCAGGATAGCGAAGTGACATAGGTATCCCATATTTTGCGATTTTCACTGAAGTGATAGTCGTAGAAATGGCGAAAGGCATCTGCATTCATGTCTCAACTCACTCCTCAATTCCAATTGCCGGATCACCGGCACTTACTTAAACGAAAAGGGAAGGACAAGTGCCCTTCCCTTTTGAACTCTCATGAAGCTTACTTGCCCATTGTCGCCGGCACCCACTTGGCAAAGCTGGCCAAGTGTGCCCAGAGCGATCCATAGAAGGTCACGCCCCAGACCAGCGCCGTGGCCAGTAGCAGCAATACGCCGATCATGCGCACCGTCCTGTTTTCCCGGAACCACATCAGGAACGGGAAGACGCCCAGCCCCGAGAGGCCGGCCAGTATGAAGCCGACCGCCGAAATCAAGCGGCTCCTGCGTGATCTGCAGCGACCAGATGCGGGCGCCGACGATCAGCCCGTCGATGGCCGCGAAGAAGGCATAGATGCTGACCGGGATCAGGCTCGAGCCGAAGTAGAGGGCAATGGAGGTGGTAAGAAAAACGACGCCGAACAGGGTCGTCGCGTCGCCGTAACCTACATTATAAGCACCTGGCAAGGGCCAGTTAAACGAGATCTGCAGACCGGTAAGCAGGCCCACCAGGCCGATCCCGAAGAAGGCGGCCGCGTAGCCGCGCTGATCTATTTCGTCGATGCCGCGCCATAGATAGTAGGCCAGCACCACAGTGCCTGCAACCAGGTTGATCATCACAAGTGTCAGGAAATCAATAAACATGCAAAGCTCCTTTTCTTAATACGAACAATTTATGAGTTCCAAATATGATAACACTGGTCCGAATTATTGGTATGAAGCTTTGTGAGCGTACCTGCCCGGCGCATGGGTTACCCCGAGAAGAGTGGATCACAACCCGGGCTTGAAGACCATATCCCATACGGCGATCATCAACACCACAAGCATGAGTGCATCGTGTCTTACAAAATATAAAAAGCCGTTCCCAAGGTGATGGGAACGGCTTCCTGGCGGGATAAGCTTTCGTGCTTGGCGCGGCAAAAGTTACCCGCGACGGAATTCATATCCGTACTCAGCCAGCACCCATTTAGGGAACTCGAACCGGACGGTCTTGAGCGGGTCGACCACCTGGCAAAACTTGAGCTGGCCCACCAGGCTCATCAGCATACCGGCATCGTTGAGCTGCAGCTTGGCAAAGTCGGTTAGGAATTGCGCCATGCGGTGGATCGCGCCGTCGGCGGCTTCGTCCACGGTCGGGGCCGAATAGATGGTGGCGAGCACGTCCTTTGTCTCGACGAACGGCGTAGGCAGACCCTTTAGCGGCACCACTTCCGCATTGAAGCGCAGCTCGCCCGAGATCTCCGCGCCGCACACAACGATCTCTCCATCGCCCATGGCCGCATGGAAGTCACCCGCGCCGAACAAGGCGCCCTCCACTCCCACCGTGAAGTACACACTGTTGCCTTGACTGATCAGCGTGCAGTCCATATTTCCGCCATGTGGACCCGGCGTTCCGTTCGGCACGGAGCCGGATGCCGGCGCCACCCCGATCACGCCGATCATCGGCCGCGTGGGCACGCGCAGCTTGTCCTTGAAGATGATGTAATCTCCCTCGTGTTGAAGTATGGTGGTCTCCATCTCGGTGATCACATCGCCCAGCACGCCCTCACCGGGCACGGCCACCATGCTCGCCTGCTTGCCTACCTTGATCTCCAGCAGGTCCACACGCAGGATGTCGCCCGGCATCGCGCCCTCAATATAGACCGGCCCCGTCGCAGGGTTGACATGCCCCCAGTCCACTTTGTCCAGCAGGTCAGCAGAGGTCTGGATCTGTCCCTCGAAACAGTCGTGCGTTTCCAGCACGCTCTCCTCTCCCTGCCGGATGTGCGCCGCAGGCGCGAGCGTCGGGTCGAACGCGAAGAAGAGCTTTTCATTGGTCACTTTGGTCATGGTCTCATCCTCCTAAATCATTACATCATTACCGGTATGCGTTTGGCTATTTGGAATTCATCCGATCTACCAGGCGCGCCCACTTACAGCCCTCCATCCGGCATGCCGGTTAGTCCGGCTTCGGCATTCAGCCGCTGCCACATCGCCCGGTATGCCGCATCCTCGAACTCAAGGTCTTTCCGCGTGCGCAGCCGGGCGATCCATTCTTCGGTCGCATCCATCGCCCGCCTGAAGCAGGACTCCATGAAGTCGCGCTTTTCCTCCGGCGTGCCTCGTCGCACCGATTCGGACTCCGCCAGGAACTCGGCCTCCAGCGCGTCAAAATCCTTTCGGATCTCCGGCACTACCCTGTCAAAATCGGCCATGGCGCGCCGGTGCAACAGTTCATGCTTCCACCACAGCGAGCGCGGGTCAAAGCGCTCCGTCGGTGCGGGACCGATGTCCGGCAGGTCCATGCCCAGGAAGACCGGCTTGAAGATCGACACGCAATTTCCGGATGTTCCCGTCAGCCAGATCATGATGCCGTCCGGCCCCGCCTCGGTGACCATCACGCCGTCGGCCTGCCACCAGCGGTTCTCCTGCGGGCCGGCGTGGATGCAGATGTTGCGATGCGTCTCCGCGGTCGCCGGATGATATCCATCCCCGTGATGCCGCATGATGCCGAACATCGTCTCGCTTGTGATGCGGCCCTTCTCAGCCGTCAGCGCCGCGCATGTGATCGCCTGGCGAGTTGGCGCTCCCAGCGTCGGCGGCACGTCCGCCAGCGCGTGCGCGTGCGCCCAGTCCAGCTTCTTGGCAGCGGACGCCTCAGATGTGCGCTGCCAGTCCGTTGAGATGCGCAGCATGTTGGAGATCGAGTTCGAATTCTTCGATCTTCTTCACCGCCCATTTGCGCCCGGCTGTCTCCAGGATGTACGCTTCGTTCATGTCAGACATGAGGAAGCTGCTGTCGAAGTGCGAATTGCCTTTCAGTTCTGCGCTGCCGCCCTGCCCGTATTTCTCCAGCAGTCCGGTCATCAGTTCGATGGCAGACTGGCAGTCCCGGCTGCGTTCGAGCGCCAGCCGCATGAGGTCCGGCCCGATGATGCCGTCTTTGCGCTTCGGCCATCTCGTCCGTGAACACGGCTTCCTCCCCCATCGACAGGCCGTATTCATTGACGCCCACTTCGCAGCCATACGTCCAGAAGGCCTTGGTCAGGATCACCTCATACGTCTCAGCCGCCTGCGGGATCATCAGGTGCGTGATGCGCACCGCCTCGCCTTTGACGTGCTTCCCCCGCGGGATGCGCACGATGGCATTCGCCTCGTTGACCTCGCAGTCGGCGCTCTTGGCGAACACCATAGTTTGGTTGCGGGTCACGCTGGGCAGGGCAACCAGGGTATCACACATACTGCTCTCCTACTCGTCAATGTGCATTGTCGGAATTTCGCCGGGGCCAGCGCAGCTCCTGGCCTCCCATGATGCCGCCGGGCCTCCAGATCAGGATGATGACCAGCGCGGTTGCCAGGAAGACTTCCGTAAAGCCCACCAGGTTTCCACCGGCAAGGTTCACGTTGTTCTCGATCTGGCGTAGGCCTTCATGCACGAATGTCACGACCACCGTGCCGATCACCGCGCCCGAAACGCCGCCCGGCCCGCCCACCACCAGCATCGTCAGGATCGCGAATGTTTCCGTGAGGTAGAACGCATACGGCGAGAACGACGTGATGAAGTGCGCCCACAGTCCTCCGGCAAACCCTGCGAAGAATGCGCTCAGCAGGAAGCTTAGCCACCGCACCACCACCATGTTGATGCCCACCGATCCTGCGGCATAGCGGTCGTCGCGTGAGGCGCGCAGCTTCAGGCCCAGGTCGGATTCCTTGAACATGTAGGCGACGACCACAGACAGCACCCCGAAGATTACCGCCACCCATAGCGTGGTATAGAAGTCCACGCCAAACAGCGTGCGCGGCCCATTGGTCACCACGCTCCAATGCACGAGTACCACCTGTATGATCACCAGCAGGGCGAACATCGTGATCACCGCCGCCGCGTCCGAAAGGCGCATCAGCGGATAGCTCAGCACCGCCGCCACCACCGTGGCGAACAGCGCGCCGATCAGCACCGCCACCAGGAATGGCAGATGAACGTTCCGCAGGAACGGATACAGGTCCGGCAGCGTGAGCGCCTTGGCATCCGGCGTCATCGAGAACAGCACCGATGTATACGCGCCGATACCCATGTAGCCGATGTGCGAGAACGACAGCACGCCCGAGTTGCCCATGAAGATCTGCAGGCCGCACACCAGGATCAGGTTGATGAACAGCACGGTGACGATGCGGTTGAGCAGCGTCCCCGCAAATAACTGGGTGAGAACAGCCAGCACCAACAGCGGCACGATCAGCAGCACCAGCGTCGAATTGTTACGCAGCCACTCCGAGGAAACGCTGACCCGCGTTCATCCGACACGCTCCGGCGTCGCGCCGCCTGAGATCAGTCCCGAGGGCCGGAACACCAGGATCAGGATCACGATCATGAACATGAATGCTTCCCGATAGTCCAGCAATGACTGCGGCAGCCACAGGCTGAGCAGGCTGTAGACAATGCCATAGACGTAGCCGCCCACCACCGCCCCCAGCAGGTTGGTCATACCACCGATCACGCACGCCACGAACGCTACCAGCAGCGGAGCCAGCCCGATCGTCGGGATCACCGACGCCGTCCGTCCGGTCCAGAACAGCGCAGCCACCCCCGCAAAGAAGCCGCTGATAATGAAGGCCACTGAGATCACCAGGTTGGCGGGCACCCCCAGCAGCCGCGTCATCTTAAAGTCATCCGCCGCCGCCCGCAGCGCAATACCCAGCACCGTATACCGTAGCAGCAGCGTCAGCGCCGCAAACAGCACCAGTGCCGTAATGATCGTCAGTATGTTCCGGATGGGAATATCCAGCCCTGCGATCGAGGCACTCTGTGAAAAGACCGCCGGCAGTGGCACCGCGCGTGCGCGCGGCGAGATGATCAGCAGCGCCGCGTTCTGAAGCAGCGTGCTGACCGCAAAAGATGTGATCAGCATGGCGGTCAGCGATTTGGCTCGCACCGGACGGAATGCCACCAGCTCCGTAAGAAAGCTCGTCGCTACCGCTACGATCACTGCCAGGACGGCCATGACGAACCACGGCAGCGAGAGGCTCAATGTGCCGAACAAATACAAGCCATAACCTGCCACCATCATCAGCTCGCCATAGGCAAAGTTCACCAGCTTCAAAATGCCGTACACGATCACCAGCCCCAGCGCGATCATGGCGTACAGGCTGCCCAGGCTGATGGCATTAATGAGGAAGTCAATCGTAACCAAAGGTCATCGCTCCTTCCTTACGCTGCCCTTGCGGTCGCCCAGGTAAACGCCTTCTATGTCCACCTGGCTGAGGACCTGCTTGGCGCTTCCGGACGTTTGGATGGTGCCCGTGTGCAGCAAGTAGGCGCGGTCGACGATCTCCAGCGTGCGTTCCACATTCTGCTCCACCAACAGGATGGTCACGCCGCGCTGATGCAGCGTCTTGATCAGCTCGAAGATCTGATCCACGATCAGCGGAGCCAGCCCCAGCGACGGTTCGTCCAGCATGAGTAGCTTGGGATGAGACATCAGCGCCCGCGCGATCGCCAGTTGCTGCTGCTCCCCCCCTGAAAGTGTGCCGCCCATTTGGTGGAACCGCTCCTTCAGGATCGGGAACAGCGCAAAGTTTTCGTCCAGGTCCTTCAGGTATTCCTGCCGGTTGCGCCGCAGGAACGCGCCCAGGCGCAGGTTCTCCTCCACCGTCAGGCTGGCAAGTATCTCGCGTCCCTCTGGCACCAGCGAGATCCCCTTGCGCGCGATCACCTCCGGCGGCTTTCCGACGATCGACTCACCCTGGAACGTGATGCTGCCCTCAGACGGGCGCAGCACCCCTGCAATGGTGGCGAGCGTTGTGCTCTTCCCCGCCCCATTGACCCCGATCAGCGCCACCATCTCGCCTTCGCTGACTTCCAGGCTGATGCCGCGCAGTGCTTTGATCGCCCCGTAACGAGTGTGTATGTCCTTGACCGACAGCACGCTCAGTCTCCTTTCCGCGATTTGCCCAGGTACGCCTGGACCACAGCCGGGATCTTGCGGACTTCCTCCGGTGCCCCTTCCCCGATCGTCTTCCCATAGTTCAGGACGTGCAGGCGGTGGCACAATCCCATGATGAGCCGCATATCGTGATCTACGATCAAGATCCCCAGTTGCCTTTGCTTCGGGATCGGCCTCAGGATGTCCATGAGTTGATTGCTCTCGTCTTCGTTCAGCCCGGCTGCCGGCTCATCGAGCAGCAGGAATTTGGGCTTCATCGCCAGGGCCCGGCTGACCTCCACGCGCCGCTCCAGGCCGTAAGGCAGTTCGCTGGCGCGTGCAGAGCTCCAGCGCTCGATGCCCATCTCTGCCAGCGCTTCCGCACCTGCCGCGCGCGCCTCGCGCCGCGTATATCCCACGCTGATCGCCGCCACCTCCACATTCTCCTGCACCGTCAGCTCCCGGAATAGCCGGATGGTCTGAAAGGTGCGCGAGATGCCGGTGTGAGCCACCTCGTAGGACGGCTTATTCGTCACGTCCACATCGCCCACCAGGATCTGACCGCCGTTGGCAGGCAGCAGGCCGGTGATAACGTTGATAAGCGTGGTTTTGCCCGATCCATTGGGCCCGATCAATCCGAGGATCTCCCCTTGCTTGAGACTGAGACTGACGTTCTGTAGTGCTGCCAGTCCTTCAAAACGCTTGGTCACGTCCCTGACGACCAGGCTCTCATGGTCCAGGGATTGCTGGGAAGTTAACGTCATGCAAGCGCTCCAGTGATCATCGACGAACTGTGAGTTTTCCCCCGCCCTTGGATGGGCGGGGGAAAAGGGTGAGAAGGGTTTGTGATTCGAGCGATGCGCTCTACGGAGGAGGCAGGTAGGCAGGCCGGAACCAGCCGATGAATGTCGGCTTGCCGCCCGTCAGTTGCACGATGGGCGCTTCAATGTCGGGCGTATGCCCGCTCGCCGCATCCGACCATTAAGCTTGCCGGTCAGCAGGCTGAACTCGGTGCTTTCCATGGCCTTTGCCATGGCAGCGCCGTCCGTGCTGCCGGCCTTCTGCATGGCCTGCGCCAGGACCATAATGACGTCCCATCCCGTTGCGACCCACAGCGTGTCCACGTCTTTGCCATACTTCGCTTTATAGAGCGACATGAACTTGTCCATGTCCGGCGTGACGCCCGAGGCGATAAAGCTGTGCGTGACGAAATAGACATCGCTGCCGTACTGCGTGCCCAGCGCGCTGAAGAGGCCCGGGTCGTCGTACGAATCGCCACCCATCACCGGGTAGTTCAGGCCGGCTTCGCGGATCGTGCGGATGATCGTCGCCAGGTCCGGCATATAGGATGAGATGTAGAGGAAGTCGGGCTTCTTGGCCGAGGCCTTCATGCGCGCCAGTTGCGCCGAGAAGTCCTGGTCGCCTTGTGTGTAGTTGTCCTCAAAGATCACATCGCCGCCCAGGTGCTTGAAGGCTGCGATGAAGTAGCGGCTGAGCGACTTGGTGTAATCGATGAACGTGTCGGTGACCACGTACACCGAGCGGTAGCCCTTCTGGTTGTAGGCATATTCCGCAGCAGCCGCGCCCATGGTCGTATTCCACATCGACATGGTGAACTGCTTGTCGCCGAGCGTCTTGGATCCGTACAGCGGGGAAGAGGCCGCCGGCGATATTCCCACGATGCCGGCCTTCTGCGCTTCGCGGCTGGCAGGGCCGCCAAAGTCGAAGTCACTGGGCGCTACGATCGCCGCCACTCCCTGTTGCACGAGCTGCACGCCGTTGTTACCCACCGTCACCGGGTCGCTCTTGCCGTCCAGGTTGATGAACTGCAGCTTCTTGCCCAGCACTCCGCCCTGGCTGTTGAGGTAATCCACCGCGAGCTGCGCGCCGCGGTTCGCCGGCTCGTCCAGTGGCGCCTGGATACCCGTCAGGCACAGCGATCCGCCGATCTTGATCACATCGCCGGTGGCCGCCGCTGTCGAACCCGGAGCGGTGGTGGCAGGCTGCCCGCCGCAAGCGGTTAATAGCATGCTCAAGGTGAGGATGCTGACCACCAGCCTTATCGCGTGTTGCTTCATGTTCGTCCTCCTTGGCGAAAGAATAGGCGAAATAGCGCCCGAGGCGCTATACGACACAATTCAGGATCGTCCACTGCCGGCTTGCTGCCGGCGACACGTATGTCAGCCTGTAGGACTTTGGCTGCTCCAGGCATGTCAGGTACGGACAACGCGATGCTATATGATTTGATAATTCAATAGAGGCGTCAACCCCTGTCAGGGATCATTCAACGGCGTAATTCTGCAACATTATAAGCTTCATGCAAATTACTTACAAGCCATAAATATGCCCCGGACTTAAAACAAACCTCCGAGTTCCGCCATTTTTTGGCGCTCGGAGGTTTTTCGGGAGTGGGCGAGACAGGGCTCGAACCTGCGACCTCTGCTATGTCAAAGCAGTGCTCTAACCAGCTGAGCTACCCGCCCGGGACACCCATTATAACGATGGCGCTAAGTTTTGACAATGGACTGACCTGACGCTTCCGTCCTTGCCCTATAACTGGAGAATGCCCTTTTTCGAATCTTTTCGCTCTCGCTGGGCAGAAGAAGCGCCCTCCTGAGCTTCGCCTCAGGTTTGACGGATGATAGGCACTACCGCAGTTTCCAGTACATATCCACCGAAGGCTTTCCTCATGAGCGAGTGCTATGGGAAGCTATGGCACACCTCGTGAATCACGGCACCCAGCACAGGACGGCAGCAGCGGCGATCCTCACAAGCATGGGGCACTCACCCGGCGACATCGACCTCATCGTTTATCTGAACGAATTGCCCGGCTGACCGCGTCCCTGGCGGCGACGCGCGCCTGGGGGCTACAGGTCTTCCGTTATATAGAATATTTGTGCTATAATTTCCTATATGCCCCCCATCATCCGCGCCTCCGAGATCGGCACTTACCTCTATTGCCGCCGCGCCTGGTGGTACCGCAAGCAGGGCGTGGAGTCCGAGAACCAGGCACAGATGGCGACCGGCACCGAGTTGCATCGCCAGCACGGTCGCAAGGTTGTTGCCGCAGGCTTCCTCCAAACGGCGGGCTATCTGCTGCTGCTGGTCGCAGTGGTCTTGGTCGTGATCGTCGTCACGTCTTCACTCCTGAAATAATCGGATCTACTCCTTTACTCACAAGCAGGTTGACTGGGATTTTCCCAACACCACTAAACGAAGTCGCCAGGCAATCACGAAAAATTTGCGTCTTCGCGGCCCTGCGTTAACTTAGCGGAAATGATCGGTGGATCAACAAAGGAGATGCCATGAGTACGTTGGAGCGCATTGCATACTTTCAGAAGCGGCGGGATGAGGTGCCTAATCAGGACCTCGCCCGCGACCTCGCCTCCCGGCAGGACACCGAAGGCATCTGCGAGATCGCAGAAAACCTGTGGAACAAGAACAAGAGCGTTCAGGCCGATTGCATCAAGGTGCTCTATGAGGTCGGCTACATCAACCCGGCCCTCATCGCCGACTACGCCGAAGACTTTATTAAGCTGCTCCACAACCGCAACAACCGCCTCGTCTGGGGCGGCATGACCGCCCTGTGCGCGGTCGCAGAGCTCAGGCCGCAGGTCGTGTTCGCCCATCTGGATGAGATCGAGCAGGTCATGCACACCGGCTCGGTCATCACCATGGACAACGGCGTGCAGGCCCTCGCCCGCGCTGCCTCGAAGAACGAAAAATATGGGCGCGACATCCTGCCCTATCTCTTCGAGCATCTCAGCACTTGCCGCCCCAAGGATGTTGCACAGCACGCCGAGAAGAGCCTGCCCGCCATTAATGCCGGCAACAAGACGCGCTTCATCGCCGTGCTCACTCGCCGCATGGACGACCTGACAGACTCGGCGCTCGCCCGCGTAAAGAAGGTTGTCAAGCAGGCGGAGGCGATAGAGTAGGCATCGGCGATCACTTGGCAGGTGGACAATGTCAGGTCCGGGAAAGATCATTCTCAATGCTGCCCTCATAACGGTCACTACTGCTGTGATCCTGGCATCCCTCGCGGTCTGCGGACTCTTCACCCTGGTATTCTCTGCCAGTGTCGCCGACTGTGCCTGGAGCGCCGTTGCCGTTGCCTGGATCGATGACAATCAGAATGGCTCGTTCGATCCTGGCGAGCCGGTGCTTCAGAATGTCGCGCTGCATGTCACCGATGTTCGACACGATGTCTCAGATGTTGCGCTCAGCGCCATCACCGATCAGCATGGGACGGCCCATCTCCAGGTCCCCATATCCGGATGTCCCACCGTGGACTTCGAGGTGTATCCCGATACGCCGCCCGGCTACAGACTGACAACCGAGGCCCCCATCCGTGTGAACAAGAACTCTCTGGGCACACTGCAAAGTGGCTCAACTTATTATTTCGGCTTTGCGAAAGCCCGCTAAGGAATGTCACACAGCAGGTCCTGAATATTGATCTTCGAATAACGGTCCCTTACTCGCCCGGTTATCTGATTATCCATGCTCTACCTTGCCCTCTTCATCCTCATCATAGCCATCCTGCTGCTGTGGCAGTCCAACCGGCAGCGGAGTCAGGCTGGCCTGCCCGGCGGTCGCGTCGTCTACACCGATACGCGCGCCTGGGGCAAGGTCGAGCAGCCCCTCTACGATCACGCCCTCGGCCTCACCGGCAAGCCCGATTACCTCGTGGAACGCGACGGCCAGCTCATCCCCGTCGAAGTCAAATCGGGCCGCACACCCGATGCGCCGTACGACTCCCACATCTTCCAGGTTGCCGCCTATTGCCTCCTCGTCGAAAAGACCTACGGCAAGCGTCCGTCCTACGGTCTCATCCATTATCCCCACCGCGACTTCGCCATTGACTTCACCACCGAGCTTGAGTCGGCCTTGCTCGAACAGTTAGCCGAGATGCGCCGCGACTCCATGCGCCAGGATGTCCCCCGCTCCCATGACCAGCCCGCGCGCTGCCAGAACTGCGGCTTCCGCAAAGTCTGCGACCAGAGACTGTAAAGAAAGGGTGCAATCTCTTGTCATTGCAACCCCGCCGTGCGCTGCAGGCACCTTCCCCATTTTCGTATCTACCATAACCTTTGAATTACGAACAACCAGAAAATGGGGAAGGCCGGGATGGGGCATCACTTCCTCTCGTACTTATCTTGGAGGATCCTGCACTCACTAGGGCGACGGTAGGGGCACGGCGACCCTTCACGCCTCATCATCCATTGCAACCCCGCCGTGCCCCATAGCAGAGCGGGAGCAATCTCGCTCTTATCCACTTGTTTCGCAACTCTGGCTCTAGCCGATGGCCAACCGTCGTAGCGAAGTCGTAGCGCAGCGAAGATCCCGCCAGAAGCGGGACGGGGACCCTCTTCGGCGAGGCCGATAGCCGAAAGCTATTATTCACCAGCCACTTTCAACGTATAATGCTTCCCTATGACGGATGAATTCATCCCCAGGCGCCCGGTCGTAGTGGCTTATCCGAAGATGCCCGAGGCGTTCGCCGAAGCCGACCTCATCGTCAATTTTCTCAAAGATAAGGGCTTCGACGTTCCGCATGGCTCCATCTACGACGAAGACCTCCGCAAACGCATCAAGGCTGGCGAGTACGACCTGCTCATCGCGGTCGGCGGCGATGGCACTATGCTGCGGGCCGGACACCTCTGCGCTCCCAACGGCGTCCCCATCCTCGGCATCAAGATGGGCCGGCTCGGCTTCCTCATGCAGGTCCAGCGAGCCGAATGGCCCGAAATGCTCGGCCGCCTCTTCCAGGGCGAAGCCTGGATCGAGCAGCGCATGATGCTGCGCGCCGAGCACCTCCGCGGCGGCGAGACCCTCGCTCACTGGCAGGCGTTAAATGAAGTGGTCGTAGGGCGTGGGCTTGCCTTGCGTGCTGTCCGCCTTGTCGCCAGTGTGGACGGGCGTCCGCTGACCACCTTTGTCTGCGACGGGCTGATTGCCTCCACCGCCACCGGTTCCACCGCCTACGCCCTTGCCGCCGGCGGCCCGATCCTCCCGCCCGACCTGCGCAACATCCTGCTCGTGCCTATCGCTCCGCACCTCTCCGTAGACCGCGCCGTCGTCCTCTCGGAGGGCGCCACCGTCAGCATCACGGTCAAGAGCGACAACTCCGTCGTCAGCGTCGACGGCCAGTCGCCCATCTCCCTCGACGAGAACGACCGCGTCGATGTCCGCGCCGCTGAGTACGCCGCCCGCTTCGTCCGCTTCGGCGACCCCGGCTACTTCTACCGAAACCTGAATGCCCATCTCAATCAGCCTCACCTCTGATCATGCTTACTGCCTACTGTTTACTGATCACTCCCCCCGTCCAGGATGGATGACCCATGACACAATCTGACACCTTGTACTGCTACGTCCACCCCAACCGCCCCACCACACTCCGCTGCAACCGCTGCGAGCGTCCCATCTGCACGGACTGCGCCGTGTTGACGCCCACCGGTTATCGCTGCCGTGAGTGCGTCCGCTCCCAGCAAAAGAAGTTCGACACCGCCGAATGGTACGACTTCATCGTCGCCTTCGTGGTGGCCGGCTTCGGCTCGGCCATCGCCAGCGGCCTCATCTTGATCGTCAGCAATTTCTTCTTTGGGCTGCTGGTCCTGTTCATCGCGCCCGGCGCTGGCGCCGTCATCGGAAATCTCGTGCTGCGCTTCATTAAGAACCGCCGCTCGCGTCCGCTCTTCACGACAGCCGTGGTTGGCATGGTGGTCGGCGCGCTGCCGGCGTTAATCACCGTGAGCCTGCCGGCTCTTCTCGGCCTTCTCGCCGGCGGAGGTATCCGAAGCCTTAGCGTCCTCCTGCCCGCCATCTGGGAGGTGGTCTATTTGTTCATGGCCGTCCCCGCAGCCTACACCCAGATCTCCGGCCTCCGCATCGGCCGCTAGGCAGGTTGGCTATTTCAGTGACTACTCAGGTTCTGAACGAGATCACGCAGAGGGTCATCGGTTCTGCCTACACCGTCAGCAACACTCTAGGTATTGGCTTTGTGGAGAAGGTGTATGAAAATGCAATGGCGCATGCCCTCCATAAAAGCGGCTTGATCGTGGCTCAACAATATCCGATACAGGTGACCTTTGACGGGATCCTCGTGGGCCAATTCTGCGCCGATCTACTCGTTGAGGAAAAGGTCCTGGTTGAGCTGAAAGCTGTCTCGATGCTCATGCCGGAACACACAGCCCAGGCACTGAATTACCTGCGCGCCACCGGCCTGGAAATATGCCTGCTCATCAACTTTGGAAAGCCGAAGGTCGAAGTCCAGCGCCTTCTTCCATCGGTCTACTGGAAGCCCCGCACTCCATAACTACCATGTTCGTTATTGTGTATCTCTTTCCATCAAATTTATCTGTGTTTATCTGTGGTTAAATAAGGATTAAGCGAAAACACCCTCGCTGTCGGATGAACCATGTTAACAGAACTTCACATTCAAAACTTCGCCATCATAGATAAGCTCGACCTCAAGCTCGGCTCCGGCCTCATCATCCTCACCGGTGAGACCGGCGCCGGCAAATCCATCATTCTCGATGCCGTCGAGATGGTCGTCGGCGGCCGCGCCGATGCCACCGTCGTCCGCTCCGACTCACCCGCCGCGCTTGTCGAAGCTGTATTCAAGCTCGAAGGCCCCGAAAAAGTCGCGGTCGATGCCATCCTCAAACGCGAAGACCTCCTCGACGATCCCAACTACGTCACGCTCTCCCGCGAAGTCCGGCGCGAAGGCCGCAACATCGCCCGTGTCAACGGCCGGGCCGTCGGCGTCGCGCTTCTCAAAGAGATCGGCGCCTCCCTCGTCGATATCCACGGGCAGTCCGAGCATCTCTCGCTCCTCGACCCCCACGCCCATCTCGGCCTCCTCGACCGCTATGCCGATGTGGCCCGCCCCCTCGCCGACTACCGCCAGACCTATGCGCGCCTCTCCACCGTGCGCGGCGAGCTGCGCCAGATCCGTGAGGCCCAGGCCGACGCCGACCGCCGAATCGAGATGCTCACCTTCCAGGCTGGCGAGATCGACGATGCCCGGCTCAAGCCCGGCGAAGACGTCACCCTGCGCAGCCGAGCGCGATCGCCTCGCCAATGCCGAATCCCTCGCCCAGTATGCGCAGCAGGCCCTCGAAGTCCTCGACGAAGGTTCCCAGGAATTCAACCGCGGCCAGCGACCTCGTCGGCCAGGCCGCGCGTGCTCTCGCCGGCCTCGCCAAGATCGATACCGCGCAGGCCCAGTTGGCCGACCAGGCTGCCATGCTGGAAGATACCCTCTCGGAGTTGGTCCGCAGCTTGCGCGACTACCTCGAAGCCATCGAGTACAACCCCAGGCGCCTCGATGAAGCCGAAGAACGCCTCAACCTCATCCATAACCTGGCGCGCAAATATGGCGGCGACATCCCCGCTGTCCTCAAGTTCGGCGCCGACGCTCGCAAACAGTTGGAGAACATCTCCAACGCCGGCGAGCGCATCGCCGAGTTGGAAACCGAAGAGAGCAAGCTCCTGCAAGCCCTCTCCAAGCAGGGCCAGGCCCTTTCAGACAAGCGCAAGGCTGCCGGCGAAAAGCTCGGCAAGGGCATTGAGATCGAGCTGGATGATCTCAAGATGGCCGCCGCCCGCTTCGGCATCGACTTCCAAACGAAGCCCGATCCCAACGGCATCCCCCTCGCAGACGGCTCCCGTGTCGCCTTCGACCAGAATGGCTTCGACCGCGTCGAGTTCCTCGTCGCCCCAAATCCCGGCGAAGGGCTCAAGCCCCTCGCCCGCATCGCCTCCGGCGGCGAGACCTCGCGGCTCATGCTCGCCTTGAAGAACATCCTCGCCCGCGCCGACCAGATCCCCTCCCTCATCTTCGACGAGATCGATCAGGGCATCGGCGGGCGCGTCGGCATGGTCGTCGGGTTCAAGCTCTGGCATCTCGCCCGCAACCATCAGGTCTTCTGCGTCACGCACCTGCCGCAGTTGGCCGCGTTCGGCGACGAGCACTTCCAGGTCCAGAAGCTCATTCAGGACAACCGCACCCTCACGCGCGTCGAGCTCCTCAACGGCGAGCCGCAGCTCCTCGAGCTCTCGCAGATGCTCGGCGAAGTCGGCGAAGGCACGCTCCGCTCCGCCCACGAATTGATGCAGGTTGCCCGCCAGATGACCAGCGCCTCGAAATAGATGTTCATCATTGCGGCACATGTCCCTCCGGCCTGCAGGCCCCTCATCTCCTCGCTTCAACAACGACGTCGGCCCAAAATTTAGCCCTGCCGCCCGAATACTGAACAATCCCGGGCCTTAAGGATCGAACCGAAAGGTATCCAGTAGTTGGTCGAAAATCGCTGACTCCGCCGCCTTGTCAAAGGGGGCCAGCTGATTGCCAGACGAGCCTGGGGCAAGCGAATGCAGTACGAAAATCAGGTTGATACAGGTACTGCCTTTCTTCGTCGAATAACTGGTCCACTCGTCGATATTGCTGGCAGTCGTCCTGCGACCGGATTCCCGAAGAAAGCTGATCCCATTCACAGTGACGATCCCACTTGGGGAGATGGCTGCGTCGTCGCTATAGGCGGTCTCTTTGCAGTCGGTCGCGTTCTCAGTGACGTATATTTTCATGGCCTTATTGACCAGGGTCGTACCCATCCACGCTACCAGAGTAAATACCGCAGGATTGCCTCCGCTATCGCTTTCAAGCCATGTTGCCGGATACTGAATGGAGAAGCCGGTCCTTCCATCCTGGTAGGTCTGCCAGCCATCGGCCGGCAGAAGTCCTTCCATAGGAACGGATGTCTTTCTTGCAGCGAGGGCGTCGGCGGACGGCTGGTACGTGGGTGGACTGTCGGTAGCAACGGTTTCACGGAGCTGCAGGCCACGAGCAGAATGGCAATTCCGAATAAGGCCGCTAAAGTCCTGTGCATGGTCGCTCCTTTTCCCAATGATAAACTACCACAGGGGTCGATAGCCAACGAGCACAGAGACCATTGACCGCTGAAAGCATCCTGCCCCCAGCCGTGACCCGGGGGATTACAATCCATGCGCGGCTTTTTTTCGCCCCAGCTTCGTTAAGCCAGACAGACTTGCTCGCGCACCTCATCGAGTTGCGAATGAACACACTTACCCGGATCAACCCCGAAGATCAGTGGCTTTCCCTGCATGCCGCGGCCGAACTGCTGGGCGTCCACTCCAGCACTGTCCGCATCTGGTCCGACAAAGGCCTCCTGCCCGTCTACCGTACTCGCGGCGGGCACCGCCGCTTCAAGCGCAGCGAAGTCATCCTCTGGGCCGAGTCCTCGCGCGGCAAACAGGTCATAGATCCGCTCAGCGTGGTGCAGGCCGCCGTCCACAACATCCGCATGCAGATCTCCGAAGGCCGGCTCCAGTCCGAGGCCTGGTATCTCAAGCTCGACGAGAGCGCGCGCAGCCAGTACCGCCAGTCCGCGCACACCCTCTTCCAGGGGCTTGTCAACTACCTCCTCTCCGACGGCGCCGCAGGCCCCGCCGAAGCCCACTCCATCGGCTATGAATACGCCTCCCGCGCCCGCCGCTTCGGCCTGAATATGGTCGACGCCACGCAGGCTTTCCTCTTCTTCCGCAACATGCTGCTCGAGTCTGTCATCCAGGTCTATCAGGAAGCCAACGTGCCTTCCGGCCGCGCCTGGGCCGACATCCTCCGCAAGGTCAACGCCTTCGCCGACCTCATCCTCCTCCACCTCCTCGACACCTATCAGGCCATGCGCTGATTCGCAATTCGCTCGTCGCACCTGACGAAACGGGAAAATCATCACCCTGGCGTCTCCCTCGTTTAAACGCTCCTATCCCAAAGCGTAAGGTGCGATATCATACTCGTAGAGAACGTGCGCTGCATTCCTAGACTCCCAGCGACCCACCTGGAATTTCCGATCACCTTCTCTTCTCCGCCAACTGCCAACCGTCAACTGTCAACCGTCCCCTCCCCCAAAAAGGTATAATCCCTCCCATGACCAATTCCCTCCTCGAACTTCCCTTCGTATTGGAAACCCGGCGTAACCACGCCTTGGAACATGCCACCCTGCATGTCCTCTCCGCCAAATATCCTTCCAAGCCCATGGCCGGCCACTCCAACCCGACTGGCTTCTTCATCCTCGGCAACCTGCCCACCGAAGATGTTCGCTCTGCCGTGACCCAGGCCCTCACGCGCCTTCGCGCCGGCGAGCGCGAGCTTGCCATCCACGCCGGCTGCGGCACCAACATCGCCACCTCCGGCCTCGTCGCCGGCACCTTCGCCTGGTTCATCCTGCGCGGCGGCAAGTCCACCCTCGGGCGCCTCCTGCGCCTCCCCGTTGCCATCCTCTTCGCCCTCGTCGGCTTGGCTGTCAGCCAGCCGCTTGGTCCGGTCATCCAGGCCAAGATCACCACCGATGCAGACATGGGTAACCTCCAGGTCGTCGACGTGCGTCCCACCCTGCGCGGTCAGGTCACCGCCCACCGCGTCCTGACCCAGAACTAAACGCTGTCCTGACCGTCCATTAAACCCGAACTCCCTGCGCAGTGTAAGTACGTACGAAATTCTTCTTCCCAAAATGCTTATCTTTCCTTATCCCCGTTCTAAATGTCTCTTCCTTCGTGAACTTTGTGTCCTTGGTGTTTAGGTATTAAATAGTCGTGAACTTATACTTTTGTCTTTAAATGCCAGCCTCCAACGTAACCTTCCTCTTCGGCAATGATGAGTTCGCCATCCGCCAGCGGCTCGCTGAGTTCGGCTCCCTCTTCGACGATCCCTCCAGCGCCGATATGAATACCGCCCGCCTCGAAGCCCGCACCATGGCCGATGACGACCTGAACAACGCTGTCAACGCCATGCCGTTCCTCGCGCAGCATCGGCTCGTCATGCTCTCCAACCCCTCTGCGCGCTACACCACCCCCCAGGCTCGCAAGAAGTTCTTCGACTTCATCGAAAAGGTCCCGCCCACTACGCAGCTCGTCATCATCGAGCACGTCGACCTGAAGAGCAGCAATCGCGATAAGGCCCGGCAGCAGCAGGACGATGACAAGCACTGGCTTGTCAAATGGATCCGGAAAGCCGGCCTCGGCCTCGAGCGTTTTGCCCTGCCCGCCCAATGGGAAATGACCGGCTGGATCGTCAAGCAGGCTAAAGAGCAGGGAGGCCAGATCGACCAGCCCGCCGCGGCCCGCCTCGCAGAGATGGCCGGCCCTCAGACCCGTCAGGCCTCCCAGGAGATAGCCAAGCTGCTCGCCTACGTCAACTGGTCGCGTCCTATCAACCTGCAGGATGTTGCCGCGGTCAGCATCGTCACCGCCGAAGCCGATATATTCGCCATGGTCGACGCGCTGGCCCTCGGCAACGGCAAGTCGGCCCAGCGCCTCCTGCACAGCCTCCTCGAGAACGAAGACGCGTTCGCCCTCTGGGGCATGGTCATCCGCCAATTCCGCCTCCTGTTGCTCACGCGTGAAGTCATCGAGCAGGGCGGCAGCCCCGACGACGCCGCGCGCCTCCTCGGCGGCAATCCCTATCCCGTCAAGAAAGCCTTCGAGCAGGCCCGCCGCTTCAGCATGCCGGTTCTCGAAAGCATCTATCACAAGCTCCTCGACATGGACGAGCAGGCCAAGACCGGCCGCGTCCCCCTCGATGTAGCCCTGGAGATGCTCGTCATGCAGTTGGCGGGATGAAAACCCGTTAGCAAGGAGCGCACCGGGGGATTGAACTTGGCCCTGAATTCACCAACGTATCTCTTGCGAGAGCACAGTGTTTTGACGACAAACTTCTGACGTCAAAACCGACAGGAGGCTCTCATGAAAATGTCTGCTCGCAACAGCGCCATTGCCGGGTTTGTAGCCGGACTTGGTTATATCGTTCAAGCGATCATTGGATTCATCAAACCCCAAACGGAAGTTTTCTCGGGCTCATCGGATTATGTCCTCGAAGCCGTGTTCATCATCGCTCTGCTCTCCACGGTCGTAGCCCTGCTCGGATTGCACTCCCTCAAGGGCGCCCTCCATGGCAGAGCCGGAATGGTCGGCCTGTGGCTTGCCGTCATCGGCACCGCCCTCCTTGCGCTCAGCGCGGTCGTCACGCTCTTTGCAGGCCGCAACTCGTTGGGCCCTGCCTTCCTCGGCGGCACGCTGCTTGCACTCATCGGCTATATCGTTCTCGGAGTTTCGGTCCTGCGTGCCAGGGCTCTCCCGCTCTGGGGTGGACTGGCGCTCCTGCTTGGTTTTCCGCCTTCCCTCGCACTGAGTGCGTTTGGCGGCATCCTCTTCGGCCTGGCGTGGCTCTCAGTAGGCTATCTTCTTCTTAAGAAGGAAATGCAAAGGTCGCGGTCCTTTCGGGCAACGCCCCGAATACCGCATAGGCTTCCCACCCGTCCTTGCGCCGCCCTTACGCCTCCGCCCCGCCCGTAGGGGCGCAGTCGTAGCGCAGCGGAGATCCCGCTTCAGCAGGGTGATCCCACGCTCTGGTCCCTCCGAACTCTTCCCATCACGCCACTTGCCCTCGCGAACTCCCCAGTCGGCTTCAGCCGACTTCCACGTTCTGAGGCAGGGCTTCAGCCCGCCGGCCTTTAGCCCGCTGTCCGCGTACGTCGGGTTGTCGCAGCGCATCCCAGTCGTAGCGCGTCGGAGTGGAGCAATCTCGCTCTCACCCACTTGTCTCGCCACTCCTCATCAACAAATTCGCGCCTCATAAAGTACAATCGGGGGCGTGAAAGAATTTATCTACGGGCGCAACGCCGTCTACGAAACCCTGCGCGCGAAACGCCGCCAGCTCTTCACCCTCCAGATCGCCTCTGGCGTCAAGACCACCGGCCGCATTACCGATATCATGGAGTTGGCTGCCCGGCAGAAGATTCCCGCCACCCTCGTCCCCCGCGCCACGCTCGACAAGCTCAACGCCAACCATCAGGGCGTCGCCCTCGAAGCCGCCGACTATCCCTATAGCGACGTGGTCGAGATCATGGAACAGCCGGGTCGCAAAGGCGAGCTGCCTTTTATCCTCATCATCGACTCTCTCCAGGATCCGCAGAACTTCGGCGTGCTCCTCCGCACAGCCGAGATCGTCGGCGTGCACGGCGTCATCATCCCGCTTGCCCGCTCCGTCGGCGTCACACCCGCCGTTGTCAACGCCTCCGTCGGCGCCAGCGAGCACCTGCTCATCGCCCATTCCAACCTCTCCCAGGCCATCGACGCCCTCAAAAGCTCAGATGTCTGGATCGTCGGCCTCGACCAGCAGGGCACCCCTATCAATGAAGGCTCCGACCGCCACCTGCACGGCGCCGTCGGCCTTGTCGTCGGCTCTGAGGGGGAGGGCCTGCACCAGCTCACCCGCAAGAAATGCGATGTCCTCCTCAAGCTCCCCATGAAAGGTCAGGTGGAATCCCTCAATGCCGCAGTCGCCGGCTCCGTCGCCCTCTACCTCGCCTACATGGCCAGGGCAAAGTAGCTCATACATGGTTCATAAACCAGCTCGTAGAATAGCTCATCATGGACCCCTCCCCAAAAACATCTCCTTCTCCCCTCCTTGTTTAATTCTTTTCCTTCGTATTTAGTTCTTGTTCTGCCCTAGTGTACTTAGTGCCCTTCGTGTTTAAAGCTCTTGTTCTTCAAATCTAAAATCTACAATCCAAAATAGGAGCCAACCATGGGTGCAGATTTCAAAATGACCACCGAAGTACCTCAAGCCCGGCCTGACGTCACCGTCCTCCACCTCGGCGGATGGCTCGACGCGCACAGCGAGCAGGCATTGGTCGATGCTGTCCAAAAAGCCAGGGATGGCGGCGCCAAATATGTCCTGCTCGACCTGCGCGACGCCGATACCATCACCAGCGCCGGCATCCGCGCCATCCACAAGTCCTTCTTGCTCATGAGCCCCGCGGATGAATCCCACAAGGTCGCGCATCTCAAGCTCTGCAATGCCCCCGCCCAGATCTACCAGGTCCTCAGCATCACCGGCATCCTCGTCAACGCCCCCATGTACGAAAGCATGGAAGACGCCATCGAACTCCTTCGAAGCCTAGTCCCCTCTCGCAGTTTACCGTTCTCCTTTCATTGCTCTATTCGCTTTTCGTTTCTCTATTCTTTTCATTTCTCTATTCGCTGTCCACCCTTCACTTCTCTATTTACCACCCACTGTTCACTGCCTACTGATCACTGCTTACTGGTCAACCGCCAACTGTCAACGGTAACCGCCAACTGAAAAACCATGATCGACGCCACCTTCCATTTCCCTCGCGGATTCCTTTGGGGCACTGCCACCGCTTCCCACCAGGTGGAGGGCAATAACACCAACAACCAGTGGTGGAAGTGGGAACAGGAGGGCCATACCAATGGCGCCTCCGGCCTCGCCTGTGACTGGTGGGGCGGGCGCTGGCGCGAAGACTTCGACCGTGCCGCCGAGACCCACCAGAACGCCCATCGCCTCTCCGTCGAGTGGAGCCGCATCCAGCCCGAGCCTGATAAATGGGATGAGGATGCCCTCGAGAAATATCGCCTCATGCTGCGCGGCCTCCATGAGCGCGGCCTCACCCCCCTCGTCACCCTTCACCATTTCACCGACCCCCTCTGGCTCACCGCCCGCGGCGCCTGGGAGACCGAAGACGTCGTCCCCCTCTTCGAGCGCTTCGTCCGCAAGACCGTCGAGGCCCTCAAGGAATACTGCAACCTCTGGTGCACCATCAACGAGCCGAACGTCTACGCCCTCGTCGGCTACGCCGATGGCGCCTTCCCCCCCGGCCGCTCTGACATCAAGCTCGCCATTCGCGTCGAAGCCAACATGGTCCTCGCCCACGCCGCCGCCTATCGGGCCATCCACCAGATCCAGAAGGAAGCCCGCGTCGGCTACGCCTTGCACTACCGGCCCATGCTCGCCCGCAGCCGCTGGTCGCCCCTGGACGCCCTCATGCGCAGCATTCGTTATAACGGCATAAACATGGGCTTCCCCTCCGCCATCAGCACCGGCCTCCTGCGCTCCCCCGTCGGCAATATCCGTGTGCCGTCCGTCAAAGGCACCCAGGATTATGTCGGCCTCAACTACTATTCCACTGATACGGTTTCCTTTAACATTCGCAACAGCAAGGAGCTTTTCACCCAGAGCGGCTTCACGGATGACGCCGACCTGAGCCAGAACAAGTACATCGCCAATGTGCCCGAGGGCCTCTACGAGTCCCTGCGCTGGGTCGTCAACACCTACCCCGGCACGCCCATCATCGTCACCGAGAACGGCGTCGAGTTCGGAAGACGACCTCATTCGCCCCCGCTACATTGCCCAGCACATCCACCAGTTGTGGCATGCCGTCAACATCCACTGGCCCATCAAGGCCTACTTCCACTGGTCGCTCGTCGATAACTTCGAGTGGGAGCGCGGCTGGACCCAGCGCTTCGGCCTCTGGGCTCTGGACGCCGCCACCCAGAAGCGCACCAAGCGCCCCAGCGCCGACCTCTACTCCGAGATCTGCCAGGAGAACGGTCTCTCCTCCGACATGGTTCGCAAGTATTGCCCCGAAGTCTTCGACAAGATCTTCCCTCCCGGCCCTGTCCTCAGTTAACTGTTGGTGGTCGACAGTTCTCGGTTAACATTACACTCTCTCATCCCCACTTCTCCCTCAATTTTCGATCCACGAATTCACAAATCTCAATTCCCGCCCTTATAATTAATAGAAATAGAATTATCTGCGTTTATCTCTGGATATCTGCGTTCATCCGTGATCAATCCCTCCTACACGGATCCAGCCCACCTTCTAGCCGATTCCCAATTATCAATTCCAGACTCCCGACTTCCCCCCCGGAGCACCCTCATGGATATATCCACTCAACTGCAAGGCCTCGACCATTTCCTCACCGCCGTCTATGGCGAAGAAACCTCCCTCTCCGCCATGCTCGACGCCCTCGGCTTCGAACCAAACCAAAACCAGCTCCTGCGCGACAACGCCATGCCCGCCCTCGCCGCCCAGCTCATTGACGTGATCCGCAGGCGGCTCACCTCCGATCACAGCGACCTCTGGTTCCGCCTCCTCAGCCGCCGCTTTGGCCTCGACGGCGAGCCGCCCGCCACCCTCGCCGACGCCGCCCGCCTTCTCGACATCGACACCCCCGCCGCCTCCCTTGCCCAGGAGGAGGCCATGCAGCGCTGCCGCTATAAGACCGCCCAGCAGGAATTCCAGCGCGAGCTCCATCGCATCGCCCTCGCCGAGCTCTCGCAGGGTGCCGAGCCGCCGGAGAAGGCCCACGTCGTCCAGAAGCTCAACCGCCTCGCCGACCTGCGCGCCGCCGTCGACCTCACTCGCATGGACTACGAAGCCCGCCGCCTCGAGATCCTCAAATCCGTCCAGGCCGAGCTCGACGCCGTCGAAGCCGAATATCAGCCTCTGCTCGATGCCGCCCAGGCCAACGCCTCCGCCCTCGAAGCCGAGATCAAGAACGATGTCCTGCTCACCGGTCAGAGCGTCATGAGCGACGTCTTCCAGGCCATCTACGTCAAGGGCCGCGTCACCTGGGACACAGAAGGCATCAACAAGTACGCCCGCCTCCATCCCGAAGTCCTCCAGTATCGGAGGGAAGGTCAGCCCAACGTCACCCTCCGCGGCGGCGGTTCAGGATCCAAGCCCTAGAGTCTATATGCAAATTTATAGGCACCCCCCAAAAAAACAGACAGCTAAAGTCCTGAGACTTTAGCTGTCCATTCAGAGAGTGTTTCTTAAGTCGATATCGCCTGCTAATCGTTGTCCGAAAAAAGCAGTTTTGTGCACAGACGTGCACGGACAACCTGATCTCGGACCGCACAGCTACAGACGACACGTCCAGATCCGGATTTTTTCGCGAGCTCTTTTCCGTGAGGATCCGTGAAATCCGTGCCTTCCGTGTACAAAAAGCCTTTAAGTCTGGGCTGCGGCCTGCCCCGTCTTGGATCTATCTTTGAGTTCGTCCTGCTCACCGCCCCCGACACTTGCCATTACTTTTTCAACGGTCTGTAAAATCGTACGGTTTCGTCGCCCCTCACCGCGCTCGTATTGATGAGATAAGCCTCCAGTTCCTCTCGTACAGGGCGCAAGGCCGAGAGCCGAAATGCCAGCAGGATTAAGGCCGCGAGGACGAGACGCACCCCCATCTCCCACTGCCATGCCCATGGGCGGCCCAGGCTTCGCTTCACGCCGATGGCCGATACAAACCAGTACACGATCAGCACGAGCCACAGCCCGGCGATAACTGCGTTATAAATGAGCATGCTTTACATCATTGAACGATTTACGACTCCCCCCTTTTATCTCCCTTGAAGATCCACTGAACACCATATCTATCATAGAACTGTCCATAGGTTCCAAATGGCAGATCGTGCAACTCTTGAAACCGCTCTTTGTCCGCTCCGAATGCCAGCTTGTCAAACACTGCTTTTAGCTCATCATATTTATCACCAACAACAAATATTGCGGACATGTTGCCCAATATTGGATCAAACGCCGGAGAAGCCATCCAGTCCGTTGCGGATATGTCGATCGCGCCGCTGCTGAGATGTGCATTGATGATCCGGTTGTGCTTCTCTGGCGGGAGCTGGTCTTTCATCGGACTATCGCCAAGCTTGGTCAGGGTCAATTCCCCGCCCAGGCATTCGTGGTAAAAGGTCATCGCTTCCGCGCAGTTCCCGTCAAACAATAAGAAGGGTGTGACATTTAGCATTTTGGCTCCTGTTGTCGCTGGCTTCCTGATCCAACCCAGGCTGATCCGCAAACCCTATAACATTAACGACCATCTGTCCAACGCAATTATGACCCTCCCCCCAACCTCCCGCGTCCTCTGCGGGACTCCCATCCTCACTACCGCTCTTCCCATCTCATTTTCGTCATTTCACTGTGACTGTGACCGGTTCATCCAGGTCGTAGCCGATGAGCCAGTGATGGGCAGGATGGAGATTCACGGTCTCCTCAATTGGCGTTCCTCGCGGCTACCTTGGAAGAAGGCGATAGGCCGCAGCCGGAAGAACACCATCGGATCACTGGCTGGACGGCCGAAACTCGAATGGAACTCTGCGGCGAGCTCGCGCGCAAAGCTCAGATCGATGCAGGATCGATCTTTCGATGGAAGTTGCCCGAATACTGAGCGCCCTGAGCTTACTCTTGCCTGACTATATCGACCGAGATCTCCACCGCCGGAATCGCTCCTCTGTTCTCAACCCAGTGTGTGGTGTTCCGATCCTCGGGCCAGCCCACTCCCGGCCCATAGTCCGTATCGACTCCATTTCGGTGGTCAGTGATCGTTCCTTGCAATATGTAGACGATGCCTGGCCTGTCTTTATGGTCGTGCATCGGGCCGACCGCGCCTCCCGGCTCGATGGTCACCATACGCATTCGAAGCTGGCGCCCTGCCATCCCCTCGATCTCAAGGCCAAGGTCAACCGTTGCAAGGAACTTCACCGTAACACCGTTCGTCTCAGGTGCCGCCTGTTCGTTGCTCATCGTGCTCTCCTCTCTATACCTCTGGGGCCTGACTTGTGTTTATATGGTTCCCACAATGCCTTTTGCATCAGGGCTCGGGAACATAGCCTCGATTGTATTCGATATTGAACCATTACATTTTCAACAGTCTGTTCCCTATTTCCTATTCCCCTCTTTTCCCGTTCTTCCCATCTCCTAATGCGAATTAGACGACCATCAGGTCGATGATTGTTGGTTTGTGGGTTCGTAAGAATCTTCCATCGTCGTACTTCCATTAATATGTAGCATAAATGCTTCCACAACAGCCATTCTGTGAGAGCTCGGCAAGCCGCGAGAATGAATGACTGATATCGGGAGGTTCGACAATGACAGAAAATCAGGAAATGAAGCGTATTGAATCTCGCTACGCTGAGGAATTGAAGCGTAATGGAATTGAGTACGCCGATGAAGCGACGATGGCGTGGATGGAAGAGCATCTGCCGGAGCTGAGACAGGACGTTTCAGGGCAGCGCCTTCTCTACCAGAGCCTCGTGGTCAGCGTCGTGTTCGGTCTGGCTGCTCATGTGGGGGGATACCTGCTCCAGGCATCGGTGCCGAGCGGGCTCCTCGGACTCCTGGCCGATTTGCTCCACGCTCTCGGTTGGTCCCTCTGGACTGGTGCAGTCGTGGCTGTGTTCATCCAGATCGCGCCCGAGGTGAAACGACGGCAGATCAAGCAGGCAGTCGAGACTTACGAGGCATTGCGCCGTGAAAAGGCCCAGGCCGCTGGAAATCGAGATAGGGCAGTCCTGGAAAGACCAGACGGCAGGCGGGCACAGCGCAAGCAGCGCCAAACACGTCCCCGAAATCGCCCTCGAAAAAGCGCATAATTCAACGGGACGAATGTTTTTCTTTGGCAGCCAAACCTTTCTGCTTTAAGACGACCCGGGGTTGACTTCTCCCGTGCGCTTGTAATTGGCAGCACCCCGCCGTCCGTCGCACCTGGTTCAGCCCACAAAATCTCCGGCGTTGTATTTGCCCACCAAACGGACTTGCCCCCAGCGTAAGGTGCGACGGACTAGTTCTCCGCGCACGCACTCACCCGCCTCAGCGGGGCCGTACGCACCCCGGTCGTAGCGAAGCCGGAGCGAAGCGGAGGTCCCGCCGGAGGCGGGACGGAGGCCCCGCTTCAGCGGGGGGGATCCCGCTTTTCGCGGGTTCGTAGGGGCGACCGGCCGGTCGCCCTCTTCCACGCAGTGGAAGAACATATGGGTCGGGCCCTCGTAGCGCATCTCAGTTGGAGCGCAGCCAGAGCGCACCGCAGCGTAGGTCCCGCTAGAAGCGGGACGGAGATATATCCCCGCTTCTTGGGATCCCGCCGCAGGCGGGACGATGACATAGTCCTCGTACTTATCTTGGAGGATCCTGCATGCTCTAGGGCCACGGTAGGGGCACGGCGACCCTTCACGCCTCATCATCTATTGCAACCCCGCCGTGCCCATAGCGGAGCGGGCACAATCTCGCTCTTATCCACTTGATTAGCAACTCCGGCTCTAGCCGATGGCCCATCGTCGTAGCGCAGCGAAGATCCCACCAGAGGCGGGACGTAGATATCTCCCCGCCTTTGGGGACATTGTCTCCGCTTTTGTCGTAGCGAAGCGGAGACCTCGTCCCCGATTTGGGGATCCCGCTTCAGCGGGAGGGATATCATCCCCGTGCTTAGTGGTCACCTCTCCCCGCTATGGGATATAAGGAAGCAATCTCCTACGCTTTGGTGCCTCCGAACTCTTCCGATCACGCCACTTGCCCTCGCGCACTCCCCAGTCGGCTTTAGCCGACTTCCACGTTCTGAGGCAGGGCTCCGCGTAGCGCCCTTGAAAGGGTTAGCCCGCCGCCCGCCGCTTCACGTAGGTCGGATTATCGTAGCGAAGGCCCCGCTCCCGCGGGCTGCCCGACCCATCCTGTGATGCCATAACTATCATCCATGCGCAGCATCCATTCTCTATTCTCCATTTCTCCGCATTTCCCCAAACATTGTAGTACTAATACAAGGGCGTACGCCGGCGTACAAACTCTGTCATTGACACTAGCACTTATGTTCTGTATCATAGTTCCATGCAGCCCCACGTTTCCCCGCAGCAACTCCATTTCCCACCAGCCACGCCTCCGCGCTCCGAACCCGCACAGCTCTCCCCCGGATGCCGCCCCGATTTCCTTCCCGCCTCGCTATTCAACACATGACGAGTCGGTTCCAGCCATCTTCCGCCTGCGCTTGTCTCGCTGGGTAGTCCGCACCCCGTTCGCACACCTCCATCCCATGCTCAACTCTCCCGGCTTCGCCGCCCTGCACGCGAAGCGTGCATTCCCGCGTTTTTTCGCTCGTTAATATTCTTATCCCCGCCAAGTCGCATAGTCGCCAAACACATATCGCCCTTGGCCTACGGTTCCGTCTCTCTATTAGCAGCACGCTGCCCTCGCAAGGCTATCCGCAAGTACTATTCGAACCTCATTCGAATTCGCTCGTGCAAGGTCGCGCAAAGCGGCTTCAGGCCGCAATTGCGCATGTCCGCGAGACAACTCGCAGACCGGGCTTCCTGCCGCCAAAGCCCTTGGACCTTCAAGGGTTGTGCACATCGGCGAGACGACTCGCCGATGTCGCCCCAATGGGGACCGACCCAGCCTCAAGCCGCTCTTGCGCATGTCTACGAAACGACTTGCAGACCCGGCGTCATGCCGCAAAAGCCCTTGGATCTTCAAGGGTTGCGCACGTCGGCGGGACTACTCGCCGATGCTTGCCGCTTGTCCTAATTGACCATCGTGTTAAATCTTTCCTTCATAATTCAGAATTCATAATTTATTCTCTATCCTCTCATCCTTTGTGTCCGCCTGCCCCCGTTAGGGGGTCGTGTTTAGATCTCTTCTCTTTCAATTTCATGAAATTCATCCCATGACCCTCCTCTTCCCCACCCCCGCCATCGTCTGCCGCCCGGCCTTGCCCTCCGACAAGCCCGCCGTCCTCGAATTCACCAAGTTCATCTGGGACGGCCATGACTACATCAAATACGTCTGGGATGATTGGCTCGCCGACCCCCTCGGCCTCTTCGCCGTCGCCGAATACCACGGCCGCGCCGTTGCACTCGGCAAGGCCACCTATGTTGCCCCCGGCCAATGGTGGCTCGAAGGCCTGCGCGTCGACCCCCAGCTCCAGGGCTTCAAGATCGGCTCCCACATCTTCAAGTACCTCCACGATTGGCAGACCGCCCACGCCCCCGGCATCTTCCGCCTCATGACCAGTTGGGAGCGCGTTCAGGTCCAGCACCTTTGCGACCGCTTCGGCTGGCGCAAGATCGGTGAGGTCAAAAGCTATGTCGCCGATCCCCTCCCCGGACCCACCGACTCCCTTCGCCCTCTCGCCGAAGACGAAGTGCCGCGCGCTCTCGCCTTTGCCTCAGCCCATCTCCATCACTCCTCCGGCCTCATGAATCTAAATTGGAAGTTCGCCGCGCCCGATCAGCCCACCCTCGCGGATATCGCCCGCCAGCGCCGCCTCTACTGGTGGCGCGGCGCTCAGGCCCTCCTCGCCTGCTGGCAGGAAGAGGATGAAGACGAAGACCAGCAGATCCTCGGCATCGGTCTCATCGCCGGCTCTCCTCACTCGCTCCATGCGGTCCTCGCCGATGTCCGCCATCTCGCGCACCAGCTCGGCCGTTCGTCCGTGCTGTGGCAGGCTCCCGTCGCCCACGATGTCGAAGCCGCCCTCGACGCCGCCGGCTACGACTTCAAGTGGGACGGCTCGGCCTACTTATATGAGAAGCATTAAAGCGAGCAGCCGGCTTCCGCCGGCTGCGATCAGCTTATCTCACTCTTTCCCTCCCGCTATTTCGGGAAGTTTGCCCACGGCAGCGCCGCCCGCACCGTTGTCGGCGCGCCCGGCTCGGATTGCACCGTCAGCGTGCCGCCCGCCGCGCTCAGCCTCTCCGCCATTCCGGCCAGCCCGTAATGCCCCTGCCGCACCATCCGCAGCCAGTTGGCAGGCACCGTGAACCCCTTGCCGTTGTCGGTCACCTCTATGCAGGCTTCCTCCGCATCGAACGTGAAGCGTCACCCTGATCTCCGTCGGCTGCGCATGCCGCAACGTGTTCGCCATCGACCCCTGGTATACGCGGAACAGCACCATCCGCAGTTCCTCCGGTAGGAACTGCCGGTCGTCCGCCAGCGAATGCTTGATCTGGATCTCGGGATGATTCTGCTGAAAATCCGCCAGGTGCGAGCGGATCGCCCTCGCCAGCCCGAACTTCGAGAGCGTCGGCGGCCTCAGCTCGCTGGCGGTGCTGCGCAGGGTGTTCACGGTCTTGTTCAGTTCCGCACTCAATTGAGCGAGCGTCTCCCCGTCCGCAATGTCCGCCTGCATGCGCATTTCTTCCAGCTTGTAGATCACGGTATAGATCTGCTGGAGCGGCACATCGTGCAGCTCCTGCGCCAGCCGCAGCCGCTCGATCTCGATGCTTCGCTGCAAGTGCCGCTTCAGTTCCGTCAGCTCGCTCTCCGCCTGCTTTTGCTCGGTAACATCGTGCACGGTCCCCAGCAGGCGCGTCGCCTTGCCGGCCTCGTCGTAGTACGGCGCCAGCCGGTCACGGATGATCCGCACGCTGCCGTCCGGCCGCACCACGCGGAACTCCACTTCCTCCGGCACTCCGTTCTCCAATACTGCCTGGCTGCGGTCGATGATCTTCTGGCGATCATCCGGGTGCGTCCGCTCGATGATGCTCTCCCGGCCCCTGAATTCTTCGGGAGGGATGTCAAAGATGCGCAGCGCTTCCTCCGAAGCATGCACCACCTGCCCCGGCACGTCCAGCTCAAGGCTTCCCAGCTGCGCCACGCGCTGCGCCTCCGCCAGGGTCCGCTCGCTGTGCACCAGCGCCGCCTCGGCCACCTTCAGTTCGGTGATATCTTCCTTGATCCCAACGATCAGCGACAGGCTCTCATCCCCCCCGCCTTTCTTCACGCCCGCGAACGTCGCCCTCACCCAGATCGTGCTCCCATCGCTGCGCACCATGCGGTGTTCAAGCCGCACACTCGCTCCGCGGTTCGTCTTGATCTGCGTGAACGCGTTGGCAACCTGTCCCACATCCTCGGGATGCACCAGCTCGTCGAAGCTGATGCCCACCAGCTCTTGCTCGCTATAGCCCGTGATTTTTTGCAGCGCCGCGTTGCTGTCGATGATCGTGCCCACCAGGTCCATCACCTGGATGCCCAGCGTAGTCGCATGGAAGATGGACAGGAAGCGTTCTTCGCTTGCAGCCAGTGCCTCCTTTGCGAACTGCCGCGCCCCAACTTCCCGGCGCAGCGAATCGATAACGGTAAAGAATTCCAGTGCCACCCCCAGGAGGAACCCCACATCCATCAGGAACGCCTGGTCTGCCGCCGTATACGGCTTGCCGCCGCCATGCCGCGACGCACTCACGGTTCCCAGCATGCCGCTCCGCCCCTGGATCGGAACGATCAACGAGCTTGCCACGCCGATCCGGTCAACGTACTCCGTAAGGCTTGGGATGGCCACCGCCTTGATGTCCTCTATCGACAGCGCCGGTTGCAGCAGCGGCTTGCCAGACTTGATGACCTTTGCGACGTTGCCCTGGTCGTGCGGGATATCCACCACATCCTTCAGCAGTTGCTGGACCAGCGCCACGGCCTCTGGGTCCTTGTCATAGAGCGCCGCGATGTGGTACATCTCGTTGTGCGTGTTCAGCAGCATGATGCTGCACATATCTCCCAGCATTTCCCCCGCTATCTTTGCGACGCCCTGCATCAGCCGGTCGATATTATTCTCGCTCTCTATCGCCGCTTGCACCAGGCGCTTATACGCCCTCAGCCGTCGGTTCGCCTCGAAAACCGAAAGCATCTTCGCCCGTTGCTTCCTCTGTGGGCGCATGTGCACGCTTCGCCGGCTGTTCTCGCCGGTCATTGGTCTTTCACTGAGTGGTTTGTGCCCATCATATCCCCCGGGCTCTTGCTGGAGTGACATCTCATCCATCAGTTCCGTCATATCATCCGCCTCGTCGATAAGCCAACCGTTAAATCATGGCAGCGTCCATGAGGATGCTCCGCCGGCCGGCCATTTCTGCCCGGTCATCCTGGAGAAAACGCATGATACCACAAATTTATTAGGGACACATTCATGGCTGCACAAGCAGGATTAATGTTGCTTAATCTCTCCGCAAGCCTAAAGCACCGCCCTTCGCCGCTGCATGGCGACGCAGCCGCAGGTGGTACAATTCCGGCAGTGTTTCGTCTCATGCAGCCTGCCGCATCTGACCGCGGTGGGTCTTTTTATGCCCGGGTGACGCCTCTCATCATCGCCCGAACATCCCCTTTCAAAATTTGTCAGTGAGCTCCTGCACTCCTTTCCTGGACTCTTTAACCCTTCTGATCTTCCATGGCCTCTCTCACCGCCCCCGCGGAATTCACCCTCAAACGTAAAGCCTCCGTGCGCACGCGCGGCCCCGCGCTTTGGATCTGGTCGCACGCCTTGCGTTACTGGCCCATCCTGCTCATGCTGCTCATCGGCGCCATTGGCAACGCCGCGCTGGCCGCAGCCATCCCCGTTCTGGTTGGCAATGCCTTCAACGACATGCTCAAGCCGCACCCGGTCCTGAGCGCCCTCATCCCGCTTGCCCTTATCCTGGGCGGCTCGCAGATCGTGCGCGGCGTGCTGCAGTTCGGTCGCAACTTCGGCGCGGAGCTGATGGCCCAGCGCGTCGAGCGCGATATCCGCGATGAGCTGTACGTCTCCCTGCTCGGCAAGAGCATGACCTTCCACAACCTCCAGCCCGTCGGCGATACGATGGCACGCTCCACCAACGACGTGCGCGAAGTCAACTTCATGTTCAGCCCCGGCCTCAACCTGGTGGTCGGCGCCACGCTGTTCATGGTCATCCCGTTCTTCATCGTGCCCAGTTATCATCCCGCGCTTCTGCTCACACCCGCCCTCTTCGCCCTCACCTACTTCCTCTCCCTATGGCGCTACCTCAAGACCATGTCGCCCATCACCGACGAAGTGCGGGAGACCTTCGGCGATATGAACACGCATCTCTCCGAAGCCCTCGACGGCGTCGAGATCATGAAGGGCGCTGCCCAGGAAGGCGCGGAGACCGAGACCTTTGTCACCAACGCCCGCCGCGTCCGCGACGCCTTTGTCCGCCAGGGCGATATCGAAGCACGGTTCCTCCCGAACCTCCTGCTCGGCCTCGCCTATGCCTTCGGGCTGATCCACGCGCTGATACTCTTCCGCATGGGCCTGCTCAACATCGGCGGAGTGGTCGCCTACTTCGGCCTGCTGCGCATGCTCGATTTCCCCACCTTCACCTCATCCTTTGCCTACACTCAGATCTCCCTCGGGCTCTCCGGCGGGCGCCGCATCCTCGAGCTGATCAACAGTGAAACCGACCTCGACCAGAATGCCGCCGGTCATACCGCCCGAATGCGCGGCGAGATCGAGTTCCGCCACGTATCCTTTGCATATCCTCACCCATCCATCCTCGGCCAAACCGCTTCGTCTCAGCTTCTCCCTGATTCTTCCTCTTCATCTTCGGCAGGGCAGCAGGCTGACGGCGACAACTTTGTCCTCGACGATGTGTCATTCCGCGTGAAGCCCGGGCAGACCGTTGCCATCGTGGGGCAGACCGGCGCAGGCAAGACGTCGCTTGTCCGCCTCATCAACCGCACCTACGATGCGACCCAGGGCCAGGTGCTCATGGACGGTGTCGACGTGCGCGAGTGGAACCTTGCCGCTCTGCGCAGCCAGATCTCCATGATCGAGCAGGACATCTTCCTCTTCTCGCGCTCCATCAGCGACAACATCGCCTTCGGGCAGCCGGATGCCTCCCGCGCACAGGTACTCGCCGCCTCCGACGCAGCCCAGGCACACGAGTTCATTGAGACCTTCGAAGAGAAGTATGAGACCGTCATCGGCGAGCGGGGTGTCACCCTCTCCGGCGGGCAGCGCCAGCGTTTGGCTCTGGCCCGCGCCTTCCTCACCGATCCCCGCCTCTTGATCCTTGACGATTCCACCTCCGCCATCGATTCCGCCACGGAAGATAAGATCCAGCGCGCCATCGCTAGCGCCTCGAAGGGCCGCACGACCATCCTTATCACGCACCGCCTGTCGCAGATCCGCTGGGCCGACCTGATTATCGTGCTCCGCAAGGGCCGCATCGCCGCCATGGGCACCCACGAAGACCTGATGAAGACCTCCGAGACCTACAGCCGCATATTCAAGGAATAATCGTGCGATTGAACAATGGTCGAATGGAGAATGGATCGTGCTAGTGCTGAAAGCTGATCGCTGAATGCTGATAGCTGGATTTTGAACCATGGGCTTCTTTGCCGGACTGAACGCTGAAAAATACGACCGCCAATACACCGACCGCCAGCTCGTGCGCCGGATCGTGGCTTACTTTAAGCCGCAGACCACGCGCTTCATCTGGGTCACGCTGCTCGTCTTCGCCATCGGTGCCATCGGCGCATCCCTGCCGGTGGTCGTCAGCCGCCTCGTGGACCTGCTCAGCAGTCAGCCCACCACGCAGGCTATCGCCATCGTAGGCGGGATCCTGGTCGTGATCGCGTTCGCCACCTGGGGCCTGAACTGGGCCCGTCGCAGCCTCGTGGTACGCGCGGTCGGCGACGTGGTACTCGAGCTGCGGGCGCGCGCCTTTGAAGCCGCCGCAGAACACGATCTATCCTTCTACGACCAGTTCTCATCCGGTCGCATCGTCTCGCGCATTACGTCCGATAGCAACGACTTCGGTCAGTTGGTCGTCATCATCACCGACCTGGGCTCGCAGGTCTTTCAGGCCCTCATCCTGGCAGTCGTGCTCATCCGCACCGAGTGGCATATGGCGCTGCTCCTGTTCTCCTTTGTGCCTTTCATCTTCGCCATCACCATCGGGTTCCGCAACCTGGCGCGCCGCGTCACACGCCGCGGCATGCAAGCCATGGCAGACGTCAATGCCGCCATCAAAGAGACCGTCAGCGGCATCTCGATAGCCAAGAACTTCCGCCAGGAAGCGTCCATCTTCACCATCTTCGACGCCGCCAACCAGCAGTCCTACCGCGTGAACGTCCAGCGCGGGTTTGTCCTCTCACTTGTCTTCCCGGTGCTGAACGCCATGGGCGGCATCTTCACCGCCATCCTGGTCTATGCCGGCGGGCTCAGCATCACGCAGGGGCTTGTCACCGTTGGCGCCTGGTACTTGTTCATCGTCAGCCTCGATGCCTTCTTCTTCCCCATCCTCAATCTCTCGGCGTTCTGGGCGCAGATCCAGCAGGGCCTGGCGGCCGCCGAACGCGTCTATGCCCTGATCGACGCGGACCCCAACGTCGTACAGGAGGCAATGCACGACGTGCCGCGTCTGCGCGGTGAGATCTGCTTCGAAAACCTTCACTTCCAATATGCGGATAACGAGCCCGTGCTCACCGACCTGAACATCTGCATCCGCCCCGGAGAGACTATTGCCTTCGTGGGCCACACCGGCGCGGGCAAGTCATCGATCGCCAAGCTGATCGCGCGCTTCTACGAGTTTCAGTCGGGGCGGCTCACGATAGACGGTCACGACATCCGCACCTTCGACTTGCAGCAATACCGCCGGCAGTTGGGCATCGTCTCGCAGGTGCCGTTCCTGTTCTCCGGCACTGTGGCGGATAACATCCGCTACGCTCTGCCCAGCGTCACCGAAACCGAGATGCTGACCATGGCCCGCCGCATCGGCGATGGCGAATGGCTCGAGACTCTGCCGGAAGGCCTGCACACCGGCGTAGGCGAGCGCGGCAACCGCCTCTCGATGGGGCAGCGTCAGCTTGTCGCGCTGATGCGCGTGCTCGTCCAGCAGCCGGCCATCTTCATCCTGGATGAGGCCACTGCCAGCATCGACCCTTTCACAGAGTGGCAGATCCAGCAGGCGCTGAACCTGATCCTTGAGCACACCACCAGCATCCTGATCGCACACCGCCTTTCCACCGTGCGCGCCGCCGACCGCATCATCGTGATGGAGAACGGCCGCATCATCCAGGAAGGCACCCACGACGGCCTGCTGGAGCAGGGCGGCCACTACGCGATGCTTTACAACACCTACTTCCGCCACCAGAGCCTGGCCTACGTGGAAGCGCAGAAGAGGCTCAGGGTGGAGGAACTCAATCGTCCTAGATTGGAGAAGCCATTGCTTGCGCAGGACGTGGCATCCCTGCCTTTGCGGCCTGGATCCTTTGTGCGCTACTCACTTATGCCCCTTATTGCAAAAACGCCTCTTGCTGCAAATCAGCAAGAGGCTTTTGATTCTTCTATGGAATGAAGGGTCTACAATCCCCTGTTCAAGTGATAATACAGATCATTCCAGCGCAGCTTCTCTTTAAACTCATCAATGCATGTATTCTCATTGATCAACAGGAATTCGATGCCTGCGATTTCTGCAAAATCGCGCAGGTGTTCGGCCGTGACCGAGTAGCTAAAGCTTGTATGGTGTGCGCCGCCCGCATAGATCCAGGCTGCTGCAGCGACCTTTAGGCTGGGGCGTGGAATCCACAATGCGCGGCGCAACGGGAAGCTTGGGGAGTGGCTCCTCCATCGGGCTAACGTCCACAACGTTCGCAACAATGCGAAAGCGGTCCCCCATATCCATAATGGACGCGCCAATGGCCGGGCCGGTATTCGCATCAAAGATCAAGCGCACCGGATCTGCCTTGCCGCCGATGGATAGCGGAAGGATATCCAACCTCGGTCTGTTCGATGCGATCGATTCACAGATCTCCAGCATATGAGCGCCCAGGACTTTGTCGCCGCTTGCGCTGAAATGATAGGTGTAATCTTCCATAAAGCTCACACCGCCCTTCAACCCATCGCTCATTACCTTCATGGCGCGGACGAGGGCGGATGTTTTCCAGTCACCTTCTGCACCGAAGCCGTAGCCGTCGCGCATCAGACGCTGAACTGCCAAACCGGGCAATTGTGCTAATCCATATAAGTCTTCGAAAGTGGTCGTAAAGGCCTTGAAGTTGCCCTCGCAGAGGAAGTTGCGCATGCCTACTTCAATACGTGCGCCGTCAATGAGCGAAGCATGTTTCTCGCCCTTTGGCTGGAGCGCAGGGACGACATCGTACTCATCGAGATAGGCCTGCGTCATCTTCTTAACATCCGCATCCGAAGCAGCATCTACAGCCCTGACCAGATCCCCCACTCCATAGCCATATACATCATAGCCGAGTCGGATCTGAGCTTCGATCTTGTCGCCTTCGGTTACGGCCACGTCCCGCATGTTGTCGCCAAAGCGGGCAATTCGCGCACCTTGGGCATCTGCCCACGCACACGCAGCGCGGGCCCAGGTGCCGATCTCTTTTTGGGTCTCCTGATCCTGCCAGTGACCCACCACCACCTTCCGATTCAAGCGCATGCGGCTGCCAATGAATCCGAACTCCCGATCGCCATGCGCGGATTGGTTCAAATTCATGAAGTCCATGTCGATTGTCGCCCAGGGTATCTCGCGACCGAACTGGGTGTGCAGGTGCAGGAAGGGTTTCTTGAGAAGGCCCAAACCGGCGATCCACATTTTGGCAGGCGAGAACGTATGCATCCATAGGACCAGGCCCACACATTTGTTCGTGGAGTTCGCCTCCAGGCACAGCTCACGGATCGCCTCAGGGGTTGTCAAAACAGGCTTGAAAATAACCTGCAGGGGTATCTGAGTGGCCGTGCTCAATGACGCTGCGATCTCACGTGAATGCTCGGCAACTGCATCCAGCGTCTTTACACCATACAGGTGCTGGCTCCCCGTTACAAACCACACCTCATATTGTTTCAAATCGATCATGATCACGCTCCTTGGAGTTCGATGTAGTGGAAGTCCCGCCCCTCAATGTGCTTCGTTGCTATTGCCCATATACATGGGTATAACGATGGTGCAATTTATCCACGTCCTCTTGTGAGATCACATCAGGCGTACCGATCTGCATGGCCAACCACACGGTTTTGGCGTTATCCTCGGTCATCACCGCAGCCTTGACGGCGGACTTTGCATTCTTACCAATAGTGAACACGCCGTGATTCTTGAGTAACACTGCGGGGGATTTACCGATGCATTCCACGACTACTTTTCCAATTGCATCATCGCCTATTAATGCAAAGCCGCCGCACGGGATGGGGCCCCCAAATTCATCCGCGATGGCAGTCAACACCACAGGAATGGGCTTATTAACCGCTGCAAATGCCGTGGCATATGTAGAATGTGTATGCACCACGCCGCCCACATCTGGACGATGTTTATAAATATAAAGATGACTCGCCGTATCCGAGGATGGTTTTAGCTCGCCCTCGATGACTTTGCCATCCATGTCCACGACCACCATGTTCTCAGGACGCATATCCTCATAACGGATTCCGCTCGGCTTGATGACGATCAATCCGCTTTCGGCATCCCGTGCGCTGACATTTCCTCCCGTCCACACAACAAGATTGTGCCTTGGTAATTCAAGATGCAATTGAACTAATTCTTCTTTGAGTTTTTCTAACATTTAACTCTCCTCCAAGACTTTCGCCACGGATGCGTAAGGGCCAGTGAAAAGCATCAACTGGATCTCCGTGGCTCCTCTGGCGCTGCCTGCGATTTGCTCTCAATTCAGGCAGCAGGGTTTTGGCATGCTGGATTGCTAGCTTTTTCTCGCTTCTGCCTTGATATTCTTCAATCTCTTCATCACATCGTTTGGACCGCGCCCGAAGTAATCATGCAGGCAAATGTATTCGGCAAATAATTTGTCGTAAATGGCTCGCGCTTCAGGATTGGGCTTGTAGGCTTCATCTTTGAGTTTGCCCATCACGGGCGCAGCCTCGAAGATGCTGTCATATCCGCCATTGGCTTTTCCAGCCGCCACCGCTCCGAACATGGCAGAGCCGAGCCCGGGAGCCTGTGTGGAACCCGACACCTTGATCTCGCGGCCAGTTACATCGGCGTATATTTGCATTAGCAGCTTGTTCTTTTCAGGCAGGCCGCCCGCCGCCACCAATTCCCACACCGGGACGCCATGAGTTTCAAGCGCTTCAATGATGACGCGTGTCCCGTAGGCAGTCGCTTCAATTAACGCCCGATAGATTTCTTCAGGCCTGGTTAGGAGCGTTGCCCCGATAAGCAACCCGGTCAGATCAACATCTACCAGGACAGAGCGGTTACCGTTCCACCAATCCAGGGCGAGCAATCCACTCTCGCCGGGTTTGAGCGCAGCGGCTTTTTCCTCCAAAAGTTGATGAATACTGATTCCGCGTGCCTGTGCATCACGTTCATAAGCCCCCGGAACACAATTTTCAATGAACCACGCGAAATGATCGCCTACGCAGGATTGTCCCGCTTCGTAACCGAACAACCCCGGCAGAATTCCGTCCTCCACATACCCGCAGATGCCCGGTACAAGGTGTTCTTCCTTGGCCAGCACCATGTGGCAGGTCGATGTACCCATCACCATGACCATGCGTCCCGGTTCAGCAACCGTCGTCGCAGGAACTGCCACATGCGCATCGACATTTGCTACCGCAACTGCAGTTCCCGGTTTGAGTCCTGTCCATGTGGCAGCTTGCTGGCTCAGTCCGCCGGCTTTCTGCCCAACAGGCAGGATTTCGGTCGAGAGCTTGTCCTCGATAACCGTAGCAAGGGTTGGGTGCAGCGAAGCGAAGTAATCCTTCGGAGGAAAGCCTTTTTCTTTCGACCAAAGTGCTTTATATCCAGCCGTGCAGCTGTTACGAGTTTCCGTCCCGGTTAGCTGCCAGACCACCCAATCGGCTGCTTCGAGCAGGCGATCCGCCGCGTGATAGATCTCAGGTGCCTCGTTCAGGATTTGCAGTGTCTTCGAGAAAAACCACTCGGATGAGATCCTGCCGCCATACCGATCCAGCCAGTCTTGATTCATCGCACGTGCGGTCTCATTGATCTTGTCCGCTTCCGGTTGCGCCGCGTGATGCTTCCATAGCTTTACCCAGGCGTGCGGATGGTCTCGAAACTCAGTCAGGTCACATAACGGTGTGCCATCCGCCTTGACCGGCAGCATGGTGCAGGCAGTGAAATCAATTCCAACGCCGATGACATCGGCTGCGTCAACACCCGATTCTTTCAAGACTGCAGGAATTGCATTCTTGAAAACACGCACATAATCTTGTGGGTCCTGGAGGGCCCAGTCAGGCTCGAGAGGGATCTCTGTGCCCGGAAGTCTTTCATCGATCACACCATGCAAGTACGGGTAAACAGCCGTTGCGATTTCCCTGCCGTTTGTCACATCCACCAGCACCGCGTGGCCGGACTCCGTACCAAAATCAACACCAATTGTATATTTTGACATATGTATCAGCCTCCATGATTACTCTCAGGCCTTCACGCCGCTCTGCCATGCAAAACTTCTCAGCAGGTCACCCCAGGAGAATGCGATCTGTCGATCGAATGTCCACCCACAAGGCCTATAAATGCCTGATGTGATGCTCAGCAGAGTAAATCAGCGCCTGGATGATTGCAGGGATACTTCACTGTGCTCAGGATGATGATGTAGTTCATCCTGGATACCAGATCCTTCGCGGATCATTTTCCGCCCGTACGTATCCCCAAGCCGAGTCGATCATCTTCTTTAGGTCATACTCTGGGCGCCAGTTCAAAAGCAGTTTTGCCTTTGCATTATCCAGCCATGTGGAGCTATAAGGCGTCTTGATCCCGATAGACGGCAGCCCGCGACTTATTTTCAGGTAGGTACCGACCTCGGCATAGTCCACAGGCTCATCCATGCAAATATTGAATAATTGCTGCCGGGCGTGTGGGTGATCAATAGCTAGCAACAGCGCGCTCACCAAATCTTCGACGTGCACGAAGTTACGTTTGACGGGGTGCCCATCGGAGTCCAGCATGATCGGGACGGTCTGTGTCCGCACGTACTCATCCGCTTGTTGGTCGCCTACCAGATCCCGCCAGCGTGGGCCGCCGAAGACATCTTCGCCAAAGGAAAGCTGGTACTTGAAATCATCCTTCTCCATGATCCAGGGCGCCCTCAGGCAGCAGCCATTGAGGTCATATTGGATATAGTATTGCTCGAGCATCACTTCTTCGAGCACTTTTGAAAGGGCATAACAACCGGGGTAGGCCGAATGCTTTTGCGCCTCCGTCACGGGCGCAGAACGCGGGTAAATGAAATGCCCGATGGCAGCATCCCCTCCAACTAAAATGAACTGCTGAAACGTCGGGCTGGTTCGGCACGTTTCGAGCAGCCAGAACATACCCTTCACCGCCACATCCATGATCCTATCGGGAGTTTCCTTGCAGGTCGCCAGATGGAGGACGTGCGTAACGCCATCGAGGGCTTTTTCCACCACTTCGCGGTGCTCGATGGAACCGCGCACGATTTGGATTTGTTCGTGCGACTCAACTTCCCGATGATGAAATAACGCCCGTACTGTGAACGAGTTGAATTTTGGATCTGCCAGGAATTGCTCGATGAAGGCTTGTCCCACCTTTCCAGCAGCGCCCGTAACTAATAGGATCCCAGGTTTGGACACCGATATTCCTTGCTCAAAAGTGCCGGCGACCCTGAACGCTCTGTCTACGCGCCATGGGCCTTACCGGATTCCGTCATCTGGTTCAGGAAGCGCACGCAATGGTCTCTGCTTCGGCAGGGCCTTCGCCGATTCCATTGAACCCTGGTCTCCCAATATTCAAAGTAGCGCTGGATAGGCCACTTGCAGCTAAGGAGACCGGAAACCGCTAGCCACTTTTGTTCTTGTTATAGACATCGAAGAACACGGCGGCAAGCAGGACCAGGCCTTTGACCACTTTCTGCCAATCGATCCCAACGCCGATGATGGACATACCATTGTTCAATACCCCGATCAGAAAAGCGCCGACCACCGCACCAATGACTGTGCCAATTCCGCCGCTGGCAGACGCGCCGCCGATGAAACAGGCGGCAATGACATCCAACTCCATACCGTCCCCGGCATTGGGCGTGGAGCTGTTCAATCGGGCCGCAACAATGATGCCTGCCAGGGCAGCGAGAATTCCCATATTGATGAACGTATAGAATAACAGGCGTGACGTCTTGACGCCTGAGAGCTGTGCAGCTTTTGCGTTGCCGCCCATTGCATAAATGCGGCGACCAATGACCGACTGGCTGGTGACAAATGCATAGCCGGTAATGAGCACAAACAGCAGAACGAGCACATTGGGAAGGCCTTTGTAGGAAGCCATCAGGAAGCACAGACCCAGGACCGCCCCGGTAATCACAACATTTTTGAGCACAAAGAAATAGAATGGAGTTACTTCAAAGCCGTATTTCTGCTGATTGTTCCTGGCCCGCAGATCCAAAACGATTAATACGATCGAAAGTAACACTCCGATCACAATCGTAGTCAAATGAAACCCGGGGAAATTGAATATATCTGGAATAAACCCGGAGCTTATCTTTTGGAACCCAACCGGGAAGGGCCCCACCGACTCACCCTGGAGCAGAACAAATGTCAGGCCCCGAAAGATCAACATGCCTGCCAGCGTAACAATGAAGGCCGGGATCTTTAAGTATGCGACCCAGTAACCCTGGAAAGCCCCGATTGCGGCGCCCACCACAAGGCAGATCGCGACCGTCACGATCCAGTCGACATGATATCTGACCATTAATACGCCAGCCAGCGCGCCAATGACGGCAACCACCGATCCTACGGATAGATCGATCCAGCCGGAAACAATGATCAACAACATTCCCAATGCCATGGTGATCACGTAACTGTTCTGTAGAACCAGGTTCGTTATGTTCACTGGCTTGAACAGGATGCCGCCTGTCTGGAACTGGAAAAACACCATGACCGCGATCAATGCGATCAACATGCCATATTCGCGGATGTTGTTTTTGAACAGGGTTGTTAAAGTTTGCCCTGTTCCGCCACTTACGGTCGCTGTAGTAGTCATTGTTCCACTGCCTCTTGTTGCGTCATGATGTGCTTCATTACTTTCTCCTGGGATGCTTCGCTGGCCGGCATTTCACCGACAATTTTGCCATCGCGCATGACGTAAATACGATCGCAAATCCCTAATATCTCGGGCAATTCCGATGAGATGAAGATGATGCCTTTTCCCTCACCCGCCAGTCGGTTAATAATGGTGTAGATTTCATATTTCGCGCCTACATCAATACCGCGCGTCGGTTCGTCCAGGATCAGGATTTCCGGGCCGGCAAATAGCCATTTACTGAGGACCACTTTTTGCTGATTGCCCCCGGAGAGGTTAAGAGCCAGTTGTCGAATACTGGAGCACTTGATATTGAGCTTTTCCCGATATTCGCGGGTGGCAGTCAGTTCCTTGGGCTCGTTGATAACGACCCCGCCATCCGAGACCGCATCCAGGTTCGCCAGGGTGATGTTATTTTTGATCTCCTGGATCAAGACCAGCCCATAGGCTTTACGGTCCTCGGTTGCATAGGCAATTCCATTCGAAATCGCTTTATCGACGGTGTTGATATCGATTTCTTTGCCATGTTTATAGGCTTTACCGCTGATCCGGATGCCATAAGAACGGCCAAAAATACTCATTGCCAGTTCAGTTCTACCAGCTCCCATCAGCCCGGCAATGCCCACAACCTCGCCCTTGCGGACGTTAATATTCACATTATTACTGACTTTGCGATCTTCATGAAGTGGATGATAGGCATTCCAATCGCGTACTTCGAAGATCACCTGACCTATTTTCGAATTCGCGCGGCGGGAAACGGTGTGTCAGATCGCGCCCGACCATGGCGCGAATGATCCGGTCCTCGGTAATATTGTCCTTCTGACAATCCAACGTTTCAATAGTGGCGCCATCTCGCAGGATCGTGATCGAGTCTGCCACTTTTTTGACCTCGCTTAATTTGTGGGAGATCAAGATCGATGAAATACCATGCTCTTTGAATTGCAGCAATAGTTCCAGTAGCTTCGCACTATCATTATCGTTCAGAGAGGCGGTCGGCTCATCCAAAATGAGCAGCTTGACTTTTTTGGCCAACGCCTTGGCGATCTCCACCAGTTGCTGTTTGCCCACGCCCATGTTGGTGATCAACGTATTCGGCAACTCGTGCAATCCCACCCTGTCCAATAGCTCTTTGGTCTTGGAGATGGATTCGTTCCAATCAATTACCCCGTTTTTGGCGCGCTCATTGCCAAGAAACATATTCTCTGCAATGGAAAGAAAGGGGATAAGTGCAAGTTCTTGATGGATGATCACAAGCCCGAGTTCTTCAGAGTCAGGAATGTCCTGGAACCGGCACTCCTTTCCCAAAAAGAAGATTTCTCCCTCATAGGTGCCATGTGGATAAACGCCGCTCAATACATTCATCAGCGTCGACTTCCCCGCCCCGTTTTCTCCCACCAGCGCGTGGATCTCGCCCTGGCTCACGCTAAAAGTTACATTATCGAGAGCCTTGACACCGGGGAACGTCTTCGTAATGTTACGCATCTCCAAAATGGCATCAGACATGGTTACTTGTCCTTAATAGAGAATTTCCGAGATCTGACTACACGAGCTTGTCGATCCGGGAACGAGTGTGTGAGGCATTCAGCCTCACACACTCGTCGCAAAAATTCTTACTTCAGATCTTCAGCCTTGATGTAGCCGCTATCTACCAGCTCTTTTTGGTAGTTGGTAACATCGATGCTGATCGGGGTCAGCAGGAACGAAGGCACAACCTTGACCTCATTATTGTAGGTCTTGGTGTCATTGACGTCAACGGTCTGGCCCTTAAGGGCCTCATCAACCATCTTGGCAGTCTGTGCAGCCAGCAAGCGGGTATCCTTGAATACGGTGTAGCGCTGTTCGCCGGCAATGATCGACTTGACGGAAGCCACTTCTGCATCCTGACCGGTCACAACCGGGCAGGGAAGCGTAGCCGAGCAGTAACCAACACCCTTAAGGAGGAGAGAATACCGATGCTGAGGCCATCATAGGGGGACAGCACGCCATCGACATGCTTGTCGGTGTAGTTGGCGCTCAAAAGGTTGTCCATGCGAGCCTGAGCAGTTGCAGCCAGCCAGCGCAAAGTACCGACTTTGTCCATGCCCATTTGCCCACTGGGGATGACGATGTCTCCACTATCGATGAAGGGCTGGATTACGGACATGGCACCATTATAGAAATAGCCGGCATTCGTATCATCCGGCGAGCCGCCAAACAGTTCGACATTGAAGGGGCCTTTCTTGCCATCCTTCAGACCGAGACCGGTAACCAGCTGGGTTCCCTGGATTACGCCAACGCCAAAGTTATCGAAGGTTGCATAGTAATCCACATTGGCGGTCTTGGTGATCAGGCGGTCATAGGAAATGACAAGGACGCCCTGATCATGGGCCTTCTGAAGAACATCGGACATCGTCGAGCCGTCAATGGCAGCGATGACAAGCACTTTCGCGCCCTTGGTGACCATGTTTTCGATCTGGGACAACTGGTTTTGGATGTCGTTGTCGGCAAATTGCAGATCGGTATCATAGCCCAGAGATTCGAAGGACTTGACCATGCTGTTGCCATCGGAGATCCAGCGGGTCGAGGTCTTGGTCGGCATGGAAATACCAACCAGTTTCTTTCCAGCAGCGGCCGGGGCAGCCCCGCCGCAAGCCGTCAGGACGAAGCTGGCGAGCAGTACAACAGCCAGCAGAGTGTAAAGCACTTTCTTTGACATTTGCTTCTCCTCATGAATAGATCGGATATTTTCGAGTGCTGATTGGCGAAGCAAACTGGATCGCAATCAGCGTTGAGTCGCCTTACCTGGAGTACATCATGGATATCAACCCATGAGAGTGCACATCCATCGCACGGGCACTAACTGCCGTGAGCCTCACCTCCTTTCACAACTCGTACTGAACTTTGTCGCGCAACCAGTGTGGGTGACAGGGTGATAGGTTTGGGAGCAACGGGATCCAATCCCTGCCAGCCTGCTTCAATAAGCTTGATGACTTCCGCTACGGCTACTCTTGCGACTTCATGTTGATCCTGTTGGACCGTAGTCAGTGGGGGAGAAAAAAAGGCTGATTCTGCAATGTTATCGAAGCCTACGATCCCTACATCTTCAGGGACACGTATCTTTTTTTCAGCAAGGAATTGCAGGACGCTCAGCGCCATTTGATCATTTGCAACAAAGATCGCATCCATATCAGGATATTGATCAAACAGCTTTTCGATCGCCAATGCACCGCTTGCGGACGACCAATTGCCCTCTACACAATGGCTCTCATCGGCTCCCTTGCCGGCTTCCGTGAGCGCATCCCTCCAGGCTGCCATACGTTGGCGTGCTTCCCACCAATCTAGTGGGCCAGAAATATGTCCAATTCGCCGGTAGTCCTGTTCCATCAAATGGGACATGGCCATCCGACCGCCGAGGTAGTTATCGACCGAGACGATCGAGAGATTGTCTCGCGTCTCCATTGTTATGTACACAAGGGGCACATCAACGTCAGAAGGAGGATTGTTTACCCAATTGCGATTTTCCCCTACTTCAGGAACAGCCCAGATGATCCCATCCACGTGTCGGGAAATAAATGCCTGAAAAATCGGAGTAATATCCTCCGCATCGTAGCTGGAAAGCTCTTTTAGCAGCACGGAATATCCTGATTCCTCGGCTACGGCGCTGATCCCGCTCAACGTAAGGGAGGGACCGATATGCTTAAGCCCGGCAGTGACGACGCCTAGCGTATAGCTACGCTGGCTTATCAAGCTGCGCGCTAGGGCGCTCGGCTGGTAGCTGAGCTCCTTGATTACACCCTGCACTTTTCTTCGGGTTTCCGGGGAAACATCTGGCCTTTCATTCAGGACGCGAGAAACCGTCTGTGTGGACACCCCTGCCACAGAAGCTACTTGCTTAATCGTTGCCCGCACATGCTTTTGACGCATCAGATGTTATCGTTCCCGTTATCGATAACGGGAACTGTAACATTCTACTTAGGCGCGCCTTTATAGTCAAGGGCGTCTATTCCGGAGCTTGGCCTGCTTGGAGGAGCAGCAAACTCTGGTGGTTGGGGGGGTCAAGACCGTAGACAGGAAAAGCAATCAAACGCGCAGGCCCTGGCAGTCCCCGCCTTTGCACCTGGGATGACAAAGTATACTGGTAACAAGAACCAAGGCAGCCGGGGCATCCCGGCTCCCTTGTGCTCAACCATTCTGACAAACCCATCAGGGACGGCGGATACATGGAACCCCAGCAAGACCCGGGAATCGTCGTATGATTCTGATCGGCCAACCGGCATGGGAACTGAGATTGCCGACGTGCTTATTTTGGAGGCTTGAGACGATCAAGTTTTTCTCGATCAATTTGAAAATTAGAACGGTTCCACACGGTTGGTTTTCGCAAATTAGAAGCGTTGGCAGCAGGCAATGAGATCATGACGGGCAATAGCCAAAACATCATCATCCAAATGCAGGACGTAGTTAAGACCTACAGTACGGCGTGATTTCCCTTTTGTGGCGCTCAATAATGTCAATATCGACATTCGGCAGGGCGAATTCCTTGGGATCACGGGTAAGTCAGGCGCGGGAAAAACTACCCTGCTCAATATGATCTCCGGGGTTAGCGAATTAACCTCCGGAAATATCCTCTTTCATTGGGTCGGGGAGGAATCCCCATCTCCTTCCATCTCTATCCATGCCTTGAACGAAGATAAGCTCGCCTTGTGGAGGGGGGCAAACCTCGGGATCATCAACCAGTCTTTCGAGCTGATGCCCACCTTGAACCTGGTCGAGAACATCATGCTGCCCTCTGACTTTTCGGGCGTATACCGTCCCGCCCTCAGTAAGAAGAGAGCCCTCGAGTTGTTGGAGCTGGTGGAGCTGGCGGATCATGCCTACAAGATCCCGGCACACGTTTCCGGAGGACAAAAACGACCGCGTCGCCATCGCCCGGGCTCTGGTCAACGAGCCGCACCTGATCATTGCCGATGAGCCGACCGGCAACCTCGATAGCGTCACCGCCGAAACCATTTTTCAGATCTTCGAGAGGTTGGTTGCCGAGGGGAAAACGATCGTCCTGGTGACTCATGATGAGAGCTTTGCTCCCCGTTTTTCCCGCCGGTTACACATTGCAGACGGGATCATCAGCAACCCCTCGGAAAGTGGATCTGAGCCGGATAGCAAACTGTCAACCCCAGGAACCGCCGGGCACCATCATCCACCATCCGTTTCCCTCTTCTTACAAGAGCAGACCTCAGCCGATGCCGCAACAGTCCGCCTCGGAGCTGGTTCGGCGCCGGCGGCCGTTCAGCAGGAAACACCGGCGATTGTTTTGCGTGATGTAGAAAAAGTGTATGAAAACGCCGCGGGAAAATTCGTTGCGCTAAGAAACATAAACCTTCAATTGGGTGCCGGCCAATTTATCTCCATCGTCGGGAAATCAGGGTGCGGAAAATCCACCTTGCTGAACATGATCACCGGTATCGACCACCCCACTGCCGGAGACGTGATTATTGGCAACGAACATATTTATAAGATGAGTGAAAGCAAACGGGCGCTGTGGAGGGGAAGGAATATGGGTGTTGTGTTCCAGTTCTTTCAGCTCTTGCCAACCCTGACGCTGCTGGAAAACACGATGCTTCCCATGGATTACTGCAATCTTTATCCCTTTAAAGAGCGCCCAGGCCGGGCAATGGAATTGCTCAAAAAGGTTGGGCTGGAAGGTCAAGCCTATAAGCTCCCCACGACCGTTTCCAGTGGGCAGCAGCAAAGCGCCGCGATCGCCCGCGCCCTGGCTACTGATCCGCCGCTCATCCTGGCCGATGAACCCACGGGCAATCTGGATTCACACGCGGCCGACAATATCCTAACCCTGTTCGAAGATCTGGCAGAAAGTGGAAAGACGATTCTGATTGTTACCCACGATCCCTCCATCACGGAAAGAACCGATCAGACCATCATTCTCTCGGACGGCCAGATCATTGACCAAACGGTGGCACGCGTGCTCCCCTTCTTATCGCACCCGCAAATGTTGGCTGCCACGGGTCGGGCAGAAAAACAGATCATCGCTCCCGGGGCAACCATCATCCACCAGGGCATGCCGGTCGAATCTTTCTTCATGATCGTGTCTGGTGAAGTGGAGGTTGTTGCTCAAAATGAACAATCGAGAGAGCTGGCGTTGGCCCGTTTGGGAACGGGCCAATTCTTCGGTGAAGTCGAACTAACGCTCGGGGGGCATTCCATTGCGCGGGTCCACGGCGGCAGCACCGGTGCAGAATTGGCAGTTCTACCCAGGGAGCTATTTTACGAGCTGATCGACGGTTCTCCCCTCACTCGCCACGCCATTCACGAGATCGCCACAAGACGGCTGGCCGAAAACCAAAGAAGGAAGACCGACCGGTGAACTCGGATGTAAGACCCAATCTACTGAGGCCGCGCTGGCGCAAAGTATTTTCCGATCTGTGGGATGACAAAACGCGAACCGGGCTGGTTGTGGCCTCCATCGCCGTTGGCGTATTTGCCATCGGCGTGATCGTCAGCGCCTATGTGATCCTGGGCACAGACATCAACCGCAGCTATGCAGCCGTCAATCCGCCCAACATTGAATTGCAGACGGATCCGTTCGATGAGCACCTTCTTCAAGCCATAAAGAATGTGCCCGGCGTGAAGGATACGGAAGGCCGCCGCCTTGTCGAGATCAGGGCGCGCAGGGGGAACGAAAACTGGCAAAGCCTGACGCTGGTAGGCATTTCAGATTTCGCAAGCAACATCAATCACCTCGACACCATTCGCGGCACTTCATTCCCCGGAAAGGATGAAGTGATCGTCAGCCAGGAGATGCTGCATGTTACGGGATACCACGTCGGAGACGCGATCGAAGTTGAGCTTCCGGATGGTTCGAAGCACACCCTCACGGTAGTAGGGCTTGTCACGGATCAAACAACTTCGAAGATCGATCCGAACTCACCTAACAACGCCTACATCACAATGAAAACCCTGAGTTCACTTGGTTTTGATTGGTATTTTAACAAGCTCTACGTTACCGTGACTGGCAATGGAAGTGATCCCGCAAATATCGCCCGCGTTGGGGTGGATGTCAAGGAAAAAGTGAAGAGGAGCCTGCGGGAAGTCTATCAGGTGGACGAGAAGCCTTCAAACGAACATCCAATGACAAGTTTGATTTTGGCGGTTCTTGGCATACTCGCAGCTCTGGGCGGTTTGATCACAGTTCTGAGCAGTTCACTCATCATCAATACGCTCAATGCCTTGCTAACCCAGCAGTTGCATCAGATCGGAATTATGAAATTAGTTGGGGCGCGCAGCCACCAGATCATGGGGATGTATGTGACCTTGATCGTTGCCTATAGCGTGATCGCATTGCTCCTTGCTGTGCCACTGGGCGCGATCGCAGGTTATGCCATGGCCTCATTTATCGCGAATCTGATCGGCGCTGTGCTTCAAGGCTTTCGGATCATCCCCCTGGCCGTCGTTATCCAAACGGTAATCGCCATCGCCGTTCCTCTGGGAGCAGGCTTTTTTCCTGTGAGCGCGGGCGCAAGAACCAGCGTCCAGCAGGCCATCAGCAACTACCGCCCTGGCAGCCAAACCGCAAAGCGGAGCTTTCTCAACCTCCAAGCCAACTGGTTCAACTGGATCTCACGTCCCATCCTTCTTTCATTTCGCAACACATTTCGAAAACGCGGACGGCTGCTCTTCACCATATTTACTCTCACGGTCGCAGGAGCCGTTTTCATTGCCGTATTCAATGTGCGCGATTCATTGAGCACGGTGACCGATCAGGTGACGCGGCACTTCATGGGCGATGTGACGATAGACTTTCGCCGCCCCTACAGGGTTAGCGAGGTCGAGCATGTTCTGCTCGGGATCCCCGGGGTGGTGGTTGTGGAGGGATGGACCGGTACGTCCGGCGAAATTCGGGATGCGCATGATAAGGTGGTGAGCAATCTCTCTGTTGTAGCGCCGCCTCAGGATACGCGCCTCCTGCACGCAGATTTTTTGGCAGGCCGGTGGCTCCTACCCGGCGAAAAAAGTGCAATTGTAGTGTCCGATACGATCTACAAGTTCTACCCAAACCTTAAACCCGGCGACAGGCTGATCGTCAAACTTCCTGGACGACAGAATGAACAATGGGAAGTGGTGGGGATATTCCGTTTTGAGAACACGCTGGGCAATCCGATAGCCTATGCAAATTTCGAGTTTATCGCCGGCGAGATCCATCTTCCCGGCCAGGCGGCCTCGTATCGCGTTATTGCCGATGCTCATGATGCCGCGTCTCAACAAGCTCTCACTAAGCGAATTGATACGTTCCTCACCGACCGGAAATATGCGGTTCAAGCCGTGCAATCCGGACGGCTCTTGCGGGCAACCATCACACAGGCCACCAACACCCTGGTCATTTTCCTGTTGATCATGGCGACCCTGACCGCGCTGGTAGGCAGCATTGGCTTGACCGGTATGATGAGCATCAATGTGCTGGAGAGGACTCGCGAAATCGGAGTTATGAGAACCATCGGTGCAGTGGACCGTGTAATCATGCAGTCCGTGATCATAGAAGGGCTGGTCATAGGATTGATCACGTGGGTATTGGCCATCGGCCTGTCGTTCCCCATCAGTGCTGTCCTGCTTGACATCATTGGAAAAGCGATCCTAGGATCTCCCATGAATCTGAACTTCACGCCCCTTGGTATTCTGCTTTGGCTCGCGGTCGTAATTGTGCTTTCCATATTTGCCAGCATCATACCGGCCCGAAATGCGGCCCGGCTGACGATCAATGAAGTGCTGGCCTATGAATAGTTCTTACTCCCCCGACGTTCTCCTAATCCCTTTTCTCGAAGCGATACCAGTCGGAGGGGTCGCCCCCATGCGGTTCGTCTTCATAAGAAACAAGCAGTCCCTGGTCATCCAGGATCTGGAAGAACTCGTCCCACGAAGCGGGGCGTGTCTCGCTCTGCAACATCTCGCGTGATTCTCCGGGAAAATCGATCCGGATGCCGAGCTTGTCAGCGCGCGCCAGGGGGTGATCAATAATGGTGGGTTTCCCACCCAGGCCTTCGGCCCATTTTCGGATCTCAGCATGATCGCTCGTCGTTTTTTGCATGCGGCTCCGCTCGCTTCTTGCAACTCAGGATTCTCTACTGTTTCTGAACGTGCGGCCTTGTCATCTGTTATCAGCCGGAACAGGAGAATCCAGCGAGGCAGGCCGAGCGGAGAGAGCCGGGTAGTCGTTAATCCAGATGAAACTCCGGCGCACGGGGCACCGGCCGGAAACTGCAGGCAAGAAACAAGAAAGGAGTGTGTCAGGATGGATCAACAAGCCAGGGTACCGAGTGGTTTGAGTGTGCTGCTAAGCCTTTGGCTGATCGCATCGCCGTTCGTGCTTAGTTTCGCCGGTTCCACCGGCATGTGGATCGCCGTCGTTATCGGCGTTATCGCTCTGGTGCTGGCATGGATGCGCTGGAACGATCCTGCCAGTGCGCCCGCGTTGAGCTGGGTGATTGCGCTCCTGGGCATCTGCCTCATTGCCGCACCGTTCGTGTTTGGCATGGCGGGCGTGACCAGCCTCATGTGGGATTATCTCCTCGTGGGCGTCGGGTTCGTCGTCCTGGGAGCACTGAGCGCCATGGCGAGTCCCCGCAGCATCGTCTGAGACCGCGCCGAAAGGACAATTGAGTGATCCAGAATCAACCTGGGTGCCTAATAGGCACCCAGGTTGTTTTCATAAAGAACTGCGCCAAATTCGCTAGCGATTCCGCCCACGCGATCAAACGCACAGGACATGAAGCGCCAGTGTGTAATAATTCCTCTCTGGAACTTCCGTACCATCTCTACATCTGTGGTTAAATTGCGCTCATCACGGATGGCCAGAAAATGAAACGACGATATGTTTATTCCATCCTCTTCGGCGTACCCGGGCTGATCGCTTCGGCTATGCTCACGCTCCTACTGTTCGGAGCGGCAGCAGGTTTTCTCTGGTTATTCGTTTTCGGAGATAGTCCATGGCCCTCATGGAATGAAGCGCTGGTCACCGCCGGCCTGGGGCTTGTCTTTCTGGTGATCTGGCTTGCATCCATCCTCGCCGGTTTTATCGTCGGCAAGCGGCTCGAGCAAAAGCCGGGGGTGAACAGGACACATATCCTGATCTCGGCGGGTATCACGGCGGTGCTGCTACTTGTGATCTTCATTTCCCAGGTGAGCAATGGGAATCTCGGGCCGAAGTCGGCGGAGACTCGTTGCAGCGAGTTCTGCAGCACAAAGGGGTTCTCGGCAAGCAGCGTATCGCCACGGATCTCCGCCAACCGCACCTGCAGCTGCCTGAAGGCATCGGGTGTGGAGGCCATCCAGGTTCCAGTAGAGACCCTTGAATCTCCAAAATAAGCAGGCCACGATTTGGAATCGTTGAGCCTTGGTTCAACAAGAACACGTCAGACAAAAAGACTCCGGGCAGGTATTTGTGGTTAAGTGCTATTAGTTGCGCGCGACTGTCAATGACAACCCTCGATTGCCAATTTGACAAGGGAGACCAACAATGAAGCTACGCGTGGTTGTACTCGGTGCAGGCTTCGGCGGCCTTGAGCTCACGAGCGTTCTTTCGGAGGCGCTGGGCGAAAACCTGGATCTGACGCTGATCGACAAGAACGACTCATTTTTCTTTGGCTTCTCGAAGCTTGACGTGATGTTCGGGCGCAAGGCAGCCGATGCGGTGCACATCCCCTACCGAAGCATTATGAAGCCGGGCGTGCGTTTCTGCCAGGAGAGCATCACCGGCATCGATCCGGCGGCCCGGCGCGTCACGACTGATGCCAGTGCCTATGACGCCGATGTGCTGGTGCTGGCATTGGGTGCGGATTACGACCCTTCTGCCACGCCGGGGGCTCGTTGAGAGTGGCAACGAGTACTACTCCTTTGCCGGAGCCGAACGCCTGAGGGAGGTGATCCCCAACTTCTCGAAAGGCCATGCCATTGTCGGCGTAACATCCACGCCATTCAAGTGCCCGCCGGCGCCGAGCGAAGCGGCGCTGTTGCTGCATGACCATCTCACGGGGCGCGGCGTGAGAGAAGCCTGTACCATCAGCCTGGTGATGCCGTTCGGTCTGCCAATCCCACCGTCACCGGCAACATCCAGGGCACTCTTGGAAGCGTTCGCCGAGCGCGGGATTGTTTACATCCCAAACCGGCTTGTGCGTGCCCTCGACGCCGCGCGCCGTGTTGCCGTCCTGGACGATGGGAGCGAGCTGCCCTATGACCTGTTTCTGGGCATCCCGAAGCACCGCGTGCCGGATGTTGTGGCGGCGAGCGGCATGACCGAGAATGGCTGGATCCCGGTGAATCCGAAGAACTTGCAGACGCGCTTCCCCAATGTATACGCTGTCGGGGATGTAACCAGCGTAGGCACGGCCAAGGCCGGCGTGTTCGCGGAAGGGGCCGCGCAGATCGTCGCGGCCGGGATCATCGCAGACGCGAAGGGCAGCGAGCGACCCGCGCCGTACAAGGGCGCTGGGTCGTGCTACGTGGAGTTCGGGGTGGGGCGTGTAGGGCGCGTGGATGTGGACTTCCTTTCGGGGCCTTCACCCACCGGGAATTACCTCGATGCGTCTCCGGCGCTTGTCAGCGAGAAGGAGAATTTTGGTTCCAGCCGGCGCGCCCGCTGGTTTGGGCTGTAAAGCATACCCAAGCGGCAGATCAGACTTCGGAAGGCTGCCCCAAGGTGGATCATATTGCGGAGAGGAGCAAGGCTTCCGAAGTCTCTTTTATTTGGTTCGCCTCCCTTAGAACCGGCGCGTGACTCCGACGTGAAAAAGTTGTATAGTACGTATATTCGACCATATTCATCATCTTAGCGCTGGTGGGTCTATCTTTGGCGGTGTGAGGGTCCACAGATGAATAGAAAATCCCTGTTATTAAGCGCGATAAGAGCCGCGATCTGTCTCTTCGTGGCGGGAGTTTTGATCGTGCCCGCCCCGCTGTCGGTGGCGAGCGCCGCTTCCACCATTTCGCTGCGCTCACTGCGCACGGGTACGAACGGCGCCGGCGCCACCAGCCTGAACCTGGCGAGGCCCACAGGGGTTCAGCTGGGAGATGTGCTTGTCGCCCAGATAGCCATCAACTCATCCGGCACCGTCATCACCGCGCCCTCTGGCTGGCATCTGATCCTGACAACGCAATCGAGCACATCTTTTGAGGAGGCTACATTTTACAAGGTAGCCACTGCCTCTGAACCGGCTTCCTACACCTGGAACTTCGCGGCCAAGCATCCGGCGACGGGCGGTATCGACTGCTTCATCGGGGTTGATACGGCCCGGCCCATTGATGCCAGCAGCGGAAAGTACAACAGCTCCACCGCCACGGTCAGCTTCACCCAGATCACGACCACCGCCCCCAACGACATGCTGCTGGCATTTGTGGCGGTCTCGGGGAACACGACCGTCACGCAGCCGACGGGCTTCACAGAAGAGTATGACGTGAAGAATACAGCTTCCAGCAACGGCAAGACGGCGGAGCAATCACGGGCAGTGAAGACCACCACAGGGCTCACGTCGGTAGGGAGCGGGCGGGAAGACACGCTCTCAGTATCGAACCTGGCCCAGCTAATTGCACTGAGAGCCGCATCCGGCAGCCCGTCCCCTACTCCGACAAGGACCGCTGCCATATCGACACCGACCAGAACCCCTACGTCGACTCCCACCACAGGACCAACCTCCACGCCGACCAGGACGCCAACATCCACTCCGACGAGCGGCCCGAGCTCGACCCCAACCAACACGCCGACCTCCAGCCCAACGTTCACTCCCACCTTTACTGCGACCGCCACGTCAAGCCCCGCGCCCGGGGATATCGTAGTGGCTGCGGTGGGCGACATGGAATGTACGACCGCCACCTGCGGGGACGTGCATACTGCCGATTTGGTCAGCGGAATGAACCCGGCTGCTTACCTGTCGTTGGGAGACCTGGTGTTCAACAGTGCCTATAGCAACTTCGTGAACTTTTATGACCCGGTTTGGGGGGCATTTCGATCGATCGCGTATCCTGCCATAGGCAACCACGAAGGAGACGGGACCGGTTACTTCAACTACTGGAACGGCGTGGGCATCCAGACGGGGCAGGCGGGAGGGCGCGGCAAGGGCTGGTACAGTTTTGATATCGGAAGCTGGCACTTCGTGGCGTTGAACACCAACTGCGTGTCCGACAGCCTGCGGGTGGATTGCCAGCCGGGCTCGGAGGAGATCGCATGGTTGAACGCCGACCTTGCGGCCAGCCAATCCCTGTGCACGATCGCGTTCATGCATCACCCGTACTATTCGTCGGGGACGCGGCAATATCCGGAGTTGCAGACCATCTTCCAGACCCTGTACGACAACAAGGTGGAACTGTACCTGGCGGGGCATACCCATTACTACCAAAGGTTCCGGCCGCAGGATGCCAATGCCAACCGCGACGATGTGAACGGGGTGACGGAGATCGTGCCGGGCACTGGCGGCGGAGCGCTTGCCAACGTGACGAATTCGTCGACCTACAAGAATATCGCGGTCCAGATCGGGAAGACGTTTGGGGTGCTGAAGCTTGTGCTGCATGAGAGCAGCTATGATTTTCAGTTCATGCCGGTAGCAGGGTCCACGTCCACAGACTCTGGCAGCGGGACATGTCACTAGGCAAGAGCAGTTGGGACTGCAAGCCCATATCCGCTGATTTATGAGCAATTGATTAGAAGGTCTGCAGGCTGTCATTTTGGCGTGCTCCTGTTCGACGTGTATATAGAAAGGCAAGAACAACCATAATCCATAGAACAGGAGAAACTGACAAATGAAATACGCATTGCTCATGTACGTAAGCGAATCGGAGGCGCCCAAATTGACTCCGGAGGAATATAAGACCACTTCCAAGGCGTGGGCTGATTTTGCACAGGAAGGGGCCGCGGCCGGCGTGCTCCTATCCAGCAGCGGGTTGGCGCCGGTCGCAAATGCAACGACCGTACGCGTCCGGAATGGGAAGACGCTGACGACGGATGGCCCGTTCGCGGAAACGCATGAACAACTGGGCGGCGTGCACCTAGTGGAATGCAAAGACCTGGATGAAGCCATCCGCTGGGCGGCGAAGATCCCCGCCATTACATACGGGTCAATCGAGATCCGCCCCTTATGGTCACCGAACCAGTAAGCAGGATGCCAGCAAAAGAACAGATCGAAAGAGTCTTCCGGGAGGAACATGGGCGCGTCCTAGCGGCGCTGATCAGCCAGCTTGGGGATTTTGCGCTGGCGGAGGATGCCTTGCAGGACGCGCTGGTGCTTGCGCTGGAACGCTGGGAAACTGACGGCGTTCCGCGCAACCCGGGCGCCTGGTTGATGACCGTGGCGAAGAGGCGCGGCATCGACCGGCTGCGCCGTGCTGCGGCGCTGGAGCGCAAGGAGTATCTGCTCGAGCCGCCCGCTGCCGAGGACGAACCAGAGATGGATGCTTCGATACCCGATGATCGCCTGAAACTGATGTTCACTTGCTGCCATCCGGCGCTGTCGCTGGAAGCGCAGGTGGCGTTGACCCTGCACACGCTGGGGGGCTTGTCGACGCAGGAGGTGGCGCGAGCCTTCCTCGTGCCTGCGCCGACGATGGCGCAGAGGCTGGCGCGCGCCCGCAGCAAGATCCGCGAGGCGGGCATTCCCTACCGCGTGCCGCCTGCTGACCTGCTGCCGGAGAGGCTCGAGGCGCTGCTGGCGGTGATCTATCTCGATCTTTAATGAAGGGTACGTTGCCACAGAAGGCAAGACCGGGAGCGAAGATCAGCTGACACGCCCGGAGTTGTGCGCGGAGGCGATACGGCTATGCCGCATACTGGTTGGGTTGCTGCCGCAGAGTGCGGAGGCGCAGGGACTGCTGGCGCTAATGCTGCTGCACGATGCCCGGCGCGAGACACGACTGAACGAGGCAGGCGAACTCGTGCTGCTGGACGAGCAGGACCGCACCCGTTGGGATCGGGAAAAGATCGGGGAGGGCATGGCGGTGCTGGACAGGGCTATGGAGCTTGCCGATCCGGGGCCGTACCAGGTGCAGGCGGCAATCAGCGCGCTGCACGAGGAGGCGCCAACTGCCGAGGCGACCGACTGGCGGCAGATCGAGGCGCTGTACGACACGCTGGCGAGGATGGTTCCGTCGACCGTGGTGGAAGTGAACCGAGCGGTGGCAGTGGCAATGGCGCACGGTGCGAACGCAGGCCTTGAGAGGCTGTTGCGCCTGGAGGATGAGGCTGACGGGTACTACCCGTATCACGCGGCACGCGCAGACCTGCTGCGCCGGACGGGACAGCGCGAGGCTGCGGCGGACGCGTACGGGCGGGCGCTTGAGCTGTGCGGCAACGGTGCGGAGAAGGCGTATCTCCGGCGGCGGCTGGATGAGATGGAGGGCGTGAGGCGCTGACATATGGCACGGAAACACGACCACAGACACCTACACGAGCGCCAGGTGCATATGTAAATAGGATCAGGGGGATAAACACAGATGGCACTTTTTATGATCTTCCGTTTGAGGGAGGCGTGAAGAGGAGATCGCATTTGAGGGCGGTAAGTTCACGTTCAGACTTCCGATACTTTCCATCGTAGAGCGCATCAGGCAGAGGCTCCGGCATAGTGGCGCAGGCCGATGCGCCAGACGAGGCGAGACAGGCCCGCCAAAGCGGCGGCGAGAGCGAGGCCGCCGAGCAGCGTCGGAAGCGTGAGCCGACCGGTGAGGGCCTCGGCGGGGATGCTGGTGGCAAAGGCCACGGGCACGACGAAGGTGAGACCGAAGCGCAACCAGCCGGGGTAGAGGCTGATGGGCCAGCGACCGGCTTCGTACATGCTCTGAAAGATCACGAGGATGTTCTCCACGCGCACGAACCAGAAGGCGAGCGTGGCGAGCATGAGCCAGAAGCTGTAGATGATGACGAGCCCGGCGAGGGACATCAGGCCGAAACTGGCAGCCTGCCAGACGCCCACCTTTTGCCCGAGGCGCAGCAGAGCAGTGATGAGGACCGCGACGCCCATGACCACGTCGATCACCTTCCAGATGTTGACGGTCTGGAGGCTGATGAGGAACTGCGCGTCCTCCGGCTTCAGCAGCGTAAAGTCGAGGGTGCCGTCGCGGACGGAGGTGATGAACTGTTCCAGGCTGGGCTCGATGATGAGGCCGATCATGCCGCCAGCAATGAAGTAGACGCCGACGAGGGCGAGCATATCGTCGGGGGTCCAGCCATGCAGGCTGCTGGTGTAGGAGAAGATCACGGCGAGGCCGGCGAGGGCCGTCGCCAGCTCCATGAGGGATTGGAAGAGTTGGACGTAAAAATTAACGCGATAGGCCAGCTCCCCCAGTACATTGATGCGGACGTAGACGGCAAAGAGGCGAAGGTGGTTCATGATGAGCTCGTCATGCGCCGACCGCGGAGTAGATGCGGATGCCGGCGCGCCAGACGATGCGCACAAGCAGAAGGCTGATGGCGAGCCAGATGGCCTGCGCGCCCAGACCGGTGACGGCCTGAAGGGGCGTGAGGCGGCCCAGCACCAGCTCGACCGGAAAGCCGATCATCCAGTGGAAGGGCAGTATGTTTGCGAGCAATTGGATGGGAGCCGGAAAGAGCGAGAGTGGGGCGATCTGCCCGGAGAGAAAGAGGATGAGCACGAAGTAGACCTGGTTGATGGCGCTGACGCGCGTGGTCCAGAAGGCAGCCTGCGCGAGAGTCCATTCGACGAGGAAGCGCAGGAGGAATGCGAGCAGGATGGCAGGGATGAAGGCGAGCAAGGCCCACCATTGAGGCGAGGCGGTGGGCTTGAAGATGAGGGCGAGGGCGGCGGCGATGACGAGCATGACCGGCAGGCTGACCAGCTTGGAGGAGATGTTCTCGGCGATGTCGGCATGGATGGGATGCACCGGGCGGAGCAAGGCCGGGGATAACATGCCCTCACGGATGCGATACTCATATTCCCACATGATCCAGGTATAGGTCATCTGGTTGACGAGCATGAAGGCGATGTAGTAGGCGGCGAACTGGGGGGCCGTGTAATCGCCGACGCTGCCGCCGCGGCTGGCGGAGACCGTGGACCAGACGACGAGGTAGATGAGCGGCTCCAGGACCTGCCCGATCATCCAGATGAAGAGCGAGGCGCGGTACTGCAGCATGGAGGCGAAAGTGGTCTTGAACTGCTGCGCGTACAGGGCGGCGAAGTCTCTCATGAGGCCCCCTGCGCGAAGACGCGCTCGATGACTTCCTCAATGGGAGGGTCTTCGACGAGCAGGTCGATCACGGGCAGATCGGCGAGCAGGCGCTCGGTGACGCGCGCCGTCTGGGCTTTGGGGACGCGCAGGGTGATGTGCCCGTCTTCGCGGGAGATCACATCGCCATAGGAGTGGAGGTCGGCCTGGGTGTCGGCGAGCTGAACGACGATGGTCTTGTGGGCGGTGAACTGCTGGACGAGGCGCGACAGCTCGCCGTCGAAGAGAAGGCGCCCGTTGTGGATGACGATGACCCGGTGGCAGAGCGCTTCCACGTCGGCCATGTAATGGCTGGTGAGCAGGACGGTGGCGCCGAAGCGGCGGTTGTACTCGTCGATAAAGGTGCGGATGCGGCGCTGCATGGTGACGTCGAGGCCGATGGTAGGCTCGTCGAGGAAGACCATCTGCGGGCGGTGGAGGAGGGCGGCGGCGATCTCGCACTTCATGCGTTCGCCGAGCGAGAGGTTGCGGACCGGCTTGCGAAGCAGGTCGCCCAACTCCAGCAGGTCGGTAAGCTCATGGAGAATCTGACGATAGTCGGCGAGGGGGACGCGGTAGATGGCCCGGTTAAGCTCGAAGGAATCGAGGGCGGGGATGTCCCAGACCAGCTCATTGCGCTGGCCCATGACGAGGGTGATCTGGCGCAGGAAGGCCTTGTCGCGGCGGGAGGGGACATAACCCAGCACGGACAGCTCGCCGGAGGTGGGATGCAGGAGGCCGGAGAGCATCTTGAGGGTGGTGGTCTTCCCGGCGCCGTTGGGGCCGAGGAAGCCGACGACCTCACCGGGGGCGAGGTCGAAGGAGATGCCGTCGACGGCAGGGACATCCTCGGTCTGGCGGTGGACGAGGCTCTGGAGAGCGGCGAGGACGCCGGTCTCGCGCTTGCTGACGACGTAGGTCTTATGGAGGTCGCGGACGTGAATGGCGGAGGTCATGGGAATGGGCGATTATAGTTGCGAGAAGAGCTTTAAACACAAAGGGCACGAAGAGCACTAAGGGAAAAAACAAGGGAAGAACATTGCTGATTTTAGATTGGGCATGGTCCGCAAGACCACCTTTGCCGGGGGCACCTGCGGCCTTCGGGATTGATGATTGAGAAGATATTCCGCGGGCGTGGCGATAGGGCGGCATCTGCGAGTCGTCTCGCAGACACGCGCAAGGGCGGCATTCCCGCGGTGCGGGATCCCCAAAATACGGGGACGATGTCTTCGGGACGCCGCATTGCGCGACCTTGCGTCATGCGAATTCAAATGAGGTTCGAATAGTACTTGCGGATAGCCTTGTGAGCGCAGGGTGCTGCTATTAGAGAAATGCAAAGGGAGACCAAGGGCAATATATGTATAGCGGCTATGCGACCTAGAGGGGATAAGAATGTTAACGGGCGAAAGAAACGCGGGAATGCTTGCGTCGCGTGCAGCGTGGAGAAGCAAGAAGATGGAGCACGGGATACGGGAGTGCGAACGGGTCCGGAGCACCCCAGCAAATGGCGCACGGCGTAAGCCGGCTAGAGCCGGCTCGTCCGTATTGGATATAGAGGCGGGAAGCAAATTGGAACGGCGTCCGGAAGGCAGTTGCGCGGGTTCGGAGCGCGGAGGCCTGGCAGGTCGGAAATGGAGTTGCTGCGGGGAAACGTGGGGCTGCATGAAACTATGATACAGAACAGACGTGCTAGTGTCAATGAGGAAGTTTGTACGCCGGCGTACGCCCTTGTATTAGTACTACAACGTTTGGGGAAAGGGCGGAGAAATGGAGAATAGAGAATGGATCATGGAGTCGGGAGCCGATAGTGGATCTATTCGCAGAGAGATGGTACGTGCCGTACGAGCATGATATCGCACCTTACGCTACGAACGCAGGGATTGAGCAGGGGTCGGATTTTGCCCGCTGGGGGAGCGGGGCCCCCAAGTGCGGGGATGATATCTCCGCTGTAGTACGCTACGACAACCCGACCTTCCATGCCATAGTCCGTCGCACCAACCCTGAGGAGAGGACTCCGGTCTGCGAGCTTTATCCGTTTGGGAGGCTACGCGGGCCTGTAAGGTGCGACGGACAAGGTGTGACGGACGGGGGCGGAATGCCGAAGTCAACTTGCTCATCGCTGGAAGAGTACAATCCACACATGCCCGCCCCAGACGCCGTCTGCCAGCTTGTCGACCACTTCAAGAAGCCAGCTCGAATCCTACCGCCTGCCCAAGTAGAAGGAGTCGCTGCGACGGGAGATAGAGGCGACAGACAGTCAAATCACCGGCTGGTGTATGAGCTATATGGGCTGATAGAGGAAGAGAGACTGGGAAATCGCATTGCCGGGTCGCGGCCTATGCGCGCACGATGTTTCCAGAGCGGCTGACCTCAGAGGGGTGCTTCCCCTGACGGGGACAGTCCCCTGAAGGGGACTTTGTCGCGAAGCCGCCACTACAATGCACGAAAGCGGGATTGCTACGTCGGGCCGTGAAGTGAGGTGATCGGTTCGACGATCGCGATGGTGGATGCGCGGCGGTCGTGAGCGAGGTGAGCTTTTATTTGGGGCGTATCGCGACGGCGATGAGCAGCCAAATGGCAATGGCAGCAAAGCCGACGCCCAAATTGATCACGATCTTGAAAATTGCAGGGATCCTGCTTTTGTAGGCGGCGAGGTTGATGGCGTATGCGAGGCCCCCAAGCGCTCCGCCGATCAGCCCGCCCACGGCCACCAGAATGAGGGGCCACCCACACATCACATGGGCCATGAGAGAGAGCTGCGGGGCTTCAGGAAGAGCAGGTTTGCCGGCCTGAGCATTGCGTTTCAGGGCAAAGTCTGAGGACGCAAGCGACAATCGTGTGCCACACTGCTGACAAGCCGCATACCAGGAAGGATTGCGGTGTCCGCAACGCGGACAAGCTGTCATATCACTGGATGTTGACATGGGGTATCTCCTGTTGTTCTCCCCCGACCAGTTCGAGCGGAGGACGAGCTCTGCTCAAAGTGGGCGGCCAAGCGGCAATCGTCAGACAATTGCTTATTGACGGCCAACGAAGCATACGGCGTGTTCGCCGATGAACAAAATATACAGATTCTTTAGATGGCAGTCATGTGTCATTTGTCACAAAAAAACAAGACCGCGTAGCAGCGAAAGCTATCGGGATCTTGTTTGTACACAACCCGGCGGAGGACAAGCCGGGAATCATTCCAAGTCAGGGTACGATGTGGGGCACCATCCAATGAAACCAGAAGAAACAGGTTCCCATTACGACCGAATTGCTCTGCTGTGGCAAGAGAAACTCGGGCATTCCAGCTATGGGGTTGCTGCCCTCGAGCGCGCCATTCAATTCGTAGAGCCCAAATCCTCCGCGCTTGATGTAGGCTGCGGCAGCAGCGGGCGCTTGATCGAGGTTTTGATCCAGCATGGCTTCATGCCCACCGGGCTTGATATTTCAGCGGAGATGATCTCCCTGGCGAGACAGCGGCACCCTCAGGTGACTTTCCACGCCGCAGATATCTGCACCTGGCAATTCCCAGAAAAATACGATCTCATTGTGGCATGGGATAGCACGTTCCATCTGCCTCTCGCAGAACAGAAACCCGTCCTGAAGAAAATGTGTGATGGTCTCAATCCTCATGGCGTCCTTCTGTTCACCTGCGGCGGAACGCCTGGACCCGAAGAAATCTCCGGTGGGTTCGATGGAGAAACGTTTGACTACAGCACGCTCGGCGTAAATGAGTTTTTGCGGCTCCTCATGGAATATGGCTGCAGCTGCAAGCATGTGGAATACGATCAATATCCAGAAAACCATGTGTATATCATTGCACAAAAGATGTAGGGGCGTCCCCGCGGGCTGCATGTGACAATGCATGGAGCGTGACGCACAATGCGGGGTTAGTATTTTATTTGGACGATCGAAAGAGGGGCGGTGTATATGACGTTGCGATCAAATATCACATCGAGCCTGTATGCGCCCTCACGCGGGAAGATCACGTTATAGATGTCATAAACGTAGTCGAATCGCCTGGGGGTGCCGGGGTCGTCAAAATGGACTTCGGCGGGCTGGCTGCTGTAAAGCTCATCGGTCCAACGGCGGACCCGATGGGAGAGCATGCCCCGCACTTCTCCGGTGAGGTACAGGCTCAGCACCAGGTGAAGGCTCTGGGGAAGGGTGGGGAATTCGAAGAAACGCAGGGTTCCAAATTCGTCGGAGGGTTTGACGATGCCGTCCACGAGGGGGACGTCCTTGAAGAAGGCGCCGTGGAATGCAAGGAGCATGAGGCAAGGTATACCACAGAGCGCATGGGCGCTGTGCATCCCTCAGCTTTAGCCGACCTTCAGGAATCTGAGACAGGGCTTAATCCCCCAAATCGCTGACGCATGCTCAAAATGATCACAACATGACTCTTAGAACGCTCTCTTAGGGTAGCCGTGGCCCTGCAGGCCAGGTTGCAGTGAGCTCTATAAGCTGGCGAGAAGCTCGTCAAGGGCATCGAGGAATTCTTTGGATGGATCGCTTGATGCAGCCGCGGTCGCGAGTTCAATGAGTCGTGGATAGTTATCTTGTGAAAGCCTCCTGGTACGGCCGGTAATGCTGGCGGCGCTTTCACCCGCGGCTGCCAAAATTGGCCCGGACAGATCGGCCTCGACAAACCCGGATACAAAGCCGGTGATGATCCTGAACGCGAGCAGAAGCCGGTAACCCGAACGCCCGCTTCGCGCGAGGGCGGCAAGCAACGCTTCTGCAATCCGCAGGAGCGGCGGTGGACCGATTCCGCCGAATCAGAATCAGAGGAATCGCGTGTGGGTGAGATCGAACAGCCTGCCAAATCGCCACAACAATGCCGCGTACCTCGTCTCGCCAGTCGTCGCCGGGCGGCGAAGGCAGAACGATACCGGCAAGAACCGCATCTACCACAAGAATTTCAAGGCTCTCGCGATCAGATACGTAGTTGTAGAGGGTCATTGTCCCCGTTCCGAGCCTAGCTGCCAGCGCACGCATCGACAAGGCGTCGAGACCTTCGCGGTCTACGATTTCGAGTGCGGCTTTCTGAACCTCCTCGAGTGAGGATTTCGATGGTCGTCCGGTTCGCGCCATTTCGTAATCAGAGTGTAACACCAAGCCGGGCTTTGCAAGACGGTTTTTGCACCCGGTCAATCGGTATTTCCGAGACCCGGTTGCTTGACGATTTCCAGCCCGCTATATTATGATTATACGTACATTGTACGTAAATTGGAGGCACAATGAAACGAAGAACTCTTATTCGACTGCTCGGACTTCTCTTGCTGGCGGGGGTCATTGGCGAGGGGCTGCTTGGATCATCACTCATGGCCGGCAATTCATATCCACCGGTGGTTCTCGTAATGCACATCTTCGTCGCACTGTTACTGGTGGCGCTAGCTGCGGTCGCGTTCGCCGCCAGCCTACGTGGCGGGAGTTCTCACTCTCCGAATCACTTCCGGCATCGGCCTGGCAGCGTGTGCGGGCGCAACCGTTGCCGGCGGGGTCTTCCTCTGGGGCGGCGAGTCGCCCGTAGCATTTCACTTCATGGAATATCTTACGGGATTAATCCTCGTCTTGGGTGTCGTGTTGCTCGTGGCTCGCGTCGACTTAGAACCCGGTGTGCACGCGAAGAAAAGTGAGGGGAATTAGCGAAAATCCGGATGGCTGATCGGAGGCTGCTTCCCATCCATCATTCATTAATCATCAGGAGCATGGATCGACGGGGTAATGAAAGAAAAGGCAACACCTGTTCCAATTTCCATATTCAAGGCACGAAGAGTCTTCCCCGACCACGTTGAGTGAACACGACACTCGGTCGGTCGCAAAGCTCCTTATATGCAATCTGCATAGCGCCCTAAGATCCGAGGCGCTATGTGGTGGTAAGCAAACCTTGTGGCTGAATACAATCCGGGGGGCTTTACAGGCAAGTTGCGGGTGCGGCCCTGTTATTTCGTACGGCAATTGAGTTTGAAGTTCCTCGTCCTCAAACCAGATTCTGGATGCAAGGGATGCCATCCAGGATATTCAGGGAGATGGAACGTCCCCGGGAATCGTGTTCCAGGCACTCGCCGCGAAGTAAGCCAGCTTCACGCAGCGACGCCGCTCCATCAGGAGCGGCGTCCCGATCACAAGCGCAAGGATGGCAAGAGCCAGCAACCTTCCATACCATGCGAATGGACCCAGCAGGAAGAAGGCTCCCAGTACCAGCGTGAGCAACGCTATCCAGACATTGAGAAAGCCCTTGAGAACCACCCGGCCATTCCGGGGGTCAAAGTGCAGCATACCGTGCATCACGTTGCCGGGGAGCAATGCCGGCTGGAAGAATTGCCTGCGAAAGCCGTAGGTATTCGGGGCGATCTGCTGGAAGACCAGGGAACCGATCAAAGCAGATGGGAACCGCGCTTCGGGCGGGGGTGTGAGCGAAACATCAGGATGGGAGGCAGACAGCGGGATCTGCAGTATGACGAACGGCAGTCCGTGCGTGTAATACAGCCGGTTCCATCCGCCGTATAAGGAATGCTCGACCAAAGCGGATACGCAGAGCAAACCGAGCAGAAAAGTGGACAGGATCAACGGAACGTTGGACTGCATCTTCCTCCCGGACTGTGCCTGATCGGATTCTACGCTGTTCGTATGAAAAGGAGAACCCGGAATTGTGAGCCGGATCTAACGACCGCCGGACGTTAATCCTTTGTCCTGCGCTGGAGTCTTGCTGCCGCAATGGAGTGGGCCTCGACGATCAGTTTCTTTATTGTTTCGATATTTTTGCCGGATGGGCTCAGTATTCAGACCCAGTGCTGCTTTGCATAGTCGGGATGCGGCAGGAGGGTGTCCAGCATCGAATAATCGACCACCTGCGCTAGAGAACCTGATCCATGCATGAGACCGACAAGGAGCGGAGCCTTGCAGCCCCGCTCCTTGTTCTAATGCTGTACTCTCCCGGCAACTACTTATTGAAGTTGAAGTTTGCCAGCCAGGTGGTGCCATCCACCAGCTGCACCGAGAGCTGCCGGCAGGAATTCTTCCATGCCTTTTCTGTCTTCCAGACATACGTATATGTTTGGGTCTGCGCATCATAGGACAGGCCGCTCGAACTTGCCGTCGGTTGGCTGGGACTTAGTGGCGCCAACGTGTCGCATGCGACCTTCGTGGACTTCGGATAGCCCGCCGCCAGGATATTCAGCCCCTTGTTGCCGCCCAGGCTGAACTGGACCGGGACGGCGCTGCCAGAGTTCCTGGTATTCATGGCAGGCGGATTTGACACCGGCGGGAAGAAACCGGTGAAGTTGAAGTTCACATCATGCAAAGCAGTATTCGAGCCCGTCGCGCCGAACTTGTCCGTGACGCTGACGGTCACCGTGTAGGCGCCGAAGGTGGAGTATGCATGCGATGGCCCTGTGCAGGTGGAACCGGCGACGCTGCCGGCCAGATCGCCGCTACCATCTCCGTAGTTCACGGTGCACGTGAAGGGGCCGTCCGCGCTGCCGTCGGGATCGCTGAAATCGGCGCTGGCGGTGACACTGACGCCTTCGGTCGAAGGCTCAGGGGAGACGGTGGGAGCAGACACCACCGGCGCAACATCGAACGTGAAGTTTGCCACGTTCGGGTCGTGGTCGCTCGTGCCGCGCGCGACGTCACCCGGATAATCGGCGGGGAAGTCGCTGTTGATGTGCGCGCTGCGGAACTGCTGCAGGTCTGCGAGCATGGGCGGGTTGACGAACATCTGGTCGAGCGTCTGCGCCTGGCCCACAAAGACATAACTGTAGGCAGCCTCAGGCGCCTGGTCCAGCAGCACCTCCCACAGATTTTTCAACCCAAGGCCCGGGTCATAGAGGGCGCCGAGCTGGTCGCTGGAGCCGGGCTGGCCGATGGGTGCGAATGGATCGTCGGGGCGCGGGTAAACGTTCAAGTCGCCGCCGTCGACGATGTGCGCACCCGGGTTGGCCGCCTGCAGGTACGCTACGAGAGCGGCATTGTATTTGGCCTGCTCCGTGCGGTGAGCCACGCAGGTATCGGGCCCGCTCTTGAAGTGGTTGTCGATCACATAGACATCGCGATAGCTGGCTCCGCCGACCGCGTCCGTGAAGATGCGGAAGAGACCCACATCCGGAGCCCGCGGGAAGACCCAACTGGTTTCACAGGCTGCCACGCCGGCGGGCAAGAGCGCATTCAGCGTCTTGGGGTTCGACACATCGGCATCGTACGGCACCGATGTATAGCCGGGGATCGCCGGATCTGCTCCGAGGATGGGATCGCCGGCAGCGGGAAGGAGCTGCACACGATCCGTCCGATACAGGAACGACGGGGCGATGCCGCGCAGGTCTGAGCTGTCGCGGTCGAAGGCGGCATCATAAGCAGGACCGCCCAGCGAAGCGACCTTGAGCGCCAGCTCCTGAAGCACATCGGGTTTGCCATCGGCGTTGTCGGCGCTGCCACAGGTGAGCGCTGCGCCAGCCACGCTGCAGATATCCTGGTTCTCGACTTCCTGCACCATCATGACGTCGGGGCTGTGCAAGTCGTTGATGATCTGGTTGGCGATGTCGGTCAGGCGCGCCTGGTACGCCGCGTCGTCAGCCGGGACGTAATCGTACGGCGGATTGATCGGGGCCAGGAAGGGAGTGCCTGCATTGGGGCAGCCCGCGTTGCTGCCTGCCGGAACATTCGCAAAATCACAGCCAGAGAAGGGATTGTCGCGATAGTCGTAGAGGTTCTCCAGGTTGTAATCCACGATGCTGTAGCCGGTGCTGCGGTCCACCGCCTGCGGAGGATTATTCTGGGAAGGATCGACGCCCTCACTGAACACCGGCTGATCGCTGACCTCAATGCGGTATTTGCTGAAGCTGTAATTGATGCCGCCGGAGGGCGCATTGGTAATGGTATCGAAGGTGCGGGCCGGATCGATCAACGCCTGGGCATCGCCCAGTGTGGCCTTGATACCAAGGCTGCCCAGGAGCATGCGGTAACCGTTGCCATCCCAATTGGCCGGGTCGAAATTGTCGTCGAGCGGATGCGCGTCACGGAAGGCTCTGCGCGCGTAGGGATCGGCGCGCAGAGCGATCGGGCTGTCGGGTCGCGCCAGCCAGACCTCGCCGTCCGCCGGGCTGAAGACATTGCGCCCGCCGAGAACGATGCTATCCGCCGGCGCCTGGACGCGCATACCCTGCAGCCGCTCCCAGTAGCGGTTCGCGTCCGCCAGGCTGACGGGTGGATTGGCAACGACCGGAGCCACCTCTGCATCGATGTCCACGCCGCTGCGGATGACCGGCTTGACGAGCGTCGCGCTCGAAAGCTCGGTCATGTTAAAGAACTCGGTGACCTTACCCGAGAGCACAACCTCATCGCCCACCTGCGGAGCATAGGCGCCCTCGCCGGTGTCGATCAGAGTGTTGAAGTTGCCCATGAACACGAACAGCCCATCGGACGTCTTCGGATCCGTATCCGCGGTGGCGGAAGTGTTCTGAAGGAAGAAGCCCTTGTTGCTGTTTAAAGGATTGGCGACCGCCTGCAGGGTTTTCTCGTAGATCACGCCCTGGATGGATACGGTCCTGCCCCCACATACGGCGAGGGCGTGCGTGTGTTGCGTCCCCGTATCGCCGACCGCGCCGTTGACCACGCCGATCGGCAGGATCACGCTCAACGGGATCGTGGCTCCGTGCCGCCTCTTACCCTGTGAGTCGCTGCACGGTGCAGGGGATGCTGCTCCCGCTCACGGTCACAACCGTGGTGCCGAACGAGAATGTATTGTCGTTGGCTGTCACATCCCCGTTGGTTCCGTTATCGATAGAGCGGCTGCCCGGCAGGTCCGCCGATCGCGGAGAGATCGCAGGTCACCGAAAAGCCGCTGCTGGGACTCTGACCGGGAGTCACGGCGACCAACAGCAGAACGTTATCGCCCGGCGATAACAAGGTAGCCGGACTTGCCGCGCCGACGCCGGATGGATCGGTGGGGCCGCTGCAGAAATGGAAGTTGAGCGTGTTGCGTGGATTGGGCGGCGCCCACGGTGAAGTCGGCGCTGTTGTTATCCGTATCGGTGGCGCCGTTTGCCTTGCGCAGGGCAGCGGCTGGTGTTACTCAGAGTAGCGGTGGGGCTGGTTTCGGAACAGTTGGCCGTCGTGCCGTACCCTACGAAATCAATAATCGTGCCGCCAAGGGGACAAGTGCCCGTCAATGCGGTTGTGTTGCTAGCAAGGGCAACCTTGCCCGCGGTAGCGCTCATCGCAGATCGTTCCGGTTGCGTCGGGGGTGGGGAGTGCCGTAGTTCCCCCTGTCCAGCGGCAGCTTCCTGGATCAGGTAATACTTGCCGGGCGCAAGGGAGACGGAGCTGAGGGGGGTCACTGTCCAGGAGGTGCCGGTAGCGCTGGCATATTGGACTGACCAGCCGGTGATATTAACCGCCGCGCCGCCGCGGTTGTACAACTCTATAAAGTCATTCGTGTAGATTGAGCCGGAATTGCCACCACCGCCATAGACCTGGCTGATGACAACGCCGGATGAAACTGCATACGCCGGCTGAGCCTGTGGCAGGAAACTGACCGCCAGCACCAAGATCAGCGCAAGCGAAAAAGCCGGGGTAAAGAGTTTCTTCATTTATATTCTCCTTGTCTTCATTCGAGAGGGCTCTGAGTGCATGCAGCACATCGAACGAAAAAAGAATCCTTTTCACCTCCTTTACTACTATCCGTATCTGGAAAGCTGGCTGGGATTTGCCTGTACATTGTATAAACGAGAAGTGAAAAATGCAACTACCCGAAAGTCACATTTTTCATGGAGCATGAACGGCGCCGACCGGGGTATCAGGCGGTGTTAAGCAAGGAACTGCAAAAATCACAGAACGTATCGAATATCAGCGCGCATTTTCCTGCCGAATTGGTCTCTAATGGGATCGTGCGCCGCGAGCGTGAAACCAGCGGTGAAGGGCTTCCGCCCCAGCGACAAGCATTCTTGAATATCGTGTTCCCCCTTAAGTATCTTAAATGGTAATTACTCGCATAGACCCTACCCCGACCCTCTTTCAGGTAGGTATTTGGAAAGAGAAGCTCCGAAGTTGAGATTAGAATTTGGTTGTTCGGACTAAATTCAGATCTACATCGGAGCCAAACGATTTATACCATACAGGCGATGAAGAGTGGCAGGCCACGGTCGCGGCAGATGCCGCATTTGAGTGGGCCGCAGGCCGCGTCCTGCACTGTGGAGCTTTGCGATGGTGCTGGCGCAGTCTTGTGGATTGACGAGCGTGGCAAGTGGATTGGCGCTGCTGATGGGGGCGAAGGAAAATAGTGGCGCCAGCGGATGCGGGAATGGTATTACGCCAAGCAGGACAAACGCGGTCGGGGGCGGAGCGAACTGGAGGTGCGGGAGAGTTTTGTGCCGCTCTGCGTTGGATCCTGGCCTGGTGGCCCGCAGGGAAAAGCGGCTGGCGCTGGCGATGGTGCCACCCAGTTGAAGGATCGCCTGGCTGTATTAGTCGTGAGCGTGGTCTATCGCGGCCGTGCCATCCCGATTGCCTGGCGGGTTCTGCCGAAAACCGAAAAGGGTTCCTGGAACTCCTGGTTGGACCTGTTTTCTGCCTTTCAAGGCGTGATTCCGGACGATTGGACGGTGATCGTGCTAGCCGATCGGGGCCTGTATGCGAGTTGGCTGTTTGAGCCATCCAGCAGTGCCATTGGCATCCCTATTTGCGGATCAATCGCCAGGTGTTGTTCCGTCCGGCGGATGAACAGGAATTCCGGGCCCTGCATCAGGCGTTCCGGCAAGCCGGATGTCGGTGGGTAGGAAAAGGCACCTGTTTCAGGGCCATCCGCTGGAAGTCACGTTAGTCGTGCATGGGAAGAAGCTTATCCGAACCCTGGTCGGTGCTCACCGCTCTGGCTGCGGGGAGCCGGCCCCGGTTGGTATGCTCTGCGCTCTTGGATCGAATGCGGGTTCAGCATATGAAGCGCGCCGGCCGGCAATGGCAAGCGACCCGCATGCAGGATCCCGAACGCGCCACGCGCTTTTGTTGCCTTGGCCGTCGCTACTCTTTGGGTGCTGAGCGTCGAGCCAAGCTGATGCCGAAATCCCGTCTGTTCCTGGAGGCGTTACCGAACGCACATGCTCCGTCGCCCCACAAACCTGGCTCTCCACCGCGTCTCCTTTCCTGCTTCCGCCGTGGCCTCTTATCCTGCTCGCCTCGCTCCTGGCTCAACAGCCTCTGCCTTCCGGCCGTTTCGTCCCTGAAGCTTGGCCTTCCAAATACCTACCCCTAAAGACCGCGACCCTCCCCTAAAGGGGAGGGAGAGGTCCGAATTTCGACATAGGGGTGGGAAAACACCACCCCTATGTCGAAATTCGGAAGCAAGCACAACATGTGAGAACGTACGCCAGGGGACGAATAACAGGAGGGATCGGCCGCAGGAGAGCCGGCTCATAGCCGACAACTGCGCTCTGTTATAGGGGCAATAGTGCTGCAAAGCACATTGCATACACTGCGGAGCCTGTGTATACTTAGACAGCCCAGCACAGGAAGAACATGCCTCCCATTGCATGGCACCATCGCGCCGACCCGGATCCATGCGCCCACGTATTGCGCCCCGGGGGTATGGAGCACTGAAACAAGGGCCCTAACTCATTTGATCAACCTACTGCAATTATTGCACGATCTCATCATGACGCTGCGCAGCGGACACCTGCCGGAATTCGGCTATTGGACGTACATCATCCTGGGGCTGCTGGTGCTGATCGAGGGTCCGATCGCCACGCTGCTGGGAGCGGCGGCGGCGTCGGCGGGGCTGATGAGGCCGTGGGCGGTGTTCCTGGCAGCAGCCCTCGGCAACCTCAGCGCAGACTCGCTATGGTACAGCCTGGGCTACCTGGGCAACAAAAAATGGATCATGCAGTTCGGGCGCAGGTTCGGCGTGCGCGACACCCTGATCAAGCACCTGGAACAACATATGATCGCGCATGCCACGCGCGTGCTGTTCCTGGCAAAGCTGACCGTGAGCTTCGTGATCCCGTCGCTGATCGCGGCGGGGCTGCTGCGCATCCCGTGGCGGCGATGGTTCCCGGCTCTGATCCTGGCAGAGACGCTGTGGACCGGCTCGCTGGTGCTGATCGGCTTCTATACGACCGAGGCGGTGAAGCGCGTGGAGCAGCGTGTGGAGTACGCCGCGCTGGCTGCGTCGGTGATCTTTGTGACGCTGGTGATCCTGGAGGGCCGGAGGCTCGTCCGGCAGTGGGACAAGGATGAGGACGAACAGAACGGGAAGGATTCAGTTGGCGGTTGACCCCGGCAGTCGCCGGGGTGACAGTTGACAGTTGACAGTTGACAGTTGGCAGTAAACAGTGATCAGTTGCCGGTGAACAGTAAAAAGTAATCAGGAATTGGGGAGCTTTCCGGGTTAGGGCATCACGAATAGCGAAGAACGAATTACGAGCAGAGACTCTCGAATCATCGAATCACACATCGCGACCATGCGCATCCTCATCAGTGGTTCCACGTATTCTCCATCCATGAATGGACAGGCCATCTTCACGGTCAACCTGGCAGAGGGGTTGGCGGCGAGGGGGCATGACGTGACCGTAGTCTACCCGACGGCCCAGAAGCAGCCGCATCAGAGCGTGCGAAACGGCGTGAAGCTCGAGCATGTGCGTTCGCTGCACGCCTCCCTGATCCATCCCACGGTGTGGATCCCGATGCCATCCGGGCGCGATATTGCGCGCATCTTCGATGCGACGCGCCCGGAGATCGTGCATATCCAGGACCATTACCCGCCCAGCGGACGGATGCTGCAGGAGGCGAAGAAGCGGGGCATTCATATCATCGGCAGCAATCACTTCATGCCGGAGAACCTGGCGCCGTACATACCGGGGCTGCGGTCGATCAAGCCGCTGTTTAACTGGCTGCTGTGGAAGTGGATGCTGCAAACGTACAATCAGACCGAGCTGGTGACCGCCCAATCGAAGGCTGCGGCGGCGCTGGTGCGCGGACAAGGACTGAGGCCGCCGGTGGTGTCGGTGTCATGCGGGATCGACCTGAAGCGCTTCCATCCCGACCCGGCGACGGACCGGGCCGCCTGCCGGCTGCGTCATGGGCTGGACCCGAAGCGTAAGATCTTCCTGTTCGTGGGGCGCGTGGACGGCGAGAAGCGCGTGGACCTGCTGCTGCGCGCGGTAAGGCTCCTGGACCGCGACGATATCCAACTGGCCGTGGCGGGACAGGGCGCGGCTTCGCGCGAGTTCCAGGCGCTGGCGAAGAGTCTGAACCTGGGCGAGCGCGCGCACTTCACGGGCTTCATCCCCAACGAGGAGCTGCACGTGCTGCTGAACAGCGTGGACATCTTTACGATGCCGAGCGCGGCGGAGCTGCTGAGCATTGCGAGCCTGGAGGCGATGGCCTGCGGGCGTCCGCTGCTGGTGGCGGACGCGGTGGCGCTGCCGGAACTGGTGACACAGGGGGTGAACGGGTATCTCTTTAAGCCGGGCGACCCGGCGGACGCGGCGCGCTGCATGGAACTGCTGGCGGACCATCCCGAGCAGTGGGCGGCGATGGGGCAGGCAAGCTACGAGCGAGCGCAGGAGCACAGCCTGGATAAGACCATCGAGCGGTATGAGGGCTATTACCGGGAGGCGATGGCAAAGTCCGTTGCGCCGGCGGCTGCCAAGTTTACGATCTACGATTAGCGATTGTGGGGAAGGATGACCGCGTGGGGGAATCTTGATAGTGGAATTATTCACCACAGATACTCTGCGAGTACGATGTAAACACAGATGTATTTAGATAAACGCAGATGGATTCATTTTCATCTGCGTTTATCTGTGGTTATCATTAAACCGTGCGGCGGAGTCGTCCCCTGCTGCGCGTCCTTGTGCTACACTCCGAAGCATGACCAAACCCAGCGTGCAGCATCAATCAGAGGTAGTTGCATGACACCGATGCGCTTTGTTTTGTTTTCAGTCCTGCTGGCAGCGCTGATCGCAGGTTGTGGGACGGCCGCGCAAGCCCCCACGCCTGATGCGGCAGGCTCCTCCATGAAGGGCTATGAGCTCTATAGCTGGCAGGAGGGCGGGCAATGGAGATTTGCCCTGCTCGTCGGCACGAATCGTGAAAAGTCCGTGGAGGAAATCAAATCGGCTGATACGGTTCTAGTGAGCGTGGAGGCGCTTAAATCCGCCCTCGGGAAGATCGCGCCTGGACAATACGTCACATGGTCAGCAAGAGAGACGCTGCCCTTCCCGCCGGACGACATCGTCAATCAGGTCGAGCAGGTCTGCAAAGATAAGGGATTGAACTTGAATATCGCCAGATAAGCAGGCTCAGGACTTGATGCCGGCTGGATTCTAGACCGGGCAGAGTCGGATCACCTGGCCGTGCCCTCCAGCGAGGCAGCCGAATGTTTTCTCTCTTCTTCCCTCGCGTGTACATGGTAATGCTCCAAATTACACCTGTGAAGCAAGTCATGGTCACTCAAGATCTCTTCGGGGGCGCCTGATGCAACAATTTCATGATCTTCGGAAAAGACGTAAATCTTGCTGGCAATCTGTTCCACAATGCCAAGATCGTGCGTTGCGGTAATGACGGTCCTGCCCTTCTGCCTCTGTTCCAGAATGAACTCGACGAGCCAGGATTGACTACGCGGATCAAGGCCGGTGGTGGGCTCGTCCATCAACCATACTTCCGGTTGAAGCGTTAGCAGGGATGCCAGGGCTACGCGCCGCTTTTCTCCGCCTGAAAGACGATGCGGCGCGCGATCCCGCAGTTTTTCGATCCGGAGCGTCTCGAGGGCCAAGTTTACGCGTTTGTTGACCTCGGCGCGTGAAAGTCCGAGCTGGAGGGGCGCGAACGCCACCTCATCCAGCACCGACGGGGAAAATAGCTGAACATCGGTATCCTGAAAGACCAAACCCACGCGGCGACGAAAAGCGAAGTTGTACTGATCGTCGCGCAACGCCTCTTCCGTCAGAGGCTTTCCAAAAGCGGAGATCGTTCCCTGCCCGGGAAAATAAAGGCCATCCAGCAATTTCAGCAGGGTGCTTTTGCCGCACCCGTTCGCGCCGAGAACCACCAGGGATTCGCCCGCATGAACCGTGAGGTTGATGTTTTGCAGCGCAGTCTGTTTGCCTTCGTAGGCAAACGACATATCATGAACGTCAAAGATGATTTCAGTGCTCAAGGCTCTTCCTTCCTCTTCGTTCTCTAAAGTTATCGCCCGAGAAATATCGTGAAGGCGGTCAGGGCAAGGAAAATGAACAACCACACCCAATCCTTCGAACGCATTTGGAACGGCTTCAACGTGACAATGGAACCACGGAACCCGCGTGATTGCATGGCGAGATAGACTTCGCTGCTCAGATTGAGGGATCTGCCCAGCAATGTGGCGCTGATGGCGGCAAGCATTTTTCGATTCTCGGAGGTACTGAGGCGACCTACCATGCGGCTCTTTCGTGAAAGGAACATATCATTTGCAACGCGGAGCAGCAGGTAGATATAGCGGTACGTCATTCCAAGGATCAAAATGAAAACATCAGGAATGCGCAGGACGCCCAATGCGCTCAAGACCGTATTCCACCGCGTTGTGAGAATCAGCAGGAGGGTCAGCGAAACTGAAGTGCTCACGCGAAGCAAAAGAAAAAGCACGGTGTTCACACCGGTTCTTGTAATCACCAAACCAAGCGGCAAGTGCACAAGAGCGGGGCCAGGCGTGATGAACAGCGCGGGCAATACGATCATGCCTGTAAAAAATGGCAATGCAAGCCAGACGCGTTTGATGAGATAACCGGCGGGAATGGCAGAAGCCAGTCCGAGGATCAAAACCAAGAGATAGATCGCGCCGATCGCCAGCAAATTATGAGAGAGGCTGACGCTCAGCAGGAGTGCAAATACGGAAATGACCTTGACCCGCGCATCCAGTGACTGGAACAGGCCCTGCCGCGTGCTGATCTCCTCCGCGAACAAGGCCCGCTCCAGGGTCTCGGTAATGCCGTGCAGGGTGTGCTCCAGCGTACTATGCCGGCGCGTTCGTCCGGGTGATGAGGCTGTTTCCATCGATTAGGGAGATCCGAAACATAACTCCATTTCGGAAAATACTCCTTGTCCTCTCTTACTGGTTTTTCTGCTTTTGCGTGCCGGAGCCGCTGGTCAGCAGCATCATGAAGAGCCAGATAACAAACGCTACCAGGGAGATCCCCAAAATAGCGGAGAGCAGGTATCCCAGGTTTGCGTTTCCCAATGCAGGCAGGTTATAGCCGGCCATGCGGCGCGCCCCACAGGCCGGATAGCTTCTGAATTCCGGCGGGAATAACGGCCAGGCCTCTCTCGGCCAGTTGTTGCGTTCCCCATTCGCCCCAGGCGGTGCCGGGAGCCAGAAGTCCCAGCGGAGAGGCGACGATCAGCACGACCAGGCCGATCCAAAGCCAGCGGAGTTTCTGGAAGGAACCGGCATCGCCAGCGAGGGCGGGTTTCTCGGCCGCTTCCAGGACACTCATATTGGAGCGTTGAAGATAGGCCAGGACCAATGCCGTCAGCAGGCCTTCGACAACCGAAGCGACCAGCGCATGGGGAATGACCATCGCAGGTATCGAAACCGACAAGGGGTAGGGCGCATACAACGGGGAGCCGTCAGCCGCCTTGAAAAGCAGTGGCTGAAGGCCGAACTCCACGCCGGCGAAGAAGGCGCCGACCGTGACGCCCGTCCAGCCGCCGACCGCCGCGCCGATCAAGCGCCGTGCCGAGCTGAGAGGCGTGCCCTTCGAAAAAGCATGATAAATCGCAGCCGCAATATAGGGGATGACGACCGCCATATTGAAGCAATTTGCCCCGATCGCCAGGACGCCGCCATCGCCGAAGAAGAGGGCCTGGATGATCAAGGCGATCGAGACCGCGATCGTGGCGACCTCAGGGCCGAGGATGATCGCGGCGAGAGCGGCGCCGACGGCGTGCCCGGTGGTCCCTCCGGGGAGCGGCACGTTGAACATCATGATGACGAAGGAGAATGCGGCGAGAAGGGCGATCAACGGCACGCTGCGGGCGTTCATCGTCTGCCGCACCTTGCGAATCCCGATGACCCAGAAGGGGAAGACCAGCAGGAACATGATCAGGGAAGTGATCGGGCTGAGATAGCCATCCGGGATGTGCATGGCGGTTGTTCCCAGCCACACGACCAAGGCTGCGTAATAGATCGCCAGCAGCTGCAGTCTTCGAGATTTCGGTAACATGAGAAAACTCTCCTTCTTCCGGTCAGTTCTCCTGGCATTTCGGACATACGCCGAAGAACGTCACATGACTATTAATACGCCGGTATCCACTGGTCGATTCTAAAATCCGATAAAGTCGTCCAAGCAGGCGATGCTCCACTTCAAACTCACTGCCGCAGCTTCGGCAAACGATGTGGTCGTGGGTTTCCCCTGCGATCTGGTAGCTCAAATGACCCGTAGCGGAATGAGAAACGTTCACCAGCTCATTTTGTGCCAGGAACTCCAATGTGCGGTAGACCGTTGGCTCCGTGAGGCCCGGCATCTCTTTTAGCCCCTGCCTGTAGACTTCGCTGGGGGAAAGGTGCTTCCCTGAGTGATGCAGGATATGCAATATGGTCATGCGTTGAGGCGTCATGCGATAGCCGCGGGCACGAAGCTCAGTAGTATACAGCGAGGAACAGGACATTCACCATCCTTAATATTAGAAGTTGCAATAGTATATACTATAAACGACCGCGTGAAACAGGGATTTATCGGATGCTCATAATACGAATTCATTTGAGCGTGTCTCTATTGGGGAAAAACGGCCCTGGATGACGAAGGGCTGCTCCCTATCCCTATAACGGGGCGTTTCGGGGCTAGCTGCCTATATTTGGGGCTGAGACAATAGATTTGGCTGTGGCTTGTAGCAAGCACAGATGAACGGCAATCAACTGATCCAGGGGCGTCTATACTGTGAAAGATCGCGTACTGCGTGCGATTCTTACAGGTAAATCAGTCTCTGGAGTTGACAGTTTCTACAGCGTGTTTCCGTATCTGCAACGACAAAACGATCCATGCGGCACGCTGATGGCCAGTCCGATTAGGCGAGACCGTGATGGATTGTATCGAAGTCGTTGGGACGTAATTGGACACACCATATCCAAGAGGCATCGGCCGTCAATGTATGATGTAGTTAGAATGACGACTTCTACAAAGACGCGTGCTGAAGTATTTGCGGAATGGCTGCAACGCCAGGGGATGAAGGTGCTGCGTACTCCAAGCAGCTATTGGTACGAGACGGTCCCGCATGTCTACCAGGCCTTTCCTTATCATTGGCAGATCAGCCCGGACAAGGCCGAACTTGACAACATGTTTTCCACGGGGACATTAGCGCTGCGCTATTCCACTCCGTTGGAGAGCCCGCTCGGGGCCGTAAGCTATCATGTTGTCTATGAGCAAAGCACGTACGATATCCGCGCTCTGCGTTCGAATGCACGCGGGCACGTCCGCAAGGGCTTGTCGATAGCCACCGTCGAGCCGATTTCCTTCGAAAAACTCGGCAATGAAGGCTGGGAACTGCGCCGCGATACTCTGATCCGCCAGGGACGCGAACAGGCTGAAAGCGAGAGCTGGTGGAAGAACCTGTGCCTCACTGCCAAGGGCCTGCCGGGCTTCGAGGCCTGGGGTGCACTCGTGCAGGGTAAGCTTGTGGCCGCACTCCTGGCTTTTGACTACGAGGATTATTTCAGCATCCTTTACCAGCAGAGCCGCAGCGATTACCTGCGCTGCGGCGTCAACAATGCGCTCACCCATGTAGTCACCGGCGAGGTGGTTGGCCGGAACGGACCGCGCGTGCTTTTCTATGGCCTCCACTCCCTCGATGCACCGGCCAGCGTCGATGAATTCAAGTTCCAGATGCGCTACATTCCCAGGCCCGTGCGGCAGCGGGTCGAGTTTCATGCTTTCTTCCGGCCGTTCGTCAGTCGGGCCATGCACACGGCGCTGCAACTTGGCAGCCGACTGCTCCATGGGAGTTCCTTGATCACGAAGGCAGAAGGCATGGTGCGGTTCTATCTGCAAGGCAAATTGCCGCCTTCCCGCCAAGCCATCCCCGACGTCCTCCGAGACCACCTAAGCGCCAAGCGCCGGACCCTTTTCTCAGTAGGTGCGGCAATAACCTCTTTCTTTGACAACCTCCTTGCCGACCTCGGACCAGAATCTCAGTGCGGCGAATTTCTGGCTGGCATATTTATCTAGGCGGTAGGCTTGCAATGGTACCGTCAATGGCACTTTACAGTGCTGTGCATCATCACCCACCACTATTTTGTTGATAGCGTCCAGCGCGCCGGATAAGCCGCGTACGAACCTGGCTGGAAAGGGACAATCGTCAGTGTAAATATTCTGGCTGCAGCACAGTCATGACGTTTGTCAGTAGCGTTTAGTGACGCCGGCCTTTGACCGGCGTTGTGCTTTGGCTTATACTATATTCAGATTATTGAATATAGGATAACGCCATGGATGTTTATTCCCTGCAAGCCGATCTTCTGAAAGCCCTCTCCCACCCCACCCGGCTGGCCGTGCTCGAAATATTGCGGGACGGGGAACAATGCGTCTGCCATCTGGAAGCCACGCTGGGATTGAGACAGGCCAGCATCTCGCAGCAATTGATGATCCTGCGCGAAGCCGGGCTCGTGGAAGTCCGCCGGGAAGGCTTGAACATGTACTACCGTGTCATCAAGCCCGAGATCTTTGCGGTGGTGGACGCCATCAACTCAGCGGCCGGGATACGGTCAAAGAAAATGCCGCACAAGCATGCATCGGTAGATTGTCCATGTCCGAAATGCAACAGCACGAAAGAAACTACAACTTTGCGGGTTTTGCAGCCAGGGAGTCACTCATGAACAGCACCAACCCTTCAGCCGGTTATTTCGATCAGGTGGCAGGCCAGTGGGATGACCTGCGCAAAGGTTATTTCACCGAGGCGGTGCGAGAGGCAGCCATCCGGAAGGCCTATTTGCATCCGGAGATGATCGTAGCCGACGTCGGTGCGGGGACCGGCTTTGTTGCTGCCGGGCTTGCACCGTTGGTGAAGCAGGTGTATGTGATCGACGGCTCTCCGGCGATGCTGGACGTGGCGCGCAAGAATCTTATCGCAGTTCGGCAACCTGACGTTCGAAACGGCGGACGGCCTGTCGCTGCCCCTGCCTGACGGGAGCCTGGATGCGGCATTTGCGAACATGTATCTGCATCACTGCCCCGATCCCCTGGCCGCGATCCGCGAAATGGTTCGCACACTGCGGCCCGGCGGGCGACTGGTCATCACCGACATGGATGCCCATACCAATGAATGGTTCAAAGAGGAAATGTCGGATGTGTGGCTGGGTTTCGAGCGAGAGCAGGTCCGAGCCTGGTTCGAACAGGCCGGGTTGGTGAATCTGGTCGTGGACTGCACCGGGCAATCGTGCCAGTCCGGCTGCAAAAGCGAAAATGAGGACACTACCGCTGTCAGCATCTTCATCGCCACCGGCACGAAGCGCATGAAAGTGCAGGAAGCGGTGCAGGCAAGCTATGCAGCGCGGGCATTGGCAGCCGATGGCGGCTGCAATCCGGCTTCCGGTTGTTGTACGCCCGGTCTGATTTCACTGGATGACGTCATCTCCGGCAAGGTCAATTTCGACAGCGGCTATACGGCTGCCGAAAAGGCCGAGATCCCCGAAGAAGCGGTGGAGATCTCCCTGGGCTGCGGAAACCCGATCGCCATGGCGAGCTTGAGAGAAGGCGAGGTCGTGCTGGATATCGGCTCAGGCGGCGGGATCGATGCGTTCCTGGCTGCAAGGAGAGTGGGCCCCACCGGGTTTGTCTACGGGATCGACATGACGCCTGCCATGTTGCAGCGCGCCCGGAAGGCGGCGAAGAAGGCCGGCTTTACCAATGTGAAGTTCCGCCACGGTTATGCCGACAAACTGCCTGTGGGCGACGCCACCATCGACGTGATCATTTCGAACTGCGTCATCAACCTGACCGAAGACAAAGGCAAGGTGTTCCGGGAGGCGTATCGCGCACTGAAAGCCGGCGGGCGGCTGGAAGTCAACGACATGGTCTTTTGGGCGCCGGTCCCCCCTTCGTTGCGGTATTCCGAGACGGGCTGGTCTGAGTGCATCTCGGGCGCGCTCCCGGAAGATGAATACGTGGACCTGGTAAAGCAGGCGGGCTTCCAGGATGTGACCGTACGCAGGAGCACCAGCGCGGGTGTGTCCGGCGGCGTGCCGGTCTATAGCGTGCAGGTATCGGCCCATAAATAGGCACATGGTTTTGTGCGAGGAAAAGCAGCACAAATATGCTGCCGTGGACTGTCCCTGCCCGAAATGTAATATGGCGCAGACCATTGCCATTCATCAAGTGACTGTCCGAGGATAAAGCACCGTTATGACCACTCTTCCATTGCCTTCCAGTTTGCCCGGCTCCCAACACACGCGTCGGCTTCTTGCGCTCGTCGGCTTCACAGCGATCCTTTGGGTGCTGGCCTATAACGTCATTCAGCCATTCGCGGATTGGGTTGCCTACGGGGCGCTGAGCCTGCCCGTCGATTCCCGGCTGGGCCAGGCGCTGGCGTTCTTTCTGTATGACGTCCCTAAAATTCTGCTCCTATTGTCCGGGATGATATTCGTCATCTCGATCATTCGCACATTCTTTAGCGCCGAGCGGACGCGCGCCCTGCTGGGCGGCAAGCGTGAGGGAGTGGGTAATGTGCTCGCCGCGATGCTGGGCATTGTGACGCCCTTCTGCTCCTGTTCTGCAGTGCCGCTATTCATCGGATTTGTCGAATCAGGCATTCCATTGGGGGTTACATTCTCCTTCCTCATCGCCGCCCCGACCATCAACGAGGTGGCTGTGGTCATGCTATTCGGCCTCTTCGGCTGGAAGGTCACCGGCTTGTATATTGTCTCCGGGCTGCTGATCGCGGTCGTCGCCGGTTTCATCATCGGACGCCTTCATATGGAACGGTATGTCGAGGACTTCGTTTGGAGCGCGCAAGGCGAAGCCGATGTGCGGCTTGAACACCTCACGTGGGATATTCGCATCCAGCGTGCCTGGGAATCAGTGAAAGACATCGTCGGCAAGGTGTGGCTGTATGTGGTGGCAGCCATCGCCGTAGGGGCCGCAATTCACGGCTACGTCCCGGAAAGTGCGCTGGCCGGGGCCATGGGCCGGCAAGCCTGGTGGTCGGTTCCCGCGGCGGTGCTGATCGGCATCCCTCTGTACTCGAATGCAGCCGGCATGATCCCCATCGTGGCAGCCCTGATCGAGAAAGGCGCGTCGCTCGGCACCGCGCTGGCTTTCATGATGGCTGTAGTGGGCCTCAGCCTGCCGGAGGCGATCATTCTGCGACGCGTGCTCAAGCTGCCGCTTTTGGTGACTTATTTTGGCATTATCGCCATAGCCATTCTTCTCATCGGCTATCTATTCAACTGGATTCTGTAAGTTCAAAGGAGATCGTGATGCTCACAATCAAAGTTCTTGGATCTGGCTGCGCCAACTGTAAGCGCCTGGACGCCATCGCACATCAGGCGGTGTCGAAGCTGGGAATCGAGGCAGAGGTCGTCAAGGTGACCGATTACCCTGAAATCATGAAATATCACATCCTGTCGACGCCGGGGCTGGTGATCAACGAAAAGGTGGTGAGTGCCGGGCGCGTGCCCAGCGAGGCAGAAGTCACGACGTTCCTCACCAACGCCCTGACCGAAGCTATTGGGGCATAAAACCGCCCTGGAGGATTTAGCGGTATGGAAAAGCGACACGTCTTATTTCTTTGTACGGGTAACTCGGCTCGAAGCCAGATGGCCGAAGCGATCGTGAATGCGCGGCTGGGCGAGCAGTGGGAGGCGGTCAGCGCGGGGACCAAGCCGACCGGCGCCGTGCACCCGATGGCCGTCTCGGCGCTGCGCGAGATCGGCATCCAACATGCGGGCCGCTCGAAATCGGCGGATGAATTCCGCGGCGCGGATTTCGACCTGGTAGTGACGGTTTGCGATTCGGCGGCGGAGGAATGCCCGGTCTGGCTCGGCAAGGGCAAACGCGTTCATCATAGTTTCCCCGACCCGGCCAAAACGAACAACATGGATGACTTTCGCCGGGTGCGAGATGACATCGATCGCGAAATAGTGAGCTTGTTGGTGAGCTTTGCACAGGGAGAAGCCCGTGAAAATTGATCTGTTGTATTTTGACGGCTGTCCCTCCTGGCAAACCGGTTTGGAGAACTTACGGTCAGCTATTGTCCGCGAGAAGGACATCAATGGCAGGTCCGAGAAGCAGCTCATCGGATGCCATCTTGTGGATAGTAAGAGTCGACATAGGGATAAGGCGGCAACGTGCAGGAAAAATTAGAACCAACCATACCGTCCTTCAGCATTCCTGATGGATCTGCAGGGGCGACTATAATCCATGGAGATCAATATGAAGAGAGAAGCACGGAAACAGCTTTCCTTCCTCGACCGCTATCTCACGCTGTGGATCTTCCTGGCGATGGCGGTGGGGGTAGCCATCGGTTACTTCTTCGCCTATCAGGTGGCGCGCTTCAATGCGCTGTCTCCATCGGGACGACCAACATCCCGATCGCCGTCGGCCTGATCCTGATGATGTACCCGCCGCTGGCGAAGGTGCACTATGAGGAGCTGGGCGACGTGTTCCGCAATTGGAAGGTGCTGGGGCTGTCTCTGTTGCAGAACTGGGTGATCGGCCCGGTGCTGATGTTCGTCCTGGCAATCGTGTTCCTGCGCGGCTACCCGGAGTACATGACGGGCCTGATCCTGATCGGCCTGGCACGCTGCATCGCCATGGTGATCGTGTGGAATGAACTGGCGAAGGGCGATACGGAGTATGCCGCCGGACTGGTGGCCTTCAACAGCATCTTCCAGGTGCTGTTCTACAGCGTGTATGCCTACGTATTTATCACCGTCCTGCCGACGTGGTTCGGGCTTCACGGCGCGATCGTATCCATCACCATCGGGGAGATCGCCAGGAGCGTTTTCATTTACCTGGGCATCCCGTTCCTGGCAGGCTTCCTGACCCATCTCGTGCTCATACGGGTTAAAGGGCGGGAGTGGTATTACGGCGAGTTCGTACCGCGGATCAGCCCACTGACGCTGGTCGCGCTGCTCTTCACCATCGTGGTCATGTTCAGCCTCAAGGGCGAATACATCGTGCAGCTTCCGCTGGATGTGGTGCGGATCGCCATTCCGCTGCTGATCTACTTCGTGGTCATGTTCCTCGTGAGTTTCCTGATGGGCAAGGCCGTCGGCGCAGACTATTCCAAGACGGCGACCCTATCGTTCACGGCGGCGAGCAACAACTTTGAGTTGGCGATCGCGGTGGCTGTGGCGGTCTTCGGGATCTCGTCTGGGCAGGCCTTTGCGGCGGTGATCGGCCCGCTGGTCGAAGTGCCTGTGATGATCGGCCTGGTCAACGTGGCGTTCTGGCTGCAACGGCGTCTATTCTCCGGGAAGCTGCCCGCACCGGAAACCGCGTAACGGGCCTCGGTAGGATCGAAGAAACAAAAAACACGGTCGAAAGACCGTGTTTAACCAGCCCGGCTGGGGGGTTGAGGTTCAGGAGGCTTTCGACTCAAGCCGGCGGGTCGCGGTGAGGAGCAGGATCGAAACGCCCACCAGCATGATCGATAAAGCAACAGCAATCGCGAGGCTCTTCTCCAAGCCGATGTAGACGGCCAGCGGCATGGTCTGCGTGACGCCTTCGAGATTTCCGGCAAAGAGGATCGTCGCGCCGAATTCGCCGAGGGCACGCGCCCAGCACAGGATGGCGCCGCTGACCAGCGCATTGCCGGCCAAAGGGAACATCACGTCACGGAATAACTGCCAGGGATTGGCCCCTTCGACGTAGGCGGCCTCTTCAAGCTGCACGTCGATCTGCGCAAACCCGATGCGAGCCGCGCGAACGTATAGCGGCGCGGACACGAACGTCTGGGCAATGACCACCGCGGCGGTGGTGAATGGCAATTGGATTCCCAGCGCGCTCAGGAACGGCCCCACCAACCCATTACGGCCGAAGGCCATCAAGAGCGATAGTCCTGCCACGGAAGGCGGAAGGACTATCGGCAGGTCGATCAACGTCTCAAGCCAGGGCTTGAGGGGGAACTTCTGCCGCGCCAACAAGTAGGCCAACGCTGTGCCGAAAATGAGGGTCACAGCCAAGCTGAGAAGGCTCGTAACCATGCTGAGGCGCAAGGCTGCCAACGCGGAGGGCGAAGAGATGGAAGCAAGAAAGTCGCTCCCCGCGGCGCGCACAGCCAAGGCTACGATCGGCACTCCGAACAAGGCAGCCAGGAGCAGGCTGGGCACGATGAACACCCAGCCCGACCGACCACCGGAAAGCAGATCAGGCCAATAACGTCGCTGCGGGGACATAGGCTGACTCATTGAGCGGGAGTAAAGCCCCATTTCTTAAGCACGGCTTGACCATCGGGCGAGAGCACGTAGGTCACGAAGGAGGCTGCCAGATCGGCATTCGGCAGATTTGGCTACGACGGCGATCGGGTATTTGGCTATCACGTTGACGTTATCGGGGATCGTGATGGTCATGAGATCGGTCGCGGCTTGCGCGTCGGTCACGTACACAATTCCGGCATCTGCTTCGCCGAGGTCCACCTTGGAGACCACCTGCTTGACGTCGGTTTCGTTGGAGACCACGTTGGCCAACACCCTGGTGCTGAAATCGGCGCCGAAGCTGAGGTCCTTGCTCATGGCGGTCAGCGCCTGGCGGGCGTAGTTGCCGACCGGCACGGACGCATCCGCCAAATCCAACTTCACGCCGGGCCTCGCCAAGTCTTGCAGGGTCTGGATGCTGGCGGGGTTCTTCGGCGGCAGGATCACAACAAGGCGATTGTTCGCAAAGTCCTGAGACTTCCCTTCGGCGATGAGATTCTCGCCCACAATGGTGTCCATATTCTTGTGGTCGGCGGAGGCAAATACATCCGCGGACGCGCCCTGCTCGATCTGCGTGCGCAGGGCTTGGGAGCCGGCGAAGTTAAAGGCCACGGTGACATTCGGGCTTGCCGCTTCGAAGGCCTTGCCGATCTCACCGAAGGCGCCCGTGAGGGAGGCGGCGGCGAAGACGGTCAGCGTGCGGGGCGCAGCGGTGGCGGACGGCGCGACCGTGGGGACCTCCGTTGGCGCTTGAGTTGGAGAGACCGCAGTCGAGGCCGGGGTAGCCGGCGCGGCGCAGGCGGCAAGCAGGAAAGCAAACAATAGAATCAAAGAACCGAGGCGTTTCACCCGCTACTCCTCAAATAAGGTTGGGCCTTGAGCCAGCGCGTACGCGACCGTGTTACTTCTCATCCACACCCATCATCACGTTGGAGGCCTTGACGATGGCGTAGGCCTCCGAGCCTTCTTTGAGCTTAAGATTCTCAGCGGAGGTGTTGGTAATGATCGACACGATCTGCTCTCCGCCGGCAAGCTGGAGAGTGATCTCCGTGTTGACCGCGCCTTTCGTCACCTTAAGTACCTTCCCCTTCAATATGTTTCTGGCACTGAGCTTCATATCTTCCTCCTTTTCAAATAGCGTTTCCAATGCTTCTTCCGGATGGAACTGCAGGTTGAGAGTTTGACGGCAGGAATCCAGCCAATCCAGAATGGACTTGCGCTGCAAGATCTGATATTCCAGGCCCAGGCGGTTGTAAGTCTCTGCCAGGGGCATCTCGATCAGATCGCCCTCGAGCTGGCGGAGGTTGGTACGGACATCCGCCACCTGAAGGTCGATCATCTCCTGAACATCCAGGAGGCCGGTGATACGCGCAAAATACAGCCGCGTAATGAACTCGAGCCGGATGGTCCGAACGCTCGTCCCGCCGGGCCCTTTGAGCCAATGCTGGAAGCGGGACCGTCCGGCGCGCGTGAGGCTGAGCTGGTTGCGCGCGGGCAGCTTCTCCTGGGCGATGACCCTGGACTTGATGAAGCCATGCGCCTCCAGCCTCTTGAGAACGTTATATGTCTCGGCCTGTGAAACGCTCCAGACATATCCGAGTTCTCTTTGCAGCCGCTGATGCAGCTCGTAGCCATGGCAGGGCTCCAAATACAGGAAGCCGAGAAGCGCGAATTCGGGCGATTTGCCGATGGAGCGGGGCGATTTCCGGCTTATACTCACTCAGTGAGTATAAGCAAGAATCGGTCCGGGCGCAAGTCTGCAACAGGCACTCGACGGGGCAAGGCGCCTGGGCGATCTGCATTGATATAATCAGCAGCACCCTATATAAGTCATGCGCTTTAGCGTTGCAAAGAAGGAGCGAGCATGGATTACAAACTGTGGATCGATGGCAAATGGGTTAACAGCCAGGGCGGCGGCACCATCACCGTGGAGAACCCGGCGACCGGCAAGAAGATCGCGGAAGTAGTCGACGCCAGCCCGGAGGATGTCAACCGCGCGGTGGAAGCCGCGCGGCGTGCGTTCTATGACGGCCGTTGGTCCAGGCTTGTCCCCTCCGAGCGGTCCAAGGCGATCTGGCGGCTTGCAGACCTGCTGGAGAAACACCAGACGGAATTCGCCAAACTGGAATCGGAGAACACAGGCAAGCCCTACAAGTTCGTCAGCCTGGGCGCCGACCTCATGTTCTCGATCGACAACCTGCGCTTCTTTGCGGGCGCGGCGCGCGACACGCACGGTTCGCATGCGGGCGAATATTGGCCGGGATTCACATCCCTCTATCGCCGCGAGCCGGTTGGCGTGGTGGGGCAGATCGCGCCGTGGAATTACCCGCTGATGATGGGCATCTGGAAGATCGGGCCGGCGCTGGCTGCGGGCTGCACCACGATCTTCAAACCGGCCTCCCTGACGCCGCTCAGCAGCCTCATGCTGGCGGAGATCATCCAGGAAGCGGGCATTCCGGATGGGGTTGTCAATATTATTACCGGCCGAAATGCCGGAAGATTGCTGGTGGAGCATCCGGACGTGCGGCTCATCAGCGTCACCGGGTTCCACGGAAGTTGGGCAGAACATCATGCGCACCGCGGCGACCACGGTCAAACGGCTGCACCTGGAGCTCGGCGGCAAGGCGCCCGTACTGGTCTTTGAGGATGCCGACCCGGAGCTGGTGGCTGAGAAGGTCAGCCTGGCGGGGACATTCAACACCGGGCAGGATTGCACCGCAGCCACGCGGGTGTACGTCGCCGAGAGCAACCGCAAGAATGTCGAAGAGGCGCTGGTGGCGAAAATGCGGGCGATGAAGATCGGCGACCCGTTTGACGATGATACCCAGATCGGACCCATGATCTCCGGCGGGCAGCGCGAGTCCGTGAACGCGTTCGTGCAGCGCGCCAGGAAGGACGGCGCCAGGGTGCTGACCGGCGGCAGTGTGCCTGCAGGCTTCGATCAGGGCTACTTCTACGAGCCGACGCTGATCGCGGACGCCGGGCAGAAATCCGAGATCATCCAGTGTGAGGTATTCGGCCCGGTCGTTACGATCAACTCGTTCAAGACCGAGGCGGAGGCGGTGGAGCTTGGCAATGACGTAGTCTATGGCCTGGCATCCTCCGTGTTCACAAAGGACGTGGGCCGTGCCATGCGCGTCTCGCAGGGACTGGAATTCGGAACGGTGTGGATCAATGACCACATCCCCCTGGCATCCGAGACGCCCCATGGGGGATTCAAGCAATCAGGCTTCGGGAAGGACTTATCCTCCGAGGCGGTAGGCGACTACCAGATCACCAAGCATGTGATGATCGCCCGGTAGGTACGATAGATAAAGCACCGCTGCAGCATCCCACCTTCCGCCCGATCATATGTCGGCAGTACCGCCGGTTGTCTCGGAGTATGAGGTACCCAGTGTCGTTAGGCCTTATGCGTTGCACACAACAATTCAAAGCGGAGAAAACAATATATGGACATCAAACGAAGCGGCTCACAGCCTTCGGGCAAGGGAGATGCCGAGCATTTTAGCGGCTCTGTACGCATTGACCCGCTGATCCAGGCACCCGATCCCGCACGGGTGGTCGCGGCGGCGGTCACATTCGAGCCGGGCGCGCGGACGGCATGGCACAGCCACCCGCTGGGGCAGACCCTGATCGTGACGGCCGGCGCCGGGCGGGTTCAACGCTCCGGCGATTCGATAGTGGAAATCCACCCGGGCGATGTGATCTGGGCCCCGCCCGGAGAAAAGCACTGGCACGGCGCTGCACCAACCACAGCCGTAACGCACATCGCGATCCAGGAAGCGCTCGACGGGAAGGCCGCCGACTGGATGGAAAAGGTCAGCGACGAGCAATACAATGGCGGGGAGACGAGTTAGACAAGTCCAGCCTGTAGCGCAAAGAAAGTAATGCAGACGAGCAAACCTGAAAATACAGCATGGACGAGTGAGGAGCTCAACAGGATCGCAAAAGCGGACGTCTTACGGATCGCATCGCTGCGGCGTGACGGCACGCTGAGAAACGTCGTGCCGATATGTGCCGTCCGCATCGGTGATGACATTTACGTCCGGTCTGTGAACGGGCGCCGGAATGGAAACGCGGCTATAACCTCCAAAATAGCAATTGATCGCGCCAAAAATATACTAGGGCCACACGCACACCCTATTTGTTTGGAGCATCACCCAGCAGGTTGTCCAAACGCTCTTTGCCCAATATCTTTTCTGCCAGTTCCCGGTTGAGCACAGGCTCGCTGGATTCCATGCTGATCAGGACATTGCCCTGGGCCCCGACCTCGGAAAAATCCTTGGCAAACAGGCTATTAAAATGTTTCTTGAGCTTATCGTACAGCACATAATTATCGTCGAGACTGGTTAGAAACATTGGAGCGTACTCGCCAGCGGCGTCCGCCGTATAAAGTCCCCAGTAAATATCCTTGTCATAGCGCTCTATGGTAATGTGGGGGCAGAACTGAAGCAACTTGATCTGAATGACGCCCCTGGAGCCGGGATGGGCCTTGTCTTGGAGCACGGATTGATAGCGGGCACACAACAATTTATAGAACAGGATGCAATTCTCGACGGAGCTCATCTGTTTTTTCAGCGATGCTTTTTGGCCTTCCGCACTGGTTGTGTTATCTTCGATAAACTTCTGGACCAGGAAGGGGGATTGGGGGTGACAAAAGCCAGCCGAAGCCGCACATTATGGTTCAAAACACGATCCACAACCTTACTGTTATTGGATAATTCCTGGAGAAAATTCGCGAGGGTGATTCCGGCGGCTTCGATCTTATCAGCGCTAAATTTTCTTTCATGGACCCTCGCATCCACCATATTCCGGGTATTTGCGATCATTTTAATTCCTACGAGTGTTGGTTTCTCTTCCAGCCAGCGCGCCAGAATATTGACGCCGCCGGTCGCGATCAGGCCAATACCCAGAGCTTCAAAGAGTTTTCCCCACACATTTGCCCCGATTGCCGAGCTGAAGAAAACAAACAGAACCCCGCCCAGGATGACTGACAGGTTTATGAAGAAGATCGTTATGCCGGATAGCTTCATATGATTACTCCCTCTTTACATCGGATATTGTAGCCGCAGAACCACCTTCATTCTATGCCTCGGCACGGGCCGTACCAAGTGACGTTCGTCAGGAAAGAGCGATGTAAGGTTGACGATCAAGAGTGGCGCCGAACGCCGAAAATGCGGTCTAATCGGCTAATAAGCTCTAACAAGGGATAATCCCCCATGCTCATTTCACGCAACAGCAAGCTGCTCTTCATCGGCGACTCCATCACCGACTGCGGCCGCGCACGTCCCATTGGGGAAGGCGACGGGCTGGGCGACGGCTACGTCAGCCTTGTGAACGCGGCGCTGGGCTCCGGCGATCCGCCGCATAGCATCCGCGTGCTGAACACCGGCGTCAGCGGCAACACCGTCCGTGACCTGGATGCGCGCTGGCAGCGGGATGCGCTCGACCTCAAGCCGGACTGGCTGTCGATCATGATCGGCATCAACGACGTCTGGCGGCAGTTCGGCTCAGCTCTTGAGATGGGGAAACACGTTTCGCTGGAGGAATATTCCGCCCTGTTGGACAAGCTCATCCGGTCAGCCAGGCCGCAGTTGAAGGGGCTGATCCTGATGATGCCTTATTTCATTGAGCCGGACCGATCCGACCCGATGCGCGGCGATGATGGACCGGTACGGCGCGGCAGTGCGGGGACTGGCGGAAAAGCATCAGGCTGTATTCGTGGATACGCAATCCGCGTTCGACGCAGTGCTGCGATCCACGCGGCCTGCGGCGCTGGCGGGCGACCGCGTCCATCCGAACCTGACGGGACACATGATCCTGGCCCGCGCCTTCCTGCGCGCGGTGGGATATTCATGGTGAGCGCACTGGGTATCGTATGCAGGACTTTGCCAAATTCTGTTTCGAACTTACCACAGATAAACACAGATATGCACAGATGGGAACATACAAGAAAAGATAAGTCTATTCTTTTTATCCGCGTTCATCTGTGGTTAAAAATCCCATGGTACTCAAAGTGCAAAGTCCCTCAGCTCTTGCCGAGGGACTTGAGGACGGCATCGGCGGACTTGACCGATGCCTGGATGATCTTCTTCAGCGTGGGCAGGTCCACTTCATCCAGCCGGTTTATGTACAGGCAGCCTTTGCCGGTCTTGTATTTGCCCAGCTTCTTAAGCAGCGCGGTGTGTGGCTCGAACCCGCCCAGAAGATACAGCGTGAGATTCTGCTTGCGGGGCGAGAAGCCGATGGGAAACCAATCGAGCTCGCGCCCGCTTTCGTACTTAAGATGGACGTTGCCAAAACCCACAATGGCGCTTCCCCACATTTTGGGCGGCGCCTTCGTCGCGGCTTGCATCAGGCCCACGATCGTCCGGCAATCCTGCTGCTTCTGTTTGTCAGGCACGCTGCTGATGAATTTTTCCACGCTGGCGTCGGTCTGTTTGGTTTTGAGCTCTGCCATCGCATCCTCCTGTGGAAGCATCTTGCCAACGGGACGGCGTACGCATTCAGGACAGCGCCCAGTATATCATCCGGTGCGGAGGAAGCGGACTTGCCTAGCCGGCGCGCTCGGCTTCGCGCTTGAGGTCCGACAGGTATTGCTCGAAGGTGGGTCGAAAATCCGGCAGCGATGAGGCGATCATCGGCAGCATCAGGCCTGTGTAAACCTCCGACATCGTGAAGTCGGTGGTTCCATCCGATTTCGGCATCAGGGTATAGGTGCGGACGCCCTTGAACATGGCGTTCCCATCGCTCCATATCATCTCTTTTTCGGGGATGAATTCGACGATACGCAGGTTGAAAACGCGCGTGGGAGAGATCATAGCCACCAGCTTGATCGTCTGGCCCGAGGCGATGGTGCCTTCGATGCTTTTGATCGTCGAGTTCCAACGCGGGAAATCCGCTGCGTTCGTCATCAGCGCCCAGACCTTCTGAGGCCTGGCCTTGATGTTGATGCCTGCGGAGTATTCAAGTCGGAAGGGAGATTTCGTTCTTTGAGCGCGCCCGTTTACTGGACCGGTTTGCATGGTTCTGCTCCTCTCATGGATGGGTCGCGATGATCAGATCGCCCGCATGCGATTGTTGCGCGGATTATGCTCCACCTCGGCTAACCCAAGCGCTTCGAGCAAAGGCGGCATATACATCCCGAAGCGGCCGCGCAGGCCCTTCTTTAGCCCATACCAGCCTTTTACCGGGTTATTCGGTGAGCGTCCCCAGGCTTCGACGCTTCCTTCGGGAGCGGGCTTTTGTTCGTCGGCGCTGCCGAGGGGCATCCAATCTCCATGTTTCTTGAGCATGGCGTGCAGGTCATCAATAGCACGCAGCTGATAGTGCAACACAGTCTTTCCTACGACGCAGACCAGCACCGGCGGATCTGCTGCCTCATCGCGGTACATCATATATTCCGACGTGCCGCTGGGCGTCTTCAGGACCCACGGGTTTTCCTTCGTGCCTTTTCCTTTATTTGCATTCATCGTTAAGCCTTTCTACTTTTGGCTGAGTGTACCAAAATAAACATTGTTCACATAATTAATGACGAAAGTTCGGGCGCAAAGGGTTCGGTCAAGAGAGCTTTCGGGATGGAGATTATGCCCGTCTGGTAGAATCTCCTTTGCAACGCCCATGGTTAAACAAACCCGCTCCCCTGCCAGCCTGAAGGAAGCAAGCCAGAACGAGTTTACCGCGTTGGTGGAGGCGCATCAACGCGAATTGCGGGTTCACTGCTACCGCATGCTGGGCTCCGTGCACGAAGCAGACGATATGGTGCAAGAGACGTTCTGGCGCGCCTGGGACCGGCGCGAGACGTATCAGGGTCGTTCCACCGTCCGGGCCTGGCTCTATAAGATCGCGACCAACCTCTGCATCGACACCCTCCGGCAAAGGCCGCGCCGTGGCGTGCCCGTCACCCGGGAAGACGCTTCGAGCCTGGATGAACCCATTCCGGCTTCCATCAACGAACCCATCTGGCTGGAACCATTTCCCATTGATCTCCCCTTGCCCGAGGATGAAAACCCCGAAGCAAAATACTCTCTAAAGGAGAGCGTAAGGCTTGCATTCATAGCATCTCTTCACCTCCTGCCGCCCCGGCAGCGAGCGGTGCTAATCCTGCGCGACGTGCTGGACTGGAGCGCGGACGAAGTGGCAGAGGCCCTGGGTCAGAGCGTGCCGTCCGTGAAGAGCGCTCTGCACCGCGCCCGAACCACGCTGGCTCACTATCACGAACCAGCGCGGCGCGACGTCATCGCCGAAGAGGTGAATGCGGAAGCGCTCCAGGAGAAGCTCGAGAGCTACATGAAGGCCTGGGAAGCCGCCGACGTGGATGGGAGGGTGGCGCTCCTGCGGGATGATTGCACGTTCAGCATGCCCCCCATTCCCAGCTGGTATATCGGGCGGGAGGATATTGCGGGTCTCGTCCGCAAGACTATATTCAGCGGGCAGGCGTCAGGCCGCTGGCGATTGAGCCCCACGCACGCAAATGCCCAGACCGGCTTCGGGCTATATAAGCGGAATGATGAGAACGGAAATTATGAGGCTTATGGGATTCAAGTGGTGAGCTTCGACGGCCCGCTCATCGTCGACATCATCACATTTCGGGATCCCGCTCTGCTGCCATATTTCGATCTGCCTGCATCCCTGTAAGCTTAAAACAATAATAAAAAGGGCCTTCGTTTTCGAAGGTCCTTTTTGCATCTCATCTTACAGCGCAGGCTGCGGCTCCCCCGCTACGGGCACGGCCTCAGCCTGCGCCGCCTCGTAGCCAAGCCGCCCGCGCGTCAGCACGACGATCAGCAGCGCCGGCACGCCGAAGCCGATCAGCACCGCCAGGTTCCCGCTGGTCTCGAACGACAGGCCCGTCGCGGGAAAGAGCGGCACAACGATGCTAAACGTGTTGATGCTGGCGTGTAGCAGGATGGCGATGAACAGGCTGCCGCGCGTGTGGTTGAAGACCCACGCCATCACGATGGCTATGGCGACCACCATCAGGGCAAAGATGGGGAAGTTGATGAGGAAGGTTGCGAAGCCGCCAGTGCCCGGCCCGCCGCCTTGAGCAGATGTCAGGAAGTGTGGCAGGTGCCAGAAGGCCCACAAGACACCGAGGAACAGCGTGCCCCACAGCGGGCCGTAACGCACCTGCATGCGCGGCAGTGCAAAACCGCGCCAGCCGGGCTCCTCGCCCAGCGGCCCTCCCAGGAAAAAGATGATGACGAAGTTCACCAGGTAGACGATCGGAAAGGCGCGCGGCAGACCGAGAAAGCCTGCCATCGCTCCCGGCACGAGCAGTACCCCCAATAGGAGCAGCGCCGGGATGCCCAGCAGCACGAACACATACCACTGCCAGCCAGCGCGCCACTGCAGGCAGCGGCGCCATAAGCGGCGCACACCGTCTTTCCCTTCTAGCAGGCCGGTCATGATAACCGCAGCCAGCGCCGGCCCTACGAACGGGTTGAGCACGAACGCGAAGGAGAAGACCTTCGGCGCCATATTCCACTCCTGGAGGATGAAGGGGATCAGGATGATCCAGGAGAACGCGTAAGCCATCAGGAAGAATGCTAGCAGCGGATGTCGCCGCATCGCCTCCCGCAGGCCGGGTGAGGCAACGGTTGATCGCGCCGCAGATGGTTTGGAAGCTTGCATGGTGAGGACACTTTCTGTCATTACGAGCCAGATCCGGTTCCCCCGGCAACCCGATCGTGGAACATATCGCTCAACGCCCGTGCCGACATCAGTATAGCATGGTTGAATAGGCACGGCCGGCAGAGGAAGCGGGGGTTGGATGACACCCCTTATATGAGGTCACCTGCCCCTGCAAGCTCCAAGGAGGGAAGCCTATACTCGAAATGCAAGCAGACACGATCCAACCCACACTCTTAATATCAGACTTGAACAGGAGACTGAAAATGGTAAACGTAGTAACAACCCCCAAGGGCGCCGCGGTTCAGGAACCATCCGTCGTCATCAACTCTTTTGAACCACCCGCTGGCTGCCTGGCTCTGGCTGCCCATTCGTGTTTGGCTGGGCTGGCAGTGGCTCGTCGCCGGCTGGGAAAAGGTTATCAACCCGGCTTGGATGCAGTCAGGCGCCGCACTTAAAGGCTTCCTCGGTGGCGCCGTTGCCGCCGTCTCTTCCAAAGGCGCGCCGATCATTCATTACACCTGGTACGCGAACTTCCTGAAGGTGCTTATCTCCAGCGGATCCTATACCTGGATGGCCAAGCTGGTCAGCGTCGGCGAACTGCTGGTCGGCATTGCGCTGATCCTGGGCATCTTCACCGGCTTTGCGGCCTTCTTCGGCGGCCTCATGAACTTCAACTACCTGATGGCCGGCGCTGTAAGCGTCAACCCCATGTTCCTGGTGCTGGAAGTTACACTGCTCCTGGCCTGGAAGATCTCGGGCTACATCGGCCTGGATTACTTCCTGGTGCCCCGTGTCGGAGCCATGTGGAGTGACCGGATGGCATCGAAGGCGATCGCTGCCGAGTCTCGCTAGCTCCTCTCTCGCAACAGCCAAGGACGCCGGTGGAAACTCTCACCGGCGTCCGTTTCATTTAATCAGGTTATGCACGAGCACCTCATTCCTGTTTCATGCGCTCGGCCAGGTTGTGCTTGATGGCATACGTCGCAAGCTCGATGCGGTTGGCAAGGTGCAGCTTCTCCAGGATGGAGCTGACATAGTTCCGGGCGGTCTTTTCGCTCAGGTTCAGGCTTGTCGCGATCTCCGCGTTGGTCTTCCCATTGCTCACTTCGTTGAGCACATCCAGCTCCCGGTCGCTCAGGTCGCGGAATGCGTCTTCATCGGCCTTGTGCTCCGTTGTGCGCAGGCGGGCGAGCAGGCGCGATGTGGTCGCGGCGTCCAGCACCGATCCGCCGCCGGCAGCCGCGCGGATTCCGCGCAGCACCTCCTCGTTCCCCACCTCCTTGAGGATATATCCCACAGCCCCCGCCCGGATCGCGCTGACGACCAGCTCCTCGTCGGCAAAGGAGGTCAGCATAACCACCTTCGAGTCCGGATAGCGGGCAGCGATCTGGCGGGCGGCCTCCAGCCCGCTATCTCCCGGCAGGCGAATATCCATCAGCACCACTTGCGGATGGGTGCGCTCCACCATCTGGAGCGCCGCCGCTGTCGAGTCGCCCTCTCCGACGACTTCCATGTCAGCTTCATCGTCGATGAGTGTCTTCAAGCCCAGGCGCACGAGGGCATGATCATCCACCAGCCCAACCCGTATCTTGTTCACCTTCCCGCCTCCCAGGGGATGTCCAGGATGACCGATGTACCCTTTTCCATCGGTCGGACTTCAAGCCTTCCTTGCAGGAGGGCTGCGCGGTCGCGCATGTTATGCAGGCCATGCCCCTGGATAAGCTGCAGCGGCATGCCCGCGCCGTCGTCCTGGATCGCAAGCATCAGGCGGCGATCCACGCGTCGGCCGCGGATCAGGATATGGCGGGCCTGCGCGTGGCGTACCGTATTAGCCAAAGCCTCCTGGACGATTGCCAGGATATGCGAGCTCCGCTCGGGAGAATATCCATCCGACGACGGCAGGTCGAGATCGAGATCGATCTTCACCATCGAGCCAAAACGCGGATCGGCGGCCAGCTCTCTCAGGGCTTGTTCCAGAGGGACAGCGCTGGGCTTGGAGGTGTGCAGCTCTCCCAGGTTCTGCCGCAGGTCAACGATCGCTTCCTCCAGCACGCCTGCCGCAGTTGCCAGGCGGCCCTCCAGCGGAGACTCCGCCCCTGCCAATTTTTGAGCCGACTGGACGAGCAAGCCGGCGGTATACACTTTTTGGAGGGCGCCATCATGCAGGTCGCGTCCGAGCCGCTCGCGTTCGCTTGCCAGGATCTGCTGCTCTTCGATGGCTTCGATCTGCCGCCTCGTTTCCACATCGAAGATCTCCAGCGCCCGGATCGTAAATATCGCGATCACCAGGCCGATCACAGATCGGACGATGGGCGGCGTAACAATGAATGCCCGGCTGAAAGTATCTGCGTTCAGCCAGTTACCCGGAAAGAAAGGCACGGGCGGCACCAGCAACCCGGCTGCCACAGCGTAGACCGCCAGGCTGAACCCCACTCTGCGCATCGAACGCACAATGTGAGGCACATCCATCGGCAGGATGCGCTGATAGGTGTGCTTGCGCAAAGCATAAGCCGCCAGCAGCCCACCCGGAAGACCGATGAAGTAGCGCGCCAGGGCGCTGCCGCTGTTATACCAGCTCTGAAAATCCGCGATCGAGCTGCGCAGAGGGAAAAACGCCACGAAGAACCAGGTCGCCAGCACGCCGGCCGCGATGCCGTGCAGCCATGCCGGATGCTCCAGCGGTTCGAGCAAGGCGATCCCGAACTCGAACAGGCATGCGAACGAGATCCCCAGCAGCAAAAGATGGAGATATTTCAAGGCGATGATGAAGTCCGGATGGAGATACGCGGCTTGCAGCGGAATGAACAGGTCGCCCCATTCGACGAAAGCATGCACGAAACCAAACGCCGCCAGCCAGCTGAGGCTGCGCGCCAGGTCGAGCCGCGAGGAATGGCGCGATTGCAGGGCGATCGCAAGCCCCACCACAAAGAACGCCAGCCCGTAGACGAACTGGACGATGATGGTGTTGACCGAGATGAGGTTCCTTAGGAATTCCACCACAAGAGGGAATTATAGGTGACATCTCCCCTTCCCGCAACTTGACCGTTCTCCGGGGAGTGTCTGAAGGAGTGCGCACGTCGTTGCGAGGGGCGTTCTTCCCCGAGCCAGCAATCCCCCGTTTTGCGTGGCGAGCTCACCAGATTAGACACTCCTTTTTTACGATGGGTTGTCGCCTGCTCCTCTGGGTCCTATAATCTGCCGCATATGCTGAAATGATACGCTGCGCAAAGGAAGGAAGAGGCTAAAGCCATGTACCAGACCGATATGTATGAAAGCTTGCTGGCAGAGACGATCACGCTCCGGGGAGACAAGGGCAATTCGATCAACGCTTATTTTGCCCGCCCGCTTGGGTCCCGGGCCGTTTGCCGGCATGGTCCTGGCCCACCATATGCCGGGTTGGGACGAGTGGTACAAGGAGACGACGCTCAAGTTTGCGCGCATGGGTTATGCCGCCATCTGCCCGAACCTGTATTACCGTCTGGGACATGGCACACCGGAAGACGTGGCGGCCAAGGCGCGCGCCGCGGGCGGCGTGGCGGATGACCAGGTTGTGGCTGACCTGGCGGCAGGCGCGCGCTTTTTGACCTCCCTGCCCATCTCCAATGGCAAAGTTGGTGTTTTTGGCACCTGCTCCGGCGGGAGGCATGCCTACCTGGCGGCCTGCCGCACGCCCATCTACGACGCTGTGGTGGACTGCTGGGGCGGCCGCGTGGTGATGAGCGAGAATGAATTAACGCCCAACCAGCCGGTCGCGCCCCTGGCTTATACCGGCGACCTCGCCGCCCCGCTGCTGGGCATTTTCGGGAACGAAGATCATGGCCCCACCCCAGACCAGGTGAACCAGCACGAAGCCGAGCTGAAAAGGCTGGGCAAGGCTTACGAATTCCATCGCTATGACGGCGCCGGTCATGGCTTCTTCTACTACTTCCGTCCCATTTACCGCCCCGAGCAGGCCGTGGACGGCTGGAACAAGATCTCTGCTTTTCTCGAAAAGCATCTCAAATAGAAGGAAGGATCGCCATGTGTACCATGATCTCCAAACAGGTGAAGATCGAAGGCAGCGGGAAGGGTACGAGCGGCTGGTTCACCCTGCGCGAAGCCGATGTGTCCTACGACCATCCTTTCCATGCCCCCTATGAGCACGCCTTGAACATCGATTTCGTCAACGAAGCCGCAGGGCCCCGGCGCACGCGTGGCGGTTGAGCTCAGCCTGGAAGCCGCCAGGAGCCTGGTGGAGGCCATTCAGGCTGTGTTGAGCAAAGCCGAGGCGGATGGTTACCTCGAGCAGGCCGGCGGAGCAAAATAACCGCGCCAGCACTTCCTGGCGCGCCACGCTGCCAATCGCCGCTTTGGATTATCCCGCTGTCAACCGTCGTCATCGTAGGCTATAGGGACCAACAACGCACCTGCAAGAATGAGAAGGCGCTCCGCCATCTCTCGAACCCCGTTATCCTCAAAGACGGCCTGCCGGCCCGAGCCCCGTGTATCCGCTCATAAGTGTTTGTTGAATTGCAAATAATGGTTAGAACTCACCACAGATGAACACAGATAAAGAAAAGGTATTCTCTTTTATCCATTTTCATCCGTGTTTACATAGTACTCGCAGAGTATCTGTGGTTAAAGTTCCACTCCCCATCCATGACCCGAACGAAGCTCGAAACGCATCTCACCCCCACACCGCGATCACCACGATCCCTCCAAAGATGACCGCCGCCCCCGCCACCCGCACCGCCCCGAACTTCTCCCCCAGGAAGCGCCATCCGGCGAACGCCCCCATCACCACGCCCACCTCCCGGATCGCCCCCGAGTAACTCACCGACGACAGCCGGTAGGCCTCCAGCGCCATGAGGTAGGCCACCACGATCAGCGCGCCCACACCCATCAGCCGCCAGTGATAGGCGGCAAACTCATCCTTCAGCTGCTGCCAGCCGTGCCGCTTCAGGATGTACGGCGTCATATAGGCCGACGAGACGAAGTAGATCAGCGCCGCATACGAGAACGGGCTGGTATGCTTCACCGCCGCGCCATCGATCACCGAGTAGACCGAGATAATGACCGCCAGGAGCAGCGCCGGCCACACCCCGCGCAGCCGCAGCTTGCCGTCCGACTCGAACCAGGTGCTGCCGCCCACGATCATCAGCCCTGCAATAATAATGAACAGCCCCGCGATCCCCGGCCCGGTCAGCGTCTCGTGGAGGAACAGCACCGACCAGACCGCGATCAGCGCCGGAGCCGTCCCCGCGCCATCGGGTAGACCAGTGAAAAGTCCGCGTCACCGTACGCGAACGAAAGCACAATGAAGTAACCCGCCTCCACGAAGGCGCTGATGAACAGCAGCAGCCAGGTCTCGCGCGCCGGCAGCCCGATGAAGAACAGCACGGGCAGGAACAACACCGACCCCAGGAACATCCCCCACCACGTCGCCATGTATTTTTCGCCTGCCTGTTTGAGCAGCAGGTTCCAGGCAGTATGAAATATCGCGGATCCAAAAAGCAGTCCGAGCGCGCCGAGCGGCATTCATTTCCTCTTTTCCCTTGCCCATCATGCCCTTCATCATATCCCCTTTCCCCTCACATGATCCTCCGCCCGTCTGGACGACTACTTCCGATAGCCGTGAGGAGAGATCACCACAGATAAACACAGATCAGATGGATGAACACAGATCACATTAATGGCAGAAAATCCCACTTGCGTGAGATCGCTTTCCAGATTGCGTTGACCCTCATTGTTTTAGATACGGCGGGCGTTTCGGGCCCAGGGTTTTCTCGTCCCGCGCCTCACGCGCCGCGTCTTGCACGCAGCGGATGCCGCGGTGCGCGCCGGACGACGTGGGATCGTGCCGGAAGCGGAAGAAGGTCTGCACCTCCTTGGAGGTGTCCCAATAGCCGCCGCCGCGCAGAACCTTCAGGTCGCCGGTCGTGGGGCCGGTCGGGTCCTTGTATGGAGAGTGAGAGTAGTAGTCCGCCCCGTACCAATCCGCCACCCACTGCTGCACGTTGCCTGCCATGTTCAGCAAGCCGTAGGGGCTCATGCCCGCCCAGTAGTCGTACGCGGGGCGCGGCGCGCCGTACTTGCCGTTGAAGTTCAGCAGCAAATCGTCTGGCTCCGTGTCTCCCCACGGGTAGCGCAGGCCTTCGGTGCCGCGCGCCGCCTTCTCCCACTCCGCCTCGGTCGGCAGGCGTCCGCCTTCCCACTTGCAGTAGGCCGCGGCGTCGTACCAGTTGACGTAATGCACGGGGTAGTCCGCGTAGGCAGGGTCGTCGAGCGCCGTGTCGTAACCTGCGGTATGGCGGCAGCGGCGCACCTTCACGCACAGCGCGTACATCGCGTTGGTGACTGTGAACTGGTCGATCCAGTACGCGTGCAGGTAGACCTTGTGCTGTGTGGCGCCCTTCTTCACCGTGCCGGCGTAAGGCCCCATGCCGAACTCGCCAGCCGGGATGTAGACCTGGTTCATATGGTCGCGCGTCGAGATGCGGATCCGCACGAGTGGTTCACGGCGGCGTACCAAGCGTATCTCGGTGATGACGGAGAAGTAGATGGGGCGCAGCAGGCCAGTGGCGGCGGCGTATCCGACCAGAAGGATGAGGACAGCCAGCGCGAGAAAGAGCACGGCGAGACCTGCACGTTTGGATAAGCTCACAATTCACCTGGATCTTGAGGCGGCTGGGTCGGGCTCGGGCCTACGAGTCGCCCATCTTGTAGTGGAGCAGGATGCCCCCGTCTTCCCATTGCTCGCTGGCGACAAGCCTGAGGGCGAGCGCCCGATCACGCGGCAACCCGGGGCCGCCTGCCAGCGTCGGAGCGGATCCGCCGCCGAAGATCATCGGCGCGATGTAGACCGTCAGCTCGTCCACGAGGCCCAGGCTCAAGAGCTCAAAGTTGAGCGTCGCGCCGCCTTCGACCAACAGCCGCTGGATGCCGATGCCCTTTAGCGTTCGGAGGGCGTCCTCGAGGTGAACGCGCTCGCCGTCCGTGACGTGGACGAGGGCGCCGCTCGAACGCAGCATCTCCAATTGGGCTGAGGCGGTCCGGGCGGTGGTGAAGAGCAGGATGCGAGCCGGGCCGGCGGTCAGGAAGCTTGCAGTCGGGCCGCAGGTCGAGCCGGGAGGAGATGGCGACTTTGGCGGGATTCGGCGGGAGGCCGCGCTCGAGGCGCGCCGCGCGCAGCGCTTCAGACTTCACCGTGAGGCCGGGGTCTTCGTCGTGCAGTGTGCGCCCGCCGACCATCACCCCATCGGAGGTGGCGCGCAGCTCGTCGACGCGCTGTTTGTCGCGAGCGGAGGAGATGGAGGCGCCGCGTCGCTCGAAGGTGTCGATCTTTCCATCGGCGGTGGCGGCCACGTTCATGCGCACGAAGGGACGGTTCATGCGCTCATCCTGAGTGAGCCAGGCTGGCGAAGTGCGGATTGTTGACGATGCTATCGAGCGGGAACTCAGGCAGCGCGGTGGCATCCAGCTCGTCACACAGGGTGCTGAGAAACTCGAATTCGTAGCCGAGGGCGATCAGGTGATCGAGCATCTTCTCCAGGAGCTCGAAGGCCGAGCGCGCATTGCGGAGGAGCAGAGGCTTCTCGCGGGCGGTCACCTGATCCTTGAGCAGGTGGAAGTAATGGTCGTGCGGATGGGTGAGCACCGCGACCTGATCCGGCAGATGGGAAGAGCTTCAGCAGCAGGCTGTAGACAGGCCAGCCGAAGAGCTTGACGTAGCTGAGCGAGAAGTTCAGGCGGATGGTGGAAAGGCTGGCGAACGGGACTTCGAGGATGGAGCGCGCAGCGGAGCGCACGCGGAACGGCTCGACGGGCAGATGCAGATTGTTGTAGCCCCAGGCTTTGCCGGGGCGCACGGATGGATAGATGCTGGAGTCGTAGCGGAAGCCCAGGTCCATAAGAGTTTCCATGCCCGCGCGGGTGATCTGCCCGACCGGGGCGCGGTAGCCGATGGGAGCGCGGCCGAAGAAGTCATGGAACGTGCGCGCGGCCAGCTCGATGTCGGCGGGCGAACACGGGTTGTGCATGTCATGCGCATGGGAGTGGACTGCAAACTCGATGGGTATCTGCGTGCTGAGGCGCCTGTATGCTGCGCCGTTCTTCGGGAGGAGTGACGTGACCAGAAAGCCGGTCACCTTGACGCGGCGGCTGTTGATGATGGAGACGTATCTGTTGAGCAGAGCTTCGTCTTCGAGCAGGCGTATACGGCCGGTGGGGTCGAGGAAATCCGCTTCGATATCCAGCGTGAGACAGGCGATCTTTCTCATGCGGGCAAATTGGTGACGTAGTCGAAGATGGAGCGGCGCACATAGCGGAGGTTTGTGAAGCCGTGCCGCGCGGCCATGTCGCGAAAGGCGGGCTGAGTATAGAGATACACGCCGGGGCAGTGATTGAGGCGCAGATATACCTGCCGGAAGTTCCACAGGAACCATTCACGCGTGCGCCCCTGCTCATCGGGGAAGTCCAGCAGGAAGTAGCGGGTCCTGAACTTGGAAAGCAGCGCGTCCAGCTCGGCGGTGTCGAAGTATTCGAGCACGCCGAGGGCGGTGATGAGATCCACCTGGGGGAGCTCGACGGCAGGCTGCATGAGGTCGGCCACACGGAATTCCAGCCGGTCAGCAAAGGGACTCTGCAAGCGGCGCTGCTCGGCCAGCTCGATGGCGACGGGGGATACGTCGAGGCCGATGACCCTGGCCGCGCCAGCCTGCAAGAGCTGGAAGGCAAAGCGCCCGGAGGCGCAGCCGATATCGAGAACCGTGAGGCCTTTGACGTGCGGGGCAACGAGCTGGAGGGCGGCATCCATGCGAACGTACATACCGTCGCCGCGGAAGAGGGTGGAGAGGCGGTCCCAGAAGGAGGGCTTGCGGCCATCGTCCTTGTAGTATGCGCCGGCTTCCCAGCTCATAACGTGCTGCTTCCAGTAATCGCCGCTTTTAGAGGTCATAGCTGTATTTGATCCTGTGAAAGTCCTGATGGTTTTTGGACGAAAGAGCGGAGGCGCGCAACGAGGCGGGCAGCCCAGAGGTGCACAGCGGGGTGCGCGATCAGGTCGTCGGCGACGAGGAAAGCAAGCAGCCATACGCCCAGCCGCCACTGTACATTGAGGCCAAGGGAATGGCGCAGGATGTCGTGAGGGTCGCTGTTCCATACGAAGACGATCTGCGGATAGGCGAGCAGGATCATCAGCAACGGCAGCAGCCACATCACCTTCTTCTGCTGCAAGGCAATGACGCTCAGGGATGCGGCAGCCAAATTGGCCGCCAGGAAAAGAATCACGCCGAAGCGCATGGGATATAAGAGCTCGGCAAAGCGCGTGGGTTCGAGGATGGGGCGGAAGCCGGTGGCCGCGTAATAACGCAGATTCGGAGCGAGCACGGCGATGGGGTCGAGCAGAGGCTTTTGCAGTGTGTCGGCCTTGAAATGCCAGAGGAAGCCGATCAGGGCGGGCTTGCCGTGGTCGCGCGCCACGCGCGCGCAGGCTGGCGAGGCGCGGATCCCAGAGCGGGTCCCAGTCAGCGGCCCTGTCACCGCCGGGGAGGCTGAGATAGGAAACCGGCATGCCCTGAGCGGCCATGTAGGAGGTGTAGTCCTTGTCTGCGAGGATGCGGCCGGTGAGAACGTTCAATAAGGCGGCGTTGCCATGATGGCCGGCGGAGGCCAGTGACGTGGAAACGAGGAAGATGGCCGTGAAGGCTCCGCCGATCAGCAGGAAGCGCAAGCGGTGCTCTTTGAAGAGCAGGAACAGACCGAACAAAATGGCCGCGGCAAAGAGCAGCATGTAGGCGTTGGTATCACGAGCGAAGCCAAGCAGCGCGGACAGCACGATCAGAATGGCAGCGTTGGCATTCTGCCAGCGCCTGGCAAGAAGCAGCGCCGACGAGTAGAAGAGGGCAGCAAGAGAAAAATGAAGGGACTCGGTCAGCAGGAGCGAGTCCCAGAGGATAACCTGCTGGCTGAGGCTAAAGCCGAGCACCACGACGAACACGAGGAGCTTCAACGGATAGGAACGGATAACCACCGCACAGGTAACCGCCAGCACGGACCAGCAGAGGATGGAGAATATCAATTGCACGCGGAATATAAGATCGGGGTTGCTGCCGAGAATTTTGAAGAAAAGCGGGATGAGGAAGGCCTTATCAGAGAGCCAAAACTGGGCGGAGGCGAGGGATTGGGATGCGATGATCAGGTAGTCATGCGTATCACCGAACGAAAGGCGCGGCTCGTGAATCCTGTAAGAGTCCAGGATCCGCAGGCGGGCAACCAGCACCAGCAGAACCGCCTCGAAGAGCACCAAGCCGAATCGCTTGATGAGGGCCAGTTTTTGCAACGCATTTCCTCCAGGGAGTTCGCTCGGAATTGCCGTGGAACACTGCGGCGGCAGTTATTATAGTGTAAATCGCAAGCGGCTGAACGGAGGCCGAGCCGCGGAGAGATGGAGAGAAGATAGAGCTTCAAGAAGAGGCGCGGCGGTGGCGGGCGATCAGTATCGGCCCTGGAAATAAGTGCGCACGATATCCGAGAAGTCCTTATCGGTATGCTGGCGAAGGACGGAGAAGAAGCCGGCGGTAGTGGCATGGCCGTGAGAGAACTGCGCGGCATAGTCCTTGATGAAGGCCATGAAGGCCTCATCGCCGATGCGGGTGCGCAGGTCGTCCAGGAAGTTGGCGCCGTTCAGGTAGACCGCGCCCACATAGGAATGGAAGGTGCCAAAGCTATAGACGCTCGAGTCCACATAGCCGGTGGGGCCAAAGTAATTGACACGGAAATTCCACCACCAATCCCCGTAGTTGGGATAGTTGTATTCGTAAAAGAGGCGCTCACTGTAAACTGCCATCGCTTCATCGAGCCACGGCTCTGTGGCCTGATCGTTGCCAACGAGACCGAACCACCATTGATGGGCGATCTCGTGCGTGCCGATGGTTACCAGATTGCTCTTGGCGCTGCCGTTGTAATCGGAGTAGAACTTTGTGCCGAGAAAGACCAGGCCGTCGAATTCCTGGCCGTCGGGGAGATCGGTCTCCACGATGCTGAGGGATTGATAGGGGTAAGGCGCAAACTTGACCTGGTACAGGCCGAGCGACTGCGTGGCCATCCAGACGACAGCCTGGCTGGCATTCCCATCGCCGGTGAAATAATAGGAGCGGATCTTCACCGTGCCAACAGCGGACTCATCCACCTTGAAGCTGTCACTGGCTGAGAGAGCAAACGTGCGCGCGGCTTCGAGATGATAATGGGTGGTATCCCCATTCTGCTCGGCGGGGGCGCTGGCGGCAAGGATAACACTTGGATCGTTGAGGCTGACGTTCACATCGTAATCGGCGGGATCGTAAACAAGCTCTTCGCCGAAGGACCAGGTATCGTGGAGCACCCAGTCACCGGAGAAGGGGACGATGAAGGGATACCAGTCGGTGAGATTCAACTGGCTGGCGAGATAACCGAAGGTGCCGTCGGAGGCCTTGTAGGGCAGGCTGAGGCTGTAGCCGAGGGAAAAAGTAGTGACCGCACCGGGAGCGATGGGTTGGGCGGGATGGACCGTCAGGCGCTGGCCGGAGAGGTCGAAGTCCGTCAGCTGGGAGTCATCCTGGGCGAGAGTGGAGAGGGAAAAACAATGGGCCCAGAGGTTCGGTTCAACGGCGAAGACGACGCTCGAGAGGCTTTGGCCGGTGGTGTTGACGTAACGCACGCTCTCATTGACTGCAACGGCCTTTTTTGCATAATCGAGCGTGATGTAGAACGTGTAGTGCGTACGCGAGCCATCTGAGGGGGCCGAGGTAGGAGCAGGAACGGTAGCCGGGTCGGCGGGGAGGAGCCGATGTAGCTGTTGGCTCCGGCAGGGGAGTCGGTGGAGGTGGCATCGACAGCAGGAGCGGGCGTGTCGGTCTGAACGACGGAAATGCCAGAGGCCGTATTCGTGGGGATGGCTGTATCAGCAGCCGGACCGGGCTGAAAAGGGGTTGCCGTGGCTGTGGAATTGGGGTCGAGGGTGACGAGGACGATGGGGACACTGGGATGAATGAAGAGAGGCGGCGCGCAGGATGTGAGCACGCACAGAGAGAGAATAATAACGGAGAGCTTGAAGGACACTTAATGCCTCGTTAGATCAGTAGAGGTTCTGGAAGTACTGGCGGACGAGATCGGAGTAGTCGACGGTGGTGTGCGCGGCGAGGATGCGGAAGAAATCGGCGGAGGTCGAAATCTTGCCATTCTCCTGGGCGAGATAATCCTGCAAGAAAGCAAAGAAGGCATCGTCGCCGATGCGGGTGCGCAGGTCGTCGAGGAAGTGCGCGCCGCGGAAATAAACCGCATTGGTATAGGGCCGGAAGCCATTGCCGGCATAGATGGGGATATCGACCCAGCCTTGCGGGCTGAAAAAGTCGATGCGATATGTCCACCACCAGGAGACCAGCTTGGGATCGGTGCCTTCATAGAAGAGATGCTCGCTGTAGGTGGCAAGGGCTTCATCGAGCCAGGGCTGTTCGGCCTGGTCGTTGGCAACCTGCTCAAACCACCATTGGTGAGCCGTCTCATGAGCGGAGACAAACACGAGGTAGCTTTTGGTGGAGCCGTCATACAGATTATAGAAATCGCGGCTGAGGAAGAAGAAGCCGGAGAACTCCATACCATCGTTGAAGTCGCCCATTACCACGGCGAGCGTCTGATGGGGATAGGGACCGTAGCGCTGGCTGTAGATCTGCAAAGCCTGCGCGGCGGCATTCAGAGCGGCCTGCCCCGCGCCCTGATAGAGCTGCTGCAAGTAATAGCTGGTGACGAGTACGTTGCCAACCTGGGTGGTGGCAGTAATGAAGTCAGTGCTGGCGGAGAGGGCGAAGGCGCGGCCGGCGGTCAGCGTGTAAACGGTCCATTCGCCGTTCTGGGCCGGCACGCCACTGGAGGCAATGACCGGACTCACGGCGGGATCAGCCGGTTTGACATTGACAACATAATCGGCGGCATCGTAAACGAGGTGCTCGCCGTAGTACCAGGGATCGTGCAGGATCCACTGTCCGCCGATATGGGGGACGACGAACGGATACCAGTTGGTGAGGTTGATCTGCCGCGGGCTGTAGCCGAAAATGCGAGGACGGGAAAGATTGGGATTGGTGGGCTCGATGAGCGGCAACGCGAGGGTATATTGAAGCTTGAGCGTAACGGAGGAACCGGAAGGCAATACATTCGGCAGGTTGAAGGAGAGCTTCTGGCTGTCGAGCGTGTAATCCGTTACGGGAGCGTCATCGAGGCTGAGGCTCGTGAGAGCAAAGCAATTGGGCCAGAAGTTGGGCTCGACGGCGAGGACGAGGTCGGTGAGATCCTGTGCGGTGTGATTGGGATAAAGGATGGTCTCATCCACGGCGACCGATTTGGCGGCGTAATCGAGGACGACATTCATGGAATATTGCGCGCGGGCCTGGGCCGGGGCAGCGGTCGGGGTCTGATCGGCCGCGGTGGGCGAGGCAGCGGCGGTGGGAGGATCGCTGGGGATGGCAGTTGGGATGAGGGAGGCGGTGGGAGGGGGCGTCGGAGAAGAGCAGGATGAAAGAAGGAAGAGAACAGAGAAAAGAGAGATGCAAGCAGCGTGTCGGATTCTGGAACGGCGGAGGGGCAGGCGCATGGAACGTATTGTAAACGAAAACCATGCGCCGGTTTGCAGGGGACTGCGAGGCGGGGATAGTTGGAGCCGTTACGAGCGACGGGTACAGCGTGTACTAATGTATACAATACCGAATATGCTATAATTTTGCAGACCGATCAAGATAGACAAGGGTGGTTTGACCACAGGTCCCAGTTGGCGAAGGAGGCAGGGTTGGTGCTTTCTTTTGGTCACTCCACGAGACAATGCAAAGTACGACGGAACGCAGGCAGAACTTTATCCAGTCCGCTTCATCCCCCACGGAAATCCCCCGAATTGAACCGTCAGACAATCAGATCTTTTGCAGACCGTACGATCTGCGACCGCCATTGACCTTCAGACTATCGGTTTGATGCATGAGGTCGAAGACCGGCAACTACTGCGTGAGACGAGCCGACCTTCTCCGTGCGGACAAAAGCGTGCGGGAAATGGGACGGTGGCGAACGATCGGGCGCAATGCTTCATGATCAAGACATAACGACAGACATAGAAGGAGGTGAGTGCAGAACGGGGAACCAGTCCATGCGGGTTCGGAATGTGCAGTCACGACCCATATTCAAAAGGAGAAGAAAATGCCCAGAAAGTTGTTCGTAGCACTAAGCATGATGTTGATCGCCGCGTTTGCACTGGGTGCATGCGCCACGCAGACGCCAGCGCCGGCGGCGACCGAGGCCCCTGCTGTGCAACCAGGAGCTACAGAGGCCCCGGCCGCGACCACGGCCCCGGCGGCCCAGGCAGGCGGAGAGATCTACTACCTGAACTTCAAACCGGAAGTGGCCGATATCTATCAGAAGATCGGCGACGAATATAAAGCCGAAACGGGTGTTACCCTCAAAGTAGTCACGGCTGCGTCCGGAACGTACGAGCAAACGCTCAAGTCGGAAATTGCCAAGGCAGATGCACCGGTGCTGTTCCAGATCAACGGGCCGGTGGGGTATCAGGCCTGGAAGGACTACACCGCGGACCTGAAGGACACCGAGCTTTACAAGCATCTTTCCGATAAAAGCATGGCTGTGACGGATGGCACCGGCGTATATGGCATCCCCTACGTGGTGGAGGGGTACGGGATCATCTACAACAATGCCATCATGAGCAAGTATTTCGCGATGGATGGCGCCAAGGCCAAGTCGATGGATGAGGTCAACAACTTCCAAACGCTGCAGGCCGTTGTTGAAGACATGACCGCCAAGAAAGCTCAACTGGGCATCAAGGGTGTGTTCTCGTCCACATCCCTAAAGCCGGGCGAGGACTGGCGCTGGCAGACCCACCTGATGGACGTCCCTGTATTTTACGAATGGCGCGACAACAAGGTGGACCTGGCAAGCGACGCCACCAAGGAAATCAAATTCCAGTACTCCGACAACTTCAAGAATCTCTTTGATCTGTACATCAATAACTCGGTGACGCCGCCGACACTGCTGGGCAGCAAGAGCGTGGATGATTCGATGGCAGAGTTCGCGCTGGGCGCGTCTGCGATGGTACAGAACGGCAACTGGGCGTGGGGCCAGATCTCCGGTGTGCAGGGCAATACGGTCAAGCCGGAAGACGTGAAGTTCCTGCCGCTCTATACAGCCATGCCGGGTGAAGAAAAACAGTCGATCAATGTAGGCACCGAGAACTTCTTCGCGGTCAACAAGCAGGCTTCCCCTGAGAAGCAGAAGCTTGCGGAAGACTTCATTTACTGGCTGTATAGCAGCCCGAAGGGCAAGGCCTTCGTGACCAACGACCTGAAGTTCATTGCCCCATTCGACACGTTTGCTGAGAACGAAAAGCCGACAGATCCGCTGGCCAAGGAAGTGATCCGCTACGTAAGCGATACGAGCAAGTACAACGTAGCCTGGGACTTCGTCAAATTCCCGAGCCAGACCTTCAAGGACAACTTCGGCGCGGCCCTGCTGCAGTATGCGCAAGGCAAAATGCAATGGGATGCCGTAAAACAACTGGTGATCGATCAGTGGAAGGCTGAAAGCGGCAAGTAGATCCGGTTTTGTACGAATGTGTCACCCCGCACCGAACGTCGGTGCGGGGTGACACCGAATTGGCTAATCCCTATCGATCCATAGAGCAGGAGAAACCCTGTGCGAAAGATGCCGAAAGCCTATTATGCATTCTTTACCCTGCCGACGATGATCGCGTTCGCGATCGTGTTCCTGATCCCGTTCCTGCTCGGCATTTATCTTTCCTTTACGAAATTCACCACCGTGACCGATTCGCATTGGATCGGCGTGAGCAACTACATCAGAGCCTTCACGGACGATAGGAACTTTCTCAATGCCACGTTCTTTACCGTAAAGTTTGCGGTGGTTTCCGTCATCCTGATCAACGTGCTTGCATTTTCGCTTGCACTTCTTCTGACCCGCAAGTTCAGAGGCACCAATTTTCTTCGAACCGTTTTCTTTATGCCGAACCTGATCGGCGGGATCGTGCTGGGTTATATCTGGCAGCTGCTCATCAACGGGGTACTGATCAATTTCGGCGTGGATATCACCTTCGATGCCAGCTACGGTTTTTGGGGATTGGTCGTGCTGATGAACTGGCAGATGGCCGGCTATATGATGGTCATCTATATTGCCGGCATCCAGGCGATCCCGCCTGAGCTTATCGAAGCGGCCAAGATCGACGGTGCAAATGCCTGGCAAATGCTATCGGGGATCACGATCCCGCTGGTAATGCCGGCCTTCACGATCTGCACATTCCTTACGGTCAGCAATTCCTTCAAGCTCTTTGACCAGAACCTTTCGCTTACGGCAGGCGCGCCCGCCAGGGCATCGGCAATGCTGGCATTGGATATCTTCAATACTTTCTATGGCCGCAATGGTTATGAAGGCGTAGGCCAGGCGAAGGCTGTGATGTTCTTCCTGTTCGTAGCCGTGGTCATGCTGCTACAGCTCCGTTTCTCGAGGAGCAAGGAGATAGAGAACTGATGAGTGCCCAAAAACGCCTTCAGGATAACGTCATTCTTGTTCTGCTCTCGATCCTGGCCATACTGTACATGGCCCCGATCCTGATCGTCCTCATGAACTCCTTCAAAGGCAGGTTCTTTATTTCCGACACTCCTTTTGCCCTGCCCAACAGCCAGACGTTCATCGGAATCGAGAACTACTTCTCAGGTATTGCGAAAACCGGATTCATCCAGGCGTTCGGGTATTCACTTTTCATCACTGTTTTCTCCGTCGCAACCATCGTGCTGTTCACGTCCATGACAGCCTGGTGCATCACCCGTGTCAGCTCCAGGATCAGCTCGGTATTCTTTTACCTGCTGGTTTACTCGATCATCGTTCCGTTCCAGATGGTGATGTTCACCATGTCGAAGGTGGCGAACATCCTGCACCTGGATAACCCGGTTGGAATTATCGTGCTCTACCTGGGGTTCGGGGCGGGATTATCGGTATTCATATTCAGCGGATTCATCAAGAGCATCCCGTATGAGATCGAGGAAGCGGCGACGATCGACGGCTGTAACCCGATACAGACATTCTTTTTGATCGTATTTCCAATCCTCAAACCGATCTACATTACCGTTGCAATTCTAAACACCATGTGGATCTGGAACGATTATCTTCTCCCTTATCTCGTGATCGGCAGCAACTATCGGACGATCCCAATTGCCGTGCAGTACCTGCAAGGCGGCTATGGCAGCCGTGACATGGGGGCGATGATGGCAATGCTTGTACTGGCGATCATACCGATCATTGTCTTCTACCTGATCTGCCAGAAGTATATTATTGAAGGGGTGGTGGCAGGAGCGGTGAAGGGATGAGGGTTAACGGCTCGTGGAGAATGAGTGTGGCATTCACGCCGTAGGAGAACTTTTCTCTGTTTCCTGCCACTGATATCTCATTATATGAACGGTGCAAAAAGTATGTGGACAGAAATGAAGAGGCTGGGATAAAACATGCGCCTTGAAAATAAAGTTGTATTACTCTCCGGAGTAGGCCCTGGAATGGGGCATGCGATGGCCTTGCTGTTCGCACAGGAAGGAGCGCATATTGGCCTTGTAGCCCGAAAAGCACAGGTGATCGAATCCGTTACAAAAGAAATAAATGAACGCATTGGGGGCCAGGCAATTTTCATCCAGGCAGACGCGACTGAAAAATCACAAATAGAAGATGCAGTGGCACAAACTCTAAAGTCTTTCGGACGCCTGGATGTATTTGTCACGCTCGCTGGAGGCGGTTTCAAGCATACCCATGATCTCCCAGAAACCGAAGAGGAGTTCTTCGAAAGATTGTTCCACAATCATCTCATGAGCCTGTTTCATGGTGCACGCGGAGTTATCCCTTATTTCAAGCAAGCCGGGAGCGGGACGATCATTACAATTAGCGCAGCGTATAAAACCCTCCTGGATGGGAACGTTGCCTATGCTACGGTCAAAGAAGGGGTTATCGGTTTTACGCGCAATCTGGCTCGTGAACTCCACCCATATGATATTAGAGTCAATGCTCTTTGCCCCGGTCTTATTCGCCAACCACTTGCTCAAGGTTTGGTGGGGCTACCTAAAGCAGCGTTAGCACGCAAAGGGCAACCTGAAGACATTGCATTTGCCGCGCTTTACCTGGCTTCAGATGAATCGCGTTGGATAACGGGTCAAACACTTGTGGTCGATGGCGGAGATGAGATTCTGGCTGGTCAGCCGCGAGCGTTCTGATATTCCGCTCCTGTTTTCGCACAAGTAATTTCGAGTCCGATACGCTCAACAAGGTTTGAAGCGGACTGGATGCTGCCGCGTTGGGCTAGAGAAGCGGATGCCAGGCTAGCGAGAGGGCGACCGCCAGGAGGGTCAGCAAAGCGCCGATCACCGAGAAGAGGACGCTCACTTCAGAAGTCTCGTGTTTCGCTATCAGGTAGGTGGGCAGATGCTGGAACACGTTCTCCAGCTGGCGGGCGCTGGAGGCGGGATAATAGGCGCCGCCCGTGATATCTGCAATCTGTTTGAGGGTGGAACTCATCGATGCCTCTTTGGAAGCCGTTCCCGGCTCCGCCACCGAATCCAAATCCAAGCCCGCCCAAGAAGGAGGGGTCACTGCTCTGGCAACTGGCAAGCTCGCTGCCATTGGATGTGCCGAAGCCGATGGTATACACGCGGACACCGCGTGCCGCCGCCTGCTGGGCCGCATCCAGAGGCAGGGGCCCGGCGTTGCTGACGCCATCGGTCAGCAGGACAATGATATCGGGAGCATAGGCCCCTGCCCGGACCGGCGTCGGCGCCGGCCCGGGCAGGGGACCGGCAGCACCGGGCGGGACTGACTTGCCCAACTCGGCGATGGCGTCGAGGGATTTCAGGATCCCACTGCCAATGGCGGTACGCGGCCCGGTCAGCAGGCTCTGAACGGCGGCCAGCAGCGCATCATGATTTGTGGTCGGCATCTGGATGAGCTCGGCAAAGCCGGCGAACGCCACGATGCCAATCTGGGTCTGCGGTTTCTGATCGTTGATGAACGCTACCGCTGCAGCCTCGGCCGCCTCCAGGCGGGTGGGCGGAATGTCCGTCGAGCACATGCTGCGCGATACGTCGATGGCGAGAATAATCGTTACCTGGTCAGAGGGAACGGTGACGATGGATACGGGTCGGGACAATGCCACGACGAGACTGCACAGAGCAACCAGGAACAGTCCGAACGGCAGGTGGCGGCGCAAGAAGGAATGCGGAGGCAAGGCTTCGCGCACGAGCGATAGGCTGGAGTAGCGGACCGCGAAGGGACGCCGCCGGCGAAGTATCCAGATGTAGAGGATGATGAGCGCAGGAACCAGGAATAGCAGGTAGAGAAATCCGGGCCAGAGAAAGGTCATGAGAGGTGGCAAATAGAGGAGGCGTGAGTTGAGAATGTGACAGGGAAGCCGCAGGATGAGAGGCGCAATTCTAAGACGAGGCTGAGGAGGACAACCTAACCCCGTATTTCGGTACCTTTACACCCCCCGGGTAGGAAGAGCGCTGGCGGCAATAGGGTTCCTGGAACACCAAGGATAACCCCAAATAATGAGAGCGAAGTGCGCAAGCCCGAGTCTGGGCTGTGGGTGGCTACTTCCGGGCGGGTTTGGGCTGCGGGGTGTTCTGTGCAACAGCTGAGCGAATAAGTTCCATGAGGGCCGGCTCATTGAGCCTATCGCCTTCGGAGATATCAATGGCACGCGTGGCTTTAGCATCGAGGCCGGCATTGAATAGCTTATGAGGGTCTTTGAGCGAAGCGCCCTTGAAGAAATTGAGCTTGAGGTGATCCTTGAAGGCGCCGGCGGCGACCACATTGCCGTTGTGAGACCAGACCGGCGTCTCCCACTTCCATTCCTCCACGATAGCCGGATCAGCCTCTGCGATGATGGTACGGAGGCGGGCCAACAGTTTGCCGCGCCAGTCGGCAAGCTCGAGGATGTAGTCGGTTATGCGTTCAGATGCAGTCATACTGGCTGCCGGGTCCTTTTTCTGCATGGTCTCTCCTTAGGGCTGTCCGCGGACCGGGTCGATGTAATTAGTATATGCCGAATCGGAGGTTGCGCAACCGCGATGCACGGTCATAATTCATAACGATAATCCGGGGGTGTGCGGTACCTGCACGGTTGGGCTGGAGCACCGAAACATCAAAAAGCGGCACAAAACTGGATGCTGGTGTACGGGAGGAAGGTGCGCCCACCGGGCAGGAAGGCGGCCGACACCAGCGTAACAGCCCAGGCAGGTCGTCGTTCTACAGCACATGCATCAGGCATCCACATGCTAACATCGACGACCGATGCCTGATGCGTGCCAGTGAGCAGTCCAAAATTACAGCCAGCGGGAGGCGTCTTCGCCAGGAAAAAGGCGGGTGGCGCCTCTTCTCTTGTGAAGGAGTGGCAGGAAAGGAGCTATGATGGCCAGAAAATACAGCAAAACGGCATCCAAAAAAGTGGGGAAGGCCATGCATGAGCGCAAGAAGGGCAGCCTGAAAAGCGGGCGGTCGGGCAAGAAGGTCACGAGCCGGAAGCAGGCGATCGCCATTGGCCTGTCTGAGGCACGGCGTTCAGGCGCCAAGACGCCGAAGAAGAAAACAGCCAGGAAATCGGCCCGGAAGTCTTCCAGCCGGAAGAAGAGCTAACGCTGTAGATTAGCAATCAGGGAAGAAAACAAAACGCGCTGTAGCAGCTTGCTACAGCGCGTTGCTATTCAGGGGAGGGTTCCACCAGCCGGTCCGGCGGGCGATCAGCCTTGACCGTGTCATGGTCAAAAGTCAGGCAGGCACCGGGGCCGGCAACTTCAGCACGCGCGTAGCATAGCTGCGCGTCGCGCAGGATTTCTCCCGCGTCGTCATAGCGATCATCGCACAGGAGAACACCGATATTGCAGGCGTATCCTGCGCCGGTTGTGTCGGCGGGCCGATCCTGTATCCGGTTCTGGATGCGGGCCGCGATCATTTCCGGGATCTGAAGACCGGGGGCTTGTTCGATCAGGATGTAGAACCGATCCCCTTCAAAACGACCCAGGGTATCGGTGGGGCGTACACTTCCCTTTAGCGATGAAGCCAAAACGCGCAGGAATTCGTCCGCCGATCCGTCTCCATACTGGGAACGGATGGTTTCATAGCGGCCGGGACTGAGCGAAAGCACGGCGAACAGGTTTTGGCCGCTCTCCTTCATGCTGCGGATGGCAGAATCTACGCGGTGCAGGAAGAAGGAGCGGTTATACAGGCCGGTAACGCTATCCCAGGGCTCCTCGGTAAGAGGCGATGTTTCGACGCGCCTGCTCTTGCGGCGCAGCCGGTTGACGAGAGCGATCAGTTGCTCGGCACTGACAGGCTTCATCAAGACCAGATCCGGCTCGACATCCAACTGCCCGGCAAGCTCATAATGAGCCGTGATGACGATGACCGGCATCTTGTTGAGGCGCGCATCGGAGCGTATGCTCTTGAGGACTTGAGCCCCATTGGTACGAGGCAGGGATAGATCGAGCAGGACGATATCAGGCCGGGAGCTTGCAAGACGTTCCAAAGCAAGGGCGCCATTCGAGGCAATCTCGGTGCGATAGCCCGCCAGGTCCATGACGTGACGGAATAGAGAAGCGATATCGCGTTCATCTTCGACGATCAAAACAAATGGTTTCGGCATCAATGACCCTCCTCTGCACCACAGGATTGTATCATGGCATCTGGCGGGCATAAGGACCCGCAATAAGGCATGGAGGAAAAAGAACGCTGTGACAGGATCGTCCCCGCGCGACGCGTTCGCGCGGGGATGGATCAGCCGGCCGCTTGTTCAGGCCGATTTCTTTTGATCGAATTGTGGTCGAAGATGAGGCAGGCGCCCGGACCGGCGGCTCTGGCAAGGGCGTAAGCGGCACGGGCGTCGCGCTCGATCTCCTCAAGGAACTCGTAGCGCGTGTCGCACAGCAACACGCCGATGCTGCAAGTGAAAGGCTCTCCGGTGGCCTGAGCGATGCGTCCGTTCAGATTCACCTGGATGCGGGCGGCGATCATGTCAGCGATGTCGCGGCGCGGGGCCTGTTCCACCAGGATGTAGAACTGATCCTGTTCAAAGCGAGCAATGGTGTCGGTCGGGCGCACGCTGGTCCGCAATATTTCGGCGGTCTCTGCAAGGAATGCATCGGCTCGCTGTCTCCCGAGGCGATGATCGATCTTCTGGTACCGGTTGGGGCTCAACGAGAGCACGGCGAACAGGCTCTGACCGTTCTCCTTGAGGCTCTTGAAGGCGCAGTCCAGCCGATTCAAGAAGAAGGGACGATTGTAGAGGCCGGTGATATTGTCAGAGGGGGCTCTTGCAAAGGGAGCCGTCTCCGCGAGTTTGCTATCCTGCGTGAGCCGCCGGACCAGGTCGGCCAGCTGCGCGGCACTGACAGGTTTCAGCATAACAAGGTCAGGCTCGACCGCGAGACTCTCGGCGATCTCGGAATGAGCGGTGATGACGACCACAGGGATGCCCTTCAGGTGTTCGTCGGATCGCATACGGCGGAGGATCTCGGCGCCGGATACGCCGGGAAGCGTGAGGTCGAGCAGGACGACATCGGGACGGGAATTCGAAAGCCGCTCCATAGCGAGGGTGCCGTGAGAGGCAATCTCAGTTCGATAGCCGGCAAGGTCCAGCACATGACGGAACAGGGCCGCAATATCGCGCTCGTCTTCGATGATCAATACGAACGGTTTTTCCATGTTTTTACGGGTAATTCTATTATAGTGACATTTCGTGTTTCATGTTCCTTATTTTGTAATTGATCTCGAATGGGCGCACGGAGAAGATGCGAATTTCTTTTAGGAATTTTGGTGTGATACACTTTCGTGGTCCGGACGTTGTCAGGGATGCTCGGCAACTACCGCGCCGCTCACAAGGAATATGAACAAGGGTGAAGGGAGGTAACGGTGAAGACTAAAATCACCGCGAAGGACACAGACAACTTCAGTGCCATCGAAACGTCGCGCCGGATCGTGGTTATCATGGCGGCCGCTGCCACGCTTCTGGGGATGCTGTATTTATTGGGATTGGCGGGGAAACTGATCGTGGATGGAACGCTCCATTCGACCTCTTCACAGGCGGTGCAGAACATTTCGGCAATCGTCGCGATCTTATGGAACTCCAGCCTGCTGGTACTGTTCGCGGCGCTGCGACGGCAATTCGTGGGGAGCCGGGCGGTCTTTGCGGAACTTGCATTCGTATTCATGTCGCTGGTGTGCGCGATCAGCAGCGTCAATTGGTTCGTGCAGCTTCTGATCGTTTCAAAAATTACGCGGGTGGGCGAGTCAGTGCTGCTGGCGCTGCTGGATGTCCATAACGGAATTTCGCTGATGTACGCAATGGAACACCTCGCCTGGGGAGTGTTCTATGGATTCGCCGCCCTTCTTGCGGCGATAGCGATAAGCGGCGGCAAGCTGGAGACCTGGATCCGATGGTTGTTCGCGGCGGGGGGCGCATTGAGTCTCGCCCACGTGGTTGGCATCGGTACGGGGAACGCGGCATTGGGCAACCTGGGATATGTTGCGTGGGGGATATTGCTTCCAGTGACGACCGCACTGCTGGTGGTTCGATACAGAGGGAAGTAGAGGCGGGAGGCGGAGTTGACAGTCATGACAATCAGAAGATATAGCCCGTTCCATACGCTGATACAGCGACTTGCCTCTTCCTCAGCGGGGTCATGGTTCCTGAGCCGCGCCCTGCCGCCGCTCGACCGATTGTGGCTGAGGGCATCAGGCGGGCGATCCATATTGACAAGCCTGCTAGCGGGGGTGCCGGTGGTAATGGTTACCACGACGGGCGCAAAAAGCGGCAAGCCGCGCAGCGCGCCGCTGCTGCCGATCCGTGACCAGGCCAACCCGGCTGCATTCGCGGTGATCGCCTCCAACTGGGGGCAGCACCGCTATCCCGCGTGGTATTTCAACCTAAGGGCGCATCCGCACGCGATGTGCGTGGTCGGAGGCCGAGGCGGCTGGTATGAGGCGCACGAGGCGACCGGCGAAGAGTATGAGCGCTTCTGGAACTATGCGACCGGCACGTACCTTGGCTACACCATGTACAGGCAGCGCGCCGGAAGAAGGATACCGATCATGGTAATGGTGCCGACGGACTAATATCTTTATTCCCGACAGCTATATATAGATAAAAGGGCGAATCAAAAAAGATGCCTCCCAACCCTGTCCCGTATTGCAAGGGGACAAAGCTGGGAGGCATGTTCATGCACATTCCGGCTAGAGAGCGAGAATTACCAGACAGACCAGGAAAGCCAGTAGATAAGCCCCAAAGCCGTGGATCAGGGGCAGAGGCGGAAGGCCCGGGATCGGAGGGATTATGCCGGGGGCAGGCTGTTTTGTCGGCTTCGGCGGCCTGGTCGGTCGAGGCATCCTGGTGGGACGAGGCGGCTTAGTGGGGCGGGGCCCGCGAGTTGGGGGAGGCGAAATGGTCGGTGGATCAACGGTAGGAGGTTCCACCGTAGGCGGCTCGACAGTCGGCAAAGGTTGCGTGGGCGGCGGCTCAGTCGGGGGCGGCTGAGTCGGCGGAGGATTCGTCGGCGGGGGGTTCGTCGGAGGAGGATTGGTTGGCGGAGGATTCGTCGGAGGAGGGTTTGTGGGTCTTGGAGTAGGGCGCTGGGTGGCAGGCACCGAGGTGGAGAGCGAACCCTGGGACCCATTCGGCGGTGCAGCCTGTTGCTGGCAGACAGTTCCATTATAGGCAAAGCTATCAACCACCACATTATCGAGGGTGACTACGATGCCGGTAGGGAAGCTGGTATTCGGCGGCAGCTTACAGGACAGGGAGCCGGGAAAGCCCAGGGGAACATAGCATTGGCTGGGCTGACCCTGGATCAGGACACTCAGTTTTTTGCCGGTGAGATCCGGAGGAGGCTGAACGAATCGGAAGTTGATGACCCTTGTATTGAGGAAACAACTGGAAACCTCTCCCGTTAACAGCGGTGCGGGAGTGGGCGTCGGCAGGACGTCTATAGGACCCGCAACAGGCCCACCGGGCCGGGGGGATGGCGTAGGCATTGGAGCGCCGCAGAAGAGGAAATTCAACTCCTCCTTCGATTGCGAGACCACAGCATTTGGCAGCGACAACAGGCGACCGTCAGGACATTTAAAGCTGCAGTCCGAGCCTTTGGTAACCGTGAGACCCTGGTTGAAATTGTTGGTATAGGACTGGCATGTCAGACCGTTCTGATATTTGGCCGGGGCATCCGAGGTGGTGGTGCATTCGACCAGCAAAGCAGCGACGCCCACGAACAAAATGGAAAGCAGTAAATTGCGCCTTGTGCGAACAGGCATGGCGAGACCTCCTATTGGGGAGAAGAATGCGAAGCAGTAAATCCGCTAACCGGGAAGGCCCGCATCCAGAGACGCGGCGTGCGCAGCAATGCATGAAAAGAGGCAGAGGAGCGCACGGCGGTCGTTTACAATTAACGACATAACAGCCAGGAACATACGGAATGGAATCGGCTGAGACAACGCCGTTTAATGTTCACTTAATAAGGAGGAAGAGATGGATCGATCCTTTGTGGAAAGCAACCGGGCCGCCACAGGCCACATACGCAGAGTGGCGCAAGTACCCGATGCACAAATGCAGCTGCCGGTGGGAGCGGACTGGACAGTGGCGATCACATTGGCTCACCTGGCATTCTGGGACCGTCGCGTGCAACTCGTGCTGGATGGAACTGAACGCGATGGAAAATTATTTGCCGTGGAGCTGAATGTCCTGGTGAACGATATGCTGCTGCCTACATGGGCCGCTGTTCCGGCGCGTGAGGCCGCGCGGCTTGCCGTCGAAACGGCGGAGGCGCTGGACCGGCGGCTGGAGAATTTCCCTGCGGCGCTGCTGGAACAGGTATACGCTCATAATGAGCGTTGGGTGCTACGCGCACTCCACCGTGAGGAACATCTGGCCGAGGTGGAGAAGGCACTGGCAAAAGGCTCTTAGACGCGGGTCTCGAATGGAGAGGTCAGCGCCTGTCTTCGAGGTCAATGCCGCGGAGCTTTAGCAAGCGGATGATCCAGGCGATCAGTGGATAGCCAGCAATCAGGATGATCAATTCCGGGACGGCAACGGAGCCGGCAAGTATCCAGAAGCCACCGGCTCCCAGAACCGTCAGCATGAAACCGACGGCCAGGGATGTGGTGATGGCATAAACCGCCAGAGGCAGCAGAGGGAGTTCTTTCATCATCAGACGATAAATATAGCAGGCGAGTATGCCGCCTGCCACGTCGGTGAGCGGCATGAAGATCAGTTCCCACGGGCCGACGAAGGGACTCGCCAAGTTGCCGAAGAACGTACCGATGCCGATCCCCAGCGCATAAAGCGGGTCGAACAGAACGAAGACCTTGAAGATCTCCGCGAAGCGGAATTGGATGGGGCCATAGCTGAGCGGGGCGAGGCCGACGGTAAATACGGCATAGAGCGCAGCAATGACTGCGATACGGACAACCTGTGTGGTGGTGAGGTGAATGTGGGGGCGATTCATGCGCAGGCGATTGTAACTGCGATTGCAGCCGATCAACCGCCGGGCATTGTGAGATAAGGCTTGCGCAGTCTCGGAGACTGCGCAAGCCTGCGTTGCAGTGAACTACGGCTGGCTGAGCGTGCTGCCGATGAGGATGCCGTCTGCCCAGTAGAAGCCGGTATCGCCATCGGGAAGAAGATCGTAGGTGGCAGGACCATCATAAGCCACACGCTCTGCGAGCGTGACACGGGCTCCGTCGATCTGGTCGCCAGGGATAAGCTGGCCGAGACGGCGCCCGTCGGCGGTGGGATGGCCCGGCGAAACCCACAGCTCGCGTCCATCATCGAGGCGAATGTGCACCATCTCATGACCGGCGGAGACCGGCACGCGTACCACTCTCAACACAGGAGCGGATAGACGCTCGCCGGAGCCGTTCACGGTCCAGACCAGTTCGCCGGGTTGGATGTCTTCGACGAAAACGGCGTCATGCGGCGTGTCGATGAGCGTGTGCGCCGCGAGGCAAATGGGGCAGGTGGCTATGCCGGAGGTACGCTGTTGAACTGTAATGTTCCCCGCGCCGTCGATCAGACCCTGGATGTTGAAGCTCGATTTACCGGGCCCGCCGGTGGTGATCTGGAACTGGTATTGATCGCCGACCAACTCAAAGTGAACGGCTGCCAGCTTCTTGTGCTCCTGATAAATGTGCAGCTTCTGCTCGTCGGTGAAGGATGCCTGGCCGCTCATGCCGTTGTGCGCCAGGATGGCCTGGAACTCTTCCTGGTTCGCCTGGATGGCAGAGAAGCGCTCGAGGGCAAGGCTGCCTTCATCATTTCGGGCGACCGGGTAGAGGTCGGTATCACAGAAGAAGAAATCGGGATATTCAGCGAGCAGGCGATATTTCAGCTCGGTGGGAGAGAGGCCTGAAGGAAGCGCCGGGATGGGTGTGGGAGGTTGAGGCGTAGAGAGCGGTTGAGCGGTGTCTGCGGTCAAGCCTATGACGGTAGTGGAGGCAGGCAAAATGGTTATGCCTGAAGAGGTAGCAGCGCCGCCTGCGCCTGCGCCGCTGGCAGAAGATTGTTTGACGGGCGTGCAGGCGCCGAGCAGGCAAAGGACGGCGAGCAGCCCCAGGGGAGCCAGTAATAAGGGTAAGGGGCGAAGTCTCATGGTAGTTCCTCCGGTAAGTCTGATCTGACGGCCCAGCAGGCTGAATTGATTACGATGGATCCGGCGGGAACCTGCGGGGCGCTTTACCACTCGGTACGGATAACAGATAGACGATTTCCGGAGAAAAAAGTTTCCGGTGCGCACCGTGTGCGGGAGATCTCTTTACGGGAGATGCGCCCACGCTCCCCTAGTACCGGAATGATAAAGGGTCCATCGCAACCTGTTTAGTGAACCACCTCATCGATTAGCTCAGTCCATTTGAAGAGGTGCTTGTATTTGCCGGGTGCGACGGACCCACGTACTGCACGGAAGGGAAAGCTAGCGACGGAAGAGACCCAGGCCGCCGATGAGGATGGCGATGCCCAGGAAGAAGCCAAGGTTGTACGGCCCGCCGTCATTATGCACTTCGTACATCTGCACATTCCGATTCAGGAATGACATGATGAGCGTGATGGGCGAGATGATGCCGTGCCAGAGGCCCAACAGGATGCCGGCGACCGCGTGACCCGCGGCTGGCCTGTCCATCAGCGGGTTGGGGCCTGGTGCGAAGATGTTGAGGCGCACGCCGGGCAAGTCGATCTCGCCACCGCCGGAGGTCTCGCCTACTGCGGCGGTGGGAACGGGCGGCAAAGGCGTGAGTTGAACAGCAGGTGTGCCGGGTGCGGGTGTATCGATCGTGATGACCTGGTTCAGGTCACAGCCAGCCAGCAGGACAGCCACGAGGATGAGCGCGAAAGATGCGAACAATGTTTTCTTCATTTTGTCATCTCCAGTATGTCGGTGATAAGTAATCAACTGCGAGCCCGATTCAAGCGCGCCGGGTAGGATGGACGCTTCTCGATTCGCTATTCACTACGGGTTGCTCTTTGTAGGTATAATCTCTGTGTTCCATGCAGCGATCTCATCTTTGCATAGAAGTGCACCGCTAACAGCCAACGTCGCTTCGCTTTATTTTCGCTCCATTAGTGAAAACGTTTGGCGGGAAGGTTTGTTCTTTACGAAGCGGGATACAGCGACCTTGATCCCTATGACACCCTTATGAAAAATCTGCTTGTGACCGGCGGAGCCGGCTTTATCGGCTCCAATTTCGTGCGTGCCATCTTGCAGGCCGAGCCAGACGTGCAGGTCGTCGACCTGGATGCGCTGACCTACGCCGGCAGTTTGGAAAACCTGCGTGACCTGCCGGACGAGTCGCGGCATGTGTTCGTGGAGGGCGACATCGGCGACCGTGCGCTGGTACACGACCTGCTGCGCAAGCACCACATCGATACCATCGTGCACTTCGCCGCCGAGTCACACGTGGACCGGTCGATCCTGGGACCGGAGCCATTCATCCACACCAATGTACTCGGCACGTTCACCCTGCTCGAGGCTGCGCGCCAGTTCTGGTTGGAGGAGGCACACCTCTCCCCTGGCAGAGGTGCGCTTCCATCACGTGTCCACTGATGAAGTCTATGGCACGCTCAGGCCGGACGATCCTCCCTTCTCTGAGACGACGGCCTATGCGCCGAACTCGCCGTATGCCGCATCCAAAGCTGCCAGCGATCACCTGGTGCGCGCTTATAGCCACACCTATGGGCTGCCCGTGACGATCTCGAACTGCTCCAACAATTACGGGCCCTATCAATTCCCCGAAAAGCTGATCCCGCTCACGATCCTGAATGCGCAGGCAGGCAAGCCGCTGCCGGTCTATGGAGACGGTCAGCAGATCCGCGACTGGCTGTATGTGGAAGACCACTGTGAGGCGATCCATCTCATCCTGCGCGACGGCAAGCCGGGGGAAACATACAATATCGGCGGAGGCAACCAGCCGGCCAACCTGAGCATCGTGGAGACGATCTGCGATCTGTTGGATGAGTTGAAGCCGGCCAGCGCATCACATCGCGAACTGATCCAATTCGTGACGGACCGCCCGGGCCACGACCGGCGTTACGCCATGGACATCCGTAAGGTGCGGGGCGAGCTGGGCTGGGAGCCGCGTCATTCGCTGACGGATGGGCTGCGTGTCACAGTGGAATGGTTCTTATCGCATCCCGAATGGACGCATGCGATCCGCGAGCAGAAGGATTATCAGCGCTGGATGGAGAAGCAATATGGGCGAGGGTAAGTGGATGCACGATCTACGATCATTTCGCGATCAAGAGGCCAGACGCTTATGAAGGGTATCCTGCTCGCCGGTGGGAAAGGCACACGCCTGCACCCGCTCACTTTGCCCGTCAGCAAACACCTGCTGCCAGTCTACGACAAGCCCATGATCTACTACCCGCTGTCGACGCTGATGCTGGCCGGCATCCGCGAGATGCTGGTCATCAGCACACCCGAAGACCTGCCGCTCTTCCGCCGGCTCATGGGCGACGGCGGCCAGTGGGGGCTGGCGCTCTGTTACGCGGAACAGGACCAGCCGCGCGGCCTGGTCGACGCGTTCCGCGTTGGGGCACAGTTCATCGACGGCGCGCCGGCCTGCCTGATCCTGGGTGACAATATCTTCTTCGGGCAGGGTCTACCCGAGACCCTGCGCGCAGCCGCCGCCTTAACCGAAGGCGCGCTGGTGTTCGGATATGCGGTGCGCGACCCCGAGCGCTACGGGGTGGTGGAGTTCGACTCGGATGGCAAGGTACTGGGCCTGGAAGAGAAGCCGGCACAGCCTAAATCACACTTTGCGGTGCCGGGCATGTACTTCTACGATTTGCAGGTGGTGGAGCTTGCAGCAAAGCTGAAGCCATCGCCGCGCGGCGAGCTGGAGATCACCGACTTGAACCGTATCTACATGGAGCGAGGACAGTTGCGCCTGGAGCTTCTCAGCCGCGGCGTGGCCTGGCTGGATGCCGGAACACATGAGTTGCTGCTGCAATCAGCCAGCTTCGTGCAGGCAGTGCAGGAACGACAGGGCCTGATGATCTCCTGCCCGGAGGAGATCGCTTATCGCATGGGCTATATCAGCGCCGGCGCTCTGCGCGATCTCGCCAACGGCATGGCCGAAAACGGTTACGCAGCGTACCTTAAGGCACTGGCGGAGGAAAAACTGTAATTCCAAATTTTGAGCGGAGTAAATTTGGCATATTTATCTCCTATCCTCTTCCGCTCCGGTTCCCTGGCCCATATCCCATTTCCGATTCACTGCTCACATCGAATGCTGTACGTGCCACAAACATATTAAATGGAATAGACGCCGGAATAATATGGTAGATTCATAACATGCCGTGGGAACTGATCGTACAATCCTCCGAATCAGATCGGACGGAATACAGCATCAAGCCGGGGAAAACCACGCTGGGCAGGATGTCCAGTCACGACATTGTCATCGTAGATGAGTCCGCTTCACGGAACCACGCCGTCCTGGAGCTGGACGCCAGCGACCGTCTCGTCATCTGGGACTCCGGCAGCACCAATGGCACATTCGTCAACGGCAGGCAGATCTACCGGGCGCAGACGCTCGACCATAATGACCAGGTGCGGATCGGGCTGCACCTGCTGACGGTCATTTCCACCGAAGCGGGGCGCGCAACTGCCAAGCTGACCAGCCGCCTGCAACCGCCCGGCAACTATGAGAATCTGCTGATCCTGGCGCTGGACCATTACACGGTGCTGTTGCACGACCTCTCCATCCAGTTATCCAAAATTGAGAACCTGGCAGAAGCGCAGGGCCGGATCTCAACATTCGTCGAGAGGATGCTCAACTCCGACGAGTGCGGCGTGGTCATGGCGAACGATTTCGGGCGGCTCAACAAGGAATTCGGCTCGGCGGAGCTCGTCGAGCACGTCACAAGTACCAAGGTGCCCATCCTGATCTCCCTGCACTCGGGCGATTCGTCCATGGGGCCGGACATCGCCTCGCTGGTGCTCTGCCCGGTGTTGATAGACCAGGAAGCCGTGGCCTTGATCTACGCCTTTAAACGCGACAAAGAATCCCGGCCCTTCGAAGAGCTGGACCGTCTGCTGGTGGTGGGCGTGAGCCATCACGCTGCCATGGCGATACAGCGACTGAAATATGAGCAGGCCCTGCTGCATTCCGCCAACTTCGACATGCTCACGGGCCTGCCAAACCGGAAACAGTTCCTGGAGCGGCTCTCGCGCGCCATTGCCCGGGCCAAGCGCCACCCCGATTACGGCTTTGCCGTATTCTTCATCGACGCAAATAACTTCAAGCTGATCAACGACAGCCTGGGACACCAATTGGGAGACCAGGTCCTGCAGGAGATCGGCAGGCGCCTGCAAAGGAATTTCCGCGAGGTGGATACCGTGGCGCGGTTCGGCGGCGACGAATTCGCGGTGCTGATGGACGATGTGCACGGCGTGCAGGAAGTGCTGGTGCTGGCCCAACGGCTGCTCGAAAGCACCTCAGAGCCGTACTTCATGAAGGGGCAGGAATTTGTGATTACCGTGAGCGCCGGCATCACGCTCAGCTCCACGGGTTACGAGTTCGCCGAAGACGCCATGCGAGACGCGGATATTGCCATGTACAAGTCGAAGGAAGCCGGCGATGCCAGCTTCAGTATCTACGACCACGTGATGCATGCGCAACTGATGGACTCTTTGAAATTGCAGACGGACCTGCGGAATGCATACAAGCAGCAGGAATTTCTGCTGCAATATCAGCCGATCATCGCGCTGGACTCCGGCGAGATCCGAGGCTTCGAAGCGCTCCTGCGCTGGAACTCACATTCGTTGGGCCTGCTTAAGCCTGACCATTTCCTTTCCTCCATCGACACGACCGGGCTACTGAATTCCCTGGAGCGCTGGGTGCTGCGGAAGGCCTGCGAGCAGATCGCGCGCTGGAACCAGCAATTCCAAAGGGCCACGCCACTGTACATGTCGGTGAACCTCACCAACAAGCAACTTTCCAACCCTAACCTGGTCGGACTTATCGAGCAAACTCTGGCTGAGTACTCCATCCAGCCGGAACAACTTTGGCTGGAGCTGTCTGAAAAGAACAACATCAACGACGAGGAAGTTGTCATCCCGAAACTGCGTGCCATCCGGTCGCTGGGCGTGCATCTGTGCCTGGACGATTTCGGCACGGGTTATTCCACACTGGGGTATTTGTCGCGGCTGCCGATCAGCGTATTGAAGATCGACCGGTCCTTCATCGGCGGCGTGGACGGAAACAGCGAAAGCAACAAGATCGTCCATACGGTCATTGGACTGGCGGCTAACCTGGGTTTGAACCTGGTTGCCGAGGGCGTAGAAACGGAGGCGCAGCTAAGTTTCCTGCAGGCCTCCAAATGCCGCTACGCGCAGGGTTATTACTTTTCCGAAGCGCTGGATCCCGATGCCATCACTGAATTGTTGCAGAAAAATCACACCTATCTGAAGCGGATCACGCCGAAGAGTGCGCCAAACTCGTCCGGCACCATAGTCCCTTGAGGCGCGGTAAGCGCGTAACTGAAATAGAGAACCGCCCATATCATGGGCGGTTCTGTTTTCTGATTCAGAGTCCGATGCGGCTAATGTGCTCCGGGGCCGAAGCCAAGCTGTTCCATCATGGCTGCCATATCCATAGTGCCCCAGTGCTCGACGATGCGGCCCTGGGCGTCGCAGCGACCGATGTGCATTTCCTGCCAGGTGGCTTTTTTGCCGGTGGGCTTCAGCTTCATCCCCTCCATCTCGCCCTTCATCGTGCCAGTAGCCATCAGGCGATGCACGATCTTATCGCCATCAGTCAGTTCATCCTCGATCGTATAGTTCAGGTCGGGAAAGGCACTGCGGAGGCCAGTGATGAACATCTTGAACCCCTCGCGCGTAGGGGGCAGTCCGGGCGGCCCGGCGTGCTCAATATAATCTTCGGTCAGGAGCTCATCGATGAGCGGGATATCTCCCTTGTTGACGACTTCCATGATAAGCCTACGTGCCATTTTCTTGTTCTCTGCAGCAGCCATCTTCATTCCTCTCCGAGATTTATTCTAGCAACAATAAGGCTAGTTTTGCGATATTACTCCAATTTTTGCCTGACGACCATAGGTGGAAAGACTGCGCTATTGCGATGGAATTGGCATTTTGGCGGGGTAGCCGCTTTGTATAATCAGCCCACGGTTTGTACAGAACCCAATGACAATGGATCTCAAGCTCGAACTTTCACACAAACGCCCACCGATAACCTTCGCACGGCTGGGCCTCTTCTCGCTGATCATCCTGGGTGTCATGCTGGGAGCTTCGATGTGGCCCCAGAGCGACCAACAGCGCCTGGTCTTCTCAGACATCAGCGCCCCCGCCGTTGAGCTGCTTGTAACCATATCCCTGTTCATGGCGGCAAAACAGTCGGCCGCCCGCTCGAGGCGCCTGGCCTTTGCCTGGAGCGCCATCGCTATTTCCATGCTCCTTTATATGATCGGGGACAGCATCTGGGCATTCCTGGACCTGGTACTGCAACAGGCGCCATTCCCATCGATCGCGGATGCTTTTTATCTGAGCGATTATGTGTTCTTCCTGGCTGGCGTGATGCTGATGATCAACAAGCCTGCCAGCAAAGCCGAGCTTTTGAACAACGGTCTGGATCTTGCTACGATCCTGGCAGCAGCGGTGCTTGGATTTTGGAATTTCCTGATCGGGCCCGTCATCCATGCGAATGCCGGTTCACCGTTTTTGGATCAGCTTATTCTGGTTGCCTATCCGATCGGTGACCTGGTGCTTCTTGGCACGGTGCTCCTGATCCTGTATGGCGAGGCAGGCCCTCAAGGGCTGCTGCACGCCGACGATACTGGCCGCAGCGTGAAGATGCCGCAGAGCGCGACAAAGCCGCACGCGAAATTATTTCGCGGTTTCCTTCCTGGTGGGGGGCCTGCTGCTGTGGATCGTCGCGGACACCATCTATACCTATCAGGCCCTGCTAGCGAGCTATGTCAGCGGAGGCTGGCTGGACCTCGTGTGGATAATAGCGAACGTGCTGATCGGCCTGGCGGCGGCGTCCCAATGGGCGGAGATGCCCGCGTCAAAGGCGGGTGAAAATTACCCGCCGGGGCATCCCTCCAGGGAGTGGCTGCAATGGGTCAAAACTTATCTGCCGTATCTGTGGCTGCTGGGCGCGTTCCTCTTGCTGATCGCAGCCGCGATCACGCCGCTGCCTATGAGCTTCGCTTCCATCGCGGCCGGCGTGGGCGTGATCCTGACGCTGGTTGTGCTCCGTCAGTTGATCGCCCTCGCGGAGAACCGCCGCTTAAACCTCCAATTGAAATCGCAGGCGTCGGAGCTGGAAAGCGCGAACAGCGATCTCAATAGCGAGATCGCAGAACGCCTGCGTATCCAGGAACAATTGGCGTACGATGTGCTGCACGACCACATGACCGGGCTTGCCAACCGGCTGTTGTTTCTAGACCGGTTGGGACAGGCCATTCAGCGTTCGAAGCGCCATGCCGAGCCATCCTTTGCTGTGCTGTTCCTGGACCTCGACCTCTTCAAAGTGGTGAATGACAGCCTCGGACATTCCTATGGCGATCAATTGCTGGTGGCCGTTGCCCAAAGACTCAGGGAGATATTGCGCTCCAGCGACACTGTTGCTCGCTTTGGCGGAGACGAATTTGCGATCCTGCTGGAGGATGTGGCCGATGCTGAGTGCACGGACAGGCTGGCAGAAAGGATCCAGCAGGAAATAAGGCGCCCGTTCATGCTGGACGAGCACGAGGTGTATATAACCGCGAGCATCGGCGTCGCGGCGGATACGATCAAGTATGGCCGCCCGGAGGATATGCTGCGGGATGCAGACCTTGCCATGTATCAGGCCAAAGCGCTCGGCAAGGGGCGCTCCGAGCTATTCCGGGTGGAACTGCGCGACCAGGCCTTCTCGCGGATGCAAATGGAAGACGAACTGCGCCGGGCGCTTGAGAACCGGGAGTTTCAGCTCTATTACCAACCGATCACATCCCTGGAATCAGGCCGGGTCGTGGGTCTGGAAGCGCTGCTGCGCTGGTCTCATCCGACAAAAGGGCTGCTGTTACCGGCGGATTTTCTGGCGGTGGCGGAGGAATCAAACCTGATCGTGCCGATCGGGGCGTGGGTGCTCAATGAAGCATGCCAGCAGTTGAAGCGATGGCAGGGCCAGCACCCTTATCTCAAGAATGTGACCGTCAACGTGAACATCTCCCACAAGGAGTTCTCACAGCCGAACCTGCCTGAGATCGTAGCGAAGGCGCTGACCCGCAGCGGCTTGAAAGGCACGTCGCTGAGGCTGGAGATCACGGAACGCGTGCTGGTGGATAACTTTGCGACCGCAAATGCTGTGATCCGAACCTTGCAAGGAATGGGCGTGCAGGTGCAGATGGACGATTTCGGCACCGGCTATTCAGCGCTGGCATACCTGCAAAGATTCCCGCTCAACGCGATCAAGATCGATCGGACGTTCATCAGCGAAATGGGCAATGATCCCAAGGGCTTGGGGCTCGTGCGTGCCATCATCTTAATGGGACTTGAGCTGGGGATGGAAACGATCGCGGAGGGCATCGAAACGGAGCATCAATTGGAGGCGCTCAAAACCCTGGCTTGCGAATTTGGGCAGGGCTTTCTGCTCTCCATGCCGCTGGATGCAGCCGCGGCCGAGGACGTGCTGGTTAAGCTGAAAAAGTAACCCGCAGCCAGGAGCCGAATGCTTAACGGAAGACCTCCGGGACACGGTCCCGGAGGTCTTTATTTGCAACCAGCTCGCGACGCCATTACGGATTAAAGACAGCGCCGCGAAATCCTCGCAGCAGATCACGGTCGTACTGCAAGTGCGCCTTCTGGCGGCGGGCAAGCCGGCGGGCCACGTTGACATCGCCGAGGATCTCTTCGATGCTCTCGTAGCCGGCGCCGCAGCAAACCACGCCCACATAGGCATTCAGCCCGTCCAGGGCCGATTTCTGCAAAATAAAATCGCCCAGCTCCCGTTGAATACGCGCGCCGATCTTCGACGGCGTGGAGTCATTCGGGATGTCTTCCAACAGGATGAGGAACAGGCCGTCATCGAATCGAGAGATCGTATCGGTAGGTCGCAGGCGGGTCTTCAAGTGGCTGGCGACCTCGCGCAGGAAGCCATGTAACTGCTCCGACTCGAGACGCTGCTGGATCGAGGCGAACGGATCCAGGTCCACGAACATGACGCCGAAGCGATTGGTGCCGATCTCCTTGGCGCGCTCCAGCGAATATTTCAGGCGGACGGAGAAGAACTCCCGGTTATAAAGATGAGTAGGGCCATCCCACGGCGCTTCAGGCATGGAGTGCGGGGTGGTGCGCAAACGCTGTACCAGGTTGCTGAGCTGACCCAGGTTCACCGGCTTCAGGAGCACCAGGTCCGGCTCGACGGGCAGGTTATCCGCAACGCGTGAATGCGCGGTGACCACGACCACCGGCACGTCCTTGAGCCGCAGGTCAGCGCGCATGCCTTCGAGGATCTTCTCACCCGAAACGCCGGGCAGGTTCAGATCCAGGAGCACGATATCGGGCTGGGCCGACTTGAGGCGATTGACAGCCTCGCGTCCGTGCATGACGATCTCGGTGTAATAGCCGGCGATGTCCAGCACATGTCGGAACAGGGCTGCAATGTCTCGGTCATCTTCAACGATAAGTGCGAATGGTTTATCCATGGTTGAACCCTTGCGTAACGTCGGCAGCGATGCGAGCGTCTATCGCGCTTCTCCATAAACCGGAGCTACACGAGTCCACACTCAACTATATACCCAGCCCGTTAGAAATTCAATCCCCCTTTAGTATGTGATCGCGCACGAGTTGGATATTACGCTTCGAACATATACTTGGAACGGATCGGAGGGCCAATAATTACGTCAGCGCAACCCGTGAGACCGCATTGCAACTCTGTGACTGTCCCGGTTTGTACTGATGTGCATGTTTATCTACAATCACGTACGTTCATGTCGTTTCATCCAAAGCTACATTCGTCTGTGTCTTCTCTATACAGCGGACAGCGCCCGACCGCCGCTGAGCTGCGGATTTGTACGAAAGCAACCCAGGGATGGCGCCACACCGGATCGGAGAGACCGAACTATGGCGTCAAAACGGAAACGGGACCGAAGACTCTGGCGCTCTTGTAGCTTACCCCGCTGACGTTCAGAGTCTCAACCGGATTTGGACGAACCGCTACGACCGCGCACGGAGTGAAGGCCAATGGCTCTGTCGTGGCGGAGACGTTTTCGACCGCGACCAACTCGATTAACACATCCTTCCCGATCATGCGTTGGAGCAACACCCACAGCGCGTATTCCGGGTCATTGGGGCGAATATAAAGGCCCACCTGCCTGCACTGAGGCTGAGATGCTGCCAGGAATTGCACCGCCGACACATAGGCCGCTTCATCGGAGGGCTGGTTTCGGAAGTAGAGGCTGGTGCGGTCGGTCGTCAGGATATTCCCGTTTCCGACCAGCGGCCGCGATTGGTTTAAGAAGGCCCAGGGGAGAGCAGCCAGGATAAGCAGCGCCGCGAGGCCGCTCCCGATCCAGGACGGCATGATCTCTTCTCCCAGCTTTCCGAGGATGGGCGCAAACAAAACGAACAAGGACAGTTGCAGGCGCGCGCTCCAGGGCTGCCATTTGAGATATAACGAGAAGGAAACAAAGGCGATCAGGAGGCAGGCAGCATAGAAGATCAGATCCCTTTTGCCGGCGGGCCTGAACAGCAGGAACAGGCCGCTGATGACGATCAGGCCGAGGTGCAGAAAATTCCCGTCCGTGTACTCAAAGAAAGACAGCAGCCGGATATGGAACTGGGTATGGATCCAGGTCGTGCGCCGGTCGTTTTCAGAAATGTGGATGATGTCGTGGAACGATGCGACTGCTCGCTCGAGGTACGCATTTACGCGTCCCACGGGTGTCCCCAAATGTATGGCTGTGTTGCGCACGAGGTTGGATGCCAGCTCGGCGGGCGAAAAGATATCGTTGGAATAATATCCCTGCACCATCGGATCGCGCGTGATCCCCAGCGGGTTGCCGAAGAGCTCAAACTCGCGAACGTAGGAGCCCAGATTAAGGAGAAGAAAAAGTCATTGCCGCCAGCGCCACAAGGCGCGCAGCCCGAGCACGGTAGCGCTTCAGCAACAGGATCCCAAACCACACCAGGAAGGGGAAGGCGAAGATGTAGGTTGTGGACTTGGTGAGGGCAGCCAGCCCAAGGCTCGCACCGGCTGCCGCGGCGCTGGGCAAGTCACCCCGGTCTTTCCAGCGGAACATCCAGTAGACGAAACAGGTCAGCCAGAAGGCGGTCACGTAATCAGTCTGCGGGCTGGAAGCCTGGAGAATGCCGACCGGGATCGTGATCGCAGCCACCGCGCTGAAGACCTGCCCGCGCCGACCCGCGCCCAGTTCCTTCGCGATCAGCGACACGCCCACCGCGCTCCCCAGCATGCTGAACCATTGCGCGAAATTGGCAAGGTGATCTGAACCGCCGAGGATCTGGAAATGCAGCAGGATGAACTCGCTGCCGGGGCTCAGATAAAGTTGGCGCAGGATGTGGGTGGGATAGAAGGCCAGGCTCCCATCCTGGATCCAGTGCACGACACGCGGCATGTGATAAGTGAGCGCATCATTGGTGTTGGGCGGAGCGAGGGCTGCGACGAGTCCGACAACGCACACGATGAATCCTGCACCCAGCACAAGGCAGAACTCCATGCGAGGCAGGTGGGGCATGCGCGGCCTCGGCCAAAGACTCGGCTGAGTCCCCACCACTTTGATCCACAATCCAACGACGATCAGGAAGCATAGCACCCAGGCTCCCAGCACCGCCGGAAACGTGATGGCTTTGAACAGGCTGAGGGTCTCCGTGATCAGTACGACTGCGCTGGCCCATGCAATGCACGCAGATAACAATGCAGAGCGCCAAGTCCCGCTGGATTTGATAAAAAATCCCCCATAACATGATGAGGGTTACGATGCACAATGCAGGAGCCAAAACGTTCACAAGCGCATTTTCCAAAATAGCCGATTTGAGATCACTAGGAAGGCCCGGTCCGGTGCCTGTTTGCGTCGTGGAGTTTACCCCAGAAAAATAGGATAATCAACAAGGCCGTCCGCACAAATATCACAACTATGGGGATAACTGAATGGGCAATGGGAACGACGCACATTCTCCACATTCTGCGGCCTGCTTTATGGTTATAATCTGACCGATGTTTTCACTACCTAGATCGGGGAAACCCTCCGCTGGAAGGCGGCACACGCTCTCTCTTAATCAAAGATCGCTTGAAACCGGCGGGGCGCTTGTAAAGCGTGGGCACACGCCTGCCGTTCGGGCGGTATGTGTCGCCATCTATGGCAGCTCTGCTGATCATCATGACGGGCTGCAGCTCGATCTTTGCACCGCGCGCCACTCCCACACCCACGCTCCCAACGGCAACTCCTGCGCCACCCACGGCTACCCCAGAGCCAATGGCCGTCACCGTGAACGGCGAAGGGGTTACGGTCGCCGAATTCCAGGCACAGGTGGCGCAATATAAGAACGCTCGTACGGCGCTCGGCACTCCGGAAGCCTCCGTCGGTTCAGATGAAGCGAACAAGGCCGTGCTCGAAGACATGATCGCACAGCTGCTGCTGGCGCAAGGGGCGCGGGCCGCGGGCTACGTCTTAACAAACTCCGCCCTGCAATCGAAGGTGGACGCGCTGATCACGAAGATCGGCGGAGAGGACAAGCTCGCGAAATGGCAGTCCAATCACGGGTATACGCCCACTTCCTTCCTCGTGGCGCTCAAGCGGTCCGTGGAGGCAGCCTGGATGCGTGACAAGATCGTGACAGCCGTGCCCAAGACCGCCGACCAGGTACATGTGCAGCAGATTCTGCTCTATAATGAAGGCGATGCCAACTCCGTGCTGGAACAGCTGAAGATCGGCGGGGACTTCAACGCCCTGGCAGCGCAGTACGACCCCGAATACGCGCGGCGACCTGGGTTGGTTCCCGAAGGGCTATGTGCTCGAGCCCGGCATCGAGGAAGCCGCCTTCGCCCTGAAACCCGGCGATATCAGCGCCGTGATCCAGACCGAAGCCGGCTACAGCATCATCAAGCTGGTGGAGCGCGACGCCAATCATCCGCTCTCGCCCGATGCCTATCTGGCACTGCAGGAGACGGCGTTGAGCAACTGGGTTACGCAGCAGCGGACCACCGCAACCGTTGTGGTCGAGCCCTGAGGCTGACGATAGTGGCAATACTTGTTTGATGCCCACGTAATCATGATCCGTCCAATTACTTCCTCTTCGGCGTTTACAACTCACCACTCACTATTCCCTATTCTCTCCCGTGCGGAGTGTTCCAATGGATGAAGATTTCGGCTTCGACGAACCGGTACAGCGCCCAAGACCCAGGTTGAACATCTGGGACTTGTTGTCGGTTCTGACCGTGCTGGCCGCGCTGGTTATTGCAGTGTTCTTTGTGTTCCTGTTCATCAACCCCACCAGCCCGGTAAACCTGCTTAAGCCGCGCATCCCCACGCCGTTCCTGTTCCCCACGGCGACCATTACGCCCATCCAGCTCGATGCCACGTGGACGCCGACCTTCATCAGCGGCACGGATACGCCGACTCTGGCGCCGACCATTACGCTGGAGCCGTCTGCCACGCCGATCTCGCTGGTGCCGCCGACGCGCACCCCCACGTCGCCGCCTCCGACGAACACGCCCAAGGCGCCGTATAGCGTAAGCGTCTCCGCCATTGAGAGCGTGATCATCCACCCCGACTTGGCCTGCAACTGGACGGGCATCGGCGGCACGGTCGTGGATGCCAGCGGCGCGCCGGTGCTCTACCGAACGCTACGGCTCACCGGCACCTTCAACGGCAAGAACGTAGACAAGCTCACGGTCAGCGGCACGGCGCTGGACTATGGCCAATCCGGCTTTGAGTTCCTTCTCGGCACGACGCCGGTGGCGTCCAATAAGCTGCTCACACTGCAACTGCTCGACCAGGGCGGCCTGCCGCTCGCCGATAACGTCTACATCGTTACCTACTCCGACTGCAAGAAGAACCTTGTGCTGGTGAGGTACAAAGAGAATCGATAGAGCCGGGCTCCGGCCTGGGATCGCATCAAAAAAATAACCGCCCGCCACTACTATAGTGGCGGGCGGTTTTGATGGGGCCGACATCGTATTACACGACCACATTCCAGTTGCTGTACTTCGGGTTGCGTGCGCGGATCACTTCCTCGTAGAGGGCGCGCAGCTTGGTCGTGATCGGGCCGATCCGGCCCGCGCCGATCGGCCGATAATCGATCTTCGTCACGGCAGTCACCTCCGCAGCGGTGCCGGTCATGAAGAACTCTTCCGCGATGAAGACCTCCGTCCGGTCGATGGAGCGCTCGAGCACCGGCAGACCCAGCTCATTGCGCGCCAGCTCGATGAGCGTCCGGCGCGTAATGCCTTCCAGGATGTTATCGGTGACCGGCGGCGTGATCAGCACCCCGTCACGCACCATGAAGATGTTCATCGCCGAGCCTTCTGAGACGTGCCCGTTGTTATCCAGCACGAGCGCCTCGTCGAAGCCGGCCTGCACCGCGTCGGTCTTGATCAGCGCGGAGTTGGCGTATGCGCCGGCCACCTTGCCGCGGGCGGGGATCATGTTGTCATCGATGCGCCGCCAGGAGGAAATGGTGACGTGCGCATTGGAATCGTTCTTGACATACTTCTCGAACGGCATGGTGAACATGCAGAACTCGTCCTTCAGGTCGTGGAGCCGGACCCCGATGCCCATGTCGGCCTTGTAGAACGTCGGCCGCATGTATACGTCCTGGTGCCAGTCATCGCTGCGCAGCACGTCCAGCGTGAGCTGGATGAGACTCTCCTCATCGTAGGTGGTCTTCATCGTCAGCATGCGCGCCGAATGCAGCAGCCGGCGGAAGTGGTCATAAGGACGAAAAACGAAGAGACGTTTCTTCTCTTCGTTCCAGTAAGCCCGCATGCCGCCGAATACGGCTGTGCCATATAAAAAGCCATGAGTGGCTATGTTTATTTTTGCTTCGGAAAGAGGAACAATTTTTCCCTCAAAGAACGCGTGCTTCGAGAGATCCAAAAGACACCTCCAGGAAGGGGATCGGGACCAGCCCTAACGGGCGCATTATAACCGATTCAGTCCAATTCACATTCTGCGGCAGATAAGAAGCATCTCAGATGAGCACTTGCCCGGGCTCCGAGGCGCGGCAGGGCTTGACAGCGGTCAAAACGCGGGTAGAATTCATTTCGATATACGTCTAATTAGTTTCACGGATGTGCAAAGTGGATGAAAACCCGAACGTACTGGATTTTGTGAAAGCTGTTTCCGATGCCGACCGGCTGCGGATCATCGGCGTGCTGGCGAAGCGCGGCGGCACAGCGACCGAGGTCGCCGCCCAGCTTGGCCTGCCGTTCCGGGAGGTATTTAACCACCTGGGGCAGCTTGAATTCGCCGGCGTCGTCCGGAAAACGGACGACCGCTACAGTCTTAATGACGAGGGGTTGGAGGGTTTGTCGCGAAATCAGTTCTCCGGTCAGCGCCAGACCTACGTCCCTGCTCCGGAGTTGGACGCCAAAACCCGGAAGGTGCTGGCGGCATATCTCAACGCCGACGGCTCCCTCAAGCAGGTGCCTTTGCAGGGCGTGAAGCTCCAGGTCATCCTGCACTACCTGGCCGCGGCCTTTGAGCCGGATGTGAACTATACGGAGAAGGAAGTCAACGCGATCCTGCGCCGGTTCCACGCCGATACAGCGAGCTTGCGGCGCAGCCTGGTGGACGCCGGGCTGCTGGCACGGGAGAGCAATGGCTCAAGATATTGGCGGAAGGCTGTTGACGGTTGACTTGTACTGGGTAGCGGCGAATATCCATAACGATCCGAATAACGATTTACGAATTCCGACCTCCGAACCCTGGTGAAATATGAGCGAAGAATTATTGTCATTCTATAAGGCGCTGGCGGACGCGAACCGGCTGAAGATCGTGGGCCTGCTGGCGGGGCGCAGCTACAGCGTGGAGGAGCTTGCCGCGCTGCTGAACCTGCGAGCATCAACCGTGAGCCATCATCTGGCGAAGCTATCGGAGGCGGGGCTGGTCAGCGCGCACACAGAGAGCTATTACAACGTCTACCAGTTGGAGGAGAAGGCGCTGGAAGAGCGCACGCGCCGGCTGCTCTCGCGCGAGGACTTCACCACAGCGGTCGCCGACATGGATCTCGACGGCTATGACCGGAAGGTCGTTGCGGATTATTCGCGCAGGGATGGCAGCTTGAAGACCCTCCCGGCACAGCGTAAGAAGCTGGAAGCCGTGCTGCGATACGTCGTCAAGACGTTTGAGCCCGGCAAGCGTTATAGCGAGCGCAAAGTCAACGAATTATTGAAGCGCTATCATGCGGATACAGCCAGCCTGCGCCGGGAACTGGTCGGCTCAGGGCTGATGCAGCGCGAAGGCGGAGGCGGGACGTATTGGAGGACAGGGAATAACGAGTAGTGAGAGATTAGCTGAGAATTATTAATGGATCATGGTTGATGGAGGAATACGAACAACATTACGACCACAGATAAACACGGATAAACACGGATAAGACAGTACAAGGAGACCCTTAATAGGGTGTCCTTGTACAGATGTAGTTCATCTGCGAGATTTTCTATCTCTTGCGAATTTGCAGAGTTTGAGGCAGTGACAGCGGGGCCGAGAGCGGCTCGGATTGCAAGGCCATTACCTTGCTGTTGGCGAAGAAGCCAAAGTCAAATGTGGTCGGGTCGCCGGCACGCTTGCCGGGAATGGGCATCAGGCGCGCGGTGAGGGGCTTGTCGAGTCGCAAGGCCAGAGCGCACAGGTCCAGCAGGAGAGGGAATATCTGCTCGGCAGACGTATCACCGGGCAGCGGGACAGTGTCGAGACCGGTGCCGCAAACGGCAGAATATAGCAGAACATCCTTGACCGTCAGAGTCCCTTCCGCGGCGCGACGGGCAAGCGTGGCATCCTCCAGCACGGGCATCATCAGCCCGCTGAAACCGGTGCGGGGGAACCTGGCGCGCTCAATGGACTCTGTCAGCAGCGCGGCGACGGCCAGCGAGCCGTGCAGGCCGATCGCCGGGACACCTAGCCGTTCAAAAGCCGTCCCGAGCGATTGCGCTTCGGTTGGGAATGGTCCCAGCGAGAAGTCGATCCCCAGAAAGCGGGTATCCGATAATTCGGAGCCTGCTACCCACCGCGAGCTCCTGACCATGTCGCTCGATCTCCGCAACCAGCGCGCGGCGGGCATCGTTAATCGAAGCCGCCCCGGTGAACGCATCCACTGCCAGGTCGGCGGCTTCGGTGGCGAGCGCAAAGCCCGGCTGATCGCCATCATGATAAGCAGCAGGAAAGAACGGCGAGCCGGGTTGCACATTGGCGAGCGCAGCGAAGCGCAGGTTGGCAAAGCCGTTGGGGTCGAGAGGCGCCGCGGCAACGATCACTTCCGCGCACAGGCGCACGGCGGCAAAGTCCAGGCCGCGCGTTTTGTCGGCCATAACTCCGCTGAAGAAAATGTTCTGCGTGGCAGCAATGGCGTCCGGGATGGCTGCATAACTCTGCGGCTGCTCCGGCAACGCGGGGCCAAGTGAGGCGTAGGCGATGCCGGCTTGCTGGATCAGCGTTTCAAGCTGCTTGGCCAGGCGAGGCAGTTCGTCGAAGCGATTGGTGTCGTTATCACGCCGCAGCAGCGTCGGGAACGGTACCGTTGCCAGCCGCCTCGTCTGGACTTCGTATCCAGCAGCTTCATACGCGGCTTTGGCCGTGGCGAGAACTTCGCCCGCGGTGCGCAGCGTTTTTTCGTCCAGGGGATATTTGGGATTGCAAAAGTAGGTGATAGAGCGGATCTTCATGCTGCTCCTGGCAACGTTTGAACGTTCAGTCGCTGAGACGCTGTCGTCGAACTTCGAACATCAGGATGGAGCCGGCAATGGCGGCGTTCAGCAATTCTGTTTTGCCTGCCATCGGGATGCTGACCGGCTGGGCGGCAAGCTTGCGAGCCGCCTCACTGGCGCCTTCAGCTTCCCCTCCGATGATCAGCGCCAGCGGAGATCTGAAGTCGGCCTGCCAGCAGGGCTGCCCCTGCATCTCGGCAAGATAGAGCTGCACACCGCCGGTTTGCGCGCGGATCTCGTCCCAGTTCATCGAACGGATCGGCAGACGGAAATGAGCGCCCATGCCGGCGCGCACCACCTTCGGTGCGAAGGCATCCACGGTCTCCGGTGGGAGCAGGACGGCCTGCACACCGGCCGCCTCGGCGCTGCGCAACAGCGTGCCCAGGTTCCCCGGGTCGCGGATCGAGTCGGGAATCAGAACGAAGCTTGGGTGATCGGGGATGGGCAGTTGCGCCTCATTGAGCACGGCGAGAATACCCTGGGATGTCTCGGTCTCGCTCAAGGATGCCATCAGCGACTTGATCGACCTGCTCGACCTCGATGTGATTGTCTTCGAGCCTCGTGACCAATGCGCCGCCCCGTTCGCTCAGCTCGTCGGACCGCAGCACGAATCGAAATGGCCAGCCCGCCGCAAGCGCCTCTTCCACCAGCCGGACGCCTTCCGCAAGGAATGCGCCGGCCTCGCGCCGTTCTTTCGCACGCCCGGCGAGTGCGCGCACAAGTTTGATCTTCGAGTTCTGCGAAGAGATGATCATGAGGGTGGATAAATTCCTAGAAGATATCTTACCGCCAGGAGGCTAAGACGAAAAGAAGGAATGATCGATCTTTGAGCCCTTGCAACTTTGCGCTAGATGCCTTGCCACTTTCAATCCCTCGGCCATGCCAACGTGAAGGCCTGGACAGTCGGCTCGTCAAAGAGCACGATCCGAACCAGCCTGAGCTCCGATTTGTCGCTTTCGAAGTAGTCATCGATGGCAGACAGAATCACACGTGCCAGCGCGCTCCTTCGGAAAGCCGAAGACGCCGGTGGAGAGGGCCGGCAGGGAGATGGATGCACAGTGAAGCTCGTCGGCAAGCGCCAGGGATCCTTCCACGGCGGAGGCCAGCTTGGCATCCTCATCGCCATCGCCCCACACCGGCCCCACCGCGTGGATGACATATTTCGCACGGAGCTGCCCGCCGGAGGTCCAACCTGGATGGGCGTGAGAGACCGTCCCATGCTCACGCACCCAGGCGTCGGACTCCTGCTGAATGGCCGGCCCGCCGCGGCGCACGATCGCGCCAGCCACGCCGGCCCCGTGCTGCAAATGCGCATTGGCAGCATTGACGATCGCGTCCGTTGTCTCCGCCGTGATGTCACCTTGAACAAGTTGAATGCTTTGACCGTTGGCGAGCACGCGTTCGGTTAGGACAGTAGCCATACAGCAATTCTATCCCGAAAACTCCAACCCCACGCAATGTGACCGGAGATTAAAGCAGAAGATGCACGGAGATCTCCGTGCATCTTCATCATTTTGATATTCAAAAGTCTTACTACTTGCTTGTCTGTGCCACCACTGCGGAAAAGGCCTTGGGGTCTCGCACCGCGATATCGGCGAGCATCTTGCGGTTGAGCAGGATGTTGGCCTTCTTGAGGGCAGAGATCAGCCGGCTGTAGGTGGTGCCGTTGAGCCGGGCGGCCGCATTGATGCGGGCGATCCACAGCTTGCGCAGGTCGCGCTTGCGCACGCGGCGGTCGCGCGTGGCGTACCACATGCTTTTGAGCATGGCCTCATTGGCGCGCTTGAACAGCAGGTGCTTGGAGCCGCGCTGGCCTTTTGTATACTTCAGAACCTTCTTGTGACGGCGGTAACCGTACGGTCCACCCTTGATACGTGTCATAACTTCATCTCCTGCGCACCGCTGGACGTCGACGGCTGCGTAAGCGCGTCAGTTGTTTACATCCAGTAGCCGCTATAAATTACAAACCGAATTTCACGACAGACATGACGTACAAAGACCTACTTCATGTTGGGGTTGAGGCGCTTGACGTTCTTGATGATGCTGCTGCCCTTGACGACGATCGTCTCGGCGAGCAGCGCCTTCGAGCGCTTGGATGTGCGCCGGCGGAGGTGGCTCTTGCCGCCTTTGGTGCGCACGATTTTGCCCGAGCCCGTCATGCGAAAACGCTTGGAAGTCGCTTTATGGGTCTTGAGCTTCAACTTGCCGCCAGCTTTGGCTTTGCGAGGCACAGATGCTTACTCCTTTCACAGAGGATGCAGAACAGAGCGCAAGTGATCAGATAAGAAAATTGGAGATAACCGCGGTGGTTATTCTTTGATCTCGGCCTTTGCGTCAGGCTGCGCTTCAGGCTTTTCCTTCTTCTTGCCGCCTTTGCCCGGGGCCAGCACGACGAGCATGGTGCGGCCTTCCATCATGGGCGTGACTTCAATAACGCTGACGTCCGCCAGGGCCTGGGCGATCTCTCTCAGATCTTCGAGCGCGATCTCGGGGTAGTCCATCTCACGGCCGCGGAAGCGGATGGTAACGCGGACTTTGTGTCCCTGGAGCAGCCAGCGGCGGGCATCGTCCACCTTGAAGCCGCGATGCGCATTGGCCGTCTTCGGGCGCAAGCGGATCTCTTTGATCTCGATCTTGGTCTGCGCCTTTTTGGCTTCGCGTTCCTTCTTGGCCCGCTCGTAAATGAACTTGCCGAAATCCATCACCCGGCAGACGGGCGGGGTTGCTCCGGGGGAAACCTCCACAAGATCCAACTCGGCATCGCGTGCGATCTGCAGGGCCTGACGGATCGGAACCACCCCGACATTACCGCCATCGGCTCCGATCAGGCGTACTTCATTGACGCGGATGCCTTCGTTCACTCGAAATTCGTTAGCGCTGATAAGCTTCTCCTTATAATGGTGACACCCCAAAGTCCGGGCGTACACGAGGTACTAAGACAGAAATCCAGCCGTCGGCTGGTATTTTGCTGGCGAATGATACCATGAAGGGGCAGCGAATCGTCAACAAAGACGGCAATTTTCGGGGCGCCAGGCGGATATTCGCCGGACCAGCAAAGTGGCTCGCCGGTAAATCAATATCGCCGGCCAAATCCGCCGGCGATATTGATTTTGGCTTCAAATTAGTTCGTCGTACGGCCGACCGTGCCATTTACGTGGGCGCCCAGCACGCCGAAGGTCGTGTCCAGGCTCTTGACGGCCTGCTGCTTGTTCAGGCCGGTCGCCTGCATCACATCGCTGACCATGCCGCTCTTGTGCAGCGTATCCGGGCTGATGCTGCCGGTGCTCAACTGCTGCATCACATTGCCGAGATCCATGGGGGCCCTGTTGCTTGTGGAAGAGTGGCTGGAAAGCAGGTAATGGACGGCAATCGAAGCCACCACCATGGCGATCTGTGGCGAGATGTTGGCCTTTGCCGCCAGCTGGTTGACCACGGGCTGAAGAAGCCCCATGATCGGATTATTCATTCCCATATCGGCCATGTTCACTCCGCCAGCCGGGTTCATGTTCATCGTCTGCCCTGCGCCGGGCGTCCCGCCGATGATCTGTTCGAGCGCGCCCAGCATCTGGTCACCCGAGCCGCCGCCCTGCGAACTCCCTTCCGCGCCGCCGAGCAGCCCGCCAATTACCTGTGACATCATGTTTCCGCCGCCCTGTTGAGCGCCTGCCTGCTGCGTTGCCCCCATCAATCCTCCAAGCACCTGCGACATCATGTCGCCGCCGCCGGATTGCTGACCACTGCTTTGCTGCGCGCCGCCCATCAAACCGCCGAGCACCTGCGATAGCATGTCTCCGCCGCCGGACTGTTGCTGCTGTTGGGGTGCCTGCGCTGCGCCCGAAGCAGATTGCATCAATGCCTTCATGAGATCTTCCATAGCCATGGTAGTGCCTCCCGTAAGAACTTTCTAATTTAGAGATCGAAGAGCTTACACCTTGATTATACAATCAATCCTCAAGTTGTTTGCGGCGTCTGGATCGACGGGAGTGTCTGAAAGAATGGGCGCACGTCGTTGCGAGGGCGTTCTTCCCCGAAGCAATCTCCCATTTCGCAAGGCGAGTCCACCAATTAGATACTCTTCGATCGACGGCATGTTCATGCCGCCGCAATTTCTTGCAGGACCACGGCATAACTTCCACTCATCACTTATTCCTCGCAACCCCGCCGTGCCCGATATGGTTAATGCAAAGCCCCGCGGGTTCCAATCCCGCGGGGCTTCATATCCTTACAGGTCCGGCACGCGTGTGGCGATCTTCTCCTTGACACGTGCCGCGAAATCTGCCAGCACAATATTGTTTTGCTGCGAGCCGTCGCGCACCCGCAGCGACACCTGCCCCGCATTCATCTCGTTCTCGCCGACCACCAGCATGTACGGCACCTTCATCAACTGCGCCGAGCGGATCTTGGCGTTCATGCGCTGCGCGCTGATATCTGCGCTGACGCGCACGCCGGCCTCGCGCAACTGCTTCACGATGCCCTGGGCATACTCGTTCTGCGAGTCCGTGATGGGGATCACGCGCACTTGCTCGGGTGAAAGCCATACCGGGAAGTTGCCGGCGTAATGTTCGATCAGGAAGCCGATCAGGCGCTCGTGCGTGGAGAGCGGCGCGCGGTGGATGCACAGCGGCACTTCTTCGACGCCCTGCTTGTTGATGAACTTGAGATCGAAGCGCGCCGGTTGGGCAAAGTCCACCTGGTTCGTGGCGAGCGAGAACTCCTTGCCGATCACGCTATAGATCTGCACGTCGATCTTCGGCCCATAGAAAGCGGCCTCGTCCTCGGCCTCCACGAAGGGCACGTTGCCATGCTGCATGGCGCGGCGCACCATATCTTCCGTCTTGAGCCACAGCCGCTCGTTATCGACGTACTTCTTGCCCAGCCCTTCCTTGCTGTGCAGGCTGAGGCGCATGACGTACTTTTCGATCCCGAACAGCTTGAAGTATTTGAGATACAGGTTGACCACGCCCAGGAATTCCTCTTCGAACTGCTCCTCCGTCACATACATGTGGGCGTCATTCATCTGAAGCGAGCGGACGCGCATCAGGCCGAACAACTCGCCGGACTTTTCATAGCGATAGACCGTCCCATATTCCGCCAGGCGGATGGGCAGGTCGCGGTAGGAGCGCGGCTTCGAGCCGAAGATCTTGTGGTGCATCGGGCAGTTCATCGGCTTGACGTAATACTTCACGCCCTCCAGCTCCATGGGCGGGTACATCAACTCGGCGTAGTAGGGCAGGTGCCCCGAATGGATGAACAGGTCTTCCTTCGACAGGTTCGGCGTGCGCACGCGCAGATAGCCGGCCTGATCTTCCATTTCCTTTGCCAGCTTTTCGATCTCTTCGATCATCACGCCGCCGTTCGGAGGGAAGAGCGGCAGCCCCGGGCCCACCTCTTCGTCGAACATGAAGATCTCCAGCTCCTTGCCGAGCTTGCGGTGGTCGCGCTTCTTGGCCTCTTCCAACTGCCAGAGGTGGTCCTTCAGCTGCTGGGCGTTCTCCCAGGCCGTGCCGTAGATGCGCTGGAGCATCTTGTTATGCTCGTCGCCGCGCCAGTAGGCGCCTGCCACGGACATCAGCTTGAATGCATCCGGCTTGAGTTGGCGCGTATTCTCGAGGTGCGGCCCGCGGCACAGGTCCACGAACGAGTCCTGCTGGTAGATCGAGATCTCCGGCTTCTCGTGCAGCGGGTTGCCGTACTCGTCCAGCCCGCCCTTCTCGAGCCCGTCGATCAGCTCCAGCTTGTACGGCTGGTCCTTGAAGATCTGGCGCGCTTCGTCAGCCGGCACCACCTTCTTCACGAACTCATATTTGCCGGCGATGATCTGCCGCATGCGCTTCTCGATCGCCTGCAGGTCTTCAGGCGTCAGGTTGCGCGGCAGGTCGAAGTCATAGTAGAAGCCGTCCTGGATCGGCGGGCCGATGGTGATCTTGCCTTCCGGGAACATCTCGAGCACGGCCTGCGCCATGATATGCGCCGCCGAATGCCGGATCTTGTATAAGTTGGACTCTTCGTACTTCTCAGCAGGTTGATTCATCATTCTTTCTCCTTCTGGTCGCACTCATGAAGCTCATCCAAGCAGAAGAATTATGATCTTCGTGCCCTATAGTCGGATTAAATAACAAAAAACTCGCCCGATAACGGGGCGAGAATTTCATTCACGCGGTTCCACCCGATTTGCCAGCGGCCTTCTTCACCGCAGCATCTCTTCGGCCTCTAACGTAGCCATCCGTTCAGCTTACTGACTGATCAGCTGTTCAGCTGAACACTGATCACTGTTCTGCTTTTCGCTCGCGGGTGGTTTTCGGCGGTTCTCCCTGGAATGGGCTCTCAATCACTGGCCCATTCTCCCTGTCGGGGATTGTTCACACCTACTCGTCCCGGTCAAAGCGTTTCAATATGTCCCGCTATTATATGCCCGTTCGGGCGAATGTCAAGCAGGCAGCGAGGATGTCCAGGTTTGGTTCTCCTTACTTGAAGATCTCAGCAAGCTGTAAACCAAAAAATCGGCTACCCAGTTGGCTATAAAAACGATGGAAGTGGAATAGAAAATACATATTGAAAGTATCAGTGCCCATGAAAGACGGAGATAAAAATCCGATATTAAAATAAAATGACCGCCGGAATTCCAGTTGTCAAAAATCCCTCGGCGAATGACGTATCCTCGTCGCTTACATCGTATTTTTGCATCCCCATTTTAAATCAACATCAACGCACTCATCACTATATTCCAGGCAGCCAAGGCCAGCGTAATCGACGATCGTGAATGCAGCATTTCGACCCCTGCGAAAAAGCATGCGACGCCGCTCGTCCCCGTGACGAACCATCCCATTAGAGCTCTCTCAAGTACCGACTTTTTTCGCTTTATGAAGGCATGCACCAAGGATAAGACTAATCCGACTGCCACTACCAGTCCCAGGGCTATGAAAAAAGGCGACCCAGATCCAAGGCCGCTAAAAAACATAAGAGTACCATGGCGAAATTCGGAATGAGAAACAAATAACCAAGAACAGCTGAACGCAATTAAGTAAGCTGACAGCTCATGAAACCTTGGTTTCATCTGTTGAGAAAAAGAATTCCAAAATGCGGGCATGCTGAACACCGGCCCACTCCTCTCGCAAAAGCACCCCATCGCTCGGTGACTGAAGTATATAACAAAAAGTCCGCCTTACGAGAAGTGAAACGGATATTTCATGGTCATGTAGCTCCTCGTCGAGGACCTAGACCTCGACCCTAGCGGTTTCAAGCTTTGTTAGCGGCCTTCTGCTGAATGCGCTCAGCCACCAAGGTTTTGCTAAGCCTTCGCAACCCACCTTGTGGCTTTTCCTGCCTGCTGTCCCAGGAACATGCGCAGTTGCGCGCCGTGCTCTTGCACATGACGGAGGTTGTAAAGCTGAAGCTCCGCATACGGCAGCTCTCCCCAGCCGAATTTGCACATCCGCGAAGCCTGTTCCACTGAAAGCGCCACAATGGTTTCCTGGCACTTTCGGCGGCAGTATTCCCAGTAGCGAAGCAATTCTTCACGCGTATAAGTCCGCGGCAACGCTCGCCTGCCTCCATCTCAACCAGGTCAAACGGCTCCGGCGGAGCAAAGCCCTCTTCCGCCCCGGTTAGGTACAGGTCCAGCCAGAATAGCGCATGGTAGCCCAGATACCAGAACGCCGAGAAACCGGCTGCCACCCACTGGTCCCGCTGATCTTCCCACAATCTCTTCTCCCACAGTTCATCCGGGCAGTCACGCAGCGCCTCGCCCAGCATGTCGATCGTTGCGCCGAACTGGTGCCATAACATGTCATTATCAATGATAGTCATCACCCTGCTCCTCCGTTGTTCTTCCAGAACAGATAGCCGGTTGTTCCGCTCGTCATCGTACTTCGAGCCGGATGGTCACTTTGTCGCCTTCCTCAAGATGTTCTGCTTCCCGGACGCTCGCTTTGATGGGCACAATGTAGAGGCCATCCTTGGGGAACAAGGAAGTCTTCCACTCGGTCTTTCCGATCTGAACATGCACCGGGATCACTCCCCAGCCGTAGGTCACCAATCGCGATATCTCTTTGATGTCCAGGCTCTCCTCCGCCGGAACGGTAACAAAGAAGAACGGGGCGGGGCCGCGCCAGAACCAGATCTTGCCGTTGAACTCCATCTTCGCAGACATAGCCTATCAAGCGCCTACGCCTGGCTCCTGGCGATCTCCCAGATATGGCCGCCCGGGTCGGCAAAGCTGGCAGTTCGCACGCCCCACGGTCGATCCATCGGCCCGTTCAGCAGTTGCACTCCGCGCCCGGTTAGCTCCGCGCACATCGCGTCCACATCCTCCACGTTGATCGTGAACACCATGCCGCGCCCCGGCTTCCCGGCTCGCCACTCTCGCGGGCTCGATCAACTCTTTCGCCTCTGATATTTTTAACAAGTTGACCAGCGTGTCCCCAAACCGGAACACACACGAGTTCTCGTCCTCGAACACCACCGGCAAGCCGAAGACCTTCCGATAGAATTCCTTCGCGGCCTCCAGGTCCTCCACGAACAGCGTGATCGCATAGATCCCCTTCGGCCACGCCCCCGCTTCCATATCTTTACCTGTAATTGGCTCCATGAATGATCTCCCGTTTCCTTGCCTGCACACTTTTAAGTTTACCGTTTCCCCTTACACTCCGATCCTGTCATTGCGAGCCGTACTTTGGCGACCAGGCAGCAAGCCAGCTTTCCAGGCAATAGGCATTATCTTGCAGGCATCTCATGTAGTTACGCCATCTCCACGCATTCATCACTAATTTGCCAGGCACCCCCTCCCATGTAGGTCGGACTGCCAGTCCGACCTTCGTTATGCTATCTGCCCAGCAGGTCCTGATGTCGCAGGCACCCCTTCCCATTTGGGAGGGTCGCGAAGCATCCCTAGCGGAGCGCAGGCTGGCCGGGGGTTAGGTCCTCGCCGCCATCTTAGAATATATTTTCTATCCCGTCAAGATGGAATCCAACTGTTCTCGACGCCACCGAAGCAGCGCTATCAGTCCATGCTAAAAGAAAATTCGTGATCTTCGTGTTCTTCGTGGACGCTCTCCTCGTTATAGCATTCATGCTTCAAACCGCCCGGAGACTCCCCATGCCCCATCGATTGTCAACATTCCTCACGCTATTAACCCTCACCTGCCTCGCCGCTTGCCAGCAAACATCGCAACCGACCAGTGTTCCACCCGCAGCCAGCAGCCTGCCAGCATCGCCTCCGCTGCCACATCCATTGACACGCCTGCGCTCTCCGCCACCCCGGACTCGTCCCCGCTCGCCATCAGCGTCATGCGCGCCAAGAGCTATCCCGGCAGTGACATCGTGCTGGAGCAGACCCTCGCGCCCGGCTCCGGCTACAACCGCTATATAGCCTCCTATCAGTCTGATGGGTTGAAGCTCTTTGGCCTGCTCACCGTTCCCACCGGCAGCAAGCCGGCCGCAGGCTGGCCGGTCATCCTTCTCAATCACGGCTATATTCCGCCTGACGAGTATTCCACCGACCAGAGTTATGCGCGCATTGTTGCCCCGCTGGCCGAGGCAGGTTACATCGTCTTCAAGCCCGATTATCGCGGCAACGGCACTTCGCCCGGCGCGCCCTATCAACCCTATATCGCCCCCGACTACGTCACCGACAGCCTCAACGCTCTCGCCTCCATTAAGAAGTATAAGGATGCGGATCCTGATCGGATCGGAGTGTGGGGCCATTCGATGGGCGGCAATATCACGCTCCATGAGCTGGTGCTCACCGGCGACTTCAAAGCCGCTGTGCTCATGGCCGGCGTCGTTGGCTCATACAGCGATATTCTGGACTGGTGGAAGGCCCGCGTCGCAACCGGCGTGCTCACCACGCAGAACGACCTGCAAACGATCAGCTCGTCCAACAAATGGTCGCGCATCACGGGACGCCGCAAACCAACCCCGCTTTTTGGAGCGCCATCGATCCAACCACGTTCGTCTCCGATGTGCAGACGCCCGTGCTCGTCCAGGTCGGCACTGCCGATGCCGTTGTGCCGCCCAGCTTCTCACAGGCCCTGGCGGCTCAATTGCAGGCCGCGGGCAAAACCGTGACCCTCCACACCTACCCCGGCGCCGATCACAATCTCTCGCCCGATACCTCTGCAGCCATGGCCGAAGCCGTCACATTCTTCGATCAATATCTCAAGTAGGGGCGACCGGCCGGTCGCCCTTTCTTTATCTCTCTACCGCCTCTTGACAGGGAAGACAATGCATAATACAATCACGTCAATGATACAAAGATACAATATATCTTTGATACATGGGAGGCACATGACGTGAACCCGCTCACCGGGAAGATCAAGCTTGACTTTCGTTCCAACGAGCCGATCTACCTCCAGATCGCCCGCCAGGTGGAGCAGTTGGTGGCCAAAGGCGAACTGAAGCTGGGCGACCAGCTCCCCACCGTCCGCGAACTGGCCGCCGAGCTGCGCATCAACTTCAACACCGTGGGCAGGGCCTATCGCGTCCTGGATGAAACCCGTCTGATCTCCACCCAGCGCGGGCGGGGCACCTACATCTGGGAGGAACCGACCGAAGAAACGATGAAACGGCTCAAGAAGAAAAGCCTGGAAGAACTGGCTCGGACTTATGAAAATGAGATCAGCAAGCTGGGCTACAGCCTGGATGACGCGATCGAAGAATTGAAACGCATTCAACGGGCCGGGCCGTCAACCGGCCGCGAGAACGAATCGGAAGACAAGGAATAGTGAGGAAAAATGATGGGCTTGATGCAAACTCTACAGCAGAAAAAAGATGACCAGAACCAATCGCAACCCAGAAGCCGGCGGGAGAAACCCGTGGACAATATCCACGTCAGTCCCATCGCGGGGTTCGTCTTTGCGCTGGCACTCATTGCTGCGATCATTGGAGCGAATATCCTGGATGGAGCTCATGTCGGCGAGATAATCATCGCGGCCTGGGTGATCGTGTTCACGCTCTTTGGCACGTACATGCTCTTCGCCCTCAAGGTCGCACAGCAATGGGAAAAAGCCGTAGTGCTGCGCCTGGGCAAGTTCCGCGGGCTGCGCGGGCCGGGCATGTTCTGGATGCTGCCCGATCGTCGACTCCACCACCACATGGATCGACCACCGCGTGATGGTCACTCCCTTCAATGCCGAAAAGACGCTGACCAAGGACACGGTGCCGGTGGACGTGGATGCGGTGCTGTTCTGGGTGATCTGGGATGCCGAGAAGGCGGCGCTCGAGGTGCAGGATTACCGCGGTGCGATCTCCTGGGCGGCGCAAACGGCGCTGCGCGAGATCATCGGGCAGATGACCCTGGCAGATATCCTGGTGGGCCGGCGCAACGATGGACGCCGACCTGCAGAAGATCATTGACGAACGCACCACGCCCTGGGGCATCTCTGTGCAGTCCGTGGAAATAAGAGACGTGATCATTCCCCAGGGACTGGAAGACGCCATGTCGCAGCAGGCGCAGGCCGAGCGCGAACGCCAGTCGCGGGTGATCCTGGGCGAGGCCGAAATGCAGGTAGCGGGCAGCTTCGCGGAAGCCTCCAAGGCTTACGTGGATAACCCGACCGCCCTGCACCTGCGGGCCATGAACATGCTGTTCGAAGGCCTAAAGGAAAAGGGCGCGCTGGTGATCGTGCCGTCCAGCGCGGTGGATACGATGAACCTGGGCGGGATGAGCGGCATGGTCTCCCTCGCGCAGCAAAACCTGCCGAGAAAATCCGATCAATAAGTGACGTCAGCTTCATTCGACATCAGGAAGGATGCGTCATCCCTTCTATATGGTATTCCCAGTCCCTACGTAGGTATGGAGGCACTAGAACTAGCGGCAGTGCTCTTTTTCATCGCGGCTGTTCTGCTGTATTTGGGAACCAGGCTAAATCATCCCATTGGAGTCCAAAAAACAGGGACGACTGCCGGTATTCTCCTTGGTGTGATTTGGATCCTCTCTTATTTTGCACTGGCCAACGCCGACCTCCTCTATTACGTCACAGCGGCTCAGCAATTTGGAAAGATCACGCCACCAACTAACCCGGTTGGCCCGATTACCGGTCTATGTGCATTGGCTACCTTTATCGGAATCGCATTCCTGTGCAGGCATCATGGGCTGAAGGCTGCTCTGGCCAGCGCGATCCTCGGCACGATTGCCGCGCCGATGCTCTTCGAGCTCCCCTTCGACCTCATCACAATAGGGAAAACACATTCTCCCGAACCGGCCATATTATTCAGTTTAATTACTTCTCCCTCTGCTCATTTGGGAACTCTCGAGTTTCGCTCTCTTGACGTGGTCGCCTTTGATGAGAATATCGAAGTACACCTTGTTGTCTTTAGGCGGCATGTTCTTTGTGTTCGCTGTTTGGGCTTTGTTCGGTTTTACCTACCCTTCCACCCCAATCCCATTTGCTCTGAACGCGTTGTCAAAGGTTCTGAGTTTCGTTGCAGGCGTTACACTTTTTCTTCCGCGGACAGCTTAGCGCCTCAATCCACCGTCCGGACCGGCGTGAAATCACTGGCGAGGCCGAATGCAGGTCGCGGGCAGCCTCGCGGAAGCATCCAAAGCCTACGTCGATAATCCCACGGCCCTGCCTCTGCGGGCCATGAACATGCTATTCGAAGGACTAAAGGAAAAGGGCGCGTTGGTGATCATGCCCTTCAGCGCGGTCGATCCAATGAACCTGAGCAATAAGCAACTTGATAACATCTAGATTTCACTGCCAGGACGATCAACTCAACTGACCTCGGAAATATGACACAAGTTCAAAGGCTATCACTGCGTTGATTGCATCACGCTATCAGCCCTGCTGACAAGAGCTATTACAAACATCTACACCGGGAGATCTGAAATGCATCAATATGGTACATGGCGCCCGTATACAGGCCTTGATGCAGTCGTCCTAAGCCTGGTGCTCTTTGTCATAGCAGGTGTCCTCGCATATCTGGGCACTCGGTTGCATCATCCTGTCGGTGTTCAGAGAACTGGGCGGACGGTCGGCATTCTCCTAGTCCTGATATCAATTCTGACTGACCTTGCACTGACGGTTGCCTCTGTAGTTTATTACCAAGACCTGGTCAAGCAGATTGGGCAATATACGCCTCCGACAAGCCCGATCACTCTAATCACGGCCGGCGCGTGGTTAATTACCTTCATCGCTATTGCGTATTTGTCTCGACCACATGGATGGAAACTTGCCTTGGGCAGCGCCTTTGTGGGTGCGGTCGCCGGGCCCATGATATCGAGCTCCCATTCGACTTGATCACAATGTGGAGAACCTTCCTCCCACGCCCACAGCCCTTTTCACGTCTTCTATTCTTCTTGCCTCTATTCATCTGGGAGCTTTCAAGTTACACGCTGCTGACGCTATCGCCCCTCCTGAGAATATCAAAGTACACCTTGTTCGCTCTAGCCGCCATGTTCCTCGTATTCGCGGTTTGGGCCCTGTCCGGTTTTTCATATCCGTCGTCTACACTACCGTTTGCGCTTAATGTGCTATCCAAGATCCTGTGTACCTCTTACCCATTACGACCTTTCTTCCGCACGATAAAGCAGTCTCAACGTAACCACCCACATCATCTTCAGCTTAACGCCCGCGGATCGCATCGGTCGCCCGTTCCTTCTTCTCTCCCTCGCGCCATTGTCTCTCAGGCAACGCCGCGGCCTAACCTTCACGAAAACCGCGAAACACGCCGTCTGGATCAACCGCATCTGCAAATTCCGCGAAATCCATGTTGGAGATCGATAGATTATTCTCCACGCTCCACATTTCAGAAGGAACCACCCGAAATGTGCGTCCTGCCTCTTCGTACAAGTCCATGACCAGGATCGGATGCTCGGGATGCGCAAGCGCCATGCGATCAATGACGAACAGGAACGTGTGATTGGTGCGCTGGTGGATTAATGCCGGCAGCTCTTCCACACCCACACCGCTAAATGCCGGATCGCTCACGAAGTCGACATTGGGTTGAAATTGAAATTCTCCGACCGGCCTCCGTATCGAGGCGCAGATCGCCCCCCATGCATCCTCATCCGAGAAGTCCGTTCGCAGCACCAGGCTATTATCAGTTTCCGGTATGTATTTCATGAAATGGTCCAGGGCTGCCTGATAATACTCCTGCTTTTGCCTGCCAAAAGTATATGACAAAGACATATCTTACCGCACATCCTTCCACCCGCTTTCTTTTTTCACACGCCATATCTTCAGCACCTAACCGCCTCGTCCGTTCACCGTGATTGGTAGGGGCGACCGGCCGGTCGCCCGTTCCTTCTTTCTCCCTCACGCCATTGTCTCTCAGGCAACACCGCGGCCTAACCCCCGCTGCAACTCGCTGGACGATAAATACCGCGACGGACCAATCTCGCTCTCGCGCAGTGTCGTGCCGAACCCCGTAAATAGCGTCTACAGGCGCAATAACAATCTATGGCGTACCTCATCTACGAGAAATTCAGTCGCTGGCGTGCATAAGTTCCACAGCATATTACGACAATTGCAACCTTTTGCAACCAGTAAAGAAATAGACCCTGTTTATACCTCCATGTAGGGCTCAATTAATCAAAAATACGGTCCAATGACCATATTTAGGTGACCGACCAGGCACTTGAACCCTGAACCCACTGTTTAAGAGATAGTAGGTCACATACCCTGTGCATATGGAACATCTTTGTCGCCCGAGGGGGCCCAAATGCACTCTCACTTGATCCCATTAGTAACCACAGGCGCAGGGATATACACAACATCACAGATTTTTCTTGTTTAGTGCGTGACAAAAATGTAATCTTGAAGGCGCTTCTCGAGAACTAGCACTCAAGTGTGGGATGTATACTAAAATACATACTTGGTTTACGGCGAATTGGAGCCCATAAGGACGTCTACCTGATGTTCGCCGCCATCGTTCAGCAGCGGAATCTCATTTCCCGGCAACACCTTGCCATCCAGGGTCACCTGCCAGACGCCGCGATTGACGCCCTCTGAATTGTCCATCTGGATTTGAAAAACAGTCTCACCAAGATGGTAGGTCACCCGGTAATTCGACCAATCCTTGGGAATACACGGATTGATCCGCAATGTCTGGCCCCGTCGTTGTATTCCCAGGATCGCTTCCAATCCCACGCGATACATCCAACCGTTTGAGCCGGTATACCATGTCCAGCCCCCGCGCCCTATATGAGCCGGCGCGCTGTATACATCTGCCGCTACGACGTATGGCTCTACCATATACTGTGCCGTGCCAGCCGGCGAATCGCTGTGGTGAATCGGGTTGAGCATATGGAACAATGCTTCGGCTCGATCTCCTTGTCCCAATTCGGCAAATGCCAGCACTGCCCATAACGAGGCGTGCGTGTACTGACCGCCGTTCTCGCGGATGCCGGGTGGATAACCTTTGATGTAGCCCGGATCCCGCGATGTCCTGTCGAATGGCGGCGCGAGCAGCAGCAGGAGTTGATCTGCTGGCCGGACAAGTCGGTCGGCGACAGATCTCATTGCCTGCGCGGCATGGGCCGGGTCGCTCATCCCGGATAAGAGCGCCCACGATTGCGCAATCGAGTCGATCTGGCATTCATCATTCCCCCCCGAACCCAATGGCGTGCCGTCATCGTAGTATGCGCGCTGGTACCATGCGCCATCCCATGCATTCGCTTCAATGGCTTTGCCTAGATCCGCCGCGCGTTGCCGATATATGGAAGCTTGCGCCTGATCGCCTCTGGTATCGCATAATTCGGCGAAGCCCATCAGTGTCGCACCGAGGAACCAACCCAGCCATACGCTCTCGCCTTGCCCCTTGATGCCCACGAGATTCATGCCGTCGTTCCAGTCGCCGCTCTCCATTAACGGCAGTCCATGTTCTCCGGCTGTGCTGCCCTTCTCCAATGCTCGACGGCAATGTTCGTAGAGAGTGTACGCTTCACCGGTCGTCGGGTATTGATCGTATCGTTCTGCCTCGCCCGCCCCCAATAGAGCTCCTTTGCGAAATGGGGCTGTCTCGTTCAGAATGGACTCGTCGCCCGTGGCAGACACGTACTGCGCCGTGACAAACGGCAACCACAACAGATCATCGGAGGAGCGGGTCCGAACTCCGCGCCCGGATGGCGGATGCCACCAGTGCAACACATCCCCGGCTTCAAACTGGTGCTGCGCGGCTTGCAGGATATGTTCGCGGGCGAGATCAGGCGCGGTGTGGACCAGCGCCATTACATCCTGTAGCTGATCGCGAAAACCGAACGCTCCGCTGGATTGATAGAACGCCGAGCGTCCCCACACCCGGCAGGAAAGCGTCGGATAAAGCAGCCAGCGGTTGAGCAAAAGATCCATGGCTGGTTCCGGTGTCTCCACATGTACGGAGTCCAACAGGGTATCCCAAAACTTCGTGACTCCCTTCCATGCCGCATCGACCTGCTCCTCGCTTCGATATTGCTCGACCAGTCGCAATGCGTCATCTCGATTGGCACCCTGTCCCACCAGGAAAAACACCTCCTCTGCTTCCCCCGGTTGAAGGTCAATGTGAAGCTGCAGTGCGGCACATGGGTCGAGGCCCGGCTTTACAGCACTTGCCAGTCCGATGCGATTCAGCGCGGCCGGATGGAAGAGATTCCCAAGGCGGCCTACGAACTCGCTTCGATCCGCTGTCAGACCATGAATCCTCTTGTTGGCAACTACAAAGGCGACCCGTTCGGCAAATTCAGCGTTGTAAGCATTGCGAGCCAGCAGTGTCTGATGGTCACTGTCAAATTCAGATACCACATATTGTTGCGTGATGTCGCGAGTGACGCCAAGCACCCATTCGGCATAGAACGTTGCGGTAATTCGGCGCGTGCGCAGCCACGTGTTTTCGAGGCGCAGCTGCACCACTTTGACCGGTGCATCCTTCATGGCGAAGAGTCTCAAGCGCTGTTTGAGCCCATGACTGTTATGCTCGAAAACAGAGTAACCGGCGCCGTGGCGGATCAGGTATGGTGCGGGGGCGCGGCACGGCATTGGGGCGGGCGACCACACCTCCGCTGTCTCCTCATCGCGCAGATAGAGTGCCTCGCCCGACGGCTCCGTTACCGGATCATTTGTCCAGGGCGTGAGCCGGTTCTCACTGCTATTGCCCGACCAGGTATAGCCGCTGCCCGTGGCGGAGACGATAAAGCCAAAATCGGGATTGGCGATGACATTGATCCACGGAGCCGGTGTCCACTGGCCCGGCTCAAGATAAACGACGTACTCGCGCCCGTCTACGCTAAATCCGCCCAGTCCGTTATCAAACAGTAGATCGCTCGGACGCGCAAGCACAGGTGTAGATTCCGCCTTCGAATCGGGAGCGACAGGACTAATGGGAGGCAAACGCACTGCCTGCTCATTCAATGCTTCGAGCTGTTGTTCCAGCGAACCTTTGGCTCCATCCAGAACGGCACGCGCCGCGGTCTCCAATAGCACTCTGTCTGAGTCGGTCAGCTGGTCCGCATATAGCGCAAAGATACCGCCGCGCCGGTTAAACCAATTCTCGCTATTCTGTTCAACCAGCACGCGCTGCAACTGTCCGCGCAGTTCCTGACCGTACGTTGTGCCTTGCTGGTTGAGAATGACGAGGTCGATCTGAATGTGCCGATTGCGCCAGTATGTGTGCGCCTGGAGCGCTTCTCGCACCAGCGCCATGTCTTCCAATTTGTCCATCCGTATTAGCAGGATCGGATAATCGCCGGAGATGCTGAAGGGCCATAGCCCCGGTTGTCCCTTGCGGTTTAGTGCAAGCGTCGCGGGCTCGGCGCGCAATGCGCCGTCCGGGTAGATCAGGACGGACAAGAGGCGTTGGATGCGCTCTATATCGGTCGATGTCAGACTAAGTTGGCGCATTTCCGCTTCCGCGCGGGCGCGGGCTTGCTCAAACGTTCGTACGATAGTGCGTCCACCATGATAGCGGCGTGCTAGTCCCAATGCCGCTTCTCGGGAGCTGGCTGCCAAAGTGATAAAGCTAACCTGGGCCGATGCATGTGGTAGCAGTTCAAGTTCCTGACGGAGAGCCATGATCGGATCGAGCGTTGCACCGGTAGTTCCGGACAATCCCTGACGCGCCTGCTTCAACGCCGCGGGCGCGCGCGGCGTCTGCCCACGGCCCAGAAATCGGGCGCGATCGGTTTCGTAGGCGCCCGTAGTTTTATGTCCCGGCGAGACGCTCGCCGAGTGCACCAGATAGATCGGTTGTTCGCTCTCCGAACGCGGACGGCGTCGGAAGAGCAATGCATTTGTTTCCGGCAGGTACTCACTTTCGATGAACATTTTGTTGAATGCCGGATTGCTCGCGTCCGCGGCCTGCGGTGCGAGAATGACTTCTCCATAGCTGACAAGCGCGATTCGCCGGACGCGATCCGTATGATTGGTGAGCGAGATGCGCCGGATCTCGACATCATCTTCGGGCGCGACGATGATCTCCATCGTCAGACCGATGCCATGATCGCTACGCCGGAACTCTGCCATGTGGGGGTGGAACTGCACTTCCTGGCTTTCCGGCGGCGCAGCTGTCGGTTGATAGGCAGCCGACCACGGATCACCGCCCTCCATATCCTGAAGATAGATCCAGCTTCCCCAATCCTCGCGCGTCGCATCGGCGCGCCAACGCGTGAGGTCAATGCCAGCTGTGCTTTCAGTATCTTGCCAGGAACTATAGCCTGCGCCCGCGCTCGTGATCAGCACCCCGTATCGTCCATTGGATAGGAAGTGAGCCTGAGGAGTGGGCGACTGCGCCGAAACTTTCCAGGGCACAGCGAGGTTCGGGCGTTGAACTACATCACGTCGTAGGCCATGTGCGTCCCCCGGCTGCGGCGATTCGGGGGGTGCATCCTCCGGCACCTTCTCCTGGAGAAGTAGTTCCACGCTGCGAATCAACGGGTCAGCATGGAAACGGCGTACCATCACATCCTCATGCAGGTAGTTCAGCAGTGAGAGCAGGATCATCCCCTGATGATGCGCCATATACGAGCGCACTATGGCATGTGTCTCTCCCAGCGCCAGCCGAGCCGGGGAAAAATCAACAGACTCAAACAGCCCATACGTGCCGAGCATTTGCATTTTGATCAGGCGCCCGATATTCTGAGCCACCTTGCGGGGACGCAGCGATAGCGCCAGAAGCGATGCGTATGGAGTAATCACCAGATCTTCATCCAAGGCGCGCTTGAATCCAAGTCCGGGCACGCCGAAGGATCTGTATTGATAGTTCTGGTTGGCATCAAACGCATAGTATCCAGACTCGGAAATGCCCCACGGCACGTTCTTCTCACTACCGTAGGCAATCTGGGCATCTACTGCGGCCAGGCAACTCTGCTGCAGGAACGTCCCTTGATAATTTCGCATCATAAGAGCAGGCATTAGGTACTCAAACATCGTACCCCCCCAGGACAAAAGCAAGCGCACACCTTCAAACTGGGTCAATGGACGACCTAAATGCAGCCAGTGGCTTTGTGGAACCTGGTTCTCTGCAATCGTCACAAGACTGGCGATCCGCGCTTCGGACGCGAGCAAATCATAGTAATTGCTGTCGAGCTTCTCTCCTGTGACGTTGTAACCGATGTGAAACAGCTGGCGTTGCGCGTCGAACAGGAAACCGAAGCGCATGGTTTCGAAATACTGCCCGCACCCTGCATTTACGTCCCGGAAGCCAGTGAGCAATGCCTCAGCAGTCGCCGCCGCGGATTCCAATTTTTCGACGAGCTGCATACACCAGGTACGCGCTTCCTGGACCTCTTCGCGTGTTTCATCCTTCTTGTCCAATTGACCCTGCAATTCAGCCAACCGGGCCGACCCTGCTTCGCAGATTTGACCAAGTTCGTCAAGGCGTGGAGCATCGGGTAGGGCATCTTGCACTGCACGCCAAGCATCACGAAGAAGGAGCGAAGATCCCGCATCTGCGAACAGCCTGGGAGGTTGGCTCATGGAGGACAGCCAAGGGCAAAGCTGCTCTATTTCGCGTTGCATACCGAACAGGTGATTCTGCACGCGGTCCGCAACGTAGCTTAGCCGGTGCAGCGCTCTGGCTTCGATCGCCCCGCTCGATTCAGCTAAGGACATCAATGCCCGATTGAGGTCGTTCCCACGCTCGCCGGTCAGCTCCCTTAGCAGCGGCGCCCAGGTAACGGGATGCTCGCGAGCTGCCAGCACCCGCTCCCGTATTTGTGCTAGGTGCGCCCGCAGGGGCCGGATGGCCTGATCGAGGCGGGGAGCTTGAAGTTCAATCACAATTTCATCTAGGAGACTCAACGTATCGAGGAAACCCTCCCAGCTGCGCCAGCGCAATACAGGTTGGTGAGGCAGTGTCTGGCATCCCTGAGAGAGCGTACGAAGACAGGCGATCAGATTGCCGCTATCCACGGTCGATACGTACCTCGGCGGCAGCGGCTCGAGGGTGCGCGTATCGTACCAGTTCAAGAAATGGCCCTGATAGGTTTCGAGCAGCTCCATACTTTCAAAGGTATCCCGCAAGCGCGCGGACAGATCCCACGAGCCGATGTAACCCAAGTCGTAGGCAGCCAAAGTGGAAAGTAGCAGCAAACCTATGTCGGTGGGGGAGGTACTGTGCGCCACAATGCCGCGCGGCGCTTCCTGAAAATGGTCAGGGGGCAGCCAGTGATCTTCAGGTCCAACGAATTGTTCAAAGAAAAGCCAGGTGCGCCGCGCCAAACGGTGCAGGCGTTGGTGCTCTTCCCCGGAAAGTGATACGTGCGCAGCACGGCTCGGACGGCTGATCCAGTAGGCGATCTCGGGTGAGAGCAGCCAGGCAATCAAGAGTGGTATCGCAACGAACAGCGCGGTGGGATTGAGCAAGCCGATCAGCAAACCGAGCGTCATTGACGACAGAGTTGTCAAGGACATCTGCTGCCAGGTGACTCCGCCCGCAAATACACGCACCGTATCAGCATAGCTCGTCCACTGCAACAGGCGTTTGCGTGTCACGAACAATCGCACGAGCGTGGTTCCAATCCCGCCAAGTGTAAGCAACGTTTCATACAGCAGAAAGACCAATGCCAGGAGCCAGCGCACCATCCCGTTTTGGAATGCGTGAAAGACATTTCGCCAGCGAGCGCCATTCAGGGCTTGAATGGTATGCATTACAAGGCCACTGAGAACAGGCACGGCCAGTGTCAATAATCCTGTCGACGTCCACACCAGTGGCGAGCCGGGTAACCATACCCAGCCGGCAAGCAATAGAGCAAGCAAACCTGGCGCAAGTAGACTTCGCCGCAGGTTATCCAGGATCTTCCAGCGGGCGATGATCGACAGATTGTTCGGAATCGATCCTTTTCCCACTGAGGGGACGCGCGGGAACAGCCAGGGCAGTAACTGCCAGTCGCCGCGGATCCAGCGGCGGGAGCGACGGATGTAGACAAAATAATGTGGCGGATAATCTTCATAGAACACGATATCCGTCACCAAGCCGACGCGCCCAGGATTCCTTCGAGTAGGTCATGGCTGAGCAGCGCATTTTCCGGCATTCGCCCGGCCAAGCTACGCTCGAACGCATCCACATCGTAGATGCCCTTGCCAACATAGATCCCTTCGCCGAACAAATCCTGATAAGCGTTCGACACTGCGCGCGTATACAGGTCTAGTCCGATATCTCCGGCAAACACGCGCGTGAAGCGGGAGAGGTTGGCGCTGGTCGCACTAATCTCGATCCCGGGTTGTAGCAATGTGTAGCCCGCGTTGACGCGGCCACTGTATGGATCAAGCTCGGCGCGATTCAGCGGGTGTGCGAGTGTGGCGACCAACCGATCTGAAGCTTCGCGCGGCATGATCGTATCCGCATCCAGCGTGATGACATACTTGATCTCGCGCAACGCTGCAGGATTACCGGTTTGGACACCGAAGGCGGTTTCTGCACCGCCCCGCAGCAAAAGATTCAATTGGTGCAGTTTGCCGCGCTTGCGCTCCCAGCCCATCCAGCGCTCTTCGTGCGGATTCCATTTTGGGTCGCGATGGAAAAGGTAAAAGGGACCCGGCGTTTCGCGCGCGATATTTCTCATTGAGCGCCTGAATACCGGCCGCAGCTTGATCTACCAGACTATCACCCTCGGGCCCATGCTCTCGCGGCGAGTCTGCCAGGTCGGTTAGCAGGGCGAAGTGCAGATTCGGATCCTGGTTGCGCACAAAGTGCATCTCCAACTGTTGGAGCAGGGATTTCACTTCTGCCGCGTTCGTCAGAAGCGATGGAACGACCACCAAGGTCTTGCACCCTTCAGGGATGCCATCTTTAAACTCCATTTTCGGAAGGATTCTGGGAGGGATCAGGAGTGTAACCAGCCAGTTGATAAGGCTGACAGATGCGGTCAAGCCGGGGATCAGAAGCAGCACACATGCTCCCAGTAATTGTGCCAACGTGGCGCCGGCGTGCCTGGCATAGCTCAAATCCTACAATTAAGATCAGCACAGTGAGTAACCCTATACCACCCAGGTACACCAACGTGGGGTGCCTCAATGCGAAGCGGCGCAAATACTCCAGCCACGACATGCGATAACCCACGTGGGCTTCCAGTTGTGTTCGCCCAACATCCAGCAAGTAGTAGCCAATATGCGCGGCGCGCGGCGCAGCCAGGCCTTCCTGCAGAGTCCCAATCTCCGCACCTTGATCCTGAGCCAGCTCAATTGCCTGGCGGGCGATCTGTCGTTCATCATCCCCCGTGTTGCGAGCGAGCTCCTCTATTACCTTCCGATAACGGTCGCGCGTTTTCCGATCCATAGCGGGGTAGACCTTCGATGGATCCTCGCGCAGTACCTGCTCCACACGGCTGATGCTTTCAAAGAACTCCTGCCAATCCTGGATTCCCAGCGCCTGGAGGCTGACGATGCAGGCGGCCACAACCTCATCGTCCTTAGCGGCGGGCAACGCTATGGTGGGCAAGGAGCTCTTTCTTTCAAGGCCCGTAATGCGGGCCAGGGACTGACACAGACACTCCAGAGTGCCCAGACGCAGCATGGCCGGCAGAGCCCACAACTCCCCCATCCGCAGTGGCGTGATATCCTGATAAAGTCGGACGAATCGCTTTGTGCGCTCCACATCGAGACGCCCCCCGCTCGTTGTAACCAGTTGCTGAGCAACGGCATAGATGCGCGGATAGCCCTCCATCGGCCCCGCCGCGAGTTTGGGCAACTGGCGGTAGAAGTCGGCCGGCAGATCCTCGCCGGTTTGCCGCAAGGATTGTTCCACCATGTAATAATTATCCAGCATCCACTCCGCTGCATAAGAGAGCTCTTCCTGAGCGGGCTTTTCTCTAAAGTGGATGGTAACCTCTTGAGCGAAGAGCCTCATCTCTCTTAGATCATTGAGAAGCGGATACCTGCGCGTCGAGCGACGGGCGAGGACTCCGGCTTGGCCGTGCTGGCGCGCAAGATCCTCGATCGAGCTGTTGCTGGCGGCCTGGTCGGGTGGGTCATTCGGCTGGCTCATGGCAGGCGGCTCATCGCTGGCCTGAGATTGATCTATACGCGGATTCGGATCGATGGGATTGGTCGCCATACGTTATGATCTTCCGTGTTCTTTGGCGGCAATTTCAGCCGGCGTGGATTCTATTTGGTCTGTAGGCAGGTCCTGCATAATCAATAATGGAGTTGTTCCAAAAGCAATGAAACTCATAACGGTGCTGCCAAACGGCCAGCGGGGCAGACCGGACTGCCCATGGGCGCTCAAGAGGACCAGGTCTATGTTCTCCTGATCTACCATGTCATGCAGTGTGGCGTTGACGTGTTCACTGACGATCACACGGGTATCGATCTCGCCCGCAAGGCGGGACCGCAGGTCCCCCAGGTATCGTATGGCCTCGGCCTGATTGAGTTCGACCAGACGGTCAGCCAATTCGGTTTCCTCGCGGGCGGGCGGCATCTGTCGGGATAATTCCGGGCGGCGAATCACATGCGTCAACACGATTTGAGCATCCTGTGCGCGTGCGAGAGTGGCAACCACAGGCAGGATAATCTCAGCGCGCTGCGATCCGTCCACGGGTACCAATAAGCGATGGTAGTGCAGGCCTGCTATATCAGTGGAAGTCGGCTGATACGCCCGTATGATCATGAAGGATGTGTGGGCTCGCAGGATAACCTTCTGCACAACGCTGCTTACATTCCAGCCGGTCAAGCCGCTCTGCCCATGGCTGCTGAGCATTATGAGCGGGACATCGTTCGTACGCGAAAACTCCACGATCTGCTCGGCCGAAGCGCCCTCCAGGATTTGTGTTTCAGCTGGCACGCCGGCTGTCTGCACACGCCGGGCGAGATCATCCATGTAAGTTGCTACTTCGGCCTTTCTAATCCGCCAATTAAGGGGGTCTACCGCGCGACGCCAGTTCGCCCGGTTCCGTGACTCCATAACGTGCGCAAGCGTGATCCGGGAGTCAAAAGCACTTGCAACCGCTACGGTGTGAGGCAACACGCATTCGGCCAGAGCCGAGCGATCCATGGGAAGGAGAATCCGATTGAACATAGGCCTTTACGCTTTCTCAGCTGAACGCTGGTTGCCGGACACGCTTATATGGCACGTCGAAGAATCGGCCTCTTGACCTATTTTATGAAGTTTCCGGTTCTGGGGTGATCATCGTATCGAAGACCATCGATGCTTCGCCTGTACAGCGATTCCGGCATGTTCGGTCAATCGAACAACAACGGTATCTGGCGACTCCAGTATAGCGCGAAAACCCATAGGGTTAAGTAACACTCCGAACAAGAAATGCTTGCAGCGACTTAATAAAGAAAGGGACCATCAATGGCGCGGGCAGGACTGCGGTTTGCATCCATGGCCGCGTTGAGCGACCTATTAAATGGCGGGCATGTTCCTCTGACTCCCGCCGGTAGCTGTAAGGTAGCTGTACTAAGAGAGCGTTCCTCAATTGGAAGGCTCTCATGACACAATATCTGGGCGTTATGCCGCTTGCTTCCTCCATATTTAGATTTAGGTGACCGACCAGGGACTTGAACCCTGAACCCGCTGATTAAGACTAGGTGTAGTGGCGGCTTCGCGACATCGTCCCTTTCAGGGGAAAGTCCCCTTCTTAGGGGAAGCACCCCTCCGGGGTTAGCCGCTCTGGAAATATTGTCTCGAAGGTTTTCTTCAAGCGACAACATCCTTCGCCCAAACCTTCGGGACGTTGCATCGTATACCCATGCTCTCTCGCCGCGACACCCTGCACTCGCCCCACCCACGTCTCGAAGCCTCCTTCCATCAAAGATAAAATCATTTCAAATCGGCGACGGTCTCAGAGTGACGAGAGTGCGCTGCGCTCCCCTTGCCGAGTAGGAACGATCAGCTTGGGAGGGTCGAGTCCCTGCCTCAGTTCGTGCAAGTCGGCTGCACGAGGCTGGCGCTAAATCTCTTTCCACGCCGAAAGCTGACGGCTTCTCCCCATCTGCATTACAATTTCTTGACCAACCACCCCATGGGAAAGCTCATCACCATCATTGGAAACTGCGGCTCAGGAAAAACAGCCCTCACCCAAAAGTTGAGTGAGCACTATGATCTCGTTCCTCTTCTGGAGCAGCACCAGGAGCGCCCCTTCCAGGCCCATTTCCAGTCCGACCTCAAGAACTATTCCCTCGCCAACCAGATCGATTATCTGCTATTCCGTGCCGAACAGGAATTGCACCTGCGGGAAGGGAAAAAGGCCGGCCTCGCCGATGGCGGGCTCGATCAGGATTTCTATGTCTTCACCAGCCTCTTCCATCTCAAGGGCTTCCTCAATGATAAGGAATACCGCCTCTGCGAGCGGCTTCACGCCGCACTCCGCCAAACGCTGCCCGCCGCCCGACCTCATCATCCGCCTCACCGCCCCTCTCGAAGTATTGATCACGCGCCGCCGCGTCCGCACCCGCGAGCTCGACATCGTCACCGCCGAAGACCTCACCACCATCGACGCCATCCTCGACACATGGATGTCAGCCAATATCATTCCCACCATCCCCTTCGACACCTCCGCACACGACCCCGATTACTCTCTCACCACAGCCACCCTCCTCACAGCCCTCGATAAATTCTTATCGTCTCCATAATGTTGGCCGCTCTCTGGCACCGCCAACCGTCCCGGCTGACCGCAGCTCACACAGATTAGCATCCCTTACTGCCGCCCCGCCATCAATCCCCAAGGAGAAGAAATGATCACAGACCAGGAATGGCAACGACTGCGCGACCGCGTCTACAAGCTGCAGGCAGAGGTGGATTTCCTCTACCAGCACCTGGGCATCACCTTCACGCCTGACACCACGCTCGACGACCCGCGCATCGTGGAGCTCCTCAAGAAGGGCAATATCCTCGGCGCGATGAAGGTCCACCGCGAGCTCTACAACTCGGACGTCGGCACTGCGCAGGAGGCGGTTCTGGAGATAAAGGGCCGGCTGGGAATATAGCTGTCAGTCGTCATTAAGCGAGTAAATGGGCAGAGAGGTACGCTATCGTACCCATCTGCCCATTTATCCAGCACGCGTAATAGTCCCCAGTTTCCGATTATCGGCCTTCGCTACACATCTCCATACTGAGGATAACTCGCACGATAACCCGCCAGGTAACCGAGGGCGCCGAAGAAGCCCAGCAGCAGCCGCGCCGCCGGAACGGACAGCCCCGCAGGACACGCGCCCGGCAGCACCGACCTGCCGGACACCGCCTGCTGCCAGAAAGAGGGCAGCCCATCCTTATTAACCTTGCCATCCCGCGCCAGCCCGTAGAGCGTGATACCCGTGTTCAGGTTCGCGTTAAGGCCTGCCAGGTCCGGCGGATCCGCTTCGCTGAACATGCGGACATGCAGCTCCTCATTGCTGTGGCTCCACGGATGGATATGCTCCACGTCGGGCGGGAACAGAAGCTGCTCGCCTGGGCCAGCGATCTGCTCGAGCTTGCCGAACCGGTAGCGCGCATGCCCGCTTAAGATCTCAAAGCGCTCGCTGTAGGTTGGATGATAGTGCAGAGGGATAGCGTTCTTGCCCATAAAGGGCTGGCAGATGTATTCCATCTCAAAGTAACGACCGCCAGTCTCTGCGGGCAGCTTCACAAGCAATGATCGGTGGCCCATAACAGGGTTGTCGATCCAACTACCGGCAGTGATCTTCTTCGTGGGCGGATCGGCAGCGGTGGACATGATGTCTTCTCCGGTTCGATGTCTCGACATGACTAAACGGTAAAGGACACTCGCTTTCGGGCTTACATGCGTTATAGGATATTCTTCGAGAGTTCAACTGTCAAAGGAATCCTGTTTCATGCAGCGAAGGAGCGTACGGCTTGGAGAATCAAACGCGCGCCGGGCAGCCGGCGCGCAGCGAGTGAGTTTAATTAAAACGAAGCGACGGCTTTTTTCAGATCGGTGTAGATCTCGAAGAACTGTGTGAAGCCGGCCTTCTCAAAGGTCTCGGCCACATACGGCTGCGGGTTGAGCAACTTGAGGTGCTTCTGCATGCCCGCTTCGCGCGAGCGGTCGATCGATTTGAGGGCGGCCCAGCCGGATTGCGGATCGGTGGGCGTTTCGCCGCGCAGCAGGATGGCAATGCTATGCAAAGCCACCAACCCCGCGCTGGACATGAAAGGCACGTCGCTCAAGTCGATAAGGAAATCCCTGGCACCGTCCTTTTGCAAGGACTGCACCCTGCTGAGAAGCTCGGCATAGTTGGACGCATCCACGTCGCCGTGCGGCTGCACGATGGTAATGGGAGCCGCGCCCTGCTGAGTTGAGACAGTAATGTCCATGACTGCTCCTCCTGAGTGGGCGTATTATATCCCGCGATTCGCGCCCAGCGATTCGATCTCAAGAAATCTGTCGGCATGGTCCGTTGTAAAGTCCACCCTCATCAACCAAACGCGGCGCGTCCGGATATCGGTTTGCAATTCTCCCACTTCTGCCTCTACGCTTTCCGGTTCCCGATCCTTGCCTCCAGCCGCGTGCGGCGATGGGTGAGCTCGGCCTTCCAATGCTTGCGAATATAGGTCGGCAGGTCAGAGCGGTCCACCTCTTGCAGGGCCGATAGCGTCCACTTGAGGGCCGATCCGGGATCGCGCAGGCGGTGCTCGTAATGTTTGGCAAGCTCGACGTGGGCATAGATATGCCCCTGCAGGGCGGCTTGTTCCCATAAGCGCAGGGCTTCATCGAAATCGCCGCGGCGCCTTTGCAGCACCGAGAGCCGGCGCACCGCCTCCCAAAAATCGGATTCGTTCAGCGTCATCTGCAGCCCACGCTCGAAGAGGCGCGCGGCTGTGTCCCACTGGCCCAGGTCTTCATAAAGCCGGGCCAGCGAGACCACGTCCAGTCCGTGCTGGATGCTCTCGTGGAACGGGTCAGCGAGCATGGTGGCTGTGTAGTTGAGCAGACCAGCCATCGCCACCACGTCCATGGCGTTGTGATAGAACACGCCTTTCAGCGGGCGGGCATCGCGCGATCGCAAATAGTCAAAGTAGAGCCACGGGATCTCATAGCCGGGCACCTCTTCGCTGGTGCGAGGCGCCTGCAGGATGTTCTCCTCCAGGTATTTGAGCGCGCGCGATTCGAGACGCGCGCGCCACAGCCGGCGAGCTAGCGGCAGCAGGTCTAGATGTGCAAAGTCCTTAAACGGATTCGGGATGCTATGCAGCGTGTAGCGCGTGGAGAGGATCGGGGCATCGAATGACTTGCCGTTGAATGTGACCAGCGCCTTGCCGGCTGCCAGAAAATCGGCGAGGGCTTCCAACATGGCCGGCTCTTCAGCGGGGTCGCGCATGAAGAACTGTTGGAGCACGAATTCGCCGTCGATGAAGCGAGCGGCGCCCACCAGGAACGCGTATGTGCCCGTGCCGCCGGCCAGGCCCGATGTTTCGGTATCCAGGAACACGAAGGACGAAAGATCGAGAGCGGAGATACGCGGGTCCGCAGCCCAGGCCGACATAACGGTCAGCGGCACGTCGAGGCGGATCGAGGCCACGCCGTGGTGATAGTCGGCGGCAAAACGTTCCTCATAGACAAAAGTCTCTCCAAGGCGCGTGGGCACCAGCGAACCCGTGAGCACCGAGCCGATATCGTATCGGTCTGATTTAATCGGGGTGGGGAGATCGGCGCCGGTCTTGACGCCGAGAGATTTGAGCTTGTCAGCGAGCGAGGGCATCTTCTCAATTGTACTATCCCGCGGAGGGTGCGGCAGGGAGATGCAATGAGCGGGACAATCGCCGATCAGCCGCCGTTTACGCGAAATCCCCGCGCGTGGGGATTTCTGCCATCCCATGCAAACTTGCCAGGTACGGTCCGATTTACAGCCCTTGGAGTTGGTAACAAATTGAGACTGAGAGCCGCATCAGGATATAATAGGAAGGACTAGACATGAGCGGGCGGGCCGCTCATGAAGAGGTACCGGTTTAGAGTCTGATATGACATTATCCTGCTTACAATGGATTAGGGGCAGTCTATGAAGAACCTCCTCGCGCCAAAACTGCTGATCGTCAGTAACAGCCTGCGGACCGGCCCTCTTCTGGCATACAGCCTGCAAGTGGACAAGTTCGACGTCATCATGGAAGCGGATCCAGCCCGGACCTTGCGGCGCTGGGCAGAGGACTCACCGAACCTGGTGATCCTCGATATCAGCGCAGAGGAAACCGTGAGCCTGAGCATCGTCCGGAATTTGCGGGAGGAATCCAACGTCCCGATCGTGCTGTTGAGCAGCGGCCGGACAGAGGAATACTTCCTGGAGGCGTATGATGCCGGCGTAGATGAATGCATCCTCAAGCCCATCAGCCCCTCGCTGTTCCATGCCAAGATAAAGGCCTGGCTTCGGCGCAGCTGGTCGGTTCCCATGGATGTGCTCGATCCGCTCCGCGTTGGAAAGGTCCATCTCACTCCGTCTGACCGGAGCGTGGTGATTGGCGACGGCTCGCCCATCCACCTTACGAACCTGGAAATGCGCCTGCTGTATATCATGATGAACAGGCCCTCCCGGACCGTTGCGGACGAAGAACTGATCCAACGAGTATGGGGATACAACGGCGAAGTGGACAACACCGTGCTTAAGAACGTGATCTACCGGCTGCGGCGCAAGATACAGCTCGATCGAGGCAATCCGGAGATCATCCAGACCGTACCAGGGATGGGCTACAAGTTTATCTCTGATTGAAACCCTGCAACTCAAATATTTGCACCCTGCCCACATGGCAGGGTGCGTTGTTTTAAGCTGCCGTCCAAGGTTCTGACAGCCCCCGCATCCCATAGTCGCCTAGCAGGCCCCATATGGAGCAGCGACCCTATCTGCGACTTCGAGGATCCAGATCTTGGTTTTTTGAAAGAATTGGGACCGCCAAAGCCAGATTTGCGACTATTTTCACCACTCGCGAGACCGGTTTGTTACCGGGAACATTATAGAATAATAAGCACAGGATTAAAGGATTGCGCAGGCCTGTGAACCAGGATAGCAAAGACGCCAGGGACTGGCACCGCAATTCTGACTTCCGGACAGAGGGGTTTACAGGGGGAGGTTTTTTTTAGGGATTTTCAAAAATCCATTACGTTACAGGTTTTTGGTCCGGCTTGGAAAACACATTTAGGGGCCGGCACCACAATGCTGGGATTTCGGGACAGAGGGGTTTTACAGGGGGAGCTTTTTTTCGCCAGTTTTTTAAGTCCATTGCGCTACAGGTTTTTTCGCCGGTTTCGGTAACGGACTTGGGCTGGGCACGAGCAGTCATCAGGAGAAGGCTTCTATGAGCAGCAGGGTCCAGGAAATAGCGGCAGCCTTGAGCATGCCCTATGACGAATTCATCGGCGAGATGCGCAAACGCGGGTGCAGCGAACCCACAGCGGCCAAGATTTGGCGCGGGGAATATGAGAACTTCGACGAATTCAAGGACAACGACCTGTACCTGAGCAACTTGCGAAAAGCCGCGTACGTCCTACGGGTCGGCACCGGAATGCTGCTGCCAAGATGAAGATAATATGCGGGGAAATCTGCAATCTTATGCTCATAATGAGAAAGGAACAAGTCTTTTGATACATCAGGCGAAAGGTGCCTGATGTATTTTTTTGCGGGTACGACGAGCGCTTCAGAAAGCCCATACAAATCTGTTCGTAGTGGAGGAACACATGCAATCAGTATTACGTTCGAGGACTCTGCACTTATTTATTGGAGCAATTTTGATATTGGCCGTTTGTTCAACAATCGTGGGGGCAACTCCAGCAATGGCAGCGGGCAATACGGATATCCATGCCTTGGAAACCCCTGCCGATGTGTATGTGGACGACACCTGGGCCGGCACTACTGTGGGCATCGATCCGGACGGATCAGGACCCGCGACCTCTTTTGGCAGCGACGCTTTCGCGACCATTCAGAACGGCGTTGACGCGGTAGCGCCCGACGGCACGGTCCATGTGGCCGCAGGCACTTATAGCGAGCAGGTTACCGTTGCGAAGAGCCTGCACCTCCTGGGCGCGGGCACTGCTTCAAGCATCATCCAGGCACCCGGCACGCTGCCGGACGCCAGCCAGCAAGGCTCGGCGATCATCATTGTCTCCGGCAGCGGCGTGAACGCCGAGCTGACCGGGTTCACGGTCACGGGCCCAGGCCCGTCCGCCTGCGGCAGCATTCGTGCAGGCATCTTTGTTCGCAGCAGCGCGAGCCTGAACATCCATGACAATACCATTCAAGACATCCGCAACTCTGCCTTCGGTGGATGTCAAAACGGAGTTGGCATCCTGGTGGGGCGACAGGCATGGCTGACAAGCGGTACGGCAACAATTCATCACAATACCATCATCGGATATCAGAAGGGTGGCATTGTTGTAGATAACACTGCCTCGGATGCGACTATCTCGGACAACACGGTGACCGGCGCAGGCACTACACCGATCACCGCCCAGAACGGCATCCAGGTCAGCCGCGGCGCGACCGCCAACCTTTCGGGTAACACGGTTACCGGCAACAGCTTCCATCTCACAGGCAACGCCTCCGATTGGGGCGCGGCGGGCATTCTGCTCTATCAGCCCGGCGCAGTAGTCCTCTCCGGTGGCAATACAATCACCGGCAACGACCAGAACCTATACTATGAAACCGGAGTAGGCGGGGTCACCCTGGGCAGCGAGACTCTCGGCGCTTCGAGCGCGCCAGTCGGAACCGGCTTCGATATCTACAATGATTTCGAGCGCGGCGATCAATGCCACCAGCGTCAACTTCGCCGGCGCAGGCGATGGGTTTGCCATCGAAGACCGCGTCTATCACCAGCTGGACGATGCTACGTTGGGCCTCGTGACCTGGACCGCCAATAACGTCTACGTCACTACTGCCAGCGGCCGTATTCAACGGGGGATCGATGCCGTTGCTTCTGCCGGAACGGTCAACGTGGCAGCCGCCACATTCGTCGAAAACGTCAGCATTACGAAGCCTCTCACATTAGCCGGCGCCGATGAGGCTACAACCATCCTCCTGCCGGCCGTTTCCAATCCCAATTGCGGCGGCGCGGGCGGAGGCTCACTCTGTACAGGCGCCAGCAGCGTGATCCTGGTGCAGGCCAACGATGTCACCATCCATGATCTGACGGTGGATGGGGACAATCCGGCGCTGCACAGCGGCGTCACCGCCGGGGGAGCAGACCTGGACGCACGCAACGGCATCATCACCAATCACGCTGTCGGGTCTTATGACAATCTCGAAGTGCATCACGTGACTGTACGCAACATTTATCTGCGCGGCATGTACGCCTCCACGCTTGGCTCCTTCAATTTCCACGATGATGTGGTTACCAACGTGCAGGCGGATCCGGCTTCCATTGCCCTCTTTGCCTGGTATGGCCCGGGCGTCTTCCAGAACAACACTGTTTCTTATGCCAATGATGCCATCAGCGCCAACCATTCGCGCGGCATTCAGTTCCTCGGCAACACTGTCAGTCATTCGGGCAGCGGTGTTCATACCGACAATGCCGGAGAGACCGGTTGGATCGGCAGCCCCGATCTGATCCAGGGCAACTCCATCAGCGATTGCAATACCGACGGCTACGGCATATTCGTCTTCGTGCCCTACCTGCCTCTCACGGTTAACAACAATACCATCACGAACTGCACCGTAGGCCTCTCGGCGTGGGGATCAGCCGCGCCCGTAACCGTGCAATTCACCAACAACGTGGTAACCGGACCCGGCAAGACAGCCGGCAGCGTAGGCGCCTACATCACCACCGACGAGATCGGCTATGGATATACCGACGTTGCAGTGAACTTCAGCGGCAACACCCTCATGAACAACGAAACGGGTGTCATGCTGACGGCCGACCGACAAGGATGGAACCCCTATCCGTTTGTCGCCAAGACAATCGACGCCACATTCCACACGAACCAGATCTTCAACAACACCCACGGCGTGGACAAGGGCAGCTCCGGAACTCTTACCAACGATTTTGCGCATAATTGGTGGGGTACAAACCTGGGGCCGGACGCACCCGACAATACGTACGGCACGGGCGACTCCGTCGTAGCAGGCATTCTGTATTCTCCCTGGTGCGCAAACGCGGCCTGCAGCGCATTCCTGCCGCCATTTGGCACCAGCACCGCCATCACCTCTGACCTTCCCGACTCATCGGTGAGAGGGCAGAATGTAACCATCAACTTCAGCGTTGCAAATCAAGTGACCGGTGGACCTATCCCGGCCGGCACAGTGGACGTCAGTGATGGCTCGACGGTGATCTGCCAGAACGTGGCCTTGGATGCTGCTGGCAGCGGGACGTGCACCTACGCCTTCACCTCCGTCAACAGCTACACTCTCACGGCTACTTTTACACCTACTGCTCTGTCCCTATTCAATGGCAGCAGCGACACAGAAGAACATAGTGTGGTCAACGGTGTTCCGGTCATCACCGAGGGCGCATCCGCTACCGTATATATGTCGAGAAATGGATCACCTGATCCATTCGACCTGACCTTGCATGCCACTGACCTGGATGCCGGCGATACGCTCACCTGGAGCATTATCAGTCCCGCGGCGCACGGCAGCGCCTCGGTATCCGTCCAGAACACCGGCGCATCCATTGCGATCGGTTATACATCCAACCTCATCTTCGGCGGAGTGGACGCATTCGTCGTAGGCGTTTCGGATGGAACGGGCGGCACGGACCGCATTGCCGTACACGTATTCGTATTGCCCATCAATAGCGCACCAGTCATCACGCAGGGACCTTCTGTCCTGGTATCGATGTCGAAAAACGGTGCGCCCACGCCCTTCGCACTAACCCTGAACGCCACTGACGCTGAGAACGACGCTCTCACCTGGAGCATCGCCACGCTCGCCTCGTCGGGCACTGCTTCCGTCGCTGCTCTGAACACGGGCGCAGCCATGATCATCGGTTATGCACCAGCCACGGACTTCACCGGCTCCGATAGCTTTGTGGTCCAGGTGTCCGACGGCACAGACACCGATAACATCGTAGTTCATATTGCGGTCACTGCGGCCAACAATCCGCCAAGCATTACAGAAGGTGCGGCTACGTCCGTCAACATGAGCGTGAATGCCAAACCGACTCCCTTCGACCTCAGCTTGCACGCCACGGAGGTCGACGTTACGGACACAATGACCTGGAGCATTTCCACACCTGCCGCACATGGCACCGCCTCGGTCCCCGTTGCCAATACCGGCAACTCCATGGCCATCGGCTATACCCCGAACCACAACTACTTTGGCCCGGATAGCTTCAGCGTCCAGGTCTCCGACGGCAGCGATGTCGCCAGCATCACAGTCAATGTGTCGGTCACAAAGCCCGTGCTCGCGTTCCGCTCCAATGCGGCCGCAGACGGCTACGTCCTCGAATCCAGTGAGCTGAGTGGAGTGGGCGGTTTACCCAATGCCACCGCCACAACTTTCAGCGTCGGGGACGATGCAGCCAACCGCCAGTATCGCGCCATCCTGTCCTTCAACACCGGCACTCTGCCGGATAATGCGATCATCACCGCCGTCGCCCTCAAGATCCGCAGACAGAGCCAATTTGGCGCAGCCAACCCCTTCCTCACCCTCGGCGCCCTCGTCGTGGACATCAAGAAGGGCAACTTCGGCAGCCCGGCTCTACAGGCCACCGACTTCCAGGTGGCTGCCAGCAAGAACAGCGTGCTCAGCTTCTCCAACACGCTGGCCAACACCTGGTATCTCAAGGCGCTGGCATCAGCCAACTTCCCCCTGGTCAACAAGGTTGGCAACACCCAGTTCCGCCTGCGCTTCACGAACGATGACAACAACAACCATGCTGCCAACTTCCTCCGGTTCTTCAGCGGCAATGCTCAGTTCGCCTCACGGCCTATACTGTTCGTCACGTACATCGTGCCCTAGAGACAGAACGCTTACATAGTCTCATCCACGGGGGATACAAAGCCAATGCCCCTCTCCAACTGGAGAGGGGCATTGGCTTAATAATCATCTGACTGATCTCACACTGGCTCTCGGGAAATGCTCGTACTCATGGCTTTCTGCCCATCTGAGGATTGGTACCGCAAAGGCTGTATTTGCGACGACTTTCACGGTGCCTGCGACCCCTTTGTTACCCACAGGCTAATAGAATGATGAGTAAGCATTACAGAAATGCAAGGTGCAAGACGCATCAGGTGCTCCAGGCATCCGACGAGGGCCGGAAACATAAACACGGCATTGTTGCACCGGCACCACAGTAGAGCTAATTATCGGGATATTTTTTTCGAAGCTTTCCGAAATCCACTACATTGCAGGTTTTCTGCTCGATTTTTAGACACATTGGGCAGTGCACAACGGAGGGGAAATCATCCGGTTTCAGGATCGCCATCAAAGATAGGAGCGGATACGAATGGGCAACAGAGTTCAGGAATTAGCAGCCAATTTGCAGATGCCGTACGATGAATTCATCGGGGAGATGCGGAAACGCGGCTGCAGCGAGCCAACGGCAGCCAAGATCTGGCGCGGGGAATATGAGGATTTCAACGAGTTCAACGATAACGACATGTACCTGAGCAACCTGCGCAAGGCGGCTTATGTACTGAGAGTTCGCGACGGGAGTGCTGCTACCAAAATGAACGACAATCATTCGTCAGCATCCAAAACTTCTTTCCATCCGCACAGAGGGATGGAAGATTCCAGATTCCCCAGCAGGCCCCACACGCCAATTCATTGAATTCACGGGGTGGATTTTGCGCATCCCTATTTCATCGAACCCATATCATTTGGGGAGGAGAGCAATGAAGATCCGACCTTTCACTAGTCTGAAGAACTTATCAACTCGATCCATAGCTCTCGTAATGATCACCATGTTGCTCATGGCAGCACTGCCTGTTAGCACGGCGTTCGCAGCCAGTTCGCCGACCAATAACGCCGGAACAGGTGCAAGCGTGACTGCAGGAGCCGGTTCTGTAGCCTGGACAACCCCCGGAAATATTACTGCCGTAGGCTCGCCATATGCGCAAGTGACTCTGGCAAACACAACCTTAGTATCAGAATATCTTGAAGGCACAAATTATGGCTTCGCAATCCCAAGCAGCGCAACCATCACGGGGATAACGGTTACGATCAATCGGCAAAGTAGTTCAACTCAGGCAAACAATAGCATCAATGATAACGTGGTTAGTCTGATCAAGGGCGGTACGTTGGTGGGTACTGACAAAGGCACTACTTCAGATTGGTCAACATCGTTCATACCAGCAATCTACGGGAGCTCAACTGACTTGTGGGGCACCACTTGGACGCCCGAGGACATCAACTCATCCAATTTCGGCGTGGCTCTTTCCGTAGTCAGTCAGAGCAACAGCGGCCGGACGGCTTCCGTCGATTACATGCAGATTACCGTTACATACACTGTAGCTAGTTCCGGTAAGTTTCCAACAGTGGGCACGGATGTTGCTGGTGTGGGAACTCTTACATGGACAGCTCCCGGGAACATTACGGCTGACGATACGAGTTACGCAACTCAAACTGCCAGTGGAACCACTCACTATCTTGAGGCCACTGGTTATGGGTTCGCCATTCCAACCGACGCGACCATCGGCGGTGTAACGGTTACCATCGGACATTTCGGTTCTTCAACCAGCGGCACCGGTGTACGGGATACTGTCGTCAGTCTGATCCGGGGCGGGGTCGTTGTAACTGGAACCGGATCTAATCTTGCCGATACCCTGACGAACTGGCCCACTACTGCAACGAGCACAGCAACGTATGGCAGTGAGACCAACCTGTGGGGTACTACTTGGACTCCCGCACAGATCAATGCATCTAACTTCGGTGTTGCATTATCTGCAGCTACCAATGGTAAGACAGCAAGCGTAGATTACATACAAGTCGCTGTAGCATATAGCGTTCCAGTAAGCACCACGCTCACTGTAGCTGCCACCACTGGCACCTTTGGCGGCACAGTGAACCTATCCGCCACTCTCTCCCCGGCGACCAGCGGAAAGACGATCAACTTCACGCTCAACGGTTCCGCTCCGGTCGGTGCGGTTACGAACTCCAGCGGCATTGCCACTCTCAATGGTGCCAGCCTGTCTGGCATCAGCGTCGGCAGTTATGCCACCGGTGTCGGTGCCAGCTTTGCTGGGGATAGTAACTATGCCGCGAGCAGCAATACGGGTTCCCTCACCGTCAACAAGGCCACACCGACTGTAAGCGTCACAGGTGGAAGCTTCACCTACACGGGCAGCTCTCATGCAGCCGGTGGGTTTGCTTACGGCATCGGCGGCATTACCGATACCCTTACGCCGTCTGTCACCTTCAACTACTCCGGCACCGGCGCTACCAGTTACGGCCCGACTTCAACGGCTCCGACCAATGCCGGAACCTATTTGGCTACCGCATCCTTTGCAGGAAACAGCAACTATGTTGCGGTATCTAACTCGGCTGCCCTCACCATCAGCAAGGCCGCTGCAAGCATCGGGGTCACGCCCTACACTGTCACGTACGATGGCGCCTCTCACATTGCTACCGGCACGGCCACGGGTGTGCTCTCCGAGAATTTGAGTGGACTCGTCCTGACAAGCACAACGCATACTAATGCAGGTGACTACGCCAGCGATGCCTGGACCTTCACCGATGTGACCGGCAACTACAATAACGCGAGTGGCACCGTGCATGACAGCATTGCCAAAGTTGCTGCCACGGTCACGGCAGACGCCAAGAGCAAGGTCTATGGCGATGACAACCCGGCCTTGTCTGCAGTTGTGGCTGGGACTATCAACAGTGACACGCTCAACTACACTCTCGCCACGACCGCCGTGAAATTCTCGAACGCCGGTCCCTACCCGATCACGGTGTCACTCGGCTCCAACCCGAACTACAACGTGACCAAAACTGATGGCGTACTCGCCGTCGGCACTAAGGCCGCCTCGGTAACTGCCGATGCCAAAAGCAAGGTCTATGGCGATAACAACCCGGCCTTGTCTGCATCTGTCAGTGGGACCGTCAACAGCGATACCCTCGACTACACGCTTGCAACCGATGCACTGAAGTTCTCGGATGTAGGCGATTACTCCATTACCGTGTCGCTCGGCCTGAATCCGAACTATACAGTAGCCACAACGGACAATACATTGACGATCGACGCCCGGCCGGCCACAGTCACAGCGAACGACCTGAGCAAGGCCTATGGCGATGACAATCCCGCCCTCGCAGCCACAGTCAACGGGGCTGTCAACGGCGACCTGATCAACTATACGCTCGCTACGGACGCTCTGAAGTTCTCGGATGTGGGCGGCTACCCCATCACGATAACGCTCGGTTCGAACTCGCTGAACTACAGCGTGACCAAGACGGATGGTACGCTCACTATCGACCCGAAGGCTGCCTCCATCACAGCGGATGCCAAGAGCAAGACCTACGGCGATGACAACCCCGCTCTCTCGGCGGTGGTAGCTGGCACCGTCAACGGCGACACGCTGGCCTATGGACTCGCCACCGCAGCGCAGAAATTCTCCGGCGCAGGCGGCTATCCGATCACGATATCGCTCGGCTCCAACCCGAATTACGATGTCACCAAAACGGAAAGCACTCTCACTGTCGATCCGAAGGCTGCTTCGGTTACGCCGCACGCGGCCGGCAAGACCTATGGCGACGACAACCCGGCGTTCAGTGCCACGGTCGGCGGCACCGTCAATGGCGACACGCTCAACTTCAGCCTGGTTACAACCGCGCTGAGGTTCTCTGACGTGGGTGATTACCCCGTCACCGTATCGCTCGGCCTGAATCCCAACTACAACGTGACCGTCAACGCGGATATGCTCACCATCGGGCCTAAGGCGGCGTCCATTACAGCCCATGCCCAGAGCAAGGTCTACGGCGACGACAACCCGACGTTCACCGCCACGGTCGGCGGCACGGTCAACGGCGATACGCTGAACTATAGCCTGACTACAGCCGCGCTGAAGTTCTCGGATGTGGGCGACTATCCCATCACGGTAAGCTTGGGCCTGAACCCGAACTACAACGTATCCGCCACCGACAACACGCTTTCCATCGGCAAGAAAGCTGCCGCGATCGCAGCGAACGACCTGAACAAGGCCTACGGCGATGACGTCCCAGCCCTGTCTGCGACGGTCGGTGGCGCGGTCAACGGTGACATTCTCAACTACACGCTCGCCACCGACGCGTTGAAATTCTCCAATGTGGGCGGCTACCCGATCACGGTTACGCTGGACCTGAACCCGAATTACAGCGTGACCAAGACCGATGGCACACTGACGGTAGACCCGCGGGCCGCTACAGTCGTAGCCAACTCCAAGCACAAGACCTATGGTGATTCCAACCCGGCCCTCTCTGCAACCGAGGGCGGCACGGTCAACGGCGACACGCTCAACTACAACCTGGCCACAACGGCGCAAATGACCTCTGACGCGGGCAGCTACCCGATCACCATATCCCTTGGCCTTAACCCCAACTACAGTGTTATCAAGACCGACGGCACGCTGACCATCGACCCGAAGGCCGCCTCCGTCATGGCTGACCCGATCACCAAGATTTATGGCGATCCCGACCCGGTTTTCACGGGCAGCCTGAGCGGCTTCCTGGCATCCGACAACGTCACAGCAACATATGACCGTGCGGCCGGCGAGACTGTGGCGGGAGGTCCTTATACGATCAGCGCCGCGCTGCATCCGGCTGGTGCTCTGCCCAACTACGACATTACCTACTACACCGCAACCCTTACCATTGGTAAAAGAGCGGCTTCTGTGACGCCCGACACTCTTAGCAAGAGCTATGGGGATGCAGATCCTACCCTCACGGGCAGCCTGAGCGGCTTCCTGCCTGCCGATGGCGTCATGGCAAGTTATGGTCGCGTTACAGGTGAGAAGGTCGGCGGCAATCCGTATATCATTACGGCCGCGCTCGATCCGGCAGGCATGCTCGGCAACTACGAGATCAGCGCAAACACCGCGAACTTCACGATCAACCCGAAGCACATCACGGTTTCGGGCGTGAGCGCCAACGATAAGATCTACAACGGCGATGCAAGCGCGACACTCAATACGTCCGGCGCAGCCCTCGACACGGGCGTCATCAGTCCTGATGTTGTCAACCTCGATACCAGCCTCGCCAGCGGCACGTTCGCAGATAAGAACGTGAACGTCGGCCCTGCCAAACCTGTTGCCGCTTCCGGCTTTGGTCTCACGGGCGCTGATTCTGGAAACTACCTTCTTGACCAGCCCACAGGCCTTTCCGCAAACATCACTCCCTTCGATCTCACCGCCTCTGCCGCGGCCGATGCCAAGACCTATGATGCCACGAAGGCCGTCACTGTACACATGAGCACGAATAAGCTCGGCACAGACGATGTTACAGCAGCTTACACCCTGGCCGAGTTCGATACGGCCAGCGCAGGCACGGGCAAGTCCGTCACCATCAGCGGTATCTCGCTGAGCGGTGGAGACCAGGCCAACTATCACCTGCCGAACACAACGGCGACCGCCTCTGCGGATATTAATCAAGCTTCCCTGACCGTCAAGGCAAACAACGGCAGCAAAGTAACAGGCGCTACGCTAACCTTTGCTGGCACGGAGTTCTCTACCACGCCCAGTACGTTGTTTGGCACCGATACGCTCACAAGTGTGACGCTGACCAGCACCGGCGCCGTGGATACCGCACCCGATGGAGACTACGACATTTTTGCAAGTGCTCCGCTGGTCGGAACGGGACTAACAAACTACGCCATCAGCTTTGAAAAAGGCATACTGACCGTCAGCGCCACGATCAACAACCCGCCGGTCATTACAGAGGGTACGGCTACGTCCGTCAATATGAGCGAGAATGGCAAGCCAACTCCCTTCAGCCTCAGCCTGCATGCCACGGATGTGGATGCCACGGACACTCTCACCTGGAGCCTTGTCAGCCCCACAGCAGCTCATGGCACGGCTTCGGTCGCTGGCACCGGCAGTCCATGGCCATCGGCTACATCCCGCGGACCCAACTTCTTCGGGACCGATAGCTTTGGCGTCCAAGTCTCCGACGGCCACGATGTCGATAGCATCACCGTCACCGTGAACGTCAGCCGGCCCGTCCTCACGGTGAGGTCAAACGGACCGCTCGATGGCCAGGTGCTTGAATCGGGCGAGAACTCCAACATTGGCGGTTTGCCCAATGCGGCTTCGACACTCTTCAACTTGGGCGATGATGCAGCCAACAAGCAATATCGCGCCATCCTATCCTTCAACACGGCCGGCCTGCCAGACAACGCGGTCATCACCTCCGTCACGCTCAAGATCAAGCAGCAGGGCGTGCCGATGGGTGCCAATCCCTTCCTGACCATGGGCAACCTCCTGGTCGATATCAAGAAGGGCAACTTCGGTACGGCCGCGCTGCAGGCCGCGGACTTCCAGGCACTAGCCAGCAAGAACAGTGCGCTCACCTTCATCAACAACCCGGTGGGCGGCTGGTACACGCGGGCCATGGCAGCGACGAGCTTCCCCTTCGTCAACAAGGTCGGCAACACGCAATTCCGGCTGCACTTTGCGAAGGACGATAACAATAACCACCTTGCCAATTACCTCAAGTTCTTCAGTGGCAACGCACCGGCGGCCTCTCAGCCGGTTCTGGTGATCCAGTACTACGTGCCCTAGACGACCTTCATCCACGGGGGACAGAGCAGCAACACTACTTCGTCCCAGGGGGACACAGAAGCATTCATCCTCTCCGATTGGAGAGGATGAATGCTGTTTAAGGAAGCATGACAATGTTCCGGAGGAGCTTTTGCGACGCCTTTCAGCGCTCCTGCGACCGTTTTGTTACCGGGAAAGCAATAGAATAAGGGTGCAGAATTTCACAATTGCGTGGGTTCGAGAACTGCGGGGGTTTCCACCGGAGCGAGAACTTGTGCCCATCGAGTGGGCGGAGGCAGGGTTTGGATTTGCAGCCGGCCGCATCGAAGCCGACAATTGGAGGGATAACAATGAAGCAGCCTTTGCCGGCACATCGACTTCCATCAACTCGGTCGATGGTGGTCATTTTGATCGCTCTATTATTGGCGGCGCTGCCTGTAATGCAGGCGCATGCAGCAACCAACTCGCTGACACCCATCACGCCCGTAAGCATCACTGTGGGGGCTCAATCGGGCATATTGACCTATGGTGCCAGCGCGACCGCGGACTTCGTGGTAACGGTGCTCCAACCCGGCCCAACCGGGTCCGTGGTCACCCTCTCAGTAACCGGCTTGCCATCGGGCGCGAGCGCATCCTGGTCCATCAACCCAGTTGCCGCAAGCGAAGGCCCCGGTGTGATCACGACCTTGCATATCACCACCACCGGTGGGCATGGCGGGACGCCGGCAGGCTCCTGGCTCTTCACGGTACATAATGATCTCGATACCAACACAGGCAGCCAGACGCTCAGCGTGGGTAAGAAAGCACTGACCGTCTCGGCCACCGGCGTCAATAAGATCTACGATGGCACAGCCGCGGCCGACGTGACCCTTTCAACCGATGCCCTCCTTGGCGATGATGTAACCACTGCAATGAATGGTGCGACTTTCGCTGATAAGAACGTTGGCGTCGGCAAGACCGTGAGCGTGACTGGCATCTCGATCAGCGGCGCGGATGCGGACAACTACGAGCTGCTGAGCACCTCTGCCAGCACCGCGGCAGACATCAACCAGGCCCCGCTGACTGTCACTGCATACAGCTACGTTCCAAGCACGGCGGCCAGGCTATCACGTTCGACGGCACCGAGTTCACGACCACGCCCAGCACGCTCTTCGATGGCGACTTGCTCACGAATGTGCATGCTGACAAGTGACGGTGCGGCGCGCAGATGCGGTCCGACGGGAGCCTACCCCATTGTAGCGAGCCCCCCACTCATCGGCACTGGGCTGGACAACTACCACATTACCTATGTCAATGGCATACTATCCGTGTTCGGATGTGATGCTCTGCCGGTCATTACGGAAGGCGCTACGGTGTCTCGTTCCATGTCGGTGAACGGCAAGCCAATCGCCTTCGGCCTGACCCTGCATGCTACCGACATCTGCGGCGATCCTCTTACTTGGAGCATTTCATCGCCGGCCGCACACGGCAGCGCGCCTCCGCCTCCGGCACCGGCAATTCCATGGTCATCGGTTACGTCCCAACGGCCCTCTATGCTGGCACCGATGCCTTCACGGTCCAGGTCTCAGACGGCTTCGGCGGTTCGGCCAGCATCGTCGTCAACGTGACGATCACCCGGCCTTCCCTGACCGTCCAATCCCTGGGTACCTTCGACGGCCAGATCCTGGAAACTGCTGAGAACAGCAACCTCGGCGGCGCACTCAATTCGTCTGCCACCCTCTTCAACCTCGGCGACGATGCAGCCAACAAGCAGTATCGTGCCATCCTGTCCTTCAACACCGCCGCCCTGCCAGACAACGCCGATCATCACTTCCGTCACGCTGCAGATCAAGCAGCAGGGCGTGCCGATGGGAGCCAATCCGTTCCTGACCATGGGCAACATCCTGGTCGATATCAAGAAGGGCAACTTCGGCACGGCCGCGCTGCAGGCCGCGGACTTCCAGTCACTCGCCAGCAAGAACAGTGCGCTCACCTTCATCAACAACCCGGTGAGCGGCTGGTACACGCGGGCCATGGCAGAGGCTGAGCTTCCCCTTCGTCAACAAGGTCGGCAACACGCAATTCCGGCTGCACTTCACGAAGGACGATAACAATAACCACCTTGCCGATTACCTCAAGTTCTTCAGCGGCAATGCGCCGGCGGCCTCTCAACCGGTGCTCATCATCCAGTACTACATACCCTGATCAAGCGGCCCATAAATGGGTTTGCTGTTCGCAAACCGGCTTTCAAGGCTGAAAAGCGACATTTCAGAAGCGATAGGCAAAAATTGCACGATACTGGAGTAATATCGGCATGTAACAAACAACCGAAACGGCAAACCCGGTGAAAACCGGCGACGCAAAGCCATGGATCTAAAGTCACTCACGTGACCACGACAGCCAGGCCGCCGAAGTTCACAGCAGACTGTGCACTCATTCTGTATCTCCTCCTTTGGCGGGCCTGGATAATATCCAGGCCCGCTCATTTTATTGCACCTTAAGAAGCTCGTACCGATAATGGCAAACCCGGCGAAAACCGGCGACGCAAAGCCATGGATCTAAAGTCACTCACGTGACCATGACAGCCAGGCCGCCGAAGACGATCCACCCATCGTCCAGGGCCACCGCGCCCTCGATCGCTGCCCAAGCGCAGATCTATTGCGTTAGCACCGGCGACCGGATTCCGGATGCCATTATCCAGGAGAAACTACAATGGCATCCAAACTTAATTCCACAAAACGACTTATCGGCATCCTATTGAGCATATGCTTCATCGGCGGCTGCAATTCCCGGGCAGACCGTCCACGCGGCAGACCTGCCGCTCGACCAGCAGACCATCAAATTCTTTATTGACCCCGCGATCATGCCCGACATCGATTTCGCCAGGGCTGTACTGCCAAAGTACGTGGCAGACATGAACACTGTGCTGGCGAAGAACACGCGCCGCCGCCTGGTATTCGACCCTGCCACCGGCGTCATCTCCACCGCCACGCAGCCCCAGACCAATAGCGCCCCATCGCCGCTTCCCACCGAAGGCTTTGAGATCTGGGCCCATGTCACCAAGTCCAACTACGTGGCCTCCTACGGAGGCTATGCCGGCATGGACAAGAGCGGTGCGGGTGTGTTGGCCGGCCTCTACTGGCTTCGAATCTACGACCCCGACCAGCTTGCCCCCGGCGACGTGCTCGACTACACCATTCAGCTCGACCACATGCTGCACGAAATGGCGCACGTCTTCGGCGCAGGCCTCGGCGAATACTACAGCCTCGCCACCGTTACTGACGCAACACAGGTGGCTCCGCTTCTCAACATCAACGTCATGAATCCTGCCGACGCCTATTGGAGCGACAAGCCCGACTTCATGGCCGACCCGCTTTTGCGGCTTACGCACGCAGCCACCCGCCTCCAATATCTTTCGCAGGTGCAATATTCGGCGCTGACCGCAGCCGTCATCAACGGCGACTACCGCAACGGCATCCCTTCCTTTACGCAATACACCGTGCAGGTACTTGACCACAACGGCCGGCCCGTGCCCGCGGCCAACGTCAAGGTCTGGAGCGTCGTGGCACGGGCGCCGAACAGCAGCACATTGTCATTCGATGGGCAGACCGATGCGAACGGACAGGTCCTGCTGGACTGGGGCGGCGTTGGGTATCCACATAATCAGAGCAACCTGCTGCGGCTCATCAAGGTCTACGATGCAGACGGCAGCCCGATCGCCCAGCCCGCGCTATGTGTCGATCTTCGATGCCGACATTGCCCTGCTGGTGGACCAGAGCAGCTCTTTCAGCGTGACCATGCGGCCAGCCGACCAGGCGCCTGCCGATCTGGCGCTGTCGAACGCCAGCCTTGACGAGAACCAACCCGCCGGCACCACCATCGGCAGCCTCTCCGCAGCGGACCCTGACGCGGGCGACACTGTCAGCTACAGCTTCTGCGGCGCAGCCGACGATGCATCCTTCCAGCTCAGCGGCGCGGACCTGCTATCTGCGGCGATGTTTGACTACGAGCTCAAGAGCAGCTACAAGGTTTGCGTCCGGGCAGACGATGGACTGGGCGGCGCGGTGCAAAAGACCTTCACGATCAGCGTCAACGACGTCCCCGACACGCTCACAGCCTCGTTTACTTCGCTCGGCGTGAATGATGGCTGGGTGCTCGAATCGGGCCGGGGCAGCAATACCGGCGGCGACACTCGACGCAGCCAGCCAGACCTCACGGCTGGGCAACGACGCCGCCAACCGGCGCTATCGCTCGGTGCTGGCCTTCAACACCGCCAGCCTGCCGAACAACGCGGTCGTCACCAAGGTGACGTTGAAGATCAAGCGCCAGGGCGCGGTGGGCGCAGATCCGTTCGCTACGTTCAAGAATCTTACAGTGGATGCGGGCAAGCCGATCATCGGCACAACCGCCGGGTTGCAGAGCGTGGACTTCCAGGCGAAGGCGGGGCAGGCGTCGGCCGCGCTGTTCGGGCGCAAGCCGGACGCGAAGGGCTGGTATTCGGCAAACCTCACCACAGCCGCGTTGAGTTTAGTGAATGTGCAAGGCCCGACGCAGTTCCGCCTGCAGTTTAGCTTGAATGCGCGCACCGGTGCGGACTACTTGTCGTTCTACAGCGGCAATGCAGCCCTGGCGAACCGACCGGTGATCGTCGTGGAGTATGAGCTGAAGTAGCGAGCGGCGGCACGCGAGTCGAGTCCGTACTCCACGAGTATCTGCACGGGTCCGTACTCTACGAGTATGATATCGCACCTTACCCGGAGAGCGAAGCCATTTAGACGGAGAGATTCTCCAGCGTAGAGTAATCCCGTTTAGGGAGGTCCTATACAGGATGATATGCGGCGGATGGAGATCCAAGGGTCCGGCGCAGCCACCAGTCCGTCGCACCTTACTCGGAGGACAAAGCCATTTAGATGGGAAAATTCTCCAGCGAGGAGTAGCCTCGTTTAGGGAGGTCCTCTACAGGATGATATGCGACAGGACTGATATGCGCGGACTACAGGATTCCCGCCTCACTTTCCTGCCACAGTCAGTTGCGTGATTGCAGTGTCGATCTGCAGGTCGGTGCGGACGACTTGCAGTTCCACCGCATATAGCCCGCTGAGCCCGGACGTGTCCCAAGTGGCGAGCAGGCCATCTTCCACGCGGGTGGACGAGTCTGGCCCGACGACGATCCATGACTGCGGGTTCAGGCCCTTGCCGACCAGCACACGGTAATGATCGAAGTCCGCGCCGGTGGCGGTGCCGCGGAACTGCACCCTGCCGCTGACCTCACTGAAGATGGCGGGCAGCGAGATATGCACAAAGGGATCCACGGGCGGCGGCTGGATGGCATCGTAGGAACTGGGCGCAACGGGGATATCTGCAGTTTCGGCCCAGCCGGCGGCCTCGGGCGGCACGACCATGAATACCTTATCTTCCACCAGCTCGGGCGGGGTGAAGACCGTTGCGAGGAAGCCGGTCTCGCGGTTGACGGTGTAGGTGCGGAACAGCGTGTCCGGCTGGGCCGGCTCGTTGCCGCTCAGAAAGACATCGCTGACGATGTTCGGGCAGTCCTTCGTCGGCAGCAGCCCGGAAGGGTCACAGACCTGCATCGTGGTGACGCCGGGAGGCGCGACCCAGCCGTCTGAAGGAAGGGACTGCGTGGCGAGTTGGAGCAGAGAGGCAAGAAGAGTTGACGGCGATCCGCTGACCAGGGCGCTGTTGGCGGTTGGCGGTGAAGCGCTGGTCCCTGCATCCGCGGAAGCAGACGGCAGTTCCTGCCAGACCGCGGCCAAGTCGCGAGGGAGTGTAGCCAACCGCCCACGAGTCGGTGGCGGACTGACCGAGCTTTACGCCCAAGGGCCGCCCGATCTCGAACTGGTTGGGATGGCCGAGAGTGGGCCAGCGCGCGGACTCGTCGGTGAGGATGTTGTTCACAAGGTAGGCCAGCGGCGGAGCGACCACCGGCTGGGCCTGCGGGTTGGAGAGATCGAGCCAGATGGAATGGTCCAAGCCTTCGACGCGAAGCACGACTGAGGGTGCGGGGTCTGTGCCGGAAGATCCGGGCTGGCCGTAGCGGACGCCCTGGGCGGCGAAGATGCTGTATGCAGAGGCGGCGTCCAGCAGAGTCACTTGCGGTGAGCCGAGGCCGAAGGAGGTTTCGGTGCGGTGGATGGCGTCGGAGCCCATCTGCGCGGCGAGCTTTTGCACGGGGGCAAGGTAATCGTTGGCGAGGGCGGTGCGCATGCTGACGGGGCCATGATAGATTGATGATTGCTGATTGGAGATTGCTGATTGGGACACATGACCCCCGGCTTCGCCCCCAGGAGGGATGGCAAGTTGCGAAGGCGGGAGAGCTGATGGAATGTCCCACACTAAAGATGCGGGGCTGAGGCCGCGGGTGAAGGCGGTGAGGTAGATGAAGGGGGTGAGCAGAGTGCCGGGGTCGTGCGGTGAAAGGAACGCCGGGCCGCCGGCAGCAGCCAGGATCTGACCGGACTGAGGGTTGAGAATGAGCGAGGCGCTCGAGGCTGAAGTGCCAAGGTCCGCAACGCTTTGCTGGAGGTCGGAGTCCAGAGTTGTGAAGATCGAAAGACCGCCGCGCTCGATGCGGTCGCGGGTGAACTGTCCATCGAGTTGGTGCAGCACCAGGGAAGCGACCAGAGCGTTTGAGCCGGCGGCTGGCTGAGAGGTGCCAGCTGACGACTGAGCGCCTGTGATTGACAGCTTCTCTGCGAGGGCCTTATTTGCATCAGAGAGCGTGATGAGCCCGAAGGTCTGCATGAGCTGGATGGCAGTGCGGCCACGCTGGAGGGCCAGGCTCTGTGCGTCGAGCGGGTTGAGAGTGGGAGATTGCGCGGCTGCAGCGAGCACCGCACACTGGGCAGGCGTCAGATCGGTGGCGGATTTGTTGAAGTAGAGCTGCGCGGCCGAGTCGATGCCGTAGGCGTAGTTGCCATAGTCGGCGGAGTTCAGATACCACTCCAGGACTTGCGTGCGGCCAAACTCCGATGTGACCTGCGCGGCGAGCAGCCGTTCACGCAATGCACGCCGAAGCGAGGGCTGCTCATCGTACAGGAGAAGGTCGGAGACGAGCTTCTGCGCGATGGTGGGATGCGAGTCGGGGTCCGTGAGGCCGGAGAGGCGGTAGCCGCCGTGGGTCCAGAAGCCGGGATCGTTGAGGACGACCGCGGCCTTGGCGAGAAAGTCGGGGAGGTGCTGCGGCGCGGCGGAAGAGAGGGGGATGTAACGTCGCAGGTCCAATGTCGAAGGTCGAAGATCCGGAGACGGTACGGCGTTTGCTCCCGGAGGTTGGACGTTGAATGTAAAAAGCAGATGCTCGCCCGGTGCGGTCGTAGAGGCGCGTGGGCTGGAGGAGGAGTCCGTCCGGCGGGTTGAGGAGGACGGGAAGAAGCTGGGGGTTGGGGAGGTCGCGGGTGAGGTCGGCGTAGTAGAGGGCGCCGAAGAGGATGGTGAGTGCGAGCAGGATGGCGAGGAGGATGCCAAGCCCGAGGCCGGTGAGCTGCAAGCCGGCGAGCCGCGCGCGGCGCTGGTCGAGTTGACGGGAGCGGCGGGAGAGGACGATGGAGGAGCGGGATGGCATGGGAGGATTATAAGAGCATTTCGGATCGAAGAGATAAGACTAAACACAAAGGACACTAAGGGCTCGAAGGGGAGTACAAGGAAAGATTTCTTGGGAAGAACGGAAGTGAGGGAAAG
>CAWDUZ010000019.1:0-296291 GCA_963805515.1 uncultured Chloroflexia bacterium | reverse complement strand
GCCTGCATCTGCCAGGGTGCCGCCGGATACGCCTTATTCATATCATCCACAGTCGCTCACGTTAGCAATGTTCCAGCTGATCACCTGTCCATTCCAAACCACGACCTTCCCCACTGCGGTAATGAAACCGCCAGTTGGCCTCAACTCATCCCCGTTCTGTATCAGGATCAGATATGTTTTGGGGCCTTCACTGCTGGCCCCCAGCAGCCCGGGCAACGACAAGCCAACAGAGAGGGCTTCGTCCATTGAACCTAGATACGGATCGGCGCGGTTTAACCACGAACGCGTGCGTCGGAGAAAGTTTTGCCAATGGGATCCGCCCGCGCGCATCTATGGCTCGTCCCAACGATGCCTGGGCCGCTAACAACGCCGGCCGCGCATCGACCAACATCTGCGTCAATTCAGCAGCCTTGACGCGTCCATCCTGATGTATGGCATCCCACATCGGTGTGACGGCCTGGTAAGTTTGTGTCGCGGCCTGGGTGAAATCCACTCCCATATCCAGGAGGTCGCCCGCTGATCGCAGGTCGCCGCCGTAGGTCGGCACCCAACCCAGCCGACGCGTCACCCACAGCCAGGGCCCGACCTGCTCCTTAAGCGCGGCGAGATCCCCGTGCGTCTTTGCAATCAGGCTGCCTGCCTGCCCGATCGTCTCGGCCGTTATCGATGTCCCCGAGAGACCCTGTAATTCGGCAACGTCGCCTCTAACCGCCTGCGCCTGCTGGTAGATCCTGTAGCCCTTCGTTGCCCCTAAGGCCAAGGCCAGCAATATCGCGGCCAATACCACGTAGGTACCCCAGCGCCAAAGCCTACGTCTCGCCTGATCTCTTCGCTTGGCTCCTTCCGCATCCATTAAGAGCGCGGGCTGCCCGAGTGAAGCGCTCAGGCTTTGCTCTCGACTGGCGAATAGGTCTGCAAGGTCTTGCAGGCCCTGGCGATGCCAATCGCTGATCGTGCTGTTAGCCGGAAATGCCAGCTCATCTCCCACCAGCCGGTAGGCGCCCACTTGTTCAGGATTGAGTTCTTCATCCGGTTTGCCATAGACGAAGAGGAGGATCGCCTGGTCGATCCTTCGCCACGCATCCAGCAAACTGCGCGGATAAAGCCTTCCGAATTGGAGCGGAGCAAAATAGTTTGCAGCCAGGATCCCAAACCGCCCCCAGCGGGTATCGAGGCGCTTTCCACCCTGTGGAGGTGTAGGCGGCATCGTCTGGCGGAACAGCTCCGCCAGCGCGTGCGTGAGCTGGACCCCGGGGCTCTTGTCTTTCAGCGACGGGGAGGCCTTAACAGCCTCGCGGACCGTCAAACTCTTCGCCCAGGGATGATCGTCCAGCCGTCTCGGCGTTCGGATGCGGCTGAGGATAAATTTCAGGTCGTCAAAATAATGCTCTGCCAAGCGAGATTCCTTGTTTCCCTTCTCCCTGCTCTTACCGTTCCCCCCCCAACTACCAAAATACAAATCGATCTATTCCCCCTAGGGGGGGCATGGCGTACCTCTGCCCTTGTAGTACTGGCATGCTTGAGTGGCTGCCACGTTCGGCAACGGCGTCATCGAAGGAGCCAGCGTGGAGGTAGGAGGCAAAGGTGTACAGGGTTCGTTGGGATTCGCGGCGAACCAGCACGCCGGCCCAACAGCCGGAGATGGCGTCCCTGAGGGTACAACGACTGGCATGAGGGGCAGGCTTGTCGCCGAGCCGCCTTGCATCCAGCCGACCGGCACGCGCAGCCCGGTTATCAACAGACGGAACTGCGGTAGGAATTGATAGGCAATAAATCCGGCGAGGATCAGGATGACAGCGAGCGAGAGAAGCAAGGGAGCAGAATTGAATGCCGTAGCCGGCTGCACGTCCTGAGCCATTATTCCCGTGGGAAATGCCCGATTCTGATCCTGCAGGTACACCGGGCAATCCTTTTGCGCCCCACAAAGGCAATACGCCTGCTGGTGCAGCATCATTGGCGCAGCCGGCACGCGGCACCGGTAACAGCGGTTTTCAGGGGAGGGATACGAATAGCACACCTCCCGATCCTCCCTCGTGCCGAAGTATGGGCAGCTTGGTGTGCGCATCGTTCTTATAGTTGTATTCACGGCTATACGTTTCTCTTTTGGGAAATTCCAAAACTCAAAGGGTGCATGCGTACACTGAGGAGATGATCCCCTTTGAGTTGGTTCAATACCGCCCTCGCCTTGCCAATTGGGATAGGAGCGACTCAGCGCGCCTATCCGCAGCCCCGACGGGTCTCAGAGTATTTCTTCACCTCCGCCCTCATTTTGAGCTGATCGGCTGCTCCTCATCTGCGTGTTGAGGGGCTGACGAGCTACCGTTTCCGGAACGCCGGGAGAGGCGCGACAATAAAAGCCGCCTTTACCATTGCGGTGGTCGTGGTGACCAGCACCATAGCCTTCTGCATAATACTGATAGCCGCTCTTGTAATACGGGGAGTAATGACGATAACCGCCATAGTAGTACGAACGCTCGCGGGGGATCCGGTTGAAAATCACACCCAGCACGTGCGCGCCGGCGCAATTCAGCTGATCGAGCGTCGCGCGTGCATCCGGCGCGTGTGTTCGTCCGGGCTGCACGACCAACAGCACGCCGTCAACCTGCGCCCGTTTGGAGCGGACCTGGCCCGCCGGTCTGGAAAACTCGACGAAGCCTTCAAAACTTTTCTCATCCTCGGTTCGGCAATGATCTATGCAGGCGTGCTGCGGGGTCCATGGGGTGTACTGAAAAACGCGGCCTACTATGTCGGTACCGGCGGGTGGTTTCTTTATGTCCTTGCATTTCTTGGGATCATCTTGGTCATTCTTCCGGCGCTGTTTTCACTCGGCGTTATCCAGAGGAAGAGCGCCCTCTCCTTCCGACGTCGTTTCGCTACTCTTTCGACTACTCTGATCCCGCTCGGTTTGATGTTCTGGGTTGCATTCAGCCTGTCGTTCATGCTCACCAACGCAACTTATCTTCTCGCCACGCTTTCCGATCCTTTGGGTCTCGGTTGGAATTTGATAGGCACTGCGAACACCACCTGGCGACCCATTCTGACTTCTATGATCGCCCCTGCACAAACGCTGATACTACTCGGCGGGCTGCTTTGGTCAGCACTTACTGCTCAAAAGGCTGCGAAAGCTCCGCGGGTCTCGCCTATTCCTGTCATTGGCTATTGTTTGATGGCCACTCTACTCATGCTCTGGCTTCTAATATGAGGTCCTCAGAACTCCTGGCGCGCATTGTGATAACGATGGCAATTTTCGGGGTCATCGGAACGCCACTTTTCTTCTGGGCGCATACGCCGCTTATCCATGCAAGACTGGCGGAGAACGGGGGCTGGAGTCCGGACGTTCTGCATGGCAGGGTGGGCGAGCCTTTGGTCTTGCACCTGACGTCCGACGATGTTACCCATGGATTCGCCAGTCGTGGGGATGCCCATGCAAAGCGTGGACGTTTTGCCAGGCAAAGTGACCGAAATCACTTTAGCCTTTGATAAACCAGGAACCTATACCTTTTATTGCACGCGCGGGTGTGGGAACAATTACTCCGGGATGATCGGCACGATCGAAGTCACAGGTCTCGCTTCACACTCACCGGTTTCCGCCTCACCGCCGTTATATGTAACACTCGGCCTTGATCTGGATATACCTCACAACTCTCCAGTCCTCCCAACTGGAAGACCATCAAGTCTCGTGGGCCAGAGTTATGAGGTGCCCATCTTCCCCATACTTCAACCCTCCAATTTACCGATCTACCAATCGCCCGAGTACTATCGTTCGCACTCGCCCTACGCAACCTGGCAGTTCCTTCGAGCGAATCCATCACTCTCTCAGCGAGATGACCAACAGATCTGGGCCATGGTCGCTTATATTTGGCAATCCAATACAACTCCCACAGCGCTTGTGGCTGGAAGCAAGCGCTTCGCGCAGGACTGCGCGGCCTGCCATGGAGAGACAGCCGCGGGCAATGGCGTCTATGCTTCTGAATTGAAGGCGAGCAGGAACTCCAGCTGCGCGCACGCCAGCCGGCGCAGCCACGGGCACGACCATGCAAGGCCCTGCCGACTTCACCAATGTGGGATCGATGTTGGGCGCGAGCCCGGCGCTGCTGCAAGGCAAGATCCTGCGGGGCGGTATGGGGACGGGCATGCCCTCCTGGGGGCCGATTCTCACCGAACAACAAATCTGGGATCTGGTTGCATATCTGTATTCGTTTCAATTTGAATATCATTGGTAAGGGGGCTTGATGAGCAGAAAACACGGAGGATCCGCTGAAAGGATTTCCGGGCTTCCATCGGCAACAAGCAACTCGGCTTTGTCCAGCATGCCAAGTACATCCTGAACATGACCTGAAAGGGAACTGTTGCCTTGCGCGATGATGTACTACTCGAGGGGGGAATGGTTATGCTCTGCATCGTAACTCGCTGAGCTGGTGCAACATCTGTGTTCTCCACTCGATATCTTCTATACTCTGGACGTGAAGGCAACCATGCGGTTCTTCGACCGGAAGCCAGTTCCTGAGACCCCGGAGACAAGCAGCTCTCGAATTCAGGCCTCCGCATGAACATGCTCTCCGCACTCAAGACAGATCAACTGCAAAGGAGTCATCGGGGATGCGTTAGTCGAATCTTTGCATGCTGACAACGGCTTTGAACGCGCCGAGATCGTCAGCGCCAAACGAGCGTGGTCTCCGGAGAAGCTTCACGAACAGCCAGCTGATGGCACATACGGAGGCCAATCCCGATATCTATTGGCGGGGGATGAGCTTCCAGATGATTCGGCAGATCCCACCGATCCTGATGTATCAGCAGACGAGATAATGCAGATGCTGTGGATATTCGGGCAAATCGAAGGGCTCGTACAGTAATGGGAGGACCATGAAGAAACTCGGTAAATGCAGCAAGTGTTCACAAAAAGATGAGAAAGTTTCTGAACATCTGTGCTATAATAGCGGCGTATAATTAGAACCGCCCCGCGAGGCTGAAACACCGTGGGCGATGGTCTAGCCGATACGGACGGCATTGGGATATCACTTAAAGTATCCTTGCAAGCCGTCCACTGTAGGCGTGACGGCTTTTATTTTTGGAGTATGCAAATGTTCGGTTACTCTCGCGAAGTCGCCGTATCTGCAAGCGTTGAAGAAGTATTGGAGCGTCTCGAGCAAGAGAATCAGATCATTGTTCCTTACGTTCACGTTTCTGATACATCCGCTGGGAGGGATCATCATATTGATTTCTTTGCCAAGCGCGAGGGGAACACACTTGTCATTTATGGAAAACACTACACAACCCCATCGGGTTGGATCAGACCAGAAAATGACGATCCTCCGCTGACCTATGATGTGATCCGCTTTGAAGTTTCGCGAATTACCGATCATAGATCGTTGATCAAAGCGAGCTATGAACAAGATAGTATCGAAATCGAAAGGATGTGCTTAACTCGCTTGGCGCGCTTGGGCTTGGAATTTGGGGAGGATTGGGGGAAAGCTGCCAGTCAAGAACTTGCCGACCTGGAAATCAAAATACAAAGTGAAACGGGCTTACATTGGGGCTATACAGACTGGAAGACGGACGAAAGCACAGGGATGAAGATGCGAGCCTTCGCCCTAATTCCTAACCCACCTGAGCCTGCGCAAACTGCATCTGTCCACATGAACCCACCACCAGCTGGCGCCGAAATGCCTGTAAAGAAAGCAAGGAAGCGACGCTACCGACGGAGTACACGGAATGCTTGAAAAAATAGCCGAGCGCGATCATGCGATTAGGCGATTGGGCAAATCACCGAGTTGGACGCATAGGTGGGAAGGCGCGATAGACAACAAGACCGCGAATTCAATTGACGAGCACTTGGGCGGAAGAATAAGAGGGCAATGGAAAGACACTAATGTTTCAGGTGACCGGCTGGCAGCGTTGCTCTTTGAGGCATATCCTGATTTTGCGTATCTCAAGGATGAATGGGAGGAATTGAGAAATAAGGAATTTTAGGAATTTGCGGAATTTGCGGAATTTCCGCTAAACGACCTCAGGAGGATGTCATACTGAGCGCAGCCTGAAAACTGCGCTCAGTCTCTTTAAGGTGTTCGAATGACCAGGATCGAAATTGTATCTTTGCGGGTAAGTAACAGTGAGCAGCGGTCGATAGCCGACCTGGCTACACGATCGCATAGATCGCAAGCGACGCGGGGACCCGCGCCGGTCGAGGCCCCGATCCTGTGGCGTCGCCTATTGAGGATCCAAAACACGAGCGTTGTACCACCGCACACCTGCAATCTGGGAGCCTCTCGAGAGAAACAAAGGGAAATGTGTGCCCTCACCGCTCGTGCTCGGTCCCCCAGGGAGCGCTCTTGGCGGCCGCCCCGTCCGAGTTCTCGGCGTAGCGTCTCTGGAGCCACGAAGGAGAAATAGATGACCGAAACCCAGTCGCAAAAACCACCCGAACCTTCTAGCGCGGCAGGAAAGCGGAAACGCGCCCCGACGAAGACAAGTTGGAAAAAGGGGGTTTCTGGCAATCCAGCTGGCCGTAAACCCACCGGGCAGTCGTGGGGAGAAGTCTGGCGGGCTGTGACAGACAAGACACCGGGCGAGCTTGCAGCGGACGTTGGCGGACCGTCGACCGAGCTTGGACGTTCCCTAGCTATGCTTCCTCAGGACGTACCGATAAAGTATCTCGTTGCCACTCGAGTTGTAGCGGCGATCATGAGGGAGCCGTCGGCCAGCCTTCTCAACAGCATGATCAATTCAGAAAGCCTGGCAACCATCGAAGAAAGGCTCACCGCCTTGGAAGCGCGAGCATTGGAGGCGGGCGTCTTGGAAAATAGAGTTCCTAACTATCCGTAACAGATCGTCATGGACGGTCGGAGGTATGCTGGAGTGCGATCATGAAAGCCAAATTCTTGAAGCGCCTTGAGGCCTTGGAACGAGCCTGGCCCGAGAAGATACCTGTTGTGCCAATGATGCTGGTGACACGTCTTAACGCCGGCTTACCCGACGAGTGGGTAGTGGTAGACGGCTTACATATGACTCCGGCCGAGGCCGACACGCATATCAGAGAGCATCCGGGCATTCCCGTTTGCGTGTTGCAAATAGTTCGCAGCGAGTCACCGGACGAAAGCCTCAGCCGAAGCGCGAAAGCGAACCCAAGGGTTTCTGATGAGGCTAGCGAGGGACATGAACAATTAAGACGAGCGCCTAGCGGCGGCTAATTGATAGTAAGCGAAACAGCATTATGCACCCGAGCTCTAGATCTCAGCCCACACCCGTCTAAGTTCCCTTCCTTCATCGCTTTCAAGCGCATCCTCCACGCCTTCGGCGGCCCGGAAATGCGCGCGCCGTGCTTGCAGATCGGCACGGCCCGAGAGAAAGCCGCACCATCTCAGTGGTTGCCCTTTCCAGGCGCTCCAGGCTCCGTGGCGGGTACTTCCCCAGCTTCTATTCAGATTCTCAGCAGCGACTTTTCGAGGCCCTCAAGTCGCGTTTCGAGTTCTGCTTGCTTGTCCGCCTAGACGGCGATGTGGAGCAACCCGGCGCCCGGCTCGAAGATTGGCGCCCTGATAGCATGCACCGCAACGAGATACTTCTGCAGAAGGCTCATAGCAACATCGGGCCCGAAGATCTGCGCATCCGGCTTCCTGCCGGAACAACCAGGATGCGCCGCTACCACCACTCCCAAACCAGGATGTGTGTCGCGACCTACTTCTTGCCTGCTCTTTGCCTGCTAGCAGGCACCGGAAGCCTTTTGCGAGTACCCCTGTTCGTGGATCGGTCGGTTCCTCATGAACACAACTTATGACTTCGCTCCTGCCGGTTTTGCCACTCGGCCGAAACAGCAGAAGACAGAGTTTCGTCCGTGGCCATCGCTGTTAAGAAACAGCGCGCCCGAAAAACCGATCTTGGAGTATAATAGAACGTATGTTCTAGCTCGGTCGCGCAACCTATTTAGAGACCTGTACAGCATCCCGAGTTTGTTATGAGTTCAAGGAGAGATCAAAATGAGCGAGTCGTTGACGAAAGAACAGTTGGAACAGCTACGCAAGCCATTCCCCGCGAAGTCCATCAGTTTCAAGTGCCAGACGAAGCCCAACGAGAAGGGTAACTCCCTGGTGGTTGCCTATATCGATGCCCGCGATGTGATGGACCGCCTCGACGATGTAGTCGGCCCCGATTGGGGCGACCGCTACGAGAAGTCCGGAACGGCCAAGGGTCTGGTGTGCTACCTCACGGTTGCCGGCGTCACCCGCGCCGACGTGGGCGACGACGACAACGACAACGAGGCCACCAAGTCCGCCTACTCCGATGCGTTCAAGCGCGCGGCGGTGAAGTTCGGCATCGGCCGCTTTCTATATGACCTGCCCAAGATGTGGGCCAAGGCCAAGCCGATGGGCAAGTCCTTCATCCTCGAGGACGGCGAGATCGAGCGACTGCGACGAGGCGTAGACGAATTCCTGGCCGGCAAGAAGCCGTCTTCTTCCAGCAACACCGCAGGCCAAGGTCCCAAGGCGACTGCAAGCACCACCCCCGCCGCGACCCCAACGGCATCTGCGAAGCCGGCTGTGACGGAGCATAAGGTCACCCCCACGAAAGCAGACAAGCCCGCCTCGCAAGCATCCTTGATGGATGTGCTGAAGAAACAGCACGCGGAGCTCTGGACAAAAGCCGGCACGGCCAAGCTGCTTACCCAGCAGAATGTCGACCTCTGGAGCCTCTCCGCAAGCAGCACCGAAGCCGAGGTAAGAGCGAAGATACGGCTGCTTCAGGCAGCGGTGATGGCGGCACGAGCGCAAGCTGCGGTGGCCACGCCCTAATAGAATCAGAGACGGGCGGAAGACCCATACAGTCTTCCGCCCGTCTCTTTGGACCTGAGCAATTCAGGTGCTAGTCTCTTACCGAGGTTTACTGGATCTTCACCGTCAGGCTGTAATTCACTACGGTGCCATTTCTGGGGGCGACAACAATAATGTAATCTTGCCGCATAGGTAGCACAAAATGAGAGCTGGTTTGTCCCTCGCCCGAACGCGCGTAATACTGGCCGTCTGTAAAACCATAGATTGTGAGCGCCGCTTTACCGGAGATGTTTTCCAGATCTACCCTCATCGTCTGCCCTTTGTTCGCAAGGAGCGTGTAACTGACGTCGTATCCCGCCACGGTCTTGCCGTCCACGCTGGCAGACACCGCGCCGTCAGCGAACTGAATTCGCGAGGGTACCGTCACTGTGAGCGAGAAGTTCTCAGTGGTAGCACCGCCGTGGATAGTCATGTAGTAATCCTGGGTCTGCGGTAAGATCCCCTGCCATGAAATCCGATGGTCAGAGGCATTCAGGATTGACGTGCCGTCCTGCGTCCTTATCGAAACCGTAACATCGCCATTCTGCGAGCCAACATATACGAACATCGGCTGACCTTGTTCTGCTTGCAGAACGTAGTCCTGCGTTTGACCGGCCTGGATTGGCGAGGTCACAATGCCTACAGTCGCACCGCTGAGGAATGTGATACGCGTCGGCGCCCGGCGACTCAGTGGTCGCGGGTGCTGAGGAGCCGGTCGGCTGTATGATGAAAGGCGTGGCACTGACGACGGGCGGAGAGATCTGGGCAATCCTGGTTGCCAGGTCCGCATTCTGAGTTTGAAGCGCGCCTACGGTGCCTGTCGCAGCCATATCCGCCGTCGGCGTGCCTTCCACACTGATCTGCAACGTGCCGCAAGCCGCCAGGAAGAACAGCGCACTACACACCCCCGCGCGCATAACTCCATTCATAAGTACCTCGCTCCGGTATGTTTCGTTGGCGGAATCTGGATCCTCTGGCGCGCGGGCCACAAATCCGTGGTTATCGGCAGGCGCTGTCGCAAAGCCCTGCGCGCACGCGCGAGGCGGCTCCGGACGGTGCCCAGGGGAACCCGTGCCGCGATCGCTGCTTCTTCATAGCTCATGCCCTCGATATCCACCAATACGAGCATGGTTCGATAGACAGGCGTCAGCGATTGAAGACATTCATGAATCATCATTTCAAATTCGGCCGCATCCACTTTTTCTTCGACCCCGGATTCAGGATCCGCCAGCCAGGAGGCCGTGTCGATTTCGTCATCCTCCGCATTGATCGGAAGCAGTGGCACCTCATGCCGTCGGTGACGACGCCGGAATTCGTCATAGCAGGTATTGATCGCCACACGCGCCAGCCACGGACGAAGGTGATCGCCGCGGAAGGCATTGATGTTGCGAAAGGCCGAGAGCCACGCCATCTGGGTGGCGTCCGCCGCATTGTCCTCGTCGCCAAGGATGCGGAGTGCGATCCGGAAGAGCATCCCTTGATAGCGGTCGACGAGGACATTGAACGCATCCAGGTCGCCTTGTCGTGCAGATTGGATCAGCAGGGGTTCGTCTAATTCACTGGACATTTTTCATTGGTACGGCGCCATCTCCCAGGATGGTTGGTGAAAAGAGGCTTGTTCCTCTCTCACGCCTGGTGAGTGCAGCCCGTCCAACTCTTTATACCTTGCCACTGTTACAGCGTTGTGGCAGGGATGTCACAGTTCTGTAACCCTCCTATTCCCCGGAGATCGGAAGTCTGAGCGTGAAAACGGTGCCGCGCGGCTCCGCCTGATGGCTGCGAACATCGATCCGACCGCTGTGCAAGTCCACAATTCGCTGTGCCAATGCCAAGCCCAGCCCGCTGCCATCGACTCCGCGCGCGTTCGTCCCTCTGTAAAGCTCTTCGAATACGCTCCTCAGATCGTCCGGAGCTATACCCGGTCCGGTATCGGCGACTTCGATGATAATGGTCCTCCCGATCCTCGAGGGCCCGGACCTCCACAGAATCCTGCTCAGATGTGAATTTCAAGGCGTTTTCGATAAGGTTGTAGATGGCCAAACCCAGCAGGTCGCGGTCGCCTGTCACCGGTGGCAGATGCCACGGCACACGTGTGATCATCAAGGTGATCGGGCGCTCCCCGTAGGCCGGCTGAGAGTGGGCGGCATCTATCATTTCCTCGAGCAGCTTCGGGATATCAACTGGAAGTTTTTCCAGGGGACGCTCTGCAAGGTCAGAGAGTTTGCGCAAGTCAGCCAGAAGCCGCGCCAGCCTCTCGACCGCCCGATCCGCATTGCGGGCCGCGCGCTCACGCTCCGGGAGCGAAACGGTTTCGCGAAGGTTTGCTAACGCAGCCTGCAGACCCGTGAGTGGATTCTTGATCTCATGGTCGAGGCGGCGCAGGAAGCGATTGCGACTCCGTTCCGCTTCCCGAAAGGCGGCATCCACGTCCTCTTGTGCCCGCCGATCGCGCATCAAGGTACCGATATAGATCGCTCCAGCCAGTGCGGTAACAAGGATGCCTGCGACGAACATAACCGTCCCTACGTCCACCTTGAACACCAGGACTGGAACAGGACGGAAGACTGCCTGCACCAGCATCGACCCCAATCCGCCCAGGAGAGACGGCGCGGCGATCAGTAGCAAAACAAGCCAGATCCTCTTGAGTCCCATCTAAGCTTCCCCGCGCACTGGGGCGACAAAACGATAGCCCTCGCCAGAAACGGTTTCGATGTAATGCGGCTCGGCCGGGTCATCCTTCAAGGCACGCCTTAGCTCGGCCATGCGCGTGTCCACGGTGCGGGTGCCGGTCGGATATTCCCAGCCCCAAACGGCGTCAAGCAGCCGTTCGCGCGAGACAACCTCATCGGGATGCGTCATCAGGTACTCGAGCACGGCGAGCGCTTTGGGGGTTAGCTCCAGCGCTTGCCCTTCCACCGATGCCCGCCTGGCGCGGCGATCGACAATTAGCTCGCCGGCATCGAGCCGCCAGGCCGCCGAGAGCGAGCGCTCGCCGGGACGGTTGCGCCGTAATATGGCCCGAATACGAGCCAGCAATTCGTGGGGATCGAACGGCTTGTTGAGGTAATCATCGGCGCCCTCTTCCAGTGCGAGGGCCCGCTCCGCTGATTCCCCGACCTGCGTGAGAAGGATCGTCGGAGTCCAGTTGTTCTCATGACGCAGGCGGCGCAAGACTTCGCGTCCATCCATCCGGGGCATCAGCACGTCCAAAACGATCAGGCTGGGATGGTGGGAATGGATCTTCTCCAATGCCTTGGCTCCGTCCGACGCCAAGAGTACGTCGAAGCCGGCGCGTTCCAGAAACGGTGCGAGGCTGTCTGCGATGGTCGTGTCATCGTCAGCAAGCAGAAGGGTCATTCCGTCATGAGACATCGGGCGATCATCCACAAAGTGAGTTCCAAATTGCGATCCAGACGGCGAGGATAACACACGTTGCGCCTGGGCCAATGCCAGAGTTCTGGCTTTTGTGCTGGGGCGTATGCTTGTCAGCCGGGCTTCAGTGACTTGCGGGCGAGCTGTTCGTAAGAGACGCCTCGAAGTACAACGCCAATCCAATGGGATTAGAATGAGGCACTAACCCGCGTCCGCTGCGAAGGGCAGCCCGCCGCGGGCTTGAAATCATTTTGCTTTCCAAGGGAGACAAGGCAATGGAATTCTTCGATGTGTTGGAAGCTCGTCATTCGATTCGTGCATACGATCCACGGCCTGTGGAGCCGGAGAAGTTGCAGCAGATGCTGGAAGCCGCCAACGGCGCGCCATCGGCGGGAAATTTGCAGGCTCATGAAATCTACATGGTGTGTGGCAATGCCCAAAAGGCGTCTCTAGTCAACGCTTCTGGCGGTCAGGAGTTTCTGGCACAGGCTCCAATCAACCTCGTGTTCTGCACCCATGCGGCTCTCTCGGCCGTCAAGTATGCGGAACGGGGCGCACAACTCTACTGCGTGCAGGATGCGAGCATTGCCTGCACGTTTGCGATGCTGGCCGCGACTGCGCTCGGACTCTCGACGGTCTGGGTTGGCGCATTCGATGAGGACGCAGTGCGCTGTGCGATCGGCGCGCCCGAGGACCAACGGCCCATTGCGATACTCCCGGTGGGATATGCCGCCGAATCGCCGCGCATCGGATCAAGGCGAAAGCTGACCGAGGTAATTCACCAGGTGAATTGAGGGATTATCGAATCTACCTTACTGCCCCGGTTGTATCAGATACCAGATCTGTGAAAGGTAACCCGCGGCATCCACCTGCGAAATCTGGTCGAGCACTTGGGGAGTGTCCTTGACACAACGCCAGCTATAGATGGTATCGTGCCCTGTAACGCTCATGGGAACGACTTCGGAATCAGGGTTTGACTTGCAATATTCCGCCATACCAGGAGACGGAGTTCTATCTATATTGGCTTTTGAATCGCAGGGCAGGTTTGCTCCGAAATTGCACGCATAAACTTTCCTATCCATGCAGCGCCAAATTGTTGTCTGCCTGAGCATATCCATCGGCTCAGTGCTGGACTCTAACCCGGCGGCCCGCTTGAAGCCATTGATGACTGGATCCGGGATACTCGGCCCCGTGTAACGGGCATCCGGGCCATCCATGGTATCAACTGCGGCGCAATAGGCAAAAGGGTCAGCAAAGGTCTTAACTGCGGTTACTGTCGGCCCGGGCGGGCTTGAGGCAGCCGGAGCAACTGCGCTGCCGGCCATTGAACAAGCCGCAAGTATGAGGGCCAGCAGCGTGAGCACTACCGATTCAATGAGGACTAAGTGTTTGCGCATCAAGAATCTCCACGGTCCAGGACAGACGGAAGGCTCTGATTTCTATCACGAGGCGGGGTCTATCCATCCTGGAAAGTCTTTCCAAGGCACATCGGGAGGAATTACGCCGGCTCACCCCCAGCTGCGCCACCTGCTGGAGCGGATCGCCGGCCGATGAGCGGAAACCTCGCAACTACATCGGGAAGTGCAGGAACTGTTCCTGGCGCAGCTCGTCGCCCGGCGGCACAACAATGAAATCATCCCCCGCCTCATCGATGTTCTGTACCGCCCAGAGCAGCCGTTCGAAAAAGTCGGTCGATCCCAGGATCTCCTCGTAGCGCATCCCCCAACGCTCGCAGAAGTGAGCCACTTCCTGAGCGCGGGCGCGGTACGCATCGAGATCTTCCTGGCTATGCGCCACCAGTACTAATCGCTTGTAGTTGTGGTACATCTGGTCCATAAGCCAGTCAGCCTTGGCCGCGCCGTACTTCTTCACGTAGCGCTGATGCTCCTGCAGCGGATTGCTGCCTGATTCAAGCCAGCCCTTCGTGAGATAGTAGGTCGCGGATTCCGCCTTGAATTCCTGCTGATAGCGCTCATAAGACCCCAGGAATACAGCAATGCAGTCATCCACCCGCGGGATCAGAAGAGTATGCCTTCCGGCCTGGATGCCATTTAGACCGTTTCCGCACAGCCCATAACCCAAAATGACGAGGCTTGGCTCGGCAAGTGCATCCAAGGCTTCCTTGACCGCCTGGTTGAGCTTCTTGGGATAGTCGTGCAGCCCGTAGTCGAGATAGATGAATTGCTGAATCGTCCCGGCCTCGATGAAGCGGTCAAACAAGGACTTGAAGACCTGGCAGGCAAGGACCACATTGGGACGACTGACTGGGTTCATTATGCGCGCAATCATAGCACGGAGGACACGGCGGGTACTTGCGGCTCGTCAGCTGATGCAACATCCACAGAAAAGTTCTACATATAAATAAAACACATAGTCTGCCTCCTGATTGGGGTATGATAAGTGAAAGGGGAAAAGATAACCGAAAGGAAGAGAAATGATGGGTGTTAAGAGCTTTCTCGTTCTAGTTTCCGTCCTTGGGCTCGCTACTCTGGCCTGCGGCATGAGCGTTGATCTTGGGAACCGTAGTGCCCCTACGTCGACTGGTCAGCCAGCCGGTCAGAATGAAGTTGCCACCATGGTAGCAGGAACCGTTCAGGCGTTTACACAGGTAGCGCTCTCAGCCACTCCGGCAGCAACCTTGACGCCGACCAACACGCCGCTCCCGCCCACTCTTAGCGTCAGTGTTGCCACGAACTGCTACGCCGGCCCGCGCACAGACTACGGCTTTGTGATCACGATCTATCCCGGAACGACTGTAACCGTGGTTGGAAAAGATACTCCGGACAACTCATGGATCATTGACGTGCCGGGTTATCCCGGTACGGTCTGCTGGCTCTCAGGACAGAATGCAAAGATAAACGGCGACACGGCGGCACTGCCTGCACCGGCTACCCCCGTGATCTCGATCTACACGCTGAGCGAGCCCCGAAATTTGCGCGTGTCCTGTACGAGCGAGTCTCTTTCGGGGACGCCGGAGCCCTGGTGGCACAATGCTTCGGAGTGGACTGTCGTCTTCCGATGGACCAACACCGATGCAGACCAGACCGGCGTGCGCGTTTACCGGAATGGCCGGCATCTAGCAACCTTGGGCGCACATGCGAGCTCGTTTACCGAGAGCTTTTTCTATCAGGGACGCCATGGTGTCACGTATGCCGTGCAGGCGGTCACCAGCGCGCGTGTGTCGAGCATCATTAGTATAGACGTCAACCACTGCAGATAATACAAGGGCAAGCCGGTGTTGACGCACAATCCGGCTTGCCTTCGTTGTTAATCACATGACTTTATTCCCCGCAGTGCTGTCGAAACGAAATGCAGGAGAATGCTGGCTAGCACATGCTGCTTCTACTCTGCCCAAGCGTTAACGGTTCCCGTACCACATCCTTCCGATCAAATTGTCTTTGAGTATAAATTGGTGATAGATCGCCGCCAAAATGTGAACCCCGATCAGAACCGCCAGGATGATGGCAAGATCCAGATGGAGCGGCAGGAGGAAGAAGGCGAGGCCAAACGCTCCACCCCGACCTCCCGGCCGGAAGCCATTGCCCTGAAAGCCCGGATTCCCGCCCGGCTGATTCCCAGATCCCTGGAAGTTGTTGCCACGATTTCCAAAAGATGGCTGAGGGGTACCAGGGCCTGGAGTTGGAAATCCGCGAAAGTTTCCACTCCCCGGTCTCGCAAATTGGGGTCCTCCTCCAAAAAAGGCCCGTTGAAGCCGATTGGTCTGTAGGGCAAAGATCAATCCAACGACGGTTATCGCGAAGACAACCACATAGAGCAGATAGTGCACGGCGCGTGCAAGGACGTTAAGAGACTGACTACCGGCGGTTGCCGGCCCCGGCTTCCTGGATCTGACCCGCACGATGAAGCGGACCACGAGAAGAATCAAGATCGCGAGCCCAACGACAATGTGTATGGCTATAAGGGACTCCGGAATGCGAAAGCCGCCACCACGAAGTGCAGGCTCGAACTCGAACAAGCCAATGAACAAATTGGTGAATACCAGCAAAACGATCAGCCAGTGCAGAGTAACAAGCGCTGGGTGATAACGCTTCGGACTCTTCGACAGGCGTTTCTTCAACAGCTAGCTCACTCATACTGAACCTCACATGTATGTACTGGCGGCGCCGCAGGAGTTGGTGCGATCCGGCAATTCCGCGGCCAACGTGCCCAAGTTTATATCAGGAGATCTGCGCCCGCCGATGTGGAAATTGTGTAGATTCCGCAGCTGACGCTTTGTATCTTGCTGCCTCCCTGGCCCCGCCTAAATGTAGATTATTCACGTTGTAATTGTCCGAACATCACGGTAAAATGCGTTTGCCGTGTGTAGTCGATGCACGACGCAAATAGCACGGAATGTTCTTTTGTTCACAGACACAATCAGACGGGAGAGCTAGATGCCTAGGAATATCCGCGGCTTTTTCTATAGTCTTTCGATTCTTGCCGTTCTTTTTTTGCAGGTGGGCATTGTTCCTGCGGCGGCAGCGGCGAATTTTACAGTCAATAGCAACATTGATGTAGTAGACGCCAACCCTGGTGACGGCCTCTGCCAGACGGCAACCCCAGGGCAATGTACGTTGCGTGCGGCGGTGCAGGAAGCCAACGCCCTCTCCGGCGCGGACACTATCACCATGCCGGCAGATATATATACTCTCACGATCGCGGGCGCCGGCGAAGACGCCGCGGCTACCGGTGATTTGGATATCACCGGGGATCTAACGATCACCGGCGCCGGCATGGCAACGACGATCGTCGATGCCAACAGCCTGGACCGCGCATTTCATGTAGTGTCCGGGACGCTGCATTTGTCGGATCTCACAGTGCAAAACGGCCAGGCCAGCCCGGGGGTGGGGTCCTGGTGGACAGCAGTGCCATCATCACAAGCGTCGCGTTCAGTGCCGATCAGTCGCTTGACGTCGGACCGGGCGGCACTGGGGGTGGCGTCGCCGTGAATACGAACGGCACAGCTACGATCTCGCTCAGCCAGTTCACCAACAACTACGCGTACTACGGTGGGGGCGCTGTCTCGAGCATCGCGGGCAGCAGCACATTATCCATTAGCGACAGCACCTTTGATTCTAATAGCACCACGTTCGGCGGCGGAGCAATTTATCCCAACGGCGTCTCGGCAACAATTGCCAACAGTACGTTCACCAACAACAGCGCAACTGGCTCGGGCGCACCGGGCGGCGCCATCCATAGCAATGCCACCACGGTGCTGGTCACCAACAGCACATTTGTCGGCAACTCGGCGACGAACGATGTCGCGATTGACTCACGGATCGGCACCATCACGGTCAACAGTAGCACATTTTCCGGCAACATAAGCACAGGGACCGGATCCACCGTGGGAGCCCAGCTTCCACAGGGCGGACATCTGGCAAATAGAAAACTCGATCCTCTCCGCCTCAGATGCCAACAACTGCGGCCCGGACATTAGCGATCTCGGGAATAATCTGAGCTGGCCGGCAGGCAATAGCTGCCCTAATACGATGACACAAGCGAATCCACTTCTGGGCGCGCTGGCGAGCAATGGCGGCCCCACTCAGACCATGGCGTTGGGAACGGGAAGCCCGGCGATTGACGCTTTCAACAATGCTACATGCCTTGCTGCCGATCAACGCGGGCTGACGAGGCCGCAAGGCTCCGCTTGTGATATTGGCTCTTTCGAGCTTGCAGCCACTGTAAACATCTTTACAGTGACAAATACGAATGATAGTGGCGCCGGGTCTTTACGCCAGGCAATTTTGGATGCAAACAGCACGCCAAACCTTGCATTGGGTCCGGATGAGATCCATTTCAATATCCCCGGCGGTGGCGTGCAGACGATCGCACCGGCCTCTGCATTGCCTGCCCTTACGGCCCCAGTTGTCATTGACGGATACACACAGCCGGGTGCCCTGGCCAATACCCAAAGTGCCGGCGACAACGCAATCCTATTAATTGAACTTAGCGGCACGGGCATCCCCGGCGCTACCGCCCTCAACCTGGGCTCGGGATCGAACAGCAGTACCGTGCGTGGCCTGATCATCAATGGCGGTTTTGGCATTGGCATCCTAGTAAATGGAGCCTCATCCGGATCGATCATTCAGGGTAACTATCATTGGTACTACGGCGTCTGGAACTGCGGCCTCACCGACACCCAATGGCAGTTTCGGACTGTTCCAGGCCGGAGTGCTGGTCGATGGCTCGCCGAATGCGCAAATCGGCGGCACAACCCCGGCCCTGCGAAACGTAATTTCTGGCAATCGCGGCGACGGCATTGCTCTCTGGAATATCGGAGTCACTGGAACGACCATTCAAGGCAATTACATCGGCGTGGGGGCCGACGGAGTCACCGCCCTCGGGAACGGTGGAAGCGGGGGTAGCCTTGGGGTGGACGGTGGCGGCATCACTTTACGCAACTTCACTTCAAATACACTGATTGGCGGAAATACAGCAGCCGCGGGCAATCTGATCGCTAACAACGCGCCTCAGGGCATCATCGACTACTCCGGCTCCCAGACAACCATTCGGAACAATACGATCATCAAGCAGTCGAATATTGGAATTCTGCTTGGCGGCTCGCAGCATGTGGTCGAGAAGAACACGATTTCATCGAACGCCGGAGCTGGAGTGTTACTCGCCGGCTCTCAGGATGTGGTCGATAACAATCTGATCTCATCGAATACCGGCGCAGGTGTGGTTGTTACCACTGGCTCAGGAAATCAGATTCAACAGAATAGCATCCATGACAACGGCGGCATTGGCATTGACCTGGGCGGCGACGGCGCAAGTTTTGACCACACGGGTAGCCTGGCCGGACCGAACGCATACCAGAATTATCCGATCTTCAACCTCGCAACCTCCGATGGCAGCAACCTCCGCCTCGTGGGTACTCTGAACTCGAGTAACAATCAGGGCTACACCATCGACGTATACAGCTCCCCGGCCTGCGACTCGACTTCGTTCGGTGAAGGCAAGACATATCTCGGTTCTTTCACCACTGCGACAGATGGAAACGGCCTGGCAAGCTTTGATCAGACCATCACTGCCTCCGTATCCGAGCCGACTGTCATTGCCGCGACAGCCACCGGCAACAGCGGCACATCGGAGTTCTCATACTGCCGCCCGGTCGCAACCACTAATTTGAACTGGGTCCAGGCCAAAGCCGTGTCCGGCAGTTCCACGACGCAGCAGTATTTCACGGATCGCTTCCAGGAGAAGTGGTTCAAATTCCCGGTCCAGCCGGGCGACACCGTGCGGGTGACATTGACCGGGCAACCCGGAAGCGCCATCAGCCTGCACAGCGATCCCAACATCCTTTACAACCAGTTGATCAATCCGCAGAGTGCGGCCGCACTGAGCGCTGAAGCCGCCGACTCAGCCTTCCTGCCTTCAGGCTCGCTGCCTTCTGGTTCGTTACCATCGGGCTCCTTGCCGTCTGGGTCGCTGCCATCTGGTTCCCTGCAGAACGGTTTCCTGCCATCCGGTTCGTTGCCATCCGGGTCGCTGCCCTCAGGCTCACTTCCCTCAGGATCATTGCCTTCGGGGTCGCTGCCTTCCGGGTCGCTGCCTTCCGGCTCTCTTCCATCGGGTTCATTGCCTTCAGGCTCGCTCCCATCGGGATCATTACCTTCGGGCTCGCTGCCTTCCGATACACTCCCCTCCGGCTCGCTGCCTTCGGGTTCCCTGCCCTCGGGCTCATTGCCTTCAGGCTCCCTTCCATCCGGTTCATTGCCCTCAGGCTCATTGCCATCCGGCTCTCTGCCCTCTGGCTCGCTTGACGCATACTCCAGCGCGGCGCGGCGCAGCCTGCTTGGCATCTCGATGGATCCATACGCCACCGTGCAGACCATCGAGCGCGCCACGTATGATATCTCGGGTAATCTTTATGTACGCGTGGTCGGTCCCTTCAGCCTGACGACGCCGTTCAAGGTGGAAGTGAGCGTTGACGGCGGTCAGTGCAGCGGCATCCATTCAGTTCCCAATAACCTCTCAGTGATCAATGGCTCGCCGCAGTCTTCAGGGTTGAACACGCTGATTCTCACGGATTCTGGCCGTCTGAAAGGTACGGCTGCTGAGGTCAGCAATGCCCTCACAATCCTGCAGTCGTTCGCAGGCAGGTCGGATGTGAACGGCGCGGTGATCGATCTCCAGCAGGCAAAGTACGAACGCGTAGTCTGGGCAAACGGTCAGGCTGATCAGTTCCCGACCTGCCCGACAGCCAAGAACATGGTGGCAACCGAGATCAAGGCCGTTGTCGACGCCTATCGCGCTGCCAACGGCTCTGGCGGCAGCACCTCGCTCCAATATATTGTGCTGGCCGGCGGCGCTGATGTAATCCCGTTCTACCAGATCCCGGACGTGGCAGGCCTTGCAAATGAAAAGGACTACGTTGCGCCGGTGGCGCCCAACACTCCTTCTGAGGCCGGCTTGAAGACCGGGCAGGTGGAAGGCCAGGATTACTATGGCTCGCAATCGACGCTCTCCCAGGGCGGGCTCACGATTGCCCTGCCCGACCTCGCCGTCGGACGCCTGGTAGACACGGCACAAAACATCACTACCGCAGTCAACGCCTACATCGCGACGAATGGCCTCGTGGTACCGCATTCATCGCTCGTCACCGGATATGATTTTGTTGGCGATGCAGCGGAAGCCATCAGGCTCGAGATGAGTGCAGGCACCGCATCGCAGGCCGACACATTGATCGAAGCCCCCGGTTTACCGCCCACCGACCCCACTGCATGGACAGCAGCTCAGCTGCGTACCAAGCTCTTTGCAGGCAGCCACGATATCGTAGTGCTTTCAGGCCACTTCAGCGCAGGCAACCTTCTTGCCGCAGACTATACGTACCCAACTTTCAGCATCTGAGGTCGCGGCATCCACTGCATCTCTCAACAATGTGCTGGTCCTCGCATTGGGCTGTCATAGCGGTTATTCCATTCCGAGCAGCGACCTGCTAGTTAACGCATCTCCTAATCCGGACTGGGCCAAGGCGTTCCTGGCAAAAGGCGCGGCGGGCTACGTGGCCGCTTCGGGCTACGCATATGGCGATACCGAGCTGACGGAGTACGGAGAGCGTTTGTTCGTGGAATTGAGCCAGCAGCTTCGAACAGGAAACGGCGCGGTGTCCATTGGTCAGGCCCTGGTCGCAGCAAAGCGAAGCTATGTTGCAGCCACCGCTCAACTCACCGGCATCGACCAGAAGACCATCGCTGAGATGACGCTCTACGGCCTGCCGATGATGAAGATCAACATGCCCGGTGCTCACCTCACTCCGCCGACCGACACTTCCATAGTCGGTGGAACAACCCCCTTTGGAAGCGGCCCCGCTGCAAGTACGAATCTAACCAGCGCCACGGTTTCATTGGCGCCCGTCACAGCATCGCATACTGTTCCGCTGCAGAACCTTTCTGATAACTCGTCCGTTACGACCACTTATTTATCGGGTGCAGACGGCGTGATCGCCAACCCATTCGAGCCGGTATACCCGAAGGATATCTTTGACGTGACTGTGCAGAACAGGGTGCTTCGCGGAGTTGCCTTGCGAGGCGGCACATACAGCGATCAATCCGGCGTGGTGCCATTGACGGGCGCACCGACCACCGAAACCTCAACTGCCCATCTATCCTTCAATAGCGACGTCTTCTATCCAACGCAGATATGGATGCCGAACCTGTCTGACGCGCTCGATGGGGGCAGGACCCGATTGGTCGTCATCCCCGGGCAGTTCCAGTCCAGCGCGCCGGGCGCGATCGATGGCATCTTGCGCAGGTTTAATACCGTGGAGATGAAGCTGTACTACCTGCCGGACAACTGGACGGCCCCTGGCAGCCCCGCCAACGTCAAGACGGCCGCGGTCAGCTCCGCGCCGAGCATCCTCGGCGCGTCCGGCGTTCAGCATGGCAGCGCTGTGGACTTCAGCGTTAATGCCACGGTGGATGGCTCGGCCGGCGTGCAGGAGGTTTGGGTACTCTATAGCGGTAGAGCGGGCAGCCCTTACTTTGGGACCTGGTCACCCGTCGACCTTACCCAAACGGCTACAGATCCGACACGATGGGAAGGTACACTACCATCGGTCACAGATCCCCAGGATCTGGTGTTCATGGTCGAGGCTGTCGGTGGGGCCGGTTTATCCACTCTAGGCACAAATCTGGGGGCTTACTACACCGTGACGCTCGACAACGGCGGTCAGACGCCGCCTCCTCCGGTGCAGGCAACGATCCAACTCCAATCACCGCCTGCGTCCGGAACTTATCTTAAGGATAGTACCTTCAGTGTTCTGCTGAAGGCCGCGGGACAACCTTTACCGGATCAACTGGTTTCGCTGAACGTCGGCGGTCAGCAGGCCCTTGCGACCACAGATTCAAACGGGCAGGCATCAGCGACTCTGAAACTTGTGGTTCCCCCCGGTAGCTACACGGTTGAAGCCGGTTTCCGCCGCACGGCAGATTTCCTCGGCTCTACAGCCTCCAAGCCGTTCACCGTGAACAAAGAAGATACCGCCATCCAGGTGAGCGGCTCGCCGGCTAACATTACGTCCGGTCAAGTCACGCCCATTATCGCAAAGGTCGTGGACTCTTCCGGGCAGGCTCTAAGCGGAAAGTCCGTGTTCTTCATAGTACATAATGCCAGCAATACCCTCGCTCGCTCGGTGATCGCCGATTACCTGGGCAACGCCCCGCTTGGTGCGATCTCGCTCCCAGCCGGTGTTTACACGGTGGATGCCTACTTCAACGGCACGATCCCGCTGAGCCCCACGCCCATTACGTTGAGCGATGATTACTATAATAGCGCCTCCCGGCTGGGTGCATCGCTAACCATCGCCGCCGCGGTTGACAACACCCCGCCTACCATCACAGCCAGTGCGAAGAAAGCCGACAACTCGCCATATGCGGCGGGCACCTGGACGAATCAAACGGTGACCGTCCACTTTACATGCAGCGATACTGGCAGTGGGATCGCCTCTTGCCCCGCGGATCAAACATTCAGCGCCGATGGAGTCTTCACAGCCACCGGTACGGCGACCGATAACGCCAATAACACCGCTAATGCCAGCTTCGGGCCCATCAAGGTCGACAAGACAAAGCCGACGATCCACGCCAGCATCTTCGCCGGAATCCCCGGTTTCAATGGATGGTTCCTGTCGAACGTGATCGTTCGCTTCACCTGTACAGATGGCTCTGGCTCCGGAATTCCCACTTCGGCTTGCCCCGCTGCTCAAGTGCTCAACTCTGAGGGAACTGCTGTGGCTTCCACCGCACAGACCGTCACGGATGGGGCCGGGAACGTAAGCGCCCTCAGTAACGTGATCACGGTTAAGATCGACAAGACCAAGCCGACGCTCGACCCGGCGGTGAATCCCAATCCGGTGATCCTTCACGGCACAGCGACGGCTACTTCAGGCGCGGCCGATGCGCTCTCTGGCCTGGCAGTGCAGGGATGCGAATCGGTGTCAACTCGTAGCGTGGGATCGCAATCTGTTGGTTGCCTGGCAACCGATAAGGCCGGAAACACGAGCATTGCGCGTGCTACTTACACCGTGATCTATCGTTTCGACGGCTTCCTGCAGCCGATCAATGATACGGATCATCCGCTGGTTTGCGGTTCTCCATGCCTGGCCAGTATCTTCAAGAGTGGCAGCACTGTGCCAGCCAAGTTCCAGCTTAAGGATGCCCTTGGAAAAGTGGTTCATTCCGTAAGAGCGCCGATCTGGATCACGCCGCTGAAGGGCAATGCAACCTCATCGGCTATTAACGAGTTGGTTTTCTCCGGCGCGCCGACCAGCGGTACGACATATCGTCTTTCCGGGAATCAGTACATATATAATTGGGGAACCAAGGGCTTTGCCGCTGGTTTCTATTGGCGCATCGGCGTTACACTGGATGATGGGCAGACCTACTATGTGATCGTCGGTTTGCGGTAATACCGGATCGGTGTTCCGGCAGGCGCGTGGACGCGCCTGCCGGATAAAGGCTTTACGAGTGGAATCGCTGTTCGCCTACATTCCAATTGACCGGTTGTCCGCGCTTGTCCGCGGCGTTGAATTGCCGGACCAAGCGACCGGTGCCGCACTGTTTGCGGACATATCCGGCTTCACACCGCTGACGGAGGCCCTGGCTGAGGAAGTTGGGCCCACAGCGCGGAGCCGAAGAATTACCGCGCTGGTTGAACAAGATCTACGACGCGTTGATCGATGAAGTTGAAGGCTTTCGAGGCAGCGTCATCAGTTTCAGCGGCGACGCGATCACATGCTGGTTCGACGATCAGAGTCAGGAGGAGGGCGGAGCGGCGTCCAAACTAACGCCGGCGGCGTATAGGGCAACGGCCTGCGCGCTGGCTATGCAGCGGGCTATGCAGCAGTTCGCCGAAGTCGAGCTCCCGGGCGCGGGCGTGGTGGCGTTGACTATAAAGGTAGCGGTGGTGAGCGGGTCTATCCGGCGATTCCTGGTGGGCGACCCGCAAATCATCCTGGTCGATGCATTGGCCGGAGAGATCCTTAAGAGGCTTGCAGTCGGTGAACACCTCGCCGACAAAGGTGATGTGCTGCTCGACGAGCCAACAGTCGGGGCATTATCCGGACAAGCGACGCTGCTGGAATGGCGCGTGGACCGGGACAACGATATACGCTTCGCCGTGATCGATGAACTCAAAATTGGCGTCGAACGAATTCCCTGGCCAGCGCTCGCCTCCGGCGCGCTTACAAATGAAAAGGTAAGACCCTGGCTGCTGCCTCCGGTATACGAGCGACTGACAAGCGGCCTCGGGGAATTTCTCACTGAACTGCGTTCTACAGTACCGCTCTTCCTGCACTTCGGCGGCATCGACTTCGACAGAGATCCACAAGCGCAATCAAAGCTGGACGCCTTCATCCAGGCCGTGCAGCGAATTCTGACCCGCTACGGCGGATACATGCTGCAACTGATGATCGGCGACAAAGGCAGCCATCTGTATGCTTCGTTCGGCGCGCCGGTGGCCTACGAAGACAATGCTGTTCGCGCAGTATCCGCCGCACTGGAACTGCGTGACCTGCGTATGCCGTTCATCTCGGAGGTGCAGATCGGCGTCAGCCAGGGGTCCGCCCGGACCGGCGCCTATGGCAGCCTGACCCGCCGTACATACGGTGCCTTGGGCGACGATGTGAATCTCGCGGCCCGCCTCATGCAGCATGCGCCACTTGGCGAAGCCCTGATCGCTCAGAGCGTTCAGAAGGCGACGGCCAAGGCCTTCACATGGGAGCAATTGCCCCCGCTGCATGTCAAGGGCAAGTCCGAAACCAGTGGCCGTTTACCGGCTGATCGGCAAACAGGAGCGCCAGGGCATCCATCTGCACGAGCCGAAATACGCCTTGCCGATGGTCGGGCGCGGAGCAGAGCTGGCCTTGATCCAACAGAAGCTCGAGCTGGCGCTGAAGGGCCGCGGGCAGATCGTGGGCATCACGGCGGAAGCGGGCATGGGAAAATCGCGCCTTACGGCGGAGGTCATCCGGCTGGCGCGGCAGCGCGATATGCTCTCATTTGGTGGGGAATGTCAGTCTTATGGCACGAACACGAGCTACCTGGTCTGGCAGAATATCTGGCGTGGATTCTTCGGCCTCGATCCGGCCTGGGCAGCGGCCCAGCAGATCTCTGCACTGGAGGCTCAACTAAACCAGATAGACCCTGCGTTGCTTCCGCGCTTGCCGCTCCTGGGCGCCGTGCTCAATATCCAGATCCCCGACAATGAATTAACCGCCGCGTTCGATGCGAAGCTCCGTAAGGAGTCGCTGGAAGCCCTGCTTGTGGATTGCCTGCGCCAGCGGGCGCATCAAACGCCCCTGCTATTGGTTTTGGAGGACTGTCACTGGCTCGACCCACTCTCGCACGATCTCCTGGAGATTATCGGGCGCGCAGTGGCCGACCTTCCAGTACTCATAGTACTGGCCTATCGTCCGCCGCAAGTGGAGCGATTAGCGGGCGTGCGGGTGAGCCAACTCCAGCCATTTCACCGAGGTGGCACTGAACAACCTGCCGGCGGATGAGATCATGGAACTTGTATCCTACAAGCTCAAGCAGACGTACGGAGAGGGGATCGAGCTTCAGCCGGCGCTTGTTCAACAGATCAGCGACTCGAGCCGAGGGCAATCCGTTCTACATCGAAGAGCTGCTGAACTACTTGCATGATCGGGGCATCGACCCGCAACAGCGTGAGGCGCTCGAGCAGGTCGAACTGCCTTCCAGCCTTTCCGGCTTGATCTTGAGCCGCATCGACCAGTTGACTGAGAATCAGAAGACCCTCCTGAAAGTAGCAAGCGTCATCGGCAGGTTCTTCCAGGCTGCGATGCTGTGGGGCATCTATGATCATTTGGGCTCCCAGGATCGCGTGCGCCGTGAGTTGGAAACGCTGAGTGCGCTGGAACTTACATCTCTGGATACGCCCGATCCCGAGTTGGCATACCTTTTCAAGCATATCCTCACCCGCGAAGTCGCCTATGACACCCTTTCTTTTGCGACGCGCGCACTGCTGCATGAACAGATCGGCCTGTATATCGAGAGGAACTACCGGGATGGGTTGGACCAGTACGTCGATCTGCTGGCATATCACTTCGATCATACCGAGAACCTGGAGAAGAAGCGAGAGTACTTGCTGAAAGCTGGAGAAGCCGCCCAGGCTGCGTTCGCCAACGCCGCGGCGGTCTCCTACTACCGCCGCCTATTGCCATTGCAGCCGGAGCGCCAACAAATACCGGTCCTGCTCAGGCTGGGCCAGGTGCTTGAGCTGATGGGAGAATGGCAGGATGCCGAAGAGATCGATCGAAGGGCTGAGGCTCTGGCAGAGCAGGTCGATGATGTGCCCGGGCAGGCCCAGGCTCAACAGGCGCTCGGCTGGCTCTTGCGGAAACGGGGCGAGTATCCGCAAGCCGAAATTTGGTTGGGCCGCGCCCTCGATAGCTACCGGCGCACAGACGATCAGGCAGGGGTAAGCCGCGCCCTGGCTGACATCGGCGAGGTGCAGCGTTTGCAGGGCAAATATGCGGAGGCCAAGAATTACTATGACGATAGCCTGCGGCTTGCAGCCGGTGCGACTGCATCCAATGCACTTCAGGCAGCGCGCGCACATGCCCTCCGGGGCGCAGGCACAGTTGCCACCTGGCAAGGAGACTACGCGACCGCGCGCACACTGAACCAGGAAAGTCTGGCTCTCCGCCGTGAATTGGGCGACACGCCAGGCGTCGCCACCCTGCTTAACAACCTCGGCATTATCGCTCGCTTCCAACATGACCTTCCCGGGGCCCGCCAGATGAACGAGGAGAGTTTGTCCCTTTTTCGCCGGATCGGAGATCGATGGGCCGTGGGGCAACTCCTGAACAACCAGGCCTGTGTCGCCAGTGACCAGGGCAACTACGCGGAGGCGCGCGCGCATTGCTCGAGGAAAGCCTGTCCATTCGCCGGCAGCTGGGTGATAAAGCCGGGCTGGCACTGTCGCTCAACACGCTGGCGGATGTTGTCCTGGATGAGGGCGACTTCGGCTCGGCCCGTCCGCTGTTGGACGAGAGCCTGGCGATCAGCCGCGAGCTTGGCGACCAGACAGCGATCGCATATCTTGTGGAGGATTACGCCGGCCTTGCCGCGGCGGAGCGCAAGTCCACGCGGGCACTGCAATTGGCTGGGTTTGCAGCTGCGCTGCGAGAGAGCATCGGCGCGCCGCTCCCGCCTTCAGAGCAGGCGCGGGTCGACCGCATGCTGCTCCCGGCTCGCCAAGCTCTGGAGGAGGCTGCTGCCAGCGAGGCCTGGGAATCCGGCCGTTTACTGAAGCTTGAGCAGGTCGTTGAGATGGCGTTTGGATCCGAGTGAGCACTCCGCCGTTAGGAGATGTCCATCGTGAAGATAACTTATGCATTGCTCGGAATGGCTTCTGCTCCTGGGCTGCACACCTCCGCCCGTTGTGACTAGCCCGCCTGCCGTAACCCGCACGTCCGTAGTTCAGACGCGCACATCTTCCGGCACCCGTACGCCGAGCCGCTTCGACTCACACGCCCGCGGTGCCCACGGATGCGTCCGGTGATGCGCCCTTCCTGCCCAACCCGGCGTCGCAGCCGGGCGCAATCAATCCCGATGTAACTCAGGACAACATCCAATCGACCATCTGCGTCAGCGGATACACGGCCAAGATCCGTCCCCCCGTTTCATATACTGACGCGCTGAAGAAGAAGCAGATTGTGGAATACGGCTATAGCGACACCCTGCTCGCCGACTATGAGGAAGACCACCTGATAGCCTTGGAGGACGGCGGCCATCCCACGGACCCAAAGAACCTCTGGCCTCAGCCCCGGCATAGTAATCCCTGGAATGCACCTTTCAAGGATACGCTGGAGAATGTGCTGCACGGGATGGTGTGCGCGGGTCAATTGCCACTTGCGACAGCACGAACAGCCCTGGCGACGGATTGGGTAGCGGCCTATCGCCAGTACGTCCCCCACTCCATATTTGCACTGACCCCCGTACCGCCCGAGCCATAGGAGCTCCCCTTTTCTAAATCAAGAGGCCGCAGACATCGCTGCGGCCTCCGGTTAGTGAATCCTTGGAATGCTTTGCGCCGAATTTCGGCAGGCGCTGCACAGATTAGTGTATGGCTGCGCTCAGAGCTTCTCCGAAGATTCGCAAGCCATCATTGATCTGCTCCTGCGTAACGTTCAGAGGCGGAATCCAACGGACGGTGTTATCGTATGTTCCACATGTGAGCAGCAACAGGTCCTTTGCCTCGGCCGCGTGCACGATTTCCTTGACCAGCGGTTTGGCTTTCTCGGGCCGGCCATCGACAATAAACTCTGTGCCGACCATCAGGCCTTTCCCGCGCACATCGCCGATCTCTGCATACTCCTCCTGCAACTTGCGCAGGCCGGTCATTAATTGAACGCCGCGCTCTGCCGAATTCTCGACCATCTTCTCTTCGCGCATAGCCCGAATGGTGGCGACACCCGAAGCGCAGGCCACTGCATTCCCACCATAGGTGCCCCCGTGCGAGCCAACGTCCCACTTCTTCATCAGATCGAGCCGGCTGAAAACACCGGAAAGAGGCAGCCCGGACGCGATCCCCTTGGCTACGGTCATGATGTCGGGCAGGATGCCGTAATGCTCAAAACCAAACCATTTGCCTGTCCGGCCAAAGCCTGATTGGACCTCATCCAAAATAAGCAGGATGCCGTACTTATCCGCCATCTCACGCAAGCCATGCATGAACGAGGCAGGCGGCGGCACATAACCGCCCTCGCCCATCACCGATTCGATCAGGATGGCAGCAGTCTCTTTCGGCGCGGTCTGTGAGGCAAGCAGGTATTCCAGTTGGTCGAGGGCGAAGGCAGAGGCTTGTTCCTCGCTCATCCCGAGCCGGAAAGCGTACGGGAAGGGGGCGACGAAGACCCCCGAGGGCAGCGGTCCGAAGCCGGCCCGATAAACCGTCTTGGAGGTGGTGAGTGCCATCGTTCCCGCTGTGCGCCCATGGAACGAGCCGGAGAAGACAATGATGTTCTGCTTGCCGGTCGCAGCCCGCGCAAGCTTCACGGCGCCCTCCACGGCCTCGGCCCCGGAGTTTGCAAAGAAGAACCCGTCGATGGAAGGGGGCACTATGCTGCGCAATTCCTCGATCAGCCGCAGCATGGGCTGGTGGATCACGATATTTGCCTGGGCATGCAGGAACAAGCCGGCTTGCTCGCGGATCGCTGCCACGACCTTTGGATGGCAATGACCGGTATTGGTCACGCCGATGCCGCAGGTGAAATCCAGCAGCTTTCTGCCATCGGTCGTATAGATATAGGAACCCTCCGCCCGTTCCGCGACGAAGTTGAAAATGCGCCCCCAGACAGGGGACATATGTTGAAAGTTCTCCGTATAAACCTCAGGCAGCATGGAAGACCTCCGTTAGTGGGCTTAGCGCCCTCGCGCCACGCTATTGGTTCTTGCAATGGCCGGCAAATCACGGCCTTCAAACTGGAACACGTCCGCTAGCTGCTTTGCCGGATAGCGACCATCTGGATATTCGTCATGTCTTCCATGGCAAATCGGACGCCCTCGCGGCCCAGTCCGCTCTGTCGGTTACCGCCATATGGCATGTGGTCCGCGCGGAAGTTGGGCGTATCGTTGATGATCACGCCCCCAAAATTCAGCCGTTTCACTGCCGTAAGCACCCGGTCGATGTCTCTCGTGAAGACGCCTACCTGTAACCCGAATTTGGTCTCGTTCGCCCGGCGCAGGGATTCTTCAAAATCATCGCAAGATATTATCGAAGCAACCGGCGCGAAGACCTCCTCTGCTACAACCTTCATATCGGCGTTCACATCGCTCAACACGGTCGGATAATAAACACTGCCGTCGCGCCGCCCGCCAGTCAGCACCTTGGCGCCGCCAGACTGGGCTTCCTTCACCCAGCCTTCAATACGGTCCACTTCCTTTGCGATCGATCATCGGGCCCACGTCCACGCGCTCATCCAGCGGATCACCCACGATCATCGCATCGGTAGCTTTGACGAACTTCTCTGCGAACGGCTCGTAAACCTGTTTCTGGCTATAGATGCGCTGCACCGATATGCACACCTGCCCTGAGTTATAGTAGGCGCCCACAGCGCAGCGTTTGGCTACAAAGTCGAGATCGGCGTCGGGGGCTACGACCACCGGTGAAGTGTTGCCGAGTTCCAACGTTACCTTCTTGATGCCCGCGACGGAGAGAATATGGCGGCCCACATCGGGACTGCCTGTGAATGTGATCTTCGCGACGCGCGGATCTGCCACCAGCCACTCGCCGACCGTGGACCCGGAGCCGACGACCAGGTTGATCGCGCCGGCAGGCAATCCAGCATCCTGCAGCGCCTCGCAGAGCTTTACTGCGGCTATCGGCGTAGTCGTTGCCGGCTTTAGCACCATCGAGTTCCCGGCAGCAAGCGCCGGAGCGACCTTATGGGCTACAAGGTTCAGAGGGAAATTGAATGGGCTGATTGCGGCGATCACACCGACAGGGCGGCGCAGCCAGAAGCCGAAGTATCCCTCGCCGGAAGGCACCGCATCCAGCGGAAGAGTCTCGCCGTGCAGCCGCTTGGCCTCTTCTGACGCAATCGTGAAAGTGCTGATGGCCCGGTCCACTTCCGCGCGGGCGAACTTGAGCGCCTTTCCGGCCTCTGCTGCGATGGTCTTTGCCAGGTCCTCATGCCGCTCGCGCAGCAACGCGGCGGTCTTTAGCAGGATCTCGGCTCGGCGGTAAGCCGGCATGTCCGCCATGACAAGGGCGGCGCGCTCAGCGGCGGCGATCGCTGCGTCCACATCTTCTCGACGCGCCGATGAGATCATCGCGACCGTCTCACCGTTGTACTTATTCTTCACCTCGAGCGGCGCGCCGCCGGCCACCCACTGCCCATCAATGAACAGTTTGCATTCCATGCCTGATTGGTCCTCCAGTTCCGTGCGATCAAAAACGCGATCAGACGATATTCGCAATATCCAGTTTCTGCAGGGTTTCTGCGGTTGGGATCCCATTGGGCGTCCAGCCCGCGAGTTGATAGTATAGATCGATTGCCGAATCCATCTCCTCGTGCGTGAGAGCGATATTGGCTGTCGGGCCCGTTCCCTTCAGCGCTTTGAAGAATTTCTTCGGCAGCTTGTCCTCCTTGCGGTCAAATCCCTCGCGGGCGTTGAACATGCGCAATAGGTTCAGGCGCCGCATACCCACCGCCATAAGCTCATCGAGCGTTACGTCCCAGCCCGTAACCGCCCGCACAAAGTCCACAGTCTCCTGAGGGCCGTAGAGCGTCCAGGCAGGTCCCCAAACGAATTGACAGAGTTCCAGGGTGTCCAGCAATGAATAGAAGACCTCACCAAGATAGGCAAACTTCACCTTGGCCGGGCCGAGCGAAAGGGCCGGGACGCGATCGGGCATCCCGAGCAGAGCCAGCCGCCCCATGTAAAGGTCGGAGGCCATACCTTCTTCGATCATCCAGTCATGCTCGCTCGACTGATGGTCTGCGCCGAACGGATTGACCGCGTAGATAAGGCCCAGGCTGCGCTTCGCCTGCGGCATGTGAGCAGGAGCTTCCGCGCCCTTCACCGTCGTCAGGCACTCATCTGCGCCGTTACCCCATATCCTGGCTGCGCGCTCTGATCCTTGTGAAAGGACCGTGCCAAGCGGTCCACTGTTCGTGGCGATCTGTCGTAGGGTCTCAAGCATGGCCTCTACGTTGCCAAATTTTAGTTCCAATCCACCGGTCTGTTCTTTGGAGATAATACCTTTCTCATAACACTCCATTGCGAAGGCAATGGTCCCGCCGCAGGCGATGGTATCCACGCCGTTCTCGTTGCATATTTGGTTTGCGTGTGCGATGGCTGCGAGATCACTGATGCCGCAAGACGATCCTAGCAGCCCGATGGTTTCATATTCAGGGCCGCCGTATTTTGGTTCTACTCGATAGGCCCCTTCCTGCACCTCGACAACCCGCTTGCAGCGGACCACGCATGCAAAGCAGGTTTCGCGTTTCTTCAAGATGGTCTCCGCCATTTTTTCGCCGGAGATGGCATCGGCCCCTGCGAACTGACCCTCGGTGTAGTTGAAGGTCGGCAGCGTACCCATCATATTTTGTGGGCTTACGACACTGGCGGTGCCATATTTGCCCGTGGCGTCCACATCCGGATTATTCGGGATTTCCTTCGTCCCCGCTCGGCTCATAGCTACAAGGCCCTTGGGGTCTGCAACGGCGACCTTCTGTTTGCCGCGGACGACGACGGCCTTCAGATTCTTGGAGGCCATCACCAGCCCCATGCCGGTCCGCCCGTTATGCCGGTTCGACATATTCACCAGGCTGGTAAACAGAACGCCGCGCTCCGCCGCGGGACCGTGCTGGAGCACTTCGATCTTGTCATCCCCCAACTCCCGCTTGAGCATGTCCTCCACTTCGCCCGTGATCTTGCCCATCAGGTGCGCGGCGTCATGCAGCTCGGCTCTCCCATCAATGATCGTGAGATACACAGGTTTGGGAGATTTGCCTTTGATGACGATGCCGTCATACCCGGCGAACTTTAGCTCAGCAGGAAAGTAACCTCCGGCCTGAGAGTCTCCGATAGCGCCGCTGATCGGCGACTTTGCGTTTGCATTGATTCGGCTTTGTCCGGAGATTGCGGCTCCCGTGGTGACACTGGTGAACAATGCCAGCACGTTCTCAGGACCGAGTGGGTCGGCCCCCCTGGGAACCTCACGAAGCACATAATATACCCCCATGGCAGAACCACCCATATATTTCCTGTAGAACGCTTCATCGGGGGACTCTGTCTCCAGACTACCGTTCGTCAGGTTAACATGCAGAATCACGCCAGTGTAACCAAAAGGCATGGCTTCCTCCATATGAGCAATATGGTCTGGCTTATTATATCTGAGTTGGCCTGGAGCTCAGGCGGTGGCAAATGGATCGACGTCCGGCACGCTTGGCTTGATCCACCGTCGGATCGGGAAATAAAGTATAGCCCCGATCGCCATGGCGCCCAACGCCCAGCTAATGGAGCTCATTCCTTCCTCGACGTACTGGCTATAGATTGCCAGTCCGATCACAAGGGCCGGCGCAAGCGTAATGACGACCAACCCAAACCACCCGCCGGGAACCTTCTTGCGTTCCAGATCGGGCAGGTCGAAGCGCAGTTTCCACAGTGCGAAGAACTCGGCCATCAATACCAGCATGTTAAGGAAAACGTCGATGACCACCAGGGCTGCGAAAGCCGAGAGCGAAAAGACCGAGTAAACCAGTGCGCAGACCAGGATGGACAGCCACGGCGTCCCATAGCGCGGATGGACTTTAACCAGGACCTTCGGCATCATGCCGTCTTCCGCCATGGCGAACGGCACACGCGTTCCGCCGAGCCCGTTTCCAATGAAGAGCCCGATCATGCTCAACACGGCGGCGAGAGTGACCAATCCGCCCATGACGCGTGCCAGCATCCCGTTCTTCTGTCCCGTCAATTTGTCCGAGACCGCATGGGCAATGTCGGGAAATTCCCAGCCTACGGAGCTGGATGTGTCCACACCCCATTCAGCAGGCGCGGCTGGATCTACCGCGTAGTCAGCCAGCACCGGCCCGATACCTTCCCCGCTGTTGTATTCTTCGATACCCCAGAGTTGATACCTGCCGCCTTCGCCGGCGCCCCCATAGAGCCCGGTGATCGTGGGAATTGCATACGTGGCGATCGCCGCAATGAGGACGAGCACCATGGCGAGCGGGTAGGTCCGTTTCGGGTTTACGATCTCATCCCCGGCGGCGGTTGGCAGTTCCCAACCCATGAAGTTCCACATTGCAACAAAGATGCCGGTGCTCAATGCACCCATCAGCGAGCTGAACGTGATCGGCTCTCCGCCCGGTAGGAAAGGCAGGCTGGCTGTGGTCCCGCCTTTGATCCAGGCGAGCAGACCGATAACGGACATCGCGATCAAGGGCAGCAGCATGACGAGGCCTAGCCAATTCGTAGTCAAACCCGAGAACCGGGCGCCGCGCACGGTCAGCAGGCTGACCGCCCAGATCAGGATGACTGCTACGAGAAAGGATAGCCAGGTGCTGGACACGAATACACCCGCGATTGTAGCGCCTTCCCGCAATGCGGGAATGAAGTACCCCAGGTAGTAGGCTGCCAGGACCGGATAGATGGACACATCCACCCACGATACGACCCAATTCATCCAGCCGCCCATAAACCCGGTGAACGGTCCGAAGGCCTTTTTCAGCCAGTGATAGTAGCCCCCTTCCACCGGCATCATGGATTGCATTTCACGAACCATGAGCATATTGGGAATACTGAACAACAGCGGGGTTAGAAGGAACAAAAGGATGGCAAGCCCCGGTCCAGACCAGCCGACCATCGGTTCGGCGCCGAACGAACCTCCACAGACTGTGAAATAGATCAGGCCGAATAGCGGCAGCAGCGTTAGCTCGCGCTTGAGCTTCCGGGTCTCGATGCGTACGACGTTATTCGTCCCTCTATCGCTTTCCATTAGTTACGCCCTCCTCCACAAAATAAGAGAGAATGTGCGCCCTCGTGCACATTCTCTCTTCGACTCTAGTTCGCGACCTCGCGTTGCATTTCCTGGATACCGTAGGGGAATTCGTATTCCGCCATCTTATCCATGAACGGCAGCGGATCAAAGGCCTCAGGTCCCAGAACTCCGGCGCCTTTCCATTGGCCATGCTCGATCAGATCCCATCCAATGACCGCCCCGAAAGCCGTCTGAGCCACAACAGCCTGGCAGCCCCAGCGTTGCATGCATTGTGCATTGTCAGCGACCTGGTAGATATAGACCTCGCGCGGCTTTCCGTCCTTGAGCCCTGTGACCCAGGTGCCGGCGCAGGTCTTGCCGTGCATTTTGTCGCCCAGGTGCGCGGGGTCTGGCAGGCAGGCCGCTACTACATCGCGCGGGGCCACTTTCACGCCCTTCACATCGATGCTGTCCTTGTTATCCAGCTTCAGTCGGTGGAGAGTTCGAAGGATGTCGATGAATTGGTCGCCCAGGCCATATTTGAACGTGACGCGTTTCGCGTTCAGCCAGCGCGGCATAAGCAGTACTTCCTCGTGCTCCACGTTCACCACATCGATCTTGCCGATGCCCTCCGGGAACTCGAATGTCTCGTGCTCCGAGAAGGGTGCCGTCGTGAACCAGCCCTTATCCTTTTCCCAGATCACCGGAGGATTTAGACACTCCTCGATCGTGGTCCAAACCGAAAAGTTCGGCGCAAATTCGTAACCGTCGATTTCGATATTGGCGCCATCGCGCACGCCGATCTCCTCGATCTCGTCGAACAGCTGGTCCTGAGCATAGCGTGCAAAGACATCTGCCATGCCCGGCTCCACGCCCAATCCAACCACAGCCAGCAGCCCCTTGTTCTGCCAGTCAACTGAGCGCTCGAACTGGTAGTCTCCCAGCTTGATGCCCGGCTGATGGAAAGGATCCGTTGGGTGCGGAGTGGAGAGCGTCATGGCCATATCCATGTAATTCGCACCGGCCTCGAATGCCGCATCGAAGATCTGTTTGTTGTAAACAGGATCAACGGCGTTCATGATCAGGTCCACCTGATATTCTTTTGCAAGATCCTCGATCATCTTTTGTTTGCTGGCATCCAGCTGGCGGGCAGGAAAGCGTTCAGGATCTCCCAGCTTCTTCTGCACTTCCATCGCCCGCTGCAAGTTGTAATCTGCCAGCACGATCATTTCCACCCATGGACGTTCTCGTGCGATCATCGCGATCGCCTCACCCACTCCTCCGACCCCGACTAGTAGCACTTTCATATTCTGTTTGCTCCGTTTTATACCCGGCAGGTAGTTTTTGCGTGGCAGGCACGGCTTGATGTTCGTGATATCCGGGCCGTCGCGCCGATTCCTAGAAATATATTTCCTTTACGATTCTGAGATGCATGAAGGTCTCCGTCTCGCGAACGCCTTGAATGCCGTAGAGCTTTTCGGTGACGAACCTGAGCAGATGTTCGTGATCACGGCAGTACACTTCTGCCAGGATGTCAAAGCGCCCGCTTGCTACGACCAGGTAGATCACCTCCTCGAGACGCGAGATCTCATCGGCTACGTCCAGCATGCGGTTGCCATCGGTCCGGACCCCGATCATCGCCATGGTTTTGAGCCCGCGTTGGATCGGGTTGGTAATGGCGACAACCTTGAGGTAGCCCTGCTCCACCAGCCGGCTATAGCGCTGGCGAATCATGCCAGGGGACACATTGAGCCGCTCCGCGATCTGGGCGAATGGCTCCCTGCCGTCCTTGCGCAGGGCATCCATCAGGTACAAGTCCACCTCATCCAAGTCTTCGTAGGGGCTTATGACGATTTCGCGTTCCACACCCCCATCTTATGCCTTTTGCACACTAAAGTCAATATCTTAGTGCGGTTTTGGCAGGAATCAGGGCGCGAGCGTGCGTATTCTACAGAAAGGCGGCGCACCGTGGGTGCGCCGCCTTGAGCTTACGAGTTCGGTTGTCTAGGACTTTCCGAGACGACTACTGGCCCTTGAAGTCCGTCCACAACTGGTCGTAGAGGCCCGTGGAATTCCCAACGTCTTGCACCTCCACCGCGTGTGCGAGGAACTCCGCGGAGGGATTTGTTGCCGGATATTCCATATAGCTTTTATAGACATCCGGATCACTGGTCTTCATATACTCAAGCGCTGCCGCATTCGGATTCGAATACGGGAACTCCTTCGTGATCAGCACGCTTTCTTTCGGCTCCAGTACGAAATTGAGGAACGCCATGCCGCATCCGCATGAGGAGCGCCTTTGGGCACCGCCAGGTTGTCGAACCACAGACCGCACCCCTCGGTCGGACAGATATAGTCGATATTGGCATTTTGCTGATGTGCCAACGCGGCGTTGCCGTTGTACACCAGACCGGCCCACGTCTCTCCGGTGATAAGGGAGGTCTCAGGATCATCGCTGTTGAACAGCAGGATGTTCGGTTTGAGTGCCGCCAGTTTCTCTTTGGCCTGCTTCAACTGGTCGGGGTTGGTCGAATTCTTGTCGAAGCCCAGCACTTGCAGCGCCATCCCGGGAACTTCGCGCTCGTCGTCCAGCATTACCAGGCGACCCTTATAGGCAGGATCCCAAAGATCAGCCCAGCTCTTCGGTGCAGAAGGTACGGCGGTCGTGTCGTAAGCCAGGGCAGTGGTTCCCCACTGATAGGGAATGCTATATTTGTTGCCGGGGTCATAATCCTTATTCGTGAAACGCGGGTCGAGATTTTTAAAGTTGGGGATCTGGCTCTTATCGATCGGCTCCAGCATGTCCTGCTTAAGCATGATGGAGACGGTGTAGTCGCTGGGGATCACCAGGTCGTAACCGGATGCGCCCGCCTGCAGCTTGGCAAGCATTTCCTCATTGGAAGAATAAGTATCGTAATTGACCTTGATCCCATACTGGGCTGTGAAATCGTCGAGCAATTGCTGCGGGACATAGTCCGACCAGCCATACAGGTTCAGTTCGGTCGACGTGGGCTTGGCTACCGTCGCCGTGGTACCTGTTTGCCCTGAAGGCGCTTCTGTTGGTTGCTGCAACGCTGTAGTGGCAGACGCTTCCGGTGGCTGGGTTGGCGTTGCAGCAGTCGCGCAAGCAGACAAGAGTAGTGTCACCGCGATCAGCACGCTCGTGAGACGATAAAGCTTCATTCCTTCCTCCTTTGGCAGTTGTTCTTTGGCTATGCCCTGCGACTTTGGGCAAGCTGGCCGATCAGTAGGATCACAAACACGATCAGCACCCAGAGTGTGGATAGAGCATTCACCTCGGGCGTGACCATGAATCGCACCATGGAAAATACCCGCAACGGCAAAGTGGTCGAGCCCGGGCCGGCGGTGAAATACGTGATTACATAGTCATCCAGCGACAGGGTGATCGCCAGCATCGCTCCCGAAAGGATGCCCGGCATGATGGTGGGCAGCGTCACACGCCGAAAAGTCGTCATTTCGTCCGCGCCCAGGTCCATGGCGGCCTCATCGATCGAATTATCGTAGCCGTGCAGCCGCGCCCGCACCACCAAAGCCACGAACGGAATATTGAAGGCGATATGAGACAGGGTGATTGTCACCAGCCCCAGCGTGAACTTCAACATAACGAAGAATACCAGCAGTGATATCCCCATGACGACTTCGGGGATCACGATCGGGATGTACATCAGGGCTTCCGACGCGTCGTACCCCGGGAATCGGTAACGCTGCATCGCGAGCGCGGCCAGCGTTCCGATGACGGTTGCGATGACGGTGGATATTAACGCGATGATGAGCGTGTTCCGGATAGCCAGCTGCACCTGCTGATCGTGGAACAGAACGTCGTACCAGTGCCACGTGAAGCCCTTCCAGCTAATATTGAGCTTCTGCGTATTGAACGAGAAGATGATCAATATCAGGATGGGGATATAGATATACAGATAGACAAGAAAGGTATAGATGCGCAACCAGAGCGCGGGTTTCTTCTCGCTCATACCAGCAGCTCCTCGCTGAACCCCGCCTTCCGTGCGTAGTAAAAGGTGAAGACCATGGTCAACACCATGAGGATCATGGAGGCAGCGGCTCCAAACGGCCAATCACGAGCCGTGAGGAATTGATTGCGGATTACGTTGCCGATCAGGACCGTCTTGGCGCCTCCCATCAGGTCCGGGATCACAAACATGCCCATGGCAGGGATGAATACCAGGATCGTGCCGGCGATCATGCCAGGGACGCTGAGCGGCAAAGTGACTCTCAGGAAAACTCGAAATGGCGGCGCCCCCAGGTCAGCCGCGGCCTCCAGTACCGAATTTTCGATTTTTTCCAGGGAGGTGTAGAGCGGCAGCACCATGAACGGCAGGAACTCATAGATCATCCCGATCATCACGGCGGTCGGCGTATACAGCAGGTGGAGCGGCCCGCTGGTGATATGCGCCCACTGCAAGAAGACGTCCAGCATGCCGCCTGCACGCAGTATCATGATCCAGGCATAAATTCGGATGATGAAATTCGTCCAGAATGGCAGGAGTACCAGGAAAAGCAGCAGGGAACGCTGGCGAGCCGGCGCCCGCGCTATATAGTAGGCAAGTGGATATCCGATGAGGATGGATAGGACAGTGGTTGCGACACCCACCACGAGCGAGTACACCAGGATCTTTCCATAGAGTGGATCAAGCAACCTGGTGTAGTTCGAGAGATTAAAGACAAACGTGACCTCGCCATAGGTGCCCCGCGAAAGAAAGCTGAGCGCTCCGACAAGCACCAGCGGGACCACCATGAATATGAATAGATAAACATTGGCAGGGGCGATCAGCGCCAAGCCCTGGGCAATGCGACTTTCGCGGATAGCCCTCAGAAACGAGCGTTTGCGGACATGGGATTCTACCGCCTCGGCAGTTGTCATGGTTTATCCTCTGCCAGGGTGGACTCGGGTGAAACGGATCCGACTACGGCCCGCGACGCCGATGCCTTGTCATGCATGTCCTTCGGAGTGGGCGCTTCTTTCGGCAGCACGAGCGTGTTTTCCGGCAGAAGTGTTAGCCATACCCTTTGGCTCTTTGCCATAAAACGCCCGGGGATCAAGGGTTGAGACGCGGTTTTGCTCCCAGGCCTTGATCTGCTGCCCGTGCACGTCCAGGATCAGGTGTGTGTCTGAGCCAATGTACGTACTGTTGACGACCACACCTTCCACAGCAGTTCCCGTTCGTCTCCGGCTTGTCACTGATACGTATCTTTTCAGGGCGAATGGATACAACCGCCGCTTCGCCGGGTCGCACATCGGTTGTGATGATCGCCTGCAGCTCTTTCTGCCAGGCGCTGATCGTGACGACGGCCTGCTTGCCATTGACCGACTTCACTACCCCATCCAGGAAGTTCGATTCCCCGATGAAATCCGCGACGAAGCGGCTCGTGGGACGCTCATAGATCTCGACTGCCGGGCCCACCTGTAGCACTTTCCCATGGCTCATGACAGCAATACGGTCGGACATCGTCAGAGCTTCCTGCTGGTCGTGCGTGACGTAAATGAACGTGATCCCCACTTGCTGCTGAAGAGCCTTTAGCTCAAGCTGCATTTCCTTGCGCAGCTTCAAATCCAGGGCGCCCAGCGGCTCATCCAGCAATAGTACGTTGGGGGTCTTGATGAGAGCGCGTGCCAAAGCCACGCGTTGCTGCTGGCCTCCGGATAGCTGGCTCGGACGCCGCCGATCCATGCCGCTGAGCTGCACCATTTCCAGCGCATGGCCAACTCGCTTCTTGATCTCGTCCTTGGAGGCATGCTCCATTTCCAGGCCGAAAGCCACATTCTGATAAACCGTCATATGTTGGAAGAGAGCGTAGCTCTGGAAAACCGTATTGACCGGCCGCTGGAAAGGCGGTTTGTGTCCCTGCGGCTCTCCCTCGATGTAGATCTGTCCTTCAGTCGGCCATTCAAATCCGGCGATCATCCGAAGCGACGTGGTTTTCCCACAGCCGGAGGACCCGAGCATGGAGAAGAATTCCCCATTCTTGATCTGCAAGTTCACGTGGTCCACAGCCACCAGCTCGTGGCCTTCCGGCGTGACGAACTGCTTCACGACGTCGCGCAGCTCAACAGCGTATTCACTCGCCATAATTGCAACTCCCGCAGCGGACTGAACGGACCAGTATCATCTTTGCCAATTCGTCATCCATGCTCCACAGTTGGAAGCATCCTCTCTTGATTAGCGGCGGTCGTCATAGAGTTCTACTGACCTCAGCCAATGTATCCTGCAGACGTTCCAACAGGCTATCCAGCTGCTCGCACGAAATGATCAACGGCGGTTCGATGCGAAGTGTTTGAGCGCTGACGAGCGTTCCCGCCACCACAACACCGCGCTTGAAGAGCCCGGCGGCCACACGATAACCCACCGCAGAATCACGGAAGTGCATCCCGATCAGCAGGCCTTTGCCCGTTATTTTCTCATAGATTTGCGGGTATTGAGCCGCCAGTTGCCTTAATTTCGGCATCAGATATTCGCCTTTGGCTGCCGCCTGTTCCCAGAGTCTATCTCGCAAAGTCACTCGAATGGCGCTGATCGCCGCGGCGCATGCCAATGCACCTCCTCCCGTGGTCGTCGTATGGATAAACGGGTTGGGTTGCATCATGACCTGCCAGATCTCTTCTGTGGAACAGAAGGCGCTGACCGGCATGACGCCCCCACCAAGCGACTTTGCAACCGCAAGGATATCCGGCACGACGCCCCAGTGATCCACGCCCCATAGCTTGCCCGTTCGGCCCAGGCCTGTTTGGACCTCATCCGCGATCAACAGTACGCCGTATTCACGCGTCAATGTGCGTGCCGCGCGGCCAGAAGTCATCCGGCGGCACAATGGCCCCTGCCTCGCCCTGGATCGGCTCAAACATCGCGGCCGCGATGCCAACGCCATCCCTCCTGCAATTCTCCAACTGTTGTTCTAATGCGCCTGCATCGCCGAATGGTATGCGATAGACGGGGCCGCCATACAGCACGCCGACCGGCTCACGGAATTCCTCCTTCCCCATCATGGAGAGTGAGCCCATCGTCTTGCCGTGGAACGCCCTGCTAGCCACAATGAAACCGGCCTTCCTGGTGTACATCTTCGCCAGTTTGATGCTGCCTTCGATGGCTTCCGTGCCGGATGCGGCAAAGAACGAATACCGAATATCTCCCGGGGTGATCTTCGCCATGAGGTTCGCCAGCACTCCTCGGAGTGGATCAATCAATTCCTGAGAAGGCATCGGCGACCGCATCAATTGGGTCTTCACAGCATCGACTACCTCGGGATGGGTCCACCCGAGGTTCATCATCCCATATCCCCCCAGGCAATCAAGGTATTCACGGCCCAGTGCGTCGCGAAAGACCGCGCCGGAGCCCGTCCACTCCACAGCAGCCCAATCCCCGGCCTCTGTTACGGACTTGCGATAGTCCAGCCAGCCGCGATTGAAATGCTCGGCGAAATTCTGCTTTGACTCTTCGATGATCTCCCGGGCTTCACTTTCGGTGAGATCGCCCTTTCGAATAATTCCCAGCCAGCGTTCAGCGTACGCTGCCGCGGAATCATACTCGCTGGTCATATCTCCGTCCTCCGCTCCAATCGATAAAGGCCCGGCCTTGCAGCTGGCGTTCTAGAACTGCCTGCTCCACTCCTTGGGCCAGCGTTCAACTACCACTTTCTTTTGCGTGAAGAACTCAACCGCATCCATGCCCTGCCCGTGCAGATCGCCGAAAAACGACTCTTTCCAGCCGCTGAACGGGAAGAAAGCCATGGGCGCAGCGACACCGATATTGATCCCAATATTGCCTGCCTGTGCTGCATAACGGAACCGCCGCGCGGCTGCTCCGCTGGATGTGAAGAGGCTGGCCTGATTGCCATACGCGCCGCCGTTCACAATCTCCAGCGCTTCATCCACGGAGTTCACATGCATCAAGCTGAGCACCGGCCCGAAGATTTCCGTCCTGGCGATATCGCCTGAACGCGGAACATCGGCAAGGATGGTGGGCCGGACGAACGTGCCGCCTTCGTAATTCTTGATCAAAGCGCCTCGGCCGTCCACCGGCACCGAGGCTCCCTCAGCTGCCCCCACGCCGATAAGCTGCTCGATGCGCTGCTTGCTTGCCGCGTTGATCACCGGCCCCATTTGGACGCCCGCATCCAGCCCATAGCCGACGACGCGTGTCGAGGCGGCATCGCAGATCATCTCGGTGAATGTCCGCCGTGCATCGGCGACGGTCACAGCCAGGGAGACAGCCAGGCAGCGCTGACCGGCGCACCCAAACGCGGAATCCGCGATGATCTTCGTTGCCATCTCCATGTCGGCATCAGGCAATACGATTACGGGGTTCTTGGCTCCGCCCTGCGCCTGCACGCGTTTGCCATTGGCAGCAGCGCGTGCATACAAGTACTTGGCGGTCGCGGTCGAACCGACAAACGTCACAGCGCGGACCGCCGGGTGATCCAGGATCGCGTCGACAGCCGGCTTGGCGCCGTTGACGAGATTTACCACGCCCTTCGGAAACCCGGCTTGCTCGAAGAGCCTGAAGATCACCTGCATCGTCATCGGCACTTTCTCCGATGGCTTCATGATATAGGTATTGCCGCAGGCGATGGCGTACGGTATGTACCAGAAAGGGATCATGCCCGGAAAATTAAACGGCGCAATGGTCGCGCACACGCCCAGGGGCTGCCGAAGCATGATCTCATCGATGCCGGGCGCAATATCCTCGACGATCTCGCCTTTGGCCATCATCGGCATACCGCAGGCCACTTCCACATTTTCGATGGCACGTACCATCTCCGCTTTCGATTCGTCCAGCGTCTTTCCGGCCTCGTTGGTGATCGTGCGAGCGATCTCGTCGAGATTGGCCTTGAGCAGGTCGCGTAACTTGAACAGCGGCTGCACGCGGTCCTGCACTGGCGTTTGCCGCCACGCCGGGAAAGCATCAGAGGCAGCCTGCGCGGCCGCACCTACTTCATCCACCCCGCATAAAGGCGTTCGTGCGATCACCTTGCCGGTTGCGGGGTTCATGACATCCGCGTACTCGACTGCATCCGGCTTGATCCACTCACCGTTGATATAGTTCAGAACATCCATGTTGCTCTCCCTAATGGCGAGGCGCATGGGGTTGCGCCCACGCGACGGCTGGCCTTAGACAACGGCCGTGTCCATCAGCTCCGCCAGGCCTTCATCCAGCAGGGTCAGGCCGTCTTCCAACTGCTCCTTCGTGATGATGAGCGGTGGCACCACGAAAAGGACGTTCTTGAAATTGAACACGTAAACACCGTTTGCGATCAGGAAGTTCTTAAGCGGTGTCAGATCCATGGGTTCTTTCGAAACTCGATCCTTCACGAGCTCCAGGCCGGTGAACAGCCCGATGTAGCGGACGTCACCGACCGCCGGGTGCTTGGCCTTCAACTCCTCCAGGCGTTTGCCGAGGTACTCGCCCACCAGGCGGGCATTCTCAAAGATATGCTCTTCTTCATATGTCTCAATAGTCGCCAGCGCGGCTGCGCACGCCAGTGCATGGCCGTTGTAGGTAAGGCCCGCAAAAAGATACTTGTCATCGAAATATCGTGCGATCTTTTCGGTCACGATCACCGCGCCGAGCGGCACATAGCCCGAAGTGATCCCCTTGGCCGTGGTAATGATATCTGGCACCACATTCCAATTGTCGACTGCAAACCACTCACCGGTCCGTCCCCATCCGCTCATGACCTCATCTGAGATCAGGAGGATGCCGTATTTATCGCAGATCTCTCGAATGCGCGGCCAGTAATCGTCCGGCGGAACTATCAGACCGTTGGTGCCTGTTACACCCTCGAGGATGATCGCTGCGATTTGGTCCGGGCCCTCCAGTTGGATGATCTCCTCCACATGGCTGATACACTCACGGTGGCAGGTCTCGCGCGTCCAGCCGAATGGGCAGCGATAGCAGTATGGATCGAGGAAATGCACTACGCCCGGTATGGCCGGTTCAACCGGCAGCCGCCGGTAATCTCCAGTCAGCGCAATTGCGCCGTACGTTGCGCCGTGGTAGGACCGATACCGTGAAAGGATCTTATTTCGGCCCGTATACAGGCGTGCGATCTTAATCGCGTTCTCATTGGCTTCGGCACCGCCCAGCGTGAAAAATGTCTTGCACAAGTCCCCCGGGGTGATTTCCGCCAGCTTCTTGCCAAGCAGCCCGCGCGGTTCGCTTGCCATGCCCGGGGCCACAAACGTAAGGCGTCCCGCCTGCTCCTGGATAGCCTTGACTACTTTGGGATGCTGGTGGCCGACATTGGTGTTTACGAGCTGAGATGCAAAATCCAGGTAACGCTTCCCATCCGCGTCCCAAAAGTACACGCCCTCTGCCTTCACAACCGGGATCGGGTTGGTCTGGCTCTGCACGGACCATGAAAAAAAGGTGTACTCCTTGTTCATGTCAACGATCTCGCGCGCAGTCAGCTTCTTTTCTTCCACCAGCTTGGTCATCGAATCATCTCCTCAGAATTTGAACAGTCGGATCCCGCCATGAGGCACACCTGGCGGCCACTTTCAGTCTCGCTTCACTCGTTTGACAATATCGGCGTAAACGTTCAGGGCTTCATCGATATCGGCATCCGAGTGTTGGTAACATAGGAACCAGGGCTCTCGGGCGTCATGATCCGGCATGACTCCGCGCTCCATCGCCATTTCTGCCAGCCGAAGATACAGCTCCCGGTTGCTCTCGCTCCAATCCCGTTGGCAGGTTACCCTGTCGATGTCCAGCGCGAATGAGAACATTGCCGGATACCCGCTGACTACCACCGGGAAATTGTTCTCTTCGAAGATGTCTCGCAGGCCATCCTTGAGACGCTGTCCTCGCTCCGCGATGGAGCGCAGCACGGGGCGTTCCTTAAGGATCTTTAGCGTAGCATATGCTGCAGCCACCCCGGGCTTGTTGTTCGTATACGTGCCGCCTTGCGCAACCCCCTGCCCAACCACCGACATGATATCGCGTTTGCCGCCGAACGCCGCAATGGGATAACCATTCCCAAGGGCCTTTGCATAAGTACTCAGGTCGGGTTGGAGCTGATAAAGCTCTTGAGCGCCGCCGTTCCCGATGCGAAAGCCCGTCTTGATCTCATCCAGGATAAAGACCGCGCCGTACTCGTGGCAAAGTTTGGCGACGAGCTGAAGGAACCCTGCTTGAGGCTCGATCGCGCCGCAATTTCCCTGGCAGGGCTCAGTGATGATCGCCGCGATTTGCTGCCCGTAGGAGCGCATGACCCGTTCGAGCCCTTCAAAATCATTGAATGGCAGCGTGATAACCAGTTCCCGCATCGACTTTGGAATACCCGATGACGCAGCCACAGGGATAGGGCTTCGCCGGCTGCCATAGGCTTCCACCGGCGCATAAGTGGACCACAGGGTATAGTCCTGAAAACCGTGATAATTGCCTTCGAACTTGACGACGAGCTCCCGGCCCGTATAGGCGCGGGCCACGCGCAATGCATGCATGGTTGCCTCGGTACCCGAGCAGGCAAAGCGTACCATCTCGATCGTAGGAACCATCTCCGAGATCATCTCAGCTACTCGCACCTCGAGTTCGCCCGTCATGGCGTAAAGTACGCCATCTTTGATCTCCTCGACTACCTTCGCGTCGACCTCGTCGAAGGCATGCCCCAGGATGATCGGCCCGAAGGCAAGACGGAAATCAATGAATCGTTTTCCGTCCACGTCCCAGAGATAAGCGCCCTTCGCTCTTTTCACGTACGGTGTGGCACCGTTACCCCAAAAGCGGAAATTGGAGTTTGTGCCCAGTGGGAGCACCCTCTGGGCACGCTCCTGCAGCGCCCGGCTTTGCGGTCCGATGAAACTCATGAGATCTCCGGCCTGATCCTGGCACGCATGCGCGGTCGCCTGCGACTGACCTGCTTGATCAGCCTCTCAGGCACGCGCCATTGGTAGACATCCTTCACGATCACCGGCACGATGGAGGTCGTAGTCTTGCGCACCCCGGGAATCTTTCGAACCACATCCGTCACCAGGTGGTAGATTTCCTGTGTGTCCTTTGCAACCACCTGGATGCTGATGTCATTTTCACCGATACCGCAGGCTACATAGGTAATGGTGTCATATTTCGCGAGCTTCTTGGCAACGGTCAGGATCTGATCCAACTCCACCTCAAGCCATACGTCCGCCTTGATGGCCAGCCCGAAAGACTCCGGGTTGACCACGGCACTGACCTGGATCACCCCATTCTGCACCAGTTGATCGATCCGATAGCGGACGATCCGCTCCGATGCTCCGGTGCGGCGGGCTATCTCCGCAGCCGGCATCCGGCCGTCTTCAAGAAGCAGGTTCACGATTTGCACATCATTTGTGTCTAAATCATACATAGGCCGCCTGATTGTTGTCTGAAAGAGACAAATCTGCTTCAATATACACAACTTTCCGTCATGAGTCAACAGTGGCTGGGTAGCCGGGTGCGGAAATACGGCAGGGGCCGAACTCGGTTCTCGCTGTCTCACAGGCGCCGTGAGTGTCATACCGCATACATGAAATCCTTCACATTGACGGGCCTTCGCCTCACGGGTATAATTATTCTTCGGTATTATTCCCCCGATTAGTAGGAGTGAAACTATGGCAACAACTGACACATCCCCTGTCGCCGCGCTCGAGCCAAAGACGCGGCTGACGGGAAAGATACTGAAGACAACGCTTGCCGGAGCGTTGGTGGACGTGGGGCAGGAGCTTCCCGGAGTCCTGCATATCTCCCAGATCCAAAAAGATCCGGTTAATAAGGTCGAGGATGTACTCCATGAAGGGCAAGCTGTGGACGTGTGGGTGCGCAAGGTTCGCAAGGATCGCATCGAACTCACAATGATCCAACCCCTGGCCTTTGAATGGAAGGACCTCGAGCCCGACACGATCGTGAAAGGCAAGGTCGTGCGTCTCGAATCTTACGGCGCTTTTGTCGATATCGGCGCTGAGCGCCCCGGCATGATCCACATCAGTGAGCTAGCGCGTGGCTACGTGAAAGCCGCCGGCGACGTCGTGAAGGAAGGCGACGAGGTCGAAGCAAAGATCATCAACGTCGACCGCAAGAAACGGCAGATTCGCCTCAGCATGAAGGCTCTTCAACCTGAGGTCGTGGAAGAAGAGAAGCCGGTCGTGGAAAACAAGCGCGGCAAACGCAGCAAGAAGAATGATGAGATCGAAATGCCCGCCGAAGAGTCTCCGTCCGAGCCTGAACTCACCGCCATGCAGATGGCCTGGCAGACCGCCCAGGAACGCGCCAAATCCAAATCCAAGCGGGATCGGGCCAAGCGCAAGAAGGGTGCATCATCAGAGCAGGAAGATATTCTGAGCCGAACTCTGGAAAAGCGCCTGCCAACCGGCGCCTGATCCCGAACCTACAAACTCAACACGATCAAGAAAGCGAGCGCCAAAATGGGCGCTCGCTTATTTTATTCGCTCCTCCACTCATCAAGCTCTTTCAGGAACTTTTCTCTGTTCGCACGACGGGCAGTCTTACCGCTGGAGGTTTTCAAGATCCAATGCGGCCCTACCACCCTCACGTGTCGGAGCGTGATAGCAGATCGCTGTGTTACATGCTGCCGGATCAGTTCGGCGATCCTCTCCTGTTCTGACAAATCCTGCGTGTCGGCCTCGGCCACCACCACAACGTCCTCGGTTCCGGCCTCTTCATTGAACACACCGAAGGCCACTGACCGGCCCGCATGCACGCCCGGCACCTCGTAGGAAAGCGACTCAAGATCCTGGGGATATACGTTCTTTCCGCCCACGATGATCATATCTTTCTTGCGGCCTGCGACAAAAAGCTCACCGGCGGATACGTACCCATAATCCCCGGTCAAATACCAACCGTCGAGAAAGGCCTTTTGAGTGGCATCCGCTCGGTTGTAGTATCCCGTCAGCATGCAATTGCTGAGAAGCGCGATCTCACCGACGCAGTCATCCGCCAGCGCCTGTCCATGCTCGTCCAGGATACGAACCTGTGTGTTGGGTATAGGCTTGCCAGATGACATCATTCTGAGCGACTGGTCCGCTGCGGCGGCCGGTCTTGCCATCCGTTGCGCCATAAAAGTATCCCTGTCAATATCCTGCACCAAGGGTAGCCGCGACAATTCTGACTGGGTCACGGCAAATACATTCTCCGCCATGGCATAAGACGTTTGCATGGCCTCAGACCTTAACCCATACTGCTTGAAGCGTTCATAGAATGCCTGGTGGCTCTCCCAATGTACAGGCTCAGAGCAGTTGATTACACCTCGCCACGTTGATAGGTCCACCTCCTGCAGATCTCGATCCCGGATCTTGCGGGCACAGAAGTTATATGCAAAATTGGGCAGCCACGATAATGTGCCTTGATATTCAGACACCGATCGCATCAAACGATAGGGCGCCCTGACCCAATCGAAGGGTGAGCCGAGGATGATCGGGACTCCGCTTAGTATCGGCATCAGGAACCCTGCGATGAGCCCCATATCATGATACAGCGGCAACCACGAGACGATTACATCATCATTACTGAGATCCAAGGCGTGGCTATACGCATCAAGTTGATTAAAGACCGCTGCATGCGATAATGCCACGCCCTTTTGCAGCCCAGTTGTGCCGGATGAATGCTGCAAAAGGACGGTATCGGCGGGTAAACGCTTCCCGCCCCCCACAGACCCAAATTCAGGATCGGCCGCCTCTTCGAGCCGGTCTGTCACGACTACAGCCCGCACCGACGACCCTTCTCGCAACGCCGCGCGCACTTCAACTTCGAAATCCGGATAGGTGACTACCGCTGCGGGCTGCGTGACTGAGATAAGCGTAGCCAGGTCGGCCCGATATTGCTCTGGAGCCAGCTTCTCGGTCAGATACGGCATGATCGACGGTATCGCGCCGTGCAAGACCGCGCCCCAAAAAGAATAGATCAGGTCTGAGCCATGCTGAAGGATGAGGACAATAACCTCTCCAGGCTGAATGCCTTCGCGGCGAAATGTATGGGCATAAGCCGTTGCTCCCCGTAGCAGCTCTCTGTAATTTATCGGCGTGTCAGGTTGGCCCCCTTGCTGCAGGACAATCGAACGCTTCTCAGGGTTCTCCCGCCAGCACGATTCGAGGCGTTTCGTAAATGTCATCATTGGGATTGTCGCGAACTCGATCAGGGCTGCAAGCTGGCCCAAACTATCGAAAGTTTGCGCATTCAACTCGGTATCGTCGATGCGAACCCCAAAAGTATCCTCAACAAAGAGAGCCAGGTCTACCAGGCTGAATGAGTTGATCAACCCGTTGGAGATCAAAGGCTCGTCGGCCGTGATCTTACGCTTCGGTTGCTTGAGTATCTTACTGGCGATGAAGCTCTCCAGCATGGACAACAAAGAACTGCTCATCAACGATCTCCTACGATTAGCATCGGGGCTTAATTTCCGGCCTTAAGGACAAGCAATTTTCAGGATTTTCGGCGTGAGGAGCCAGGCTAACAGCTTCTCACCGCTCGGAGTATGATCATATACACTGGATTGAAATTAGACCGGGCTCTGATTCCAGACACATAAATTCAGAATCACAAAACAATGAACGCCTTGGATGCAAAGTGAAGAGGAACCACTTTGTCCCTCATGACAGACCAATAAGCTTCAACATCGCGTGCCACGCGATGGCCGGCGAGGAGAGCTCAAAGAAGAGCCAACCGACCGCCACGAAATTGAACGTGAAGAACACACCGACCGCGTTCGCCGCGGCCAGGCCGCTCCCTGCCTGGAGCCACGCTGGGGCCCGTGGGCGGACGAATTCGCTCCAGCGATTATGGATGAACAGCCCGGCTCCGTGCCACGCGCCCCAGATGGCAAACCCCGGGGTTATGCCATGCCATAGACCGATCAAGATCATGGTACTCAACTGCGTGAACAGGATCACCGCCCAGACGCGCCAGGGCCGCTTCGCTGACCGCAATGCACGAGTGACCGGGTTAAAGAAATAAGTGCGGAACCACTGCGTAAGCGATATGTGCCAGGAGTTCCAAAACAGTGTCAGATTTGGTTTGAGATACGGTGCTGAGAAGTTCTCTGGCAGCCGGATTCCAAGCAGCCTGCCGATCCCGATCGCGATATCCGTATATCCACTGAAGTCAAAGTAGATCTCGGAAGGCGTATGCATAAAGAAAGACCCACATCCATGGCGTGGATTTTACCTGGGACACCAGAACGTTATTAATGGAGATCACCGCAAGCAGGTCTGCGATCACGAATTTCTTGAATAGCCCCACGAAGAGCCGCGTGCCGGCATCGATCCAATCTTCATTAGCCAGGGCTAATGGCGTGCGCAACTCCTCGACAAAGTGTTGGATGCGGTCGATAGGACCTGCCGTGAACGAAGGAAAGAAGATTACGTAGTTCACATACTCGGCCAGCGTGACCGCCGGAAGCCGCCCCGCCTGCCGATCACGAATAGTATGCATCAATCGAAATGCTATATACGAGAAGCCGAGCCAGGTCAGGGCCGGTGCCACACCCTGCGGCTCAGTCCCCCGCATACTTCTCACGAGCGTCAGAAAACGCGGCATCAAAGCGGGAGACTTTAGAAGGACAAAGATCAGGATGATGATAACCAAGGCAGCCGCTTGCCAGAAACGGTCGAGGGCCCGGAGCCGAAGCAGAAGAAAAACTGCCGCAATGATGACTACCCCGCCCAGCAGTGCCAATCCAAATGCCGGCGTGCCAGTGATGTAAACTGACGTAAGCCCAAAATACCGGTTCAAGTCGGCTAGGATGCTGACCCCGCCCAGAACCGCTACGGCCGGCCAATTTTGCATCCAACCCCGCACCTCCGGCGATGAAGTCAGTGCCCAGCTAAGTGCAACAACAGCCAGCGTTGCGAAAGGCAGCCAGTATTGGAGGCTGATGAACGGCTCTGCAGGTTGCAACCAGAAAACAGCGAACGCGCTCACCGCCAGCATAGCCAACTGGCGGCCCTTCGGCAACTGACCAATGACAATTGCCAGAACGGCCAGAATGGCTATCTGCAGGATCGTCATCTTAGAAGCCCTGATAGATCCAAGTCGGTGAAGTGTCCGCTGTAAAGATCACTAGGGCGATGAGGATCAAAGCCAGCATAAGCGCAAGAAAATTCTCCCGGGTGAAAATTGCATTGTAGATCTTCTTCAGCATTCTCATACTCCTGGTACACGTCCAAAAAAAGCCCCGCGGTTTCGTTAGGTCCGCCATCACAAACCGAGAGGGCATTATATCATCGCGGTTTGTGCAAGCCTGCGACCGCAAACAAATATGAAATTCAACAAACTCACCGCAATATTGAGGCTTCAGCATCATTTCCCATTTTTTTCCGCGTCTCACGGACAGGCGATCTGCGCCACTTCTCCCGCCAGCAATTTTGCCAATTCCTTCTCGCCCCGTGCGGTCAGATGAAGATTGCCGGCGGGAAACTCCGACGCAGGAATTTGATCGTAGAAATCCCTGTAAGGGATGGTGGCAGAAGATGTGTAGGCCCGCAGCCTCTGCTGATATTGGTCATAGCTCTGGCGGACAGGTATTGAGTTGTAGCGCAGAGCCGGATCTGCCGAGACTGGAATGGGTTCATTGACAACCAGAATAGGCACGCCGTTTAGCATCGTCTGTCCGGCCTGGAGCACGTCAAACGTCAGGTCCTTCGGCGAGCTGGAGGTAGCCCGCGGCTGCGCAGAGGACTGGCTGCCCACCGTACTATCCGTCAAAGGCTCAGACGGACGGTTATCAATTCCGGTCGCGTCCCATATGATGCCATACAACTGCAGGACGACAAGGCTCTTCAGGTGGCTGCCCTGCCCCATCAGGGTGGAATCTGCAAATTCCAGGGGACGCCCGATTAGGGGTTGGTAGCGTTGCAAACCGTAGGCCGGCAGCAGCCCGAACCGTACCGTTGGATCGACATCGAGCAGCAGTTGGTCTATCGGCCGCGGACTGAAACTTTCCAGAGTGACCATCCAGATAACCATGTCGGGCTTATATGGAAGTGCCTCATGCAAATAAAAGAAATCCCTCAGCGCTGAGGGGAATGGATATGCCAGGTTATAGAAGCGAATGTTCTGGTGGCACCCCGCCCAATCGCGCTGATTCAGATATTCTGCGACGGTTTGGGAAGGAGGCACAAGCCAGCCCCAGGTCTGCGAATTGCCAAGGAGCAGGACGCGATATTCACCAGGAGACTTGACGGTGCCCGAGATCACGTGCGCGCTAAATAAGGCGTCTACATCTCCAATTCTGAAATCCTGCCCGGCCGGGTTCACGGCAGGCAGTCTGGCGCGGCCGCTTACCACCTTATTAAAGATCGACAAACGCCCAATCTGCGGATGCAGGCCGGCAAAGGCCGCGTTTAGGATTACAAAAATCCCGAGAGCTTTGAGTACGAGTCGAATGGGATGGACGCCGTCATTCATGCAAATCGTGTGAACTTTCTCACGGCGTGGCAGCGCCTGCCAATGAATCACCGTCGCAAGGCCCAATCATGCTGCCTGCCGCAAGTAGGATTCCATGAAGGCATCCAGATCGCCATCCAACACCGCTTGGGTATTGCCGGTCTCATAATCGGTGCGGTGGTCTTTCACCATCTGGTACGGATGCAGCACATACGACCGGATCTGGCTGCCCCACTCCGCCTTGGTATATTCCCCTCGCAGCACGGCGATCTCCTGGTCTTTTTCCGCACGCTTGAGTTCGAGCAGCCGTGCTCTCAAGACCCGCAGCGCATTTTCCCGATTTTGGAGTTGAGAGCGTTCATTCTGGCACGTCACAACGATGCCCGTTGGAATATGAGTGAGCCTGATCGCGGTCGCATTCTTCTGCACGTTCTGCCCGCCGGCGCCGGATGATCGAAACACATCCATCTTCAGATCTCCCGGATTGATCTCCACTTCCGCCTCATCCATCGCTACCTGCGGAAGCACCTCCACCAGGGCAAACGACGTATGCCTTCTGTGCGCAGCGTCGAACGGTGATAACCGCACGAGTCGGTGCACACCCTTCTCCGACCTAAGATAGCCGTACGCGTACAATCCCTCAACCGCGATCGTGACGCTCTTTAACCCGGCCTCCTCCCCCTCCGTCCGATCCAGCACTTCGGCCTTGTAGCCGCGCCGCTCAGCCCACCGCAGGTACATGCGCTCGAGCATTGCCGCCCAGTCTTGTGAATCCGTGCCGCCGGCCCCGGCGTGGATCGCCAGCAAGGCCCCGTCGTGGTCGTAGGGCCCGGAAAGCATGGATGTAAAAGAGCGCTTCTCGAGCTCCTGTTCGAGAGCGAAGGTTTCTGCCTCCAGCTCTCCTCGCAGCGAATCATCATCAAGGCTCGCCAGCTCCATCAGGTCGCGCAGATGGTTTCGAAATTTGCCCCAAGATTTCGACCTCCTCGCGTAATGTCGAGGCCTGTTTCATGGTGCGTTGGGCTGCCATGGAATTGTCCCAGAAGTCCCCCCGTTCGGTGTCTTTCTCAAGTGCCGCTAGCTTCGCTTGTTTTCCTGCGAAGTCAAAGACGCTCCATAAGTTTGTTCGTCAGGTCTTCGGCGTGTGATAAACGTTCGAGTAGGTCTTGCATGTTTCCTCCGGTGCGGCAGGCCGTCAAACGCGACCCGACCGACGTATTCATATTTTCTGCGATCTACAATCTAATAATACCGTCGACGAACCCATCGGGATCAAAGGGTTGAAGGTCCTCAGGGCGTTCACCGAGCCCGGCAAACAAGATCGGCAGGTGCAGCTCCCTCTGGATCGCAAAAGCCATTCCGCCGCGCGCCGACGAATCAAGCTTGGCCAGGATCACGCCGGTCACGCTCACTGCCGACTGAAATGCTCGCGCCTGCTGCAGCGCGTTTTGTCCGGTCGTGGCATCCAAAACGAGCCATACGGCATGCGGTGCGCCATCTAAAGCCTTCGCCACCACGCGTTGCACCTTCTTCAATTCCTCCATCAGGTTGGAGCGCGTATGCAGCCGCCCGGCAGTATCGATCAATACCACGTCCGCCCGGCGCGCCACCCCGGCCTGCACAGCATTGTATGCGACCGCCCCCGGATCGCTCTCTGGCGCTCCCGCAACTACGTCAATATCGAGTTGCTTGCCCCACACCTGCAATTGGTCGACTGCCGCCGCTCGAAAGGTATCGGCGGCGCCAAAGATAATGGATTTGCCATCGCCCTTGAATCTTTGACCAAGCTTTGCTATCGTGGTGGTCTTGCCTGAGCCATTTACACCCACCAGCAGGATCACTGATGGCTTCGCGGACCACGTCAACTCCGGAGGTGTCTCCAGCCGTGCCCGCAATTCCTCCCGCAATGCCTCGCGGAGTTCGTCCGCACGCGTCAGGCCTCGCTGATTCACCACCTGCTTGAGCGACGCCATTACATCGCCCGTCGTCTCGATACCCAGGTCTGCTTGCACCAGCAAGACCTCAAGCTCATCCCAGGTCTCCGCTTTGATCTCGGTAGCGCCAAGCAGCCCAGCCAGTCGGCCGAACGCGCCCTTGCTGCTCTTTGCCAATCCATCACGCCATCGCGACAGCAGATCGGTCATGTATCGCCGCTCGCATTTCTGCGGCAGCCGCGGCAGAGCTCGTTATGTCCGGAAGGTTGTGGATTCATTTGTCTGGATGGATCACGAGGGGCTGTTTCAGATCGGTGTACGCTTCCGCAAGGAAGCTTCCTGCCTGCCACGTCGTCGGATTATATCATGCAGGAATCATGATATACTGCGTCCGCCTCCGGCCAATCATAGGATGGCCGGGCGCGCTGCCTGCGCACCTTGCCCAGAGGCATTACCCGCTGGCGGATGAAACCGTGCTCTGATCTGCAGACAAAGGATATAATAAAGCTATGTTTGATGAACCGATTCACGTCACGGATTCCGCTTTTGAACAGAGTGTCATCCAATCGCCTTTGCCGGTCATCGTCGACTTCTGGGCGCCGTGGTGCAGCCCCTGCAGGATGGTCGCCCCGACCCTGGAGAAACTTGCCAAAGAGTATGCTGGCAAGCTGATCGTCGCGAAGGTTGACACCGATGAAAATCCCGAGTGGGCGGGCAAGTTCGGCGTTCAGGGCATTCCGACCATGCTATTTGTGTCTGGCGGAAAAGTTGTCCACCGTCAGGTAGGTGCATTACCCGAGCGGATGCTGCGGGATGTCGTCTCACAATTCATGGAGGTTGTGGCTCCGAGCTGAGCGTTTCCGCTTATTACGGAAAACGCTGCCTGCGGAGAGTTTGCAGGTTACGGAGCCAGTAAGAGAATGAGGAGAGCTGCAGCCCATTTCATTGTGCTCGTGCTTGGCTTGTCTCTGGCGGCGTGCGTGCCTCGTCTTCAACTCCCGGCCCTGCTTCCGCCTACCCCTTCCCCCTCCACTCCATCGATTCAACTGAGTGCCACGTCGCAGGCGACCTCGACGCTGGCTCCATCCCCGACGGCGACCGTGACGCCTACGAACACTGCATTCACGCCCATCCCGTCTTTGACTCCGACGGGCACTCCATCAGCGCCGTTCGATTTGACAACCACTACTACCGCTACCGGAACAGCGCCGACCCTTGAGCCGACTGCAACGTCCACTTTCGTTGAGTCCATCAGTCTCGACAAACTTCCCAAGGATACGGTATATAAGCCGGTACGTATCCATAATGCGACCCGGGCTCAGATGGATATCTCTCTGCACTGCACCACCCATAAAGGCTTGCAGACTGTGCTTGAGTATGACAGTGTAAGGAACCTCTCTATAAAAGCGCCAGACGGCGACTATATCTATGTTGTGTACGTTGGCGGTCGCATGATGTCCGGAAGTTTCTCTCTGCTGGGCTCGCCCAACCTCACCATCACCGTCTACGCTGACCGAGTCACAGTCCACTAGAAGAAACGGAGTAAGAGTAGATGAAACGCATCTCATTTGTGATCGTTCTGTTGACCCTGCTTTTGAGCGCATGCGCCCCGGCCACGCCGACCGTCGATCCGGCACAGATCCAGGCCTCCGCGGTTGCAGCGGCGAATACGATGGTGGCTCTCACCCAGGCGGCGATCCCAACCGAGACACCTGTCCCACCTACGCCGCCTCCCAGTCCGACTCCCCTGCCGAGCCCCACGTTACTAGCCCTGCCAACCCTCTCGATACAGACTCCGGCTACCGTTCCGCCCGCGACTGGCGGCACCGGGGGTGGCGGCAATCCCAGCGGCGATCCGTGCCAGGCACCTTTGGCCGCTAATCCCGCGGGGCCAAAGATCACAGTTGTCGTAGTAAATTCTTCGAAAGGCTCCGTCATATTATCCCTCTACCTTGCTAAGACAACTTTCGGGGAGTGTGGCTATCGTGCCTTTAATTTGTCGGCCGGGCAATCTGCAAGTGCAAGTCTGCCCGTGGGTTGTTACAGCGCCGGCGCGTTCGTTACAGATCCCAAGAAGGGACCCTACAAAGCATTCGGCAATGGCTGCTTCAAAGGAGATGCTAAGGGAACCGTAACAGTGGGCACTACCAATGTGATCAAGGTATCGCAATAGAAAAACGAAGGCTGCTAGCGATATCGCCTGCGAGGTGTTTGGTCTGTGTAGCACTTGCCAGTTGTCAGAATCAAAGCAATAAGAAGGAGAACTTTTAGATGAAGCGCGTTCTGTTGCTGGCAACCCCGCTGGCGCTTGCTTTTGACTGCCTGCGGATCAGCCGCCACGCCAACCATCGATTCCGCGCAGATCCAGGCGTCCGCGGTGGCTATCGCCGGCACGATGATCGGCTTGACCCAGGCCGCCATTCCAACAGCTACGCCGGTGCCGCCTACGCCCGTGCCTAGTCCAACACCTCTTCCGAGTCCCACAGTCCCATTGCCGACCTTATCCGGTGTTGCGGTCTCCACTGGCCTCACGCCGGGCGCTGGCGGCGACCCTTGCGCGCCCGGTGCACCTTATAAGCCTTTGGACCCCGGTGCAGTCGGACCAACTGTCAAAAACGTAGAAATCGATAATATGAATAAGGGATCCATCTCCCTTTCCCTATACCTGAATAAGACCGAGTTTGGGGAGTGCGGCGGCCGCGGCTTCTCGATCAGCGGCAATCAATCTATCAACTTGTACGACTTGAAGAGCGGTTGCTATAGTGCTTTCGCATTGGTTAACAACAAGGCGCCGTCGCACGCTTCTGGCGCATTCTGCATGAACGATCAGACGCATAAATGGGACATCAAAGTGTATGCCGACAGGATAGTATTAGTCGGCCCTTGATAAAATCCAGGAAGATTTCCTAACACGAGATGAGGCATGACGCCCTTTAGCCATGCCTCATCTCTTTTTTGGTGTATTCGGACGCCTACAGCCGCGCTGAGCCGCCAAATCCGTTACTACGAACGATCCTTTGACCACCTGTTTCCCCATGGATTTGTTCGGCCGGAAGCATCGGATATAATGCTAAGCGGAACTTTTCGCCACCCTCGGACGTCTCGAGGCAACCGAATTCTGCGGACGGAGTTGAATTTCAGCTATGAACGGAGAAAGATAACATGCCACGGATTGTTTTCGCCACTGCCCTCTTTGCCCTGCTCGTGGGCGCATGCGCCCCCGCCGCACCCACCGTGGATCCGGCGCAGATCCAGGCCTCCGCCGTGGCTGCCGCCAGCACCATGATCGCCCTCACGCAGGCGGCTATCCCAACGGCGACGGCCGTTCCGCCAACACCCCTGCCCAGCGCTACATCTGCGCCGCTGCCCACTCTACCAGTTCTACCGACTCTTGCTGGCGTAGCCTCGCCGACAACAGCCGCAACGGGCGGTGACTGCAATCATCTGCTGGACGTGGGCGCTTCCGGCCCGCAAGCGCAGGTGGTGATCAAGAACAATACGAAGGGTCCCATCACATTTACAATGGGTATAAGCACGAAGAATACCTTCGGCCAATGCGGGTACCTGTCCTGGGGCAATATAGCCAAGGGAAACAGCATCAGCGTATCGGTTCCTCAAATTCGCACGAACCTGGGCGATACGTGCTACTGGACCTATGCGATCATCAACGATCCAAAGAAGCCGAGCCACGCCAGCAACGGCGGCTTCTGCATCGATAACGCTCAGAGATGGGTATTTAACGTCACCTACGAGAAGATCACCCTGACCCCGCCGTAGAGTGGCGAGGCCGAGAGAAAAAAACGAAACCAAAACGCGAGCGGCTCTAGACCGCTCGCGTTTTGGTTTTCGGCTACGATAACGGCCTCATCCGATCCCATAGCATTCCATCGTCTCGCCCGTCAGACAACATGAAGAATCATGGATGATCCACGGCTCGCACTCTGCCACGTGATGTTTCGATGGAGGCCTTGGAATGAAGCCTATCCTCACGGTTTTGGGCCTGCTCGCGTTCCTTCTCACCGCCTGCGCACCTTCGGCCCCTGGGCCCGCCCCTGATGCTACCCAAGTCGAGGCCTCGTCGGTCGCGCAAGCTAACGTCGTACTCAGCCGCACTCCGCCGCCAAGCCGACCGCCCAAGCCGAGCCTGCCAACCCCCTTGCCTGGTCTATCGAGCGACGCCGTCAACCCTACAGCAATCTCTACGCCAACCAGCATTGCAGCCGAATGCACTCATCCCTTGGACGTCACAGCTTTTGGCCCGACGGTCCCTGTCGTGATCAAGAACAATACCAGGGTTTCGATTACGGTCGTCATGGGCCTAGGGGTTCGGAATTCAGCGGGCCAATGTGGGTATCTTTCTTGGAATAACATTGCAGCCGGCGACGTTGTGACGGCCTCGGTGCCGCAGATCGATCCAACGCTCGGCGATCCGTGCTATTGGATTAATGCCTGGATTAGAGATTCAAGCCACACGGCCTCCATCAGCGATGGTGGGTTCTGCATCGATGGACCTCACAGGTGGATCATTAACGTGAACTACAACCGTATCCGGCTGACGTCCTCGTAGCCGTCTCGTGGTTGTCGATGAACAAGAGATCGATCCGAAACGCGGCGACTACTTTCAGCTATTCCCTTACCCGCGTTATCTTCGCACCCAATGCCCGAAGCTTCGCATCTACGCTCTCATAGCCTCGGTCGATCTGGTTGATATTTCGGATTGTGGACGAGCCTTTGGCTGCCAGCGCCGCCAGCACGAGCGCCATACCTGCCCGGATATCTGGGCTCTCCAGCTTCTCACTGTAGAGCTGAGTCGGGCCCTGTACGACGCATCGGTATGGATCGCAAAGGATGATGCGCGCCCCCATTCCCACCAGCTTATCCGTGAAGTACATCCGGCCTGAATACATCCAGTCATGGAACAATACCGATCCCGAGGCTTGCGTGGCAACCGTGATGGCGATGCTGATGAGATCGGTCGGATAAGCAGGCCAGACGTTGGTCTTGATCTCGGGGATGGCGCCGTCAAGATCCGGCACGACCGTGAGCGGCTGGTCCGGTCCGACGAGCAGGTCGTTGCCGTCTAGCTGCCATTGCAGCCCAAGCCGCCGGAACGCCTGCGCGATCATCTCAAGGTGTCCCACGCCCGCGTTTCGTATACGCAGGTCGCCGTGCGTGATCGCGGCTGCTCCTGCAAAACTGATAACCTCCAGGTAGTCCGGCCCGATCGTAAACTCTCCTCCATGCAGCCGTGGCACTCCGGTGATGTGCAGAGTGTTCGAGCCGATATCTTCCACCCGCGCTCCCAGAACATTTAGGAAATTGCACAGGTCCTGCACGTGCGGCTCCGACGCCGCGTTGCGGATCACCGTGACTCCCTGAGCCGTGACAGCCGCCATAATGATGTTCTCTGTGGCGGTCACGCTGGCCTCGTCCAGTAGGATCTCCGCACCTCGCAGGCCGGATGAGCGCAGGTCGAACATGCGGTCGTATGTAATTTGCGCGCCCAGGGCTTGCAGGGCAAGCATATGTGTATCCAGCCTCCGCCGGCCTATCACGTCACCACCCGGCGGAGGTAGCCGCAGGCTGCCGGCGCGCGCGGTCACCGGGCCTGCCAGCAGGATCGATGCCCTGATCCTGCGGCACAGATCCGGGTCCAGGTCCGCAGGCCGCACGGTCGGCGAAGTAAGACGCCAGGTCTTGTCGTCCAGCGCTTCCACGCTCGTTCCAACGCTCTCGATCAGGCTCCGCATATCGAGCACGTCACGGATCTGCGGGACATTGTGCAGGATAATCGGCTCTTCCGTCAGCAGGCAAGCCGCCAGCAACGGCAATGCTGCATTCTTATTCCCCGCCGGAGTCATTTCCCCTCGCAGTGGCACACCCCCTTCGATGATGAATTCTTCCATTTGGTTTTCGCCTCCTCGGCTTAATCGGGGGGATTGTAAGGCAGATTGGCCGATTCGCACAGCACATTACAATTCGCTTACACGGAGGCGCCTGCGTCTCGTCCTAAAGTCATTTGGAATATAATGACCGCCATGCCCATAGCAATCTTGATACCTATCATCGTTGGATGGATCGGCGGCTGGCTGGTGAACTACATCGCGGATGTGTTGCCTTACAGCCGGCAGCTTACAAGGCCCTCATGCCCCGAATGCAACCAGCCCTACCCTTGGGCAAGATACCTCACGTTTCAGCGCTGCCCAAATTGCGGCGAAACTCGCGGCTGGCGCCCATGGGTCGTGCAGATTGCGATGGTGGCCATTAGCCTCTATACCTGGATCACGCCGAACCATTTTGGTTATTGGGTCGGCATGCTGCTATTCACTTACCTGGGATGCGTGGTTGTGATCGATCTGGAGCACCGCCTCATCCTTCATACCACAAGCATCGTCGGCGCGCTGATCGGTCTGGGCATCGGCATCCGGTTGCATGGCATCCGCGACGCGCTTCTTGGCGGGCTGGCCGGCTACGGCGTGATGCTGCTGCTCTATGTTCTGGGCGACTTGTTTGTGAGGTACATGTCCCGGCGGCGCGGAGAGGTGATTGACGAAGTTGCTCTCGGCTTCGGAGACGTGAACTTGGCGGGTATCGTTGGCTTGATCCTCGGCTGGCCTGTGATCGTCTTCGGGCTGTTGTTTACGATCCTAGCCGGCGGCGTCGTCAGCCTGATCGTTATCGCCGTGATGCTCATACGTCACAAATATCATGCCTTCTCGGCGATACCCTATGGTCCATTCCTCGTCCTAAGCATTGTCCTGCTTCTGATCCCGCAATAAGAACACCCCGAGACCTCGTTACTCCAGCCCTGGGTCGTCCAGGGGCGGCAGCGGGCCGGTGGAGAGCCTGTAACCGAACCCGCGAACTGTCAGCAGCCTCGACGGATTCGAAGGATCCCTTTCCACCTTCTTTCGCAGCATCAGGATGTAACGCCGCACAACGGACGCATCTTCCTGGTGATAATTTCCCCACACTTCCTGGATCAATTCCTGTTCCGTCGCAACCTGGCCATGCCGTCGTACCAGGGCCTGCAGCAGCCGAAATTCGGTTGGCGTAAGCTCCACAATTCGTTCGTCAATGAAGGCCTGGTACTTCCCCATATCCAGCTTGAAATCGCCATAAACAACATATCCCGGCTCTCTGGCCAGTGAGCCTGTCCGGGCCAGGATGGCCTGAACGCGCGCCACAAGCTCGGCAAAGCTGAATGGTTTGGTGACATAATCATCCACGCCCAGCTTGAAGCCGCGCAGCTTGTCATTCTCGCTCGATTTGGCAGTGATCATCACGATCGGCACGGTCGTCATCTCGCGCAACCGCGCGCAGATCTCCCACCCGTCCATGCCGGGCATCATTACGTCCAGGAGCACCAGATCAGGCCGCTCGCCATAGGCCAGCCGCAGTCCCGCGGGCCCGTTGGACGCGGCAAACACCTCGTAGCCGGCATCCACGAGGAACTGGCTAAGCAGGTCCAGCAAGGTGGGATCGTCGTCAATCAATAGGAGCTTATTCTTCATGTGCAGGACTTAGATAGAAGTAGAACAGCGCCCCGCCGCCGGCCTCGGGCTGCTCGAAGCAGAGGTCGCTGTCGAGGGCGCGCAGGAGTTGCCGGGATAGATACAGCCCCAGTCCGTAGCCGTATACCGCTTGCGAGTTCTCGCTTCCAATCGTTGGAACCGCTCGAATAGCAGGTTGTGCTTCTCAAGCGGGATGCCCGGCCCGAAGTCCCGAACGTCCACGCGCACTTGTCCCTCGGCCGATCTCGCCCGGATCTGGACCGGGCTTCCCGGCGCGTATTTGAGAGCGTTGTCGATCAAGTGACCCAGCACGCTTCGCAGTGCCGCCTCATCCGCCAGTACGCGCGGCAGGTCTGGTTCCACTTCGGGTCGAATGCGCGCATACTCTGGCAGATTGCTCCAGGCATTATGCACCTCTTCGACGATAGCCGGCAGCGAAAGCCGGGTCGGATGCAGCATGAATCGCCCGGCTTCCATCGCAGATACATCCAGGATGTTATCCACGAACCGCGCCAGGCGCTTGATCTCCGCCTGGATCAGCAGCAGCACCTTTTCATCGGTTGCGCTGTGCTGTCCGTTTAGCAGAAGTTCCAGCCCACCGCTCAGGTTGGTCAAAGGAGCGCGCAGCTCGTGCGAAACCATCGACACAAAATCTGTTTTGATCTGATCGAGGCCCTGCAAAACTGTGTTCTGCTCCTCCAGCTTCCGGAAGGCTTCCTGCAGAGTACTCGTCCGCTCCTCCACCTTGTGCTCCAGTTGCGCGTTCAGTTCTTCGAGGGCATTGTGCACCTGCCGGAGCTCGTCGTACGCCCCCTGAATGGCATCGCGCTGCCGTTTTTGCTCCGTAAGGTCGTGCGCTACACCAGCGATAACTACCTGCCGGTTTTCGGTGGCGATCGGGCTGAGCGCCAGCGAGTACGGCGATGAGTTCGCCCGTAGCGTGACGTTCACTATTTGATCCGCAGCAACGGCCCTCTCCAAAGCTCCGCTCACTGGTCCGTCGAATAGTTCGAACAACGAGCGACGAGAGTTACCTGCCGCATCCGGCTCCTGCGCCAGTTCTCTGTAGGCCGGGTTATTCAGCAGGACATTGCCCTTGGGATCGCTGACAAAACTGGGGATCGCCAGGTTTCTAAATAGCTGCCAGTACTGGTTGAGTTCCGCCTCTCCGGCGCGGATGCCGAGGCGGACGATGAGCATGACGCCCAGCAGCACGGTCATCCATAATGCATAAGGCGACAGTTCTCCGCGCAGCCGCCAGTCCGTCAGCACGTACCAGAACAGCACAAGCACGAGCGCGATCGGCAGCACTCTTTGGAATTGAGCTCCCAGATCGAAGCCGGGCGTCGACAAGGCGCTCGCCCGTTCGCTCTCAGTCTCCGCCGGTGTCTGGTTGCGGGCCGTGTCGCGCTCGGAAATGGCGCCAAGTCCCAGCAGCAAAAAGCCGCCAACCCAGCCCATGCTGACGAAGCTCCCCGGACCATAACTTCCGATCAGCACGAGCGAGCTGTGCACGTAATCAGAGATGAGAAATGCCGCCCACGCCGCGATCAGGAAGCGTGCGGTGGACCGCGGCACCCAGTTTGCCAGCGAGAAGTTTGCCAGCAGGATCAATAGGATGCAATCTGCAATTGGGTAGCTGACGACTAATAGGGAGTTCGCCAGCGCGGAGGCGGAACTGAGGGGACGCACCAGCAGGAGGAAGCCCAGCGTCACCACCACGCCTGAAGAGATGATCGCGTCCAGGATAAAGCGGAAGCGGGTGGGCGCAAGGTGGCTCTTAAACGGGTACTGCATCAATGCATAAGCAGCCAGGAGATACGCCAGCAGATTGATAATGTGCGCCGCGGCGGAAATTGTCACCTGCGGGCCAATCAGCGATTGAAGATAATCCAGCAGAAACGCGCCCGCCAGCCATGCCAGCACGGCGACGCCCAACAATAACCAGGCTCTCCGCGAACGCGTCGGCATGCCAGCCAGGGATAGGAAGATCAGGAGCGCCGCGGTAGTCGCCGCCGTAAGTATGGCGGAGTTTTCCACCAGCGGACGTACGCGAGACTCCGCCGGGATCGCTGCCAGCAGGACCGCATAGCTCAACATGAAGAGCAGGCACTCGAAGAGCATGCCCCTTCGTTGGATCGGCTGCGAAAAGAATTTGGTTAACCAGGCCAGCACCGGTTGCTCCGGAAGGTCATCATACTGAAATAAGTGGGCGCAGCGGGCTTGCGCAATGGCAAGCCGCGTCTGATTATAACCACCTCGCTAAAAGAACAAGGAGGCCGATGTCGGCCTCCTTGTCGGGTTTAGATCCAGGGGTCCACCCACCCAATGGGCGTCACGGGTGTGCGGCTTGGCACAGGCGTTGGCGTCTTTGTTGGGATGATGATCTGCGTCGGCGTCTTGCTCGGCGTCACCGGCGTGGGCGACTTGCTGGGCGTTACCGGCGTCGGCGTCTTACTGGGCGTCACGGGCGTCGGCGACTTGGTCGGCGTTACCGGCGTCTTGGTCGGGGTTTTGGATGGCAGCGGGGTCTTGGACGCTGTCAGTGTGATGGTCGGGCTCGGAGTTCTCGACGGCACCAGCGTGAGGGTCGGCGTCAGCGTGGAGAAGGATGTTGCGTCGATCCTTATCGTGCAGCCATTAGCGAACCCCACCGTCAGGCCGAATGCAGTGGGCGGCACCGTTCCCGGCCAGTTGGCATCTACGTTGTTGTAATCGAACTGCAACGGCCCGCTGGAACCGGCGGGGAAGGCAAGGCTTCCGGCCCACGTCGTGGGCGAATTGGTGTCATCCGTGCCTCCGCCGTTAGGGAGAGTGCTGTTGTTGTATCGGATCCGGTTCAGGGTCTGGCTGGGATTGGCCAGGTCATACACGTGCCAATCAAAGGTCAGACTCGAGAAGGCTGTGGCTTGAGTGCTGCCATTCACCACCGTTATTTGCACGCGCGGCTGGTTGCCGCCGCCGCCCAAATTCGACTGGGAAAAGCCGCCGCTAAATGAGAACTGGGAACAGTCCGGTGTAGGCGTGATTGTCGGTGTCCGGGTTTTCGTGGGGCTTGGCGGGATCAGTGTATGGGTGCTGGTCGGCGGTACCGGCGTGTCGCTCGGCGTGGGGGTGTCCGTGGACGGCTCGATGCCCTCGCCCGGCTGCACGATCGAGCGTGACGTTCGGAACGTCTCCACCACGCCCTGCCGGTAAGAAACAATGTGGAGCATGGGCCAGACCTGGTTGAGGAAAGGCGTGATCAAAGGATGGTTGAAGTCCACGAACACGAAAACATTGTCACCCGGCGAGCCGGCATCTTCGTTAGGAAGGCACTGGGCATAGATCGTTCCCCCCATTACAGGGATGGTATGTGTGAAGTCTGACGCGCCGGAATGGTCGGCATCTCTGTTGGAACAGATCGTCACATGCAGATAGCCTTTGGCGGCGGTGCTCGTCGTGGAGTTTTTGAACAGAGCCACTTCCCATCGCTGGGCCTCCTGTTGGATCGATACCAGTCGGGCGGCATCCTGTTTTTGCAGGTAATCGGTGCCAGTACAACCGGTCTTGGGCGGCCCTGGGTTGTAGTCACTGCAGTTCTCGACGTTGTACTCACCCGTCACCGCATAGCGCACGGTCTGCCTGGCGACATTTTCGACGCTGAGCCACGCCTGGAAGATGAGCGCAAAGTCGATAATGCCGAATACCAGCGCCAGCAAGACCGGCAGCGCCAGCGCAAATTCAACCAGCGCTTGCGCACGGCTCTTGCCTTGCACGCTGTCTTGCATTGAGAACGATCCGGGAGAGTTCTGCTTATCCATGGGAATACCCTCTAGTGAGTCAGTCGTGTTGCAATTCGATCCGTGATCGCATTGAAGACTGCCTGGAGCGCTGTCGCGTCGTGGGCAAAGAAGTAGTTCGGATTGAGCCCAACGGTATTGATCTTCCCGTCGTCGCCGACATCCGCCGCGTAACTGAGCAGTTGCTCGCCGCGGTCCGCATGCGGGTCACAAGGAGGCGTCGCGCAATGCCCCAGCTCGTTGCCGAAACCGATCGTGTAGATCAGCGCTTGCTGCCCCACTGCCACGAAGTCGGCCATGGCACGGGCATAGTCATCGGCGTCGAATGCGCCGGTCAGCGCCGCTAACGGTGAGCGTCCCGCTTGAGCCATTGGGCGGCGGCTGTATGCAAAGGTTATACAGAAAGTCAAGCCCGTTGTAGAGAGAGTCGGCCGCGGGCAGGCAATGCCGCGTCGCCGAGCTTGCATCCTGGCAATCGGTGCCAATGCCATTCGGGCAGTATTGGTTTCCTGACGAATGATTGGTGATACCGTCTGTCAGCAGGATCACAACCCACAATGACTCCTGGCGGAAGCCCGGCTGGCGGACGAATTCATCTCCAGCCTGGAAGAAGGCTTCCCCGATGTTCGTCGTGCCGCAGTATCGCGGGTCTACGCCCGGCGGACAAACCATGTAGTTATACGCTCGTTCGTAGTGCAGTCCATCCGATGCTCGTAAAAACGGCCCATTGCTGACGGGCGCCGGCGGTCGTATCTTTGAGAGTGAAACACAATGGATCATCCCACGCTGTGTCAAGAGGGAGATGAGTAACTTGATCAAAACAATACACAGAATTGTTGGGCGGATAGTATCGGCATGTGCCTTGTGTAGGGTAGCTCTGATCGCCAGCTGGGTTCAAACAAGAACCGTCCGTCAAGGCGTTCCCCCGGTGGCCCTGCTGAGCCGCTTGCGGTGTAAACGCGCAAAGCCGATATCTTGTCCAGTATCCTCTGTCTGTACACCGTTCCGGTAAGACCCGTAGCCTCGCTCAGATGGAATGGCTTATCGTAAGCAGCATCATCGGGATGCACCGTGCGGTCGAACGGGATCACCGCGATCCGATCATACGTGTTGATCCCGCTCGATGGGAATAAGTTCTGAAACGAATTGCTTGGCCGCCGACTGGATGTCCTTGAACGGGCTGCAGTCCGTGGTCGCACTGCCTGACGGCACATCGTTGCATTCTGTCGGATCGAACATCAGAGATGGCTGTCCGGAGTTCCCACGTCATGGATTCCGATACGTCCAGCGCGAGCACAATATCCAGCGATGCCGCCTCGGACGTTGCCGTCGCGTTCAGGGTAACGGTGTTGATCCCGATGACCGGCAGGAACGCCAGCCTCACCGTGCTGGTTGCGTCGACCCGGACGAGCCGGCGGTTTGCCGGCGGCGTGCATAGGTTGGGGTCATGATAGGTGGGATAAACAGTGTTGCATACGTGCACGGTCGCAGACGCATTGGACACATTGTTTAAGGTCAGGAATTCGTCAGCGGCCTTTTCAAGGCCCGTCGGATCCGGATTCTTTCGGTATTGAGAGGCGGCAGCCAGCGCCGCCGCATCAACCGACCGCCGCAGTGTGCCGTTCGCGATGAATACCAGGCCGGTATCCACCACCAGCCCGACGAAGGCCACAAAACCAACGATTCCAAATACCACCAGGATCAGGATCTGGCCGCGCTGCGATCTGGTAGCCTGCTTTGAGCGTCGCTTCTTCGTATGCATCTCTTCCAATTTTCTGCCGGTTGCTCGGCGGTTAGCGTGCCGGGGTTTTACGGACTGGTCGGTATGGTAACGTTCTTGATCGGCATGATCGTGTACGTGTAGACCGGGATCGTATCGCCGAAGAGCCGCTCGAAGATCGGGTTCTTAAGCGTCTGAGGGTAGTTGTAATAGATCTCCACCAGGGCCACGCTCACGTCCGGGGCGGTGGCATCCATTCGGCTGGTAATGAAGGCGGAAGTTTGCTGCGAGACGTGGTTACGCGTAAGGTATCCCGCTGCATGCTCGCTCCAACTCCACCCATTTTCCCCCGACGTATCCGGGTATCGCTGCTCGATCACACCCCCGGATACTTTGAAGAACGACACCACGATATCGTCTCCCGCCTGCGGATTCATCACCAGCGGAGACATCACGTGAACCGCCTCCAGTGCCGTGTTGGCATAGTACGCATCGGTCACGGTGCCGGGCGGGCAGCTCGGGTCAGTGCTCGCGGGCGAGCAGAACGGGTTGTAGTTCGCGTTGAAGCGGGCTGCCTCACGTGCTGCATCCAGCAGGTTCAAATAACGGTTCAGCAGGAATCCGTACTCAGCAATGCCAACCAGCAGCAGCATGAGCGGGATCACCACCAGGGTGAGTTCAACAAAACTCTGCCCTTTGCTTCCGGATCGCAGGATGGATTTTAAGGAGGATCGCATTTTCATAAAGCCTCAGTGCCGATAACTATCCGTGATAATAATACACGGCGGCGGGCCTCCGGTCAATCGGAAAGCGGGCATTGTGCCCTGCTTGCAACGATTTATTCACAAGAACGCGACAATTGCCATCGACTTTTTTGAAAAGCGGCTATAATGGGCAGCACAGACTTTACAGAATTGAAAGGAGGCCATGGAAATCAAATAAGATTTGGGGAAAGACAGCGCATGGACTATAGTTGGATAGTCAGATCGTGAGAACTGGGTGGTTGAGTTGCAATGCCTTGTGCACGAACACACCGAAATCACAAACTACTGCACTATCGAACTACAGTTGACGAGGCTGAGGGTTCTCCATCGCGGGATGGAGCTAATTCCCACTCCCTCTCCATCAGGACATCCTGTATGGAGTTGATGTGAGTGGGAAGAAAATCGAAAGATCAGCGGAAGCCCTCCGGGTGAGCCATCACCTGCCTCTTTCCCTCCAAACGAGCACTCCACCACATAAGACTGGCTGGTAACAGTGCAGGCAAAGTCGTGGAGAATGGCACTATCAGAGAGTAGAGAATTGAGAACAGAGAGATGCATGTGCGCGTCCCCGCGCACCTGTTCTCAAGTGATCTACTTATCTAACCCGGAAAATTGGAGGATCCCATGTGTGGAATTGTCGGATACATTGGTCCGCGTGACGCGACGCCGATCATCTTGGGCGGCCTGAAGCGCCTGGAATATCGCGGCTACGACTCGGCTGGCATTGCCGTCATACACGAAGGCAGCCTGGACGTACGCAAGGACGCCGGCAAGCTCTCGCAGCTTGTCGATTTGATTCACAAGTCACCCCTCACCGGTACCCCCGGCATTGGGCATACTCGCTGGGCCACGCACGGCGCGCCCTCCGCGCGTAACGCCCACCCGCATCTCGGGCATACCAAGCGGGTCGTCGTAGTACAAAATGGCATCGTCGAGAACTTCCTCGAGCTCAAAGATGAGTTGATCGCCGAGGGGGTCGAGTTCCAATCCGATACCGATACGGAGACGATCGTGCACCTCGTGGAGCACTACCTTGCCTCGGGCCAGGATCTGGAAGCGGCCGCGCGCAGCACCTTCACGCAGATCCACGGCGCCAATGTCGTTGTGCTGCTTTCCGCGGACGAGCCCGATAAGATTGTTGCCGCTCGGATCGGGAACGCAGGCGGCGTCGTGATCGGACTGGGCGAGGGCGAGAACTTCCTCGCCAGCGATACGCCGGCCATCATGGAGCACACTCGACGCGTCATCTTCCTCGAGTCTCGTCAAATGGCAGTTATCACCAGCCAGACGGTTTGTGTGGAGACCCTGGAAGGCCTCGAGGTTCAGCCCCAGATCCATGCAGTCTCCTGGGATCCCATATCGGCCGAAAAAGGCGAATACCGCCATTTCATGCAGAAGGAGATCCATGAGCAGGTGCAGGCCGTAACCGACACCATCGCCGGCCGCGTCGACTTCGCACGCGGCGAGATCCGCCTGCCCGATCTCAAGCTCACGAAGGAGTTCGCCAACCGCATCGAAAAGATCGTCATCACAGCCTGTGGTACCGCCGCCTATGCCGGCATGATGGGCAAGTATCTCATCGAGAAGATTGCCCGCATCCCCACAGAGGTCCTGATTGCATCCGAGTTCCGCTACAGCGATCCCATTGTCAACGATCGTACGGTGCTCCTGGCCATCAGCCAGTCCGGCGAGACGGCCGACACGCTGGCGGCCATGGAGGAGGGCCGCCGCAAGGGCGCCACGGTCTGGAGCATCGTCAATGCCATCGGCTCGCAGGCTATGCGGCTCGCCGATGGCTACATCTCCATGCAGACCGGCCCCGAGATCGGCGTCGCCTCCACCAAAGCTTTCACCGCACCTCTGATCGATCAGTATATGCTCGCCGTCCTGCTGGCGGACTTGCGCGGCGTTATCGACGATGAAACCCGCAAGAAGCCTGGTTGCCGACTTGCGCCTCATACCCAACTTGGTCGGCAAGACTCTGCAGCGCGAGCCGGAGGTCGAAAAGGTCGCCTACATCTTGAAGGACATCCGCAACTGCCTCTACCTCGGACGCGGTCTCAACATGCCGATCGCGTACGAGGGCGCCCTCAAACTTAAAGAGGTCTCTTATATCCATGCCGAGGGTTACCCCGCCGGCGAGATGAAACACGGCCCCATCGCGCTCATCGACGAAAGCATGCCGGTCGTTTGCCTGGTCCCCCGGGATCCCTGGCACGAGAAGATGATCTCGCAGATCCAGCAGGCCAAGGCCCGCGGCGGCATGGTCATTGCGGTCGCAACCGACGGAGACGAGCTCGTCGGGAACATGGCTGACCATGTCTTCTGGCTGCCGGATGCGCCGTGGATGCTGGCGCCCGTCCTGGCAGTCCTGCCCCTGCAGCTTTTGGCTTATCATATAGCCGCGATCCGCGGTCTGGATGTTGACCAACCCAGGAACCTTGCCAAGAGCGTTACTGTCGAATAAATGGTTCGGGGCCTCCGAGTGCTGCAGTGCAGGACCTCTCGGAGGCCCGGAAAAGTTGGATGCTCTCATGCAAACAGAGATCCAGTGGCTTTTGAACGGTGATCCGTCCATCCGCTGGCAGGTACAGCGTGACCTGCTCGATGCGGAATCCGCCATTTATGATGCCGAGAGAGCCCAGGTAGCCCTCACCGGCTGGGGGAAAAGGTTGCTGGCGAAGCAGACTCCGATGGCAATTGGGGCGGCGGCCTTTACACTCCTAAATGGACCTCCACTACTTACACCCTCCTGCTGCTGCGTGACATGGGCCTGCCTCACGAAAATGTGGCCGCGCAGCGCGCCTGCGCGAATTTCTTCTTTCGCGGCCTCGAGAAGGATGGCGGCATCAACCTTTTCAAGAGCATAGACTACAGCGAAACGTGCGTCAATGGGATGCTCCTGAGCTTGCTATCGTATTTCCATTCGCCGGATGAACGCGTTCACAGTGTTGCTCGTCATCTGCTCGGCGAACAAATGGCCGACGGCGGCTGGAACTGCCGGCGTCTCCGGGGTGCCACCCACGCCTCCTTTAACACGACGATCTCCGTGCTGGAGGGCCTTCGCGAATATGCCTTGGCTTTCCCTGGCAAATCCGATTCCGTCTCCGCTGCAATGGAACGCGGCCTGGAATTCCTCCTCAACCACCATCTGTACAGGTCGCACCGCACGGGCCGCATCGTCGATTCCGAGATGACCCGCCTGCACTTTCCTCCTCGTTGGCATTACGATATCCTGCGAGGCCTGGACTTCTTCGGCTCCGTGAACGCTGCCCGCGACGAAAGGCTGAACGACCCGGTCGACTTGCTCGTCTCGCGGCAAATGCCGAACGGGCGCTGGCTGCTCAACAAGCCCTGGACCGGACGCGTTCATTTTGACCTCGAAGCTGCCGGTCGGTCAAGTCGCTGGAACACGCTGCGCGCCCTCCGCGTGCTCAAGTGGTGGCGTGGCTCCGCCCCGGCTAGGGCTTCGGTGCATCGCAGCGCCACGCGGTCAGCTTAGTTCATCGTTTCAAGGGATGTGGTCAGATCTGCATTCGAGCGCCTCGCATCTGCGCGGACGTGTTATATTTCCGCCTGGGTTCGGCTGAATGCTCATCCCAGATCTGGGCCGCAAGCCCGTTACAGACCGAAACTCTGCACGCGTTATAGTGTTCTGCAATTAAATAGAGACAACGAAAGGTAAGGATGACATGACAATAGCTGAAACGACGTCTACCTCCTTTTTCGATGAGGCTGGCGTAGAAAAGGACGTCATACCGGTCGGTGACGGCGTACCGTTTGGTGTGAAGCGAGTGACGAATACCGACATCGGGATCGGCGGAGCCTATGGCACCTGGGGGCAAAGCTATGATAACCAGTCGATGCCTGCATTTCTCGAGCAGCACCTTGGGGAGCCCATTCCTCCTGCAGAGCAGCTAAACCTCGCCGAGCTGGGATTCAAAAGTCGTCACCACATCGCGCGGATGTCTGATGAAGAGAATGTAGAGGTGGAGGTCGAAGTGGGTGCACGCCTGCTTCGTGAAGCTGCGCGCGCTTGCGGTTGGAATCTTCCGGACGTGGATGCCGTCCTCATCGGCATGAGCGCTCCTATTACTCAGGACTATCTCGATCGCATCACCGCCGCCGCTGGGATCAGGCCCGAAGCCCTGAAGGTGGCTGTGCACAAGGCCTGCGACGGCTCCGTCAGCAGCCTCCATCTCGCGCTCAACCCCAGCCTGCCCGAGAACAAGAGCCTGCGGCAGAACATCGCCGAATCCCTGCGCGGTAAGAAGGTGCTCGTCGGCGGTATCGAGGGTCTCAGCCGCTTCCTCAATAAGACCCGCGACGCGAACGCCCTGCAGTTATTTGGCAATGCGGCTGGCGTTATCGGCGTGATCCCCGGCATGACCATGAAGTTCCTGGCTGGCAAGTCACGCGAAGCCTTCGACGAAGAAGGTGTGCTCCAGGTCGAAATGAACTATCCGCACTCTGCTCAGAAGGTCGAGGGCGGCTCGAACGTCGAGGTCACTCAGACCGGCGCCAACAATATCCGCATCGCCGGCTTGATGCACGAACCGACCGACGGTTCCTCCATCGCGATGGCCGGCCCCATGGGCATGGTCAAACTCTTCGTCCGCACCGGTGTGCAGGTGGTTCGTGAGGCCTATCGTGGCTACCAGGAAAGGCTTGTTCAGTTGGGCGAGACGGGCCGGTCTCTGGCGGTCGCCGTGGTCCATCACGCAAACTATAAGATCAACAAGCTGAAGGAAAAGCACCTGCAGAACGAGGGCATTGTATTGCCCATGCCGTGGGTGGTCAGTGATTTTGGTAACGTCAGCGCAGCCTCGAATATGATCGCCTTCCTGCGCGAGCTGCCGAGCCTCAAGCCCGGCGATCACATTCTGATCGATGGCTTCGGCGCCGGCACCTACTACGATGTCCTGGCAGTGCAACTGGGCGGATAGCGTTCGCCATCCACTACCCGAAAATAAAGAATGCCAACGGCGCAGGCCGTTGGCATTCTTGTTATGGATGGGTCCCACACAAAAACGCTAGCGCGTCTCGGTCACCTTCGTGATCGAACGCGGCTTCTCCACATCATAGCCCTTGGCGCGCGTCAGGTGATACGCCATCAGTTGAGCCGGCACGATGCCGACCAGCGGCGTCAGCTCCTCGGGGATATCCGCAGATAACGCGAAGGCCCGCTCCGCCAGGGTCAATGCGCTCTTCACATTGGAGATCACCAGCAGGTCGCCAAGTAATTCCTCCTTGATTTGTTTCAGCATAGGCATCAATGCTTCGGCCACCGGCCCCGCCGCCACGATTGCCATCACCGGGAAACCTCGACCCACCAGCGCGATTGGCCCATGCTGGAAGTCCGCCGAGGAATAGGGCTCGGCCTCCACGTACGCCAGCTCCTTGAGTTTGAGTGCCCATTCAAAGGTCGTGGAATAGTTGTAGCCGCGTCCGAGCACCACGCATTGCCGCATATCCTTGTAGTGCTCCACGGCCTTCGCCATAGCCTTGTCATGCCCCAGTGCCTCGTTGACCCACGCCGGCACTTTGGCAAGCGCCTTCCACGCAGCCTCATCGCCCTTGAGCGCCGCCGATAACATCGCAATGACCATCAGTTCCGATGTATAGGTCTTGGTCGCGGCAACTGCCAGTTCTGGCCCTGCCTGGATGTCGAGCACAAAATCCGCTGCTGCAGCCAGCGGCGAATCCGGCTCGTTCGTTACCGCCAGCGTCATGCAGCCCTGGCGTTTTCCTTCTTCCAGCACGCTCACAATGTCCGGTGATTGCCCCGACTGTGAAATGCCGACCACCAGCGCACCCTTGAGTGATGGCGGCCTCTGGTAGTACGTGAAAAGTGAAGGAGTCGCCAGTGCCAGCGGCAGGCGATTGATCCCGCCCCACAGATAATTCGCATACCGGCCGGCATTGTCTGATGTTCCGCGAGCCGCCAGAAAAACATAGGAGATGTTTCGCGCTTGCACGGCCTTGGCGATCGCCTCCACGGTGCCGCGTTGCGATTGCAGAAGTCGCTCCAAACGGTCGGGTTGTTCCATGATCTCTGAATGTAGTGACATGCGTCCTCGATACTCAAGATTTGTGATGCACAATTCGCCGCAGACCGCCCATATCCCCCGCTAAGGCGATCGCTGCTGCGCAAGTCATTATGCGACGTTCTCAGCAATTGTCAATAGCTGCGCGCTGAAAATTGCCCCGCCTCACTCCGATTTGATGAGCGTCGGCTTCTTCTCCCGGATGGCAAATACGCAGTGTGTCGCGCCTCCCGGCCTCGGTTCGATTTTGGAAAGTTGCTCTGCATTCGCATTCATCTCGTTGCTCAGCATCAAGGCGTCCATCCTGCAAAGTTCAGGGTGCTTCGCAACGATGGCTGCGTAGGGACAGTGTGCAAAGAGGACGCGCGGGCCTTCCGCACCGGCCTCCCACCGCGCTTGATAGTGCGCTCCGCTGAGCTTCTCGGTGAGCTGGACCAGCCGCTTGGTAGCAGGCAGGGAATCGTCCGGCTTTCCGATCTGGGCAGTCACTGCTCCGGCTAATGCCCCAAGGGCAGCCTCCTGCTTGGACACTGGCAGGCCATCCAACCACGTTGTGATCAGCGCCTCCGAAAGCATTTCGAAGCCTTCGCCTAGAACCTTCTCCGAAAGCCGGTACATTTTGTCCGGACGGCCGCGCTTGCCCTTGCTCTCCACCCCCGCCGCAGTGACTCGCCCGTCGGCAGCCAGGATCGCCAGGTGATGCCGCACGGTCGCGGCCGACATATTAAGCGCATGCCCGATCTGCGCCGCAGTGGCGGATTTCCGGCGACCTAAGAATTCTAGAACCCTTTGGCGAGCGGTAGGCACGGTCATAAGTGTATTTTACCTCCGAATTATGCAAATATATATTGTTATAATTCGATTGACATGGCGGTCTGCGGTGCTATAATTTACCGGGCTTTAGGGTGGAAGCCCTCATCTCGCGAAAGATTAATTTGGTTTACCCAAGGCAGGCGATGGAATTCTCCAACTATATCGGCGGCAAATGGGTTGCAGGACAGGCGGGCTCGACTTTCGAGACCATCAATCCTGCCAATGAAGCCGTTCTGGCGCAGATCCACGCGGCCGATGTCGGCGATGTCGATCAGGCGGTGGATGCCGCTACACAGGCCTTCGATGCGTGGCGCCGCACGCCTGCTCCGCTCCGCGGCGAGATGCTGTTCAAAGTAGGCGAGCTTCTCAAAGATCGCAAGGAAGACCTCGCCCGCCTGCTCACCCAGGACATGGGCAAGGTGATCGCCGAAGCGCGTGGCGACATCCAGGAGGCTATCGACATGGCCTTCTACATGGGCGGTGAAGGCCGCCGCCTGCTGGGCTATACCGCTCCCGTCGAAATGCCGGACAAATTCGGCATGGCGGTGCGTGATCCCTCGGGTGTCGTCGGCATCATCACCCCGTGGAATTTCCCCGTTGCGGTTCCGTCATGGAAGATATTCCCGGCGCTGGTCGCGGGAAACACCATCGTCTGGAAGCCTTCGCCTGAAACGCCTGCTATATCTGCGGCGTTCGTTGGAGTGTTTCGAAGAGGCCGGCTTGCCGGCAGGCGTGTTCAATCTCCTGCTTGCCCCCGGCGCTGATGTCGCTCGCGCTCTGGTCAGCCACCCCGGCGTCCGTGTGCTCTCGTTCACCGGCTCAACAGCCACTGGCCGCGCTATTGCCGAATCCGCTGCCCGGCTCAACAAGAAGGTCTCCCTTGAAATGGGTGGCAAGAACGCCGTCATTGTCCTCGATGATGCCAACATTGACCTGGCAATAGATGCCACGCTATGGGCCGCCTTCGGTACATCCGGGCAGCGTTGCACCGCTGCCAGCCGGCTGATCGTCCAACGCGGCATCGCCTCCACGCTCAAAGAGGCGCTCCTCGAGCGTACCCGCAAGCTCACTCTTGGCGACGGGCTCGATGCCAGCGTTGAGATTGGACCGGTGATCAACAAGCCCGCCCTGCAGCGTATTCACAACTACGTTCAGGCCGGTCAGAAGGAAGGCGCCCGTGCACTCGTCGGCGCGGCGGTCGCCGATGTAGACGGCAAGGGTTTCTTCTACCAGCCCACCTTGTTCGACGGTGTCCTTCCCGGGTCCACCCTCGAACGGGAAGAGATCTTCGGACCCGTTCTCTCCATCATCGAGGTCGGCACGTTGGAGGAGGCCATCCAGGTTAATAACCGTTCGCAATATGGTCTGTCCACCTCGATCTTCACACAGGACGTGAACCGTGCCTTCACGGCCATGCGCGACGTGTTCACCGGCTTGGTTTACATCAACCACGGTACCACCGGCGCCGAGATCCAGTTCCCGTTCGGCGGCGTGCGCGGCACTGGCAACGGGCATCGCGAAGCCGGTCAGGCCGGCCTCGATCTCTTCACGGAATGGAAATCCATTTACGTCGATTACTCCGGCAAGCTCCAGCGCGCCCAAATCGACAATCGCGACTGACCACTGCCAACTGATCACTTCCCACGGTCCCTCCATGACCCTCACTTGGGAGACATCCTACGCCATCGCCATCGAGCTTAAGCGCCGGCACACGGACGTGAACATCGAGGACGTTAGCCTGCAACAGATATACGCTTGGACATTGGAGCTGGACGATTTCGAGGACGATCCGGCTTTGTCGAATGATGACATACTTGCATCCATCTATCAGGAATGGTATGAGGAGCTAATCAATGACTGACGATAAGATCAATTCCCCGGGATACGAGATCCCGGGAGACCTTGAGCATGCGGTCAGCATAACCACATTAGACCGCCTGTATAACTGGGGCCGGCGCTCATCCGTCTGGCCCATGATGTTCGGCCTGGCTTGCTGCGCCATCGAGATGATCGCCGCGCAGGCCGCCCGCTATGATCTCGCCCGCTTCGGCATGGAAGTCATGCGGCCAAGCCCACGCCAGAGCGATCTTATGATCGTTGCCGGCACGGTCACCAAGAAGATGATCCCGAGCATCGTCCGGCTCTATAACCAGATGCCGGAGCCGAAGTACGTGGTCGCAATGGGTGCCTGCGCTTCCGGCGGAGGACCATTCAAGGAAGGCTACAACGTCGTAGCCGGCGTCGACAAGTTCGTCCCCGTGGATGTCTACATCCCCGGCTGTCCTCCCACCCCGCAGGCTCTTACCGCCGGCCTCATCAAGCTGCAGGAAAAGATCGACAAGCAATCCATTAGTCGTGTGCGCTGGTACCAGAAGGGCGCCGACTCGGTCGAGATCCCCATTCCGGTCCTCGGGCCCGACCTGATGGATCCTCGTCGTTATGCCGAGATCAAGCAGCTTGCCGCCCAGAAGGCCGATCAGCAGCCCGCCGGCGACAGCTCCGCGGCGAAGGGTTAGGTGCCAGACATGACTACTATGGTTCAAACCGAAACCGTTCACACTGATACACTCGACCTTGCCCAGCGTTTTCCCGGCGCTGCAACAGCAGACGCCCGCCCAGGCTACAGCGGCTGGATCGTGGATCAGAACAGCCTCGTCGACATTGCTACCGCGTTGCGCGACGAATTCAGCTTCGACTATTTATCCTCTGTAACCGGCGTGGATTATTTCCCCGACAAGATGGAAGTCGTCTACCAGGTCTACAAGACCACCGGCGGGCCGGGCATCATCTTCAAGGTTCAAACCCCGCGCGTGGATCCTATCGAGATCCCATCCGTCACACCCATTTGGCCCGGCGCCGAGTTTCAGGAGCGCGAGATCTGGGATCTGTATGGCATCAAGTTCACAAACCACCCCGACCTGCGCCGAATCCTCATGTGGGAAGGCTTTGAAGGCCATCCCATGCGCAAGGATTGGCACGAGCCGTTCTATGAGGAAGATAACAAGCCGCTGAAGAGCCGCTGGCCTGAAGGCAAATACGTCAGCGCCGAAGACAAGAATGTCTTTAGCGACAACCTGCAATTCCCCAAGGACTTCGATCCCGAGAAGGCCATTTTCGACGGCGAAGCCTCGCTCTATGGCGCCCTCGCCAAGTACACGATTATCGACGGCGGCCTCAAGACCGACCGCATCATCGTGAACATGGGACCGCAGCACCCCTCGACCCACGGCGTGTTCCGCGCCGCGGTCATCCTCGACGGCGAGACCGTCGTCAGCCTCAAGCCGGTCATGGGCTACCTGCACCGCAATCACGAGAAGATCGGTGAGCGGAATACCTTCCTTCAGAACATGCCCTATACCGACCGCCTGGATTACTTCAACTCCATGAGCAATAACTGGGGCTATTCGCTCGCAGTGGAAAAGCTCATGGGCGTCAAGCCGCCGGAACGCGCAGAGTACATCCGTGTCATCATGGCCGAATTGAGCCGCATCCAGAACCATCTGATTCTCATCGGCATGCTGCTGAACGACCTGGGCGCCTACTTCACCCCCGCCCTCTACGCATTTGAGGAACGCGAGCTCATCATTGATATTTTCGAGGCGGTCTCCGGCTCGCGCATGATGTGCAACTACCACCGCTTCGGCGGCGTTGCCCGCGACCTGCCCGATGGTGTGCTCGAAAAGATTCGCGGCCTCGTCGAAGAGCGCCTTCCCCGCAAAGCGGACGAGTTCGACCGTCTGCTGACCCAGAACGAGATCCTGCTCTCACGCATGCGCGGCGTCCGCGTCATCAACGGCGAAGATGCTGTGCGCTATTCGATCACCGGCCCTGTCCTGCGAGCCGCCGGTGTGCCCTACGATATCCGCCGCGCGCAGCCTTACGGCATCTACGACCGTTTCGATTTCGATGTGGCCCTGCGCCACAATGGTGACCTCTACGATAATTACCTGCTCCGCCTGGATGAGATCCGCCAATCACTTCGCATCCTCCAGCAAGCCATCAAGCAATTGCCTGAGGGCCCCATTATTGCCGGCAAGCCTCAGTATCAAGTGCGCGTTCCCGCCGGCGAAGCCTACGGCCGCGTGGAGGCTCCCAAAGGCGAGCTTGGGTTTTATGTGATTTCTACTGGCAAGCCGAATCCATGGCGTTATCATGTTCGTGCCCCATCCTTCATCAACATCACGGCGCTGGAAAAGATGTGCGTCGGCCAGAAGATCGCTGATTTCGTCGCCATCCTGGGCGTGATCGATATCGTCCTCGGCGAACTGGATCGGTAGAATACGGAGAGTATGCGATGTTTGGAAAAGGAATAATCAGCGGCCTCGGCGTCACCCTTAAGCGCTTCGTGGATACCTACCTCGATGATTTTGCCTGGTGGGGCCGGCGCTACTTCAAGCCTGAAGGCATTGCCCACCGCTCCAGCAAGGACACGCGCGGCGTCTTCACGGTCCAGTACCCGGAAGAGAAACTTCCCGTGCCGGAGGAGTTCCGGTACGTTCCGTTCCTCGTCTATGATGATTTGCCCAACGGCGAGAAAGAGATCCGCTGCACGTCCTGCGGCATCTGCGCCAAGGTCTGCCCGCCCCAATGTATCTGGATCGTCCGTACCAACGACCCGCAGACAGGCCGCCCGGTTCCGGTGCCCGCAGAGTTCTATATCGATGCGGACATTTGTATGAACTGCGGCTTTTGCGCCGAGTACTGCCCGTTCGACGCCATCATCATGGACCACGATTACGAGATCGCATCCTATGACCGCAACGTCCAGAACATGGAGCAGTTGCTGAAGCCAGCCTCTTACTATAAGAGCATCCGTCCGCTCAACTATGAGCGCAACGACAGCGAACGGCGGGCCAAGCAAGCCGCCAAGGCAGCTAAGGCAGACGCCGCCGCTTGATCGGCTCGTTCGTCGTGCAGTGCCCTGTATCCGAATTGACTCACGAATCGATTTCATCAGCCGTTTATCCCGGCAAACGAATGGGACAACAAAATAATGTCAGATAAACCGACCAAAGAAGCTATCCTCGCCGCCCTCGGCAAGGTACAGGAACCCGAGCTTCATAAGGACCTTGTAACCCTGAACATGATCCGTAACCTCGAGATAGCGGAGGACAACAGCGTCTCGTTTACGATCATGCTCACAACCCCCGCTTGCCCCCTGCGCGGCCTCATCGAGAAGGAGGCCCGGCAGGCGGTCATGTCTGTCAGCGGCGTCAAGACCGTACAGATCAAGTGGGACTCCGATGTTCCGAACGACGGTCGCATGCGGGGCTTGCTCAACATGCCTATACGCAACGCCGTCGCGGTCGGTTCCGGCAAGGGCGGCGTGGGCAAATCCACGGTTGCCGTCAATGTCGCCGTGGCTCTCGCCCAAAGCGGCGCTCGTGTCGGCCTCCTCGATGCCGATATCTATGGCCCCAATACGCCCACCATGCTGGGCGTCGAGAAGTTGCCTCCCCCACACGGCGCCAAGCTCGTTCCCGCCCAGGCCTATGGCCTCAAGATGATTTCGATGGGTCTGCTCGTAAAGCCGGGCCAGCCGCTTATCTGGCGCGGTCCCATGCTGAACTCCGCCATCCGCCAATTCCTCGGAGATGTCGAATGGGGTGAGCTCGACTACCTGATCGTTGACCTTCCGCCGGGGACGGGTGATGCCGCCCTATCCCTCGCCCAGGCCCTCCCACTCAGTGGCGCGATCATTGTCACCCTGCCTCAATTGGTTTCGTTGGAAGATGCCAGCCGCGGCCTTCAGATGTTCCGCACGCTCGAAGTACCCATCCTCGGCGTCATTGAGAATATGTCCTATCTCGACCTTCCCGACGGCACCCGAATGGATATCTTTGGCTCCGGCGGCGGCGAACAACTTGCCCAGGCCACCGAGACTCCATTCCTCGGCAAGATACCGATCGACCCACGCGTCCGCGCTGGCGGCGATACCGGCCAACCGATCGTGGTGGCCCAGCCGGACTGCGCCGCCGCTCAAGCCCTTCGCGGCATCGCCGAAGGATTAGCCGCTCGCATGAGCGTAGCTGCCCTCAGCGGCAAGAACGAGCTGCCCATCAACATTGTGGAGTGACTGGCGCGCCGTCCGGCATGAATGATGCCGGGCCGCGCCCCTTCCACTTTGCACCATCTCCGCTACGGTATAATCAATTCCATGCAACCTAATATTATTGGTGTACGTTTCACCAAAATCGGAAAAATCTACCACTTCGACTCCGCTCCTCTGCCCGATATCAAGGCCGGCGAGCATGTCATCGTGGACACTGCGCGTGGCAAGCACCTCGGTCAGGTCGTCCAGGTCCTTCCCGAACCGCCCTCTCAACCTGACGGCGGCTGGAAGACCGTCGAGCGCCGCGCCACGCCCCGCGATCTCCTGCTGCAGCAGTCATGGCAGTCCAAACAGACGGAAGCCATGATCAACTGCCGCGCTCGCGCCTCCGAGCTGAGACTCCATGGCGTGAAGATCGTCGCCGCCGAGTACAACTATGACGGCTCGCGCCTGGCTTTCCTCTTCAGCACTGACACGGAAGACAAGGCCGATCTCAAATCCCTGCGCAAGGACATGCAGGCGCTGTATCCCTCGTCCCAGGTCGAAATGCGTCAGATCGGCCCGCGCGACGTTGCCAAGCTGCTTGGTGGCATGGGCGCCTGTGGATTGGAGACGCGCTGCTGCTCCCAGTTCCTCACCGACTTCAGCCCGATCTCGATCAAGATGGCCAAGGAACAGGGCATCTCCCTCACGCCGACCGAGATCACGGGCATGTGTGGCCGGCTCCGCTGCTGTCTCATCTACGAATATGAGCAATACGTCGCCGCCCGGCAGCAGCTTCCCAAGCGCAACAAGCGTGTGGTCACGCCCGACGGCGAGGGCAAGGTCATAGATGTCCTCCCGATGAGCAACAAGGTTATGGTGCTCATCGATAACGCGGAGGGCAAGCACATCATGACAACCTTCGACCGGGAAGACATTCAGCCCTGGGATGAGCTGGAAGCCCTGCGGCGCAAGTCGCAGGCGCCCTGTGACCGCCACGAAGGCGGCGGTTGCACCTGCGGCAAAGCCCGCAAGTCCTGAATTTTCACCGGCTTTTGAACCGGAGGTCTCACATCGCCGCCATGGCAACCGACACCGCAACCCCTGGCATCTGGGACACGCCCCAAAATATCCTCGTTATCCTGGCCCACCCCGACGACCCCGAGTTCTTCTGTGGGGCAACGTTGGCGCGCTGGGCGCAGGCCGGCCATAAGATCACCTACTACCTGCTGACCTGTGGCGACAAGGGTTACAACGACGCCACCAAGGTCGAAGACATCGAGCCCGACGACCTTTGCGCACTGCGGCACACCGAACAAGCCGCCGCTGCCAAAGTGATCGGCGCACAGGCGCTTCACTTCCTGGATCGGCCGGATGGTTATCTCGTGCCCGATCTGGACCTTCGCCGCGAGGTGGTGCGGGTCATCCGGCGCATGAAGCCGGACATACTCGTCACCTGCGATCCCGATATGCTCTTCGCAAACTACGGCCTGAACCATCCCGACCACCGCGCCGCCGGCCAGGTCGTCCTGGATGCGGTCTTCCCCGCTGCCGGAAATGCGGCCTACTTCTCCGAGCTGCTCATAGAAGGGTACCAGCCCCACATGCCAAAAGAGGTCTGGTGCTCGCTCACGCGGCAACCGAACGTCACAATGGATGTCACCGACACCTGGCCGATCAAGATGCAGGCCATCCTCGAGCACAAGAGCCAGATCAGCAACGTGGATAAGTTCATGGAACGGATGCGCTCTCGCCGTGCCGAAGACAGCACCGAAGAACACCCCCGCTTCGAAGAGACCTTCCGCGTCATCAACTACCGCTGATCTGCATCCCCGCCTTCAGGCACGACCGTCGTAAGCTCGTCTTCCGGGCTCCGAGTATCGAATCCCAATTCCCGGCATTTCCCCCATGAACATCGTCAACGTCGGCTACCATTCCACGAACTACTACGCATTGGATATCGAGGGCGGAAAGCTGCTGGTTGACTGCGGCTGGCCTGGAACGCTGCCCCAGTTCACCGCGGAGCTAAAGCGTAAGGGAGTCGCGCCCTCGGAGATCAAGTACATCCTGGCGACTCATTTCCATCCCGATCATGCCGGGCTTGTCGAGCGAATTCAAGCGGCTTGGCGCAAAGTTGATCCTGATGGAGAGCCAGACCGAGGCGCTTCAACCGCCCGCCCCGCCAGGCAGTACCAAGATCCCTTCCTTCATTACAATCTCACAGGAGAACAATCTCCTGCTCCGCGTTTGCTGAAAGCAGGCAGTTCCTTGCGTCCATCGGCCTGGCCGGCGAGATCATCCCCACTCCGGGGCACAGCGACGATAGCGTAACGCTCATCCTCGATGACGGCTTTGCTTTCACAGGTGACCTCCCGCCGCGATTTCATGGTCCTCGAAGGAGACACAGTTACGCAGGCAAGTTGGGATAGAATTTATCAGCACGAGATCAAACGGATATTCCCCGCCCACGGAAATTAGACAAAACCGACTCGGAGGCGACATGATCGATTTTCTTGAGGAAGCAAAAGCACTCTTTCCATACACCCAGTCCATGCGCCGCGATTTTCATATCCACCCGGAGCTCGGCTTCCACGAGGTCCGCACCGGCGGCATCGTGGCGAAGGAACTCGAGGCGCTGGGGCTCGAAGTCACCAAAGGCATCGGCAAGACCGGCGTCGTAGCCCTGCTCGAGGGTTCCAAACCTGGCCCCACCCTTCTCATTCGCTTCGACATGGACGCCCTGCCCATCGTCGAAGACACGGGCGCCGAGTATGCCTCACAGAATAACGGCGTGATGCATGCCTGCGGCCACGATGGTCACACTGCCATCGGCCTCACGGTTGCGAAGATGCTTCAGAAGCATCGCGAGGAACTGCCCGGCACGATCAAGTTTTGCTTCCAGCCCTCCGAAGAAGGTTTCAACGGCGAGGACGTTGGCGGCAACGAAATGATGATGCGCGACGGCGTCCTGGACGCGCCCCATGTGGACCAGACTCTCGCCCTCCACCTCTGGAATGACCAGCCGGTTGGCTGGGTCGGCGTGGGTAACGGACCCGTGATGGCCGGCGCGGAGCAGTTCGAGATCAAGCTGACCGGCCGCGGCGGTCATGGGGCCGCGCCTCATCTTACGATCGATCCGATCGTTGCCGCCGCCCAGATCGTGACCGCCCTTCAGACCATCGTCTCACGCAATATCGCGCCGCTGCAGCCCGCGGTCGTGACGGTGACCACCGTAAACAGCGGAACGGCCTTCAATGTGATCCCTCAGGAAGCCACGCTCACGGGGACTATCCGCACCTTCGATCTCGACGTCCGCAAGCAGGTGCTGGAGCGCTTCGACCGCATCGTGCGCGGCGTCGGAGAGACCATGGGCTGCGACGTACAAATCGAGGTGCTCCGCGTCACGCCCGCGGTCATCAACAATGCTTCTGTTACCACGAAGGTACAGGAGACGGTCAGGCGCATCCTTCCCGCATCCCAGCTCGACACCGCCAGCTACATGACGATGGGTGCGGAAGACATGGCCTTCATGCAGGAGAAGGTTCCCGGCTGCTACTTCTTCGTCGGTTCCAACAACAAGGAACGCCACCTCGACTACGGCCATCACCATCCCAAATTTGACTTCGACGAGGAGGCCCTCCCCCGAGCCGCCGCCCTCATGGCTGCCGCCGCGGTGGACGTGCTCTCAGCCTCTTAGCGTTATCAACAACGGGTCCCCTCTGCAAGATGCAGAGGGGACCCGTAATTTATTCGCGAACGTCGGGCTGGCCGGGGGGATAGATCCGAGGCCGCTGTCAGCCGCCTGGAAAGCCGTCCCTCTCCAGCTTATCTTCTCTCCGCAGCTCAACCTCCAAATTCACACCGGCTCAACGTACAGATACCGCGCTGCCGCAAACCCGAGCGTCACATCGCGTCCCTGCACGCTAAGCGCCACGGTCTGATTGAACGGCAATACCTCCGCCACCGTGGCCTGCACGTTCGTTACGATGCCGTTCTTCTCGAGGAACGCCATCAGTTCGGAGTTCTGCTCAGCCAGTTCGTGGACCCGCCGGACGATCACCTTCTCTCCGGCAGCCACCTTCGTGAGCGGTATCCATGCCTCCACCGCGGCCTCGCAGCCCGGGAGCGGGTTCCCGTGCGGGCACGTCTGAGGATGCCCCAGCTCTTCCAGCAGCGCCGCTTCGGCCTCTGCGGAGATCGCATGCTCCAGGTTATGCGCCTCGCCGTGCAGCTTCGACCACGGCAGCCGGCGCACCATCATCCACTCGGTCAGCATGTGCCGCCGCACGACGGTTCGCGCCGAATCCCACCCGCTCTCCGTCAGATGGGTGCCGTTTTCGTCCATGGTGATCAGGCCGTCACGCGCCATCCTCTTTAGCGTATTCGTCACCGTGGGCGGGGTAACGCCCAGTAACTCCGCCACGTGACTGCCCACCACCGGCTCATCATCCCGCTCCAGCACGTAAATCAGCGAGAGATAGTCCTCCACGGTCGTGCTGAGTTTTTCCATTCGCTCCGTCCAAAATGGTGACGTTTGTCACCCGGAAATCCTTAGGCTTTTCAATATGCTAATTCTGGACATTAACCTATACTAATGCCAGGATAAGTCTATAGCGAACCTCATTATATATCAGTTACCCCTTCAACCATTTGCCATGGCCCTTCCACTCCAGATCTCCCTCTCAGAACTCACCACGGATCAGCATGCCACCATACTGTCCTTTTCCAGCGGACGGCTTGAGATGGCACGGTTGGCATCCCTCGGCTTCACGCCGGGCGCCCAGGTCGATATGACGCAGAATTACGGACGCGGCCCGCTGATTGTCACCGTGCGCGGCACCCGGGTGGCCCTTGGCCGCGGTGAGGCCGCGCAGATCTTCGTCACGTCCGGCGCAGAATGACCGATCGTCATCCATCCGCCGTCGCAACACCCCCTCTGATCGTCCGCGAAAAGATGCCGTTGATCGCACTTGCCGGCCAGCCTAACGTCGGCAAGTCCACACTGTTTAATCTGTTCACCGGCCTCAATCAGCACGTAGGCAACTGGCCCGGTAAGACCGTCGAGCGCCGTGATGGCGCCTTCACGCTTGGCGGCCGGTCCTATGCTCTCGTGGACCTGCCCGGCACATATAGCCTCACGGCAAATTCCCCTGAAGAAGTCATCGCACGCGAGTTCATCCTGCGCGAACAGCCCGATGCTGTGATCGCGGTGGTTAACGCATCCAATCTCGAGCGCAGCCTCTATCTCGTTGCAGAGCTGGTCGCTCTCCCATCACGTCTGATCGTCGTCCTCAACATGATGGATGTGGCAGCCCAGGAAGGCATCCACATCGAGCCGCAGGTCCTGGAGGCCGCCCTCGGTGTCCCGGTCGTCCCAATGACCGCCACACGCACTCCCGATACCGCCGACCTCATGCAGGCAGTCGAGGCCGTCCTTGCCGGACAGCGGTCCGTCTCCCCGCGTCTCCCTGAGATCCGCGCAGATCATCGCGCCGCGCTGGATGAGATCGTCCATCTCATCGCGGGCCATGTGCCGGAACCATATCCCGGCGAATGGGTCGCCCTCAAGCTGCTGGAAGGCGACTCAGAGATCACCCGTACCCTTCAGGCCACGCTGCCTGCCGAAACATGGTGCTCCGTAGATCAGATCTTGCGTCAGCACGATGACGCGCTGCTCGCAGTTGCCTCGGGCCGCTATGAGTGGATCGGCCGCATGGTTCGCGCCGCGGTCGTCCAGCCTCGCATGGGGCAGATCAGCTGGACCAAGCAGATCGACCAGTGGGCGGCTCACCCCGTCTGGGGCCTCTTCATCCTGGCTGGCATACTTGGCATCGTCTTTGGGCTGACCTTTACGATCGGCGCGCCTGTGCAAGGCTGGCTCGATACGCAGGTGATCGGTCGTCTCGCAGGCCTCGCCGGCTATCTGCTCTCCGCTGCTCCGTCCTGGATCAGGGGCCTCGTCGTCGACGGAATTCTCGGCGGTGCGGGTGCCGTGCTTACCTTCCTGCCGATCATGGTTATCTTCTTCGCGGTCTTCGGCTTGCTGGAAGACACCGGCTACATGGCGCGCGCCGCGTACGTGATGGACAACCTGATGCATGTGATGGGCCTGCATGGGAAGTCCTTCCTCCCGCTGTTTCTCGGCTTCGGCTGCAACGTCCCGGCCATCATGGGCACCCGCGTGATCGACTCGAAGCCCGCCCGCCTGCTCACAACTCTGATCGCTCCCCTCGTCCCCTGCACGGCCCGCATGGCGGTCGTGGCCTTCCTGGCCCCCGCCTTCTTCGGCTCGAAGGCCTTGCTCGTCTCCTGGGCCTTGATCCTGTTCTCCATGCTGCTCCTTGTGCTCAGCGGCTCCATCCTGAACAAGCTCATCTTCAAGGGTCAGCGCTCCGCCTTCATCATGGAGATGCCGCTCTATCACCTGCCCAACGCCCGCACCATCGGCCTGCTTGTCTGGCAGCGCTCCCTATCATTTGTCCAGAAAGCCGGCACCAACATTCTCGCCATGGCGCTCGTTGTCTGGGCGCTGTCCGTGCTGCCCGGCGGCAACTTCGATCATAGTTACCTTGTCCAGTTTGGCAAGTTCGTGGAGCCCGTAGGCCGCTGGATGGGTTTCGACTGGCGACTTACCGTGGCCCTGATCAGCAGCTTCCCTGCCAAGGAGAATGCCATTGCAACGCTTGGCGTCCTCTTCGGCAGCAGCGCCAACGCCGGGTTGGCGCACACAGCTCACCACCACCTTCTCGACCGCCTCCGGCCTCTCCTTCCTCGTTGTGACCATGCTCTTCATTCCGTGCATGGCGACCGTCGCCGTGATCCGGCAGGAAACCCGCTCCTGGGGCTGGACGCTGTTCAACGTTGGCCTGTTCCTCGTCATCTCGATCGCGGCCGGTGCAGGCGTGTACCATCTTGCTCTGGCTCTGGGATTATGATCTCATGTTAGAGGAATTGATGAAGTTGATCCAAGCGGGTGGCAGTCTCGAAACCAATGTGCTGGCGGCCCGCCTGGGCACATCCCCGCAACTCGTCGCAGCCATGCTGGATCATCTCCAGCGCTTGGGCCAGATAAAGTCCTACATAAATTGTACTGACGGCTGCCAGGGTTGTAGTCTGCAAAGCGATTGCAGCGCAAATAATACCGTTCGCTTGTGGCAGAGTCGTCGGCAAGGATTGACGATCACCCGCACTGATAGGCGGCGTCTCCGGATGGATTTCCCGGAGACGCTCTTTTTTAAAGTAAAATGCAGGTGGGATAACCACATGACAAATCGACGTTTTGTCGCAATACTCATCGCCCTCGGCCTCACCGCTGTTGCATGTGCATCGGCTGCTCCCATTCCATCCATTCCCCAACGAACTGACACGCCGCCGATCCCCAGCGAGATCGTCCCTACCGCGATCCCCATTACGCCCACCTATGAGGGCTGCGCCTACGTGCGGGGCTCACAGCAGCTTCCCACACTTTCCAGCAAACTGAACGCGGCGCTGCAGGAGATCAGCATGGACGCCTCCGGGCTGGCCTATGCCTATGGCGAGAACTGCGTCTATGCTGACGGGCATCAGACCTTCAGCGCAATGGAAACCGATTACCGCGTCGGCGTGAAGGTCGTCAGCGTGCACGATCAAGCTGCTCTCGGCGATTGGATCTACAAGGTTATGCAGGTCATCCTCGACCTGCCCGCCGACGAGATCCAGGGTCCGCAGTCTGGCCGCGTGGACTTCGACTTCAAGCAGCCCGACCCGGCCGAGCTGATGCTGACCGTCCCCATCGACAAATATCGCACCGAGGCCAGCGGCCTCCGGGGTGCTGAACTCTTCCGCTACTTCGCCAATCCCTAACTCGCCCGAACCTACATCAAGCGCACTGCTCCCCTCTCGAAGCACTTCCTGCCCGGAAAGCCAGAGGTCAGGTTCGCCTCGCGTCTGACCTCCTGACAAAGTTGGGACCCCTTCCCTGACAGTATTGGGCAGCCCCTCTCGACAATCCTCGCCATTTTGCATATACTGCGTTTAGTGATTACTAAACGTTCTAAAGGACCCACCATGACCGACCAGGCCGCTCGTATCAAACAGGATTTTGTCGAAGGACTCAGCCAGATCAGCCGCTTCTGGGGCTTCCCCAAAGGCGTCGGCGCCGTCTTCGCCGTGCTCTACCTCTCCCCCTCAGCCCTCTCGCTGGACGAGATCGTCAAGCAGACCGGTCTCACCAAGGGGGCTATCAGCACCGACGTCCGCGCTCTTGCCCGCATGGGATTGGTCCAACGCTCCTCTCACCTCGGCGACCGTAAGGACTACTACGAGGCCGAGACCGATTTCTACCGCGCCATTCGTTCCATCCTGGGCGAGCGCCAGAATGCGGAGTTCTCCCGTTCCATCCAGACCGTCCGGGACGGGTTGGAGCAGTTGAAGTCCAGCCGCGGCTCCATGGATGAGGCGGAGCGCAAGTTTCTGATCGCCCGCTTGCAAGCCCTGCAGGATTTCTTCGATGCGATCGATAGTCTGAGTCGCGCCGTCAGCCGCCTGGATGGTCTGGGATTCTCAACCGTCCGCACTATATTGTCAGTCCTCAAATAAGGAGCCGAACATGTCTCTCATTGGTTGGTTCGGAGTTCAGGTCATATTGACCTTGATCATCGCATCCCTGCTCGTTATTTATCTTCGCAGCTATCTGTACCGGATCCTGCTGGACCTATGCGGCAGTGATGTGCGCGCCCGGTTCTGGCTGGCACTCTCGAGCGTCTTACTCATTGGCTTCCCTTCGGTATTTGCCCTGTCGTATTATCCGGAGGGGAGCAGCGCCGACGAGCTCTTCTTCAACATCGCGCGCCATCTGAGCGGGAATCTCGTGACCTTTCTGGTTGCCCTGCTCGGGATCGGCTTAGTGGTCTCACTATTTGCTTTGGTCGCGCCAAAGCCGTCAAAGGAGTAACTCTATGAACATCGCAGTGACAGGTGCCTTCTCGTACTCAGGTAAGTACATCACTCAAAAGCTGTTGGCTCATGGTGATCATGTCATCACTCTGACGGGTCATCCCGACCGGCCAGACCCCTTCGCGGGCCGGGTCAGGCCCTTCCCCTTGGATTTCAACGATGAGCCGGGCCTGGTCAGGTCTCTGCAGGGCTCACAGGTCCTTGTAAATACCTACTGGATCCGTTTCGACCGAGGCGCGAATACCCAGCCCCGCGCCGTCGAAAACACGCGCAAGCTGGTCCAGGCCGCCAAGGCAGCCGGCGTGGAGCGTATCGTCCACATCAGCATCACCAATCCCTCCGCCGATTCGCACCTGCCCTACTTCTGGGGCAAGGCCGCCAACGAGCGCGCAGTGATCGAGTCCGGCCTGTCGTATGCCATCCTGCGACCCACGGTCCTTGTCGGCCCGGAAGATATCCTCATCAACAACATTGCCTATCTGCTTCGCAGGCTTCCCCTTTTCGGAATACCAGGTGATGGCAGCTACCGCCTGCAGCCCGTCTACGTCGGCGACCTCGCCGATATGGCCGCGCAGGCCGTATACCGCCGCGACAACACCGTTGCCGACGCGGTCGGCCCCGACATCTTCACGTTCAAAGAGATGGTCGATCTGATCGGTGAAAAGATCGGCGCCCGGCGTCCGCTGATATCAATTCCTCCCCGCCTCGCTCTGCTTGCTGCCAATGCCCTCGGAGCATTTGTCGGCGACGTCCTTCTCACCCCCGAAGAGCTCGATGGTCTTATGGCAAACCTGCTCGTTTCAGCGCAGCCTCCCCTCTGCAAGACAAGCCTCGGCTCGTGGCTCGAGGCCAACAAGGATTGCGTCGGTGTTCATTACGCCTCCGAGCTTAAGCGCCACTTCGTCAAGTGATCCGTCGTTCTCCTTGACCCCGCCCACTTAGGGTGACTGTTCTCCGAGTCTCCGCGCCTCTATGACTTCCGTTCCACCTTCGGCGCGCCGTTCAGACAAAAAAGCAGCCTGGCAAATGCCAGGCTGCTCATTTTATCGGGGAAGTCCCCGCACACGTCGGGTTATCGATGCACCCATAATACAGCTGCCCCGACCGCACACCCGAGCGGTGGATCCGCAAGACCATCATCTTCCCGCATACCGGGCACATCGGGATCGAATCGCGCGAGATATCCGCCAGTTTGCGCTCCACTTGTTTGACCTTCGTCACAGCCGCCCGGAATAACGACACGATTTCCGGGACGTCATAGCGGTCATTCGATGGGATCTGCACAAGCGGCAGCCCTGCCGTCAGGAAGAGGTCTTCCATGAACTGGTCTGCCGTCCTTGTCCCGCCCACCGGCACCGGCCTCACAAGTTCCACGCCGATTTGCGGCTTCAGCGTCTGCGGGTGGCACAGGAGAAAATCGACGTGCTTCCGGAACAGCTTGCTGAAGTAGTGCACGTTCTCATTGGGGCGGACGATGAAAAATATCTCATTAAGCCCCACTTTGCCGAAAATGACGTAGTGCTCCCCTACCATCTGCCGCAGCGCCCGGTAAAGCGCGATTTCCGGCGTGGTCAGGAATCGCTCGCGCAGGCGATACGGTAGAAGATCGTCTTCTGTTTCGGCTAGCTTTGCCGTCAAGGGCTCGGTCATCAGCGGAATTATAGAACATACGCGCGGGAAAATCAATATGACGAGTATCCCCCAGGGTCATGCAACAGCTAAAATGCGCTTATTTTGTCAGCAATTCCAGTAATTTGGTCGTGGTCCTCCAGTTGCGGATGGTCATGGACTGATAGGCAGGGGTGCCCATGATCTTGTTTAGACGGCTTTTGGTGCGTAAGGAACTAAGACGTTGAGAGTAGATCACGCCCTCGCCTGGCCAGATCTTGTCAACTCCCTCCCTGGGGTCAAACAAAGGAAGCGCCTGACCCGGATCAATGTCCATCAGAAAGATCGCGTCGCTGTGATATTTCTCCGGCTGCTCACCGAAGCCTTCAGGCTTGTTATCGACCACGGCTTGCAGCTGCGCGCGCGATAACACCAGGACTTTGATGAGCTCGCTATTCAGCTTGTAGCTCTTAGGCAGAACTTTCTCAATTAGTCTTTTTACCTCCCTGGCAGGTTTGTCGGATTCCAGGATCACGTTGCCGCTGGCAATATACGTGGAAATATTGGAGAATCCCACGTTTTCGAGGCGCGTTTTCAAGCCCGCCATCGGTATTTTATTTTTGCCACCGACGTTGATGCCGCGTATGAGAACTAGGTAGGTTTTCATCGTTTTTCAATTCTCTGAAGTTTTTCGATGCTCTGAAGGCCCGGTGCGGTTCGCTCAATGGCTATGCGTGAAACTCTGGCCGCCGCAGGATGCCGTGCAGATACTCCCGTTCCTCAGCCTCACTGCTCACCTTTCCATCCAGCCACGCATTCCGCAGCTCTCGCAGAATGGATTGGTACTGCGGGCCACGCTCAACGCCCAGTCTCTCCAGCTCGTGGCCCGTTGTCTTCGATTTGACATGCCGCCATTCCGCAAGGTACTTCCCGATCGCGCTCCGAGCCGTTCCATCTGGCAAGCCCAGGTAAACCGCGTAGACAGCCATCAGCGGTGCCGCATCCAACCGCCTCACCCAGTTGCTCGGCGCAGCCTCGCGCACGTCCCCCACCTCCGCCCACAATGCCGAGGCGCCCAGTGCGGATTTCAAAAGCACGCTGCTGAAGTGCAGTCGCCGGTTCAACGATTCGATGGCGCTCTCCGGCAGGACCATCACCCACAAGACCCAAAGCATGTCGCGTTTGGGCCAATGCGGCAGCGAGAACGCGGCCCCCGGCTCATACCTCGCCAGCCGCCGGGCAGCTCCCTCGTCGTATATAAGCGCCGCGTGCGCCGGCTTGAGCAAGTCCAGTTCTGCCAGCCTTTGCAGGATCGCTGGCGCTTTCTCTTCCTCCATGACGAGGTCCAGCTCGTGCCGGATGCGCTGCGCCGATAATTCCGAGATCAGCGTCCGGCTGCCCGGTATGAGCGCCAGTGTCTGCTCCGCGATCCGGAACCCGTATCGTTGCTCGTACCTTACAGCCCGATACAAGCGCGTCGGGTCGTCCTGGAACGAGCCCTCATGCAGCACTCGTATCAGGCCCTGCTGGAGGTCCTCCCAGCCGCCCAGGTCATCGCGCAGCTCCCCAAAGTGCTGGCCGTCCAGCCGGATGGCGAGTGCGTTGATAGTGAAATCGCGGCGTCGGAGATCGTCTTCAATGGTCCCGATTTTGACCGTCGGCAATGCCGCCTGATGCGCATAAGTCTCGGACCGCGCGCTGATGAAATCGAGCGCATCCATGATCGGCGTTAAGTCTTGAGGTATCCGGTTTCCCACCATGAAAGGACGAATCACGCAGCGACCACTTTGCGGTTCCAAATTTGCTGTGGACCGTGACCTTGCCGCCATGCCGCGACGATAGCGCCCGCGCCAGAGTCTCTGCCTTCCCCTCGACCACCAGGTCAAGATCAGACCCCGGCTTCCCCAGGATCAGATCCCGCACAAAGCCGCCCACTACATAGAGTGGCAGCTCCAGTTCCGCCGCGGCCTCGGCCACGCGCTGCAATAACTCCCATTCCGTTTCCGATAAAGACTCTCTCAATCGTTCTGCAAGGTTCGGTTGCACCCTTCGATTGTAATGCATGAAATCGTGTATAATTTGCGCTATGCAATTGAAACCGCACCCGTCCCCGCGTTTTTTCGTTAAGCCTGCCTGGTCTGGATAGGTCAAGTTCATTGTGCCTGCGAGCGGCTCCCAGATCTGGTGAGCCGCTTTTTGTTGCCATCTCCCTTTTAGATGATTGCGGTACGGAGCATAGATCAAACATGAAGGTCTCGGTTTTTGGCGGTTCCCAGCCGCTGGAGGGCTCTGCCGCTTATGCGGAGGCCCAGGAGCTTGGCCGGCTACTTGCACAGCAAGGCCATACCGTTCTCACCGGCGGCTACATCGGCACGATGGAGGCCGTTTCACGCGGCGCCTCGGAGGCTGGCGGTCACGTCATCGGCGTGACCTGCCGTGATATCGAGTCCTGGCGCGGCATTGGTGCCAACCAATGGGTCAAAGAGGAGTGGAAGAACGAAAACCTGATCCAGCGCCTGGAGGGGCTGATCCGCGGCTGCGACGCTGCCCTTGCGCTTCCCGGTGGGCCCGGCACTCTCACCGAGGTCTCTCTGATGTGGAACCTGATGATCATCGGCGCCCTCGAGCGTCATCCTCTGATCCTCATTGGCGAAGGCTGGCGCTCCGCATTCGACAAGGTGCTCCAGGAGATGGGCCCCTACTCTACCCCCGCTCAGCGCGCCTTACTCAGCTTTGCCCCCAATATCCCCGAAGCCGTCCGGATGCTTCCGCCCCCCGTCTAGCCTGCACCAGCATTCTTTCGTATTGAAACTTGTTCTTCATTCCACTTTCTACTTTCCACCCACTATTCTCTCGTTCCCGGAGTTCAAATGCCCGAAGATAAACTTCCAACCCGCAGTGAAAACTTCTCCGAATGGTACAACCAGCTCGTCCTGAAAGCCGAGTTGGCAGATTACGCACCCGTGCGCGGCTGCATGGTGGTGCGCCCGTATGGCTGGGCGCTCTGGGAAAACATGACCGCCGCCCTCGATGGCCGCTTCAAAGAAACGGGCCATATGAACGCAGCCTTCCCGACGCTCATTCCCATGTCCTTCTTCGAGAAGGAAAAGGAGCATGTCGAGGGCTTCTCGCCCGAGCTTGCCGTCGTCACGCACGGCGGCGGCGAAAAACTGGAGGAGCCCCTTGTGGTGCGCCCCACCTCCGAGACCATCATTGGCTACATGTACTCCAGGTGGGTCAAATCCTGGCGTGACCTCCCTGTGCTCATCAATCAATGGGGCAGCGTGGTACGCTGGGAGTTGCGCACCAAGCTATTCCTCCGCACCGCCGAGTTCTACTGGCAGGAGGGCCACACCGCCCATGTCAGCAAAGAGGAAGCCCTGGAAGAGACGTACCGCATCCTCGATATCTACGCCGACTTCGCCATCACTGAGAATGCCATCCCCGTGATCAAGGGCCGCAAGAGCGAGACCGAGAAGTTTGCAGGAGCCGTGATGTCCACGTCCATTGAGGGCATGATGCAGGATAAGCGCGCTCTCCAATCGGCCACATCCCATTATTTCGGTCAGAACTTCGCGAAGGCCTTCAATATCCAGTACCTCGACCGCAACAACACGCTCACGTTCTGTGAGACTACCTCCTGGGGCCTCTCCACCCGTATGATCGGCGCGCTTATCATGGTGCACGGCGACGATCAGGGGCTGGTGCTTCCTCCTCGCGTCGCCCCTACCCAGGTCGTTATGGTGCCGATTTACAAGAACGATGCGGAAAAGTCCAGGGTCATGGAAGCCGCCGACCGCATATTCTCTTCCCTCAAATCCGCTGGAATTCGTGTCAAGCTGGATGACCGCGAGGAGGTCACGCCCGGTTTCAAGTACAACGACTGGGAAATGCGCGGCGTGCCCTTGCGCATCGAGGTCGGGCCCAAGGATGTGGACAAGGGCTCCGTGGCTCTTGCCCGCCGTGACAAGCCCGGCAGAGAGGGCAAATCCTTCGTTCCGCAGGAAGGTTTGGCTTCCGCCGTGAGCGCCTTGCTCGTTGAGATCCAGTCGTCCCTGCTCGCCCGCGCTACAGCCTTCCGCGATGCCAACATCCACGAGCCCAAGGACTACGACGACTTGAAGCAGATCGTGCAGGACGGCTGGGCCTTCGCCTGGTGGTGCGGCTCCAGGGATTGCGAGGCCAGGGTCAAGGAGGATACAAAAGCATCTACGCGCAACATCCCGCTTGATCAGCCGGACGGCGCCGGCAAATGCGTTGTCTGTGGCGAGCACGCGGACACAAAAGTCTACTTCGCGAGAGCTTATTGAAAAAACAACGGAGGGCAGGCTAAATCCCTGCCCTCCGTCTCTATTCCAGCATAACCGGCGTTCCGAATAGCAGTGTCTAAATGGGAGGCACAAGTGCAGATGCTCACGAAACTTGCCAACGGCAGGAACATCCTTATCCTGCTCGCTCTTTACTGGTCACTGCTCACTGGTTACTGATCACTTTCTTGCTGACAGCATGACCGCTGATAGCTGATAGCTCGCACTCATGCCCGCCATCGACCTCGCACGCCTCCGCAAACAATCTGCCCGCCTCGCCGAATTCTTTTTTGTACCGGACGAGTTCATCCGGCACGCCCATGAGTTGCTCGACTCGTACGTAAACTACACCGTCCGCAAGTCTCCCGCCCTCGCTCCCGGCGCGAACCTGAAGACGTATCGAACACCGGTGGTGGTCGTTAAGCAGATCGAACAGGAGTTGGCGCCTCTGGCAGCAATGCCCGAAAACTCCGACGCAGCGCTGGAATTGGCGGATCGTCTCTGGGATGAAGACTGGCTGGAAACCCGCATGTTGGCGGCCTATCTTTTGGGATCCATTCCCCCTCGTGAGGAGCGTTTGCTCGCCCGGCTCACAGCCTGGACACAGCAGCTTTACGATGCCGATCTGAGAGCCGAGTTGCTCAACACCAGTCTGGCACGCTTGCGCAAGGAAGCCCCCGACATATTCCTCTCCCTCGTAAGCGAATGGCTTCGCCCGCAGCGTATCGCCCTCTGGCCGAACGGGATTCAGGCGATCATCGCCGCCGCCGGGGACCGTGGCTTCAGAAACCTGCCTCCCTTGATGAAGGTCGTGGAACCCATCGTGGAGACCGCACCGGCAAAACTGCAAAATGAGATCGAGGCGCTGATTTTGGCGCTCTACGCCGCATCGCCCACCGAAACAAGCTTCTTCATTCACGATGTCCTGACCGCTTCTGAAGATCCTATGACGGCCATCACCTTTCGGCGCATTGCTCCCTCCTTGCCCCCCGAACTAAGGGATGAGGTCCGTGCATTGCTCCGCGACAAGACGTAACAAGAATGGATGATCCGGCTCCGGTTGCTGACGGCCTGTCTCGCGCCTCCACCGGATCCGAAGAACGATTACGGAGGTTTGAATGCTCAATATACTAAATCTGGTGCTCGGTGGAATCCTGCTGGTTGCAGGCCGAAAACTATTTTGGCTGTTGGTCGGCGGCATCGGTTTCATCATCGGCGCGCAGCTCGCCACTCGCTTCTTCCACGGCAATGAGCTGACCATGATCTTATCGGGCCTTGTCCTGGGGATCATCTTCGCGTTGCTGGCTATATTTCTCGAGTCGGTCGCCATCGGCATTGCCGGGTTCCTCGGCGGCGGATATGTGCTCTTGAGTATTGCTGGCATGCTGGGCTTCGACCGCGGCGTCCTGTCCTGGATCATCTTCGCAGTCGGCGGCATTCTGGGCGTCATACTCGTTGCCCTGCTTTTCAACTGGGCGCTGATCACGATCTCATCGCTCGCGGGGGCCACGCTTGTAGTGGGCGCCTTTGGCCTCACCGCGGCCACTGCCGGGCTGGTCTACATCGGGCTTGTGCTCGCCGGCGTCCTGATCCAGGGTGCTACGCTCCGGAACGAGGGCCACGTCCACGAACGCCTCGCAGAATAGCCCCGCCGTTCTGGCGTTGTACACGCTTTCGTCAAACGGTCGGAAATTGTAGTAACGGCTTCGCGGAGCACCCCTCTGGGGTCAGCCGTTCCGACCACCCATTAAGCAACTACGCTCGACCGCAATAGGCTCAAAAAAAGCGGCAGCGCCAAAGGCGCTGCCGCTGATCACGCTCCTCACTGCCATCCTATCGTTCGAGCCGATACCCCGCCCGGTAGAGTCCCGGTATTCCTACCGGCAGCCTGCCGCTAAATTCCCCCTCGCCAATTAGCATCTTCGCCAGCGCCCTCATACTGGGCTCCAAAATGCCGTACGTGCATACGTATGTCGACGCTTCAGGGAACGATGCCAGATCATACGGCAGCCTGAGAGCCACTACGATGGTCGGGATGCCGGTTTTCAACAGCCCTCGCACCAGCATCTGCTGCCCCGGTTGGTTGGCCGCGTTCAGTGTCCCCACCAGCAGCAGATCGTAGCCTGCCAGTCGGGTGCACAGCGCTGCGACCTCCTCTTCGCTTGGGCTAAATGGGACAATGAATTCGTCGACGGCCGTGTGGTACTGTCGTAGTGAGCTTGCCAGCGCCGGCACTACATACGAAGATGTATCGGCCGGTGTCAGGTCCTGAGGCTTCGGCATGACCACCGCCACGCGCTGATCGGGTCGCAACCGCAGCGGGATCAAGCCGGCTTGATCGCGGACGAGCGTGGCCGATCCTTCCGCGATCTCATCCGCCACTCTCAAATGCTCTGCGCATCCCACCACGCTGAGGTCTGGCTTCGCAGGCTGTTCGCTGAGCCAATCCTTGAGCGCCAGGATACGGCTCACTGCAGCGTCTGATTCAAGCGCCTCAAGCCCTCCGCTTGTCGCAGCTTGCAGCAGTGTTTTGTATACCCGTTCCTGATCGCCGCTGTCTGAGGTAAGCAGCAGCAGATCGGCTCCTGCATGGATCGCCCTCAGCGCCTCTTCTCCGAGGTGTTCACCCTGGCGAATGGCGTGCATGTCCATCGCGTCCGTGATGGTCACGCCGTGGAAGCCCAGCTTCTCTCGCAATAGCCCCGTTAGAATATTTCTGGACAGCGTTGCGGGTGGCGCATCCGGTCCATCGATCGCCGGCAGTGCCAGGTGCGCGGTCATCACCATCCGCACTCCCGCATCGATCGCGGCTTGGAATGGTGGCAGCTCCACGGCTTCAAGTCTTTCCAGTGAGTATGGAACAGAGGGCAGCACATAATGCGAATCGCCTGGAACGTCCCCGTGCCCCGGAAAATGTTTGGCCGTTGCCGCCACGCCCTGTGATTGAATACCCTCGATCATCGCCGCGGCCAATCTGCATACTGCCGCCGGGTCTTCCCCAAATGACCGTATTCCCACCACAGGGTTAGCCGGGTTGTTGTTCACGTCCACGCACGGAGCGTAATTGACGTTGACGCCCATCGCGGCGAGTTCCCGTCCGAGCACTACCCCCGCCTTGCGCGCCAGTTCCGCGGAGCCGGTCGCCCCCAGAGCCATATTGCCCGGCAGCGGCGTCGTCCCCTCTCCGATTGCCATCAACTGACCACCCTCCTGGTCTGTTGCGATAAGTAAGGGAGGCAGATCGAGGTCGCGGGCAAGCGCTTGCAATTGATCCGTCAACTCGCCTCACCTGTGCGGGGTTATCGATGTTCAGCGGGCGGAAAAGAGTAATTCCCCCGGCGCGATATTCCCGCAGTGCGTGGACGATTTCCTCGGATGGCTGGTCTTTGCCGCGGAAGGCTAGCAGCAGCCGTTGCCCGATTGCTTGCTCCGCCGTAAGTGATCGCTTCATAGGAGACGCCTATCCTTTGGCCGTTCTAATATCGCCCGATATCTTCCGCCAGTGGCGTGAATAGTTCGATCTTCCAGGGTTCAACATGCGGCGCCACCGAGCATGCGGAGCTTAGGATATAGCCTGACCCCGGCATCCCAATTCGGATTCGCTCACTCGCCTCGGCAATGACCTGTTCCTTGGTGGTGTACTCCAAAAGCGCGACCGAATTCATGTTGCCTTTGAGAAACAGCTTTTCGCCAACAAGCCGCTTAGCCTCTGCAAGTTCCACGTTCCCCAGCGGCGGCGGATCCATTGTATCGATCCCCATCGTCCCAGTGGACGCCATCAGCTCAAGCCGGTCGCCGATCCGTCCGCAGGTGTGGGTGTAGACCGGCACCCCTTCGGCCCTCACCGCTTCCGCGACCCTGCGCTCATAGGGCAGCACGTAATCCTCGTACATCTTCTTCGATATGAACCCCGCGCCCGCAAATGCCGACGAGATCAACACCGCGTCCACTCCCGCCTTGGCTTGCGCCACCGCCCACACGATGGATGCGTCTGTCAGCCGGTCCAGGACCGCCTTCACCTTGCCTCGGTCCTTCACAAGCCCCATGATTGCGTTCATGTAACCGAATAATTCCAGGAAGTGCGTGAACGGCGAGAATACCTCCCCGTGTACCGAGACTGTCCCGCCGGTCTTCGAGCGCACCGCGCGTATCGTATCAAGGAAGTAGTCGGGCGCCTCACGTAGTGGGTCCCCATCCCTCTTTCCGTCTATCTCGGGTATGTGGTAGGTGTTCCACATATAGCCGGGATATTGGTCTATATTCTCAAGATGCTCCGGATCGGTCGATGGAAAGTCCGCGCGAGCTTGTAGTTCTGGACGCGCACTATAAACATATTGGCCGTTATCATCCCACGGAAGCAGTGTCACGTGCTCGTTGCACCACGTGATCAGTTCCCCCTTCCTGGTTTTCTCGATCGTCCGGATTTGCTCAAGGACGTTGCGCGGCCGGCCCGGCAGGTTAACCAGGATCCCGTCGAATTGGTAGCGTCTTTGCAGCGTTACCAGCGCCTCGGCAAATCCTTCGCTTGTGAACCAGATTTCGTGCGGCGCCAGGCTTGTGTTCAGGAAATAATGTCCCAGCGCCAATTGGCACATCACCGGCACCCGGTCCGGCTCCTTGTGCTGCATGGCAAGCGCAATTCGTTCCCGGCCATTCATAGCTCTAGCCTTTAACGGCTCCGGCAGTCAGGCCCTTGATGAATTCGCGCGATAACAATACGTACAGGATCAGAAGCGGCACGGCCGCCAGGGACAGCACCGCCAGCGCCCGTGTCCAGTCCGTCCGATATTGACCGAATAGTAGCGACACCCCCAACGCAACCGTCCGCGACTTCTTCTGCGCGGATGAACACCAGCGGGAACCAGAAATCGTTCCAGATCTTGATCATGTTGAAGATGGCAACCGTCGCAAGCGCCGGGCGCATGAGCGGCACCACGATCGTTCCATAGATCTGCCATTCAGTCGCCCCGTCCACCTTGGCCGCATCGAACATCTCCTGCGGCAGCTCCTTGATGAAGGCGGTCAGCACGAACGTGGCGATCGGGATTCCCATCGCAACGTACACCGGGATCAGGCTCCAGATCGTATCCTGCAGGTTGAGTGCATTGATCAGCCGCACCAGGTCGATGGTGCCCAACCGGATCGGGATCATCAGCCCGGCGATGAAGAACACATACAGGAAGCTCGTGACCCGTGACTTCCACTTGGCGAGCGCATACGCGGCCATCGAACCCACCAGCAGGATCAGCAGCAGCGAGATTACTGTGACAATGAGCGTGTTGGTGAAGTACACGTCAAAGCGGCCCGTCTTCCAAGCCGCGATATATCCCGCGAACGTGAAGTTCTTCGGCAGCCCGAAGGGGTCGCGGAAGATGTCCTTTTGCGGCTTGAACGAATTGACCACCAGCGTCCAGATCGGGAACAGGACGATGACCGACCAAACGGTCAGCAGGATGTAAGTCGGAATTCGCGCTAACTGTGCACGGCTCATTGGATTTCTCCCGGCTTACGCCCGGTCGGCTTCCTGGCGACGCGAATAATATAGCCAGATTAACACCCCGGCCATCAGGATCATGAATGTCATCGTTGCGATGGTGGCCCCCATCCCCATATTCGGAATGCCCACCGGGTGTTCCCCGGCTATCCCCGTCCGGTAGAACAATGTGGCAAGCAGGTCAGACGAATACCCCGGCTCCCCCTTGGCGCCCGCCATGGCGTAGATCACGTCGAATGCATTGAAGTTATCCACGAACGTCAGGATCGCCACGATACCGATGATCGGCCGCAGCAGCGGGAACTTGATCCTCCAGAAGATCAGCCATTCTGAAGCGCCGTCGATGCGGGCGGCCTCCAGCAGTTCCTCCGAGATCCCCATCAATCCCGCCAGGAACATCACGGTCGGCATGCCCACCCACTGCCATGCAGATGTTAAAGAGATCACCGGCAGTGCCAGGTTTGCTCTGCCCAGCCATGGCAGCGCCAGCGACTTCAACCCCACCGCCACCAGGATCTTGTTCACCGCCCCCCATTGCGGGTTCAGGATCAGCGTCCAGAGGAAGCCTGTTACCAGCACGGACAACGTCGCCGGCGTGAAGATGATCGTGCGGAACAGGTCGCGTCCCTTGAATTCGCTCGACAGGAGGTTCGCGAACAACAGCCCCAGGCTATTCTGCACGGTCATATGGATGGCAAAGAATATGCAGGTATGCAGTACCGCCCCGAAGAACTTGTCCCGCCAGACCGGATTCGTGAACAGGGCGACGTAGTTCTGAAATCCAACAAATTGCGTCGGATTGAATCCCTCGCCTTGATAGAGGCTGAGCCGCAGAGAATCAAATAGCGGCCCGGCCATGAACATCACGTATATCGCCAGGGCAGGCAGCAGGAACAATGCCCACGTTATTTTGCTGCGCGAAGCGGTGCTAAAAAGATTGACTTTCGTCTTTCGTGCCGGCAAGGTCTGGGTTGCGGTCTGGGCCATGGCGTCCCCGATATTCTGTGGCAGGGACAAGTGCTCGGCGTCCCTGCCACAGATCGTATCCCTAAAGGAAATCGGCTATTTCTTGCAGGTCTTGGCCGGTTCGTACCAGCCGGCCAGTGCAGCCTGCAGCTTGTCAGCGGCCTGCTGAGGGGTCATCTCGCCCTTGAGGATCGAGATCACGTCATTGTTCATTTCGGTGTAGGCATCCACGCTGCCGGAGGGCGCAGCCAGGAGTTTTTCCCACACGAAGCGGATATCGGTGCCCTTCGCCTGCGTGTTGAAGCTCATGAACGTCTGGGCGATGGGATCGGTGAGTTGCGGGACATCCTTGCTGAGCGGGAAGAAGCCAGGGAGCTGATTTCCAAGCAGTCCGGAGAACTTGGGGGTTTCGAGCCAGGCCAGGAAGGTCTTGGCTGCTTCCAGGTTCTTGGAGGCTGCATTGGCGCCGACCGCGGCGTCGATGTGGAAGGTCACATAGCTGTCCTTGCCCTTCGGGGCGGGCGCAGCAAAGACGCTCCATTTGAAGTCGGTTGCATCCTTCTCAAAACCGCCGGTGCTCCAGGAGCCGTCGAACATCATGGCTGCCTGTCCCTGCGAGAACAACTGCTGAGCGCCGTAATAGTCGGTGGCTTCGAAGCCTTCCGGCAGGAACGGTTTCAGGTCGGCAATACGCTGGTACGCGGCAACCATGTCGGCATCGTTGAAGCAGCGGTCGCCCTTGAGGTAAGCCATGCGGCCTTCGTACCCACCGATGTTGCTGGGGATCAACTGCATCATCACGACTTCGTTGATATCCCAGGCATCCTTGGTGCCGTTGGCAAAAGGCACAACGCCTGCTGCCTTAAGCTTCTGGGCATCCGCCATCAGTTCTTCCCAGGTGGTCGGAACGGTGATGCCGTTCTTGGCAAACAAGTCCATATTGTAGTAGATGCCATGAGAAACGGCGATGATCGGTACCGCGTAGGGCTCGCCCGCATCCGTCGCCCAGGGTGCGCGGCTGGCTTCGGTGAAGGTGTCGGTAATGCCGGGCAGGTCCTTCAGGGACGCAATGTAGCCCTGGTCGAACAGTTCGCGGCCGGTGGCAAAGGAGCGCACGAAGAACAGGTCCGGTGCGGTCTTGGTTTCGAGCTGGGTGCGCAGGGTCGCGTTATAGTCCGGCGGGTTCGTCGGGTCGAATTTCAGTGTGATGTTGGGATAGTCCTCGTTGAATGCCTTTGCAATGGCTGTCCAGGCATCCACATCATCAACACGCCAGGAGCCCAACGTGAGGGTTACGGGTTCCGGCGCCGCGGTCGGCGCTACGGTAGCGACAGGCGCCTCAGTGGCAACAGGGGCTGCGGTGGGGACTGCAGCCGGCGCGGCCGGGCTGCCGCATGCCGCCAGCAGACCTACAACAGCTAATAGAGCAAACAGTTTGAAACGCATTGCATTCTTCTCCTTTTGGTTTTGTCAGCAAACTGGGCTCAAAGTCCGAGCCGAACACGACACAATTTCTCTACCGGCCTCCTTTCCAGTGATCGATAGCGAAGTGGGAGATTCTCAAGTTAATCGTTTCATGCGCTCACAAACGTCTAAGGTCAAATGCCGGATCAGTTCCTCAACAAATGCTTCGGGATCCATGCTCGTATCCTGGATGAGCGGCGTCATATCCATTCCATACGAGAGGCCGGTTGTCGCATCCACGCCATGCGATTTAAAGTAGGTGGCGTTTGCGCGCCGGCGTCCCATGCTCGCCAGGTCGTAGCGCTTCCCCCCGGCGATCTGCGAGTTGTACACCCCCAGCAGCGCCGCCTGTAAATTCTCATGGCCTGAGACATCCATCGTGACCTTGTCAGCGTCCACCATCCAATCCAGCGAACGCCAGACTTCGCAGCCTACCAGTCTCGTGGGCCGTTCAGCCGCATCCAGCCTCCGGATGGCTTCCACCACCCTCAAGGCCACCGCCACGTGCGTGTCGTGTTTATCCGCCAGGTTATGTGTGAATACAAACTGCGGCTTTGTCGCCCGCAAGAGATTGACGAGGTCATCCACAGGCTCGATCTTGGATGCATCTTTGATGACCTTGCTCGGAAAATCAAGTATCACCTGCGCTGCATACTCGCCGACGATGGCTGCTTTGCGCTGCTCCTTGAACCGGACAACTCGCATCTCTTCGTCGCCATAGTCCTTATAAAGGTTATCGCGCGGCGAGCCGCGTCCGTCGCTCACCACCACGCCCGTAAACCATTTGTCGCTCTGCTGAAAGCATTCGATGATCGGCTGCGCGGCCATGATCTCGATATCGTCCTGATGCGCCGAAACGCACAGATGCGTCGTCCGCGCGAGCGCCTGATCCACCGGCACGCCATCCGGCACGTAGATTTCTGCTGTTCTGAGATGGAAGTTCATGCTCGTCCTTTGATGTCCGGCAGGCTCGCAGCCGCCACAGATTGCCCCACGCGCCGCACTTTTTCATCCGGCAGGTGCAGCGTGATCTTAGTCAGTAGCTCCGGGAATTCCGCCCTCCACACTTCCTTGGCGCCTTCCAGCAGCAGGTCGCCGCCCCGCCCGGACGTGCAGCGGCCCAGGATCAGCACGTGCTTGATCTCGTAGAAATCTGCGTAATGAGCCAGCCCGTAGCCCAGGTAGACTCCCATGCTTTGCCAGATTTTCTGCGCGCCCTTGTGTCCGGCCTGCAGCATGTCCTGCACGAACTTGAGCTTGCCCGCGTCCGTCAGGTCAGCTGGGATCTCGATCCCTGCCTTCGGGGCCAGCCGGAACACGCACTGCTGGGAAAAATAGGACGCCCCGCAACCCCGGTCGCCTGACCATTCATCGACTGGTGCATTCTCCGCGTAGTCGATGGGAGCGAAGGCCAGTTCGTTCAGCCACCCCATGATGTGACCGTGCATATCCACGTACCCCGCCGCCTCGCTCGATCCAAGTGCGATCCCCAGCACACCATCTTCCTCGATCGACATGGCGCCTGCCAACGCAGTGACGTCCCCATCGTTGATCACTTCCAGCGGTACGCCCATTTCCTCGCGTATCCGCTTGAACAGGTTTTTTACCTCGCCAAACCGCTCGGCCGGCACGCTGCGGAACAGCGATGCGACCATTGGCCGGTTGTCGATGTAGATCCCCGCCGAGCTGCCGCCAATGGCATCCACACGCTCCATCTTGGACGCAGCGGTTTTCAGCGCGGTCATGATCTCGCGATAGTGGTATTCCGGGTCCGCCTGCTTGCGCGGCTCCCACACCACTTCCTCGCTGTAGATCGGCGTGCCGTCCACAACAGCGCTCACCTTGCGGTCTGATGCGCCCAGGTCAAACCCGATCCGGTACCCCTCCAGGTTGCGCCCCAGCCGCTGGCCGGTCTCATGCGCCGCGGGGACCTCGTCTGCCGTGCAACTGATCACCGTGAAAGGCTGCTCGTAGACTTGTTCCCCCATGAAACAATAGTCGAACTTTTGCGCCCCATCCGCAGAATAGATCTTTTGGATGTATTCCCCGATCGCGTGCGGACCGCCAATAAAGAGTTCTAAACCCGCCCCGCTGCCATAAAAGGAATTTTACGATCCGTTCGACGTAGTTAAGGTTTTCATTGAAGTTCGCGTGGCCTTGCGGCAGGACGCGCGTCTCGAAGCGCGAGAGGTCGTAAGCGCTCCGTTGCAAGCCGATGATTAGCGGAACACCGTTCTCGCCCACCTCACGTTGGAATGCTCGGTCCGCAAGCACCGCAGGGCGAAAGTTCACATCCAATACCGGCGAGATGTGCGCAGCGATCAGGGGAAGCATCGTAGACATCAATTGTCCTCAGTACCCGTGAAGAGAAGCGAGTATCCGTTCAGAAGCAGCATTGCCGACGCACCCAGGATGCAGCCGCGATAGTCCAGCTTGCCGATCTCGACCTCGGTGCCTTCCGCCATGCGTATTAGTGCAGCGGCCTGCATCGCCCCGCACACCGCCTCAAGCCACGGCGTTCCAAAGCGGGTCATGTCGCCCGTTAGAACGATTTTCTGGATGTTCAAAGTTCCGATCAGGCTTGCCAGCGATGTGCCCAAATACCGTCCCGCCTCCAGCACGCTTTCTCGCACGGTCGCGTCCGCCTGCCTGAAATGCGGCTTCGACTTCGTCGAGCGATTCCATTTTCACGCGTTGCAATACCGCGCTTGAACTCGTAAGAGTTTCCAGGCAGCCGCGCTTGCCACATCGACACAGCACTCCGTTCGGCTGCGCCACTACATGCCCGATCTCACCCGCTCCGCCGCCATCCCCTTGGAACAACTGCCCGTTGATCAGGATGCCAGCGCCGATGCCCTGTCCCACGTTGACGACCACCAGGTTGCTATCGGGCTGCTGCCCTCCATCATAGACGTACTCCCCGATAGCTGTTGCCTGGCTGTCGTTCAGGATGGTCACTGGCAACTTGTAGCGTGCTTCGAGCAGCCTGCCCAGCGGCAGGTCCTGCCACTCCAGGTTGACCGCGTTGAGCACGATGCCCTCGCGCGTATTGATCAGCCCCGGCGTGCCCACGCCGATGCCCACGATGGGTTTCAGTTTCTTCCTGATTAGTTGGTCGAGTATTCGATAGACGAGCTGGAGTGCTTTCTTTCCATCTGTGCCCGCCACGTCCACTTCCGCGGTCGCCTTGATTTCGCCCCTCAGGTTCAGTACCGCGCCGATGAATTTATTCTGCCGCAGGTTCAATCCGATGAGATATCGCGAGTCCGCCACCAGGCTCAGCAGGATCGGCAATTTGCCGCCGATTGATGATCCCAGCCCGATCTCCTTCACCAGCCCCTCCGTGATCAGCGAGGCCACCAGGTCAGACACGGTCGTGCGCGTCAGCTGCGTAACCCGCGTGATCTCAGCCCGGCTGATGCTCTCGTTCTCAAATATCGTCTTGAGCACGAGGTCACGGTTGTGCTGCTTGGTAAGCTGGTGTGTTGCTTTCTTGGTATTCACAGCGATTTAGATAGGTGGGGTCAACTTTGTTAGTCCAGTGAACTTACAAAGCCATTATATGTGGATTTCCGTACAATGCAATACCCTCCTAAGCGTCGGTGGGACCTTTTAAGGAAACCGTAGGGCATCGCAGTCTCCATCCCCTCGCCAGCAACCTCTCCCTTCAATTGGAAAACCAAAAAAACTGGCATTCGTCGGGGCTTGGCGGTTGTCTATCCCCGTGCTTATCGAAAACCTTGGCTGCCTCTCGGCGTCAGAAGAAGAGAAATATCCCTTTCATCTGCGTTCATCTGTGGTTTCCCTCTTTACCTCATTGCATCCTTACGCCCTCTCTGTTTCGCCCACACCCTCATTTCTCTTGTAGCAATTTCAGACAAATCGGACTAAAATGGGCCGCAAGTTTCATTTCAACCAATGCTGGCTCGCGGGCTCACCCTCCCGGGCCGGCGATGGCATCGATGCTCACATAGTTGCCGGCACGCAGAATAGGAGGCTCTCACATGGCAAACTCTGGCAAATCCAATGGTCTCGTCGGCGAGGTGTTCTATCCGTCCGAGGCAGTCGTCGCTGAGGCGCGTCTCAAGGATTGGGATGCCCTCGCCGAGAAGGCCCGCCGCGACCCCCAGGCATTCTGGGCCGCCGAAGCCGAAGAATTGGAATGGTTCCAGAAGTGGGATAAGGTACTGGATGATTCAAAGAAGCCCTTTTATAAATGGTTCGTGGGGGCGAAGGTCAATATCGTCCACAATGCCATCGATCGCCATCTGAAGACTTACCGCAAGAACAAACTCGCCCTCATTTGGGAGTCCGAGGACGGCAAGCTGCATCAGACGTATTCCTACTACGCCATGAACCGCGAGGTCAGCCGCATGGCCAACATCATCAAGGCCATGGGCGTCCGCAAAGGCGACCGCGTCACCATCTACATGGGCCGCATCCCCGAGATCATCTTCGCCATGCTGGCTTGCGCCAAGATCGGCGCCATTCACTCGGTGGTGTTCGGCGGTTTCTCGGTGGACGCCCTCCAGGGCCGCATCGAGGATAGCGAGTCAAAATTAGTCATCACCGCCGACGGCAGTTATCAGAACGGCAAGATCGTTGAGCTGAAGCGTACGGTGGACGAAGCCGTCAAGCGCTGCCCGAGCGTCGAGAATGTGATCGTCGTCAAGCGCATCGGCCACGAGGTCCCCATGGTCGGCAGCCGCGATCATTGGTACCACGAGCTTCTCGCGCTGCCCATCGCGCAACGGCAAATGCGCCACCGAGGTCATGGACGCCGAAGACCCGCTCTACATCTTGTATACCTCCGGTTCCACCGGCCGCCCCAAGGCTATCGTCCATACGCACGGCGGCTACATGGTCGGCATCTACAGCACGCTCAAGTACGTCTTCGACATCACCGACGAAGACCGCTATTGGTGCGCCGCAGATCCAGGCTGGGTCACCGGCCACTCGTACATTGTTTACGGCCCCATGCTGAATGGCGCTACCTCCTTCATGTTCGAGGGCGGTCCCTCCTACCCATATCCCAATCGCTGGTGGCAGTGCATTGAGCGCTACGGTATAACCATCCTCTACACCGCCCCCACCGCCATCCGTGGACTGATGCGCTTCGGCGAGGCGTGGCCCAACAAGCACGACCTTTCCTCCCTCCGTTTGCTCGGCTCTGTCGGTGAGCCCATCAATCCCGAAGCCTGGAAGTGGTACTACCGCGTCATCGGCAAGGAAAAGTGTCCCATCATGGATACCTGGTGGCAGACCGAGACCGGGATGTTCATGATCACGCCCACCCCCACTGTCCCGCTCAAGCCCGGTTCCGGCACCCGCCCCTTCTTCGGGCAGGAAGCCGAGGTGGTCGACGAGCAGGGCAATCCCGTCGCGGACGGCATGGAAGGCTATCTCGTCCTCAAGAACCCCTGGCCCGCCATGCTCCGCACTATCTACGGCGACCCTGACCGCTATGTCGCGCCAGTACTGGACGAAATACCCCGGCCTCTACACCACCGGTGACTCGGCCAAGCGCGACAAGGACGGTTACTTCTGGATCATCGGCCGCGTTGACGATGTGATCAAGGTCTCCGGCCATCGCCTGGGCACCGCAGAGGTCGAGTCAGCGCTCGTCAGCCATCCCGCCGTCGCGGAGGCCGCCGCCATCGGGCTCCCACACGAGGTTAAGGGACAGGCCATCCATACGTTCGTCCTGCTGCGCTCCGGCTTCACCGGCAGCCCCGAGCTGGCTGAGGAGTTGCGCCAGCATGTCGCCACCCATATGGGCCCCATTGCCCGCCCCGATGACGTCAAGTTCGTCGATAAGCTGCCAAAGACCCGTTCAGGCAAGATCATGCGCCGCGTCCTGAAAGCCCGCGCTCAAGGCCTCCCCGAAGGCGACGTCTCAACCCTGGAGGACTAGCTAGCAACATCGGTTGTCCTGCCGCCACCCTTCGCCACAGATAAACACGGACCAGAACCAAGTTCCATCCGTGTTTATCTGTAGTTTTTAAAAGCCTTGCCCTCTTTGCTTCACGACCTGTGGATACTTGGCGGTTCAGTGTTCTTTAGTTTCTGGGTGGGCTATCGTCCCTACCGTTCATACGACTTCGGATATCCTATTGGTGCTCTTAGATGCCTTTCCATCCAGCTCCTCCCCTTGCTTGATTAGCCCTTCACGTTCATCCTGTTCATCCCCGGTTAAATCGCCCTTTTTGGGCAATTACCCTCCTTTTCCTGGCTGCCCTTGGTGTTTAGAGCTCTTACACTGGTTCGTCAGGCAATTGCAAGCTCTCCGCCCGCGGCCCGTGGTATATAATTCCTGCCATGCCGGATGAAGACTATCTCCAGGGGCTCGAAAAATGGCGGGCGGAAATGGATGCCAACCTTCGGCGCGAGAATGACCGGCTGGCCCTCGCCGGCCTCTTCTGGCTCCAAAAGGGCTTCAACACCTTCGGCTCCTCCCAGGATTGCGACATCATTCTCCCCAAGCCGGCTCCCCGCCTCTTGGGTGCATTTGAGTTCGACGGCGCCGATGTAAAGGTCGGCGTCGACCTGGGACAGACTATCCAGGTCAACGGCGAACCTCTCCGGGCAACGATTGCAATTAATACCGACGATACAGACGATCCCAGCTTCGTCTCCTATGAGCATTTGAGGCTCGTCGCTATTCGCCGCGCCCATGGAGTTGGCGTCCGCTGGTGGGACAACTCGCGCCCCCAGCGACAGGACTTTCCACCCCGCATCTGGTTCCCCCCCGACGAATCCTGCCGCCTCCGAGCCGTCTACACCCCCTATCCGGTCCCCATGAGGGTCATGCTGCCCAACGTGCTCGGCGAGATGCAGGACGACTTTATGCATGGCTACATCTCGTTCAACCTCCTGGGCCGGTCGCATCGCCTCGAGGTCTCCGAGCTCGAGGATGGTCGCCTCTATATTCAGTTCAAAGATCGCACCAATGGCGTCAAGACCTATCCTGCCGGCCGTTACGTTTACACGGAGACCGTCGCAGAAGACGGCGGCACGTTCGTGGATTTCAACAAAGCCTTCAATCCTCCTTCCGCATTCTCAGAATTCTCCACCTCGACCTTCGCCCCTAAGCAGAATTATATGAAGGTGCCCGTGGAAGCCGGCGAAATGTTCAGCCTTCCGGAGTAAGTGATCGCAATAGGGGGGTTCTGAAGAGCTCGTTTTCCCACGTCCAGCATAATACGCAAACTGCCATAGCTCGCCCTGCCGCGGCTCTTCTTTCCGTGCCGGTTCACAGAGCGCGTGTCCATTGTGGACTGCACCTTAAAGATTTGTCGATTGCAGGATTCCGCCCCAGTGGTATTATGGGCCCGGCGGTCGAGATTTAATTCTTAAGAGTCTCAACAGGAGATCGGTGGGCAATTCATTCCGAACCGCCTTCGCAGTTTAGAAGTACATCCATCCAGGCTCTGCACCATCAAGTCCGTTCCCGACAGTTGATTCGCGCCCACGATCTCGTGAGTTCAACGTCTGCCAGGTTGACGCCCTGGAAAGCCAAAGGGGCATGGAACTGAGGTCCATCAATGCAGCCACGCATCGCACTCGATCATGGAATCTTGTTTCCGATAGTGCTCGGGATGTTGACTGTTTCCCTTTCATTCGGGACCTGTGCTCCTATCAACATTGTACATGCCGCAGGCCCCGAGGCGTTCGCGGCCGTACCAAAGCACGCAACGATAAGTGAATACACTCCGCCGAGGAGTGCTGCCGGAGCGTATTCAGCACCTCTTGCTTCCACCATCATTAGTGAGCCGCGGGTTCCCCCTGCCGGTTTCGAGCTTAAGAGGGACGCAGACGAGGTAGCTGTCCAGAGTGGCGCGATATTGAGCGTCCCTACCTATTTATGGGATTTTGGCTCTGGGCCGACAGCTGCTGCCATGATCGCGGCCTATTACGATCGCAATGGCTATGACCAGATCTATACGGGTCCTACAAATGGCGGCGTAATGCCACTGGATGACAGTCTCTGGCCACATGTGGACCGATGGAACTTACACCTATCCGGACAATCCCCTCATTGCCTCTCACTATGGCGTGGATGGCAGGACGGTCCGGGGCTCGATCGATGATTATTGGGTGCAATTCGAGTTCGATCAGCCGGATCCATTTACTACTGGCAATTGGCCGCAGCATGCTTGGGGAACCTCTATTGGCGATTTTATGAAATCCAGTCAAAGGGCCTATAACTATTATGATGGAGTCTCGATGTTTTATGGCGATACCGCGGCGAAGGTGACTTGCCACGATCTGGAAATGGCCTCTGTCGGCGACGGACGGAAGGCTTCGGAAGTGGATGCGACCTACGGAAGAAAGCTCTTTTATGAGGCCAGGGGTTATTCCGTCACTGACTGCTTTAGCCAGGCTACAGACAATTACAGCGTCGGGGGCTTTTCGTTGGCCGATTTTAGAGCCGAGATCGATGCTGGTCGACCGGTCCTACTTAATTTCTACGGCGAGGCTGGTCCGCTCAATTCCACCGGGCGTTCCGTTGTCGGGGTAGGCTATGATAGTGAGTTCGAATACGATCTATATTCACGATCCTTGGGAGCCCAACGAGCTCCCGATAACCTGGGGCGCAACATATTCGGAATGGGACTTGCATCTTCGGGCCGTAAGTATTGTTAATCTTCGCCGCCGCGCCACCGCCCCCTCCAACGCCTCAAGCGCCGGCCGGGACGATTTTAGACACCACACCGACCTACACTTGGACAACTGTGCCCGGAGCTACTCAGTATCGCTACCAGCTTCTGAAAGGTGCGACAACGCTTTACACGATAACAGCCCCTTCTTCCGACTGCGACGCTGCAACTTGCTCCAACACGCCCCCGACGATCCTGAGCAGTGCCGCGTACCAGTGGAACGTTCAGGCATTTGTCGGCGGGAACTGGCAGGCCTATAGCAATTGGCTGACCTTCACAATTCCAGCCGCCACGGTCCCCAATACCGTGAGGCCAGCCGGGACAATCTCAGATTCGACGCCCACCTTCACATGGGGCCGGGTCGCCGGCGCTACGCAGTATCAGTTCTCGGTTTATACAGGGTCAGCTGTTCAATACACCAGGACAGTCGCGGCCGGCGCGTGCGGTTCTCTCGCCGAGAGCTGTTCGAACACCCCATCAAACATCTTGACTGTCGGCGCACACACCTGGAAGGTACGAGCCTTTGTCGGCGGTGCCTGGAAAGCACTCAGTCCGGCAAGAGCCTTCACGATAACCACCGTGATTCCGATTCCCCAGGCTCCCGCGGGCACAGTAGCGGATCGGACGCCCACATTCACTTGGACCAGGATCGTCGGAGCGACGAAATATCAGTTCACCACCTACACAGGCACTACCCCTGTTTACACGAAAACCGTCGCCGCATCCGCCTGCGGCGCGATCCCGGGGAAATGCTCCAACACCCCGGCCAATCTTCTGAGTCTCTGGCACGCATACGTGGAAAGTAAGAGCATTTGTCGGCGGCGTATGGGCAAGCTATAGTGTATCCAGGTCCTTCAAGATAACCGTCTAGTCACCGCTTGTGCACTTGCATCAGATACGTCAGACTTTCATCCACCAAATGGAACATCGATCGATAGGCATCGGCATCCCAAATACGATCGCTTCACCACTCGCCTGCGAGCCGCGCCTATTAATGCGCCGCCGGGCTGCGCAAAAAGGACTGAACGGCCGGCCTACCCATGGCTCTTCTCAGCATCCTGCGACCCACAAGGCGAAAATCGAGACTGCTCGGGCGCCTCTTAGTACCGTTTTGTTACCGGCTTTCTCATAAAATATCCTTGGATGAATGTATCTGTAAACGTGTATTGGTGGCTCTCGAAATACTGAGTATCGGCAAACCGGCTCCGTGATTTCTCGGGAGAAGCCGGAATGGCTCGACGTCTCCTGATTGTGAGCTGCCTTGCTTGACGGACTGCTTCAGCAGGTTGGGAAGATGGAATATTTGCCTGGTTCGTGTATGAATCGGAGGCTGCCTATGGCAAGGTCTTGCGTTTTTTAGCGGCCGGTGTCCTTGGCGCCCATAGTGCCAGGCCGGTCGGCTCGGGTGGGGCATCCAGAGCAAATTGCTGTGCTCAGCTCACCGTTATTCATCCCGCGATCCTCAGGAGGCCACCAAAGGATATGTCATTGTTCCGCTGTCGTTTCAACTCAAAACATATTTCGATCCATCTTAAGAGGAGAATGTAAATGTTTTCTGAATTGCGTCATCACGGAATGCAAAAGGGCATCCTGAACAGCGTGGTGCTGGTTGTATTATTGCTCTCTTTCCTCACAGGTAGTGTGCCCGCGGTATACGCGCAGGGCAGCCAAACCTCCACGCTTGCGAGCCTGGTGCTTCCCGCTGCGGCAAAGGTCATCCCCGGCCAATACATAGTGGTCTACAAGAGCGGGGTTATAACTGCTAATGCCATTGGGGTCGACACGGCCGCCATCCAGGCGCTTGGCGGCAAAGTGATGTTTGTCTACGGCACCGCACTTCAAGGTTATGCCGCCCAATTGCCGCCCCAGGCTCTGGATGCAGCAAGGCGAAGCCCGCTCGTTGACTATGTCGAGGCCGATCAGGTTTACTCCATAAATGATGGGGAGATCGGCACCGAAGCAGTGCAAGCCGGTGCCACCTGGGGCTTGGATCGTATCGACCAGCGCAACGAGCCTTTGAACTCCTCCTATACATACAATACCGCTGCCGGCAACGTAAATGTATATGTCATTGACACCGGCATCCGCATCACTCACACTCAGTTTGGCGGCCGCGCCACATGGAATGCCAACTTCAGTGGCGATGGAATTAATTCTGACTGCCACGGTCATGGTACGCACGTCGCCGGGACCATCGGCAGCACAACCTACGGCGTGGCGAAAGCAGTCAAGCTGCACGCCGTGAAGGTGCTGGATTGCGCCGGATCAGGATCCTTATCAGGAGTTATAGCAGGGATTAACTGGGTCGCTGCCCATCGCGTGAAGCCGGCTGTCGCCAATATGAGCCTGGGCGGTGGTTTCAGCGCTTCTATTAACACCGCAGTCACGAACGCCATCGCCGCAGGTGTCACTTTCGCTGTGGCTGCTGGCAATGACAGCCTCAATGCCTGCAACTACTCTCCAGCCAGCACCCCGGCTGCCATCACGGTCGGGTCGACCACGAGCACAGATGCACGTTCGTCCTTCTCGAATATAGGTTCGTGCCTCGATATCTTCGCACCGGGCACCAACATCACTTCCACCTGGAATACGAGCAACACCGCGACAAATACTATTAGCGGCACTTCAATGGCCACGCCGCATGTCGCGGGTGTGGCCGCGCTTTACCTCGCCGCGCACCCCAGCGCCGCTCCGTCAGCTGTAGCCAACGCCCTGATAGCCAGTTCAACCGCCAACAAGGTCCTCGGACCCGGCGCTGGCTCACCCAACCGCCTTCTATATTCGCTCTTGACCGTTAATGTCATTACTGTTCCGACAGCTCTGACTCCCGCTGGCACCCTCGCGGATACCACACCCACATTTACCTGGACCAAGGTTAATGGAGCGACGCAGTATCAGTTTGCCGTATATACCGGCGCCGCTCTTGCATACCCCATGAAGACCGTCCCTGCCGGTGCTTGTGGCGCCGTTGTCGGGAAGTGCTCGAATACACCGGCCAATGTTTTGGGTGCCGGCGCTCACACGTGGAAGGTACGCGCGCTCATAGGCGGTATCTGGAAGCCTTTTAGCGCCCTCAAAGCTTTCACTATCGGCGCGGTCAGCACAAAACCCAGAGCGGGATACTGGGCGAGCAACACCGCCGACGAATTCTACGTGATCCCTGCGCAGACGAGGGTTCGGAACTTCGCCATTTACATTAACGCATGTAGTATCACATGGAAGATTTACGAGACTGCATTGCTGCCGATTTCAAACAATCATTTCGCATTCAGCGGACCATTCCACGGCAGCGGCACCTTTAGCACGACAACCAGGGCATCTGGTCAGGACGGATTGACTTCATACCTTCTGCCGGGTTGCGGTACCATAACCGCCTCCTGGACTTATAATCCGGCGACTTGGAGAAACACCACGCAGCCATCAGCTGTGTCGGTGGATCCGGCTGGAATCCTGTTCCTGAAACTCGGGCCGCCAGATCCGGCTCTGCCGAGTCCCTACCATACCGTCAAGATTGTGGCGCCATAACCACTAGCTTGAACTTGTGAAGTGTACAGGAAACTTATTGGCGGGGCTATCCTCTGGATAGCCCCGCTCCGTTATCCCAGCCGTACCTGTACGCTGGAGGTAACAATTTCCTAAAGCACCTCTTTCACATCTTTTTCCATGCAAACGACCCACTGATTATCCCCGCCGAGCGAAGCAGATGGCGGGGCCAACCCTCTTCGCTATCCTCCGCGGCTCCTCTTTCCCCGTCCCTATGATCTATTCTCTATTCACCATTCTCTGCTTTTCGCCAAACATTGTAGTACTAATACAAGGGCGTACACTGGCGTACAAACTCCGCGCTTGACCATAGAACATTAGTTCCATATAATGACTTAGGCAGATATAGCACCGCATTCTCATGTATCTTGTCTCCCATACTCTACCTGCCTACCTTCGAAAGCGTAGGCTCGACGCATCTACTGCCCTCCCAGGCCTTTCAGCCGCAAAGAAAGAATCGAAGATCGAAATGTCTCTCTCAACCAAACGCAAGCGCGGTGGTCAACCCGGCAATCACAACCGTCTCAAGCACGGCCTTTACGCCAGGCAATATCCGGTTCCTCGCCTCATTCAGTTGGAGCGCATGGGTCTGAATCGAAACGAGATGGACATCGCTCTCGCCCGCGTTCGTTTAATGTCTTTGCTCGACAAGCAGGCCGCTGCCGGCCCCGAAGATTTCCTCCCCTATGAGCGCGCCGTTCAGCATTACATCGAGTTCATCTGCCGGCTGATCCAGCGCAATGCCCGCCTTCCTGCCGAATCCGGCATGACGTGGGTCCAACTGCGCGACCTGCTAGCCCTAATGAAAGAATGATTGCAAGATTGACTGTTTGAATGCTCAAAAAATGCTAAGAAGATTGCTATGCTATCCCCTTCCACGCAAGTGGCTACGCGCAGCCAGCTATCCAAACCAGATCACCCCATCCATCCAACCTCTTCGCTGTTGGTTTCACCATTGCATGCCGCTCTCCCTCCCTTCCATCGCGTCCCTGTTACCTTTTCTCCGTTCCGACTCCCTATTCTCCTGTACCATTCGACCCTCTATTCGAACCTCCCCTTTTTCCTGACGCCGTTACCCGTAATTTACGGCAAGCACTCCGTATTCGAACCTCTTTTAAGACCCGGATTCTCATCTACTCCAGCCCTCCAGGGTTTGCCAAGTCTCCGCCATCAAGTTCTACTTCCAGTGAGCTCCGTGCTTTCAGTCGCCCCTCTGCACCTTAACAACTGAATATTCACTCTGCTTCATCTTCACCTAGAACCCTCACATCCCTGGCCTCAATTCCACTGGCTACGGATAACTGGTTACTGGCCACTGGTTACTGTCAACCGTCAACTGCCAACCGACTACCGTCATCCCCCCGCCAGCCGTATCAGCTCCGGCGGCACCCAGAACTTCCCCAATCCATAGAACCCCACCGCCAGTGAAAGGATCAGGATCAACACGCCGAATGCCACCAGGATGCGGTCACGCAAATGGTACGTGAGCTGCTCCAGCCACATCCGTGGCCCTATGCCGAACGCCCGCAGGTCCATCGCATCGATGATATCTTCGCTGCCGATGATCGCATGGATCGTCACCGGCACCATCAGCGGCCCCAGCTTCCGCACCTGCTGGATCAATCCCCCGCTGATCTTTTCCAGCTCATAGCCTCGTGCCCGCTGCGCGTCCATCGTAAGTTGAAAATCCCGTCCAAACGTTGGGATGAACCGCATCGTCAAATCCATGGCGTAGGCAATGTTATCCGGCAAGCCCAGCCCTCTGAACGTAATTCCGTACAGCGCCGGGTTCAGCGAGTATGGGATCAGGATCGTCATGATCGCGATGCTGAAGACCCGCACGAACTGGCTCACGCCGAAGAATGCTCGCTCCACCGTGATGTTCAGCGTCGGCCTCCAGCCGAAGATCGTAAATCCCGCCTTGATCTGGCGCAGTAGGTGCTCCTGTTTATATAGTTCTGTTCCGCCTCGGCCGGTCAGGAACGTCAGCAGCGCGAAGAAGAAGACGAAGCCCACGATGAATAGGAACGCCCGGCGCATCTCCGTCCACCTCACCCCCGATGTCACCAGCACGATGATCGAGATCACGAAGAACGGCAGCAGAAAGCGCACATCCCAGAATGCCAGCGTAGACACGAGGAAGCACGCATAAAAGATCAGCCATGCCCGCGGGTCGAACCACTGGATCAGTGAATTGGCACGCTTACGGAATCGCCACGCTACGAGCATACTCGGTTGATCGCCTTCCTTTGGACATCGCCAGCCTATCGACTACTGTTCACCAGTGCCCGCCCCGCGGATTCCATGCCAGAACCTATCGCCGGCTCACAAACCCGCGGGGCGTTTCACTTGCTGAAAGCTGAAAGCTGATATGCTCCTACCTTCCCGACTGCCTCTGCACCGCCGCATACGCCGCCACCAGCAATGGCACCAGGATCGCTGCAAAGATCAGGTTCGGCCCTGCCGCCGGCAGGAACTCCCCCACCACCGCCGCCACCAGGCTGAATCCGTTGATGAAGATGTCCGAGAGCGATGCGAACAGGATGCCCACGATATTACCCAGCATGCCCCATGTAACCGCGGCTGCCACGTTCTCGTTGTTCCCGAACGCAAAGCGCACGATCAACACCAGCACGAAGCCGATCAGGATCGTGATGCCCGCAAACACGGTCAATGGCGTCTCGCCGAAGTTGCCGGTATCCGGGTCAAAGTACGTCCCGTTGGGCGTATGCGGGTTGAGCAGGAAGAGCAGCACGGTCAGCACAGCCAGCGCGCCGCTGATCCAGAGCACCGTATCCATGCTCCGCTTCTTATCCTTGAACAGCATTGCCATGCCCGCAATAAAGCCGATCAGCCCGTTCCCGATGCTCCACTGCGGCGAGAGCCCAAAGCCTGTCAGCGCATCCCCGAACATATTCCCCACCGCGCCGCTGAAGAAGCCGACCACCGGCCCGAAGGCATATCCGAAAAACATCGGGATCGCGATCGCCGGGCGCAGCGATACCTGGCTCAGCGAAGGCACCACGAACACCGTGCCGTTGAACAGCCAGGAGAATACGGCGTATAGCGCTGCGCCGATCGCCATCCACACCACCTCGCGCGTGCCCACTTCCCACGCCGGGTTCTCCCGCGTGAACCAGTACACCGCGAAAGCGATGAGCAGCCCGATGATCACAAACACGAACCGCAATACCAGTGTGGCCTGGTCCACGGAGAAATTGAACGCCCCGATCGTCGTTTTCCCCAGCAGGAACATGATCACCGCAAAGATCACCAGGATCACTGCCAGGCTGATGAGCACATTGGTCATTCTCTTGCTCGTATCCATATCTTCTCTCCTCTGTTAGATATGCGCCAACGCTTCGGCCCGCAGGAAGCGCCCGGTCTCTGGGAGCAGCTTCATATTCAGGGCCAGCAGCGAGGAGGGCACGAGACGGCATGCCCTGAGCCGGTCGAAGTCGTGCAGCACCTCTTGCGGCGGTCCATCCGCGATCAGCCGCCCATCGGCGATCATCAGCACCCGGTTGGCGTAGATAACCGCCAGGTCCACATCGTGCGTAATAAACATGATGGCCTCGAAGCCCGGCAGTTGCAGGATCGCATCCATGAAGTTCATGTAGTTCTGGTAGTCCTGCCCGGCGGTTGGTTCGTCCATCACCAGGATGCGTGACTGCATGGCAAGGATCGCGGCGATGCTCACACGCTTCTGCTGGCCAAACGACAAGGCCAGCGGTGGGTCTTGCTCCTTATCCGAAAGGTTCACGATCTTCAGCGCCTCTTTCACCTCCTCCTCGATATGCTCCTTCGGGTGCTTCAGGTTCGTCGGGCCGAAAGCAAGTTCCTCGTGCACCGTGGGAGCGAACAACATGTGGCTTGGGCTCTGGAACACATAGCCCAGCGTGCTTGCGATCTGCGCCACACTGGCGTCCTTCGTGTCCCGCCCGTCGACGAACACCCGTCCATGCTTCGGCTTCAATAGCCCGATGGCATGCTTCACAAAAGTGGTCTTGCCCGCGCCGTTGGGTCCCAGCACGGCGATGACATCGCCCCGCCGGATCTCAAGGTTGATCCCGTGCAGCACCTCCACATCGGCGTCGTAGCCAAATGCCACGTTGTCGAATCGCACCAGCGCCGCAGGTGCGGTCTCGTTGGTGCCTCTATCCGCCGCCGGCAGGATGTGCAGCTTGGGCGGAGGTGGGTCGGCCTTCGCCCTCTTTCAAGATATCTTCCGCGGGCAGCTTCACCTCGTGGTAATCCACCACTTTAGATAACCCGCTCAGCTCGCCAAGGTAACGGATCTGGCCGTCCCCAAGGAACATCACCCGGTCCGGTCGGATGCGCAGCACATCCTCCACCCGGTGCTCCACCATCAGCACGGTCATCCCCTTGTCGGCAAGGCCCCGCACCATGTCCAGTGAATCCTGCGCGCTCGCCGGGTCAAGGCTCGCAAGCGGCTCATCCAGCAGCAATATGCTCGGCCGCATCGCCAGCACCCCCGCCAGCGCCACCTTCTGCTTTTCGCCACCCGAGAGCAGGAATGTCTCCCTCTCGCGCAGATGCTCGATCTTAAGTAACGCCAGCGCCTCGTCCACCCGCTGGATGATTTCGCTCCGCGGCAGCCCCAGGTTTTCCAAACCAAAAGCGACCTCGCTCAGCACCTTTGTGCCCAGGATTTGCCGCTCCGGGTCCTGCAGCACCGTGCCCACCTTCTGCGAGATCTGCGAGAGTTTCCAATCTGCTGTCTCTTCGCCAAAGACCCGGATCTTGCCCGTTCGCTCGCCCTTGTAAGACCGAGGGATGAGCCCGTTGATCGCTCTTACGAGAGTTGTCTTTCCGCATCCGCTGGCGCCCGCGATCAACAGGATCTCGCCCGGCTGAACGGCAAAAGATATCCCGCTGATCGCCAGGGTCTGGCGGTCGCGGTACCGAAAGGATACATCTTCAAGAACCAGGGGTAATTCAGTCATCGCAAGCGAAGCAATTCATCTTGGCTATGTTACCGCTTTTTCTTCCCGTAGCATGGAGCCATCGTCCTGACGGCTTCTTCCCCTAAAGCTCCGTGTTTCAGCGTCTCCGTGGCTGGATACTCTTCTCCATCAGGCCGGCCAAACGGCCTCCAGTTCATCGCCCACCTTCGCCCCTAGTAGCTCCGCCGCGTTTCCATTCACCACCGATACGATCAGGTTGCCCGTGCTCCCCAGCAATGCGATCACTTCACCCACGGGTCGTTCACCGAAGGTGTCTACAAGTCCTTTTATCTGCGTCCGCCCGATCTGTACGTCGATGCGCTCCTTGCTGCTCGAACGCCTTGCCCAGGTCCTCGATCCGGATGTTGGAAGCGATGTTCCCAAAGTGATCAATGTGGATCACCTCCCCATGCAACCCGTGCTCCATACGTGCAGGCTTCGGCAATGCGAGCTTCACCGGTTCTGAGAAGGTGCTTCCTAACGAGGCAAATGGCACTCCGCTGGCGAGGTGCGCGGCCGCCGGCGAAAAGATGTCTCTCCCATGGAACACATGGCTCACATTCTGAAGGTGGTATTTCGGATTATCCAGGCTCACATATTCGCAAGGCTGGTTTGCTGCTGCTCGCGCGTTCCAGCACCATTGTGATGATGCCGTTGTCCGGGCACACGAAGTAGCTATCGCCAATGTGCGCTGCCATGGCACGGCGTTTCGTCCCAACGCCGGGATCCACCACCACAACATGCACTGTTCCCTTGGGAAAATACGGCGCAGATCTTGACAGGATGAGTGCCGCTTCACGGATATTTTGGGCGCCGATCAAGTGGCTGAGGTCCGCGATTTGCGCTTCGGGGCAGATACTCCAGATAACGCCCTTCATCACGCCCACGTTGCCATCTTTCAAGCCGAAGTCCGTCATTAAAAGTAATGATCGCCATTGCAAGTTCCTATCTGTTAGCCCGTTATTATCAAGTCATACAGATTGACTGTCAAGTAGTGAATTCGGGAGCCCATAGCATGCAGGGCGTCCAGGTCAAATTCGCTGTCCCAGCCTCTCTTCCTCCGCGAGTGTGCCTGAGCCGTCTCATGTGAGGAATTCTATGCCTCTGAGAATTAGGCACTTGGCGCCGTCCCTGGCCCGGATTGCCTGCACTGGACAGAACATCCTTCGCATAATAGAATGTTGCCGCCTTCGTTTTTACACTTGATAATAAGGGGTTTGCTCTACTTGAGTCCGGCCCCAATTTGACAGCACCTCACTTGATGAAAAACAACGCCTTTTCCAAATCTGACTCAACACTCGGCGATACACAGCCCAGCAAGCGGCGTACCCAGGATCGCGGCGCCGACTACGGCCGGCTCGAGCTGCTTCTGCACCAGGCCCGCACCGCCCCTGACAGCGACTCCGCTCTCGAGTACGTGCAGCGGGCCGTCGACCTGCTGCCGGATGATCCGCGCGTGCAGGCTAGTGCACAGTTGCGGGTCTTCGAAAAACTCAACCGTGACGCCTTCCTGGCTTTCCTCGCCGAAACAGATAAGCAATACGTGATCAAGTTCCGCAATTCTCGCCCCTTTTCCGTGCCAAAGGCTCGCGGCCCGCAGGAGCTGTATCCACCCGTCAAACGCAACGACGGCGAACGCGCCCTCGGCATGATGTGGTGGCTGATCCTGGGCCTCATACCCGCTGGCTTGGGGGCCGTGATCTTGAGTCCGTTCGTTGTGGGTCGGGCCATCGCCGCCCTGCAGCACAACTCCGCTGATGGCCGCGAGCAGCGCATGGCTTGGACCGCTATCCTGCTGGCGCTTACCCTCGGATTCCTGGGCCTGCTCTGCACCGCGTTGCTGGCCATTCATTTCTTCCTGGGATAACAATGCTTACCTATCTGTTTTACCTGGTGGGCGTTTGGCTGGCCGTTTCCCTCCTGCTCGCGTTGTTCCTGGGCACGCATATTCACCATACCGACGCCTTCACTTCGATGCTATATCTCGGCGTGGTGATGGCTGCTGGGGATGGCATTGTCTGGTGGCTGGGCATGCCCATCACGGTCATCTACGAAGCCAGCCTCGCAATGATCTTGATCGGCGCAGTGTTCATCATCATCTTCCGGGATTGGAATGCCCCGGGACAGGTGTTTTTCCTGTTCTCCGTGTCAGCCAGCGCCGTCTATCTCTTCTATGCCTTCCTTGTGACCGCATTCAGTCCGGTATCTCCCATTGCCTTCATCATCTCTTTTCTACTCTTCATCCTTGAGATCCTGGCGCTCACCCTGTCGCTGACGTATGCCTACGAAGTCCTGGATGCGCTTTGCCGAACCCGCTGGCACCGGCGACCGGCCGTGAAGCTGCTCGGCAAGTATGTGCCCATGGTTTCGCTGCACGTGCCTGCCTACAATGAACCGCCGGAACTCGTAGAAAAGACACTGCGTGCCCTCGCCAATCTCGATTATCCCAACTACGAAGTCATCCTGGTCGATAACAACACACCCCAGGATGATACCTGGCTTCCTCTGGCAGTCATCTGCCAGCAGCTTGGCTTCAAATGTCTGCACCTCGATCAGTGGCCCGGATATAAGTCCGGCGCGCTCAATTTCGCCTTGGCCATGACGGATCCGAGAGCGGAGATCATCGGCGTGGTCGATGCTGACTATATCGTCCAGCCCGAGTTCTTGCGCCGCCTGGTGCCCTACTTCGACGACCCTCAGATCGCGTTCGTGCAGTCGCCGCAGGATTATCGCGATTATCAATCCAGCCGTTTCTTCCAGGCGGCCTATGATGGTTACAAATATTTCTTTGCGCTCTCCATGCCGTTCCGCAACGAGCGCAATGCCATTATCTTCTGCGGCACCATGGGCTTGCTTCGAAAGAGCGTGTTGCAGGAGATTGGCGGCTGGGATCAATGGTGCATCACCGAAGATGCAGAAGCCAGCCTTCGCATTCTGAACCGAGGATACCAATCGCTGTTTATTCAGGAGACGTTTGGGCGCGGTCTGATGCCTCTTGATTTTGAAGGCCTCAAAAAACAGAGATTCCGCTGGGCATTCGGCGGCGTCCAGATCATCAAGAAACACTGGGGCAAATTAATGCCCTGGGCCCATTGGATCGACCCGGCTAACCGCCTCACGGGCACGCAGCGTTACATTTATCTGGCTGCAGGCTTGCAGTGGTTCAACGAGCTTCTGACGTTTGCCTTTACAGCCTTGGTCCTGGTAAGTGCCACGCTGGCGATCACAGGGCACAGCGCCTATTTGCGCCCCACCACCGATGCATTTATCATCTTACCTATCGTTCTGATCGGCACGAACTTATTACGCGCCCTCTGGGGCTTGCGGCAGGCATTGCATCTTACCTGGGCGCGCGCGGTCGCCGCCCTCACTCTCTGGTTCGGCCTCACCTGGGTTGTGACACTGGCGTGCATACAAGCCATTGTGCAGCGCGGAGGTGTGTTCCTTCGCACTCCCAAATCGAGCACCCATGCCGCCTGGCAGCGCGCCCTGCAAGTTACCAGCCTGGAAACCATACTTGGCAGCATCTGTGCGCTGGCAGGCGTTGCTACCTTCATTCACTTCCCCTCCGTGCTGACCGTGGGCCTGATGTTGATATGTTTTTCGCAGGCCATGATCTACCTTTCAGCTCCTTCCCACAGCCTCGCGAGTTTCCGAGGCTCTGCGGCGCAACGTAGGATGGCCGGCCCTCAGCCCAGGGAGATCCAGGGCACCTACACAAGTGAGAGCCGCCTGGGTCTCCAACTCGGCGCCGTGGTGGTGGGCCTCCTGCTCTTTGCTCTCGTCGCCTCATTATGGCCCACGCCGGGCAGGCTGCCCTGGTGGTATTCGCTCCTGCCGCAGCCGCCCCCTCCTGCCGCACCTGTCAGCATCCCTACCTTGGCCGCCCCCTTGCCAACCGTGGAGATTCCCACACTCGCCATACCGACGCTCATCCCCACCCTGCCGCCTACGTTGACCTTGGTGCCAACCCTCATCCCGACTCTTCCGTCTCCGAGCCTTACGCCGCCTCCGACGCTGCTGCCTACAGAAACGCCCACCCTGGAGGCGCCCACTTTGCCGCCTCCGACGGATACCGTCCCCGCTCCCACGCTGCCTGCGCCCACTCCAACCATACCTTCAGCTACTGCCACGCCGTAGGTGTAGAACCAGAACATCGTTTGCGGGGCAAGAACGCTGCGGAGCTGATAGACGCCGGCAAAGGTTAGGAAGAACTTCATGCGCAAGACCGGACGCCCGGTTTTGACGTCTGTGAATTCCTACGCTATACTAAGGCTGGTCCGATTTCGATCGCACCGGATGGAATAGCTCTCTGGCTGGCAGTCCTCACGGCTGCCCGAATTTCAAGGAGGTTATGGCATGGCATTCAAACTCACCTACGCAACCATGTTCAATCCGCCCGAAGAACTCCACAAAGGCTTCGACGGGGCCGTCGCGAAGCTCAAACAGAATCTGGGCAAAGAATATGGCATGATCATCAACGGCAAAGACGTTTTTGCCGACGAGAAATGGGAGGATCACTCCCCCGTCAACACAGATTGGATTCTGGCGCGCCTGCAGAAGGGCAATGCGGCCCATGCCGCGCAGGCCATCTCCGCGGCCCGCGCTGCTTTTCCCAAATGGAGCCACACTCCCTGGCAGGAGCGCGTGAAGCTCGTTCGCAAGGCAGCCTCGTTGATCGAACAGAGGATCTTTGACCTGGGCGCGGCCATGGCTCTCGAGGTCGGCAAGAACCGCATGGAATCCCTCGGCGACGTACAGGAAACCGCCGACCTGATGTACTACTCCGCCACTATGATGGAGCAGAACAATGGGTTTGTCAAACCCATGGGTAAGGATCCGCTGGTCGGCTACGATGCGACCAACGTCTCGGTCCTCCGCCCTTACGGTGTCTGGCTGATCATCAGCCCATTCAACTTCCCGTTCGCCCTCACCGGCGGCCCAACCGGCGCTGCCCTGGTTGCCGGTAACACCGTCGTGATCAAGCCGGCAACCGATACGGCCTGGATCGTACGTCTATATGCCGAGTGCCTGCGAGATGCCGGCTTCCCGGATGGCGTTGTCAATTTCGTGACCGGCCCTGGTTCAACGCTCGGTCAGGCGCTCGTAGATAGCAAGGAACTCGACGGCGCTACCTTCACCGGCTCGTTCGATGTTGGCATGAAGATGTACCGTGACTTCGCCACGCGCAACTACGTCCGCCCGGTTATCCTCGAATTGGGTGGCAAGAACCCTGCGATCGTTTCGCGGCATGCCAACCTTGCCGATGCAGCCACCGGCATAATGAGATCAGCCTTTGGGCTTCAGGGACAGAAGTGCTCGGCGGCTTCACGCGTGCTGGTCGAAGAACCTGTCTATGATGACCTGCTTGGCCGGCTCAAGGACATGACCGAGAAACTGGTCATCGGCGATCCGACCGAGCGCAATACATACATCGGCCCGGTCGTCAACAACAGCTCCTATAACGACTTCAAGAACTTCACCGAGGAAATTGACCAGGCGGGTGCCAGGTTCCTCACCGGCGGTCACGTGAAGACGGGCGGCATGTTTGATAAGGGCTATTATTGCGAGCCGACCTTCGTCACCGACCTGCCCTTTGAGCATCGTCTTTGGCAGTATGAGATGTTCCTGCCCATCACGACAATCGGCAAGGTCAATGACCTCGATGAAGCTATGAAGATCGCCAACAACGTCAACTATGGCCTGACGGCCGGCTTCTACGGCGCGCCGTCCGAGACTGACTGGTTCTTCGATAACATCCAGGCCGGCACGACCTACGCCAATCGCCCGCAGGGCGCGACCACCGGTGCGTGGCCTGGCTTCCAGCCCTTCGGCGGCTGGAAGGGTTCAGGCGCCAGCGGCAAGAACGGCGGCGGCCTGTACTACGTCCAGCTCTACATGCACGAGCAGATCCGCACGCTCATCCGCCCGGCCACGAACGGCAAGCCTGTCATCAAGGCAGCCGCTTCCCGGAAAAAGGCCGCTGCGAAGAAGCCTGTCAGAAAAACCACCAGGAGCGTCGCAAAGAAATCAGCCGCGAAGAAGACGGCGCGGCGCAAATAAGATTCAAGAGCCCCTTCCCAATGATGGGAAGGGGCTTTTTGGATGGCATGGTCAACGCATTCATTGTCCGCATCGGAACGTTCTTCGTGCTCATCGGAGTCGGTGTCTTCATCCTGTTTGTTGCATCCGACGCCGCCGGGCAGACGAACTTCGATTATCTGTTCTGGTCTGTCCTTTCGGTAACCGTTGGCATCATGCTCCGCAGGCGCAGGCCGCCTCCCCCGCCAAGCGGACGGTTCGGTTACGTGCGCAAGATGCGCGAAGGCTCAAAGAAACACAGAGAGAAGTAACATGTCGAAATTAACAACGCTTTCGAACGCCGTCGCAGAGTATGTACACGACGGCGATATCGTGTATGCCGCCGGTTTCACCCATCTCATACCCTTCGCCGCCGGCCATGAAGCCATCCGCCAGAAGAAGCGGGACCTGGTGCTTGCACGCGCTACGCCTGACCTGATCTATGACCAGATGGTCGCGGCCGGCTGCGCACGTAAGGTCATCTTCTCTTATATGGGAAACCCCGGCGTCGGGTCGTTGCGTATCGTGCGTAAGGCCATCGAGCAGGGGCCGCTCGAATGGGAAGAGTACTCCCACTTTCAGATGATCACGCGCTTGCAGGCGGGCGCCTCGGGCTTGCCTTTTCTTCCGATGAACCAGACTGGCGTCGTGGATCTGGAGAAAGCTAACCCGAGCATCAAACGCATCCACGACCCGTACGGCGGCAAGGACGTCGTGGTCGTCCCAGCGTTAAACCCGGATGTCGCGATTGTTCATGTCCAACGCGCGGACGCCAACGGCAACGCGCATCTGTGGGGGATCATCGGCGAGCAGAAGGAAGCTGCGTTCGCGGCTCGCAAGGTCATCCTTACTGCGGAGGAGATCGTCGATGAAGCGGTCATCCGCTCAGATCCCAATCGCACGCTGATCCCCGAGATCGTGGTGGATGCCGTCTGCCATGTGCCCTTTGCCTGCCATCCCTCATATGCTCAGGGTTGTTACGACCGCGACAATGAGTTCTACCTCAAGTGGGACAAGGTCAGCGAATCTGCAGAGCTTGTAAACAGTTGGTTGGACGAATGGGTCTATGGCGTACGCGACCGCGCTGAATACTGGGAGAAGCTCGGCGAAGAGCTTCGCAAGCATCTGGAGATCCGCCCGCGGTTTAGTGAGCGCATTAATTACGGCGAATACTGAGCCACATCGAGTCCCGTCCATCCATGACTTCAAGAATGGTAAAAGAACTGTCTACAAGCTTTGCTCCCGCCTTCGCCATACCTTACGTCGATTTTGGTGGCGCCGGCCAAGCCCTGCATTTCCTGCACGCGAACGGATACCCTCCGGCCTGCTATAGGCCGTTTCTTGAACTGCTGGCTACGCGGTATCACGTCTACGGAATGCTCCTGCGTGCACTCTGGCCCAGTGCCGATCCGCACGCCATCCGGGATTGGCGCCCGTTCAGTGATGACCTGCAAGCATTCCTGCAAGAGCACGGCTCGACAAAAGTGATCGGCGTGGGTCATTCCATTGGGGCGACAGTTACCCTGCGTGCCGCTCTGCTTCAGCCGGATCTTTTCCGATCCTTGGTCCTGATCGACCCTGTGCTCTTGCCTCGCAAGCGGATGCTGCAATTACGCCTGGTACGCGCTTTGGGCATTCATCATCGCCTGAATGCCAGAGCAGAGGGCGCACTGCGTCGGCGGCGGCGCTTCGACAGCCTGGAGCAGCTTTTCAATGGATACAGGCGGCGTGACGTTTTTCGCTTCTTCTCCGATGAACACCTCCGCACGTTGATCCGAGGACTGACACAGCAGACCGAAGACGGAGCCTACGAATTGGTCTACAGCCCGGAGTGGGAAGCGCACATCTACCAGACCGGCATTTGGAACGACTGGGACTTGTGGGCCGGCCTGAAACACCTGAACATCCCGACGCTTATTATCCGGGGTGCACAAACAGATACCTTCTGGGAAGCCACGGCGCGCTTGGTGCAGAGATCCAATCCCGGCATCGAGATCGTCACCTTACCGGAATCCACTCACCTGCTTCCGCTTGAAAAGCCCGATCAGGTATTCGGTATCATGCACGAGTTTCTCGAACGCCTGCCTCAATCTCCGGAAATCTGAAAGGACCAGTATGGCCGAACTCAAATACTCAGCCGCAGAACTCATGATCATTAACGCCGCGCGCCTCCTTCAGGATGGCGACGTGGTGTTTGTTGGCGTGGGCCAGCCCAACCTGGCCTGCAATCTTGCCAAGCGGACGCACGCCCCGAAACTTGTCATGATCTACGAGGCGGGCGTGATCGGTGCGGAACCGGCACGACTGCCGCTCTCCATTGGCGACCCCACCCTCGTCAGCGGAGCATTGTCCGTTGTGAGCATGTACGATATCTTCACGCTGTATCTTCAGCGCGGCAACGTCGATGTCGGCTTCATGGGTGGTGCACAGATCGACAAGTACGGCAATATCAACGCGACCGTGATCGGCAACGACTACGCACATCCGAAAACGCGCCTGCCAGGCTCGGGCGGGTCTCAGGAAATAGCCGCGTGGGCGAACCGCTGCTATCTCATGACGCCTCACCAGAAGCGGCGTTTCCCGGAGAAAGTGGACTTCATGACCTCCGCCGGATTCCTGACTGGCCGCAAAGCTCGCGAAGCGACCGGTGTGCGGGGCGCCGGGATGGTGACCGTGGTAACTGATATCGGTTTGATGGAGCCGGATGAGGATGGCGAGCTCATCCTGACTGCCCTGCACCCGAACAGGACCGCGGAGGAGGCAAAACTGAATACCGGATGGAGCCTGAAAACCGCTCCGGTTCTCAAGAACACAGAACCGGTGACGGAGAAGGAGCTTCGGATACTGCGTGAGGAACTAGACCCAGGTGGGATCTACCTGAAGGCAGCCTAGAATGCCGGATACGAAGCTTGCGGTGAAGCGCCACCTCCGGGTGATCTTGTTTGACCTGGGGGGCACGCTGATCTATGAAAAGGGCCCGTGGGATCCTATCTTTCCACGCGCCGACCTTGCCTTATGGACTGTGTTACGTGCTGCGGGTGTGACGATTGAGCCGCGGGTACTTTACGGTGAGTCTGACAATCTGTTCAGCATGTACTACATGCTTCATCGCGGCGACCTCCGCGAACCAACAAGCGCCGGCGTCCTGGATGAGCTCTTGCAGAAGAAAGGCTATCACTTGTCGAAGGAGACATTGCGGGCCGCGATGCACGCGATGTATGCTGTTACCCAGGAAAATTGGCTGCCGGAGGAAGATGCCCTCTCCACCCTTCGAGACCTGAATCAGCGGGGGTACCGTGTCGGCCTGATCTCCAATGCTGCTGACGACGACAACACGCAGGCTTTGGTTGATAAGGGCATGTTTCGTCCGTATCTGGAATACATCGTCTCCTCAGCTGCCTTTGGTCTGCGGAAGCCCCATCCCAGGATATTCCGGTCGGCGCTGGAATACTTTCACGTCTCGCCGGAAGAGGCACTGATGGTCGGGGACAATTTTGAGGCCGACATTGTTGGCGCACGTGGGGCCGGGATGCAGAGCATTTGGATCAAGCGCAGGTTGCCAGATGCCGTCCACGAACCAACTGCTGTCGAGCCGGATGCCGTGGTCTCGACGCTTGGCGAAATCCCAGGGCTGCTCCCCAGCGCATAGCTGGAAGCTACATCCGACAACCTTCTCCTCCCGTGACCCATTCCCAAAACTGGGGCTGTAAATACTTGTCTAAATAGTTGATTCCTCGTAAACTACGTGACATCACGATTCCAAAGTACCCTCCGCGGGCAGCAGAGCCATAAGGGCGCTGGCCCAATAAACACGGAGGAAGAATGCATCCTGCTATGACTGCAGGCGGCGTGAAAAACATTACGGCGGAGGAGGTATATATGCAACTAAAGGTTTCCACTGAGAATGCAAGGGTGCCGGTCACGGTCGTACACGTGGACGGCAACATAGATTCGGCCAGTTACGAAGCTTTCCTATCCGGCGTGGAGGAATCGATCAATGGCGGGGCGCGACACATCTTGATCGACCTGTCCCATGTGCCCTTTGTTAGCAGCGCCGGCTTGCGGGCCCTGAATATCCTGCTGAATCGCTTGCGCACGCTCACGCCCGATGTTTCCGATGAGGAAATGCGCAAGGGCATCAATCAGGGCACGTACAAGTCTCCGCATTTGAAGCTGCTCAAACCCTCCAAGGAGACCTACACCACCCTCGACAGCAGCGGTTTCAGCATGTTTATTGAGAATTTTGACGATCTGAAAACAGCCCTGGCATCATTCTAAGTTTATGGGGCTCATGGGCCTTGGTAAAAAGGGTGCCCGCTGGCGGGCGCCCTTTTGCATTCCAGGGCACCCGCTATGGACGCCAGCTTCGCCGCGCACGCGGAATGGCGACACACGAGGTAGAATAATCGCATGAGCGATCTTTTCGATCATGCTCTGCAGGAACGTATGAAGAACGAGGCGCCCCTGGCCGCGCGCATGCGACCGCGCAACCTCGAGGAATTCGTCGGCCAGGAGCACATCGTTGGCCCGGGTAAGCTGTTGCGTCGTGCCATCGAAGCCGACCGCCTCTTCTCGTCGATCCTGTTATGGGGCCCGCCCGGGACCGGCAAGACCACTCTGGCTCAGGTCATTGCCAATACCACCCGCAGCTATTTTGTCACGATCTCCGCCATCCTGGCTGGCAAAGCCGAGCTCCGGCAACTTGTGGAGGCGGCTCTGGAACGCCGGCGGTTGCACAATGAGCGCACGATCCTGTTCGTTGATGAGGTCCATCGCTGGAACAAGGCCCAGCAGGACGCCTTGCTGCCGCACGTCGAGAACGGGACTCTGACGTTGATCGGTGCCACGACCGAAAACCCGTTCTTCGAGGTAATAGGGGCCCTCATTTCGCGCTCTCGTGTCTTTCAGCTTCGGAATTTTAATCAGACCGAGACGGGCATTCTGATCGATCGCGCGCTTGGCGATAAGGAGCGGGGCTACGGAGACAGGCCGATCGTGCTCGATCCCCAGGCCCGGGCACACCTGATCGATGTGGCCGGAGGCGACGCACGGAATGCCCTCAACGCCCTCGAACTCGCCGTAGAATCCACTCCGGCAAGCGCTGACGGCCGGATCCACCTCACTTTGGAAGTGGCGCAGGAGTCCATACAGCAGCGCGCGGTCCTGTACGATAAGGACGGCGACGCTCATTATGATACGATCAGCGCTTTCATAAAATCAGTGCGAGGCTCCGACCCTGATGCGGCTCTCTATTGGCTTGCGAAAATGCTCTACGCAGGAGAGGACCCTCGCTTCATCCTTCGGCGATTGATCATCCTGGCGGGCGAAGACATAGGCCTGGCAGATCCCATGGGCATCGTGGTAGCGACCTCCGCTGCTCAGGCATACGATTACATCGGCTTGCCGGAGGGCGTCTACCCGATCGTGGAAGCCACGCTGTTTCTATCGACAGCGCCCAAATCGAATAGTGCCGGGTCGTACTTCAAGGCCATGCAAAAGCTCGAGGAGGAAGGCCAGACATCCGTCCCCCGCCATCTAATGGATGCCAGCCGCGACGCGGAGGCGCTTGGGCATGGGAAGGATTACTCCTATCCACATGAGTTCGAAGGGCACTTTACCCCGCAGCAGTATTTGCCCAAGCGACTGCTCGGAACTTACTTTTATAAGCCGTCGCAGGAAGGGTATGAAGCGCAAGTAGTGGAGCGGCTCGAGATGTGGCGCGAGGCGCAGCGTAAGGCACTCGGAATCGATCACGCCGAAGCGCTTCCCGACCTGAGTGAGGCGAAGATCCAGGAAATGAAGCGGAGAATTAAGTAGAGATGCCGGTCTTACTTCTTATTCGTCACGGCGAGAATGACTATTCGCGGACCGGCAAACTGGCAGGGCGTTTGCCGGGCATCAATCTGAATGACCGCGGCCGCAAGCAGGCTGAGGAATTAGGCAAAGCCTTCGCCAATATTCCGCTTGCTGCCATTTATTCCAGCCCTCTGGAGCGCGCCATGCAGACTGCCGAGCCCATTGCCAGGGTTCGCGGCCTCACGATCATCCAGACGCCAGGCCTATTGGAAGCTCATGTTGGGGAATGGCAGGGCAAGTCCGTACGCAGGCTGGCGCTCACCAAGTACTGGAAGATCGTCCAAAATGCACCGTCCCGCGCGGGCCATCCGGGCGGCGAATCCTTCATACAGACGCAAACCCGAATCGTCGCCGCTTTGGATGCGATCTGCAGCCAGCACAAGGATCGCGACCTGGTTGCATGCGTTTTTCATTCCGACCCTATCAAGCTGGCTGTGGCTCACTACATAGGCTTGCCATTGGATCATTTTCAGCGCTTGGGCTGTGATACTGGCTCGGTCACCATGCTTGCGGTTGGCTCAAGCAGTGCGCACCTGATCTGGCTTAATCGCCGCCCCCCTCTCAATTTCCCGGCGCCACCAGAAAAAAAATAGGGACACGAAATCTCGTGTCCCTTCGGATAAGGCTTTATCAGCGAGGGTTCAGGCTGGTATAGAGAGCGACCAGATTGCCGGTTGGATCCCGAAAGACTCCAAACCAGCCTTGTTGTGGGATTTCCTGCTTCGGTTGAACAATCGTCGCGCCCAGGGCCTTGGCTTTCTTTAGATCGGCCTCGATGTCGTCACTGTCCACATACACCAGCACATCGCCGGCTTTAGTATGGTCGCCGAGCGGATTGAATCCTCCCCCAGAGCCGTCTCCTGCTTCCCAGAGCGAATAATTAAACTCTGGCATGGGTGTGATCTTCCAGCCAAATAGCTCTCCGTAGAATTTACCGGACTCATCGAAATTTCGGCTTGAGAATTCCACGTGCACGATGTTACGTTTGCTCATGACAGCCTCCTGTGTACAAAGTTGGGCGATGAATTGGAATTTCTGAAGCACCTGCTGGAGTTGCAAACCGAGCGTTCCCTCGCACGTCGCCGCCTGGTGGTTGCAAGAAAGGGCAGGCTGTGGTTTCAGCTTCGATCATCAGCATTCCGGATGTATGGGAACGAGCATCCTGAAGAACTTGCCGATCCGCAGGAGGCGGCTTGTGCAAATCGGCCATGCGCTGTTAAGGTGCAGCCAAGCATCGGCCCATTCTAGAACATATTTTCTATTTTGGCAAGAGTGCAAAGATGAAAGAAGCTGCCAGGCTTTCGCCATGGATTCGCGGACTTATACCCCGTCCAGAAGATCGTGTGTAACCCGCTGGCCGTCCTTTGCCGGCGGGTATGCCCGCATATACTGCTCGTTCTCACCTAGCACGCGCGTAAGGAATCCCATGAAACCGCCGCGCATTTGCATACCGCCCTGGGAGGCGTGGCACCTCCCGGCAGCATCCTTGGCTTCCCGAACTGAGGCGATATCGATCTTGACATGCACCGGAAAATCGAATTCGACCAGAGCCTTGAGATCCACATCCTTGTTGCGGCCGAATTTAGTGGGGTCCATGCCAAAGATCGGCATGATGCGGGTAGCAAGACGCAGGACTTCGTGTGGAAAAACATGGAAATACAGAGCGCGCGGCTTGAACGGCGAACCGCTTTCCGGGTGGAATGACCGGTCATCTGACCTGTCAAACGCCAGCACGGTGGCTTGGTGAATGTGGATATGGTCGGGGTGGCGATATCCGCCGATCGGGTCAAATGTCAGCACGGCATCGGGCTTTATCTCTCGGATGTAGCGGACTACCTTTCCAGCCACTTCGTCAACCGAGTGAGCCACCTGCGCCTCCGGGTGACTATTATCTGTTGAGCCCGGCATGCCGGAATCCCGATAGTCCAGAAAAAATACGTCCTTCAACCCCAGATGCTCTGCGGCGCAGCGCAGTTCTGCCTCGCGCAGTTCAGCTATCGAGTGAAAGTTTCTCATGTATTCGGCGTCGACTGTGCCGACCTCACCGCGAGTGGCACACACGAGGTAAACATCGTATCCTCGTCGCGCGTACAGCGCCAGCGTGCCCCCCATTCCGAATGATTCGTCATCGGGATGGGCCAGCACCGCAAGGAGCGTGGGGGTTGAATTCTGCATTGTTTTCTCCTGGGACTTTGACGACGCCACACCGCTCGATATTTCGTACAATCATATATAATCGTCGGAATTGTACATGCTCTGTTGCGGCCGCGCGGCCCGCCCGGTTCGACAGAAAATAGCACCCCATGCTGTCAGAGCAACTAATACCGTTAGCATTTCCGCTCTTTCAGGATCGTTGACGAATTTGAGGAGCCCCTATGGAATTTGAGACTTTGGCTATTCACGCCGGACAGCAACCCGACCCCGCAAACGGGGCCGTTATGACCCCGATATACCAGACCTCAACCTATTTGCAGGACGGTGTTGGGAAAGCCCGTCAGGGCTACGAGTACTCTCGCACGAAGAATCCTACCCGACTCGCGCTTGAGAATTGCCTGGCTGCCCTGGAAGGCGGAGCACACGGCCTCGCCTTCTCATCCGGAATGGCGGCAACGGACACTGTGCTGCGCTTGCTGGACTCGGGCGCACACGTAATAGCTGGAAATGATGTGTACGGAGGCACATTTCGCCTCTTCGATAAGGTGCTCAGGCGTTACGGGCTTGCCTTCGACTTTATCGATACCACAGACCCCGAGAATGTTGCAGACGCACTCACGGACCAGACGCAGCTTGTGTGGCTGGAGACTCCAACAAATCCGCTCCTTTCCGTTACTGATATCCGGGCCGTTTCAGAGGTTGTACATTCGCACGCCAATCGGCCCCTGTTGGTCGTTGATAACACGTTCGCTACGCCATACATTCAGAGACCGCTCGAACTTGGAGCCGACGTCGTGATCCACTCAACCACCAAGTATCTCGGGGGGCACTCCGACGTTGTAGGTGGTGCGGTGATCGTGAAGGACAAGGCGCTTTTCGACAAGCTGGCATTCCTGCAGAATGCCGTTGGTGCGGTGCCGGGGCCTATGGATTGCTTCCTTGTCCTGCGGGGAATTAAGACCCTGCCGGTTCGCATGGACCGGCACGCAGAGAACGCGGCCTGCCTCGTCGAACTTCTTGGTAATCATAAAAAGGTCGCCAGGCTGCTTTACCCGTTTCACCCGGGTCATCCCCACCAACACGTCGCCCAGCAACAAATGCGCAGCGGCGGCGGCATGATCTCCTTCATTGCAAAAGGAGGTAAAGAGGCAGCTATAAGGATCGCCGAGGCCACGCGGCTATTTACCCTGGCCGAATCGCTCGGAGGCGTGGAATCGCTGATCGAAGTCCCGGCAGCAATGACCCACCTTTCAACCGCCGGTTCTCAATTGGCAGTCGATCCAGGCTTGGTTCGCTTATCTGTTGGGCTCGAGAACAAAAATGATCTGCAGGAAGATTTGGAACAGGCGTTGGTCGCAGCTTAGCGGAGCACAAGCTGCCCTTTAGCCAGCATGCGGCACACTCAATGCGTGGGAAGCACCGAGCACCTGCGGAGTTGTCTAAATCTTAGCGCTTTCGGCGCAATATGAAGCAGGGAGAAGTCGTTAGCGAGCGTACGGCTAGGTGACCCGATGGATGGCGACGAGCGTTACATCGTCATCCTGGCCCGCGCCGTTCTGATAGCTCATCAGAGTATTGAAAAGCCGATCGCAGATTTCCTGCGCCGGCAGGCCGGACATTGCCGAGAGCGACAGTTTGATGCGCTCCAGTCCGAAGGCCACCCCGTGGGGGTCGCGGCAATCCGTCATGCCATCCGTAAACAGCACCATCGTGCTGCCGGGCTCGAGCTTTACGATTTGCTCATCGAGGGTAATAAAGTCCCACAACCCAAGCGACATGCCGACACTATGTGGAATACGCTCCACCGTGCCATCCGGGTGCAACACCAGCGGCGGTTCATGGCCGGCCCGCGCATAGGCAAACTCGGAGGTACCTGAGTCGAGAATCCCGTAGAGCGCTGTTACGAACTGTGCAGCCTTTTGCAGCCGGGTAATGTGCCCATTCGCCAGCTTCAAGACATCTCCTGCCGTAATGCCGGTATCCGCCTCCGCCATGATCAGCGCATGAGCGCGGGCCATGAAAAGGGCGGCCGGTACGCCCTTATCGGCCACGTCTCCGATCACAACGCCGGTGTGCATTTCCCCGAGCCGGAAAACATCATAGAAATCTCCGCCGACTCTTCGCGCAGGCAGGATCCGGGCTCCGAAATCGAAGCCCGGGACAGCAGGCAACACATCCGGTAGGATGCTCAGTTGAATATCGGCCGCAACTTTGAGCTCCCGCTCCAACTTTTCCTTTTCGATCAACTGCACCTGGGCAGCCTTGAGTTCATCGTAGGCACGCTGCAAGGCGTGGTTCTTCTCGGTCAGGTCGCGGAAGGTGGCATCATTGGTGGCATCCAGCCGCTCACTAAGGATATTAACCATCGAGTAGGCGATCACTGGCCAGCGCTGGAGCACTTGTGTAAACTTCGCGCGGCTCATCACCCAGGCCCGCACACGGCTCTTGGCGCGCACCGTAGCGGTGCGCTTTCCATCCGCCAGGATCAGCCCCATCTCCCCAACATACTCGCCGGGCCCACAGATTTTCAACAGCATCTCATCCGGTAAATCCACGCCGAGGAGGACCTCCAGATCGCCTTCCTTTACGACATAGAGGTTTTCACCAGGATCGCCATCCTTAAGAGGTAAGAGCCCGCCTCGTACGTCTCGACGGGTAATTCGTTCACCATCTGGACGAGATCGTCCGAGGGGATATCTTGAAATAGCGGGATCTTTAGAAACGCCAATTCATTCATGAAAGGGTCCGATCAGCGGTCAACCGCGTAGGTCCACGATTTCCTTGCCGGCCAATTTGTCCTGAATGCGTTGGACGACAGTTTCCAGATGCTGAGGCTGATGAACAAAATCCAGATCATCGCTGCGAATTGTTAGCACGGGGCACATATCAAAAGCATTCAGCCATTCGTCGTAAAATGAATCCAGTAGAGCGAGGTAGTCAGGCGTAATGCCAGTCTCGATATTACGGGCCCGCCTGCGAATCCGCGTCATCAATACCGGTGGTAGTGCCTTCAGGTAGATCAACAAATCGGGCCGCGGCAGCCCATCCACCACCAGCTCGAACAGCCGGCGATAAGAAAGGTAATCGCGCTCCGCCATGTTTCCGATGTGGTGCAGGGCGCGCGTAAAGATATGGAAATCTTCATAGATGCTGCGGTCCAGAATAGCCGAGCGGGGATCGTTCACTGCCTCCATGTATTGAGCGGCGCGGTGACCAAGGAAAAATACCTGCAGGTGAAATGCCCAGGCATGCATATCGGCATAGAAATCTGAAAGATATGGATTATTCGCCACCAACTCGTAGCCGGCCCACCAGCCGAGGCGCTCCCCGATCCGCTCCGTGAGGGAAGTCTTGCCCGCGCCGATGTTCCCCGCCACTAGCACCAGATGCTTCGCCATGGTTCCTCGTTTTTTCAAGTATAGCAGAAAAGCGCAACGCTACCGTCGCGGCACAATGAGATGCGCTTGGCCTTCCAGCAAATTCTGGTTCCCATGCAAGCCGGACCTCATATTTGTCAGTGGCAACGCGAAGAGATGCCCGGTCTGGCTCGCGGCCGCTCCGAAATTGCGACCGCTGGAAAACGGTGTAAAATAACCGCTTCTTTCGTTCTTGGTAAGGAGGATTTATGGCAGATGACAGGGTGCGTCTTGTCGTCGTGGCAGTACTGATCCTGGCTCTTGCCTTGATAGTCGTTTTCAGCGTTCGGGGTCTGGATCAGACTTCGCCTCCACCCACGGTAGATATGGGCGTTGTAAGAACCGAGGCCGTTCAGACATTCGCGCAGGGTCTGACTGCCACCGCTCATGCCGTGCCAACCAGCACCATTACTGCCACACTCACGGAAGCGCCGACAGAGGCAGTCATAGAAACAGCCGGAACCGATTCCGTCTCAGCCACTCCATCCTGCTACCGAATGAAATTCGTGCGTGATGTGACCATCCCCGATAATACGCCAATGACGCCGGCGCAGGTCTTCACCAAGACGTGGCAGGTGGAAAACAACGGAATATGTGCATGGCACGTCGGCTTCAAGCTCGTGCTGATCGGCGGATTGGCCATGGGGGGCTCGCCATTTACGCTGGCGTCCACCGTTAATCCCGGTGGACGCATGGATGTCGCTATCAAAATGGTTGCCCCCACCAACCAGACCGGCATCGTGGAGGGTACCTGGCGGATGTCCGACGACAATGGAGCACCATTTGGGGATGCTTTGACGGTTGTGATAGTCGTGGGCAGCACGACGAGTCCGGCCCCGACCCTCGGAGCGACAGCCACCCCCTAAAAAACCTCTGCCTATTGGAGCGAAAATGAAACCCAAAACATCGCAGTCGGCTTTTACACGTTTTGCAAAGGGGACTTCCCGACTCGCAGGCCAGCCGAGAACCTTCATCACCGCTGTGCTCATTATTTTGATCTGGGCAGCTTCCGGCCCCATCTTCAAGTTCAGCGACACGTGGCAGCTTGTGATCAATACCAGTACTACGATCATCACATTCTTGATGGTTTTCCTGATCCAAAATACTCAGAACCGTGATTCGGAGGCAACTCAGCTCAAACTGGATGAGCTGATCCGGGCCATCGGCGGCGCAGAGAACACGCTGATCGATCTTGAGGAGCGGGAGGAAGGTGACCTCGATCAGGTACGCGAGACTTATCAGCAACTCGCCAACGCTGCCCGCGTCGCAAGCCAGCGGAAGAAGCGCAAGGCTGCCGCCGCGGCCCGCGCCGCAAAAGCATCAGGCCCCGGTAGAAAATCCAGGTCGGGATAAGCTTGGCAGATTGCTAAATAGCGGATCGGCCTTAAGCAGCCGGCAAAGTACGCCGACCACCTAAGGCCGATCATGGATGAACTACCCAAACAGGTTGGAAGACGACTAGCGCTTTGTATACGTGGGGGCCTTGCGAGCGCGCTTGAGACCTGGCTTCTTGCGCTCCTTAACGCGCGGCGTCGCGAGTTCAGAAGCCCAAACTTACGCAGCGACGAAGTCCAATCAGCGTTGATCAGAAGCAGAGCGCGCGCCAGGCCGAGCTTGACGGCATCCGTCTGCCCGGTGGTCCCGCCGCCCTTTACCGTCGCCGTGACGTCATATTTCTCGGCCTCTTCTCCACACGCCTTGAAAGCCAGCAGAATATTGTTCAGATCGCCGAGGCGAGGAAAATAAACTGCCGCTTCCTTATCGTTGACCATGAACTTGCCGCTGCCGCCCATCAGGCGGACACGAGCTGTGCTTTCCTTGCGGCGGCCGATGCCTTCATAATATTGTACAGCCATGAATTCTAGATCCTTTCTAATTGACCTGTTCGATTGCGCTCAGACACTTGGTTACTTAAGCGGCTGAGGATTCTGCACTTGATGAGGATGTTCCGCACCACCATAGACCTTCAGGCGCTTCAGCACGGAACGGCCCATGCGGTTGTGAGGGAGCATACCCCATACCGCCGCGCGCAGGACACGGTCCGGGTGGTCGCGGAGCTGGTCGCGCAACGAGACCGTCTTCAAGCCGCCCGGAAACCCTGAATGATGATGGTACATCTTTGTGTCCAGCTTCACGCTGGAGCGGGTACCGGTGACCGCGACTCGTTCCGCGTTAATAACGACCACATAGTCACCCATCTCAACGCCAGGAGTGAAGGACGGTTTGTGCTTTCCAAGCAGCACATGTGCGATACTGGCTGCAAACCGGCCGAGGGTCTTGCCGTCAGCGTCTGCAATAAACCACTTGCGATCAATTTCACTGGCTTTTGGATAATACGTCTTTTCCACTTTCGATCTCCGTTTTGTATTTACTGCAGACGTCGAGTCGCAGCCATCAATATTCTACTTGAACTAATTCCAATCCATGCGCCGGTGCCAATCCGGCCGGAAGCTTGCCGGACGCAGTTCCGTGATCCAACGAACTGATCACCGCTTCGGTGGAACATCTTCCTTGCGCAACCGCCACCTGGATATATACCAGTCGACGCACCATCCGGTACAGGAAGGCATCCGCGGCCACCTGGAACTGCCAGAGTTCGCTACCCTCAGCCTGCTGCCAGGCTGCCCTCAGGACTGTGCGCATCGTGCTGCTCTTCGCGCCCGGCGGTGAGCCGAATGCCGCAAAATCGTGCCGCCCGATGAAGACCCTGGCGATCTGGTTCAAAAGCAGCGGGTCCAGGGATGGCCATACTCGCCATGCATTTCTCTCCCGCAATGGATCGCGCACATGACCACAGAAGAGACGGTACCGATAGCACCTGGAGGCTGCATCGAAGCGGGGATGAAACTTCGGGTCGACCACCTCGACGTCTTTGACCGCCAACTCGAACGGCAGTCGGGCGTTCAGCGCCTCGAGCAGCGCTGGAGCGCCATGTGACCATTCCAGGTCCACTGCCGCCACCTGACCGGAGGCGTGCACACCGGCATCGGTGCGCCCGGCAAGCATGACTGATCGTGCCTGCCAACCGAGTCCGCGCAAGGCGGCTTCAAGTTCTCCCTGGACGGTCTTGCGCTTGCCGGTCCGACTTTGTGCGGTCGACGCCTGGCGCTGGCTGCCCGCAAAGGCAGCGCCATCGTACGCAAGGATGAGTTTGTAACGTGCCATGGAACAGAGAGGAGAAAACTCAGAGAGCAATCATTGCTCTTCTCGGCGCTCGAGACTCTCTATTCCTCAATTAGCTCCAATATCACCATCTCGGCCGAATCCCCGTGACGCGGCCCGAGCTTTACGACGCGGGTATAGCCGCCGTTGCGGGTGGCAAATCGCGGACCGATTTCGTCAAACAGACGCTTGATGACCTCGCTACCGCCGAGCTTCGAGACGACCAGGCGACGGGCGGATACTTTTTCCGCGTCGGTGCCATTGGCGCTGTTCCGCGCGATCGTGATGATCCGCTCGGCGTCGGCCCGTACCGACGCGGCCTTTGCCTCTGTCGTGCGAATGCGTTCGTGGATAAAGAGCTGCCTGATCAAGTTGCGGCGAAGAGCCGTCCGGGCGCCCGTAGTTCTACCAAGTTTATAGCCTGCCAGGTTATGTCGCATTTACAAATTACTCCACGTTCTGTTCGTCTTTGAGGAAACCTTTTTCGTGCATCTTCTGACGAAGCTCATCCAGACTCTTTTCGCCAAAGTTACGGATCGACATCACCGCGGATTCGCCCTTATCCAGCAGTTCCAGCACGTCACCGACGGTGGTAATGCCCGTGCGCTTGAGCGAATTGAACACACGCACCGAGAGATCAAGTGCTTCCACGGGTGTCTCGGCAAGCTCACTGGAGAGCCGGCTGCCGGTGGCTTCTCGCTCGGTCACGACGGTCAACATTTCCTCGTTGATGCCGGCGATCAGACGCAAATGGTCGATAATGAGCTTGGCAGAGCTGCTCAGTGCGCGCTCTGGAGAAATGGTGCCATCGGTCCAGATTTCAAGATTTAGCCTGTCGTAATTCGTGCTCTGCCCGACACGGGCCGAGGACACATCCCAATTGACGCGCTTCACGGGCGTGTAAATGGCATCGATCGGCAGTTCACCGATCGGCATGTGTCCACTCCGCTCATTGGCTGGAGAGTAGCCGCGCCCGCGCTCGACCGTGAATTCAATATCGAGCTTGGTCTTGGGATTATCCACTGTGAAGAGGTAAAGGTCGGGATTGACGATCTCAACCTCGGCGGGCGTGGAAATATCCGCAGCCGTCACGGTACCTTCGCCGCGTACCTCCAGGTGCATGCGGGTGCTTTCAACACCGTCAAGTTTCAGGCGGATCTGCTTGATCTGCAGGGTAATTTGCACCACGTCTTCACGAACACCCGGCACGTCACTAAATTCATGAAGGACATCTCCGATGCGCATGGATGTGACGGCTGCGCCGTCCAGGGACGACAGCAGAACGCGGCGCAGGCTGTTGCCAAGCGTCACGCCATACCCATGCTCAAGCGGACTAATAATAAACTTGCCGTAATTACGAGCCTCTGCCTCGCGCTCGATCTTCGGCATAACCATGTTTGTAACAGTAGCCACGGTTCACCTTCCCTTGTTGAAGCGACAAACAGCCTTCTGCAGCCAAACAAGCTGCCTGTTGATCCAATAAAGCCAAAGACTAGCGGCGCGAATAGTATTCGATGATCAGCTGCTCGCTCAGTGTGCCTTCGATCTCCGGACGTTCCGGCATTCGAGCCACGGAGCCTACGAGCTGCCTTACGTCACGGTTCAGCCAGGAAGGCGAGGTGCGCTTCTCCGCGAGCGCCGTGACGTTCTTAAAGTATGTCAGATCGCCGGAGCCCGATCGAATGGCGATCTGATCGCCCTGCTTCAGGAGCATGGAGGGCACGTCGGTCCGGCGGCCATTGACCATGAAATGGCCATGGGTCACCAGCATACGTGCCTCCGGGCGGCTCGCCGCGAACCCAAGCCTGTAAACAACATTATCCAGGCGGGATTCGAGGATCTGCAACAGGTTCAAGCCGGTCAATCCTCGGCGCCCGAGAGCGGCCTCATAATAGCGGCGGAACTGTCGCTCGAATACTCCGTACACACGACGGGCCTTCTGCTTGGCGCGCAACTGGCGCGCAAAGTCTGACTCACCCGTTCGGCTGCCACCCCGGCCGCCGCTGCGGCTGCCCGTCTTCCCGTGCTGTCCCGGAGGATAGGCGCGCTTCTCGACAGAGCATTTGGGAGTGAAACAGCGCTCCCCTTTCAGATACAGTTTTTCGCCTTCACGCCGGCAGAGTTTGCAAACCGGACCAAGATTTTTTGCCATATTTCCATTACCTCGCTAAATCATACACGGCGCTTTTTAGGCGGCCGACAACCATTGTGTGGGATCGGAGTGATATCCGACATCGATCGTACACGCAGCCCCATCGATTGGACGGCACGGATCGCATTTTCGTGGCCCGGTCCAGGTCCCTTCACGAATAGGTCTACTTCTTGAACGCCCAACTGCTGCGCGGCCTTGATGGCCTGTTCTGCCGCCAGGCGGGCTGCAAAAGGCGTGCTCTTGCGTGAGCCCTTGAAACCGGCAGATCCCGCCGAACCCCAGGCAATCGTGTTGCCCTCTGAGTTGGTAACGGTCACGATCGTATTATTGAAGGATGCAAAGATGTGCACCTGTCCGGAAGATAGGTTGCGCTTCCCTTTTTTGGCGCCACTGGTGGTGCGGCGCGGAGATCTGACGCTCTGAGCCATAATTCATTAACTCCTGGTTTACTTCTTGCCGCCGCGTCGACGACCACGCCCCGCCACGGTCTTCTTGGTGCCTTTTCGGGTGCGTGAGTTTGTCCGCGTGCGCTGACCGTTTACCGGCAAATTACGACGATGTCGAAGGCCGCGGTAGGAACCGATCTCGATTAGCCGCTTGATGTTCATCTGCTGTTCGCGGCGCAGATCGCCTTCGAGCTTGTAGTTCTTCGATACGAACTCGCGGATCGCAGTGACCTCTGCTTCGGTCAGATCCTTGATACGGGTATCGGGATTGACTTTGGTAGCCGCCAGTATTTTGCGCGCCCGTGTGGGGCCCACGCCGAACAAGTACGTCAGGCCGACTTCAGTGCGCTTATTGCGCGGCAGGTCAACACCTTCAATTCTCGCCATTTCTCACCTTAACCTTGTCGCTGCTTGTGTTTGGGATTCTCGCAAATGACGTAAATATGGCCTTTGCGCCGCACAATCCGGCACTTGGCACATCGCTTGCGCACAGAGGGTGATACTTTCATCGAAATGATCTCCTTGACAATTCATCGTGCAAGGCAGTTCCCTGCCCGGCATTAACCAAACCACTGATTATATTGCTCGCTGGCGTTTTCGTCTAGTGCCAGCCACTGTTCCAGACAAGTTAAGGGACAGTCAGGATGAGGGGATCTCCTTCGGTAACGGCCACCGAATGCTCAAAGTGGGCCGTCAATGACTTGTCTGCTGAGATAACTGTCCACTGATCCCGCAGGACACGGGTCTCGTGCGTTCCTACCAGCACCATCGGTTCGATGGCTATCGTGATGCCTGCCCGCAGAGGCATACCCGTCCCCGCAGTGCCGAAGTTCGGGACCATGGGGTTTTCATGCATCTGCCGGCCTACACCGTGACTGGTGTACTCACGTGTCACATGCAGACCGCGGCTCTCCACATACGTTTGGATCGCCGATGAGATATCACCGGTGCGATTGCCAACACACATCTTCTCGATGGCCGCCGCTAGCGCGGCCTCAGTGATTTCGAGCAAGCGCTTCGCCTCGGGAGAGATCTCGCCTACGCCCGCTGTAAAAGCCGAGTCCGCCACGAAGCCTTCAAAAACCGTGCCGCTGTCGACGGATATGATATCCCCTTCGCGGAAGATGCGCTTCTTGCTGGGGATGCCGTGCACCAGCTCCTCATTAACGCTTGTGCAGATGGAGGCCGGATACGGCGGCTGGCCGTAGTTCTTGAAGGGTGAATAACATCCGTGTTTCTTCAGGACTTCCTCAGCAGCCGCGTTGAGGTCAGCCGTGGAAACGCCGGGCTGTATCAATGATCGTACGGTAGCCAGTATCTCCGCATTAATACGCCCCGCTTGGCGCATGATCTTCAACTCATCGGGGCTCTTGAGATGTATCTGACGACCGAAATTCATGATCTACCTTTTGATCGATGACAAAAGAGCGTTGGTCACGCCATCAATGGATTGCGTGCCATCAATTTCAACCAGCTTGCCCTTCGTCCGATAGTACTCCACCAGCGGCGCCGTCTGCGCCAGGTATACATTGATACGCTTGGCAACGGTCTCCGCCTTGTCGTCCTCACGCTGGTAAAGTTCGGACCCGTCCAGATCACATATCCCGTCGACCTTGGGCGGATTGAACTTCTGATGGTAAATATGTCCCTGGCCTTTGCACGTCCAGCGACCGCTGGCACGCTCGACTAGGACGTCTGGCGCAGCCGTAATGAAAGGCACAAGGTCAACGCCGCCGTGGAAGTCGGCTAGCATCTTTTCAAGTGCAGAAGCCTGCACCGGAGTCCGAGGAAATCCGTCCAGGATCGCACCATCAATGCAATCCGGGCGGGAAATCCGATCTTTGACCATGGCGATCGTAACGTCATCGGGAACCAGTTCGCCCTTATCCATGTAGGATTTGGCTTGTTTTCCGAGTGCCGTATTCTCTTTCATGTTCTCCCGGAACAGATCTCCCGAAGATATGTGCGGCAAGCCGGTTTTCTCAGCCAGGATCTCCGCCTGCGTACCTTTTCCAACACCGGGAGGGCCAAGGAGGACGATGTATGTCGGCATGGTCATTTCCTCGCCCTTACCGGACGAGCAGCGAGTCCTGATAACCGTGAAGCTTCAATTCCGCCTCGATGTTGAGGAAGGTGTCGCGCACCACGCCGACCACGATCAGAAGCCCAGCCGAGGAGACAAGGAAGAGACCCGCAGACGATGAAGACGAGGCAACGTTGAACAAGGCTCAGCAGCTTGCTAAGTAGAAACGGCATCGCCGCCACAATACCCAGGAAGAGCGCCCCGGGGAACGTAATTCGCTGCTGCACTTTGTTAAGGTATTTTTGGGTCGGCTCGCCAGTATGCACTCCGGGGATCTGTGCACCAGCCTTCTTAAGGTTGTCGCCATAGTTCTGCTGTTCAAAAAGGACTGAAGTATAGAAGAAAGTGAACGACACAACCATCAGGAAATACAGCAGCCAGTAGACCCAGTTATTGGTCCCGGTTCCGCCGAGCGTGTTCTGCACACCCAATGCGAAATTCTTTATGCCGGCATTTGTCGACTGCGTGAAATAGCTCGCAATGATGGCCGGGAACTGCAAGATTGCGCTGGCAAAGATCAGGGGGATCATGCCAGCCAGGTTGACCATGAGTGGCAGAGTGCCCTTGACCGGCATCGACATGCGGTTACCCATGCGCCGGCCCGGGTACATCACCGGGACATTTCGGCGGCCCTGTTGGACAAAGACAATGGCGAAGATCACCAACACGATCACCACGAGGGTAAAGATCATGAGGAACGCGGCTGTCGACGGATCAGCCAACAATTGGATCAGGTTGGATGGCATGCGGGCTACAATTCCGGCAAATATCACCAGCGACAGACCCTGGCCGCGAATACCGTATTCTGAGATCAACTCACCAAGCCAGATGGCAAACATGGTACCGGCTGTCATCGCTAAGAGGATGGTCAATGAGGGCAGCCAGAGCGCAGCCGTGAAGCCAAACGGAACGATGATCTTATTGAGTGCCTGGACAGACAAAGAGTTGAAAATATTGATCTGCCCGATCGCGGAAAGCGCAGCCATGGGAACAGCCAGGAAGTAGGTCCAGCGTTCCATCCATTGGCGGCCTTCGCGAGGATCTTCCTGCATGCGGCGCTGCAGCGCCGGGATGATCGGTATCAGGAGTTGAAGAATGATCTGAGCGGTAATATACGGATAAACGCCCATCGACAGCAGTGAAAAGTTCGAGACGGTGCCGCCGGAGAGCAGGTCCAGGAAGCCCAGGAAGCCGGCTGTGCCTGCACCGCTGCTGCGGAATGCCTTGAGGGCGGCGAAATCCACGCCGGGCACCGGCACATTTGCCGCCAGACGATAGAGCGCCAGAATACCCAGCGTAATCAACAACTTACGCCGGATGTCCTCAGACTTCCATAAATAGCGCCAACCTGAAAACGCGGACTTCATCTAAGATCTCCTCGTTCGGCATCCGCCGTTAGGCGGCAGACTCCGGCTCGATCAATTCAACAGAACCGCCGGCAGCCTCGATCTTTGACTTGGCTTGGGCGCTGACGCGGTGTACCTTCAGCTTCAAGGCAACTCCCACATCCCCGCGCCCCAGCACCTTGATGGGATTGCGCGCGTCACGGATGAGATGCGCCTTTTCAAGCGCCTCCGGATCTACATTGTCGTTTGCCTTGAATGCGTCAGCCAATTGATCGAGGTTCACCTCGTTGTAAGTGACCTGGTAAGGCGGCGTAAAGCCCTCACCACGCATGAACGGCAATCGGCGATAGAAAGGCAGGTTGCCTCCCTGCCGATACTGTCGACCGCCTTCTCCGGAACGCGACCCCTGTCCCTTCGTTCCACGGCCAGCCGTCTTGCCCTGCCCCGCAGAAATGCCGCGGCCGACGCGCTTTCGATTCTTCTTTGAGCCCTGATTGGGCACAAGATCATGTAGTCTCATTGCAACCTACTCTTCGATCTTTAATAGATGAATGATCTTCGTAAGCATGCCGCGCAAAGCCGGAGTGTCCTGGTGTTCGACCGTTTCGTGAAGGCGGTGTAGTCCGAGAGCCCGGACCGTTGCTTTTTGATCCTTGGTGAAACCAATGGCGCTGCGGACCCAGGTCACGCGAAGCGTCTTGCCCGAAGCTTGCTTCTTAGGAGGCATGCTGCTTCCTCCGTTCCCAGAATGGCAGCAGCTCTTCGACTTTCTTGCCGCGCCGCGCAGCTTCGACCTGAGCCGAGCGCAGTTTGTCCAGTGCATCAAAGGTGGACATGACCACGTTCAGGACGTTAGCGGAGCCCATGGACTTGGTGAGAATGTCACGGACGCCGGCTACTTCAAGGACCGCGCGCACTCCACCGGCGGCGATCACGCCCGTGCCGGCAGATGCTGGTTTCAGGAAAACACGTGCGCCACCGACTTTTCCCAGTGCCTCATGCGGTATGGTTGTGCCGATCAGGTTCACCGCACGCATATTCTTGCGAGCACGCTCTGATGCCTTTCGCATCGCGTCCGGAACGGCATTCGCCTTTCCCGTACCCATCCCAATGGTACCTTTCTTGTCGCCGACCACAACCGTAACGCGGAAGCGGAACCGGCGGCCGCCTTTGACCACTTTTGCGACGCGTGCAATCTCGATCACCCGCTCTTCAAAAGCGTCCTGGCCATCATACTGCTGCCCAACCTTATCTTTTTCTGCCATTTACAACTCCAATATGCCTAGAACTGCAGGCCGCCTTCGCGCGCGCCATCAGCCAAAGCCTTGACGCGTCCCATATATCTGAAACCACCGCGATCGAACACGACCGCCGTCACACCTTTTCCTTTTGCGCGTTCCGCGACGGTCTGCCCGACAAGCTTGGCCTGCTCGGACTTCTTCATACCCTTGACCTTCTCGCGAAGTTCCTTATCCACGGACGAGGCAGAAGCCAGCGTGTGGCCAGTTGCATCATCGATCACTTGCGCATAGATCCTGGTGGCGCTCCGGAATACATTCAGGCGAGGACGCTCAGACGTACCCGTGAGATTCTTCCGCACGCGCACATGCCGGCTGGCACGTGCCTCTGATAAAGATCTCTTAGCCATTATTTCGCGGCTCCCTTCCCGGCCTTGCCGGCCTTGCGACGAATGTGCTCACCCAGGTAATGGATGCCCTTGCCGTGATACGGTTCGGGCGGCCGGACCTTGCGGATATTCGCCGCAATCTGGCCCACCAATTCCTTGTCGAAACCCAGGACTTTTACCTGGCGGGTCTTCGCGTCCGTCTCGAAGGAGATGCCCTCAGGAGGTTCCATCCTGACGGGATGCGAATAACCGACGTGCAGAGCCAGCGTCTTGCCATCCATCTCTGCGCGATAACCCACACCATCGATCTCCAGCACCACCTGAAAGCCCTTGCTCACACCGTGTACCATGTTCGCCAATACGGCGCGCGTGGTTCCGTGCAGGGCACGCTCTGCGGGCTGGTCAGAGTTGCGGGTGATGACGAGTTGATTCGTCTCCATCGCGATTCCGATCAAACCGGAAAATGTGCGCTGAAGCTCGCCTTTCGGTCCTTTGACATGCACGTTGGATCCCTTGAGGTCCACCGTCACGCCGCTTGGAATTTCTACCGGCATGCGTCCAATGCGAGACACTTCGTACCTCCTACCAAACCTTACACAGAATCTCGCCGCCCACGCCCAGTTGGCGGGCACGTGCGCCGGTCATGACTCCCTTGGGCGTTGACAAAATCGCCACCCCCAGCCCTGACAAGACCCAGGGGATCTCGGTCTTCTTGGTGTAGATGCGACGCCCCGGAGTGCTGACTCGCTCAATACCACTCAACACGGGACGCCGCTCACGGCGCTCACCTACGTACTTGATCTTCAGCCTGAGCGTCTTAAAAGTTGTCTTCTCGTCATCAATTACGTCGAACGTCTCCAGGAATCCCTCATCCTTAAGGATCTTGGCGATCTCGGCCTTGATGTTCGAACTCGGCATCGCAACCTGAGCCTGCCCGGCCATTACGGCGTTTCGGACGCGGGTCAACATGTCGGAAATAGGATCGTTGATAGTCATGAACTCATCTCCACCGGTTTACCAGGACGACTTTACCACGCCAGGTATTTTGCCCTGCAGCGCCAGTTCTCGAAAGCAGATACGGCACAGGCCGAAGCGGCGGATGTAGCCGCGCGGGCGCCCGCAGCGTTGGCAGCGGTTTCGCACCTGGATGGGCGAGCGTCGCCGGAGTTCACGATATTGCATGCATTTCTTCGCCATACTTTACGCTTCCTTCTTGCCAAAGGGCATTCCGAGCATCTGCAGCAGGGCCCGGGCGTGTTCGTCTGTCTTCGCGGAGGTGACGATCGTTACCTCCATGCCGCGCAACTTGTCGATTTTGTCGTAATCGATCTCCGGAAAAACCAACTGGTCTTTAATTCCAATCGTGTAGTTCCCGCGTCCATCAAAAGCGTTCGCCGAGACACCCCGAAAGTCACGTACCCGGGGTAGAGCAATATTCAATAGCCGGTCCAGGAAGGCCCACATGCGATCGCCTCGCAACGTGACCTTGGCGCCGATGAGCCGGCCTTCGCGCAATTTGAAGTTCGCGATGGCCTTGCGAGCCTTGGTTGTGACAGGCCTCTGCCCCGTTACGGTCGCGAGGTCACCGACAGCCGCTTCCAGCGCCTTCGGGTTATCCATAGCCTCGCCCAGGCCGATGTTCACGACGACCTTCTCGATCCGCGGCACCTGCATCACATTCTTGAAGCTAAATTGCTTGAAGAGGGCCGGAGCTATTTCTTTCTGATAACGTTCATGCATAATATTCATCGTGATGGCTCCAGGGCCTAATCGATTAGCTGTCCGCAGTTCTTGCAAACGCGGTGGGCGCCGGTCTCATCGCGGTGGATGGCGACCCGCGCAGCTTCATTACACTTCGGGCATACCAGCATCACGTTGGAGATGTGGATCGGCCCCTCGAACTGAATACGGCCGGGGTTGATCTGACGTCCAGCCTGTGTCTGCATCTGCTTCTGGTGTTTGGTGTGGATGTTGACACCCTGCACCACCACGCGGCCATTGTCGGTCATGACGTTGATGACCTCTCCGCGCTTGCCCTTATCCTGCAAGCGGCCGCTGATGACTTCCACAGTATCACCTTTGTGGATCTTTACTCTCATTGGATAACTCCTGCGCCAGCCTTAGAGCACTTCCGGGGCGAGCGATACAATCTTCATGAACTGCTTATCACGCAGCTCCCGGGCCACAGGCCCAAAGATGCGTGTACCACGCGGGTTTTGTCCGTCGGCGTCCAGAATGACCGCTGCATTGTCGTCAAAGCGAATGTAAGAGCCATCGTCCCGGCGCCATTCTTTTGTCAGGCGCACAATGACTGCGTGCACAACTTCGCCTTTTTTGACCGCGCCCTGCGGCGCCGCCGACTTCACGGTTGCCACGACGACATCGCCGATATGACCGTATCGCCGCATCGAGCCGCCCAGCACATGGATCACCAGCAGTTCCCGGGCGCCGCTATTATCGGCCACCTTCATCCGAGACTCGTGTTGGATCATGGCTGGCTCTCCGAGGAAGTCTCATTCCCCGCGGGCGTCTCGGGCTCGAGCTTGATGTCCGCGGAGGCAATGGCGGCCACACCGGCATCCGCGATGCGGATCTCACGCTTGATGACCGTTTCCACAACCCAGCGCTTGTCACGCGACAACGGGCGGGACTCAACGATTTGGACCTGGTCGCCGATCTGACAGTCCATCTCATCGTGGGCTTTGACGCGCTTGCTCGAATAGACGACCTTCTTATAAAGAGGATGACGAAACTTGCGGACAATTTCTACCACCACAGTCTTGGTCATCTTGTTGCTCGTGACCTTGCCAACGATCCGACGACGATTGTTCATGCTTTACCTTCCGTAGCAGCCGCCCGCAGGCTCTGGTTCAAAATGGTCTCCATGCGGGCAATGTCGCGGCGCAGAATGCGAATGCGACTCGAATCGGTCAGTTGCCCGGTCACCTGCTGGAAACGAAGTTTCATCATTTCCTCGCGGGTGTCGGAGATTTTCACGCGCAGTTGTTCCACCTGCATCTGGCGGATCTCTTCAACCTTCATCTCTTACTCTCCTGCCTGGTGGCCGGTGACGACCTTGGTCCTGATCGGAAATTTGTATTGAGCACCCTTCAGTGCGGCAATAGCCTGCTCTGCCGGCAAACCACCGACCTCGAACATAACGCGGCCTGGCTTGACTACAGCCACATAGTATTCAACGCCGCCTTTGCCGGAGCCCATGCGCGTCTCCGGGGGGCGATGAGTGTAAGGTTTGGCCGGGAAGATCCGGATCCAGACCTTACCCCGGCGTTTCATTTCGCGGACGATCACCCGGCGGGCGGCTTCGATCTGCCGCGCGGTGATCCAGCCCGGCTCGAGCGCCATCAGGCCGTATTCGCCGAACGAGACTTCTGCTCCACGTGAGGCTTTGCCTCGCATGCGGCCTCGCATTTGCTTGCGCCACTTAACACGTTTTGGCATCAACATAATTGCTCTCCAGAAAGATTAGAGATCAGGGAGTAGAGACCAGACAAGGAGCGTACAAGCTCTATCCGCCGTTCACTATTTCTCTATTCGCTATTCTCTATTCACTCACGTACACGCCCTCAGTGGATTCGACTTTCTCTTCCACTTCCGGCGTAACCTCACCCTTGTAAACCCACACCTTCACACCGATCTGCCCGTACGTTGTGTGCGCTTCCGTGCGTGCAAAATCGATGTTCGCCCGCAAGGTTTGGAGCGGAACACGGCCATCGCGCAGCCATACATCGCGCGACATTTCTGCGCCGCCCAATCGTCCACCCACCATGATCTTGATCCCTTTTGCACCCTGACGCATAGCCTGCTGAATGGCACGCTTCATGGCACGCCGGTAGGCAATCCGGCGCTCAAGCTGATCCGCGACATTTCGTGCGACCAGTGTGGCATCGGTATCGGGGGATGTGACTTCCTTGACGTCCAGATCGATCTTCTTACCGACCATGGATTCAAGTGCGGCCCGGATCCTTTTGACACCTTCGCCTTTGCGACCGATCAGGATGCCCGGTTTCGCGGTATGGATGGCGATGCGGATCTTGCCCGGAAACCGCTCGACGTCCACGCGCGAGATCCCAGCCTTGCCATTCAGAACCATCTCGGGCAGTTCCTTGCGGAGTGAGGCGGCATGCGAATTCATCGCCGCGCCGCCTTTGGACATGCCGCCTAAAAGCATGCCACGAATGGCGAAGTCCTGGTGCAGTTGCTCGCGATAAGTCTTGCCTTCTGCGAACCAGCGCCCTTGCCACGGCTGATTGATTCCAAGGCGCATGCCGATCGGATGTACTTTGCGACCCATATATTAACCTTCAATCCTTTCTTACGACCCGCGCTCGCGCAGCACGACGGTAATATGCGACTGGCGGCGGAGTACCGGCTTGAAGCGCCCGCGGGCGCCAAAGCGACGCCACTTCCGAGTAGGAGCCTCATTGGCAAAGATCTGTGCGACAACCAGGTCATCACGGCTCACACCGAAGTTTTCCTCGGCATTCGCCACAGCTGATTTGAGTAGTTTCAAGACGCTCGCCCCGGCGCGCTTGTTGGCGAAGCGCAGGTTTTGGAGCGCCTCATTGGCGCTCTTGCCGCGCACGGTGTCCAGAACAAGGCGCACCTTCTGAGCGGATTGCGGCAAAAAGTTGATCTCGAGCGCGAATATCGTGCGCCATGGCTTAGTCTCCTGCCGCTGGCGCGCTGGGCGCCGGTGCTGCGGCTGCCTTCTCAGCAGCCTGATGGCCGCGGAAGGTACGAGTGGGTGCAAATTCGCCCAGGCGATGTCCAACCATGTTCTCAGTGATGTAGATCGGCACATGCCGGCGGCCATCGTGGACAGCAATGGTGTGTCCGACCATCTGCGGAAAGATAACGCTGGCCCAACTCCACGTTCGGACAACTTTCTTCTCACCCTTCTGGTTCATTGCCTCAATCCGCTGAAGCAGTTTGGGCTGGATGTAAGGGCCTTTTTTTAGTGAACGAGACATATCTACCTCTTAGCGCCTAACGGGTTGTCTTGCTGCGGCGGCGCACAATGTACTGATCGCTCTTGTGATTGCGGCGCGTCTTATAACCGAGGGTGGGCTTGCCCCATGGGCTCTTCGGCCCTGGCAATCCGATCGGCTGTCGGCCTTCACCACCGCCGTGCGGGTGGTCGCGCGGTGACATCGCAGTGCCGCGCACGGTCGGGCGTATACCCTTATGGCGCTTGCGTCCTGCCTTGCCCAGCTTGACATTGCTGTGATCGATGTTGCCGATCGTGCCAATGGTCGCATAGCAGACCTGATGTATCATCCGCACTTCGCCCGATGGCAAACGAATCTGGGCAAAATCGCCCTCCTTGCCTAACAGCTGCGCAGAACCGCCAGCTGAGCGAACGATCTGTCCGCCGCGCCCCTGCTTGATCTCGATATTATGGATCAGAGTGCCGACCGGGATATTCGCGATGGGCAGACAATTACCTGGTCGGATCTCCGCCGTCGGGCCAGAGAGCAGCGTATCGCCAACCCGCAGGTCCAGCGGAGCAAGAATGTAGCGCTTCTCGCCATCTGCATAGAAGAGCAATGCCAGCCTGGCTGTCCGACCGGGATCGTATTCGATCGCAGCCACTTTGGCGGGAATGCCCAACTTTTCGCGCTTGAAATCTACCTGCCGGGTGATGCGCCGGGTTCCGCCTCCACGATGCCGGACCGTTACTCGTCCGTAGGAATTGCGGCCGCCATGGCGACCGAGCGAAACCGTCAGGGAGCGCTCCGGCGAAGACTTCGTGATCTCTTCGAAGGTATAGCCGGTCATCCCCCGCTGGCCGGGAGTGGTGGGTTTGTATTTTTTGACGCCCATTACTTCACCCCTTCAAAGATCTCGAGGGTCTGGCCCTCGGCAAGCGTTACGATGGCCTTCTTGAAGCCGGCCTTGCGGACCAGCAGGCGGCGGGAGCGAGCGCGCCTGCCACGCTTGGCCGGAGTATTGAGAATGTTCACTCCTGCCACTTGCACATCGAACATTGTCTCCACTGCGTCCTTTACCATCGTCCGAGTTGCATTCGAAGCTACTTCAAATGAATACTGTCCGAGCTTGCCCGATTGGCGGCTGGATTTTTCGGTGACGAGTGGACGGCGCAGGATTTCATGAATAGTCGTCATGTTTCACTCCTTGCCCAGATGCGCCGTAATGAGATCCAGCGTCTTCAGCGGCAATATGACTTTGTCGAACCCAAGCAGGTCGCGGATATTAAGATAGGAAGCCAGCAAGATCTTCGCATCCGGGATATTGCCGCCCTGGCGCGTCGCACGATCATAGCCTTCATCTTTCGCCGGGAGCAGGATCAGTGCGCTGGATGCGCCGACCAGGCTATTCAGGGCCGTCGCCATGACCTTGGTCTTCATGTCATCGAACTTGAATTCATCCACCACTACGATCCCCGCGTCAGCTGCCTTCGCCGATAGAGCGGACCGCAAAGCAGCCTGTCGCATCTTTTTCGGCATCGACTGCGTATACTTGCGCGGGTGCGGCGTGTGGATCCGTCCACCGCCGACCCACTGCGCAGAAATGGTCGAGCCTTGGCGGGCGCGTCCGGTGCCCTTCTGCTTCCACGGCTTCTTGCCGCCGCCGGCAACTTCGCCTCGAACTTTCGTCTGGTGTGTGCCGAGACGTGCATTGGCCATTTGGCGCTGATAAGCCTGATGCATCAGGTCAACGTTCACCTTGGCTTCAAAGACCGAAGCAGGTAGGTCCACCTGCTTGATCTTTTCACCTTGCATGTTAAGAACATCTGCTTTCATATCTATTGTTCCTCAGGCCTATTGCTTGCGAAGTCTCGTTGACCACTACCAGGCTGCCTTTGCCACCCGGGACGGCGCCATGCACGCCGATGACATTCCGTTCAGCGTCCACCATGACGACCTTCAAATTCTGCGCGGTGACTCTGTCCATGCCCATGTGGCCGGCGCGACGGGAACCGCGATAAACGCGGCCGGGAGTAGTACCGGAGCCGTTCGAACCGGGAGCGCGGTTGCGATCGGACGTTCCGTGCGTCGCGTCCATCCCGTGGAAGTGATAGCGCTTGACCACGCCGGCAAATCCTTTGCCCTTGCTCACGCCGACTACATCGACGTGCTCGCCAATGGTGAAGACTTCCACCGTGAGCTTGTCGCCTACGTTGACGTCCGGGGTCTTGGCCCGGAATTCTCGGAGGAAACGCAGGGCGGGGATCTTGTTTGCGGTGAGGTGGCCGAGCTGGCCGTTGGTTAGACGCTTGGGGTGTACCTCGCTGAAACCAAGCTGGACAGCCGAATACCCTTCCTTCTCGGGCTTGCGGACCTGTGTAACGTAACATGGCCCAGCTTCGATGAGTGTCACAGGATACGCGACACCTTGATCATCGAAGATCTGGGTCATGCCGATCTTCTTGCCAATCAGCCCTTTCAACATAATCGGTTTTCTCCTTCAACAGTTTTCGCGAGACTGTCAGACGGGGCTTCGTCTGCATCATCTCCGAACAGTGCAGTAAGCGGGCTGCGAAGCGAATGAGTGTTTGTTTTCGCGCGCGGGCCGGCTCTTGCACTGCCGAATAAGAGAGTAGAAATTAGAACTTGCTCAACTAGCGGGTTTTCTCTATTTTCTACTCAATTATCACTTTGCTCTTAGATCTTGATTTCAATGTCCACACCCGCAGGGAGATTGAGCCGCATCAGCATGTCGATCGTCTTGGAATCAGGGTCGAGAACGTCGATCAGACGATTATGCGTGCGAATCTCGAAGTGCTCGTGCGAGTCTTTATCAATGAAAGCAGAGCGCCGTATTGTAAAGCGTTCTATCTTGGTTGGCAAGGGTACTGGGCCAACCACATGGGCGCCAGAACGCTCGGCTGTTTCGACAATTCGCTTGGCCGACTGATCGAGGACTCGATGGTCATAGGCCTTAAGACGGATGCGGATCTTTTGCTTAGCCATGCATCACCTTATTCGAGGATCTTGGTAACGACGCCGGCGCCGACGGTCAGGCCGCCTTCCCGGATGGCGAACTTGGAGCCCTGCTCCAGCGCCACCGGCACGATCAACTGCACCGTCAGGTTCACGTCATCTCCGGGCATCACCATCTCCACCCCTTCGGGCAGGGTGATGTCCCCGGTCACATCCATCGTCCGGATATAGAACTGCGGCCGATAGCCGTTGAAAAATGCCTTGTGCCGCCCGCCTTCTTCCTTCTTCAGCACGTACACCTGCGCCAGAAACTTCTTGTGCGGCGTGATCGACCCCGGCTTGGCGATCACCTGCCCCCGCTCCACATCCGTGCGCTCGATGCCCCGCAGCAGCAGCCCCAGGTTGTCCCCCGCCATGCCTTCGTCCAACTGCTTGTGGAACATCTCCACCCCCGTCACCACCGACGAGGTGTTCTTCTCATGCAGCCCGATGATCTCCACCGGCTCGCCGATCTTCACCTTGCCCCGATCCACACGCCCCGTCACCACCGTGCCGCGGCCCTTGATCGAGAACACATCCTCCACCGACATCATGAACGGCTTCTCGATATCCCGCTTCGGCTCCGGAATGTACTCGTCGATCACCCGCAGCAACTCCCGGATCGAAGCGTACTCCGGCGCATTCGGGTCGGTCGAGGTGCTGTCCAGCGCCTGCTTGGCGCTGCCCCGCACGATCGGCGTCGTGTCGCCCGGAAAGCCCTGCTTGGTCAACAGCTCCCGCAGCTCCAGTTCCACCAGCTCCAACAGCTCCGGATCGTCCATCATGTCGATCTTGTTCAGGTACACCACGATGGAGGGCACTTCCACCTGCCGGGCCAGCAGCACATGCTCGTGCGTCTGCGGCATCGGCCCGTCCGGCGCTGCCACCACCAGGATGGCGCCATCCACCTGCGCCGCACCCGTGATCATGTTCTTGATGTAGTCCCGGTGTCCGGGCATGTCGACGTGCGCATAATGGCGCTTGTCGGTCTCGTATTCCACATGCGCAATGTTGATCGTGATGCCGCGTGCCTTCTCTTCCGGGGCGTTGTCGATCTGGTCGTAGGCCTTGTACTCGGCCTTGCCCAGCATCTGGCTGACCTTGGTGATGGCCGCCGTCAGCGTCGTCTTCCCGTGGTCAATGTGCCCCATCGTCCCCACGTTCACATGCGGCTTGTTCCTCTCATACTTCTGCTTCGCCATGATGACTCCTTGTGAAAAAGAAGAAAACTATGCTTTTAGGATTTCTGCGGCCACCGATTGAGGTGTGGGCGCGTAGTGATCAAATTCCATACTGAAGACGCCCCGGCCTTTCGTAACTGAGCGCAGTTGCGTGGCATAACCGAACATCTCAGCGAGAGGTACCATGGCTCGCACGGCTTGAGCATTGCCCGGCCGCACCTCCATGCCCTGGATGTTTCCACGGCGGCTATTGATCTGCCCCATCACATCTCCCAAATACTCTTCTGGAACCACGACTTCTACTTTCATCATGGGCTCCAGGAGTACAGGGCCGCCGCGCTGAACGCCTTCCTTGAAGGCCATCGATGCTGCCATTTTGAAGGCCATCTCGTTTGAATCCACTTCGTGGAAGGAGCCATCGAACAACGTGACTTTCAAGTCCGTAACCGGATAACCGGCCAGGACGCCGCTCTCTGCGGCTTCCTTTACCCCTTTTTCCACCGCAGGGATATATTCGCGCGGCACTTTGCCGCCCACGACCTTATCGACAAATTGAACTCCCGAGCTCCGCTCAGCGGGTTCGAGGGAGATTACGACGTGACCATACATACCGTGTCCACCGGATTGCTTGGCATATTTAAAGTTGACTTCCGGTACAGTGCGCGTGATCGACTCGCGATAAGCCACACGGGGGGCGCCCACATTTGCCTGGACACGGAACTCGCGCAGCATGCGATCCACAAGAATATCAAGGTGCAATTCACCCATGCCGGAGATAATGGTTTGGCCGGTATTCTCGTCCGAGCGGACCCGGAAAGTGGGGTCTTCCTCAGAGAGCTTGTGGAGCGCCTCACTCATTCTTTCCTGGTCAGCCGTGCTCTTGGGCTCAATGGCGATCGAAATCACTGGCTCCGGGAACGTGATGTTCTCCAGGACGATCTGCTTGTTGTCACACAGCGTGTCGCCAGTGGAAGTTTCCTTAAATCCGAGGGCAGCGCCGATATCACCGGAACGTACTTCCGTAATATCTTCACGGCGATCCGCGTGCATGCGGATCAAGCGCCCAATGCGCTCCCGCTTTCCTTTTGTGGAATTCGTTAGGGTCTGACCCTGGGATACAACACCCGAATAAGTGCGGAAATAAGCTAATCGCCCCACATAAGGATCGGTAACGATCTTGAATACAAGTGCACTGAGAGGAGCATCGTCTTTGGTCGGCAGTTCAATGGTGACTTCCGGCTTGCCGGGTTCGAGTCCCTGAACCGTCGGGATATCGGCCGGGGATGGCAGATAATCAATTACGGCATCAAGCAGGACTTGCACGCCCTTGTTCTTCAGCGAAGAACCGCAAAACACCGGATAGGCCTTATTGGCAATCACGGCTTTCCGGAGGGCGGTCTTCAATTCGTCGACGCTGATCTCTGCCGCTTCCAGGTACTTGACCGTCAGTTGATCATCAAGCTCGGCTATGCGCTCGACCATGATGTGGCGCGCTTCGGCAGCCGCTTTCTGTAGGTCGTCCGGAATGTCGATTATCTTTGGTTCTTTTCCGAGATCGTCTTCCCAGATAACCCCCTTCATTGTTATCAGATCAACAGCGCCTTTAAATCCCGCCTCGGCGCCAATAGGTATCTGCATCGCGATGGGGTTGGCGCCCAACCGGTCAATAATGGATTGCATGGTGCGCTCAAAGGAGGCTCCAATGCGATCCATCTTGTTCACAAAGCAGATGCGCGGCACGCCATAGCGGTCCGCCTGGCGCCAAACAGTTTCGCTTTGCGGTTCAACGCCCTGTACCGCGTCGAAGACCACCACGCCACCGTCCAATACCCGCAGGGACCGCTGAACTTCGGCTGTGAAGTCGATATGACCGGGCGTATCAATGACATTGATTTGATAGCCCTTCCATTCCGCGGAAATAGCCGCAGAGACGATCGTGATGCCGCGTTCCCGTTCCTGGGCCATCCAGTCCGTGACAGTTGTACCATCGTCAACGGAACCGATTCGATGTGTTTTCCCGGTATAGAACAAGATACGCTCGGTAGTGGTCGTCTTCCCGGCGTCGATATGGGCAATGATCCCAATATTTCGGTATTTTTCCAGCGGATATTCGCGTGCCATATTAGCTAATGTGTCTCACAATTGATAATGAATGTCGCCCCACAGTTGTTCGCTGCAGAGCGCTGTCAAGCCTTGTACATCCTATGGTATTAGATCCGGTAATGAGAGAACGCCCGGTTGGCCTCAGCCATTTTGTGGGTCTCATCGCGCTTTCGAATCGCTGCGCCTGTTTCGTTGGATGCATCGATCAACTCGGAGGCCAGCTTGTCGGGGAACGACTTCCCACCGCGTTCTTGCGCCGCGCCCAGGATCCAGCGGATGGCCAGCGTCGTGCGGCGATCGGCTGCAACTTCCATAGGTACCTGGTATGTTGCGCCGCCTACCCGCCGGGGCCGGACTTCCATGGCAGGGCTTACGTTTCGAAGCGCTGCATCGAAAACCTCGATTGCCGGCTTCTGCGTACGTTCCTGGATCAGGTCCATGGCGCCATAGATGACGCGCAAAGCGGTGCTTCGCTTGCCGCGTTTCATCACGTGCTGCACCAAAGTCTGGAGTTGAACGCTGTTATAGCGCATGTCGGGCGGAGTCGGCCGCCGTTCAGGACTTCCACGTCTCATTTTCGATCTCCTCGATTACTTGGGGCGCTTCGCGCCGTACTTCGAGCGGCTCTGCTTTCGGTTTGCAACGCCGGTGGTATCAAGCGAGCCGCGAACAATGTGATATCGTACTCCTGGCAGATCCTTCACACGGCCGCCACGGACCAGCACCACTGAGTGTTCCTGCAACTGGTGGCCCTCACCGGGTATGTAGGCCGTGACCTCGATGCCATTCGTCAAACGCACGCGCGCGATCTTGCGCAACGCAGAGTTTGGCTTCTTGGGCGTCATGGTCCGCACCACAGTACAAACGCCGCGCTTTTCGGGCGCGCCTTTGGTCTGCCGCACACGGCGCTGCCGGTGACTATTGAGCGTATATTGCAGCGCCGGGGCCTTGCTCTTCGCTCTCTTGTTCTTGCGGCCCTTGCGGACCATTTGATTAACTGTCGGCACGTTCGCCTCCGATTACAAAATCTTTCACAAAGACTCTTTGCAAGAAATGAGGCCATCAGAAACGATAATGATGGCCTCATTTGTAGCTGCCATTGTTAAGGCGGGAAAATTGCCGCCCATTTCGCAGTCAACGGCGGATTATTCTAACATGCGGTTAACCGCACGTCAAGAAAAATCCGCCGCAATTTGCTATTTCCTGCGATCCTCAGTTCCAATGCCCAATTCCATCAGCCCGGTGCCCATTCTAGGTGGATGCGTCTTTTCCTCATCCTTCCCAAACTTGACAATATCGCCGCCCTCATTGATCGCCTCGACGGCCAAGCCGAGAGACTGAAGTTCCTTCACCAGCACACGGAACGAAGCTGGGATACTGGGCTCTTCGATCGGTTCACCCTTCACGATCGCCTCGTAGGTGTTGACGCGGCCTTGAACGTCGTCTGACTTGACTGTAAGCATTTCCTGGAGCGTGTACGCGGCGCCATATGCCTCCAACGCCCACACTTCCATTTCACCGAAGCGCTGGCCGCCGAACTGCGCCTTGCCGCCTAGAGGCTGCTGCGTCACCAGGCTGTATGGGCCGGTGGAGCGCGCATGAACCTTGTCTTCAACCAGGTGATGGAGCTTAAGGATCGTCATCACGCCCACTGTGACCGGCTGATCATAAGGCTGGCCGGTTTTGCCATCCCGCAGGGTTTGCTTGCCCAGGATTGGCAACGGCAAACCTGTCTGAGTTGCTACATCCTGGCCGGCCGCATAGACGCGTGCGTCAGCAACTTTGTTGGTAAAGCCCAGGCCTTCCATCCAAAGTCGCAGACAGGCGTTGACTGCAGCCTGATCGACTTCGGGGTCTCTTTCAGCTTGCGCTTCATCGAGGCTGCCGAGGATCACCTTGGGGTCGTAATCATGATCCCGTAGCCATTCCTTCGCAGCGGCATGCCGTGCGTAGTCCACATCGTTCAGGCTGTAAATGTCGTACTTCCGCTTGCCAAGCCAGGATTCCAGGTACAGGCGGCGAACTTCATCATCATCCTGGATCGACTCAGGATCATATTCCTGTCCTTTGAGCCATTCCCAGGCTTTCTCTGCCGATTCCTTCCAGGCCTCATCGACGATCCAGGCACGTGCCAGCTCGGCTTCAATTTGCTCTTCGGTCGCGCCATCAAAAACGGGTGTCAGCGCTCGGAAGCCCAGGCGCTTCGCGGCCCAACCCAAATGAACTTCCAGCACTTGGCCGATGTTCATGCGGCCTGGCACGCCCAACGGGTTAAGTATGATATCTACCGGCGTGCCATCTTCAAGGAAAGGCATGTCTTCGACAGGCACAACCTTTGACACAACGCCCTTGTTGCCATGGCGTCCCGCCATCTTATCGCCCGCCGTGATCTTGCGGCGCTGCGCCACCGAGACGCGCACCATCATATCCACACCCGCGGAGAGATCGGAATTGTCTTCGCGCGTGAACACCTTGACGTCTACAACTTTTCCGCGTTCCCCATGCGGCATCCGCAGGGATGTATCCTTCACGTCGCGCGATTTTTCGCCGAAGATGGCGCGTAGCAGGCGCTCTTCCGGCGTCAGTTCTTTTTCGCCCTTTGGCGTTATCTTCCCGACCAGTATGTCGTTCGGTCCCACTTCAGCGCCGATGCGAATGATCCCGTTCTCATCCAGGTCCTTGATCGCCTCTTCACCGACATTCGGAATGTCGCGGGTGATCTCTTCGGGGCCCAGCTTGGTATCACGCGCTTCCACTTCGTATTTCTCAATATGGACTGAAGTGAAGCGGTCTTCCTGGACCAGGCGCTCCGAAAGCAGGATGGCGTCCTCGAAGTTGCCACCTTCCCATGATAGGAAAGCCACAACCACGTTCTGGCCCAACGCGAGCTGCCCGCTCTCTGTGGAGGAGGAGTCCGCGATAATATCGCCGCGTTTGATCACCTGCCCCTTCACTACAGATGGGCGCTGGTCAATGCAAGTCGATTGATTGGAACGCTGATATTTGCGAAGCTGATAGGCGTGGGGGCCGCCTTTTCTTTCCTTCACGACGATCTTGCTGCCGGTCACGGATATCACTTCGCCATTCTCTTCCGCCACGACGACCTGCCCGGAGTCCAGAGCCGCAGCTCGTTCCATGCCGGTGGCTACCAGAGGGATCTCCGGACGCACAAGCGGCACGGCTTGCGTCTGCATGTTCGCGCCCATCAGGGCGCGGTTCGCATCGTCATGCTCCAGGAACGGAATGAGTGCCGCGCTGATGCCCACGACCTGGTGCGGCGCAACGTCCATGTAGTCGACCGTTTCAGGGGTCGAAAACAGGAAGCCTGAGTGATAACGGCATGAGATTCGCTCACGGACGAACTCGCTGATATCCGTCAGAGGTGCGTTCGCCTGAGCAATGACGAATTTATCCTCGGCGTCCGCCGACAGGTAATCGATCTGGTCTGAAACGAATGGGATCACCGCTACTTCTGAGCTGATCTTGGCAAGTCGCTTGGCGAGCTTTGCATCGATCACCTCGCCGCCCTTGGCGATCTTTTCTTCGCTCTTGGGATCGATGATCGCCTCGCGCAAGGTGCGACCGACCAACCGCTCATCGTCGGACGGCAGGTATTTAAATACCTTGCGGTACGGTGTTTCAATGAAGCCGTACTCATTTACCCGTGCGAAAGAAGCCAGGCGTCCGATCAAACCGATATTCGGACCTTCTGGTGTCTCGATCGGGCAAATGCGGCCGTAGTGAGAATGATGGACATCGCGCACGTCAAAGCCGGCGCGCTCACGCCGCAGGCCGCCCGGACCCAGAGCAGAAAGCGTTCGCTTGTGCCGTAGTTCGGCCAACGGGTTGGTCTGGTCCATGAATTGACTCAATTGGCTCGAGCCAAAGAATTCACGCAGCGCCGCGACCACCGGGCGAATGTTGACCAGGGTAACCGGGGAAAGCTGTTCCTGATCGCGGATCGACATGCGCTCTTTGATGACGCGCTCCATTCGGCGCAAACCGATCCGCAGCTTGTTTTGGATCAGCTCGCCAACTGTCTTCACACGACGGTTGCCCAAATGGTCGATGTCATCCGGCGGCTCAACGCCGTTGTTGATCTGTATCATGCGCCGGACCAGGCGGATCACGTCATTCTTTGTAACTGTGCGATGAGGGATCGGGATATTGAGGTCAAGCTTCTGGTTAAGCTTATATCGGCCCACCCGCTCGAGGTCATAATGGCGCTGGTCAAATAGCTGTTCCTCAAGGAACTGCTTCGCGTTATCCAGTGTGGCAGGATCACCGGGCCGCATCTTTCGGAAGAATTCGATCAATGCTGCTTCGGCGATCGTAAGACCGCCCGAGAGATCCCATTCGGGCTCCTGTTTCAGAGTGGAGGCGATGAATAGACGCTCCGGGTTGTTATCAACATCCTGGAAAATGGAAAGCAACTCTTCATCAGAACCGGTCTTGAGCGGGGAATCCTTGATGCCATCGCCGACTGTGGCCAGGGCACGCAGGAATACGGTGATGGGCACCGTGCGCTTACGGTTGAACTTCAGGATGATGTAGTCGCTCTTGCGTGTTTCGAACTCCATCCACGCGCCCCGGTCCGGGATGAGCTTTGCCATCGCGAGCGGGCGGCCCGTGGAGCGGTCGCTGGGTGCTTCGAAATAAACGCCTGGCGAGCGGATCAACTGCGATACGACGACGCGCTCGGTGCCGTTGATGATGAACGTCCCCTTCTCCGTCATCTCAGGGAAATCGCCGAGAAAGATATCTTGCTTGATAGGCTCGGGCACATCCGTCCCGGCTAGCAGGACTGAAACGTACAATGGGCTGGCGAACGTCAGATCGCGTTCGATGCATTCTTCTATCGAATGCTTCGGGTCCCCAAACCAATACTTCAAGCCCCACTGTTTCGCTTCAGGGCTGCGGCTGGGGAAGAAAAGCTTCATGCCTTTGTTATATGACTCGATCGGCGAAACCTCGTGGAAGAGGTCGCCTAGTCCTTCTTTCTTTAATCTCTCGAAGGAATCAAGTTGGATATCAATTAGGTTGGGTAATTCAAGTTGTGCGGGGATTCGAGCGTAATTCTTTCGGGGCAAAGACGCCATTTGCCTCTCTCCTCACTTGTCTGCGGGTGGCTTAAAGCAATTTCCCTGCCCGGCGGGCAGGATAACGACCCCCTAGTATAAGCATTTGTGAGGCAAAAGTCAAGTACCTATTTGGGTGAGTTTTGCAGCCGTCCGGCGTCTTTCAGCCTGCCTTGAAATTGCGGCACGCCCCATCGTGACAGATTTGGCGTGCGCGGAGCTGGCGCCAATAGCTCACGCCGGACATGCATACCATTCGGACTTCGCACCTAACGTGTTGCTGACAGGGTGTGAAAAGACATTCGAGCTGTTGGCCTGCTTGCAGAATGAACCAGGAGTAAGAAGCTTGCAAAGGGGAACTCTTTTTGCTTTACAATGAGCCCGGCTGGCTCGTCCATGTGGGCTTCCTGCCTGCTTGGATGCTGCGAATAAATAGATTCCTGTTTATTTCCGACGACGAGATGGAGGCACCATCATGGCCCAGGCACCGGTAGTCATCAACGATAAGCGGGAAATCTTCGGCTGGGCCATGTACGATTGGGCCAATTCCGCATTCAGCACCACCGTGGGAACTGTCTTTCTTGGTCCATACATTGCATCCTTGGCCGCCGACGCTGCAAAGTCCTATCCTGACGGCCTTGCACGCTTGGGCGGCATCCTCATAGCACCCGATTCGTTCATCCCATATTGTGTTTCCATCTCGGTCGCGCTCCAGGTCTTGTTTCTGCCCATCCTCGGCGCTGTCGCCGATTATTCTCACATGCGCAAGCCCATGATGCAGATCTTTGCAACGTTCGGCGCTATCATGACCATCATGCTCTTTTTCGTGTCGGGCAACTTGTGGTGGCTCGGGGGCCTTTTCTTTATTCTCGCGAACCTGGCGTTTGGAGCCGCGGTGGTATTCTATAACTCCTACCTGCCAGACATCGCGAGCGAGGATCAACGCGATCGCGTTTCATCCTACGGATGGGCGATGGGTTATTTGGGAGACGGGATCCTACTCGCACTGAACCTCGTATTCTATACTTTCCACGCCCAGCTTGGAGTACCCACGGGCCTCGCGATACGCATCAACCTTGCATCGGCCGGCATCTGGTGGCTGAGCTTTTCATTTTTCACCTGGGCACGTCTGCATCCCCGGCACGCGAGGCGCGAACTCCCCTCCGGTGAAACATTTGCCAGCATCGGCTTCAAGCAGCTCAGGCAAACGATCCGCGAGATCAGGCATTTCCCTGAGACATTGAAATTCCTGGGGGCATTCTTCCTTTACAACGACGGCATTCAAACCGTGATTGCTGTCTCCTCGACGTTTGCGGCCGCGCCTTTGCTCCGCGGCGGCCTCCAGCTTGACTTAAACACCCTGACGATCGTTATTCTGATCATTCAATTCACGGCTTTCTTTGGCGCGCTCTTTTGGGGTCGGCTGGCAAAATGGGTCGGCGCCAAGCAAGCCATCATCATAAGCCTGGTAATTTGGTCATTTGTTGTGATCTACGCTTACTTTGGGCTGAAAGGCGAGAGCCGCGTTCTTCAGTTCATGTTGCTGGGAGTCGTCATTGCCATTGTTCTGGGGGGCTCCCAGGCTATCAGCCGCAGCCTGTTCGCGCAGATGATTCCCACCGGCCGGGAAGCGGAGTTCTACTCGTTTTACGAGGTCAGCGATCGCGGCACATCCTGGATCGGCCCCCTGCTATTTGGCGTGATGAATCAGATGTTTGGAAGCCTGCGCCCGGCGATCCTTTCGCTGATATTTTTCTTCGTGGTAGGCTTGATCGTGCTGCCGTTCGTCAACGAAAGGAAGGCCATTGCTGACGTCAAGAATTATGACGCGGCCAAAGTCTAGCGGCGCGAACAACAGTTGCCCAGCGATACACAATAGCTAGTCGAAAGCGGGAAAGCACGAACTAACGCTGGTGCAACTCGTAACTTGCTTGGAAAGCCTCTGGCAAACTATAGCTTGGGCAAAACAATAGATTGCTGCTTCTGGTACTTGCCTTTCTTATCGGCATAGCTGGTCACGCATTCCTCGTCCGCTTCAAAAAACAGCACTTGGGCTATTCCCTCATTAGCGTAGATTTTCGCGGGCAACGGGGTTGTGTTCGATATCTCCAGCGTAACAAAGCCTTCCCACTCCGGCTCGAACGGTGTCACATTGACAATGATGCCGCAGCGCGCATAGGTGGACTTGCCCAGGCATACCGTCAACACCTTCCGAGGAATGCGGAAATATTCGACGCTGCGCGCCAGCGCAAACGAGTTTGGGGGGATCACACACACACTCCCTCCGAAGTCCACCATGGATTTTGGATCGAATTGCTTCGGATCTACGGTCGCTCCGAAGACGTTGGTAAAGATCTTGAATTCATCAGCCACACGAATATCATAACCGTAGGATGAGACGCCATACGAAATCACGCCCTTGCTTACCTGGCCCTCCGTGAAAGGTTCTATCATCTTGTAATCGACTGCCATTTTGCGGATCCAATGATCAGGCTTTAATCCCATTTCATCTCCAGAAAACTTAGGATGAGAAATTGCGGCACGAAGACGTTCTTACAACGGTCTCGACGCCCAGCATGAAAGTCCGGCTAGGAGCCGATGTGAGCACGATCCTTCATCGTTTGTCGTATTTCTTGCTCGATCGCATCGGATCGCTTTTCCAGGACTTCAAGTTCATCGAGCATGCTCTGTCCAACTGACTTTTCTGCCAATGAATCAAGGTTGATGCGCACATTATAGGCCGCGGCCGTAACGGCCGCGCGCGCCATTGCCGCACCGCTCATGGCGTCGCTGATGGCGTTGATGTTACCCTCTCTTGCACAGCGTGCCGCCAGATCCATCACCTTCACCGCATTGCTGACGGTGTGAAGCGGCACCCGCGCCGCGTTCATCGTAGCCAATTGGATCGCAGCCACCCGGGCCTTCTGCTGTTCTTCCGTATCCTTCGGCAGTTTGAAAGTTCCCATCACCGCTTCGAAGGCCGCCGCATCATCCTCCACGGCTTGCGTCAATTCCCTTCGCAATAAGCCGGCCTGCAACTTTATTGCCTGCATGCTGCCTTCGACTTCGGCGTACTTTTTCTTTCCGAGGGTCAAACCAGATACCATCTCGACTAACGCGGCTCCAAGCGCGGCGGTATGTGCAGCAGCAGATCCTCCGCCAGGAGCCGCTGTGGCCGCGGCGACCTCGTCCAGGAACGTTGGAGCTTCATCTGAAGGCTGCCCGGCAGCAGCCCCGGATCCTGCGGATTCGTACAGCCGTGATTCGAGGATCTGATCTGGGCTGAACCTGTCCAGTTGCGTGTACCATACCGCTGCATCGACCAAAGCTTGCTGTGGTATCAGGCCGATAAGTTCGCTGTAAAGGATGCCAACACCATAGCGCCCCGCCTCGCGGCGGATCATCTCCACTACGCGTCCGATGGGCGATTCGCGGAAGTTGGTCAGGTTAATGGAGACTTGGGCACGTCCCTCGACGAGCAACCCAAGTGCTTTCACATAGCGCATGCCACCTGATGACTGCCGGATGGCCTTGGCGATCTTTTTCGCTATTTCAACCTCAGTGGTTGTCAGGTATACGTTGAAAGCAATAAGCGGATTTCGCGCACCGATCACCGTCGCGCCGGCCTTGCCAAGCTTTGATGGGCCATAATCTGGTTTTCGCTCGGCGTGGCTTTCGATCTCAGATTTCAACCCCTCATACTGGCCGCGGCGAATATTTTCCAGATTGGCACGCTCAGGCCGCGCGGCCGCAAATTCATATAAGTAGACCGGGATTTGGAGCTCGCGACCTACACGCTCGCCCAGCCGTCTGGCTAGTGCAACACAATCTTCCATCGTGACGCCGGAAAGCGGCACGATCGGCACGACGTCCGTCGCGCCGATCCGGGGATGCGCCCCTGTGTGCTGATCCAGGTCGATGAGTTCAGAGGCCATCTTGATGGCGCGAAAGGCTGCTTCCTCCACCGCCTGAGGCGGGCCGGCAAACGTCAGTACTGTACGGTTGTGGTCCAGGTCAGAGGAACGATCAAGCAGGCGAGCGCCTTCGACTCCGGCTATTGCCCCCGCGATGTCGTCGACTATCTCGGGACGCCGGGCTTCGGAAAAATTCGGGATGCATTCTACAAGTTGGGTCATGGGCAATGTGAGATCCATAGTGTGGGATCGATGCTGCAACGCTCGCAATTATAAGAGGTCAACGGCGCGAGGCATAGGTCGAAGTTGAGACTCGTGACCCAGGAGCGCCGATGCAGCCGCCAGCCTTATTGAATAAGAGTAGAATCGTCAATCGATTAATCGTTCACTTGTGACGTCAGCCAAATCGGAGGCCCTCGCCCATGCCAATCTCGAAGCGCCAACCGAAACGCTGGACACAGCACGTAACACAAACCAGCAATGCACTCGACCTGGAGCCCAAGGTCTTCGCACAAGGCAGACCCACGCAGCATCGCAAGGTCACTAAAACGCTCGGCCGAGAAGAGCACCCGCCGGAAAAGCGATCCCTTTCGCTCTGCGATGTCGATGTTGACTTTTTACATCAATAGGGCGGGCAAAAGCCTGCCAAAAGTGCAACTCGAGCATCTGGAAGCAGCCAAGGATGAATTGCGTGCGCTGTATGGGAGGCCCAGGCAACGCCTGGAGTCAAAACCGACCCAGAAACCCAAGTCCGCAAAGAGTTCTCGTTGAGGTTGGTCCAGCTTCTTTTGCACCGATCATCAATTTAGCCAGTACAGCCAGGATGAATGGAAAGGTAGTGCGTGAGACCGAAAATCTTCAAGAGGAGCACTGCTTCTCTATCTTCTTGGCTCGCTGCTCGTTGCATCATGTAGCACTCAGAGTTTATTTGCCGCCTCGGATCCGTCCAACCGCATCCTCTTTATCGGCAACAGTTTTACAATGATCAACGGTGGCGTGGACCAGCAGCTAAAGGACCTGGCCCCTTCCGTCGCGGTAAGCCCAGGTCGCCGTGGGCGGTTATCGGTTGCAGGACCACTGGAACAGTACAGCCACATTGAGCACCATCCGCAAAGAGAAATGGAACTATGTAGTGCTTCAGGAGCAAAGTCAGACACCGATCTCGGACCAGGGAAACTTCATTACATATGCCGGCAAGCTCAATAATGAGATCAAGCTGAGCGGGGCCCAGACGATCCTGTTCATGACCTGGGAACGCCCCGACAGTGTGCGTTACGGGGTTACAACGGCCAACCTGGCACAGGCATATTACAACGCAGGAAATCAACTTGGCGTGAAAGTTGCGCCCGTCGGACTGGCTTTTGCCCGCGCCCTGCAGGAAAGCGCTGATTTTGCCCTTTATGTTGAGGACGGGCATCCAACAGAGGCAGGGACGTACCTGGCAGCCTGTGTGTTATACGCCACCATCTTTAACAAAAGCCCGGTCGGGATTCGCTCTTCGGCCTTCAATCTCCCTGACCAGCAGCGCGAGTTCCTCCAGCGCATTGCTGCGGAGATTATGGGGTTTTGAACCTGCGAGGAGGCCTCGGGTCTGCCCCTGCGGTTGACCCGATCAGAAGATGACGACTTTCCTGCCAACGATTACGGAACTTGAGTTGCGCCGCAATAGCGGCGAACGCGGCAGCGTAAGTACATTGCCTATCAGGGTCTCGTATACGATGTTACGGATTGCCCCAAATGGAAAACAGACTTGCACGAACAGCTGCATTTTCCCGGTCAGGACCTTACATCAGAGTTGCCCGATGCACCGCACAAGGAAGAGGTTTTCAAGCATGACTGCGTAAGGATCGTTGGACGCCTTGCACCATCTCTCTTGAACAGGCAGTCTTCCTGACCGTTGAAATCGCTGAACACAAACAGCCTCACTACAGAGAGCCCCCACCGAAGTACAATAAGGGCATGTCCGACCATCATCCATTGGTAGAGATCCGTTCGGCGCGTTTCGTAACGCTATGTGGGCGGATTTTTCACAATACGGATCCGAAAGTATTTTCCGCAGGCACCGTATCGCGGCCGCACAATTTATCTCTGCACAGAGTCGTGCCTCGGCGCCTTTAGGGCCGATCCGGAGAGATTTTACGCGGCCCACCGCAAGTCGGCTGACAAAGCTTCCATTGATACGCAAATAGGCTTTACCGGTAGGTATTGATGATCACGCCACAAAAAGCAATTCATTATGAGCGTTATGAGCTCAACAAATGGCAGCCGTTCGACGCAGAGACTATTGTTGAGACTCCCGTATCTCTCACGATAAACGGCTCGGCATGGCTGAGTTTCATGTGTACTCCCGTCGAGTTGGAGGCACTTGCCGTGGGCTTTCTCTATGATGAAGGGGTGATTGATGGGATGGAGGAGGTCGCGGATGTCCATGTCTGCGAACATGGCGACAATGTGGATGTCTGGCTGAATCGGTCTGTAGAGCAACCCACATCTTGGAGACGTACGTCCGGTTGCACCGGGGGCGTCACGGCGGTGGATCTCCTTGCGAAACCTGATATCTTCTTCGATCCCACACAGCCCCGGCTCAGCCCGCAGGCCATCGAGCACTTGGTCGAATTGCTTTTTGAGTCACAGGAGCTATATCGAGAAACTGGCGGTGTACACACCTCCGCGTTGAGCAATGGCGAGCAAGTGCTGCTCTCGGCTGAGGATATCGGCCGCCACAATACCCTTGATAAGATTGCCGGGCTATGTTTGATGCGAAATATCTGGCCCGAAACGCGCATCCTCATCACCACAGGCCGCATCAGTTCTGAAATGCTTCAGAAGGCTGCACGCCTGAGAGCCCCCATTTTGATCTCCAGGACATCGCCGAGTTCACTTTCCATCGAGATGGCAGAGCGCTACGGTATTACTCTGATTGGTTACGCAAGGCGGCAGCGATTTAACGTATATTCGAACGCACAACGCGTGGGACGCTAGACGGACGATCTATGTTTATGCGAAGAGCAATTTTCATTCTTGTGACAAGCGTGTTGGTCGCCTCATGTACCTCCAGCCCCGGCGACCTTCCCAGCAGTTATCCAACCTACGATCCTTTCGTGGCTGTGCAAGGCACCGCGCTGGTAGCCGCTGATGTCAACCTCACGCTCGTCCCCCTCGCGACTCGGACCGCTGGTCCGACACCCACACGTGCGCCCCTCTCAGTATTGGTGCCAACTCATAATCCCGACGCTGCTCTGGTAACGCCGACTCCTGACCGCCCCCACGCGCTTCCGACCGCTCGGCTCTCCGCGGAGCAGTACGTTGTAGCAGCAGGAGATACACTGGGCTCCATCGCGGACGCAAATGGGATTAGTGTTGAGGCCTTGGAGCAAGCCAATAGTCTCTCGGGCACTAGTGTGCTGAATATTGGTCAATCCCTCAATGTGCCGGCGCCCAAACCTGTCGATGCAGGTCCGGCGTTCAAAGTGATTCCGGACTCCGAGCTTGTCTATGGGCCAGCCAGCGCCGAATTCGATATAGATTCCTTCGTCCAGAGTCAGCAAGGGTTTCTGGCGAACTACACGCAGGATGTCGATGGAGAGAGCCTCACGGGGGCTCAGGTGGTGGAGCGTGTCGCGCAGAACTACTCGATCAATCCGCGTTTGATGCTGGCTTTGCTGGATTACCGGAGTAAGTGGGTCACCGGTACGCAACCCGCGCCAGGCACCACAGACTATCCGCTTGGGTTCGTTGAGCAGAACCATACCGGCTTATACCGTCAACTTAGCTGGGCAGCGGCTCAGCTTAACCGCGGCTTCTATCTTTGGCGAGCCAATGCCGTTGGAGATTGGGTGCTCGCCGACGGCAGCGTTGTGCCCATTGCGCCCTCAATTAATGCCGGGACCGCAGGGGTACAGGATTTGTTTTCTGCGCTGGACGATCGGCAGACGTGGGATACAGATGTTGACGTGCATGGCCTGTTCTGGGCGTACTTCCTTATGTTTGGCAACCCCTTCGATCTAGCCATAGAACCTTTGGCCCCCCTGAGTCTGGTTCAGCCAAAGATGGACCTGCCTTTCGTGCCAGGCGCGCAGTGGGCGTTCACTGGCGGTCCACACGCCGGCTGGGATGTCGGCTCTGCGTGGGCCGCGTTGGATTTCGCACCATCTGATGTCATGGGCTGCGCAATGAGCCAGGAATGGGTTACGGCTGTAGCGAATGGTTTCATCGTCCGAGCAGCAAACGGTGCAGTCATGGAAGACTTGGACGGAGATGGCTACGAGCAAACGGGCTGGGACGTCCTCTATATGCATATGGCGGCTGAGGACCGTGTCGAAGCTGGCACCTACGTAATGACAGGCGACCATATCGGCCATCCCTCTTGCGAAGGAGGCGTTGCTAATGCGGCGCATTTACATCTTGTGCGCAGGTACAATGGCGTTTGGATATCTGCCGACGGCACCCTGCCCTTTGTATTAGGCGGCTGGACTTCAGGCGGTGATGGCATCGAATATGATGGCACCCTTAAGCGCGGTGCTATCACGCTGGGGGCAGCCGAAGGCACAACCGACTCGAATCAGATCTCTCGCTAGATTGACATATAAATGACCACCTGCCGCCTGAGCGCAACTATTCGACGCCGGGATATAATTCGTTGGATGGTTGGCGCGTGAAACGACACCTGACCGTATATTGCATTATTGCCTTATTCCTCGCTTCCTGCGGGCAAACACCATCCCTGTGGGGAATCTATCCGACGCCCACGTCCGACTCGATCATCGAGACCCCCTTTGTTCCCAGCACGATGCCGCCCACAGCTACTCCAACGTTCATTCCCCTGCCCACCCGAACATATACCAGCACTCCCACGCTCATCCCGCTGGAGTCCTCCACGCCATTATTAACACCGGCAAATGGAACGCCCGCCGCAGTGCACCTGGAAACGACAACTACTCCGACATTTGATGTGCCGTCGATCCTGTATTATGCGCAAAGTGGTGACACCGGCCCTGCCCTGGCGGTTCGCTTTGGTGTCGATCAATCAGAGATCCGGTCGGATGCATCGCTTCCGCAAGCCGGACTCATCGCACCGGGCAGCCTGCTCGTTATTCCAGATCGGATCACCGACCAAACCACTCCCAATCTTCAGATTATTCCGGATAGTGAGCTGGTGTTCTCAGCCACCGGTATCAACTTCGACATCGCGGACTATATCAGCGCAGCGAATGGCAACCTGAGCCGCTACCGGGAATACCTGGGATCCACCGGCTGGAATAATGGTGCTGACGAGATCAAGCGTCTGGCCTTCGAGAATTCCATTAATCCCCGGCTCTTGCTTGCGCTTTTGGATTATGAGGGCAGATGGGTGCACGGGCAGCCCGTGGATGCTCTGCACACCGACTACGCCATGGGCTATCAGAATCCTTTTTATAAGGGACTCTTCAGTCAGATGGTTTGGGCCGTGAACCAGCTTTCCATTGGCTATTATGGCTGGCGAACCGGTATTCTGACGGAGCTCAGTTTTCCAGATGGAACGCGTTTGCGGCTCGACCCACGTCTGAATGCAGGTTCCGTTGCCATCCAGTATCTATTCTCAAAGTTGCATAGCCAATCCCAGTGGGCTCAGATGATCGAGCCAAATAACGGGTTTCCTGCCTTGTATGCGCAGATGTTTGGGGACCCATGGGCGCGCGGCGACGGCGTTGATCCTCTCTTCCCTCCTGCGCTTATCCAGCCCGTTCTTTCTTTGCCGTTCCAGGCAAACACAGAGTGGAGCTTCACAGGCGGCCCGCATGGCGCATGGGAACATGATGGCTCATTGGCTGCGATAGATTTTGCGCCATCGACGGACCATGGGGGCTGCGACCCAACGCCCACCTGGGTCACGGCTGCTGCGCCCGGGTTAATCGTGCGCTCTGATCATGGCGTCGTCGTGGAAGACCTGGACGGTGACGGTTACGAACAGACCGGATGGGATCTCGTATATCTGCATATGGCTACACTCGGCCGTGTGGCTGTCGGCACATATGTCCAGCAGAATGACCACATCGGCCACGCTTCGTGTGAAGGGGGTATCGCCACCGGAACACATCTGCATCTCGTCCGCAAGTACAACGGTGAATGGGTGGCGGCAGATGGTCCACTGGCCTTCGTGCTCAGTGGCTGGACCGTGCATCAGGGCAAAGCCCCTTACGAGGGCACCCTGACAAGAAATGATCAGACGATCATCGCCGATCCAGTCGGCCAGTTGAAATCTGTTATCATTCGAAGTTCGAATGATCCCTAAGCACCTATCCATTAATATAGTTATCATCACAACTTTACTAAGCGCCTGCACCCCGGGTTCTTTTGGTGAACCATCGGCGCCTCAGCTCTTTGCACCGGCCGTCACCGCCGCGAGCGGTTTGGCGCCAATTGGGTCCACACCGCTTCCTGTTCGCGAGAACTACAAGCCAGCTCAATTGGTCGATTACATCGCGCAGTCGGGTGATACGCTTCCATCTCTGGCGGCGCACTTCAACACGACCGTTGCCGAGATCAGGTCTGCCAACCCGATCATTCCCGCTGACGCGAGCACCATGCCGCCGGGCTTTCCCATGAAGATTCCAATTTACTTTGAGTCACTGTGGTCCACCCCTTTCAAGATCATGCCCGACGCGGCCTTTGTGGATGGGCCGGCTGATGTGGGATTTAACACATCGGCATTCGTCGCCGCCAGGCCGGGTTGGCTGAGGAACTATCGGGCATACGCAGGCTACCAGTACCGGACCGGTGCAGAGATTGTCGATTATGTCGCCACCAACTACAGTGTGAGTCCGCGGCTGCTTCTCGCTATTCTGGAATATAAAGCGGGTGCTCTTTCCCAGCCCAATCCGCCGGACAAGCCGTACATCATGGATTATCCGCAGCCGATCTATGAGCACGCCTCATATCTCGTTTATACCCAGCTCTTCTGGGCGGCCAATACCCTCAACAATGGCTACTATGGTTGGCGATCCGGAAAGTTGACGGAGTTCGACCTGTCGGATGGCACCATCATCCGCCCGGACCCCTGGCAGAACGCAGCCACTGTGGGGCTGGAGTATTTCTTTTCGCTTACAACCATTGGGGCTGCATACGATGCAGCAGTCGGCGTTACCGGCCTTGCCAAAACATATGCAGGGCTCTTCGGTGACCCCTGGAACGAGAACACTACCCTAATTCCGGGCAGCCTACGCCAACCGGAGCTTACTCTGCCGTTTCCGCCCGCTCAGGTTTGGACCTTTACCGGTGGACCGCATACAGGCTGGGGTGCGGGCTCGCCTTTTGCTGCGATTGACTTTGCTCCGCCATCGGAGCATCACGGATGTTTCGCCCCCGATCCTCCAAATTACGTGACGGCTGTGGCAGATGGTCTGATAGTGCGCTCGAGTCCCGATGGTTTGGCGCTTGACTTGGATGGTGACGGCGATGAGCGCACGGGGTGGGTGATCTTCTACCTGCACCTATCGGCAGCCAGCCGCTCACCAGCCGGAAAGCAACTGCACATCGGGGATATGATCGGCTATCCTTCATGTCAAGGCGGAGAGCTGGTCACTGGCACACATGTACACATTGCCCGGAAATACAATGGTGAATGGATCCTGGCAGACGGAGCCGTGCCATTTAATCTCGAAGGCTGGATCGTACATCAGGGGAAAGCGGCCTATCAGGGCACACTTACCCGGAACGGCTTTACAGTTACCGGATGCGTATGCTCAGATCTATATTCAGAGATCAGGTCGGGCCTTGCCCCGTAGACAACTCCCCTTGGGATTACTTTACTCGGCGAAAGTTCCCGCCTTTACCAGATCCGCCTGACCGTCCGCGCCCGCCTCGAAGATCGAATAATGGAGAACAATGGGGAATGTCTGCTTAAGCATGGCGTGAACCGGGCAGTACTTCTTGACAGACCGATCAATCGCGGTCAGCAACGCAGATTCCTGAACTTTATGTCCCACCACCACGTACTCCAGAATGGCCCTGGTGATCACCTTCGGGTAGTCTGCCGAGCGGTCAGCATGGATCTTGACATCAAAGGCCGTGATTTCTTGCCTCTGCTTGCCGAGTATCGAAACAACATCCATACCGGTGCAAGCGGCTAACGCCATCGCTACCATTTCAACAGGGCTAACCCCAGTCTCAGCGCTTGGGTGGCTATCCATTCTGACAGGGAATCCGCTGTCAGAGACGCCGATGAACTGCAGATCCTTCTCCCAACTCACTTTCGCTTCCATGCCTCACCTCTCCTGGATTAATGGCGCCACGTATCTTTCAAAATTCGCTTCACTGATTGCACCGAACCAGACTAATCTGACCTGGCCCGAGCGGTCCACCACGTACGAGCTCGGCAGGTTGGGCGTTTTGAATGCCCGGTCCGTCGCCTGATGAGTTGGATCCAGCCAAATCGGGAAGGTCAGCCAATTCTGCGCAACGAATCGACTCCACATCCGCCGTGGGATCTCCATCCTCGATCGCGATCAAATTTAGCCCGTCACGCCTGTGTTTCTCAAAAAACGTCTGCAGGATTGGCATTTCCGCCTGGCAAGGTGGGCACCATGTCGCCCATAGGTTCACTACCACGACCTGTCCTACATAGTCGGAAAGCGCGTGATGTGTCCCATGAAGATCATCCAGTGACAGCGCCGGGGCCGCATAGCGGACTGCCGCCGGGATTGCAGAAAAATCAGTGGGCGACAATGCATCTTCGGTCCGCCTGGCGGAAAGCATCATCAGAGCCGCCACGCCCAGAACGATCAGCCCGAGGCCTGCAACGAGCAACCCAAGGATTCCCGGACGCACTCTCACTAAGATGCCGCCTTCCATTTGAACAGCGGGATTATTACGGCGCTCCTCACTCCGCTCATTTGTGAAGTATATCGCGCAGCGGTAGCAGGAACCGCAAAGAGGGAAGAAAGTCAGGCCTTTTAGGAAATTCATTACTATCAGGCAGCCTCTGAAGCGCGATACGATGATATGAAGTGTCGGAGCGGTTGCGCAAGCTTTTCATGAAAGCTGAGGGCCATTTCCGCACTGTATTTAAAATTTAGTGGACGGAAACCCTGAGACGATGGAAGTTTTGGCAGAAAACCCCTTCTTTAGAGGCCTTACACGCGAGCAATCTGACTTGCTCATCCCGCTATTCACGCCCTTTTCGGTTCCTGGCGGGAGTGTCATATTTGGGCAGGGGGATGAGGCCACCCACCTCTACGTAATTCAACGCGGGTCGGTAACGATCCAGTACAAGCCGTACGATGGACCGATGATCACGCTTTCTCACCTGGAGATAGGCGAGATCTTTGGCTGGTCATCCGTCCTGGGAGCGCCGTCCTACACATCAGACGCAATAAGCATCACTTACGTCGAGGCCTTGCGGTTGCGCGGCTCTGATCTGCTGCAGTTGTGCGCCGATCATCCCACTGCCGGATACGCAATTTTAGATAAACTCGCCCAGGGGGTATCACCACGCTGGACCTACGCGAGACAACAAATTCAAAGTATTCTGGAGAATAGCGCGAACTCTGGCATGGGCAAACTATCTCATACCTGAGTCTGCGCTGTTCCAATTGGTTTCTACCGTCAGCATGGATTAACGCAAATAAAGGTCATTAAGCTTCGCGCAGCTTCTTCGCGAGCGGCACGTTCAGGTCGCTCTCTTTTGCGCGCCATTTCCAGTTGCCGCCTAATCGACTCGGATAGTTCATGCGCGCCTCTGGCCCCAGGTCAAGCAGATCCTGGAGAGGCGCGATGGCAAACACGGCAACCGAGGACCAGATGGCACGGATCATATCCCATGCAAAAGTACGGGCGGTGGTATGCAGATAACGCAAGGCGAACCTGCTCTCGGCCTTGGGTGCGCTCGCAAACCAACCCCGGGCTGTGTCATTGTCATGAGTGCCGGTGTAGGCCACGCACTCTTTCACATACATATGCGGCAGGAAGGGGTTATCCGGGCCGCTGAACCCGAATTGCAGTATCCGCATTCCTGGTAGGCGAAACTGCTCCCGTAATTCAATCACATCTTCTGTAATAAAGCCTAAGTCCTCCGCGATAATCGGGAGATCAGCGCTTTCTGAGGATCCCTTCAGGCTCTGCCGGATAACTTCAAACAGATCCGCCCCGGGTCCTTGGACCCAGCGTCCGAACTCAGCCGTTGGGTTGCCGGCCGGGATCTCCCAGTAGCCCGCGAACCCTCGAAAATGATCAAGTCGCACAATATCCACTGTGTTGAGAATTGCCTGAAAGCGCTTGAGCCACCAGTCGTACTGGGTTCGCTTGTGTTCACCCCAGTTGTAAAGAGGGTTGCCCCAAAGCTGGCCCGTTGGCGAGAAGTAATCCGGTGGAACGCCAGCCACTACAGTTGATCGGCGCTCTTCATCCAGGTGAAACAGTTCAGGATGCGCCCAGACATCAGAGCTATCTTCGGCAACAAAGATCGGAATATCGCCGATGATCGTGAGGTCTTTGTGATGAGCGTAGGCTTGCAGGCCGCGCCATTGACGAAAGAAGAGAAACTGATAAAAAGCGAAACGTAGCATGGACGGCGCCAGAGTCAGGCGCGCGGCGGCGAGGGCCGCCTCGTCCCGCTTCCGAAGAGGCTCCGGCCAATTGATCCAGGACCCGCCTCCGTTCTCCTCTTTCAGCGCCATAAAGAAGGAATAGTCGTTCAACCACACGGCGTTCCTGTTCCTGAATTCCTCAAACTCCTCCCGAAGCCCAATTGGATCGCTGTCCTGATAACTCTGGAACGCACGCCCCAGGAGGGATAGCTTATTCGGAATAACGAGACTGTAATCTACATCCGCATCAGGATTTGTAGAGAATGATGCCGCGCGCTTCTGTAAGGTCGGCTTCATTCAATAAGCCGTCCTGCAGCAGCAGATCAGGGCTGATGAGGTAGGGATTCCCCGCAAAGGCCGAGAAACACTGATATGGCGAATCTCCGTACCCAGTGGGTCCCAGCGGCAGCACCTGCCAAAGTCGGCAGCCAGCAGCCGCCAGCCAGTCGATGAATCGATACGCCTGAGGACCGAGATCGCCTATTCCGTACGGACCAGGCAGGCTGGTGGGATGAAGCAGGATGCCGCCGGAGCGTCTAAAATTCATGGTTGTCCTGAGGGTCGGTCACCGCGATAGCGAAGGGCTTGGATTGGAAGTTGTGCCGTGAAGTGTTTTAGTGTTCGCGGGAACTTAATTGGGACATGACCCGCTGGTACAACTGGAAGTATTGGCGCGCCGAAACATTCCACGAGAAGTCCTGTGCCATGCCGGCCTTCTGCATGCCTTCCCAACGCAGGCGATCGGAATAGATCGCAATGGCCTTCTTGATCGCCGTCGCGAGACGGACGGTGGTCGGCTTCTCAAAAACAAAACCTGTCTCGTCACGGAAGATTGTATCTTTCAGGCCGCCCACCGCGCTAACAATTGGTACGCAGCCATAACGCATGGCGATCATCTGGGAGAGACCGCAAGGTTCATAGCGCGACGGCATCAGAAACATGTCGGCGCCCGCGTAGATCTGGCGGGCCAATCCATCGTCATATTTGAACTCCGCTCGCACACGCTCGGGAAACTCCATCTGGAAGCCGCGTACAGCTTCTTCCAGCGCTGGGAGGCCGGTTCCAAGGATCACAGCTTGCCACTTGGAATCCTTCAGTCGCCGCAGGGCCTGGGGAATGAGGTCGATGCCTTTTTGGGGATCCATGCGAGAGATCACTCCAAGCAGAGGCACGTCCGGGTCCAATGGCAGGTTCAGGCGCACCTGCAGAGCCGTCTTATTGAGCACACGCTTATCGAGGGTCGGAATGCCGAAATTCGAAGCGAGGGCCGGATCGAGAGCCGGGTTGAAAAACTCATCGTCTATGCCGTTTAGAATGCCATTAAGGGAGTCACGCCGGGCGTGCAGATAATCCTCAAGGCCGCAGCCAAATTCCGGCGTTAGCATCTCCCGCGCATAAGTAGGAGATACTGCCACAATGGCATCGGCGGCCCAAAGCCCCAGGGGCAGCGGCTTGCTATTCGCCCACTCAGGCAAGCCGGTTTGGACCTGCAGCAATCCGTAGGCCTCGATATTCTCGGAAACGTCCGGCCCCGTATACGGGAGATTGTGCACGGTCAAGACAGAGGTCACCCCCGCGAAGTCACCCTGCCACCGCTTTAAGAGTAGTGCATAACAGGCAAGGGCAGTATGCCAGTCATTTGCATGGATAAGATCTGGCCTCCAGTCAAGCTGCCGGGTCAGCTCCAAAGCCGCAAGCGAGAAGAAGGCATATTTTTCAGCATCGAGCGAAGCGTCAGACGAGTAAACAGAACCGCTGGATGAGATCGGCTCTCCATCCAGAAAGTACACGGGTAAGTTGCCCAGTGTTGTTATATAAACCTGAACCTGCAAGTCGCCTTGCTTACGCGAAACGGGGAACATCAGGAGCGGGCGGATTCTCTGGGAGTCCGACTTGAGGATGGGGTGCATCGGCAGGACGAGCCGGATATCGATTGTTGTTCCCCCTGTAACTTCTGGTGATAGATTGCGGAGAAAACGAGGAAGCGAACCCGCTACATCACCCAGCCCTCCGACCTTAATGAAAGGCTCTGCTTCCGCAGCCATGAACAGCACATTCAGATTTTCCGCCATGGCTGCAATTCTACAACGAAAAAGGCAGTCCGCAGACTGCCTTTATTCGAGAGAGGCTGGTCTTGTATACCCACCCTACTCCTGCGTGCGCTGCACTACGGTCGCCCGCGCGGGCGTTGTCTGGGGCTTGGGCCCCAGGAGCCCTGCCACCACGCGGTAAACGGTCAAGAATATGAAGCTGCCTCCCAGGAACCAGTAAAACGCCTGTGCCCACCCGAGCGTGGTATCCGTGCCGCTGGCAAGCCCATGCATAACGGCGATCATGAAGTTCAGGAAGCTTATGTAATGAATGAACTTCCATGCCTTTCGCCCGATCAACTGGCGTACGTAGAAACTAGCTGAGATGATCGCCCAAAGGTACAACCCGATCTGCCCGAGACCTACCCAGATGGGATGGTAGTTTACGCTGCCGAATGGCATCAGTATTTGCGCCAGTTGGTAGTTGATGTAATGATCTCCGAGCAGGATGAGCGCGTGAAATGTTGCGAAGACCAGACCAAGCAAGCTCACAAACTCGTGAATTGCAAAAGCAACCGGTGCGCCAGGCCAGGACCGCGCCAGCTTGTCGGTGATCAAGAGGCCAAGCATCATGGATACCCAGAGCAATCCAAGTGCAACGAAGGCCGCACCACGCGACATATACCAGTAAGCTTTGGGGCTGGTGCCGGCTAGAGATGCCGCGAGATGACCACCTCGATCCGGCATGAGAACAAATGCAGCCAGGGCGCCGAGCGTGACAGCTACCAGAAGACTTAGTAATGATGAAATTCCAGAGAACGAGACTTCTTCCCGGGTGTGTCCAGGACGCTCGAGAGGAATAGACATACAACTCCTTACCGCCAAGAGCCTAGAGGTACTTTCCAATATTCCGGCTATAGAGCCGCTGACCGTTCTCCAACACCAGCAATCCTGCCAGCCTATCATCGCTGTCTAACCAGGCCATTCCGTCTTGGCTGCCTGAGATGAGTATTGCCTTGGCCAAAGCTTCTGCAAGAAGACTGCTCGGCGCGATCACAGTCGCGGTCAATATGTCAGTTTCAGCGGGCAGGCCGTTGCGCGGGTCGATGATGTGGTGCTGAGGAATACCGGCGCGCATCCAATGCCGATAGTCCTTGCCTGATGTTGCGACGCCGCCTTCGCCGATGTAAAGCGTTTCGATGAAGGCGCCGGGCTGGAAAGGGTCATCCACGTCAATCGGCCATGGCTCTCCGTCTTGGCATAATCCGCTGACAGCAATATCACCGCCCGCACTAAAAAGGGCTGGGCCATAAAGGCTTAGGGCCTGCATCGCCTTCTCCGCGGCCCATCCCTTCGCGACGCCGCCAAAATCGAGGTGAGCGCCCGCCGGCAGGCAAACCTTGTGCTCCCCCTCGTCCACGACAATGTCCGAGAGCACAGGTACGTTGATCTGCTCGAGGGACAGCCGGCTTGGGTCTTCGAAAGGCTGCAGCAAGTCAAAGCTGCGATCGTAGCCCGCGGAACGAGCGCATCCATGATCAATGGATTCACCAGGCCGCTCGTTTCGGCTTCCATTTTGCACGCTGCTTCAAATACGTCCCATAGTGTTTGGCTGACAGCGACCGCTGAACCTGAACTCGAATTGAGCTGGCATAGTTCGCTGTTGGAACGGAACCGGCTTAAGCTCTGCTCCCACTCTTCAAACTGCTTCGGGAGCTCCTGGAGGATGGGCGGTGGAGACTCGCAATCTACGATCGCCAGCATGCCACAGCCCATCGCCTGAAATTCATACCTATGCATCATGGCTTGGATGAACCCGTATGGCCACCCCCCCCCCGCCACCACCACCGCCTCCCCCGCCACCACCGCCACCCCCGCCACCTCCACCCTTTGACCGCGTCCTGGTAACGATCACCTGCTGGGGCTGGGCCGTGGGCTGAGGAGCTGTACCACCGAACAGTAATTTCTGGCCCGGGAGGAGCAGCAACGCGGCCTGCGATTGCGTTTGCGGTTCCGTTACTACCACCTGATCAGGCTGAGGGGGCACGTCGACTTGTGCGGCGACGCTTGCGCCGTTGCGCTCGTGCGAGGCAAATACACTCCAGAGTCCCAGGGTTATTGCGATCGAAATGGAAGAGATGATCCATTGAACGTCTGTGTTTGTCTTGGGCTTGTTTTGCATAATAGCTCTCCGCAGCGCTAATCGCCGCCGCCTTCATGTTCGCCTTCTCCGCCGCCCCCACCCCCGCCACCACCGCCGCCGCCCCCGCCACCCGCCACCACCGCGGTGATGACCGCCCCCTCCGCCGCCGCTCACCACGACCACTGCGGGTGCAGCAGGCGGAGGAGGCGCGACCGAGGAAATCACTTGCCCTGTCAAACCGACGAAGACGACATCCCCCGAAGTAAACGTTATCTTGTAGGTTCGCACGCCCTGCAAGTCAGCCAACTCTACCGAGTAAAGATCCGTGCGATTCAGGAATTTCGCAGCTATGGATGCCGCATCTTGCGGCGACACCTCGGAAACCACAGTTGGAGCTGCTGGAGCAGCTACCATCTGGAGCGGCGCGGGTGCCTCGGTCGCCGCCTGAGTCGGAGCCGGAGCCGCAGCAGCCACAGAAGTGTCTCTATACGCATATATTGCGCCGGCCGTTACTATCAGCATAAAGGCCGTTACGGCCAGCGAAACGATCATTACGATTTTTCCCATAGATACCTCCTCATGAATGAGATCTGATCGGAACTATCCAGACCTTGCGAAACCGCGGCTTTGGTGTCGCTCTGTGTGCACGCGCGTACTACCGGCAATATCAGGCGCTTATGCAAGCACAGTGGGCGTGATCCAACTACGGAATGCAGTCGCTAAGGAGTGATAAAAGTTACGCCGAGCCCTCTAACTAAATCCCCCGAAAAACATGACAAATGACATGCCGAATCTTACTTATTCCCAGATTATATACAATATACAATGTGACCATGGCGGACTTGATTGCGGTTCACAGAAAGCCTCTGAAGGAGGAGGTTTTTGATATCTTGCATGGACGCATCATCGCAGGGCAGTATTCTGCTGGCGAGTGGTTGCGCCAGGAGGAAATCTCGTCCCTGTTGGGGGTAAGCATGACGCCCGTTCGGGAGGCGCTGGACCTGCTCGTCTCAGCCGGGCTGGCTGAGCGTGTTCCATATCGCGGCGTGCGGATCCTCGAGCCATCACCGAAAGAGATTTTGAATTCCTACGGCCTGCGGCTGCTGCTCGAAACCGCGGCCGTTTTTGCAGCAGCCATCAACGTCTCGGGGACACAGCTTGCGCAGCTTCACGCCATCCTGGAAGAGAGCAGATCGCTGGTCACGCTCAACGATATGTCGCGACAGAGGGTGCTTAGCCGGAAGCTCCATGATGCCATCGTGGCAGCATCCGCCAATGCACAACTCCATCGGATATATACGACGGTTCTGAATACGTTCCCGGACTGGATGCTTTACGAGTACCTCTTTAGACATCCCGAGTTCCTCGCGGAAAGCATGAAGAATGAATACAGGGAGCACAGTGCGATTGTCGACGCCGTCGGGAATCATGAGCCGGAGATCGCAGTCGAACGAACGCTTGAACATATCTTGAACCGTGGTCAGGGAATTGGAAACCTATTTAGGGATACCCCGGGATTTGGTGCGAGCTACTGAGGATCAAATCCTGCCGTTACTAACAAAGCGCTCGATCTCAAAAAATCTGTTCAAAGAGGAGACTGTATGAACGACGAACTGTTCCAAAAAATGGCAACCAGCGTTATCGATGGGGACTCGGATGCCGCTATATCACTGGCCAAAGAATTGATGGCCGCCGGAATGGATCCATTGGATGCCATCACCAAGGGCTTTGTTGTAGGGGTGAACACTGTCGGTGAGGCCTTCGGACGGGGTGAGGCATTTCTGCCGGAGTTGGTTATGGCTGGCGAGGCCATGAAGTCCGCAGTTGCCACGTTGGATCCCGAAATGAAGAACGCGGCACCGAACGAAAGATGCTCGGCAAGGTGGTAATTGCCACTGTGGAAGGCGATATCCATGAGATCGGAAAATCCCTGGTCGCTACGATGCTCGGGGCCTCCGGCTTCGAGGTGTACGATCTGGGAGTGGATACCCCGGGCGATAAGATCATCGGCAAGGCCCTGGAAGTGAACGCCGATATCATCGCGATGAGTGCATTGTTGACCACGACCATGGTCAAGCAGCGCGAAGTTATCGAGGAATTGGAAAAGGAGGGATTGCGCAAGAAGGTCAAGGTCATGGTCGGCGGCGCGCCGGTCACGCGTGATTGGGTTACCGCAATTGGCGCAGACGGATATTCGGAAGACGCGATCGGCGCTGTCATGCTCGCCAAAAAGCTGATGGGCACAGACTAGGTTTACCAAGCGAGTACGCGAGCCGGCTTCCTGCCAGTAGGCAGGCCGCGAAGGGAGTTCCGGATGCCAAAGAATATCAAGTCCATCAGCGATCCCAAGCTGAAGCTGGAAATTCTGACCCCGCAAGAAGTCAGGAAGATCCACGATGCGACTTTGTGGATCATTGAAAAGGTGGGGATTAAGTTCCCGTCAGACTGCGCCCTCGATGTTTGGGAGGCGCATGGGGCCCAGGTCGATCGGAACACCAGGATCGTGAAGGCCAAGCCCGAGCTGATCGAAACCGCGCTGAAAACCTGCCCGCCTGTCTATCCGTTGGCAGCCCGCGATCCCGAACAGGATCTGCTCCTTGACGGCAATCACGTGTTTCTGGGCACAGACGGCTGCGGTGTTGAGGTCATCGACATAGAGACCGGCAAACGGCGAACATCAAAACTGCAGGATGTCGCAGACATCTCCCGCCTCGCCGACGCGACCGAAGAGGTGGCTTTCCATTGGGTGCCGGTTTCTGCACAGGATACGCCCGTAGCAACACGCGGACTCCACGAGATCAAAGCCATTTGGCAGAATTCGACTAAACACGTTCAAACCGAAAGTATTTATAAGGCGCGCGAGGCGCAGGCCGCGATTGAGATGGCCGCACTGATCGCGGGAGGCAAAGAAGCCCTCCGCAAGCGTCCTGTCCTCTCGCTAATGCAATGCACTGCTCCCCCGCTGGGACACGACGGGGGATCTTTGGATGCCGCATTGCTTGCTGCGGAGGCCGGAATTCCCACCGGCTTCATGACCATGGCTGCATGCCTTACTACCGGGCCGGCAACCCTGGCGGGCAACCTGGCGGTCGGTAATGCCGAGGTAATAGCGGGTACGGCCATGCTGCAGCTTGCGCATCCCGGCGCACCGGTCTTTTACGCGGCAGCCCAGACTGCCTCAGATCTCCGCTCCGGCGCATACACTGGCGGCGGACCCGAAGATTTTCTATTCGGCGCAGCCACCAACGTGCTTTCCGATTTCTACGATATTCCGCTATCCATGGGTTCCTTCGCCACGGGCGCGAAAGAACCCAACTGGCAGGCCGGCATCGAAAACAGCCTGTCTACTTTCATGGCAAGCATCGTGATGTCAGATATGTTGCTGGGTGTTGGGTTCCTTCACGGCAGCCGAATATGGTCGTTCGCAGAAATGATGATGGATTGCGAGATCTTCTCGATTGTCCAAAAGACCATGCAGGGAATTGTCGTCAACGACGAAACGCTGGCCCTGGATGCCATAGCGGCAGTCGGCCCGTCGGGACACTTCTTGACTCAAAAGCACACGCGCAACCATATGCGCGAGCTTTTCCTCCCGGAATTCATGGACCGTCGTCCCTATAATGAATGGGAGTCAAAAAAGGATGATGCCCGCGATTGGGCTCTCGCCAAGGCGCGCAAGGTTTTGGCAAAGCATGAGCCCGAGCCGCTGGACCCCAAGATCAGCCGCGAGATGGATCGGATCATCGCCTCGGTCGAGGAGTAGCAATTGAAGCTGGCGCTGTTGCCGCGCTCCAGCTTCGCATCGGACATTACCGGAGACCCACATGCAACCAAAACTTGAACTCCTCTCCAGCGAACTGACCTCCCGCATATTGGATGAAGCATTTCAACTCATGATGAACCCGGGCATCCGGGTTTTGTCGCAGCAGGCACGTGATTTACTGACAGCGGCCGGCGTCCAGATCGACGCGACGACCAACGTGGCGCGGATTCCGGAAAAGACCGTGCGCACGGCGCTTAGCACCGTTCCTCACGAATTCTATTTGTACAACAGGCTCGGTGAACGCACGGTCACGTATGGCGGGAACAATGTGCAGTTTGATCCGGGCTCGTCAAGCGTGAGCGTGCTGGATCCTGATACGCTGAAGCAGAAACCGGCCCACGCGACGGATCTGATCAGGCTCGTCAAGGTCGCCGAGATGCTTCCTCAGTACGAGGCGCAATCGACGGCGGTGGTATGCGACGACGTGCCCAAGGAAATAGGCGATCTTTACCGCTTATATATCGTCCTGATGCATTCCATAAAGCCGGTGGTGACGGGCTCATTCACGAACAGGAACCTCCAGGCCATGATCGAAATGTTGGCCTTATTCGCGGGCGACCGGGCAAGTCTTGCCAATAAGCCGCAGGCCGTATTCGATGTATGTCCGAATCCGCCGCTGACATGGGGCAACTTTGCTGCAGATAATATCGTCGCGCTGGCCCAGGCTCGCATGCCCGCCGAGATGGTCTCTATGCCCCTGGCGGGAGCCGCGGCACCCGTGACGTTGCTCGGCGCCATCACCCAGCATGCGGCAGAATGTCTCAGCGGCATCACGATCCATCAACTTGCCGGACCAGGGTCGCCGATCGTCTGGGGAGGCGCCCCGGCAATCTTCGACATGCGCAAGGGTACGACACCCATGGGGGCCGTGGAAACGGCCATGATCGACGCAGCCTATGCTCAAGTCGGAAAGTCGCTTGACCTTCCTACCCATTGCTATCTGGGCGCCAGTGACGCGAAGATCGTCGATGCGCAGGCAGGTTTGGAGAGTGGTGTGAGTGCCATCATCGGCGCTCTGGCCGGAGTCAACATGATCTCAGGCGCCGGAATGCTGGACTTTCTGGCCTGCCAGAGTCCGGAGAAGTTGGTTGTGGATGCCGAGGCCGTCTCCATGGCTAAGAGGTTGCTCGCCGGCCTGGAAGTGCGAACAGAAACGCTTGCAACGGCTTTCTTTGAGGGTATCAATTTCAAAGGTGACTTCCTCAAGCAGCGCGCCACCCGTGACTTATTCTCGCTGGAACAATATCTTCCGTCCGCTATAATTGACCGGAACTCCGTACGCGGCTGGCAGCACGAGGGCAGCCTCGATACGTTCTCACGTGCAAAGATACGGACCGCGCAATTGATCACGGAATACAGGCAGCCGCAGGTGGCATTGGATCGAAAAGCAGAGCTCGACTTGATCGTTGACGATCTGGCCATGGCCGCCGGCATGGAGACGCTCCCCGAACTCGTATAGAGGTGAACATGCTGAAAGAGTCCTACCACATCCAGGAAGACATCATCGAATGGCGCCGGGATTTTCATATGCATCCCGAACTTGGCTTCCATGAGGTGCGTACGTCGGAGCGCGTGGCCCAGGAGTTGGAGAAGCTTGGCTACAAAGTCCGCCGGGGTGTAGGACGAACGGGTGTCGTTGCGGACTTGGGAGATGAGCAGGGCCGCTGTATCGCCATTCGCGCCGATATGGATGCGTTACCGATCCTGGAGGCGAATGAAGTAGCCTACAGATCTCAAAATGATGGCACGATGCACGCGTGCGGACACGACTCGCACACGGCCATGGCTTTGGGTGCTGCTACTCTGCTGGCCAGCCAGAAGTTTCCCGGCAAGGTTCGCTTCCTTTTTCAGCCTTCGGAAGAGGCAGGAGACGAAGAAGGTGTTAGTGGCGCTCCGCGTATGATCCAGGATGGCGCCATGGAAGGCGTGGATATGGTCATCGCCCTTCACGTCGATCCTTCCACGCCGGTTGGAAGCATTCACATCAGCAGCGGCCCATCCTCTGGAGGCGCCGACTCCTGGTATGGCCGCATCTTCGGCAAAGGGGGACACGGCGCGAAGCCGGAGCTGACTGTTGATCCTTTCTACATTACCTCACATGTGCTGATGGCTCTCAATGCCATCGTCTCGCGCCGCATCCGCCCGTTCGATCCAGCCGTCGTAAGCGTCGGTACCCTCAACGGCGGTTTCACCCAGAACGTGATTCCGGCGCACGTGGACATATCGGGCACGTTGCGCTTCACGGACGCAAATGTTCAGCGGCAGATCCACCGGGAGATTCGCAGCGCTTTCGAGCTGGCAAAGGCCCTTGGCGGTGACTACGAGTTTCGTATTGAGATCGGCGCGCCGCCGATGATCAATCACAAGGATGCGGTCCAGCTGATCGAGAGCACTGCCGTCGATCTACTTGGCCGCGATCATGTCACACCGATTCCGCAGGAGTTAGGGGCCGAAGACTTCGGCTCGTTCACAGAGCTTGCCACGGGCGCAATGTTTACGCTGGGAACGCTGATCGAGGGCGACGAGCGCTACCTGCACCACCCTCGGCTCGACCTCGATGAGCGCGCCCTGCCGATTGGAACGGCAATCTTCGCGGAAAGCGCTCTCCGATACTTGAGAGGCTCCTAACTTCATTATTACCCTTTTCAAGCTTGGATCCAAAAATCCTATTCTGGGAGTGGCTCATGCATACTGTTCTGCGAAGCACAGGCAAAGAGGTGACGATCGGCATTGACAAGCCTTTCGTGATGATCGGCGAGAAGATCAACCCGACCGGAAGCAAGAAGTTGGCTGCAGCCTTGCAGGAAGGCAACCTGGAAGCTGTGCGGCAGTTGGCATTACGGCAGGTGGCTTGGGGCGCAGATGTGCTCGATATCAATGTCGGCGTTCCCGGACTTGACGAAGTCGCCATGATCGCACGCGTCGTCGAAGTCGTTGTGCAGGCCGTGGATGTGCCTCTTTGCATCGACTCCGGCAACGCAGACATCCTCGCGGCCGGCCTTAAGGCCGCGCCCGGCAAGCCGCTGGTAAATTCCGTAAATGCGGAAGAGAAGCAGCTATCAGCGATCCTTCCGGTCGTCAAAGAACGCGGCGCGGCGGTAATTGGCCTTACCATCGATGACCAGGGCATACCCAAGACACCTGAGGAGCGCGTCGCCGCAGCAGACAAGATCATTCAGCGCGCCGTTCAGATGGGGATTCCCATTGAGGACATTATTATCGATCCGCTGGTGATGACCGTCGGCTCTGATAGCAAGGCGGCCCTTGTAACTCTCCAAACCATCGAACTGCTCCGGAAGGAGTTTGGCGTCAACGTGAATCTGGGCGCCAGCAACGTCTCTTTCGGCCTGCCGGACCGGTTGACGGTCAACCATACCTTCCTTGCCATGGGCATTCAAGCTGGAGCCACCTGCTCGATCACAGACCCTATCAAGCTTGGGTCCACCATTCGGGCCAGTGATCTGCTGCTGGGGCGCGACGGCTTTGCGATGCGATACATTAAATACTTCCGCAGCGCCGAGGCATTGCGCGAGAAAGAAAGCCAGCCCGTTGGCGCATGACTGACAAGCATACCGTTATCTTCCAGCCGTCCGGGCGGCGCGGGCAGATCGATCATGGACTCAGCGTCCGCGCCGCGGCGCGTTCCCTCGGAGTGGATATCGAGTTCGATCTGCGCTGAGAATTCCACGTGTGGCAAATGCAAAGTGCTCATCGAGGAGGGAACCTTTGAGCGCTATGGCATTACCTCGACGAGGGAGCATCTCTCCACCCCAGGAATGGAGGAGACGGAATACTTTGCAGAGCGTTCAGCCATGCTGGCCGCCCGTGGATGGCAGCCTGGGCAGGTGCGCCTGGCTTGCCAGGCCAGGATACTGGGAGACGTACTTGTCGACGTGCCGGAGGAGAGCCGCGGAAACAAGCAGATCGTCAGGAAATCGGCCGCGCGGCGCGAGATTCAGATCAAGCCCTCCATCCGCAAATACCTCGTCGAGTTGAATCCCCCTACGCTCGCGAATCCCAAGGCGGATTGGGAGCGCCTGGCAAGCGGCATTGCTACTTCGATCCAGTTGGTGCGCTATGGAGAGCCAGGCCTTCCGCGTCCAGGCGACCTCACGATTGATTACGCCTGTTTGAAGACACTGTCAGATACGCTGCGTGCATCCAATTGGCGCGTCACCGTATCCGTCTGGCAGGACAAGGAAGTCGTCCGCGTCGAAGCCGGATATACAGACGCGCTCTACGGTGCCGCCATCGATATCGGAACAACGACCATTGCGCTCTATCTCTGTAAGCTGGATGATGGGGAGATTGTCGCCACCGCATCGGAAATGAATCCGCAGATCGTTTATGGCGAAGATGTGATGTCTCGCATCCAGTACACGATTGCGAACCCCGGTGGGTTGAAGACGCTGCATAAGGCCATCATAAAAGTCCTGAACCAGATGCTGGGGCAGGCGGCCCGTGATGCCGGTATTACATCCCGCGACATACAGGAACTTGCCGTCGTAGGCAACACGACCATGCATCACCTGTTCCTGAACTTGTCGCCTCACCACCTGGGATTGGCGCCGTTTGCATCTGCTGTTTATCAATCTCTCGACGTTAAGGCACGGGAGCTTGGGCTCGCGATAAACGAATCCGCCAACGTCCATATTCTGCCAACGATTGCCGCTTTCATAGGCGCAGACACAACCGGGGTGCTGCTGGCAGAAGAGCCATATACCCAGGACGAGAATTGGCTCATCATGGACGTCGGCACCAATGCGGAGATCATACTGGGCAATCGCAAAAAGCTGATATGCGCATCCACGCCGACAGGACCGGCATTGGAAGGCGCCCACATCGAATACGGCATGCGCGCCGCCCCGGGCGCCATCGAGCGCGTCGCGATCGACGACAGCAGCCTTGAGGCTCGGTACAAGCTAATTGGCGAAGAGCAGTGGAACACGGGCCGGCCCAAGGGCATCTGCGGCTCCGCGGTTCTCGACGCCGTGGCCGAGCTATATCGGGTGGGCATCATCAACAGGGGAGGAAAATTCTCCGCGGATGAAACCCTGTCAAAGCGAGTCCGCAGGGGTAAGAGCGGTATGGAATATGTGATAGCGTACGCGGAAGAGACCTTCGTTGGCTGCGACATCGTGGTCACACAGAAAGATGTCCGCCAGATCCAGCTGGCAAAAGGCGCGCTGTATGTAGCTGCGAGCACACTACTGAAACAGTTTGGGATCACGTCACCGGATAAGATCCTGCTAGCTGGCGCCTTCGGGACTTATTTAGACAGGAAGAGCGCTCTGTTGATTGGCATGATCCCTGAATGCCCGCTCGAAAACATCTTTGCTGTGGGCAACTCTGCCGGAGACGGTGCGCGCATTGCTTTGCTGAACGTCGATAAGCGCCGCGAGGCGCGCGAAGTGGCGGCGCGTGTCACCCGCTACGAACTACCGACTGATCCGGACTTTCAGGACAAATTTATTCGCTCGATGAATTTCCCTGAACTGCGCAAGACTGCGGGAGATGAGCCGTGAACAAATTCATGAAACGATTGGCCGAAGGAAAGGTGCTGGTAGCCGACGGGGCCACGGGTACCAATCTGCAGAAAGTTGGCCTGGGTGCCGGCATGCACGCCGAGGATTGGGTCCTCGATTGCCCGGAAAAGATACTCGATCTGGAGAAGGCCTTTATTGCCGCGGGCTCCGACATTATCCTGACATGCACCTTTGGAGCAACGCGCCATCGTCTGAAGGGAGCAAAGCATCCCGAGGATTCGCTTCAGATCAATCAGCGCGCGGCCGAACTGGCACGCGAGGCGGCACGCGGCCATGAGGACATTCTGGTGGGCGGCTCCATGGGACCGCTGGGCCAACTCCTTAAGCCCTACGGACCGATCACACCGGAGGAAGCCAGGGAAGCTTTCGCGGGGCAAGCGCGCGCCCTCGCCCAGGGTGGAGTCGATCTGCTGGTGATCGAAACGCATTTCGCGTTCGAGGAGGCCAACGCCGCTTTTGAGGGCGCCCGCTCCGCAACAGACCTGCCGATCGTTGTGTCTTTTAGCTATGATCGCGGCACACGCACCATGATGGGCGCCAAGCCTGCCGACGTGGTGAAAACCTACAAAGCCATGGGAGCAGCAATGGTCGGGGCCAATTGCGGCACAACCCTTGAGCACATGGAGACCATCCTCAAGGAGTACGCGGCGGCCGCGCCGGGATTCCCAATATGGGCCAAGCCGAACGCCGGTATGCCGCGCCTGGACGGGGCTCAAACAGTTTACGACGTGACTCCGAATGAAATGGCGGACTTTGCTGGTAGGTATGCTGAACTCGGGGCGAGGGTGGTTGGTGGCTGTTGTGGGTCGACCCCCGAGCATCTTGCTGCTATAGCAAAGACCGTTAAACGATAGCCGCGCAATGATCGAGGGTAGAAAATGCGCGAGGCAGCAGGCCTCGCGCATTTTGTTATTTGGTCTTTGGCGTTATCAGACGTGGGCTGGAACGCTGAATACGATCCGGGCGCCTTTACCGAGAGCGCTGTCCACTTCCAATTTCCCGCCAAGCATCTCGGCGCGTTCCTGAATCAATTTCAGGCCCAGGCTGCCAGCCCGTGCAGCGTCTGGATCAAATCCGCGCCCGTTATCATCGACGCTCACCCGAACGGCCTGCGTCCCCATGTCGATGTGCAGCTTGACGGTTGCGGCCTGGCTGTGCCGCGCGGCGTTGCCGAGAAGCTCCTGGATGGCACGGAAGATCATGACCTCCAGATAGGGTTCCAGCCGCCGCTCGGTCCCGGTAACCGTCAGGTTGATCTCCATGCTGGTCTGCTCTTTGAAGGCCTCGATGTACTTGCGGATCGTTGGGATCAAGCCGAGGTCATCGAGCATCATCGGCCGCAACTCAAAAATGAAGTTGCGCACTTTCTGAAATGTGCCCAGCGCAGTGCTCTTTAGACTCGCCAATTCCTCTTTTGCCTGAACAGGGTCTGTATCCATCAACCGCATGGCTATTTCCGTCTGCAGGATAAAGTTCGACATCGCCTGGGCCGGGCCATCGTGCATCTGACGCGAAAGCCTCTGGCGCTCAGCTTCCTGCGCATTGACGATCATCTCGATCTCAGCCATGGGGCCTTTGCCGGCTGGCGCAGCATCCGGGCCCGCCAGGGCCGGCGCGCTGCCCGTATGTTCGATAAGGCTCTTGTATTTCTCGAGGTGGTTCTTGTCGCTCTGCAGCTTCTCCAATTGGCCATGCATGACGAAAACGCGCTGTTGGGCATCAAGCGCCGAGTCGTAGGCCATGCGGATCTCCTGCGGGCTCGTCTGGTCGATCTTGCCCTGCACTTGCTGCAGATGAGCTGTGATCGCCGCGTTGCGCTGCGCAAGCTTGGTAAGCTCGGTCTGGCTTTGCTCGATCAGCAACGTGACTTCCCGCAGGGACCGTTGGGTCTCTGCCAGTTCAGCCGGTAGATCCAAACCCGCGGTCACCATATTCGCTCCATCCAGGGTCATAGACTTATCCTTCTGATTTAAGGCTTGAGTTCTTGAGCTGCACCCACCCATGTTTCAACGCATAGACCACGGCCTGCGTCCGATCTTCTACGCCGAACTTTCGCAAGATGGACGTGACGTGATTCTTCACGGTTTGATGGCTGATTCCCAGCAATCCGGCGATCTCCTTGTTGCTCAGGCCCTGCACCACGCACTCCAGCACTTCCATCTCGCGCTCAGACAAGGGGTGGAATGGACTGCCCGGCTCACTATAGGACTGGTGGGTGCCCTCCACTTGCTGCGCGATCCAGTCCTGCAATTCCTGATAATTCAGGATCTTGCCGCCAAAGACATACTTGCCCTCAGCAACATCACGAATGATGCGGAGTAGGCTCTTGGGCTCGACGTCTTTGGAGCAGAAAGCTGCTGCTCCGGCCATGGCAGCGTGCAAAGTCTGCTCTATATCGTCGTAGCCGGTCATCAGGATCACCCGGGTGGGCAACTTGTCCTGGGTAACTTGATGTGTGATCTGCTGCCCGTTCATGCCCGGCAGGTTCACATCCAGCAGCACAATGGCAGGCTTCGCGGAACGGATCAACTCAAGCCCCTGCGCCCCACTGGAAGCCTGACCGAGCACCTTCATGTCAGATTCTAGTGAAATCGCGTCCGTTACGCCCTGTCGAAAGAGCGGATGGTCGTCAACTACAACGAGCGTAATCCTGTTCATCTTAAGGCATTACTGTTGCCGGACTGAGTATAGCACGAAAGAAATACGGCTATTTGTACGGAATACTTACGAGTGCATCTCAATCCCAGGTGGGACGCTGACAATCCGCGCAGGCCACCCGCGCGCGGCTTTAGGGCGCGGCCCAATGGTAGACCGTCATGTTCTTCTCGCCGATAGCAGGGGCGAAGGAGCCCCCGCTCGTGAAGACCGGTTCCGAGGCGCGCGTCAGGGTCGGATAGAAGGCCGGGAATGCGATCAGATAGCTCGCGTGGCGGCTATCCAGAAACGCCGCCAACCGGGGCTCGTCGCGTATGAACGGAATGACCTCGGGCGAAACGAGACCGGCCATATCAATCAGAGGGTGCTTATCAAAAAATCCGAGTGCGCCGATGTCATGCGCGGCTACCACCGCGTTTGGAGGAAGATTGGCGGCGACCCATTTGGCGGTGACGACCATTTCGGATTCGATCAAGCCCACGTCCGCTCCGTAGGAACGCGCGCCGATCACCACAAAACCCAGAGTGACGAGCAGCAGGCTGAGCTTTCCCACGGTTGCTACGGCCCAATGGTTGCGGCCGAACCAGTTGGCGCTTTGAAACTCCAGGAACGCCAGCAGGCCAAACAGGAAGAATATGGGCAGCGCCGGCATAAGGTAGCGCCCATGCTGATAGGCAGGCAGGCGCAGCGTATACAGCAGCAGATAGCCCGCGCACCAGAGCATGACCGCGATCATTGGCGCGGCGCGTCTGCGAACCGCGAGGACGGCTGCAAAAATGACGGCGGGAAACAGGATGACGCCCGGACCGGTCAATAACTGGACGAGCAGGACAGAGAGCCGGAGTAGCAGCGGTTCAGCCTGCCAGGCCGCGTACTCGGCTTGCTTGGCATAGAAGGTATTAGGCATCGGTGCATCTGACAGCCAGAGGTTGAAGGCCAGGTAGGGAACGAGCAGTGCGCCAACGCCGATGACATACAGCACAAGGGCGCGGCCCTTGTCGTGCAGGGACTTCTCGACGAGCCAGATCGTCAGCACCACGGGGCCAAGGAGTGTAAGGCCATCGGGGCGCACCCAAATGCTGACACCGGTTAGCAATCCAAGCAGCACATAGCGGCGCGTGCCCACCAGCAGAGAAAGCAGCACCGCGGTGATCAGGAGCGCCTGCAGTAGCGTCTCCATGCCGGATAGCGCAGCCCACTGCAGATGCCACTCCGCTACGAAGAACAGGCCGATCCAGGGCCAGCGCGGCCGATATGTCGGGACCAGTTTGCGTGCCGCGGACTCTGCCAGAACAGCCAGACCAAGAAGAGCAGCTTCACCAAGCATATAAGTCCAGATATAAGGCCCGAGATGAAGCCAGAATCCGATCGATAGCAGCAGTGTCCAGAGCGGCGCGGTGGACCCGGCAGACAGCTGCCCCGGCTGGAATGCCCATTGGCCGAGCACAGCCAGATTGCGCGCGTAGGTTAGGTGGATCCAGGAATCATCGAGGGGAAAGCCAACGCGATAGATCAGGGCACTGGAGACGAGATACAGTGCCGCGCCCAGGGAGGCGGCCGCGGCTAAGATCGCCAGGTCTCGCCAGGAGAGGCTAGGGAATGATCCTGAAAATGTGCGTTCCATCAATATCACCCAGGAAGCTGAAGCGTTGGCTTCGGCTGTTATCGTATACAGTTTTTATCGGCCCTGAAGCGCCTGCTGCCTCGATCACGAGGTATTTGGCGCCGTACCTTGCCGCAACGCCTGACATGGTGGCCTCATCACCAAGAGGCACAACGATCGCCGGAGAACCGGTCATCAGGTAATAGCCGGGCGGGTTGCGAACCATTACGATGTCGCCGGGCTGCTTGCCATGCTGCTGCAGGAATGCTTCGACCTTCGGATAGTTCTGTTCCCCCTCACCCCACCCTGGCAAAACGCGGATCCACACGATCACGGCTGTCATCAAGATGGCGATGCCCACCAACGCACCTTGAAAGATCCTGAACGCCGCAGGGGTAAATAACCCGCGCTTGCGCGCCGCACCCACGACGCGGTCGAGGCCAATGGGCGCCATCACCCACCAAACAGATTGGAATGCTGCGCCGGAGTGAAAGAAACCACCGCGTGAGCCCGCGAAGGGGAAGATGACTGTCATGACGAACAGGACGCAGAACCAGCCAAGAACGGCGATCCGAACGCGTTCATCGTTGCGATGGACCCACAGCCCCGCCAGAATGAATGGCAGAAGAAATATGCCGCCTTGCGCCGCGAAGGCATTCAGTAGATTCCAGCGCAATGCGAACAGCCGGTCAGCAAGGATCGGACCCCAGCCCTGCGCCAGCCAGGCCTGCATGGTGAGTTGCCGCGCAGGATAGATGAAGGTCTGGTCGTAATTCGTCAGCCACAAAAGATGTCCCCCGCCGGGGGCGAGTGGCGTTCCGTAAATGGAATAAGTGTGCAAGAACCACGGCCCAACAATAAGGAGGAATCCGGCAGCGGCAAGCAGTGCGCCCGCGGAGGCTGCACCCACACGGCGGTCGGCAAGGAACCGCGCTGCGATCAGTAGCATCGTCAAACCGAACCAGAGCAAGCCGTCGCTCCGGGCGAGCGTTAGCAAGCCAGCCAGAGCACCGAGCGCCAAATAGGCCAGCGGCTTCCTGGAACCCATCACAATAAAATAGAGGGCGCCCAGCACCAGGTACGGGCCGTAATTATCTGACACCGGCAGAAAGGGTACGTAGTAGACGGCGAAGACGCCAAGCAAGCCTGATATCACTGCCAAGTCCGAGCGGCGGGTGAACCGGTACGCGAGAGCCGCTGTAACTACAGGAACCAGAGCAGCCAACAGCAGAAAGCCAAGGCGGCCCGCCTGATAGGTTCGCTGACCGGTGAGCCACAAGCCGGCCGCGGCGATCAGAGAGGAGAGCGGCATCCAATAGGCATGCGACGCGTGTGGCAGCCCCTGCGGATCATCCAAATAGTTCCAGAGGTAGGGCTCGGTGAATCCCTTGCCGGCAGCCAACTGAACGCCGCCCGAAAAGTAGTAGTCCGAGTCAAGGTAGCCGGGAAACTTTTGAAACTGCGCAATGGCAAAGGAAAGGCCGAAGCCCAGCAGCGCAAGCAGCACATAGACGCGTCGGCTCATTGGGTTGCCGGCCCGCTAATGGTTGGCAGCCGCCTTGGACTGGTGAGAGGCCGACTGGGATCAAGCGTGGTGCGCATATGATCGAACCATGTGCGCGGGGGCCTGAGGAACCACCAGCGCGTCCAATAAAGGCCGGCTATCGTGAACAGCGGAGAGAAGAGCATTAGATAGTCGTATAAGCGCCCATCATGCAGCCAGTACCAGCGAACGAACCATCCCCACGGCAGGAGCAGCACAAGCAATAAGAGCAGGCTGGTCAGCCAGTAACCGGTGCGCCAGCGACCGGTGGTTGCTGCGAAGATCAGGGCGAGAGCGGGGAATAGAGCAGCCATATTGCTCAGGTCGGTACGCAGGCCGATCAGAGGTGTTGCCGCCAGCGTGAAGCAGGCGGTCCAAACAAAGCGGCGAAAATCCGCACGACGCGTCGCAGCCCATTCGTAGAGTAGCAGGATCACGAGCAGCACGCTCAGGGCCTGGGCCGCGTGAACGCCGTACGCGGGGGAAAGCCGTTCGAGAATCGCGGTGCTTGTAGCGCCGAAAGAAGTCCGCAGCACGGCCAAAGTTGAGATGAGGTACGGGAACATCCATCCCGGGTAGATGATCAGCGAGATGACCATCAATAGAGCCAAGGCCATGCCGAAGCCAGCCAGTACCCGCCAGCGCTTCTCATGGAATGTCCACCAGATCAGAAGGATCACGTAGAGCAAGCCGATCTCCCATGCGAAAAGGACAAGCACCAGGAGGGCGCCGGCCAGCTCATCTTGTTCAAGATAATAAGCAAGAAGTATGGCTGCATACAAGAATCCCAGCAGGACGGCAGGTCCGCCTTCCAGGAGGCTTACGACCGAATAGAAGCTGAACACCGAGAGCAACGCGAACGCAATATGGAAGATGCGACGCGGCTGCCACTCGATCAGCCGCAAGCTGAGGAACGCGGTTCCCACCAGGGCAGCCTGGTTGACGAAGAGCCAAACGCCGCGCGCGGTGGCGGCATCCGGGATGAGTGCGAGGGGAAAGTACAGCGGCATAAGGAAGAAGGGAACCGCCAGAAAGTATGGGTTCTCACCGGGCTGTGCAGGGCGACCATAAGCCATTTCCTGCGCCAGGCTTGCGACCGTGCTGCTATAAGGCGCGGTATGCTCGAAGAGGAATGCGCGGGCACCTTCCCAAGTGGCAAAGAATCCGCCGCCGCCCGAGATGCCCCGGCTTAGCTGGATATCCGCGCCGATCAGCGTGCCGAGCACTGCGATAGAGATCAAACCGACAAGGAACAACAGCCCGAAGTCACGAGCTGATAGGGGCGGCTTTCTCCGATACTTCACCTAGCCCCCGATCACGAACCGAAAAATGGGCGCGTTTCTGAGCGGCGCGCGACTTCCTGAAATCCGGCTTGACGGAATGCCGAAGCCAGGCCCGTGTAGGCGAATGCAGCCGGCAGCGTGGATGCCTTTGGCTCGATGGGATATCCCTCCAGGATGCGGCCGCGGCGCTTGCGAACATATTCGACGGCCCCCTTGAGCAAAGCGACGGTTACACCCTTGCCCCGATGCTCGCGATGGGTAAAGAAGCAAGTGATGGACCAGACTCGCTGGTCATCGACGGGCTTGAGGACGCGGGAACGCGCGAGGCGAGGGTACTCAGAGCGCGGCTCGACAGCGATCCAGCCGACCGCTTGAGCGCCCGCATAGGCCAGCAGGCCGGGAACCGTCCCTGAATCCACGATGGCTTTCTGTGCGGCTCGATTGCCATCATATGCCAGGGCGTCATACTCCTTGCGGTCGAGCTTCCAGAACATGCACCAGCAACCGGCACATGCGCCTCGAGGGCCAAAGAGCTGCTCAAAGTCGGCCCAGCGCGAGGGGGTCAGCGGCTTGCATACCAGCGGCAGGGCTGATTTATAGCGGCTGCATCAGGACAGGAACCGCGGCCGGAAAGATCCTGTAGTCAAGATCGGTCAGCCAAGCATCGAAGAGGCCCCCATCGGTATGAACCGGTGATGGCTTGCTGAGGTGCATCCTGACCCGGGTGCAATTGAGCTCGCGCATGCCGGGGAGTTCCACATAGCTGCCGCGGCCTTCCTTGAACGCGCTGGGCAGGGCTGCGAACAGGCCAAGCCGCGAGGAGCGGTAGCCAAAGGCAAGCGTAAGTTTTCCGTCGAAGGGATCGGCGTGCGGGGTCATGAAGAATCCTCCAGTGCGCCGACCGTTGCCGACGGAGATGAGGGAAAGCGGGCCATCGTAACGGCCATCATCCCACTCGATGCTGCCGTTCCATTCGGGCTTGTCCATGATGGCCCAGACGGCAGCGACCAGATAGCGGGTGATGCCCTTGATCCAGTGGATGCGCTCGTGTTTTGTCGTCACATAGGGTTCGAGCGCGGCTCCGGAGTTATTAATAAAGAAGCGCTCGTTGCATTTGCAAAGATCGACCGGCCGTGTACGGCCCGCGGCAATGGTTTGAACTGCCTGGGCGAGATCCAGCGGCAGGCACATGGCAAAGGCAAAGTCATTGGCCGAACCCATCGGCAGGATGCCGATGGACGCCGGGAATTTTTGCCCCGGTTTCCAGCTTTGGGCAATGCCATTCACGACCTCTCCGATGGAGCCATCACCGCCCGCGATCACGATGGTTTGGAAGCTATCCTGCACAGCTTCAGCAGCCAATGGCAGCAAGCCGCCGGGATGCTCGGAGATGCTCAGGCTGAAGGCAACGCCCGCGGCCTTGAGCGCAGCCTCGGCCTCGGGCCAGCGCTTCTGTGCGTTCCATCGATTGGAGTATGGATTCAGCAGGACCTTGACGGTCATCGACCCTCCCATGCAATTTTACCCCAGCCCCTTGCTTGGGATAGGAAGACGGCCGCCAGAATGATGACGCAGCCGAGTATCTGGACCGGAGAGAGCCGCTCATTCAGCACGAGCCAGGCTCCAAGCACAGCGAACACAGATTCGAGGCTCAAAATGATGGCCGCATCGGTGGGAGGCGTGTGCCTTTGGCCCCAGATCTGAAGGGTATATCCGAGCCCGAGGGAAACCACGGCTGTGTAAAGGATGGCCTCCACCAAAGGAAGCGGCAACGCGATGTTCGAGCGCTCAAACAGACCAGCGGCTGCAAAATTCAGCACGCTGCCAATGAGCAACTGTCCGGCAGAGAAGGAGATGGCGTCGAACTTGAAGGCGAACTTGCCGAGAAGCACAACATGAAAGGACCAGAACAGGGCGCCGATGAGCTCCAAGACATCGCCCGAACCCAACTTGAAGCCGCCGCCGGTGGATAGAAGGAAGGCGCCGATACCGGCCAGGAACACGGCAATGACCGCAAGCCATGTAGGCCGTTCACGCCAGCCGATGAGCAAGACAAACGGCACTATGACCACGTACAGGCTGGTGATGAAGCCTGCGTTGCCGGCTGTGGTGGTGAGCAGCCCGGCCTGCTGCAGCGCGCCGGCAGTGAAGAGGATGACGCCGGCCGCGGACATCCAGGGCCATTGCTGGCGGGGGATCTTGTTGCGCAAGCCGAACGGCAGAAGGAGCAGCCCGGCGAGAAGAAAGCGGGCTGCGTTGAAGAAGAAGACGCTTCCCAATTGACCCGCGACGCGTTGGGCCGCGAAGGCGGAACCCCAAAGGATGGCGACGAGCAAAAGGGTCAAGTCAGCTTTTAGGCGCATGAAGGGAACGCATTTTAGATTTCAGATTGGGCAGGAAGATCACCTGCACCTTCGGGATTTTAGATTGAAAAGACAGACCGGGCATGTGTCCCTGCCAGGTAGCCCGCGCGTGCGAATTCGAATGAGGTTCGAATGGTACATGGGCGCAACGAAAGGAAAGGCGCGTGGAGAAACGGGCAGGCAGTGAGGAGGGACCAATGAAGAGTAAATAGTAGCCAGTAAGCAGTAACGAAGGATGAGACAAACTACACTTGATGACCCCATGCCGATGGAATACGGATCGCATACTCTCATGATACAGAACTTATGTTCGAGGGTCAAGGGCGAGAATTGTCCGTCCTTGTACGCCCTTGTATTAGTACTACAACGTTTTGTCGAAGGGCCGCTTTTTGGCCCGCAGACCCCGCTTAGCGGGGGAAAAGCAGAGAATAGAGAATGGATCATGGGGAATGGATGGTGGAACATAGAAAATATGGTGTGGGCGCGCTCTTCGAAGGGTGCGGCCACGTCCTGGCCGTAGCGGATAACCTTGACATCCGACATCATGTTGCGCAAGTCCTTCATGACGAAGAGGCAGGGCGGCTCGGAGTTGTCCTCATCGAAGTTGGCGATGATGTCCAGCGCAGCGGCAGGGTCAGCGGTCAGTTCGGGGTCGGTCGAGGGCATGTTCTTGAGGCCGCTGGTGAACGACCACGGAGATACCGCACGCTTGGTTCCTGCAACCCGCTTGATGCTCTCAAGCACACTGGTTTCCTCATGGGTGTAGACGACGATGACTGGAGAACGGGCACGACCAAGACGGGCAAGCGTCGTTTCGGGGTTCTCGTTCATCGTTGCTCTCCTTGTTTGTCGGGTTTTACAGATAACTCTGGAGAGCTCCGATTGTTAAGCGGACCCGAGGCGAAGATGCCGAAGCGCGGTTTCGATTTGACCTAGCGACTCAGAATGGATTACATGGCACACTGCGCACGGATCATATAGGATCGAAACGGGGGTGATGGGAAGGGACGGCCTGAAGGGGCTCGCAGATACTTCTTGGAAGATGTTGCAGATAATGTGTGAAACACAACCGCGGAGACACAGGGAAGAAATGCGATAATGGTGAAAGAAACCGTGGAGACATCAGCATATCTGCAATCTGGTTCAAGACTGCCTTGATCTCTTCGGTATCACGATTATCTTCCTTCGATGCCAGGCCAAGCAGCCGCTTCAGTTCACCAGTGCGCTGCGCAGGTCCCCGTCATCGTGGATGGCAAGCAGGTCGAACAGTTCAATCAGGCCACGCCCCTTCTCGGCCCCCTTGCCCCGCACGTATCCGTTCTTCTGGATGCTTTCTAAGAGCGTCGTGGCATCCTCTGCGAAGCGTTGGCGAATGGCAGAGAAGACTTCCTGGAACGGTGATGCAAGCTGCTCCGACTGCTCGCGGGCGTTCTCCATCTCCGCATCCCGCATCGCCTGAATTTTGGTTTCACGCTCACGCGGGTCAAGCTGCCCGCTGTGGGCTTCGTCCTCACGCTGCTGGTTCAGGCGGCGATTTTCCAGGCGGGTCTTTTCGATCTCGGCTGCGAAGTCTGCGCTGCTGTAGACGAGCGCAGTACAGAGTTGGCGTATGATGGCCTGCACAAATGGCTAGTGTTAGCTTTCACGTTGTGGTTTTCTCATGAACTGTTAATATCGACCGATTGAAAATAGGTATACTAATCCGATATTATTGGTCCAAACGGGATGGGTCAGAAGGGCCGCGCGTCAGCGAAGCCCATCACAAGCGACGAAACACTCAAAAGCATCGTTAACCAAATAAACCATGCACGAATACCCAAGACGATAGGAAATCCATGACTAACAATTTTGCCAGCAGCAGTTCGGTCAAGACAGCGCTCAACGCTCAGAAATATATCGCCTCGGATGAAATCTCGACCATTGTTTACCTTGCCGAAAAACTCGGCAAGCCGTTGCTGACAGAGGGCCCGGCGGGCGTCGGCAAGACGGAGCTGGCGAAGGCCATCTCCGCCGCGACGGGCTGCAGACTCATCCGCCTGCAATGCTATGAAGGGTTGGACGAGTCCAAGGCACTCTACGAGTGGGAGTATTCGAAGCAGTTGCTGTACACGCAACTGCTGCGCGACAAATTGAATGACACGCTTGGGAAAGCCGACACATTATCCGAGGCTGCCGATAAGCTCGCCAAGGAAGAAGATGTGTTCTTCTCGGATCGCTTCCTGCTCCAGCGGCCTCTACTCAGCGCCATCCTGAGCGACGACCCAACGGTTCTGCTCATCGATGAGATCGACCGGGCCGACGCAGAGTTTGAAGCTTTCCTATTGGAAGTGCTAAGCGATTTCCAGGTGAGCGTTCCGGAGCTGGGTACGCTCAGAGCGAAGCATAAGCCGTTCGTGGTGCTGACATCCAACAATACTCGTGAACTGTCAGAGGCGCTGAAGCGCCGCTGCCTCTACCTATTCATCGACTATCCGTCCGCAGAAGAAGAGCTGGCAGTGGTACGCCTCAAAGTGCCGGACCTGAACCCGAAGCTTGCCAAACAGGCCGTGGAGTTCGTCCAGAAGCTGCGCAAGGCCGACATGCGAAAGTCGCCGTCCATCAGCGAGACGATCGATTGGGCAAACGCCCTGGTGGCTCTCAACGCCCAGCACCTGGACAAGGACACGCTGGAAGACACACTATCTGTGCTTCTCAAGCATGAAGCGGACCTGCAGAAAACACGCCGCCAGATCCTGATGCCGCCTCCTCCGAACCAGCGCCGGCAAAGCCCGGGCGACTTTGAGCGCTTCTCGGGCAACTGAGCCGGCGAACCGGCAGAACCCTTGTCCTGGCATTGTCAGACTCGATGCGTGAGCCAACAAGGAAACCTTAGCAATGGAATTCAGAATCTTACAGTTGATCTCCGCCTTGCGCGCGAGCGGCGTGCGGGTTTCACTTGCGGAGAGCGCAGAGGCGTTCTCGGCGGTCGACCTGATGGGCATCCAGAACCGGGAGGAATTCCGGCTCTCCCTGCGCACGACGCTGATCAAGGATGCACGCGACCTCCCCACGTTCGACAAGCTATTCCCGCTTTTCTTCGGCACCGGGCAGCCGCCGTTGATGGGCGGCAATGCCTCCGATCAACTTACGCCTGAGGAAGCCCAGAAGCTGGCGGAGGCGCTGCGCCAATTCAGCGAACAACTGCGCGAACGCATGGAACGGCTCATGAACGGCAAGCCGCTGACGCGCGAGGAACTCGAAGCGCTTGCGCAAATGGTGGGGCTGAACCAGTCCAGCGACCTGCGCCACCAGAACTGGATGGCGCAGCGCATGCAGCGAGCACTGGATTACCCGGAGGTCCGGGAGGCGCTCAAGGAACTGATGGAACAGCTGGCGCAGATGGGCATGAGCGCCGAGCGCATCCAGCAGCTGCGCGACCTGGTACAGCAGAATATGCAGGGCATGCAGCAGCAGATCGACCAGTTCGCGGGCGAACGCCTGGCGGAAAACCTTAGTGAGAAAGACCCGGCCGAAAACATCGACGGGCTGCTAAACCGGCCATTCGAGGCGCTGTCGGATGCGGAGAAGAAGGCGTTACAGCATGAAGTCCAGAGGCTGGCCGCGGCTTTGCGGACGCGCATCGCCCTGCGGCAAAAGCGTGCCAAGACGGGCCAACTGGACCCGAAGGCGACGATACGCGCCAACCTCAAATACCAGGGCGTGCCGATGGAGCTTCGTCACCGGGACCGCATCCGCAAGCCAAAGATCGTCATCTTCTGCGATATCAGCACCTCCATGCGCTTCTGCTCCGAGCTTATGTTGAGCTTCCTGTTCGCACTGCAGGGTCAGGTACACAAGACTCACGCCTTCGCTTTCATCGATCACCTGGAATTGATATCCGAGGATCTCGATGGCTCCAACGTGGATGAGGCCATCTCCTCTGTGCTGATGCGCATGCCCAGCGGCTATTACAATACCGACCTGGGCTGGTCGCTCAACGATTTCAATGATGCCTACATTGACACGCTGAGCGGGCAGACGACCCTGATCGTAGTCGGCGATGGACGCAATAATCATAATGACCCGCGCGTCGATCTGTTTTCGATGTTCTCGCGGCGGGCAGCCCGGACGATCTGGCTGAACCCTGAGCCGCCGCACCTTTGGCACGGCGACAGCGACATGCCGAAATATGCTCCGCTTTGCACGAACGTGCTGAAGGTTGGCAACCTGCGGGAACTGGTTGCCGCCGTAGACCAGTTGATGACCGGGTGAGAAAAGTCTGCGTATGAAACCAATCCCCGTCCGAATCTCGGACGGGGATTTTTTGTCGGGACGATGCAGTGCAGCCGGCCGTTCACGGGATCAGCGGCAGTCTGAGTAGGAGGGCGACGCGGTACACTTGCCGGCATGAGCGATCCATCGGGCAACGAGGCCTATCATTATCCCTTCCGAATCCCTGAGAATGCCATTGACGGCAATGGGCACGTCAACAACGTGATGTACGTCCAATGGATGCAGGACGCTGCCATCCGTCACTTCGATGCGCTGGGAGGCACGCGGCTCATGAGCGAGGCACATGCCACCTGGGTCGTACGCTCCCATCAGATCGAGTATTTGCAGCCGGCCTTCGCCGGAGAGGAGATCGAGGTGCGCACCTGGATCGCCAACCTGCGACGCGTGCGATCCCTGCGGAAATATGAATTTGTGAGGCAGGTTGATCGGACGATCCTGGTGAGAGGCGAAACGGAGTGGGTATTCGTGGATGCCGGGACGGGAAGGCCCACTACAATTCCGGAGCCGATCGCGAGTCTCTTCCCGCTCGTGCGCGACCTGCCCTGACCGCAAAAAAGGCGCCTTCACCGGAGGCGCTTTGTAATCCTGGAAGCCATGCTTGCAGGTTACTGGACCGTGAAGGCCTGCTCACCCACCTTTGTGCCATTGAGATAAAGCTCGACCCTATACGAACCGGCAGGCCAGTCGTTGCCGGTGGTATCCAACTGAAAATGAACGTAGTCGATGCCGGGTTTAAAGACATAGTCCGAAGTGCTGATCGGTAAGCTGGGATCCATGCCATCGGCATCCACGGCAAACCATTTCGCCTCCACGACCGATCCGGAAGACAACCCACTGAGATCGGCAAACACAAAGAACGGATCGCCCTGGGAATAGGAGCTCGTGGTGGAGGCCCCCGATTTATCGGTAGCCATATGGATATTAGTAACGACCGGCGTTGGACTTAGGGCACTGCAAGCAGTGGCTGCAAGTGCCAACGCCGCCAACACATGCAGTGTGGAAGGCCGAAGGATGCTCACGCGTCGGTGACCTCGACGTAGATGCGCTTGTTGGCTGCGCCCTTGCTCTTGTAATCCACGACGCGTATCCGCCCGACCTCGGACGTGTTGCGGACGTGGGTGCCTCCGTCAGCCTGCAGGTCAAGGCCCACGATCTCCACCGTGCGCACTTTTTGAATGCCCTCGGGCAACAGGTTGATCTTCGTCCGGATCAAGTCCGGGATCCGGAAGGCCTCGTCACGGGGCAGGATCTGAACCCGTACATCGCGGGCCGCCTGCACCTCCTTGTTGACGGCGGCTTCGATCACACCGACGAGGTCTTTCTGGAGGCGCTCGAATTCGAAGTCCATGCGGCCTTTGAGCGGTTCCATTTCGCCGCCGGTCACGAGGGCTCCGTAGTCGCGGAAGACCGTGCCGCACAAGACATGCATTGCCGTGTGGGTGCGCATGAGCTTATAGCGGCGATCCCAGTTGACAGCACCATGCACCTGCGCACCGACTTCGGGGAGATCACCATCCAGCACGTGCAGCACGTCTTCGCCAGACTTTCGCACTTTTGTCACGGCTTGACCGTTCAATGTGCCTATGTCGTTCGGCTGTCCCCCGCCGCCCGGGTAGAAGGCGCTTCTGTCCAATACGACCGCGTGCTCTTCAGGCAGGGCGCGGATGACGACCCCATCAAATTCCTGCATGTAGCTATCGGTTTGATATAGTAATTCTGTCATGATGCCTCCATCCGATCTCCGCCCAAGTTTACAACAATAAGTTAATGACGACAATCAGACGCGCGAGTTGTGCATGCAAATTAGCGTTTCATTAGAGTTTAGCACGCTACTTGACTCTGTTCTTCCTCTTAATGTATAGTAATCACCGGTAAGAACCAGGGCACTGCCGCCATGCGGCGCTGTGCCTTTTGTTTCGGAATTTTCCAATCCATTTATTCCAGCTCTTGAAGGAGTGTCCATGATTTGAGTCGAGGGCCTTACAAAGGATTATGGCGCGCGCCGTGCCATATCCGATCTAACGTTTGAGGCCAATCAGGGTGAAATAGTGGGCTTTCTGGGCCCCAATGGCGCGGGCAAAACCACCACCATGCGAATTCTGACAGGCTATATGCCCCCCACCGATGGGACAGCCCGCGTGGCGGGATATGACGTGGTGGCAGAATCGCTGGAGGTCCGAAGGCGTGTCGGATACCTGCCTGAAACCGTACCGCTTTACAGCGACATGACGGCCTATGAGTACCTTAAGTTCATGGCCGACCTGCGGCATCTTCCCGATGCCGATGAGCGCGCCGAAGAAAGCCTGGAAATGGTGGGCCTGGAGAGCCGGGCAGAAAGTTACATCAGCAGCCTTTCGAAAGGCATGCGGCAGCGCGTGGGCCTGGCGCAGGCGCTCATCCATCATCCCGAGGTGCTGATCCTCGATGAGCCGACGATCGGTCTGGATCCCGGGCAGGTGGTGGAGGTCCGCAAGATCATCCGTGAAATTGGAAAGCAGCGCACGGTGCTGCTCTCCACTCACGTTCTGTCCGAGGCGCAGCAGGTCTGCGACCGTGTGTTGATCATCAACAAGGGCAAGATCATTGCCGAAGACACCCCGCAGAACCTGCAATCCCGCCTGGTCGGCTCGGAGCGCGCATCGGTGCGCGTTCGCGGCGACTCGGATGGGTTGTCAAAGCTCGTGAACAAGGTCAATGGCGTGCAGAGCGTTCACGGGGGCGCAGATGGCGCGGTGGAATTCCAGTTCGCGCCGGGGCAGGATGTACGCCCGGATGTTGCGAAGGCGGTGATCGGTGCCGGCTATGAACTGCTGGAATTGCGACCGGTCGGCATGAGCCTCGAGGAGATCTTCCTCGAGCTGACCCGCGAGGACAACCATCCCGCGCCGAAGGAGAAGTAGGTCATGCGCAACATCTGGACAATCGCTCGTCGAGAATACAGCCGCTTCTTCACCAGCCCGGTGGCATATGTGGTGTCATTCGTAATCTTGCTGACCCTGGGTATCATGTTCGGGCTTACGGTGCTGGTCTACATGCAGAACGCGCTGAACGGCAACACCGGCGGACCTTCCTCCGCACCCGATATCAGCGGTATCACCGGGACGTTCACCTTCCTGCTCGTCCTATCGGTCCCTGCGCTCACGATGCGGCTCATCTCCGATGAAAACCGCATGGGTACGATGGAGCTGCTTCTGACGGCCCCCGTGCGGGACTGGGAGCTGATCATTGGGAAGTGGCTGGGCGGCTTTCTCTTCATCCTGACCGTGATCGCGGTGACGTTGATCTATCCGCTGATCCTGAACAGCATGGAAAAGCCGGGTATCGATCAGGCGCAAATGATGACGGCCTACCTTGGCTTGATCCTGGTTTCAGCGGCGTTCCTTGCGCTGGGCGTGGGCGCCTCGGCGCTATTCAGCAACCAGATCGCGGCGTTCTTCGCCACGCTGGGATTGTTCATCTTTCTATGGTGGCTGATCGGTTTCCCGGCGCAATACGTTACCGCCGGAGCCGACATCTTCAGCTACCTGGACATGAAGGCGCACTTCTACAATTCGATGAACACAGGGGTGATCAATCTCTCTGATCTTACCTACTATCTTAGCCTGATCGCGCTGGGACTGTTCACGGGCACGGCAGCCGTCGAAGCGCGGAGGTGGAGCTAATGGCTACCAATAAGAATACGGCCGCGCGCTATGCGTTCATTGGCCTCATCGTTGCCGCGGTAGGATGCGTGGCAACGGGGTTACTGGCGCTGGTCCAGGGCACCGTTGCATTGAAATTGTTCACGCCGGGCGATGCGCAGCTTATCCCGCATTTGCTCGAGATCAGCGCCGCGGTCCTGGTGATCGGGCTTGCGGTCTATGGCATTCTCAACCCGGATGGAGTGCGCCGCTTCCTTACGGGGCGCCAGGCTCGCTATGGCTCGAACGCTCTCATCCTGGCAGTCGCATTCGTCGGCATCCTCTTCGTCATCAACCTGCTCGCTTACCAGAACCCGAAATCATGGGATTTCACGGAAGACAAGCAGCATACGCTGGCACCCCAGACCCTGCAAGCCCTGGCAACGTTACCCGACAAGGTCACCGCGACCGCGTTCTTTTCCACGCAGACGCCGACCGATACGGCCAAACAGCTTTTGAGTGACTTCAAATCGAACAGCAAGGGCAAGTTCGATTACAAGTTCGTGGATCCGAATGCCGACCCCGTGCTTGCGCGGAAATATGGCATAACCGGCGATGGGAAGATCGTCCTGACCATGGGCAAGGCAAGCGAGACCGCTTCGTTTGCAGACGAAAGCGAACTGACCAAGGCCATGATCGGACTGATCAGCCCCCAGGCGCGCACGGTGTATTTCCTGACCGGGCATGGAGAGCCTGACATCAGCGGAACAGATCCAGCATCGCTTTCCCGTGTCAAGCAGACCCTCGAGAGCAAGAACTACACCGTCAAAGCGCTGAACCTGGCAGCTGAGAACAAGATCCCGACCGATGCAAAAGCCATTGTCATTGCGGGACCGCAGAATCCGCTGCTGGCGCAGGAAGTAGCGCTGATCAAGACTTACGTGGACAAGGGCGGCTCGTTGATCGTGCTGGAAGACCCGACGCCGTTCACCAAATTCGGCACCAGCCCCGATCCCCTGGGCGATTACCTGAAGAGCAGTTGGGGCATCACGCTGGATAATGACGTGGTCATCGACCTGACCAGCCAGCAGCCTTTGAACGCGATCTCGGCCTCCTACAGCTCTGCGGTGCCGATCACGGAGCATACGACTTCGGTCACGATCATGCCGCAGGCGCGCAGCCTGGAGCTCAGCCAGACACCGCCGCAGGATGTGACTCTGACGGGCCTGATCACCACGTCGCAGCAGTCGTGGGGCGAGATGGACCTTGCCTCACTCCAGAGCAACCAACAGATCGGATTTGATCAGGGCACCGACAAACCGGGGCCTGTTACGCTGGCGGCATCCGGCGAGAATTCAACCACTAACGCCCGCGTTGTAGTCTTCGGAAATTCGGTCTTCACCACCGACAAGGGTTTCGATGCGTACGCCAACGGTGACATTTTCGTCAATTCGGTGGATTGGGCGGCACAGCAAGGCAACCTGATCAACATCACCCCCCACACGGCAATTACGCGGACGTTCAATGCACCGAGCCAGCTGCAATTCATCATCATCCTGCTCGGTTCCGTGATCGTCATACCGGGCTTGGTCGTGGCGGCAGGTATTTCGAACTGGCTGGCACATCGAAGGCGGGCCTAGATATGATCCGCAGAAGCACCTGGATCGTACTCTTCCTGCTGGCGGTGTTGGTCGGCTTTTCCTTTTACTTCAGGAACTACAAGGCAAAGCAAGCCGCCGCCGTAACGCCCACCTCGGCCGCCAGTGCCTCGACGGAACTTTTCAGCGCCGACCTGGGCGCCCCGACCGACATCAAGATCGATGACGCCACCGGGAAATCAATGGAAGTGGCTCGGAACGAAGCCGGCACATGGGTGTTAAAGGCTCCAACCGCCGTACCGGCAGACCAGGCCGCGGCGGAGGCAGCAGCCTCACAGGTAACGTCGCTGCAAGTCTTGTCGACCGTACAGATCGGCTTCGATGTAGTCGGACTCGACAAGGCAGCCTACACCATGTGGATCACATTCAACGGCGGCAAAGCTCATATTCTAAAAGTGGGCTCCGTGACGCCGATCGAGGACGGATACTACACGAGCCTGGATGGCGGCCCCGTGCGGGTCGTGGATAAGCAAGGTCTCGATGCGTTAATCCCGCTGCTGGAGCAGCCACCGTACGCCGCAACGCTGACGCCAGCCGTCCCTCCGACCGAGGCTCCCCCTGCTGAAACAGCCACTCCCATCCCCGCAACCGAGCCCGCTGTGTCGCCGACCCCTGCATCCACGGGGAGTCCGGCTCCCACAGCCCCGGCAGGAACCGCCACTCCGTAAGACTTGGCTATCCGATAGCGTCAGTTGTATACACAAAAGGGGTGATTCAGCCCATGTTTTCGGGCAGGTATTGCTTTTGACTTCAAAAAAGTGTATTCTGAAACTAAATCTTTAAGCGGACAAGAGAATGGATGTAGAGAAGATAATAATTGTAGACGAGGAAGAAGAGTTTCCTGCAATCGCAAGGCTCATCGAGCTTGGGCGTCAGAAGTCGTACGTCACGCTCGATGATATCCTGCACTTCTTCCCCGAAGCAGAACAGGAAGTAGAGCAGCTCGAAGAGGCGTTCTCGGCGCTCCTAAGCGCCGGAATCCCGTTCGTCGAGGATACGCCGCCCGGAGAACCCACCGAAGATGAACTGGCCGCTGTGGAAGAAGCAGAGGCCGAGCCGGAACCTGAGCTGGCGCTGGATGATTACCTGGCGAACATCGATACCGACGACACCATCGGCCTGTATCTCAAAGAGGTAAGCCGGGTCCCCCTGCTCACCGCGACCCAGGAAGTTGAGCTTGCCCAGCGCATCGAGCGTGGGCGAATGGCACGCGAGGAGCTCGCCAAGGGCAACGCAGGTGCGCGCCGCCGGACCGAGCTGCGCCGGCTGATCGAAGACGGCTGGTCCGCACGCGAGCACCTCATCACGGCTAATTCCCGGCTGGTGATCTCAGTGGCCAAGAAGTATATGGGCCGCGGCGTTCCGTTCCTGGACCTGATCCAGGAAGGAAATATCGGCCTGATCCGTGCAACGAAGAAGTTCGACTACCGGCGCGGCCACAAGTTCTCGACCTATGCAACCTGGTGGATCCGGCAGGCCGTGACACGCGCCATCGCCGACCAGGGACGCACGATCCGCGTGCCGGTGCACATGGGCGACCAGATCAACAAGCTCCTGCGAGTACAGCACCAGCTCACACAACGCCTTGGGCGGGAGCCCAGCGTGGAAGAGCTCGCTGCGGCCCTGGACGTTCCACCCAAGAAGGTGGAGAACATGATCCAGGTGGCACGCCGGCCGCTGTCCCTGGAGACCCCCACGGACGATGAAGAAGACTCCGTCCTCGGTGATTTCATCGAAGACGATGAGGCGCCGCCGCCGGATGATACCGCAACGTATAACCTGCTGCGCGAGCACCTGGGCGAGGTCCTCAATGGACTTCCGCCGCGTGAGGTCCGGATCCTGCAGCTGCGCTATGGGCTGCTGGATGGACAGGCCTACACGCTGGAGGAGGTCGGACGGAAAATGGGCGTAACCCGCGAGCGCGTCCGGCAGATCGAGGCCCAGGCGCTGAGCCGCCTGCGACACCCATCGATCCGGCGTAAATTACGCGACTATCTCGGCGAATAAATAGTTCCCTGTAAAAGACAAAAAGGCGACGCAGACTGCGTCGCCTTTTTGTGTAGAATAGATGCATGCGCCGCCACCTCCTGCCCCGCTTGCAGGATTTCTTTTTTATCATGCTTCTGGCCGGCGGCCTTATTTCCGGCATGCGGTTGCTCAACACCGATGGCGACCTGGGGCGGCATCTCACGCTGGGGCGGACTATCCTGGCTTCGCACGAAATCCCAACCCGCGACATACTTTCGTTCACGAAAGCCGGAGAGCCGCGTCCCGCTTATGAATGGCTGGCGCAGGTGCTGCTTGCCGCGGCGTACAACGCCCTGGGGCTGGATGGCGTGGTCATCCTGACGGCGCTGGTAATTGCCGCGAGCTTTGCCGTTGTATATGCGGACAGTGTGAAGCGCAGCGGCGCGCCGATCCTGGCGCTTTTTGTAGCGGGGTGGGCAGCCGCGGCCTCGAGCCTGCACTGGGTGGCGCGCCCGCACGTCTTTTCTTTCCTGCTTTTTGCGATCTGGCTATACTGCCTGGACAGACTGCGCCGCGGCGAGAGCGTGCCCCTGTGGCAATTTCCGGCCCTCATGCTGGTCTGGGCGAATACGCATGGAGGGTTCATATTTGGCTTCCTTGCATGCGGCGCTTACCTGGCAGGCTGGCTACATGGAGCACCTGCGCAGATCAGCCAGCCTGCGAGTGGGACAGCAACTGCTGCTGGTGACCGGCACATCGCTGGCAGCCAGTGTGATTACTCCGAACCTGTGGGGAAACTGGAGCGCGGTGCTCAACAACCGGAGCACCTACGTACTGAGCCAAACATCCGAAACGATGCCGGTGAACATATACGTCCCCAATGTGTGGCCGTTCCTCGCGTTGGTGGGACTGGCAGTAGTCCTGGTGCTGGCAAGGAGAAGGCAGGTTGCCGGCAGCCACGTGTTCCTGTTGGCTGGCCTGGCTATCATGAGCTTCGCCATGATCCGCAACATACCGCTGTTTGCCATTGCGGCTGCGCCTCTTTGTTCTCAGTGGCTGGCCGAATTGTTGGGCAAATTCGTTTATTGGTTCAAACTGGAAGAAGGCTTCGCAGCCATAGATCGCAGCCTGCACGGGATCTTGTGGTCACTGCTTGCCATCGCCGTGATGTTCGGGCTTCATTGCTAACTACCGGTATCGGACGCAATCGAGTATTTTTAGTTTGAGCCCACAAGTGTTTCCGGTTGAGGCCGCTAACTGGCTGGACGCACATCCGCCTCAGGGCAATATGTTCAATGACTTCAACTGGGGAGGCTATCTGCTCTTCCGGTCGTGGCCCCGGCAGCGGGTCTTCATCGACAGCCAGAGCGATTTCTACGGCGAGCCGTTCATACGTCAATACGCCGGCATTCTGGGCGGGGATGAGGACTGGGAGGCAGGACTACGCCGGTATCATGTAGATTGGATCATCGTTCCACCATCGTCCGGCTTGGCGGAGAAGGCGCGGCTGAGTTCGAACTGGATGATGGAGTTTCAAGACCCGGTCGCGGTCATTTTCGAACGAAGATGACCACTCCCTCATTTTCAAAAACACGGCTGTAGTTCTGATCCTGCCCCAGGTCGAGGGACAGCACTCCCGAAGGCGATGAGCCGTTCTTTTCTGGCTTTTCAATATAGACGTAATCGAAATCGACCGCGCGCCCGGCTGCCCAGTCTTCCAGGCAGGCCGAACCCTGGTTCAGGCAGCTTTGGAGCGTCTGCAGGGAATTGAGGAATGGGACGAATCCGCTGGCGAGGGTCCACTCCTGCCCCTGAATCGTGCTTTCGCTGGTGCGGCCCGTGAAGACCGGGAACCACTCGCCGGCGCTATCGGAAAAGGGATCGGGGCTGCCGGTCAGAACAACGAAGCGCGCCGAGGGAGGAGTATTTTCCTGAACCCATTGCATGGCTGCCCGGCCCGATGCGGGGACGAAGTAGTTGGCGAGACTCAAAGCATAGGCATACGCACCAAAGAACCCGAGGAACAGGACGTAACCGGCCACGATCCGCACGGCCTTGCTCTGGGACATATAGGCGGTCCAGTCCGCGGCATCCAGCGCAAGTCTTGACTTCGAGCGAGGCGAGGCGGGGGATGACGAAGTCCGCCAGGCCGAGGCCGGCGAGGATCGCCAGTGGCAGGGCTGCGATAGCCATGGCGCTGCGGGGCTCGATGAGGAACGGCAGGAGCAACCAGGCCGGCAGGAACCACTGGCGCCGGATGCAAGCCGCCGCCAAACCGATCAGCCCGAGGACGGTGAACAAACTGACGAAACGCTCCTCGGCGAAGTCGAACGTGAGCCAGGGCAGCCAGAAGAGGCCGCCGTGCCCGCCGGTATTGAGCGCCGACCTAAACGGAGCCAGGCCGTGCTGCGCAAGTACGGTGCCCCACCAGGGGCTGGTGAGCAGGATGACGCCGAACCCAACCAGTAGAGCATCGCGCAAGCCGGTGCGGTTGCGTCCCTTGAAAAGCCAGATCAGCAGACAGGCTGCCGCCGTGTGCAAGCCCGTCTCAGGATGGCTCAGAACGGCGGCTGCACCGAATAAGGCGGTGAGCCAGATGTACTTCCGGCCGCCCTGAGAGAATAGCGCCCAGGCCGAACCGCATGCCAGCAGTAGAAAGAGGATGCCAAACGTCCGGCTGAGCCCGCCGCCCATCACATACCAGGAGAATGAGCGGGGCATCAGCGCATAAGCCATCGCAGACAAGGCTGCCGTCGGCCTTGATCCGAGCATGACACTTGCCATCCAGTAAAACGCAAGGATCGAAAGGGTTGATACCAGGGGCGGGAGCCATCGCATGATCTCGATCGTCGGGATGCCGAGCCCGGACAGAAGCGCGCCAGCGTACAACGATAGAGGTGGGTAGGCGAACGGAATATTAAGATGGTTGTAGGTTGTGAAGGCGGGCAAAAGAAAACCGTTGGCTTTCAGATCGCCGATCATCGCATAGAACATACCCCCATCGTTGATGGGCGAATGGGCGATCATGGTGGGCGCAAATCGAACGACCGCGCCGAGGAAGACTGATAGCAACAGGAAAAGATCAGCCCAATGAGATTGATTATTCCGCATACCCTGCTCTTCAAGAGTAGAATGAATTGTCCAGAGATTGTAGCATACGCATGAAACTGAAAAATATCTCCCCAAACAGCAAGGCCGGCGACGTTGTCTTTGCGGCGCTCGCGGCGGTGATCGGCCTGCTGGTGCGGCTGCCCGCCTCGTTAGCCGCCTCCTTTCCATTGAATGATGGGGGCCTGTTCTATCAGATGATCCTGGACCTGCAGCATAACGGATTTCGGCTGCCAGAATTCAGCACATACAATAACGGGGGGATACCATTCGCCTACCCTCCTCTGGCTTTCTACGTAACCGGCTTTATATCGTCAGCATTGCATCTGGACGTGATAAGCCTGCTGCGCATCGTGCCGCCGGTGATCAGCGCGCTGTGTGTTGCGGCTTTCTATTACCTGGCGCGAAGCGTACTGGCGCCTCGACAAGAGACCGCGATAGCTGCCACAGTCGCTTTCGCGCTGATCCCGCGGGGCTTTGAATGGCAGATCATGGGCGGCGGGATCACGCGCTCCTTTGGGATGTTATTCGCGTTACTGACCTTGCGGGCTCTTTATGTGATGTTCAGCGAACACAGGCCGCAGAACATGATCGCAGTCATTCTCTGCGGCTCCCTGACGGTTCTATCCCACCCGGAGGCTGCGGCGCAGACCGCACTGGCGGCCGTTATTCTCTTTCTTGTTTTGGATCGCTCGCGCAGGGGCACCCTCTATGCCGCGATCTGCGGCGTGGGCATTGCGTTGCTCTCGGCTCCGTGGTGGGCCAATGTCCTCTTGCATCACGGCCTCAGCCCATTCCTGGCAGCGGCCGCGGCGGCCCGCGCAGGGACGTCCGTCGACCTGCCGGCGCGGATCTTCCTGACATTCCGGTTTCAGTTTACCGACAAATCGTTCCTGCCGTTGATCGCGGTCGTGGGATTGCTCGGCCTGTTTGCAGAGCTGGGCAGGGCCCGGTTCCTTCTACCGTTGTGGGTGACAGCACCGCTATTCTTCGAACCCCGCTCGGCGCCGCAATTCATGGTGATACCGCTTGGCATGCTCGCCGGCATCGGGCTTATGGACGTGCTCCTGCCATTTTTCACGTCGATTGCCGCGAAGACATCGCGCTCCGTGCTTGATCGCGACACGCGGTTTTTTCGTTTACCTGTTCGTTTATTCCCTGCTTTCGGCCTACCTGGTGCCGATTGGCATCTCGAGTGGATGGAGTCTGCATACGCCAGAGCTGGAAGCGCTCACGTGGGTGCGAGACCAGGCGCCAGCGGAGAGCCGCTTCGTGCTGTTGACCGGTTCCGGCGCGCTCAGTGACTCCATGGCCGATTGGTTCCCGGCATTGACGCAGCGCAGAAGCCTCAACACTGTATTCGGGACGGAGTGGGTACAGTCCGTTTCGCTCCGAAAAGAGATCGAGCAGGACGACGCCCTGCAAGGCTGCCTCCAACAGGATGAGAGCTGCCTGGCGGCCTGGGCGAAAGACAGCGACATGGCATTCACGCACGTCCTGATAGAGAAGAAGGCCACAGGCTCCATGCTGCTTGCCTCCCTGCGGAAATCGGCCGACTATGAATTGGTGTACGAGAATGCGGCGGTCGCGATCTTCGCGCGCAGGTCCCCAGCGCCAACCGGCTGACCCAGGGGGCCCGGCGGGCATCATACTAACGCGTCGATCATCAGCGCCAGGAAGATAAAGGCAAGGTACATGCTGGACCAGCGATACATCCTCCATGCCACCTTATTGCCCGGTACCTTCCACACCTGCCAGGCAGCCGCGATCAAGAGGGCTCCCAGGACGATCGCGGAAACGAGGTAGACGGTTCCCGTGGCGCGAACGAGCGGCAGGAGCATCGTGGTACACACGAGGATGACCGTGTAGATCAGGATCTGCCAGCGCGCCGCCTTTTCGCCTTTGACGACCGGCAGCATCGGAATGCCGGCTCGCTCGTAATCGCGAAGGCGCACGATCGCCAATGCCCAGAAGTGCGGAGGCGTCCACATGAAGATGATGAGGAAGAGGATCCAGGCTGCCAGGCTCAGATGGCCCGTGGCAGCCGCCCAGCCCACCATGGGAGGGATGGCGCCCGCCCCGCCTCCGATGACGATGTTCTGCACGGTCGCCCGTTTGAGCAGAACACTGTAAAAGATCACGTAGTAGAAAATGCCGGCGAGCGAGAGCAGCGCTGCCGTCAAATTGACCATGCAGGCCAACAGGTAATAGCTTACAAGGCACAGAGCGAGGCCAAAAGAGAGCCCTTCGGCGGCTGTCATGCGCCCGGCCGCGAGCGGACGCCTGGAGGTGCGCTGCATGTTCTTGTCCAGGTCGCGGTCGATGTATTGGTTGAGAGCCGAGGAGCCGGCAGCAGCCAGCCCTCCGCCCAGCATCGTCCAGAAGGCAAGTGCCGGAGTGGGCCAGGCCTTGCCTCCCGCGATCAGGCCGCCGAACGTCGTCACCAGAAGGAGGGCAACGATCAGGGGCTTGCTAAGCACCAGGAAATCCCCCAGCCTTTGACGAATGCCCATCGCGGGCAGCACGGACGAGTCGGGCAATGCTCGGCGCGCTGCGAAGACGAGTGCCGCCAGAGAGATCCACAAGGAAACCGCCGTCAACGCATGCAGCACTACCAGATGCTCCGGGAAACCCCGAGCTACCTGCATCGCGCCCACGAATACCTGTCCAAAGAACAGAACAGCAGTAACCGTTGCCAGTGGAAGCAGCAGGCGGTCTGTGCGATGTTGTCTCCAGGCAATGAACAGCACCCTGGCGATGAGCAGAGCAGAGAGGGCCGCCAGGCCCACATGTATCAATTTGATCCAGCCATAGGGGCTTGCGGGCATGCAGAACGGCCACGGAGAACACAGGAGGCCAACTCCTGAAAGGAAACGTTGCGCGCCCTGCAATCGTCAGCAGGGCAATGCAGATCAATAACGCGGCGCTCAGACGGCCCAACGGCGAAGGACGGGTGTCTTTCATTTCTCCAGACGCTCCTGCTTCCGAACGTAAAACGTATATCCGACGACCATTATGGCCGCAAAGCTGAACCACTGGATTGCATAGCTCATGTGCGGGCCATCGGTCAGTTCCGGTTGGTCCTGGAATGGAATGGGGGGATTCGTAAGCGTAAGGCTCGGGTCCGCGTTCGGCTGCACGTAGACGGGTAGGATCGGGAAGGGCATTTGCTGCGCGATCCGCGGGATATCCACATGGATCCATTCGCTCAGCCCTTTTTGACCCGGCGTCAGGGTGGGGTCGGTGGCGGCCCCAAAGATGGGCGCCGAGGCGGTGAGCTGGATGATCCCGTGTACAGTCACTGGACCGGGCACATCATACTTCCGCCAGTCTGCGGGACTATCGTTGCCATCTGCCGGGATCCACCCGCGGTCTACGAGCACCGCTTCGCCACCTTGCAGTACCAGCGGGGTCAGCAAATGGTAGCCGATCTGCCCGTTGTAATATTGGTTGCGCAGGGCAACCTGGTCCGCGAAGTCATACGTGCCGGTGGCGGTGACCGGACGATACTGCATGTCGGGAAGGTCCTCCAGGCCGGCATCCGCCGGTAATTTCACCGGCGCCATAGCCTGGACCGCCAGGACGCGGGCATTGAAAGCCTGGCGCTGCTTCAGGCGATCCAATTGCCAGATCCCCAATCTTGCACATACCGCCGCCGCTACGATCACGAGCAAGGTGATAAGGATCCACCTGCGGGCCAATAGAACCCAGGGCTTCACGCGACCGCCTTCTTCTTGGCGGGAATCGCGATCAGAGCATAGACCGAGATCAGGAAACCAACATTGAGCCCTGTCTCCAGGACTCCGATGATGCGCGTCACAATTGTCAGCGGCGGCAATACCGTCATTTCCAGATATTTGCTCGGCTCGAACGAGCACAGCAGACTGTATCCCTGGTCACTCGCCAGGTTCATGCTCGCCGATGAGCCAGCCGGGATGAACAACGGGCCTAATTGGTGAGCCGCGGAGTCATGATTCGTGACGCGCAACGTGTCGCCAAGAACAAAGCTCATGTTGGCAGGCAAACTCGGGCTGGCTTGCCCGAGCGCGACCCGCGCCGCCGTGCCAGCCGGAATGTCGAGCTGGACCAGTTTCGGCGGCCTGGTGGTCCCATCGTTTAGCAGATAGAACGACACCTCGCTTACGAGCACACCGATCAGTAAGCCGGCTAGCATGGACCATCCGACGCGCCGCAAGATCTCAGAACGGCTCATGCCACCTACTTCCCCGCCTGGAGCAGGCGCACATCCGAGGCAATGTCGGCGGGAAGTGAATCTGGCATGAATGTCTCACGCCAATTGCCGGCGGGGTCGATCACGTAGATGAAGTAGCTATGGGTCTCCCCATTGTCCTCCACGGTCACGCCGTAATCCTTCCAAACTTTGGCCAGTTCTTCCTGTGTGCCGAGCAAACCGATGAAATCGGGGCTGAACTTGCCCATGAAGGTTTTTAGCGCCTGCGCATTATCGCGCTGGGGATCTGTAGTGATCATTGCCACGCGCACATCCCTGGCATCGGCGCCAAGCTGATCCACAGCCAGTTTGAGGTGAGCCATTGTGAGCGGGCACTCGTCAGGGCAGTTGGTATACCCAAAATACAGCAGCACCACTTTGCCACGCAGGCTGCTTAACGTGAAATTCTGGCTGTTAGTGTCTTGCAGTCGGATCTCAGCTGCCGGCAATGGCGGATTAATGACCGCACCGTGCAATGATGGCTTGTTGGTGACCAGCCACGCAGCCGCCATAATCGCCACAGCGGCGATCGAAGAAATTCCCACCCATAGAACTCTCTTTTGCATAGCTTACTCCAGCGAGGTCCGTCGGACACCGTGTGTCCGACGGACCTCGCACGTCAATCTCGGTTAAAGCAACTTGCCGATCAGGTATAACGCGGGGTAGAAGAAGATCCAGACCACGTCGACGAAATGCCAATAGACCGCGGCCGCTTCCACGCCCCAATGCTGATCCTCAGAGTAGATCCCCAGGAGCCCCTTGCGCAGTACGATGCCAAGGAAGACGAGTCCTGTGACCACATGCAGGGCATGCATGCCCGTCATCATGAAGAAGACCGCCGATCCCGCGCTGGCAGAGGGGGTAACGCCCTCGGCGATCGCGGTAGGCCACTCGACCCCCAGCACGCCGGCCACGAAGATGAGCCCGAGCACGAGTGTCGCCACGATGCCGACGACAAATCCGCGCCGGTCGCCATGCTCCATGGAGGTCTCGGCCCGGTTCATGAAAAAGGACGACAGCAGTAGCACGGACGTCACGGCCAGGCCGAGCAACTGGTTAAGTGGCAGCCTGTTCAAGCCCAGCAGGTTGAAGCGCGCGACCGCCAGGCCGCCGAACAAGAACGAATCCGAGAGCAGGAAAAGCCACAATCCCAGGCGAGCCGTGCCGATCTTGAACTCCGGGGTCTCCCGCTCTTCTACCACATCCACATTGAGTTTGTAGATGTGCATGTAGTAATACAAAACCAGGCCGACCTTGATCACGGCCACAACGACCAGCAGGAGTGTGGCGCCGATCGCGATCGCGATGAAGAACTCAAGCCCGGTGAGAACCGCAAGAAAGATGAAGATGACCATCCCCTGACGGAGGGTTGCTGCCTTGTTGGTATGTTCCATGGGGGAGACCTTCGCTATTCCTCTGAATCCAATTTTACATATTCGGAACCGGGCAGCCCGTAGTCATAGGGCTCTCCTACAACTTCCACCGGATGCTCGTAATTTTCGACGGGCATCGGCGACGGGACATTCCATTCTGGAGAACGCGATCTCCATAAGTTGCCCGTGGCAACCTCTCCATGCTTGATGCTGCGGAAGAAGTTGATGAAGAAGATGAGGATGGACAGCGCGATCAGGAAGCCCGAGACCGTCATGATCACGTGGTCTCCGGTCAGCCCCATCGCCGGATCATAGTCCGCGATGCGCCGTCGCATGCCCAGCATGCCCGCACGCATCATCACGAGCGTGAGCGTAAGAAAGGCGGGCGTCATGATCCAGAAGTGGATCTTGCCGAGCGTTTCGTTCATGCGCCGGCCGGTCGCTTTCGGAAACCAGTAATAGATGGCGGCGAAGAATGGAAACACATAACCGCCGAAGATCGTGTCATGGAAGTGACCGAGCACAAAGTATGTATCGGTCAGGTGCAGGTCCGTCGGGACAGTTCCCAGGGGAGGTCCGGAAAGCCCTCCGAGCAGGAACACCACGATCGCGCCGATCACGAAGAGCAGCGGCGGTCGGAGCTTCGATCTTCCCCTCCCACAATGTGGCAACCCATGAGAAGAACTTCACACCCGTCGGCACAGCCACGAGCAGCGTGCTATACATGAACGGCACCTGCAGGTACTGGTTCATGCCCGAGGCAAACATGTGATGCGCCCAGACCAGGAAGCCGACCAGCGCAATGCCCAGCGATGACATTGCTATCCAACGATAGCCATACAGCGGCTTGCGGACAAACACAGGCAGCAACTCAGAGATCACGCCCAAACCTGGCAAAACGAACACGTACACCGCCGGGATGCGAGTAGAACCAGAAGAGGTGCTGAAAGAGCACCGGATTACCGCCTTTGGCTGGGTCGAAGAAGCCCATCCCAAGCAGGCGTTGGAATAGCACGAACTGAAACGACAAGCCGAACATCTGCGACGCGGTGAGCGTGATAAGGGATGTTGCCATCGTTGCCCAGACGATGATGGGCATACGGAAGGCGGTCATTCCTTTGGCACGCATGCGGAGCACGGTGGCGATCAGGTTCAGCCCGCCGAGGATGGATGACCAGCTCGACAACCATACACCCATGAAGAACATCTGCATCCCTACCGGCGCTCGTGCAGAGAGCGGCGGATAGCCAGTCCAGCCCGTATCGAAACCGCCCAGGAGGAGACTGGAGAGCAACAGCACGATGCTCGGTGGGACAACCCAATAGGAGAATGCGTTCAGGCGTGGGAAAGCCATATCGTGTGCGCCGATCGCCATTGGCACAACGTAGTTCATCACGCCAGCCACGCCCACCAGGATGCCGACGATCATGAGGATCCCATGCAGCGACATCAGCGTGTTGTACTGTTGCAGGCTCAGGAACTGAAGCCCAGGCTCTGCGAGCTCGGCTCGGAAGAGCAGGGCGAAGACGCCGCCGACCGCCAGCAGGAACAGTGACGTGACCGTGTACTGTATGCCGATCACTTTGTGATCGAGCGATATATTGAAGAACCTCTCCCATGTTCTTGGGTCTTCGCGATGCTCCGGTGTCGGGATACCGCGCGCCCATTGAAACCAGTCAGTGACCACGCCGCTCCCACCCAGGAAACCGAACATGCCCAGGAACCCCCCAAATACCCAGGCCGGCTCGCTGAAGATGTAGGCTCCCTGCGGGTCCAGGCCCATCAGCAACCGGATCAGCGTCACGAAGAGCGCTCCTGCCAGCCACAGAATAAGCTGCCATAGCCATCCGCGCGCCAGGGCAGACGTAAAGAGTTTTCTCATACCAATCCTCCGACACTCACTTCAACGTCTCGATATAAGACGCAATGGCCTTGATCTGTTGATCCGTCAAATCGAACTTCGGCATGACTCCCGCCGGGAAGCCTTGCACGACTTTCGCATTGGGATCGTGGATGGATTCGATCAGATAGGCTTCATCAGCCGTCACCGTCCTGCCATCCGAAAGCTTCACCTGGGAGCCAAACAAGCCGCGCCAGGTCGGACCAGTTAGTTTGCTCCCGTCAATTGAGTGGCAGCCGCCGCAGCCGTTCTGCGCGACGAATGCCTTACCCGCTTCGGGTCCGCCCTTGGCGAGCAGCGCCGCAAATGCAGCTGCCTGCTGCTTTGCCCAGGCATCGTAGTCCGCCTGGGAAGTCACGATGACGGGGGCTTCCATATAGGCGTGACGGAGACCGCATAGCTCCGCGCAGCGGACCTTATAGTTGCCTAGTAAGATCGGGGTAATACGCAACTCGGTGAAACGCCCCGGCAGCACATCCTGCTTAAGTCGAAACTCTGGCACCCAGAAAGAATGGATCACATCCAGAGACTGCATCTTAAACAGCACCTGCTTATTTACCGGCAGGTGCAGCTCATTCGAGGAGAAACCTTCGGGGTATTGGAAGCTCCAGTCCCACTGGTGCGCGGTGACTTGCACCACCATCGCGGTGGGATCAGGGAGCCGGGTTTCACCCAACGTGTAGGCGCCCAGATATGCATAGACTGTTACGAGCAAAAGGGGAGCGATCGTCCAGCTAATTTCGAGAGTGGTATTGCCCTCTTCATGCTTTGCGTCGCTCGTATCACCTTTTCGGCGACGGAAGACGATCAGGCTGTAAACCAGTGGAACCATGATGATGGCGAACAAAAACGACAACGCCATCAGGTCCCAGTTCCACAATTTGTCCACAATGAGTGACTGTGCGCTGGCCTCCACAGGCATGAGCCCGATGGCCGTTAGTCCGAAGTACGTCAGGAAACTCACAAGAATCACGAGTATCCCGGCGATCACAAAGTGTCGCATAGAACTCTCTCTCCTAAGCACTGCCGTTCACGTGCCCCCCGCCGCTTGCGATGGGCGCGCCACTCCCTTGACCCACAGCAAGACAATGCCGCGAGACAAGGGGTCTAGTTACCATTCTCCATTAGGATGTATACGAACGTAAACCAAAAAATGCGACGGCTGGAATTGCCTTCCAGCCTAACACGGCCCATAATGTACCAAAGTTTCCCAAATTTGTCACCCTTATTCGGATAATTCAGTCACATTTAAGAGGTCATGCGAAGGGAGCTAGAGTTCCTTGAGCGCAGCGAGCACTTCGACGCTGTGCTCGGATGGTCTGACTTTTTCAAACACGCGCGCGATCTTGCCTGAGGAGTCGATCAGGAAAGTGGTGCGGAGCACGCCCTCATACTCGCGCCCCATTATCTTCTTCGGGCCCCACACGCCGTATGCGTTGCATACCTGATGGCCTTCATCGGCAAGCAGAGGGAAAGGAAGCTGATATTTGGCCTTGAACTTAACGTGGGATTTCACCGAGTCCGGGCTCACGCCCAGGATGGTGACGTGCGCGTCCTGATAGGCCGAGTAATCATCGCGGAAATTACAGGCTTCCTTGGTGCATCCGGGCGTATCGTCGGCAGGGTAAAAATATAGGATGACCGGCTTGCCGCGAAAATCTGACAGGCGGCGCGGGACACCGGTATCATCCAACAATTCAAAATCAGGAGCAGGGATATTTGCAGCGACGGGCATGGCTCTCCTTCCATCAACTATAACGTGGGGAGTTCACGATAAAGCGCGCGCTCATCCGGAGAAAGATGAACGGCGTACGAGCATGGCTACCTCAAGGCAGCACGACGGCCTATCGGGCAGCCCCGATCTTCTTAAGATTGTCTTCCAGGGTTTCGAGCGTAGCCGGCTTGATGATCATGGCATTGGCGCCGCTCTTCATCACACGCGCGCGCGTTTCGGGCTGATCATCGGAGGTTACGATCACCACCGGCACGCTGATCAGCCTCGGCTCGCGACGCAGATAGGCAAGGATCTCCAGGCCGTCCACGCCGGGCATGTTGATATCGAGCAGGATCAGGTGCGGCGTAAATCCATTCAGCAGAGACATGGCCGCGCTGGCGCCATAGGCCACGCGGGCGTGGATATCGAGGACGTTCAGCATTTGACGCAGGGCATCGGCAGTGGAACGGTTATCGTCTATGATGAGGGCGTCTTTCATTTATTCCTTATCCTCCAGAATGACTTTGCCCATAACCGATACGTCATATCCCGGCAGCTTTGAAATACCGTCCCGAAAATCAGGTTCGCCTAATATCGCGAACAAAGGTGCAAGAAGCTCGCTCTCCGCATATCGCATTGGAATTACCAGATCATATCGCTCCTGGAAAAGCGGATGGAAGTCCAGGTCGAGCGCCTGCGCCGCGGCGGCTATGCCGAGTCCGCAATCCGCACGGCCGGAGGCAACCGCTGCGGCAACGCCCAAATGCGTATACTCCTCTTCATTGTACCCTTTTATCGAATCGGCTGAAACGCCCGCTAAATGGAGGTGATAGTCGAGCAGGACGCGCGTGCCAGCGCCGCGCTGCCTGTTAATGAACCTGACATCCGGGCGGGCGAGGTCATCCAGGCCCTGGATGCGCTTGGGGTTTCCCTGTTGCAGCAAGAGGCCCTGCTGGCGGCCCACGAATGCAACAAGCTTGACCGGCACGCCGGGCATATACTGCCGGATATAGGATATGTTGAATTCGCCGGTCTGCGGGTCAAGCAGGTGCGAGCCTGCCAGATGTGCCTCCCCTCTGCGGAGGGCGACGAGGCCCGCCTGAGAGCCTACATTGGCTGCCGCGAAACGCCGATCATGTCCCGCCAGGAACTGCGCCAACAGATCGAGGATCACGTCGTGCGAGCCAATGCAGAGGATCGTGCGCTCAAGCTCTGCCATGCTCTTATAGAGCCTCACGGTGACATCTTCGCCGGCCTCGATCCCCTGCGTGCCTGGAGGGATGATCAGCAGGCCATCTGCCTGCACAAGGGAGGTAATGACCCCTGCTCCTCGCGATAAGCGGCGCCGCCAGCAAGCGGTCGCCGACCTTGCCGATCGCCACACGGACGTAATCCTCATCCCCGGGCGGAGAGGTGATCTTGCGCGTGAGCCGCGCGGTCGCAGCAGGCAGCTCTTTTTGCGCGCGACCCTGCCACTGTGCCATCAGCGGTTCCACGAAGATCTCCATTGTCAGCGCAGCGGATACAGGATATCCCGGCACGCCGATAATAGGGACTGCCGGCGATCCAGCGCCGACAGTTATCATCCCCAGGATCACCGGATGCCCGGGCCGCACGGCAACGCCATGCACGAGCAGCGTGCCCAGACTCTCAACGACCTGAGCGGAAAAGTCTTCGGCGCCGGCGGACGACCCGGCGTTGAGCAGGATCAGATCGAACTCACGCGCGGCGCCGCGCACGCGCTCGGTGATGAGATCGAGGCGGTCAATAGTGATCGGGAAGCGGGTCGCCTCGCCGCCCATCTCGCGCACCTGCGCGGCCATCACCAAAGAGTTGTATTCGAGGATATCGCCGGGCTTCAGCTTGGAGCCGATGGGCACCAGTTCGGTGCCGGTGGGGATGATCGCCACTCGCGGCTTGCGAGCAACTGTGACATCCTGATGCCCGGATGCCGCAAGCGCGCCGAGATCAAAAGGCCGGAGAATATGCCCCTTGGGCAGCACGAGCTGTGTGGCAACGATGTCTTCGCCCAGGGGCCGGACGTGGCTCCAGGGAGCTACAGCGGCACGAATGCGCACAGCCGCGGGCTTGCGGGCATCACGAGCGATGTCGCCGCTTTCAGTGAGCGCTTCGGTATTCTCGATCGGGATAACCGCATTGGCCCAGCCCGGCAGCGGATCGCCTGTGTCCACGTAGACGGCCTTCACTGCATCAGCGGAAGGGAGCAGCGACAATGTGACGGGGGCTGAAGGCTGCGCACCGGTGGTGCTTTCCGCGGCGACCGCGAACCCATCCATGGCAGAGGCGTGGTAGTGCGGTGAAGATATTTTCGCCCACACCGGCTCTGCAAGCACGCGTCCCAAAGCATTTTCGTCCAGGGGGATCGTTTCCTCGCCAAGGACTTTCCAGGAGCCTGCATTTTTCAGCGCAGACTCAATGCGGGCGCGCGCCTCGCGGAGCGGTATGTCATGCAAATAGACGGACATGCTGAAAATTATATCAGCGCACTTTACTGGGCGCCGGCTCGAAGGCCAGCCCTGAGGCGCGTGCACGACGAAAATCCCCCGCATCAGATCAGGAACACCTCGACCAGCTCACCCGCGCTCAATCCCGTTGCCGCCGGGGCGATCCGCAGCAAGCCGTCCGCAGCGGCGAGGGTAAAGATCAGGTTGGATTTGCCAAAGATAGGCTCGGCCCGCCATGCATCGCCCTCCTCAGATGTGCGGAGCAGCCGGACGGGCCACCAATCTTCACGCCCGGCCTGAGAGGCCAGGTTCACGGTCAATCGCGCCCGTATCGTCGCGCGGGCTGCATTGGGTGCCAGACCCAGGAGCTTCTCGATAACCGGCAGGACAAACAGATAGCCGTTCACCAGGGCGCTCACCGGGTTGCCCGGCAGCCCGATCACGGCCTTGCCGCCGCAGACGCCGAGGATGGTGGGCTTGCCTGGCCGGGTGCTCACGCCGTGCACCAGCACGCCCGGGCTTCCCAGCGAGCTGATCACCTCGGCGGTCATGTCGCGGGTGCTGGCCGAGGAGCCGGCTGTAATGATGAGAGCATCGCACTTTGCCAGTGCCTCCGCCGCCATCTCTTTGAGTTGAACCTTGTCGTCGGGCACGATCCCGTACCGCACCGGTAGCCCCCCTGCCTGCTCCACCAGGGCCGCGAGCGTATAAGCATTGACGTCCCGCACCTGCCCGGCGCCGGGCCTTTCGGCAGGCGCTACCACCTCGTCTCCGGAAGAGATGAGTCCGATCTGTGGCTTTGTGGCTACGCGCAAAGCAGTGATTCCCAACGCCATTGCCCCACCGATCTCGGCTGGGCGCATCCTCCGACCCGTGGGAATGACGATGCTGCCGGCGGCAACATCCTCCCCGATGCCAATGGTATTCTCGCCCTCTGCCAGTGCACGCAAGACCTCGATCTCGCCGCCCTTCCCGCTCAGGTCTTGCCGCCGCGTGACCGCCTGTGTATTTTCCACCATGATGACCGCATCGGCGCCCTCTGGCAGCATCCCGCCGGTATGGATCAGGGCGCACTCACCCCTGCCGATCGCCAAACTGGCTGCCTGTCCCATGGCGATCTCACCCACCACCGTCAAATAGGCTGGCAGCGAGTCGGTTGCGCCGAAGGTATCGCGGCCATGGACGGCATAGCCGTCAACGGTGGAGCGCCGAAATTCCGGCAGCGGGTGCGGCGCAACGATCGCTTCGGCAGTGACGCGGCCAAGCGAGGTGGCAGTGTCTATGGTCTCGGATGCGGGATCAATCGAGGGCAGGCTCGAGAGCAAGAGTGCGCGGGCCTCGTCCGGCGGGAGCAGTTGCAGGAACTCTGGCATGCAGGACGGGACCCTCTGGCTTTAGCGCAGCCAGAACGCGATCATGAGGAAATAGGCTGTCAACCCAAAAAGCGAGATGGCATTCGCCGAAAGCATCGTCCAGATCGGCCTGGCGCCCATGGCAACGTTCCGGAGCCAGTAGATCTGCAACAACGCGAACGGCAACGTCAGGAACGCCGGCCAGAGCAGGCCCAGGGAGAAGCCGAGGAGTGGGGCTACGGCGAACAGACCGTATCCGGCGATGATGAGCGCGTGATGGAGAGGCACGGCGCGCTCCCAGCCGATGTGGACCAGCAGCGTGCTCCGGGCGTATTTCAGATCATCCGCATAGGTCGGAAAATCGAGCGCCACAAAGGTAGCGAACGCGAGGAACGTGAGCGGGATGATGGCGGCGTTAAGCAAAGGATGGTGGTTGCCGGCCTCGAGCAGGAAGCCGATCGAGGGCGCAACGTACGCGAGCTGAAGCGCCAGGAACAGCTCACCGAAACCCTTGTCGAAGAGCCGCGCCGGCGGCACGGAATAAAGAACAATGAGCAGGAGAGAAAGCCCCAGAAAAAGGAGGGCAGGCGGCCTGAGGCTGCCGTCCTTGAACAGGAGCACCGCAACGAAGGAGGCCGCAGCCAGCGCTGCCACGGATACGTAGAGGGCCGCGTCGTGCGTGGACTTGCGTTCGAGCAGGCTCTCACCCTGGGTGATGGGTTCATTGAGGGGCCGGAACACTTCCACCAGCAAGCTCATGCTGGCCTGCGCGAGCACGACTCCAATGAAGCCCAGCCAGAAAACCGTGGGCGTCGGGGGATGTCCCAAATAGCGCGCGATGCCAACACCAAGGACGTAGGCAAGCCCAGCCAACAGCAGGAGTAGAGGCCGGCTCAGGCGGAGGATGGTCATCAGACGTTGCATAGTCACCTAGGATGAATGCTCACGGATCACGGTTGCAGCGGCGGGCGGCTTAGTTTCGTGAAATGAACTCTTCCAGTCTTGCGACCGCCTCGGGCAGGTTCTTTCGTCCCAGGCCGACGCGAAAATGATTCTCGTGCTCATCATACACCGAGCCGGGCAGGAGCAAAACACCCGCTTCACGCACAAGTTTATCGCAAAACGAGTCGACGCTTTGCCCGAGGTAGCGCGGGAATGCCATCGATCCGGCACGCGGCGGCACCCATGTGAACCGGTCCGCATGTCGCTCAAAGAAGTTCCCCACTATGGCGAGGTTGCTGCGGATGATATCCAGATTGCGATGCACCAGCGGCATGCGGTTCCGCAATGCCACCGTCGCCAGGAATTCGCTCGGAGCCGATTCGCATATGGTGGTGTAGTCCTTCAGCGAGGCCATGCGGTCGTAGATGTCCTGGTTATGGGTCGCGATCCATCCGATGCGCAGGCCGGCCAGCCCGTATGTCTTTGACGTAACCCCCAGCGAAACGGTATGGTCGCCCAGGTCACAGGCCGCCGGAAGTCTGCCCAGCGGATCGTATTCCGACTCGCGATAGACCTCATCCGAGAAAAGGATGACCTTTGCCTCGCGGGCGATCGCGCTCACCGCCTCGAAGTCCTGACGCGACATCAGGTAACCAGTGGGGTTATGCGGCGTATTGAGGACAATGGCTTTGGTCGAAGGTCTTAGCAGCCGCTGGAGCTCACTGATGTCGAGCGACCAGCCGGCGTCCTCGTGGGCCTGCCAATAGCTGACTTCACATCCGATGGAACGGGCCACCTCGCTCAGCGCCTGGTAGCAAGGCCAGTGGACGACGATATGATCGCCGGGCTGCAACGCCGCGTGCATGAAGAGGAACACGGCTTCCTCGGCCCCGCCGTGGACAAGCACCTGCCCGGGCTCGATGGAATCATACAAGCCACAGATCGCCTTGCGCAGCTCGATGCCGCCTGTCGATTCTGTGTAGCCGAGCCACTGGGACTGGAACGCCTCAGCCGCGTCCGGTTCCAGCGCCAGCAGCTCTCGGATGCTCATGGATTCACAATCGGAGCTGCAGAGCAGGTACTCGGTGGAAAACTCGTATTTGGCAAAGTAGCGCTCTAGCTTGAACGGTGAAAGCTGCATTTCGGTCGTCTCCGGTGGAAAGCACTTCCAGTGAGATGGGCAAGCGCACGCTTATTTGGGTTCCTAACCGCTCTATGCCTGGGGATGGAGCACCCTTCGCAGGTCGCGGTAATGGGTTTGGTTATGGATGTAGATCATCTTGATCATCTCGCGCAGCGTCGTCATACCCAGAAAGGGATGGCGACCCCGGAGCTCAAGCTCCGAATCCTGAAGCGTACCCACCCACGCAACCATCCGGGCGCGGAGTTCTCTGTATTGCTGAAGTAACTCCTCCGGGCTTAGCTCGCGGGTCTTCTCCTGCTGCCGGGCGTTGTAGCGGTCGATCACGAAATCTTCCGATACGCCCGGCCCCCCATCCCGGATCTGCGCGAATAGCCTGACGAAGGCGCGCTCGGACGTCATCAGGTGCGACAGGATGCTGCGCACCGTCCAAACCGTCCCTTCGGCATACACCTCTGTATTCCAGGCTTCGCTGCTAAGACCACTGAAGAATCCGGAGAACTTCTCACCTTCCGACTCTAGTTTTGCCGCCAGTTGGGCTGCTTCACCCATATTTGCTTCTCCTATTGTGGAAGGGCTGCATAATTGATGGCCTTGCGCCCCGTAGCGAACCAGTAATAATTCTTCATCGTCGAAAGGTCGTGGACGATCTTTGCACTATCCGGAAAGTCGGGCCGCACGTAATAGTAGTGTGTCTCATAGGGGCTGTCGCCAAAAGCTGCCGCCAGTATATATCCGTGCGCCTCCGCATAATCCTTCAGCGTGATCGTCATGCGAAACCAATCCTGGGACAGATTCTTCGGAATCAAGCGGGGCGGCACCAGCGGGGAAAAGTAGGCATGAAACACGATGACGTCCGGCTTGTGCAGTTCCAGGTATTGCGCGGTGATATCTCCGTGATGAGCGATCCATTCATCGTTCAGGCCCCACGCATCGATGGCGGGCCAGTTCGAATAGAACGGCAGCAGCCCGGCCTCGCTGGTGGCAAGCACATATCCCTTGCCCTGGTATTCGGACAGCATCCTCGCTGCGTCGTACCGGCCGTCCGCTTCATAGGCGATCGCGCAGGACTGTTGTGCGCTCGTGAGAGCACAGTTTTGCTGGGTGGAGTAGCGCACCAACGCATACGTGCAAACCAGCAACGCAGCCACCCAGACGAGCCTTGCGCCCGCGGCAGCCGGCCAACGCCATGAAAGCCCCAGTTCCTCCGGCAGACCGCTGCACCAGCGGGTACCACGAGATCAACACCAGCGGCCACAACGCGTACTGGAACCTGCCGCCGAAGTTCGTCTCGTTGGATATCAGCACGAAGGCTGCGGCGAAACCCAGCAACGGGATCATGAACGCCGCCGCCAGCCGGGCGGTCCTGCCGGATCGGAAGCCCAGGACGAAGGCAAGCAGGAAAGGCCCGCCGAACCGTACCAGGTTCCCGAGCGATTCCCAGAAGGAATCCCAGTGGAGCAGGCCGCCGCCCTTCTTGTAAAAAGGATTCGGCAGCGGGTATCCAAAATAACCCCAATGCCAGAGAAAGTACGCGCCGCCAAGGAAGAAGAACACGCCGGCAAAGACTCCGATCGTCTGCAGTGAGCGGCGCCAGCCTTTTAGGATCACGACGGCGACAAGCATTAGTACAGCCAGGATCACGCCCTCGGGGCGGATGAGACCGGTGAGCAAGCCGGAGACTGCGAACGCCAGCGACATCCAAAACGGCGGGCTCTCGTCCTTAATGAGCAGCAAGCCAAACGCCCAGGTAACCACGGCAAATAATGCGAAGAACGGCGTCCCGAAAAATGCCGCCACGTAGGATAACCCGGTACCAACGCTGAGATAGAGGGCGCTTAAGAATGCCAGCACCAGGTTGGCGTTCCAGATCCGCCGGTTGGCCCAGTAGACGATCAGCACCGTGAGCAGGTGCGAGAAAAAGCCGATGAGGCGCACCGAGCGTCCTACCGGCACTCCGATCCGGATCAGGCCAGCCGAGGCAGCCATGAACAGGAAATCAGTTGCGCCGTCGACGGGATGCTCGCCAATGTTCCAGACAATGCCATGTCCGTGCGCCAGGTGGTCCGCATAGCGCATGAGCATGGCCGCATCTTCGTAGGGCGGAACGTTGAAATTAACGAAGCTGGCCGCGTACGCCAGGGTGATCAAGATCAGAAGCGCACAGGCCAGCCAATCGACATAGCGTCTAATCAAAGGCATGCGATCATCCAAGCAGTGAGTATCCCCCGTCTATTACAATCGTCTGACCGGTCACATATTCATTCTTGAGCAGGAATTCCAGGGCAGAGCCGATCTCGTCCGGGTTTGCCGCCCGCTTCAGTGGCAGCCGATCCACCAGGCGGGCCCACTCCTCCGATGAGACCAGGTCAGACTGCAACACGAGTCCGGGTGCGATGGCATTCACTCGAATTCTTGGGAGCGAAGCTGCGCGCCAGTATTCTCGTGAGCGTCTCGAGGCCTGCCTTGCTGACCGAATACGCCGGGAAGCGACTCCAGCTCTTCTTTGCGCCAACATCCGTGACGTTGACGATCAAGCCGCCGTCCTTCATGCGTTTCGCCGCCTCCTGAGCACACAGGAATGGCGCGCGCAAGTTCAGGTTCAGCACATCATCCCAATCCTTGACGGTCACCGCACGCGGGTCGCCCGCGGGAATGATCGCCGCGGAATTGACAAGCACCCTGAGCGGATGAGGGATCTTGTCCACCATCGCAGAAGAGGGATGCGATCTGACTCGGTTGGCTTAGGTCGGCTTGCGACAAAAAAACTGGAACCCCCAACGTCCTTATCTGAGTGGCGGTCGTCGCCGCCTGCACATCAGACGATCGGTAATGCAACAGGATGGCGTAATTGTTGCGCGCCAGCGCCAGGACAAAGGCCTTGCCAAGCCGGTGCGCGGCACCGGTAACGAGAGCCAGTGGCTGTGTTGCCATGGCACGGTTTTACCACAAATTTGCGTTGCCCCTGCGTTCTACGAAGCCTGTGCCGCAGATCGATTACTTCATGCCGCGCGCTGTTAATTGCGGAAATAATTGGAGACGAAGAACCAGATATTTGCAGGCCGTTCCGCCAGGCGCCTCATGAAGTATGGATACCAGTGCGTCCCAAAGGGCACATAAACTCGCACCAGATATCCATCTTTCACCAGCTTGTCCTGCAAATCCCTGCGTATGCCGTACAGCATCTGGAATTCGTACGCGTCCTTCGGCAAGCCGATCTTGTCCGCATAGTTCTTCGCAAATGCGATGCGATTCTCGTCGTGCGTGGCTATGGCCGGGATCGGCGGAAAACAGCCATCTCCGTCCACGCGTCGGCGCGTTCGCGGCCAGGGCCGCATCCATCATGATCTTTGTGAGCAGGTCATAGTTGGCGTCCACGTCGGCCTTCTTGGGGAAGGCTTTATCCGCCGGCTCCTGATATGCACCCTTCACCAGCCGGATGGGTGTCCCGTCCGCAAGCAGCCTGCGCGCATCGGCTTCGGTTCGGTAGAGATAGGACTGGAGCACCAGACCTGTGCCCTTATAACCCTTTTGACGCATCTGGCAAAACAGGTTGATGGTCTTGTCAGTGTAGGGGGTGTCTTCCATATCGATGCGGACGAAGTTATCGTTCTGCTTCGCACGCGTCAGGATGCGCTCCAGGTTCTGCGCGCACACGCTTTCATCAAGCCCCAGCCCGATCTGCGTCAGCTTGATCGAAACATTGGCGCATACGCCGGAGGACTTGATCTCGTCCAGCGTGCCTGATGATCGCCGCCGTGGCCTCCGAAGCCTCTTCGGGCCGGCTGGTGTTCTCCCCCAGGTGATCCAGGGTTACATTTATACCTTTCGCGTTCAACTCCCGAATAGCCCGAATGGCGTCATCTATTTTCGTACCCGCCACAAACCGTGAGGCCGTCCGCCACGCAAAACTCCAACCGGTGACCAGATTCTGCGCCCAAGCTGCTTTGGAAAGATAGATCAGGAAGGAGCGAAGCATAAGTATCCTTTCTCACAAATCGCTAAGGATATTCTAGCACAGGTACCCCTGTTGCTTGTGTTATACTTTTTTGCGACGAAAGTCACTTTAAAGCAGCAACTCTTGGGCTTGGAGGCCTGGTGAGAAACCGTAATACCAATATTTTCCTACGGGGGACTGCGATTTTGCTGCTGATTGTCGCCACCGTGCTCACAATTTCATCACTGGTCGGTTACAGTCGTCAGCGCAATAACTACCCTCCCGGCATGACAATTGGCGGTGTGCCCGTTGGCGGGCTCGATCCGCAGGCGGCCTCGCAGCGCGTCCTTCAGGTCTACAGCACCCCCGTGGAGATCCAGTATGGCGGCGGCACGATCCAGGTTGAACCGGCAAATATCGGCTTCCAGATGGACCTCGAATCGATGCTCGCCGCCGCAGACCTGGCTCGCACGGGCGGCGCCTTCTGGGGCGGATTTTGGGATTATCTGTGGAACCGTGATCCGACGCCCCGAAACAGTGCCGTTCCGCGCCACTATCGGCGAAGAACGTCTGCGGTCCTATCTGCAGACCGAGATTGCCCCCCGCTACGACCAGCCTTCCACGCCGGCGCAGCCCGTGCCCGGGACCACGACCTTTACGCCGGGTCAGCCGGGGCAGACACTGGACATGGATCGCGCCGTGCCGCTCGATTGAAGACAGCTCTGAGCTCACCCGAGCAGCCGGATCGTAACACTGGCATCCACGCAAAACTCAGCCGCCGGCGCGTCCAACATTTCAGAACCTCGAAATCCTGATGAAGCAACTCGTCACCACATCAGGGTTTGACGGAGCCATCGGCGTCTATATGCTGGACCTTCAGAACGGCCAGGAGATCCACTTCGCGCTGAACCAGGGCCAGAAGCTCTCGATCACCGCCGGATGTGGCGTTTACGGCCTCCAGCACGATCAAGATCCCCATCCTGGTATCCTATTTTATTCAGCACGGCACCGCGCCGGTGGATGAACTCGGTCAATACGAAGATCCTGAACATGATCCACAAGTCAGATAACGTGGCGTCGGACGATGTAATGGCGGAGCTCGATCCCACCACCGGGCCGCTCATTGTGACACAAGACATGAAGAAGCTCGGCCTGACAAACACGTTCATGGCAGGTTTCTTTGCTGTCGGCTCACCCCTTCTCCAGAAATTCACCACGCCTGCCAATCAACGCACCGACATCTTCAATGACCCGGATGTATACAACCAGACCACACCCTCCGATATGGGCATGCTGCTGGAGGATATCTATCAGTGCTCCGAGAGCGGAGGCGGCGCCCTGGTTGCGGCCTTCCCGGGGAAGATCAACCAGGCGGTCTGCAAGCAGATCATCAATTACCTCGTGGCAGATAAGATCGGAGTTCTGCTGGAAGCTGGCGTCCCGGAGGGGACACAGGTGGCGCACAAGCACGGTTGGGTCCCGGACACGGATGGCGTCGTCAGAAACTTCAGCGACGCGGGCATCGTCTATACGCCCGGAGGCAATTTTGTGCTCGTGATCTACACACACCATCCGGTGCAGGTGGTCTTCGATCTGGCAAACCATCTCTTTGCGAATTTGACTCAGTCGGTCTACAACTACTACAACACCGCTCCGTAGGCCGCTCGCGATTGAAAAGCAGGTGCAAATAAGGGTGGGGCTTTTTCGTATATAATGAACGCATGAGCGCTGCGCTGGGACTATTCCGTCTGCAACAAGTCGACAGCCGCATCGATCAATTGGAAGGACGCCTTCGTAAGATCCAGGAAACGCTGGATAACGACACGGAGTTGCAGGCGGCCCGGCAAAAGCTGAAGGACGCCGAGCTCCAAGCGCACCAGTGCGAACAGGAAAGACGAATTGCAGAAGCAGGGGCGCAGGAAAAGCAGATCAAGATCCAACAGGCGGAGGCCAGCCTCTACGGGGGCAAGGTTCACAATCCAAAAGAGCTTCAGGATTTGCAGGCAGACGTTGCCTCACTGAAAAAGCATCTATCGGCCCTGGAAGAACAGGAGCTGGATGCGATGATGAAGCTCGAGGTCTCCCAGGCCACGGTTCAATCTGCCCAGCACGACCTGGTGCAGATCCAATCCCGGTTGGGCGCCTCCAACGGCAGACTGCTCGACGAGCAAGCGGGCCTCTCCCATGACCTGCAGGATCAAAAAACTGAGCGCCAGGCCTCGATCAGTAACCTGGACCCAGGCATACTGCGCACTTATGAGAATCTGCGCCGCGACCGGCGGGGGCTAGCCATCGCAGAGATTTCAGATAACGGGTGCGCGGCCTGCGGCACGACGCTTACCGCCGCTCTGCAACAGAGCGCCCGCCACGCAGCAGAACTGGTCTACTGCCCATCCTGCGGGCGCATCCTGTTCGCCCGCTGAGCCAGCCTCCATGCAACTGCCTTCCTCCTTTTCGATCGACCCCCTTTCCTTTCTCTTCGGATTTATCATCGCCACCGCCGTCTGGTGGATGGTGGCACGCGCCCGCCCGCTCTGGAAGGAGATCGGCGAGAATCTTAAGGCGCGCCAGGAGGCAAGCCAGGCGCACCGTGCCAGCGGCCTCGAAGAGAATCACCGGCGTGTAACGCTTCGCCGTGCGCAGGGCATGCACCTCGCCGCGCCGCTCTTTGCGTTGAACGAGATCATACAGGAGCCCATGCTGCTTGCCCCGCCTCCCCATGTGGAGCCAGGCGGCCCGCTGGCAACAGAGGACGCTGTTTCCCTCACCCTGCCCTACCTGCCGGCCTGGCCTGAGATCGCCGCAGTCTACGATGCTCACCGCCTCACTCTCGGCGAGGCGCTTTCGGGTGGAATGAATATTGTCATCATTGGCCAGCCCGGCATTGGAAAAACGGTTGCCCTTGCACATCTTGCATCCCTCGCCGCAAACGGGAGCGACGCTCTCGGCCCTCTAAAGGATTCGATCCCGTTCCTCCTGCATGTCGCCGACCTGCGGCTGCCGGCTGTAGAGGCGAAAAGCGTCATCGACCGGCTGATCGAGATGACGTCCGAGCACGCCGCCCTCCTGGATGTGGGCCGCGTGCCGGCTTTCGTCCAGACCGCCTTCCGCAGCGGCCGCGCCCTGATGCTGCTCGATGGCTTCGACGAGCTCACTCCGGATGGTCAGCGTGAGGTGTCCGAGTCGATCAGGCTGTTGTTACAGGAGTATCCAAAGACGCGCATCGTTATCACGGGCGCGCCTGAGTATCTCGATGGTCTGCTGGCCCTGCGCTTCGTGCCACTGGCGCTTGCCGGCTGGAACAAGCAGAGCCAATCGCAGTTCATGTACCGCTGGGGCGTCTTGTGGACACACTTCGTCGGTTTGGAAGCCTGGGTACAGAGTGGCCCGGCGCAGGTCGATCCGATTCTGCTCAATACTTGGCTCGGCGCAGACAATCAATTTCTCACCCCGCTCGAACTGACACTGAAGGTCTGGGCTGCTTACGCCGGTGATGCCGTTGGGCCGCAGGTCCGCGAAGCGATCGTCTCGCACGTGCGCCGCCTTGCCCCGACCAATACGCCATTAGCCGCGCTCGAGACGCTGGCGATGCAGGTAACGCTTGCGAGCCAGCCGGTCTTCGATCCAAGCCAGGCGCGGGTCTGGGTGAAGGCTTTCGAGCTGCCCGAAGAGAGCGGCGGCGCGGTGGAGAATGTGGCCGGCAACACGTTGGAAGACGGTGCCGAGCCGGCCGACGATAAGGCATCGGCGCCCGACCGCAAGAAGGAAAAGAAGCGCGGCAGAAACCTGCCATCACCCGCTCCCGGCCTGCTGGGCAGACTGGCGTCCACCGGCCTGGTAGTGGCCTATCCAAACAATAAGATGCGGTTCGCTCATCCGATCTTCAGCGGATTATTGGCCGGCCGCGCACTCACCGGCTTCAAAGCCGACGATAACCTGCTCAAGCAACCGGATTGGATCGGCAAGCTGCTCGCGATGCGATATCTCGCGGCCCACGGCGATGCGACGTCGCTGGTCAAGAATATGCTGGAATGGTCTCGGCTGCCGATGCACCGTCCGATGCTGGCTGCTGCCCGCTGGCTGCGCGGATGCTCCCCGCTCCGCGCCGTGGAGAGGCACGGTAATGGCGGCGCTCGCCGAACTGCTCCAAAGCGAGGGCCTGCCGCTCTCACTGCGCGGGCAGGCGCTCGCCGCGCTGGCTACGAGCGGCGACCCTGGCGTACCGGCATTATTCCGTCAATTTACGCATACCCTTTCCTTTGAGCTGATGAGATTGGTTGCCCTGGGAAGCGGCGCGGTCAACGATACGAAGGCCGTCAAAACGCTGGAAGGCGTCTTGCTGGCGCCCAGCATATCCGCAAAGCGCGCCGCCTGCCTCGCACTCATCGCCATCGGCACCACAGAGGCCCTTGAGATGGTCGCGCAGACCCTGCTCAACGGCGATGAAGATATGCGCCGCGCGGCCGCCGAAGCCCTGGCGAACGACGTGAAGGAAGGCTATCCCATGCTGAAGGACGGGGTGACCATGCAGGACATCCTGCTCCGGCGCGCCGTCGTCTACGGGTTGGCGCGGGTAAAACAGCCGTGGTCCATCGAGCTGCTCCAAAAGATTCGAGTGGACGATGACCAATGGGTCGTTCGCAACTCGGCCAGTGAAGTGCTGGATGCCATGAACAACGGCAATGACCCGCGCATCCCGCGTCCGCTGAAGCCCCCATCCGAATCGCCATGGCTTATCCAATTTGCCGGGACACAGGGCGTGGGCATCTCTCCAGGCGCTCCAGCCACCGATCTGCTGATGGTCGCGCTGAAGAGTCCCAGGGATGATGAACGGCTGGCGGCCCTTGCCTACTTAAAGCAGAAGCCGACGGACGGCATCGTCAAGGAGATCTACGGCGCCATGTATGGCGACGACTCGGAGCTGCGCGAGGCAGCCTATCTCACCCTCTGGGAGATCGGCAGCTCCGGCTACAAGCTGCCCCACCCCACCCAATTCGGGTTCAACTGATGCTGATCACAAACGCCACGCTCATCACGTGGGGGTCACCGGGCCGCGTCCTTGCCGATCACGCGCTCTATATCTCGGGCGACCGCATCCGCGAGATCGGGCCCACAGCCAGGCTCGAAGAGCGCTTCCCCAGGGCGAAGAAGTTGGATGCGCGCGGCCAGTTGGTCATGCCGGGGGGCATTTGCGCCCATACGCATTTTTACGGAGCCTTCTCTCGCGGCATGGCGATCCCCGGCGCCTCTCCAAGCGATTTCCCGGAGGTGCTGGAGAAGCTTTGGTGGCCGCTCGATAAATCGCTTGTCGAGGAAGACATCCGATATTCTGCGCTGATGTGCCTGATCGACGCCATCAAGCATGGCACGACCACGCTGATCGACCACCACGCCTCCCCCAACTCCATTGACGGCTCGCTCGACGTCCTCGCAGAGTCCGTGGAAAAGTCCGGCTTGCGCGGCGTGCTGTGTTACGAGGTCACAGACCGCGATGGGCTTGAGAAGGCCGATGCGGGCATCAAGGAGAACATCCGCTTCATCAAGAAGCTGAGGGCCGACCCGCGGCCGCGCCTGGCAGGCATGTTCGGCCTCCACGCAAGCCTCACGCTCTCCGGCGCCACCTTGCAGGCCTGCGCTGCTGCCGTGCCTGAGGACGCAGGCTTTCATATCCATGTCGCGGAGCATGAAGCCGACGAATATGACAGCCTTGCGAAGTCGAACATGCGGGTTGTCGACCGTCTAAAGAACCACGGGATCCTGGGACCGCGAACGATCGCCGCGCACTGCGTGCATATCGACGCGCAGGAGATGGAGCTGCTGAAGGAAACGGGCACCTGGGTCACCCACCAGCCGCGCTCGAACATGAACAACGCGGTGGGCGCGGCTCCGGTTGAATCCATGCTTCGCACCGGCATCAAGGTGTGTCTGGGGAACGACGGCTTTAGCAACGCCATGTGGGAGGAGTGGAAAGCCGCCTATTTCCTGCACAAGGCCGCCAGCCGTGATCCGCGGCGCATGTCGGGTTCCACCGTTGCACAGATGGCAGTCGGGAACAACGCTGCCCTTGCGAACCTGTTCTTCCCCGACGCGCCCATCGGACAGATCACGCCCGATGCGTTCGCCGATCTGATCTTCGTTGACTATCAGTCCCCCACCCCCGTAACGGCGGAGAATTTGCCGTGGCATGTCATCTTCGGCTTCGAGTTCAGGCATGGTGACCACCACCATCGTCGGCGGGAAGATCCTCATGCAAGACCGCGAGCTCACGACGCTGGATGAAGCCGAGATCGCCAGCCGGGCACGCGAGCGGGCAAGGAAAGTGTGGAAGCGCTACCAGGACAAATTCAGAACATGAACAGTACTCCTTTGCTTCTCACCATCGCAGTATTAGGCGGCACCGGCAAGGAAGGCAAGGGCCTGGCGTATCGCTGGGCGCAAGCCGGCTACCCGGTCATCATCGGTTCCCGCTCAACGGAAAAGGCCATCCAGACCGCCTCCGAGATCATCGAGCTGCTGGACGGCCAGCCATCGGTCGTAGGCATGTCGAATGCCGAGGCCGCGCAGCAGGGGGATATCCTGGTGTTGACCGTGCCCTATGCCGCCCATGCCGAAACATTGCAGGCGCTGAAAGACGCCGTGGGAAGCAAGATTCTGATCGACGTGGCAGTGCCGCTCAAGCCGCCAAAGGTCTCAAAAGTCCAGATGCCCCCGGCTGGGTCTGCTGCGCAGGAAGCCAAAAGCATCCTCGGTGAGACTGCAGAGGTCGCGGCCGCGTTCCACTCCATTTCCTATGAGCACCTCCTGAAGGAAGAACCCATCGATTGCGATGTGCTGGTGACCGGCACCAGCAAGCTCGCGCGCACCGAGGCTCTGAAGCTCGTTTCCGCCGCCGGCCTGACGGGCTGGGATGCAGGCCCGCTGGAAAACTCCGTCGTGCTGGAGGGCCTGGTCAGCGTTCTGATCAATATCAATCGGCTCTACGGTTCAACGTACGCCGGGATCAAGATCACCGGCGCGAACCACGATTAGCATGTCCCTGGTACTGACCGCACTAAAACAGGTTCCTCTCATCCGCCAGGGCGACGACCTGGCGGATATTATTCTGTCTGCACTGGCCGCGACCGGCCTCTCCCTGGAGGACGACGATATCCTCATCCTTGGGCAGAAGATCGTAAGCAAGGCCGAGGGCCGGATGGTGAACCTCGCCGATGTGTCGCCTGGCGAGCCGGCAAAGAAACTCGCCGCTGAAGTGGATAAGGATGCCCGCCTGGTGGAACTTGTGCTCCGCGAAAGCCGCGAGGTCGTGCGCACGCGGCCCGGGACGATCATCGTGGAGCACAACCTCGGGTTCATTTGCGCCAACGCCGGCATTGACCATTCGAATGTCGCCGGCGCAGGCGACCTCAGGGAAGAATATGTGCTCCTACTGCCTCTAAACCCTGACGCATCTGCCAATGCCTTGCGCGGCAGGCTTGAAGCGACAACAGGCAAGCATCTGGGCGTCATGATCATCGACTCGCACGGGCGTGCCTGGCGCATCGGTACGGTTGGAGCGTGCATCGGGCTGAGTGGAATTCCCGCCGTAATGGACGAACGCGGTTGGAAGGACCTGTTTGGCTACGCCCTCCGCATCACCATCGTCGGGATCGCAGATGAGCTGGCGGCTGCGGCTTCACTGCTCATGGGCCAGGCCGCAGAAGGGACGCCTGTCGTTCATGTGCGCGGCTTCCCCTATCCCTTGCGTGAAGGCTCCCTGCAGGAGCTGATCCGTCCAAGAGAGCTCGATCTCTTCCGTTAGCTAAAGTGAAAGCGACTAGAAGTCATCACTGCAAAGGAAAGCATGACGTTCATACCCGAATCACATCAAGACCTTCTCAAAGATGAAACACGCGCGTTGGCTTATCTGGCAACGCTTATGCCCGATGGCACACCGCAGCTCACTCCCCTATGGTTCACAACGGATGAAAAATACATCCTGATCAGTTCCGCGAAGGGCCGCGTGAAGGACAGGAACATGCGCGCCAGGCCCGCCGTCGCCGTCGTGATCCAGGACCCCAACGACGTCAACCGTTATATCCAGGTACGCGGCCTGGTGGAAGAGGTCACGGAGCTCAATGCGCTGGAGCTCATCGATCAGCTCTCCGTGAAATACCGGGATAAGCATTGGACGCCTCGGCCGGCCGAGACGCGCGTCACCTATAAGATCATCCCAGGTTCAGTTTTCGTGGACGAATAGCCGGATGGAGCTGCACCACTTCCTGCGGTCGCGCCGGTCGGTCCGTCGCTTCACGCAAGATGAAGTGCCGGATGAGGTCATTCGGCGCATCGTCGAGACCGCCTGCTATGCGCCGTCTGCTCACAACCGGCAGCCGTGGCGCTTCTGCGTGCTGAAGCAAGCCGGTGCCAAAGCGCGCCTCGCCGAAGCGATGGCTGTGGAGTTTCGAAACGATCTGCTCCGGGACGGCCTGCCGGATGAGGAGGTGGATAAAAGGATCGAACAATCCCGTTCACGCATTAACTCATCCCCCGTTGTCATCGTCCTGTGCATGGACATGTCCGAGATGGACGTGTATCCGGACGAGCGCCGCGCCGGTGCCGAACGCATGATGGCGATCCAATCGACGGCTGCAGCCGGATCTGCAATTGCTCCTGGCAGCGCATGCCGAGGGTCTGTCCGGCGTTTGGACCTGCGGCCCGTTGTTTGCACCCGAAGCAGTGCGCCGGGCTTTGTCGTCTGGATGCATCCTGGGAGCCTCAGGCCATGTTCTTCATCGGCCACGCCGATCAAACCCCACGGCCCAAAGCCATGAAGCCCCTTGAGGACGTCATGCGCACGATCGAAGTCACTTGATCGTGCTAGCTATGTCCAAATACTTTCGTTCGCCTGTTCTCAAATCTCTAGTCTCCAGTCTTCCGCTTCTCCCATGAAGATCGTCGCTCTCGCAGGCGGGGTTGGCGGCGCCAAGCTCGCCGACGGCCTCGCACAGGTCCTTCCGCCCATTGATCTCACGGTCATCGTCAATACCGGCGACGACTTCGAGCACCTGGGGCTCTATATCGCGCCTGACGTGGACACGGTCTGTTACACATTGGCGGGACTTGCCAACCCGGAAACGGGCTGGGGCCGCGCGGACGAGACGTGGCAGGCGATCGGCAGCCTCGAGCAGCTCGGCGGTCCCGCCTGGTTCAGACTGGGCGACCGGGATCTGGGCACCCATCTGGAGCGTACGCGCTTGCTCAGGACGGGCCTCTCGCTCAGTGAGGTCACGCAGAAGTTCTGCGCGGCCTGGGGAGTGAAGCAGCGCATCCTGCCGATGTCCGATCAACCTGTGCGGACCATTGTCCAGACCGATCAGGGCGATCTCATGTTTCAGGAGTACTTCGTTGAAAGGCACTGCGAGCCGCGGGTCAAAGGGTTCGAATTCCGCGGGTTGGAAGGCGCCTCAGCAGCCCCGGGTGTACTGGATGCGCTGGAACAGGCCGACGCGGTTGTCATCTGCCCTTCCAATCCCTGGGTGAGCATCGGACCCATCCTTGCGATCCGCGGTATACGCCCCATTCTTCAGGAAAAATACGTGGTCGCCGTATCGCCCATCATCGGCGGCGCCGCCGTGCGAGGCCCGGCGGCAAAAATGTACGCCGAGACTCGGGCATCCGACCCTCGGCGCTTGCCGTTGCAGCCCATTATCAAGGCCTGGCACGCGGCTTTGTTCTGGACGAAGTCGATTCGGAACTCCGGGCAGGCGTGGAACGTTATGATATGTGCGCCCTCGTCACACGGACCCTCATGAAAACCTCCCACGACCGCCGGCGCCTGGCCGAAGATGTGTTAGACTTCATCGGAACACAACATCAATGACACTCTGGGCAATTGTCCCTGTAAAACCACTGCGGCGCGGGAAATCGCGATTAGCGGCAACGCTAACGGATGACGAACGGGCGGAACTCAATCGCATGCTGTTGGAGCGTACGCTCCGAACCCTCACAGGTCTTAAGGAAGTTGAAGAAGTGCTCGTGGTCAGCCGCGACTCGTCGGCCCTGGCAATTGCGCGCGATCTTGGAGCGCGCACCGTCCAGGAAGATGGCGCGCCCACGCTGAACACCGCCCTCAAGCGAGCGACCGTCGTGGCGCAGGTATATGCCTCGCGGGGCGTGCTTGTGATCCCAGCCGACCTGCCCCTGCTTTCGCGCGACGATGTGCTGGCGCTGCTCGCGCGGGCGGTCGATCCGCCTGTTGTGGTGATCGCACCGGACCGTCGGGAGAAGGGCACCAATGCCCTGCTGCTCTCGCCTGCCAACCTGATCGAGTACGACTTCGGGGGCGACTCGTTCAGGCGTCACTGCGAACGCGCACGCAAGGCCGGAGCACGGCTGGAGATCGTGACCCTGCCATCTTTGGGCCTCGATCTGGACCTGCCCGAAGACCTGGAGTTGATCCGCAAGCTGGAGGCCAGAGGCTTCAGACGCTAGTCACGCTGATCTCAAGAAACTGCATGAGCGACCGTGTCACATTACACACGGTCGCTCTTTGTTTTTCAGTAATCCGTCCCTGCACAATTCTGTCATAACAATTAGACAACTTAATGTGACATAAAGCCCTCTGGATACGGAGCTTTTTCACTCGGTCTACCCGTGGCGAATGCTATAATGAATTGTGCCATTCAACACAAAAATAATCCTATATGCTGCTCCACTGGAGGTATTTCATGGAAAATGTAAGCAATGCTGATTCACCGTTTATGACCAAAAAGCGCCTCCAGGTTGAGCTTGCACGATGCGAGTATTGCGAGGAAAAGCCTTGCAAGACCGCCTGCCCCGCGAATTGCTCACCGTTCGACTTCATCATGGCTGCCCGGGTCGGGAACCCATCGGATATCCAGAGATCAGCCGGCGACATCATGCGCAGCAACCCGCTGGGCGGCGTCTGCGGCCTCGTTTGCCCGGACCGCTTCTGCATGGCAGCCTGCTCGCGCAAAGGTTTTGACGGCTCGATCAACATACCTCAGGTGCAGGCGACCATCGTTGACATGGCAAAGCATGCCGGCGGCATTCCCAAGTTCCAGACGCCGGCGCTCAATGGAAAAAAGGTTGCGGTCGTCGGCGGAGGCCCTGCCGGCCTCGGCGCGGCTTCCGCGCTCGCACAGCTTGGTTACAGCGTGGACATCTTCGAAGGCCCGCGAGAAACTCGGCGGCACGCTGAACCTCATCCCTGACCATCGGCTTGACAAGCAGGCCGTGCAGTCCGATATCGAGTTCGCCCTCTCATTGGGTGCGATCCACGCCACCACGAATGCGAACATCACGGATCCCAAGCGTCTGCTCGCCCAGGGTTACGACGCGGTCTGCGTGACCGTCGGCCTTTGGAAACCCATCGAGCTCGGCATCGAGAACGAATCGCTGGCTATCAAGATGGCTGACCTTCTCGGCGATCCGCAAGCCCACAACTTTGCGGGCCGCGTGGCGGTGATCGGCGGCGGCGCCACCGCTGTGGATTGCGCCATCACTGCCCGCCAGCGCGGCGCGCAGCATGTGGAGCTCTTCATGCTCGAGAAGCTCTCCGAAATGCCTCTCACGCCGGTCGAACGACAGGAGCTCGTGGACTTTGACGTGGAAGTGAATGGCCGCGTCCGCGTGAGCAGCATCCTCAACAGCGATGGAAAAGTAGGCGGCATTTCGGTCAAGAAGGTTCAACTGCCCGAAGGGCTGCCCTTCAAGCCCGCTAATATCGTGCGACGTGGAAGGCAACGAGGGCCTGCGCACCGATATCGAGGCGGTCGTCATGGCGATCGGTATGCGCTCGACCATGCCCCGCGAGCAGGTCAATGGCATCTTCTATGCCGGCGATGTTTCGAACGGCCCAACCACTGTGGTGGAAGCCGTTGCATCCGGCAAGAACACGGCGCTGAAGATCGATGCGTTTCTCAACCGGCAAGCCGGAGCCTGTGTTCGAGCGAGCGACCAAGTCGACCTTCGCATTGCCCGGTTTCAACGCCCTGCCGGTGTCCCTGGAAACAGACTTCTTCGGTCGCAAGATCCGTTCACCCTATTTGCTCTCCGCCTCTCCCATGACGGACGGGCTGGAGCAGATGACGAAGGCCTATGAGCATGGCTGGGCGGGCGGCATCATGAAGACCGCCTTTGACAATGTGCCGATCCACATCCCCGGCGGATACATGTTCACCTTCGGCCCCTACACCTACGCCAATGCGGATAATGTCTCCGGCCATCCGCTGGACCGCGTTTGCCGTGAGGTGGCGCAGCTCGTAAAGGACTGGCCCGACCGGCTGACGATGGCGTCCACAGGCGGTCCCGTCTCCGGACACGATGAAAGCGACCGCCTCGGCTGGCAATCCAATACGCGCAAGCTCGAGGCTGCCGGCGTGATGGGCATTGAATACTCGCTGTCCTGCCCGCAGGGCGGTGACGGCACGGAAGGCGATATCGTCTCGCAGAACGCGGCGCTGACTGCCAAGATCATCGAGTGGATATTGGAAGTGGGTTCGCCGGACGTGCCCAAGCTCTTCAAGCTGACCGCAGCGGTTACCTCCGTTGTGCCCATCCTGCGCGCCATCCGAAAAGTATTTGAGAAATATCCCGCCAGCAAGGCCGGCGTCACGCTTGCAAACTCCTTCCCCACCCTGGCATTCCGTCCCTCCCGCAGCGGCGGGCGTTGGGAGGAAGGTGTAGTGGTCGGCATGAGCGGAGAGGGTGTCACGCCCATCTCCAATCTCACGCTCGCCCAGGCTGTGCCGGAAGGCATCGAGATTTCCGGCAACGCGGGCCCCATGACCTACAAAGCCGCCATGGATTTCCTGGCGCTCGGCGTCAAGACCGTCCAGTTCTGCACGATCGCCACCAAGCATGGCTACGGCATCATCAACGAGCTGGAATCGGGCACGTCGTTCCTGATGCAGGCTCGCGGCTTCAAGTCCATGCAGGAGCTCATCGGCGCCGCGCAGCCTCATCCGATCGTGGACTTCATGGCTTTGTCGCCCGTCAAGTGGCTCTCGGAAGCCAATGATGATCTGTGCGTGGCATGCGGCAACTGCGCCCGCTGTCCGTACCTGGCGATCGAGTTGGATAGCGCCCGGCATCCTCACACGAACCCCGCCCTTTGCATCGGCTGCTCCATCTGCGTTCAGAAGTGCCTGGTCGGCGCCATGCAGATGCGCGTCCGCACGCCCGAAGAGCTGTCCGCTTTGGTGGAGAACTAACCCCGGCGTTCAGTTCCCGGGCCGCACGCTCGCCTTATCTGCTATTACGAGAAAGGAAGCAACGATGACAATTCGATTCGAGAACGGCATTGTCGCCACCCTGGGCGCGAACAATCACGTGCAGTGGAACAGCACGGTCGTCACGGATGGAGAGAACATAGTCGCCGTCGGTGATGCCGCCGAGATGAAGAACGCGCTATCCCGCCGCCGAAGTTGTCGACTGCGCCGGCAAGGTGATCCTGCCCGGCTTTATCTGCACCCACCATCATTTCTATTCCACCATGGCACGCGGCATGGCGATCCCGGGTGAGCCGGCCTCCAACTTCGTCGAGATCCTCGAGCGTCTCTGGTGGAAGCTGGACAGGGCGCTCTGTGACGAAGACATTCTCCTCTCCGCGCAGATCCCGCTGATCGAGTGCATCCGCAACGGCACCACCACGGTCATCGATCATCACGCCTCCCCGGCGCAGCGCGAGGGCTCGCTCGACCTCATCGAGAAGGCCGTGCGCGAGGCCGGCATCCGCGCCTCGCTCTGCTATGAAGTCTCCGACCGCAATGTTATGGGCGGCGGCATCGAAGAGAACCGGCGCTTCATTAAGAAGGTCGGCAAAGGCGATGGACAGATCGCAGCCATGATGGGCCTGCACGCTTCCTTCACTCTTTCAGACCAGACGCTCGAAGAATGCGTCGGCATCGCTGCGGACGCGGGCGTTGGGGTCCACGTCCACGTCGCGGAAGATGCCGCTGACCGCGAAGACTCCCTCAAGAAATATGGAGTGCCCACCGTGCAGCGTTTGCACAACAAGGGCGCCTCAGGCGAGAAGTCGCTGTTCATCCACTGCGTCCACGTCGACGATGCGGAGATGGATATCATTGCCGCCACGAAGACGGCCGTCGTGCACAACCCCAAATCCAATATGAACAACGCGGTCGGCGTGACGCCGCTCCTCGACCCTCCTGAAGAAGGGCGTGCTTGTGGGCCTCGGCACCGACGGGATGTCATCCGACATGCTTTCGCAGATGCGCTGCGCCTACCTGCTCCACCGGCTCGCCAATCACGATCCGCGCGTGGCATTTATGGAGGCGCCGCAGCTTCTGCTGCACAACAATCCTGAGATCGCCGAGAGGCAATTCGGGCTTCGCCTCGGCGAGATTGCCCCCGGCCGCCCCGCAGACCTTGCCATCCTCGACTACCAGCCGCCCACTCCGCTCAACGACGACAACTTCCTCGGGCACCTGCTCTTCGGCCTGGTCGATGCCACCGTCGATACAACCGTCTGCAAGGGCAAGGTCCTGATGAAGCACAAGGAGATCCTTGTCCTTGATGAGCAGCGCATTGCCGCCCGCTCGCGTGAGCTTGCTCCCAAGGTGTGGCAGCGACTATAGATCGTCCTGCTGTTCCATAAGACAAAAAGCCGTCCCAGGTTGCTGGGGGACGGCTTCTATTTATTCGGGAGACTCAGGCTGTTATGTGCCTGTCACCTCTCCTTTTCTATACCAATCATACATAAACAAATTCAGGCATGTGGATTGGCGAACTATTGGGGCAGGTCACGCTGCCTTTCTTCCTTTTCCCATACAGCAGCGAGAGCAGCGCCAGCGGAGGAATGAAGGCTGCACTGGGATTACCGCCCCACGGCACCTAGGGGTTCGTGCTGTCCAGCTATCGGTCTGCTCCCCGATAAGGCCCACTCTATACAAGTAGCGGGTGGTATGGCCCTGGGCGATTGTCCCTAGCGGTGAGCTTATGGCGAAGGCTGCTTCTCTGAACCCAAGTACTTTGACATCTTGCTATCAATTGCTCGCGAGATCATCTCCAGGTCGCTCACCGCATCGTCGCGATTAAACGTCTGATAATTGACTAGCGTGTAAAACTCCTCGTATTGTCCCTCCACGAAACACATTTCGACCTTGGATGATTGCGGTCCAAGATCGCAAACGACTCGAAATTGTTTGGCAATTGTGCTTGTGTAGTTGAATCTGGTGGTCGTTCAAAGTCTCTTGGAAGCGCTCCGCCCGTGCCAGTACTAAACTGATGGCTATGGAACGCTTGAGCCGCGTTCTTCAATATAAGGAAATTGAACTACCCATTGGCTGGCATCCGCCTCCTGAGGGAATTGATGCCCGCTAGTGAACCACCTGACAAATCGCCTTGCGCTCCCTCCTACTGCATTTGGCAGGTTGAAGAAATTGGCGGACTGGATGGTGGGCCCATCCAAGAGTTCCCAGCCTGGCAAGGACGAAATTAGCAAGTCGAACGTCGAGAAACCCCGAGCTGGCGGCCGGATATGGGATATCGCACAGGCGGAACCTATCAAGCACAACACCAGCGCCGATACCAAGAGCTTTAGCCTAGGCCGCAAGCGATTTGATGCATTTGACATCGCACACCTTTCGTAGGGTTTAGCCTAAGAACCACTGCCATTGAATGTTTCTATTGGATACGGCCGAACGTAGGAATAGGACTGTGGACGTGGTAGGTTCGGATGGCCGACATGTAGATCGTGGCGTGGATAGAACTGAGCAATTCTCCCGGCGCATCCTCTGTGATGTCATTGTTGCCATGCCTGCCCCAAAGATCAATTCCTGCCTCAATAGCATTGTAATCTACAGCCGGATCGGAACCCGAGCACCACTTGCCACTATCCGCTAGATCTGCTCCGCCATCCAGCACCTGCGTCAGCCCAGTATTAAAGATCCAGCGTGTAGTCCGTCGTCTGCCCGTTGGCAATCTGCTGCAAGCGATCCCCCAGCCCATTATTGCTGTAGCTGAACGCCGATTGCTGATTGCTGAGAGCTATCAATCTGTTTGCCGCATCATACTGGTAAAACTCTACGGTCGTGTCACCCCCAACCTTCGTCTCCTCACGCTGTCGGTTGCCCGCCGTGTCGTGGCTGTAGTGATAATAATCGCCGTTAGAGTAGTTAGCCTCGGTAAGCCGCATAGAGCGGATCGTAATCATACGTGATCGTCCGGCTCACGCTTTCGCATCCTGCAACGGAACCGGCAAATTCTACATGGCAAACGATAGATTGGCTCAGTCTAGCCAAGGTATCTTATCCACTTAAAGAGTACCCCAATAATCAAGGAGAATCTTTAGTGGTGACTGGCGTGCTGTGAGCAAAGTGATATCGAAAACCTGATCGGGTTTCGTGGTATTCCTGTGAACTTCGAGTATCGAGACGCATACTAAATCGCCAAAGTAGTCACCTGTATCGTAGATCGGATGCCCTTTCTGCTGAAACTGAAGCATGGAGCCCTCTTGTTGCTCCACCAGAAGTCTCGCTTCTGGCAGATAGCCATTGCAGATCTCCGGGGTTTCGCTAACCGTCAAGCCTCTTTTGGCAATCTCGACCAGAAAATAGTCCTCTATAACAGCAAGTTTGTTGGAGCTGTCTGCTCTTTCATAAACAACGGTGGCATATTTGCGCCAAGTGAAAACTCGCCCGAGATCTTGGTAAAGAACAGAATAACTTGTCGTATCCCAGATTCCAGAGGCATAATCATCCTTGGGTAGCTCGATTGGCAATGTTACAAATCCTGGGAAGAATGCCCATGCGCACAGACCGAGTATACAGACCGCGAAGACTCCTGCTATCAAGAGGTATGGAAACGTCTTGTGGTTTCCACCTGAGGTATCTGTACCCACGAGTGGTTTGCTTTCTGGATTCATGCTGCTCCTCCCATTTTTATGTTAAGGCCATGATGAACCAAGCAAGAGTTTAGATCGTCCTGCTGTTCCATAAGACAGAAAAGCCGTCCCCAGGTTACCGGGGACGGCTTCTATTTATTCGGGTAAACTCAAATGCAGCTTTGTACTGCGCGGCCGGTTTGCTTGAGCGCTACTGGCCCGCCACGCCTACGAGCTTTGTCTTCTTCGTGTTCTCCACGATATCCTTGATCCGTGGGTGCCGGCAAAGAAAAGCATATCCGAACGGCAAGGCATGCTCGCAGGAACTGGGCCCGCCTCGCAGGCATTCCGCAAAGCCGTTGATTCCGATATCCGCCGCGCGGCAATCACAGATTTCTTCCTGCACTGGTTCCGGGTTCTTTTGCTCTTTAGTGATCATCAGGCCTCCGACCAACACTCGCCTTTGAGACTTTACTCTACCAGTATAGGCCACATCCCCGCATGTGCTCAAGATGATGATGCTCCTGAACAATTAAGACTATGTTCCTCGTAATCGTACCCGCACCCGTACAACCAACCCAGGGATCAAAGCCGGATCGGATTCGGCTTTCAGGTATAATGCAACCGCTTCATATGAAATAATCCATATCCGATTAGTGCGCTTTTCGGATGGAGGGACTTAGTCTGTGGAAAGAGTAGCACTGTATTTGCAGGATTCTCATGACCTGCGCGACGGCCTGGATTACGCCCGTTACGCCGAAGAGCATGGCTTCGAGGCCGTCTGGCAGGCCGAGTTGCGCCTCGTGCGCGATGCCATCGTCCCGATGGCCGCCTACGCGGCCGTGACGACTCGCATCAAGGTCGGCTCCGGTGTGATCAACAACTGGACCCGCAACATCGGCTTGCTGGCAGCCACCTTCCTCACGCTCGATGACCTTGCGCCCAACCGCATCATTTGCGGCATCGGCGCCTGGTGGGATCCGCTGGCAAGCAATGTCGGCATCCACCGGCACAAGCCGTCGACCGCCATGCGCGAGACCGTCGAGGTGATGCGCCGCCTGCTGAACATGGAGCGCGTCACGTTTCACGGTGAATTCCACAACGTGGACAACATTGAGTTGGATGTCGTGCACGGTCGTCGCGAGCCTCGGAACATCCCCATCATGATCGGCGCCACCGGCGACCTGATGATGGAGCTCACCGGCGAGATCGCCGACGGGGCCGTGCTGAACTACTGCGTCCCGCCGGAATACAACGACAAGGCATTGGAGCTGCTGGAGAAGGGCCTGAAGAAATCAGGCCGCAAGCTCGAAGACTTCGATCGCCCCCAGCTGGTGGTCTGTTCCGTCGACCCCGATCACGATACGGCCATCGACACCACCAAGATGCTGCTCTGCCAGTACCTTGCGCAGCAGCCGCATATCGCCAAGGCATCCGGCGTCAGCGATGAGGTCATCCATCAGATCCAATCCATACTCGGCTGGCCTGCCACCAAGGAGCAGATCGATCAGGCCAAGCACCTCGTCCCGGATGACCTGGTGAACCGCATCACCGCCTCCGGCACGCCGGACGAGGCCCGCACCAAGGTCAACGAATATCGCAAGCGCGGCGCCACCTGCCCGATCCTGTATCCGGTCGGCGGCAACTTCAAATTGCTCATCGACACGTTCGCGCAGGCCTAGTCGGCTGCCTGTTCGGCCCTCGAAAACAGTTTTCGGTATTCAGGCAGCTCCACCATCGCCGGGCGTTCAAGCTCGGCGATTTCTTCTACATCCAGCAGCAGCCGTTGCTGCCCATAGCGGATCATCTTCATGGTCTTGTTCACGTCTTCCAGCAGCTTGGTGCCGTAGCGTTTCTCGATCCGCCGCACCACCGTCTGGATGATCGCGAACGACATTTTGCTCAGTGATTCGAGCGGCTGGTTGTGATGGATCCGCTCCTGCAGGTCCACCTGTGCAATGGCGCTGATTCCGAATTTCTCGAACATATCGATGACCAGCCCGATCTCCACACCATAGCCGGAGGAGAACCGCATCTGCTCCAGCGCCGTGCGCCTTCCGCCGTATTCACCGGATAGGGGCTGGATGATGCCCGATAGCTCCGGGAAGAAGAGGTTGAGCAATGGCCGCGCCGTGAGCTCGGTCACCCGCCCTCCGCCGCCCGCCTGGAGCTTGTTGTCCACTTTCAGGGGCCGGCGATAAAAGCCCTTCACGAATTGGATCTCCGGGTGCAGGATCAGCGGCCCCAACAGTCCATACACGAACCGCGGGTGGATGTTAACGATGTCCGTATCGATCCACACCACGATGTCGCCGCACGTGAGGTAAAGGCTCTTCCACAGGGCCTCGCCCTTGCCCGAGCGCGTGCCCAGCTCCGGCAGCACTTGCTGGTGTACGAACACGGGGACACCCAGCGACTCCGCGATCTCGCGTGTGCGGTCCGTCGAATCGGAATTGATCAGGACGATTTCGTCCAACAGGGGCGCCCGCGTCATCAATGCCTCTTTGATGGTCCGGATCACTCCGCCGACGGTCTCCTCCTCATTCAGCGCCGGCAGCGCCAGGCTCACCTTGAGGTTCTGTTCGCGCTTGGCCTGCAGCAACTGCTCGAGATCGGCAAACTCCCCCGCGTGGTAGGTGTTTTCGGCGAACCACTTGTCGACAAGGATCGAAATGGCGTTCTGCCCCGCCACTTCGCTCTCCATGTTCGCCGGCATCGGGCGCCTGGACTTGACCACCAGCACACCCTTCCCACTCGTATTTAGCACGCTCTCCGCCACCGGCCCCATGGAGATGAGGGAGTTTTCTTGCGGGCCGACGCGCCCACCACCAGAAGATCTGATTTCTCCGCCGCCTCCAGGATCGCCTGCGCCGGATCGTCCGTCTTGATCTGCTTGCGTCTGACCTCCGGCAGGTTTCTCAAGACCTTGTCCACGCCCTTGAACGCGGGTCACTGACCTGGGACCCGGATGCCGGGGAGATATGCAAGGCCGTGATGCGGGCCCGCCGGGTATGCGCAATGGAAAGTGCCAGCCTCAAAGATAGTTCCGCGTACGGGCCGCCGCGGAGCGACACGAGCACATCTGCCACATGCTCCGGGATCTTGCCGCCGGCAATGACGATATCGCACGGAGGGTAGCGCAGGGCCTGGCTCGCGCTCGAATTCAGCAGCTCGAGATGTGCCGCCTCCAATACCAGCAGGTCCGGCCCCTCTTCCTGCACGCACCTGTATCAATTCGTCCCACGGCTTATGCGATACGCGGATCCGCTGCATGCTGTGAACATGCGCCGTCGCTGGCAGCGTCTCGCAGGATCTTGCGGACGTGCCGCGCGGGCAGAGCCGCCGCGCTCAGCGATTCATCCTCCGCAATGCCCACGATCCCCACCAGCACGATATTGGATCTCTCGGCAATGAGAGTGGCCGCATCGATGGCTGCCTTCGGATCCATCCCATAGATGACCGGGACGAAAACCTTTTCAAATAATCTCGTGGAGTAGCGTTTGCTCATTCCTTCAGCCTTTTTCCAGCAATGGCGCTATATGATTTCGATACACCTGGTCCCAAGTGTACTCCCGCAAGACTCGCTTTCGCAGCGCATAGACCGGGCTCGACCTCAGCACGTCCGCGATCTGGCCGGCAATGATATCCGGCGCTTCGTCCGGAGAAAAGTAATTCGCCTGCGCCCCTCCCAGTTCCCTCAGCGCCGCGATGTCCGCGCAGAAGATGGGAATGCCCGCCAGCCCGGCCTCCAGCACCGGGATGCCAAACCCCTCCTCCCGGCTCGGCAGGATGAGCAGGTCCGCCAGCTTATACAGGTCAGCCACCACTTCATCCGGAATGGATTGATCGCTCACCTCTGCCAGGAAGTGCGCGGCGTCTTCAAGTTGCAGCTCTGCCCGCAGCGCCAGCAGGCGATCAAAGTACTGCCGGTTCGCCGGGTTGTGCGGACCCAGCGGGCCCGTCACGACCAGCCCGGCCTCCGGGAACTGGCTCCGCAGTTGAGCAAGCACTCGCAGCGCCAGCTCGATGTTCTTGCGCGGCGTGATCCGCACCGGCAGCAGCATCAACGGCGCTGCCGCCGAAAGCCTCAGCTGCTGGCGCAGTTGCTCGGTCTGCTGCTCAAGTTTCAGAAACTGCTTAACGTCCACGCCATTGGGAATCACACGGATCCGGCTCGCCGGCACACCAAGCAGCTCAGCCAGTTCGTCCCTCCGCGGCTCCGACACCACCACCTGCTCAGCCCACGGCCAATCCTTCCGAAGCAGGTCCCATGGATAACCGTCATGCAGTTCGTCCCGATAGCGCGGCGTCGTCCACGCCAGGTCATGATGCCAAAGGATGAAGTGCGGTCGCGAGTGGTCTTCGGATATCCGGTGCAGGGCTGCCGTGAGCGCCAGGTTCTTATTGAGCGAACAGACGTTATGGGCGATCACCCGATCCGCCCCCTCCACAAGCTTCAGCACCTCTGCGGCGATTTGCTCCACCAGCGGCTCAAACCCCGTCGGCACCCGGCCCGCGTCCAGGTCGGCCTTCAGGGCCAGCACCTCCGGGTTCCGCGAGTTCGACCTCCGGCACCCCGCTGAACGCGATCCGATCATCCGTCTGCTGCCCTCGTCCCGCAATGATGCGCACGCGATGCCCCGCCTCTGTCATCAGTCGTGCATGCCGCCCCATCACGCTTTCCACCCCGCCGACAATGGGCGGAGCCGCATAGTGGATCAATACAATATTCAAATATCAGCTCCGCACGTCCTCGCCGATGGATCCACCTCACACCTCAATTCGTGAGCCAGACGGACTCATACGGCTCCAGTCTTACCGATACGGACTTTCCTCCAGCCACCTCTCTGCCGTCGATCAGGTCACGCAATGTCGACCCTGATGCCAGGCTTATACCATCCGGCAGTTGAAGTTCAGCTTCCACCCGCTCCCGGCTGACGTTATGGACGCACAGGATGGCCTTCTCCATACCTGCGGACTCGCGCAGCAGCACGAAGGCTTTCCCGGAGCCGTCTAATATCTTCTGCGATGCTTGCGGTGAAAAACACGCCTGCTGCGTCCGGATCCTCAACAGGTGCGACAGCCTGCCATGGATCTGCGCGCGCAGCGAACGCGGATCGCCCAGCTCACGCTCAAGCTCGTCCCTTTGCAGCTTCTCGCGGTTGATGCTCCGGCTCTTCCCTGTCTGCTTCACGCCCTCCAGCCACCCTTGCGATCCGAACAGGCTGTGAAAATAGATGGCGGGCACGCCCATGAACGCCAGCAGAATGGCATGCGCCGTCACGAATTGATCGATCTGCACCCTCAGGTCCACCGCCTCCTCCGCAGCATTCAACGCGTCGAAGTAGTTGATGTTCAATTCATACGGGCTTACGCTGCCGTTCGCGTTGGTCTTGTTGGACACAAATCCTCCGCTGGCTTGCACGCGCTGCGCCAGCGCCGCGATCTCGCTCTCACGCAGAATGCCGCGCACCGGGTTGAGCCCGATGCCATCGTGCGATGCCAGGAAGTTGAGGAACGTCACCTTGTCCGAAGGCAGCTCGAGCCCTGACGCCCACTTCGACAGCACGCCCGCCTCGCCCGTTTGCAGAGCATGCAGCACCAATGGCGGCAGCGGGAAATTGTAGACCAGCTGAGCTTCGTTCGACCCGTCGCCGAAGTAGGACAGGTTCTCCAGATTCGGCACGTTCGTCTCAGTGATGAGCATCACATGCGGCGCAATTTCATCCAGCACCGCGCGCAGCAATTGGACGACCCAATGGGTCTGCGGCAGGTTGATGCACGAGCTGCCCACCTCCTTCCAGAGATAGGCGATGGCATCCAGCCGGATGAATTCCGCTCCCAGGCTGGCGTACAACAATAGGATGTCCAGCACATCCAGCAGCACCCTGGGATTGTGATAGTTCAGGTCGATCTGATCGGCGCTGAACGTTGTCCAAAGCATCTTGCTGCCATGCGGCGTATCGAACTTCGTGAGCAGCGGCAGTGCCCGCGGTCGCACGACCGCGCTCAGGTCCGGATTGCCCCGCACCTCGATGAAATGGTCCTTGTACTGCCGGCTCGCCTTGCAGATAGCTCTGGAACCACCCTCCTTCCGCCGAGGCATGGTTGATGACCGCATCGAACATGAGCCGGAAGCTCCGCCCAAGCCCCCGCACGTCGCTCCAGTCCCCGTATTGCGGCGCGACCTTCTTGTAGTCGATGACCGAGAATCCATCGTCTGATGACCACGGAAAGAACGGCAGGATATGCACTCCGCTGACCGCCCCGTCGAGATACTTCGCGCAAAACTCCGCCAGGCTGGCGAGCGGTGCCCGCCCCGCCTCGTGCACCTGGTCGGCATATGTGATCAGGATGGAGTCTCGCTCGCTCAGTCCCCGCCTCCGCGGACCCGGGATTTGCCCCCGATATTTGCCGACGACTGCTTCGATATCCCGCACGGTCGACTCGCCGGATTCCGGCCCGTATAGTTGTGATAGCAAATGGCGGATGCGCTCATTTTCCATTATGGCGTGGGGCCGTCCGTTTCGCTATTGGCTCAGCTCGTCATACACTCCGGGATTGACGCAGTGGGGCAATCTCTCGCCCTTCAGGCCTGCGATCAGGTTTTCCGCGGCAAGCAACGCCATTTGATCCCGCGTCCACTTGCTGGCGCTCCCCAGGTGTGGGACGATGAGGCAGTTCGGCAGCGTCAGCAATGGATGATTTGCGGGCATCGGCTCCGGCTCGGTCACGTCCAGCGCCGCCGCAAAGATCTGGTTTGATTTCAGCGCCCTGTAGAGAGCCTCCGCATCGACCACCGGACCGCGCGCTGTATTCACCACGATGGCATTGGGCTTCATCTTGCCTAACGTCTCGTCGTTGATCATGTGATGCGTCTCCGGCGTCAGCGGAACGTGGATGGAAATGAAGTCCGCCGTTCGCAACAGATCATCCAGCGTTGCCGGCGCGGCATCGAAGGCCGGCTGCGCGGCCGGGTCGTGATAGATCACATGGAGATCGAAACCCCTGGCGCGTTTTGCCACGGCTTGCCCGATCCTGCCAAAGCCGATAATGCCCCACGTGGCCCCCACGAGATCCGCGCCGAGCAGCAGTTGCGGATTCCAGGTCTGCCATCGCCCCTCCCTCACGTATCTCTCCCCTTCCACAATTCGCCGCGCGGCTGCCATCATCAGTGCGAACGTCATATCCGCGGTCGCATCCGTCAGCACGCCCGGCGTGTTTCCCACCGGTAGTTTGCGCTCGCTTGCCGCGGCCACATCCACGTTGTCCACGCCGACCGCCATGTTGCTGATCACTCGCAGGTTCGCAGAGGCATCCATGACGGCCCCATCGATCCGGTCCGTCAACAGCGACAACAGTCCTTCCACACCCTCGGTCCGCCTCAGCAGGTCTTCGCGCGCAGGCGGCATTTCATCCTGCCAGATATCCGCATCGCAAAAGTCGCGCACCATGCTGAGCCCCTTTTCAGGGATGCGGCGCGTCACAAAGACTTTGGGTTTCGACATGCGCACAGTATACTGCAAGGGTGGATGCGGATCGCTTCATCACTCACAGCTTGCGCGATGCGCGGCTGACGAATATTCTGCGCGCCGCCCTCGATGCTGTTGAGCCCGGCAGGCTGGTCCGCGATTGCCTGTGGGGTGCCACGCTGCCCGCGCATGACCGTCTCTTCCTGCTCGGCATCGGCAAGGCTGCCGAGGCCATGACCCTCTCAGCGACGGATGTTTTTCCATCCTTCACCGAAGCGCTCATCATCACCAAGCAGGTATCATCCGGTGCGCGCGACCGCGTCACCTTCATGGAGGCTGCCCATCCGGTTCCCGATGTGCGCAGCATCATGGCGGGTCGGGCCGCTCTGAGCTTCGTCTCCGGAATATCCCAGAACGACCTTCTGATCTGTCTCATCTCCGGCGGCGGCTCCTCGCTCGTGACGGCCCCACAGAACGGGCTCGGGCTGCGCGACATTCAGCTCATCACCACCTCCTTGCTCGGCGCCGGCGCAGGCATCGAGGAGATCAACACCGTCCGCCGCCATCTCGATCGGATCAAAGGCGGCGGTTTGGCTGGCGCTGCGAAGTGCCGCATCCTCAGCCTGCTGCTCTCGGATGTGATCGGCGATCGCCTGGAGGCCATTGCCTCCGGCCCCACCGCACCCGATCCTACCAGCGCCGCCGACGCTCTGGCGATTCTTGACCGCTACGAAATCCCGGTCTCCTCCAATATATACGCCGCGCTATCGTCTCAACCTTCGTCGGATCGATCCATCGGGTCGCGCGTTGCAAACCGGATCATCGGCAACAATGCGACCGCTGCGCAAGCCGCCTTCCAGGAAGCCCAGTTGCAAGGCTTGGACGTGGAGATCGTCGACAGCCAGTTGACCGGCGAGGCTCGGCTTGCAGGGAGTGAGCTTGCCGCAAGGCTCCGTAATGCTCTGACACGAAGGCAGCGGCCATTCTGCCTGCTTGCCGGCGGTGAGACCACGGTCACGCTCCATGGCGATGGAAAGGGCGGTCGCAATCAGGAGCTTGCGCTTGCCGCCGTGGATGCGCTCGATGGCTTGACGGATGTCTTCCTCATCGCATTCGCGACCGACGGCGATGATGGCCCCACGGACGCAGCCGGCGCAGTCGTCACCGGTCAAACGCGGGTGCGCGCCCACGCCGCCGGCATGAACGCCGCCGGTTACCTTGCCCGCAACGACGCCTATCATTTCTTTGAGCCCCTCGGCGATCTCCTCAAACCTGGCTACACCGGCACCAACGTCAACGACCTGATCTTCCTGATAGCGCTTTGATCTTCCATCCCTCGATACGTTACAATTACTTCCATGAAAACCAGGCAACCGAACTCACGGATGTGCTTTATCTGCGGTTTGGAAAATCCCGTTGGACTGCATCTGCATATTTACGAAACCGCCTCCGGCGTTGTCGAGGCAACCTACACTGCACCTGAGCACTTTCAGGGGTATCCCGGCGTCCTGCATGGCGGCATCGTCGGAGCGATCCTCGACGAGTTGTCCGGTCGCGCCCACATGGGTTCCGACCCCATGGCTCCGCGCTTCATGTTCACGGCCAAGCTGGAAGTGAAATATCGCAAGAACGTCCCCATCGGCAAGCCTCTGAAGATCGTTGGAAAAGCCGGCAAGACTCGGGCGCGCTCCGCCGAAGCTTGGGCCGGCATCTACGATGCGGAAACCGATGAGTTGCTCGCCGAAGCCAACTCACTGATGATCAACGTCCCCTCGGATCAATTCAACCTCTCCGACCTGGACAAGCTAGGCTGGAAGATCTACCCCGACTGACCCCACCCAATTACACCAGTCCGTGTCTACCATCCTGCATGATCCATTCTCCATGATCCATTTCCCATCACCCGCTCCCCATGATCCACTCTCCATGATCCATTAACCTCATTCCCGACTCCCAATCTCCCCAATTCCCTGTTACCTTTCCCCTCCCTCCTGCAACATATTAGTGGTGGGCACAAAACTGCAGGAGGTCTATGAGCACGATCACCCGTCTACGAATCCAAAGTCCGCCCATGGATGATACCCAGCTTGCCTCAGAAGCACGCACCGATGCGGACGCGTTTGCCGAGCTCTATCGCCGGCATGTCACCCGCGTCTACCGCTATCACATGGCGCACACCGGCAATACGAAGGACGCCGAAGATCTGACATCTCAGACCTTCATGGCGGCCCTCGAATCCATCCGCTCCTACCGCAACACCGGCACCTTTGCAGCCTGGATCATGGGCATCGCCGTGCATAAGCGTGCGCTGTTCTTCCGTAGCCGCAGGCACGTCGAAATGCCTCTCACCAGCGGCGCCGACCTTCCCGACCCCGGCGTGCCCACTGATAGAGCCGCGGTTCAGCGCCTGGAGTTGGAGCAGATCCTCTGCGCCGTGCAGAACCTCAACGCCGATCGCGCCGAAGTGATCGCGCTTTGCTTCTTCGGCGGGCTCACCTGCCTCGAAGCCGCTCATGCCCTCGGCAAAAGTGAGGCGGCGGTGAAAATGCTCCGTTCGCGCGGCCTGCGTGACTTGCGCTCACGGACCTCCCTCGCATTGGAGGTGCAGGATGAATGATCGCATGAAATCCGATCTGCCGCTCGATCTCGATCCGGAGCTGGACGAGGCCGCAAAGATGCTCAACGAAACCGCGGAGCACATCACGCCCAGTCCGGCCTTCCAGGCCGCACTGCAGCGCCGTCTGATGGCTTCGCACTCAGCACAGGGAGATTCGGCAATGTTTTCGCTAAAGAAATTCGCGCCCGCCGTTTTTTGGGTGATGGCCGCGTTGGTATTGGTCTTCGTTCTGGACTGGGCCATCCGGTCCCTCGCGCCCCAGCCTGTGCCTGCATCCCGCACCACACCCGTCGCAACAGTCAATGCGCCCGCGCCCCCGGTCGACCAGCCCACCGCCGTTCCGTCCGGAAAGACTTATGACTGGCGCGGCACGACCCTTACCATCTCGGCAGCCATGCCCGCTTCTCCATCAGAAGCGAATGTCTATCCGGTGCAAGCCGAGCAGCATGCCACCGTGGATCAGGCGCTTGCGCTCGCCCAGCGCTTTGGCATACAAGGTGAAGCCTACCAATCACAGGGCGAACTTCCCGGAACCACCGACTACGCCGTCACGGATGGAAAGCAGTTCCTGCGCGTCCGGTCCAGCGGTTATTTCACGTACACCGCAGATGTGATCAAGTCCTACAATTTCTTCGGTGCCATCACCAACCCCGACGCAGAATCCATCATCGCCGCGTTCCTGAGCTCCCACGGATACACATTCCCGTATCGCATGGAATGGTCAGATATTCGCTCCGCATATGCCGTGGAGCCTCTTGCCGCGGACGGTGTTCCATTCGGCTACGAACCGTTCTCCGCCTCGATGCTCCTCATCACTCTGGATGAGTCTGGTCAGGTCTCGAGTGTGCAAGCCAGCCTGCTCGACGTCTCGGGCGCACCTTTAGGTTCTTATGGGATCGTCAGCGCAGACGAGGCCCTCCAGCGGCTGCTGGATCCCAACCGAAGCAACGGCAGCGTGGAAACCGCGCACTCTACGATGGGGCCGATCCAGCAGTGGAGCCGCACGTATCCCATGGATCAAACCATCACGATCTATGGCAACGCCGCTTCCATCCGGTCTGTCCAGCCCGATAAGCCGCCGTTCATTCAGATCGATGGGGTTCCCGTGATCGAACAGACCGCCGGGCTTGCGGAGTTCACCCAGCCCACCTATGTGGAAGCCACAGGCCGCTTTGTCACGGAGAATGGGATCAAGAAGTTCAGCGTCGATTCGTGGAAGGTCTCGCCCGCAAAAGAAGATGGTCTAGTAGGCACGCTCAAACGCGAGAATGATCGCACCCTGCTCACGACCGACGATGGCAGCACCTACTCTCTTCCCGACGTGCCAGCCGCTATTCCGATGCCGTTCGAAAAGGCCTTCGTGGTCGGCACACAGGCCGGTGAGCTGTTCCAGTGGAAATTCATTGACAACCGCATGGCTGCCGGAGGCGGCGGTGGAGGTGGTGGCGGAGGCGGCGCGGGCTTCTACAAGCTCAACCTCTCCGGCACACCTGTCCCCTTCCCAACCCCCACGCAAGCCGCGGGCGGGGATCAATACACCGTTCAAGCAGGCGATACGCTCGGGTCGATCGCGCAATCCCTCGGGACAACCACCGATGCGCTGATCCGTGCCAACGGCATCCAGGATCCGAATCAACTCGCCGTCGGTCAGACCATCCTTGTTCCGAATGCCTCTGCGCAGCCCGTAGAAGCCCTGAGGGGCATGCTAACCATCACCATCAGCAAACACCAGGACGGCACACAGTCCATTGCGTACGGGTTCCTGGCGAACGCTGAGCAGCGACCCCGGCGGCTACATGCTGCTCGAAGGCACTGGTCTGGACAGCCTTCAAGCCTGCAACAGCCGGCCCGTGGATGTCTGGGGCTCGTTCAAGGCCTCGCCCGATGGCGGTATTCCGACCCTCAAGGTGGATCGGTTCGAGATACCGTTCCCCGATCTCAAGGTTCAGGTTCTCAAAGGAAAGCAGCAGCTCACGCAGATCTCCGGCCAGCCTGCCACCCTCTTCACTTCCGACGATGGTCAGACGTACGTCCAGCTCCTCGCCGACGCGACCACCGGCAGTTCCCTCATCGGCGTCCCGGGTGACGAGGTCCAATTGGAATGTCTTTCAATACCCGGCGAATCCGTCGGCGGACATCCCGCCCTGCGCGTCTTTGGAGGCATGCTTGAAATTGATCCAAAGTCCGGCTTGCACGCCAATCTGCCCATCACTGTCGACAAGCCCGCCATCGTGGATATTCCCTTCATCGGCAAAACGGCAGACATCGCCACTGCCGATATAGAGAAGATAGAGCTCGTGTATTTCACGCCCGATCCCCGTTACCTGGTCACGACCCCCGACGACCAGCCCGCCTACTTTCAGCCCGCTTGGCGTTTCACCGGTCACTACAGCAACGGCGACGGATTTGAGATATTAGTCCAGGCGCTAAAGGACCAATACCTGCTCCCCGAGATCGAGCCCGGCCATCAGCCCGGCTAACAGCTCACCTTCACCCGCATCAGCCTGCGCTGGTCACGTTATATAACAACGCCGCCCATTCGCTTCGAGTTTCGATGCGAATGGGCGGCTTGGCATCTTCTCTCAAGAGCCAATTCTCTTTCCTTAGTTGGTCCTATAGGGCACGGCATGATGCGATGAAACTAAAGCGTCCGCGGCAAGCGGGATATTGCGTTCCACGATGGCTTTGTTCGGGTGCTAGGTTACTCAATTCACCAGGAGATAAACAAGTCGCTGCTTGGTGGCAAAGTCGGCCTTCGCCATGACGCGCCGACAGCGGACCGAATCATCTCCTAGCTCGGGCATCGTGATTGCGGCTCGTCCTTCCCATTCCTACGGTCGCGCAAAGCCTCTAGCTGCGATTGGATTGTGCCTTCCCTGGCTTGGCTCTTGGAACTCACGCGGGCATAGATGGCGGTTTTGATTGTGTGCAATATTTCGCATTTCATATTACTTGCTGGTATAGACACCTTAGCCCTTCCATTCCTGAAGATTTGTGTGGATAGAGTCAAGGTAGGTTTTGTAACTCTGTGCGGTGGAATAGGTTACCAGATAAGCCGTAGCGTTGGGGCGGAGTTGATATGTTGACCCAGCTTGTGGAGGAAAATACAAGCTTGTGAGAATTGCGTTGTAGTAAAGTATCACCCAATATGCTGGATGTTGTGGAGTACTTATTTGGTAGACAGCCAGGTGGGATGGAACCGCCGTACTTCTTGACAAGGTTCTGGAGAAGAATGACGCGCGATGGGTTAAAGCTAATGGACAGTACTTTGTTCGCCTGAGCATCGAGAGCTATATCAAGTGTTCCCAAGTCACGAGTTTTGCTCCTAGGCTCGCAATGAATAGTGTGCGACCCAGGTTCCGAGCTACCATTTAGCTCCTGACATGTCTGTGACATTCCCCGTTGGATGAGGCTGCCCCAAGCCTGAGACCTAGTCGTAAGGCCTGGGGTTATATTCCAGAAGCATGGGGGACCGCACGATGCATCCGAGAGTAAACCACCATCGCCTATTTCGACATTAGGGTTCGGAGTGCACGAAACCAACAGGAGGAAAAAAGAGAGTATGGCAGTCAGAGTTTTCACGTTGGCCCCATGAGAGCTACTTGGCGAGCATTCTATCACGCGTGTCCGCGGGCGCAAAGAAAAGCTCTCTGAAACAAGGGGGAGGGACACGACCGTCAGCCAACCTTGGGAGGGGACGCGGACCTGGGTGAGGTGGTTAGATGCGGTTAGAATCTTTGGATGAGGTGCGGGATGATGATCGATATTACAAGGCAAGTCAATACCACGTTATATTTACTTATGCTGGCAATCGGATTGGACTTCACAATTTCCGGGTATTTTGTTCTTAGAGATAAGTCATTGACACATGTTCCAAAGCTCGTTAGCTTCCGGTTCTTGCAACTGTTTGCTCGGGCCGAAAAGGTGTTCGCTAAACGCAGAAGCCCAGAAAACGTTTTGACGAAGCTTGCTAAACCTATGTACACTGTTAGGGCGGCAGGAATATACCTTATGATCGCTGGCCCTTTGACAATACTGGCGAGCTTGTTATTGCTTGCCGCATCGTAGGCTTGCGTCGAGGGTGCGGGCCGGGCCCAGAGGGCCCCGCTGATGGGTCAGCGGGGCACCGGCGCGGCTCGCCGGCCTTTGCAAAATATGAAACAAAGAACGGGACGCAAGCAGGATGTGTGGTTACCTGCCACACATCCTGCGGCATGGAATTGCGGAGGCGAACCAGGGACAGAGCCGGCAAGCCCGCCGTAGTCGAAGTAGGGCGGTGGGACGCGTGGGCTACCCGCAGGGTTGTCCAAGCCTTGCGGCGTTCCAACCCCGCAAGGCGGCACTTTCCACAGCCAATCTTGGCGGGCAAAGGCAAAGTCCCTAAGACTGTTAGTAGGGACTCTGAGACAGTAGGATTAGAATTACTGTTGAAGAGTTTCATTTCTTGGTTGACAAGGAAGGGACTCGTTGTTCGGAAATGAATGTTTATCAGATAACTACGTTCATCTTAGTCATTGGCTGTGCAGGTGTCTTGCTCGGGATAGCAGGAGTGGTTGTAGCACTTCTGCGCCGGGACCGTCACATAGTGCGGGATGTTTTTATAGGCGTGGGTTTCATAGTGGTCGGGATTCTGATTCTCGTGCTTAGTGGGCAGATGGCGACAGAGTACAAAATTGATCTCGGGCCGGTCGTCAATAACATTTGCGGCGTCCTGCTGATCCTGTTTGTCTTCGGCATGTTCGTGTTGAAAGCGGCTATGAACGTCCGAGAGGGACAGAGTTGGCTAGGGGACGAGAACCTATCTCGGTTCACAGTCTGGAAAAGCACATTCCAGAGTGTCTCAGGGATAATCATGATTGTGTTCTTCGTGTTCATCTTAATGCTATTCTTTTCGCAAGCTTTCAGATAGACCGCACACAACATAGGGCGGAAGGTTGTTTTGTCGGGACGTATCGGAGAACACAAGCAACGAAATCATAGGTCAATGCTCAAGGGGGGCAACGGCTCTTCGTGGTCGGTCAAGGTCAAGGGGATGCCGTCGCGGACGATCTGCTGCAAGCGGCGGTCCAGGCTGCGCGGATGCATCTGCGTTTCCTGGGCGATCTGCTTGCGAGATTTGTCCTGCTTCCTCAGCAATAGGCCATAGTAATAAGGTCCTGCTAGGTTGCCATGCGCACGAGTAGCTTCTCCAAGGCTGTGTCATGCGTAGCGATGGAATTGCCCAGTAAGCCAAGCTTGGCAAGCTCCTCCTGCAACTGCTCGGTAACAAGTTGCTCAGAACTCCAGAGTCAACGTCTTTCCCGCCTCAGCCCTGATGCAGGTCGGATTGCCGTAGCGCGGCGAAGTCCCGCGCCGCGGTGGCAATCCGACCTACCCACTTGTCTGCTCATCCTAACCCTCCCCACCCTCGGCCTCCTGTATAATACAAATACCTGTCCTTCCGGAGCAAAACATCCAAGCCTCCGGATGGCAGAGCCGGCTCCATCTTTCGTTGAATTCCAGGAGTATTCGTGATCACAGCCTATCATCGTCCCAAGACCATGGAAGAGGCCCTCAGCCTCCTCGGACGCACTTCCCCGCGCACCGTCCCTCTCGGCGGCGGCACGCTTCTTTCTCACGGCCAACCCGATGCCGTTGAAGTCGTCGACCTGCAAGCCCTCGGCCTCGACCACATCTCAGAGCAGGGCAAGAACCTTGAGCTCGGCGCGGCTGCTACTCTTCAGAGCCTGCTTGAGCACGCATCTTGCCCCGAGGCTCTGCGGAAACCGCTGAAGCTCGAAGCGCCGCTCAACCTCCGCAATTCCGCGACCGTCGGCGGCACGCTCGTCACTTGCGACGGTCGCTCCACCTTCACGACGGCGCTCCTCGCCCTCGATGCAAAGCTGAGCATTCTCCGCCTCGGCGCCTCGGCCGGAACGGCCTCGAAGGCTCTCGATCAAAGCCTCGGCGATTTTCTCCCCCTGCATCCCGCGGGGCTGATCACCGCCATCACCATTCCCGTGCAAGCGCGCCTCGCCTTCCAATACGTTTCCCGTACCCCCTCCGACAAACCGATCGTCTGCGTGGCCCTCGCTCAGTGGCCTTCCGGACGCTCCCGCCTCGCAGTTGGAGGCTTCGGCGCAGCTCCCCGCCTCGCCATGGACGGGACTGAATCCGCCGGCCTCGATGCAGCCGCGCGCAACGCCCTCCACGATGCCACCGATGATTGGGGATCTGCCGAGTACCGTATGGATGTGGCAGCCACCCTCGCCAACCGCTGCCTCGCCGCCCTCGCATAATAAATAAAGAGGAGTGACCATCGCGCAGCTTGCGCTACCCGATGGTCACTCCTGGATTTTCACATCCCATCCGGATCCCCAATCCCACTCATTACCCAAATCTACTACGCGTCATCTCTGAAGGTCCATGCGAAGATGAGTTGAAGACATTGTCCCGCTTCTTGTCGTAGCGAAGCCGTAGCGCAGTCGAAGCGCAGCGGAGATCCCGCCGCAGGCGGGACGTAGGCATCGTCCCCGCTTTTGTCGGAGCGAAGCGTAGACCCCGCCACCGGCGGGGCGGAGATATCATCCCCGCACTTGGGGATCCCGCTTCAGCGGGAGGGATATCATCCCCGTACTCGGCTAACCAATCTCGTCGTTTCGCAGCCCTGCCGTAGCGAATCACAATCGTGATCTTGTAGGCCCCCTCTCTCATGTAGGTCGGACTGCCAGTCCGACCATACACTATCTACCCATTCTCATTGCCCATGCCAGCACCCCTTCCCATTTGAGAAGGTCTCGTGGCTCGTTGCATTTTTCTTGATCTTGCCAGCACCCCTTCCCGCTTCGGGAAGGCCGCGAAGCATGCCCAGCGGAGCGCAGGCTGGCCGGGGGTTAGGTCCGCCGACGCAGCCCAGTTCCCCTAGTTTTCCCCAAAGGTTTCTTTTCCCGGTTTCTCCGCGATTTGCCTCGCAAATCGAATCCCAAGCCTATCCCCAGCGAAGCAACCCGCGATACCTTATCCGTAAGCATCCCCTAAACCATACCGTTTTTCGATGGTACTAAGAATGGGATCTTGGCAGTAACAAAAGCAAATAAATTCCAGTAAAACATATGAGAGGAGAATATCATGAGAAAAATCATCACTACCACATACGTGACTTTTGACGGCGTCATGCAATCGAATGGCGGACCTGAGAAAGACCGGGATGGCGCATCTGCCTACGGCGGCTGGGTTAACGGATTTGCCTATGCTGGCTGGATGATGAAATATTGGGATCAAATGATGTGGAACACCTTTGACAAGCTCATGGAGCTCCCCTTTGAGCTTCTCCTGGGAAAGCGCACTTACGACGTCTTTGCCGCCTACTGGCCGCACGATACAACCTCCCCAAAGATCGCCGTACCATTCAACACCACGAGAAAATATGTCGTCTCTCACTCGCCCGCTGAGCTTTCCTGGCAGAATTCCTCGCTTATCACCGGAGATGTAATCACAGAGATCAAGAAACTTAAAAATATGGATGGTCCTGATCTCTGGGTGCACGGGAGTGGTAGGCTGATTAGTACCTTGCTTGCGAACGATTTGATCGACCAAATGCTCGTCTGGACCTTCCCCCTCACCATTGGGAGTGGCCAGCGGCTTTTCCCGCAAGGCACTCCACCTGTCGAATTCAAATTTGTAGATTCCCGGACTTTCCCCACTGGCGTTGTTATTACGACCTACGAGCCGTCAGCACCTCTCAAAACAGGCGCCTTGTAAGTCAGCTTTCTTGCTTTCACCAGTTCGAACCAGACCTCACGGTTTCTGCGAGCCCGTCAAATCCCGCCCCACAGGTTCCCATAGCCTCCCTTGGAACCCGTCCCGCAGGTTCCCGTAGCACCTCTTGTCTATGAGTTCTACCCTGCGGGACGTTGTGTGCACGCCCCGCCCACCGGTAATCTACCCCTGAACTGATCCCACTTCTCATGGTACTAAGAATGTCATGTTGGCAGTAACAATACGAATAGGTCACGTTGTTAAGACATATAAAAGGAGAAGATCATGAGAAAACTCATCACCATCACATACGTAACTCTTGACGGCGTCCTGCAGGCTCCGGGCGGACCGGAGGAAGATACTTCAAGCAATTTTAAGTATGGAGGTTGGCAGTCTGGTTGGGACGAAGTGGCGGACAAAATTATGGACGGTTTTATGAGCAGTCCTTTCGATCTGCTCCTCGGAAGACGCACCTATGATATTTTTGCCGGTTACTGGCCGGATCACAAGGAAGAACCGCGTTGGGGAAAGCCATTCAATAGTGCGAAAAAGTACGTTGTCTCGCATAAGCCTTTTGAGCTCTCTTGGACCAATTCCATGCTTATCACAGGAGACGTAGTGGCAGAGATAAAGAAGCTTAAAACTCAGACGGTCCTAACCTGCATGTGTGGGGTAGTGGCAACCTTATACAAACGCTCCTGCGACACAACCTCATAGATCAAATGCACATCTGGACATATCCCGTTACCATCGGCAGCGGCAAGAAATTATTCGCCGAAGGCACGCAGCCTGAGCGCCTTAAACCAGTAGACACAAAGATCACCACAACAGGCGTAGTAGTTGCAACTTATGAGCCATCAGAGCCACTCAAAATAGGCGCCTCGTAATTCAGCGGGCTTGCTTTCACCAGTTCGAACCGGGCCCACGGTTTCTGTCTTGTGCGGATATCCCCACACTCGTCCCGCAGGCTCCCGTAACGCCTCTATTTCCGCAACAATGCACCCCGCCTTCGTCAGGATTTTTCGGGCATCCCCTCCCATGTAGGTCGGACTGCCAGTCCGACCATACACTATCTACCATGGGGGTTGGGTCCGAGCACCCTGCTACGCAACCAATCTTGCTCTTAGCCTCATCACCACTGTCATTGCGAGCCGTACTCTGGCGAAGCAATCTAGCACTTTCCAATACTGCCATGCGCGGAGCACAGTCGGGACGTAGACCCCGCTTCAGCGGGGCGGAGGGGGCCGGGGGTTAGGTCCGCCGCCGCTATACGCCCTGCTTTTCTCCATCTCGCCGCGACCTTTCAGATCCCGTCCCGCAGGCTCCCTCAAACCTCTTGTCCATGCACACCACCCTGCGGGACGTTGTATGCACGCGCTCCCCTACCAATCCTCATCCTTCTCATAATTCCATTTCACCAGCATCTCCCCCGCCACCTCTTTGAACAGCGACTTATCCGTCGCCGTGAACAGGCTCCTCCAGTTGCCCGCTTGTCCCTTGGCAAGGAACGACGCAATATCCTCATTGCGCCTCGACTGCCATTCCTCATCCGGGTTCGATGCCATCTCCGCCTGCACATCCCCCGCGAGTGATCCATCCGGCTCAGCCGCTCCCAGGAATCCCCAGGCCTTCGACATCGTCTCGAATGGCTCTCGCAGCAGGTCCTCATAGCGCAGCGTCATAAAGCGCTCGCCGAAAAGCCGCCTGCCTTCCGCCTCGACCTCGGAAACATCCTTCACCCAGCCGTTCGCCATGCGTCGTATGAATTGTTCGCTGAACATGGAGCGTTTGCCCGCGGTGAAAGCAGCCGGGTCCTGGCGAAGGTCGCTCAGGATTTGCCTGTCATCCCGGCTCAGGAATTTCGACTCTTCCACAAAATTCCGGAACCGTTCCGAGATGAGCACGTCGCGCCCGTCCCGCACGAGATAGATCAGCCTCGCATCCGGATAGATCGTCGCCAGTTCCCGCACCGCTCCGCCGTGGATCGTGGACAGCGGGCTCTTGTCGCCTACGATGCGTTTGCCTTCCCGTGCGGCCTCGCGCTCCATCACGATATCGGCTGCCGCGCGCAGCATCAGCGGCGCAAGGTCACGACCCTCGTTCCACCGGTTCGACCTGCGCGTCAGCCATTCCTCCGCCTCCGGTGTGTTGACCAGTGACTTGAGCAGTGGCTTGCGGCTGAAGAAGTGCGCCTGGTAATTGCAGTGCACCTCCGGGTGCAGCCGTATCAGCCGCACAAGCAGCGTCGTCCCCGACCGGGCATGTCCGAAGATGAAGAACTTTTCCCGCGGGAAAAATTGCTTGATCTCTGCGACTTCCTCCGGCGTGATGGCAGGGATGGCGCCGCGCTTCCGTTTTTGCGGTTCTCCCCTCAGCAGTATCCGCGCCGCCTTCTTGATGCGCTCCAGCAGATCCATTGACTAGAATTCTCCCACAACCCCGACCGGACGAAGAATGATGCCTTACCTCTGCCAGTTCAGCATGACCAGCCCGCCCAGGCAGACTACGATCCCCAGGATGTTCACCCACGAGAGCCTGTCTTTGAAAACGAGCAGCGCCAGAGGGATCAGGATCAGCGAAGCCACCACGTTCACCAGCACCGCCGCCAGCCCGATGTTCCAGCCCGCTCGATAGACAAGCAGGAAGCCGACTTCCAGTCCCACGAGCGATAGCGCCAGCACGTAACTGGCCCAGTTGAGCTGTCTCACCGCTTGCAGCAATCCCTGCTTCGGCGGCAGGAAATACAGCAGTACCAGGCATAGGATCAGGGAAACAGCATACGTGACGATCACGGAGATGATCGGGTCCACACCCGCCGGGATCTGCTTCTGGGAAAAATGATACAACGCGCTGGAGCAGATCGCCAGCGCGATCGAGAAGTAGAACAGCGTCATATTTCTCTTTCCAGTCATTTCCGTTTTCTTATCCGTGCAGCCTGTTTAGGACCCGCAAAATGTAGTCCGCGGTGCGTTGTCCGGCCGACCCATCAGTATAAGTGATTTCCTGCCGCACGAATTGCTCTCGTTCAGACGAATCCAGCGCCGGGTCCCTCAGGTAGGCATTGATCGCCTCGCACAATTCCTTCTGGTCCTCGGCAATGCGGCCCGCCCTCGCCTCGCGGAAGCGCTGGTGCGTGGGCCAGTTGCCGATCTTCCTCAAGGATAGCGAATACTTCTTCGGGCGGTTCCAGCCGCCGGGCGTATCAATGACGGCCGCGATCATCGGCGTTCGTGCACCGCCGTCTCGACCAGCATGGTGGAGTACACCGTCACCATCACATCCGAGTGAGCCATCATCGATGATTTCTCATCCATGTCTTCGCCGCTGTAGTAACCGAGTGAGCCGCCCAGCGGCACCGGCCTGACGACATGCACGTGTGGATATTTGCCCTCCAGCGCGTGGATGCTCTCCCGCTCGTCCGCGAACATCCTTGGTTTTGACTGAAAGTGGCTGGGATGCAGGCGCACCAGCAGTTGCGCCGGCTCGCACAGCCCGTCCGACGCCACCAGTTGCGCCAGCGCTTCAACGTTGGGAAAGTTCGGCGCGAAGTGCACGAAGCTGCTTGCATAGGAGATAAGCTTCCGCTCGGGGTCCAGCCCATGCAGCCTGAAGTATTCGGCTTTCGGCAGCAGCCATTTTTTTGCGAAGTAACCGTCATACGATGGGATCCCGCCGATATGGACGCGTTCCGCCTCCCAGTCCGAGCCTTGCACAAGCTCCTGCTTTTGCAGCTGTGACCAGCACGTGGCGTAGTCCATTTCAGCGCCCCGGATCGAGTAGCTGGACGGATTATCCCAGCCGACGATCGCGGCCATCGTCGGCACGCCGCGCTGTTTGGCCTCCCGCAGCAGGTAGCGGTCCATGCGCCAGCCTGCCGTCGAGGCGATCACCAGATCAGGCTTGTGCTTCTCGAACAGATCCGCATAGAGAGCCGGTTCCACCACGAACCGGCTTTGCACCCTCACCAGGTACTTTCTTGCCCAGGGAAATGTCCGCAGCAGCAGGATCGCCAGCGCGGCGGGCACCCACACGCCCAGTCTGAACTTCCAGGAGTTCTCCGCCCACACCTCCCAGATGTGGCTGTCCATCGCTTCCGTATTGATCCGCCACGACCCACCCACTCGCCGCAGGTAGGCCAGCAGCCATTGCAGCCGCGGCCGCACGGCATCGGCATACTCGCCCGCCTGCTTCAATCTCAGCCCCTCGAAGGTGAGGCCCGGACGCGCGAAACGCCCGGCGATCCGATCTTTTGTCTCGTCGTCCGTCAGCACCACGATCTCGACGCCCCCCGCCAGCAACACCGGCACCACGTCGCTTTGCAGGAAGTACACGATAGCCATGCCGTGGTCGGCGCAGATGAATATTTTCTTGGACATCAAGCAGGTACCGGCTCTCCTTGGCTTCTCAACCAAACGATCACGTGCAACATCATAACCGCCGTGTAAACAAATGGTGCAGCCATCACGGGAATCGCCAGATGAAACCCGAACCAGATAACTACGATTGCCGCCCCGAAGCTCGCGTCCGCCAACAGCGCGGAACGACTAATGCGGCTGGCCTGCAGCAGCGGCCAATGATAATATGCGATCGCGCCGGTAAGCACGATGTTCGGCAATATTGCCAGGATGATCTCAACAGATCGGTTCGCGCCGTAAGAAAGTTCTGCCAGCCCGAATAGAATGCACGCCGCCGCGGATTTGAGCGACAGCAGCCCTATCCAGCGGCCAGGCGCATACATTCTGTACCCTATCGAGACAATAGCGCCGAAAGCCACCGGCCATGATAACCAAACGGCAATGAGAAAAACAAGAATCCAGGCCTCACCCGAGTTCACCGCTGGCCTGCCTGTTAGTAATACCATTTGAAGATCCTGTTATACGCAGCCAGCAAAGTCCTCTTTACCGGACCAAATTCCAGGAGCCGCTTGCCCAAAGAAGCCCGCTCATTTGCCTGCCCGCCCTTCAACTCCCCCCGCACGTAGCCCATCGTATTGCTCATGTTCATCGCCAGCGGCTCCGAGACCATCAGCCGCAAAAGGCCCGCATCATTTACCCGCTTATCAAGCTGCCGCACCTGCCCCATCGGCTTGTCCATATCGAACGGCAGGAACTGCTGCAACGTGGACTTATACGCCGTGAACTGCCAGTGCGACGCCCCCGCCACCGCCGTCACCCCCCCATACCGTATGACCCAGTCCCGCGTCTCCTCGTACACCTTCCGGTTCTCCTCCTCCGTCTGCCCCAGCGACAAATTAAACTCCAGGAACGTCTCCCACGGGATGAATTGTTCCTCATTGATTTCCGAACGGCGCGCGATTCGGGCCCACTCCAGCGTCCGGCTGTAGAACTCCGGCGGCGTTCGGAACGGCCGCGCCGTCACCATCCCCACGTTCGGGAACGTCTCCAGCACCTCCACCGACCGCTTCAGCCAGCCCGGCGAGAACAGCACGTCGCTGTCTGTATACGCGATGATCTCCCCCGGCGCTCCCGGCAGCATCACATTCCAGGCCCCTCCCTTCCCGACGTTCTTCTCGGAGAGTATCAGGTACTGTATGCGCCCCGCCTCCTTCTCCGAGATCAGGAAATCCCGCGCCTCCGCACACGACCCGTTGTCGAATACCATCAGGTCGAATGGCAGCCCCGCGTCCGTTCGCATCGACTGCAGGCAGGCCTTCAGCACATCCAGCGTTTCCGCATAGAATCCGCTCAGGAATGGGATGTAGTTGAGCAACGCAGCCGTGATCCGTTCCGGGCGCGCTCACCGCCTTCACGAACTTCGCCGGGTTCTGACCTTTTCTCATTTGGCTTTCAAATCCTCCGTAGAGGTTCGGAGGCGCGTCATGAATTTCCTTTGCCAAACATTCTACGCATGCGCTTGCCCCAACGCCTGGGCCGAGCGATGTTCTCGATCACGTCCTCTGGCAGGAAGAAGAACACCTGGCGCAGGAGGAGTTCCACGCTTCGCAGCAAGCGCGCATAGCTCGGCCGTGGGCGCGTAAGCCGCCGGTTGACGAATGAATGCGTCGCGTCCAGGATCGTGTAACGGGTGGCTGCCTGTCCTCCCGCCAGCCTGGTATTCACCCCTGTATCCGGATGATCGTAGTGGGGTCGACCGCCAGGCAGGTGCCGGTAATCATGATTCTGGTGGATGATCGTGACCGACTCGGTACAGTCAATAACCGGCCATCGTTCTGCCCGAGCCTTATAGATCATCCAGTTGTCCCAGCCCGCGCGCCCGATCGCAAAATCCGGCATGTCCGTGTAGCACCCGCGTGGGAAGAGGAAGAAATCGCTCCCAGTGGGCCTATGCAGCCGACCCTGCTGCCGCACTGCCGCATGCAACTGGCTCTCCCAACCATCATCGAAGCTGATGGGAGCAGGCACATCCAGGTCCCAGCGTTGGCTAACCAGCACGAAGTTCTTCTCGAGGCCATTGTCTGCCCTCAGCAAATCGGCGACCCCCTTTGCGGCCTGGAAGAAATCCGGTAGCAAGATCATGTCCGCGTTGATGATGCACAGGAGAGGACTATCACTATTTTCCCGCACCGCCTCAAGCATGGACGAGATCAACGGCGTCCCATTTGCGTTGCGTGCAACTTCTGGCAAATGCCGCACACCGATCTCTCTTGATGCCGCCGCAATGCCCGCTTCGTCGCCCAACAGCAGAACATCAACATCGCCCAGGCGCTTCCACGACTCGATCGCGTTCCGCTGCGATATGGAAATCCGCGGCTCGGTGAACGGCTTGAAGGCGGAAAAGAATGTGATCAGCGGCATGTGTAGAAAGCCCTAACGCCCGGTGGCTCGCGAATCAAAATCCCTGAGGGTCTTGTGCTGTACGCCGGCATTGATCGACATAAGCGCGGGCTCGCGATGGACGACATCCAAGGCATCGTTCCAGGAAAAGTCGTCATGACCACCGAGACGCCCGTATAACTCTCGCATGAACTCCAGATCTTCGAGTGTGTCCACCGTCCACCGGTAGCTTCCAAAATCCGGAGTGTGATTGCGCAAGCCGACGCGGAAGCCTCGGGGCGAGATGCCTTGCGATAGCTCCGGGCTGGCCGCGGACAGACTTACGCCTTCATACAGATAGGGCATGACGTGCTCGCGATGCTGCGCTTCGTGCCCTTCCTTCCAAGCCCTCTCCAGCGCCGCAAAGCTGCAAACCTCGACGTCGAGCCCGATAGGGTACGTCCGACGAAATGGCGGCGGGAGGCGATTGGCTACGAAATCGAATTGCGCTTGGGGCGGCAGCGCGTGTTCGCGCGAGTTGCCGTGCAATGTCCCAACTGCATCATCGATCAGCTGAGGGTCTATGGCCGGGCAATCGGCGGTGATACGCACCACGGTTCCAGCGGCCAGGTGAAGGGCGGCCTGATAGTAGCGATCCAAAACGTCAAACTGGCTTCCACGCGTATGGTCTATGCCGTGCGTCTGACAGTATTCAACCACCGCATCGTCAGATGGATCTGTGGTGGTCGCAACGACCACTGCATCCACACTGGCAGACCGCGAGACTCGCGTCACGACCAGGGACAGCATAGGCCGTCCCGCAATGTCCATCAGGACCTTTCCTGGCAGGCGCGAGGACGCCATGCGGGCCTGGATGATCGCCACTGTTCGGGGCCGCATGTTATTCTTCATCGGCCTCTTCAGCTGGAAATTTGGAATTGATACCATCCTGCAGATCTTGCAGTTTGCGCTTGTGGCGCATCAGGGCCCAACTGCGGCTAATGAGGGCCGGCAGGGTGAAGGCGACGCCAAGCAACACACCAATTCCGAGGGCGGACACAAGGAGGATGCCGGTGCTTCCACGGAGGTCATAACCCAGAAGGTCAATATGGATAACGGTCAGGTTATTGCTGGCAAAGTACGCCGCAAGGATCGTGATGACCACAGCGAGTACCAATGAAATTATCACCGGGGCCTCCTCTGCTCATGCGCATCCATCGTCTGTCGATACGCGTCCAGAAGGACGCGAAAATTCTTTTGCCAGTCCGCGCGCTCCTCCGCCGACCTTCGTGCGGCGCGGCTGACAGCCCCCAATCTTCTGCGCTGATCAACTACGGCCAGGATCCTTGGCAGCCAGGGCCGCGGCATCACCATCCGGAAACAGCCAGCCATTGACGTTTTCCGTGACCCACTCCTTGTTGGCCGGGATGTCGGAGACGAGCGCCGGCAATCCGCACGCGAGCGCCTCCATCAGCGAAACGGAGGAGCCATCGACATGCGAAGGCGATATATAGAGGTCTGCCATTCGGTACCAGCGAGGCAGCTCTGACTGCGAGACTCGTCCGCCAAACTGGACTCGATCCAAGACCTGCCCATTCATGAGGATCTGCCGGATCGTCTGAGCAAGTGAGCCGCTGCCCAGTAGGAGCAGGCAAACGTCATCGCGTTCCTGGGCTACCTGCACAAACGCCTTCGCTAGGATAGTGACCCCATAGCGCGGCTCCCAACTCCGGTTGCAGAAGAGCACGAAGGGCTTGTGGTCCGCTGCCGGCAGGCGCTTCCGTTTTGTCGTTGATGGTGCGCGCTCATATCGGACGCCGTGCGGGCTGAAACTGCTTTAGATCCACTCCCCAGGGGAAGACAGCCGTGCGATCGGTTCTCATTCCGTAACCCACGGCCTTATTGCGGGTGATCTGCGCGTCACTCACGAAGAACGTGGTGTGTTGCAGAGTATAGCGCGTGAGCCAACGCCACCATCGATTGCGTTCGGAATCCTGCATCAAATCGAAGCCCCATGACATCGTCAACAACGGCCGGAATCCTGTCAGCACTGAAAGGAACGCGCAGGTCTGGATCGGACCCGCATGAACGAGGTCCGGCTTGACTTCACCGATCACGCGCTTCAGATCGATGGTGAGGCGAGGGACATCGTACCAGTGAAAGGCCGTCTTGCCGCCAGCCCACTGAACCTGCTGGATCTCGGCAGGCACCGGGCGGTCCTCAATGGGATGCAGATTGCCTTCCAATCTCAGATAGAAGACAGAGTGCTCCGTACCCGCCAATGCTGCTAAGAAACGATGGTCATGCGGCGAGTAGCCCTGGCTGAAATAAAGGATACGCATTACGCTGCACCCAGATCCGTCCAGCGAAGCTCCTGACCGAAGCTAAGATCATGCAATGCCGTGGTGCCGACCACGCTGGAGATCTCATTGGGCTTGATTGCGCCGGGCGTCGCCGGCCTCAATACGTCGATCATCCCCCGCGTCAAAATCTCGCCTTCTTTGATAGCCCGAGCTGCGCGCAGACATCGGCGCTGAACGATCGCGGTGTCCTTCTCGTTTTCCGCGACAAACTTATCGGCGCCGCCCAAAGAGCGTTCCAGCAGGCGAGTCTCTTCCACCATCCTTGCCCAATTATCTGGATTCATCGCGAACTTGTGGTCTGGACCTTCCCGATTGTTGCTATCCGTAAAGTGGCGCTCGATGACGCGCGCCCCAAGCGTCACCGCGCCAAGAATCGGCGCGACGGCATGGGTATGGTCGGACAAGCCGAGTATCACATCCGGGAACATCGTGGCGTACGTCTTGAGCACATTGATGTGCAGATGATCGTAGTTATTTGGATTGGCAGTGTAGTTCGTATTACACTGCATAAGCACAAGTTGCTTATTGATCTTGAGAATTGCATGAACCGCCTGTTGCACTTCGCCGATGGTCGAAGCGCCCGTAGCAACGAAGAAGGGTTTTCCTTTGCCAGCCATTCGCTCCAGAGCTTCGATCCAATCTATTTCACCGGAACCTGCTTTATAGACCGGCACATACGGGTCGAGAAAGTCGATGGCAGTGAAATCGTAAGGCGAGGAGAAATAATCGATGCCCGCCTCGTTGCACTCTTCCATGAGGCTTAGGGTCCACTCAAAAGGTATAGAGGCCGCGCGATACACCTCAACCACCGATTTTTTCCAGGCGGCCTGATGGCTAACCTGACTGTTCATATGGGAAAAGCCATAGTCAGACACGATCTTCGGCGCATCAAAGTTCTGAAACTTCGCCGCATCTGCTCCCGCATCTTTGGCGAGGCGGATGAGGGCCTTTGCTCTATCGAGGTCGCCGTCATGGTTGGCAGCAATGTCCGCGATGAAGTATGTTGGCTGATCGAGCCCGATGAGACGTTCGCCAATCTTGATTTCCATAGCTCCTCTGACTTACTCCAGGCCGGATTGTACAAGGCGTTTCCCAGAAGCCCTAAGCGACCGAAACCTCGCCGCCGGCTGCCTGTTGATAACTACGGATTTTCTGTGGATAACCCTGCTGGTACTGGGCGTAAAACGCGCTCAGGCCTGTGGAGAAATCGGGCAGCTCAAGCTGCAATTCTGTGGAGATCTTGTGGGTAGATAACCACAAATTGTGGGAACGTCGCGCAGTAAGGCCAGATTTATCCACCGACTGCGGGTCGACGAGCAGCTCCGAGAAGCCGAACTTCCGAGCGATCTCAACACCGAACTGGTACTTCATCATTGCCTGCGGGCCAACGACATGATAGAGGCCATGCAGGTCATTCTCCAGCATCTGGATGAGAATCTGGCCCAAGTGAAGCACAAACATTGGGCAGAACATCACGTCCGTGAAGCCGTTGACACTTGATCCACGGCTTAAGCTGTTCACAAAGAATTCGGCAAGGCTACGCTTGCCGGTCAATGACCATCCGTAGAAGTTCACGCGGGCCACGCTGGCAAGCGGATACGCCTCTAGTACCGCCCGTTCCCCATCCAACTTCGAGCTCGCATAAACGCCCCGCGGATCAGGTCGATCAGCCTCAGAATAGGGTCCAATCTTTTCGCCGCCGAACACCGCGTCTGTGGAGATATGGATCAAACGGATCTTGCGACGCGCGCAAGCCTCGGCAAGCTGTCCGGGCAACTCAGCATTAGTCCGCCGCGCCAGGCTTGGATTTGCTTCACATATATCAACATCTGCCAGGGCGGCGCAGTGGATCACCGCCTCCGGTTGAGCCTCTGCGAGCACCCGGGTGATTGCATTATCTTCCAGCAGGTCAGTCTGGATCACCTGGAACGGCGCGGAGGCAAGAGTGCTTCGGTCCACGCCAATCACATGGTGCACGCTACTTGCGTCGAGGGCCAAATTGAGTCCGAGCAATCCGCTGGCGCCTGTGATGAGCAACCTCACCTGCATACCCTCTTGTTCATTGGATGAGTATCATCTGGCCGGCTGACAAAGGAAGCCCGGCCTGACTGGTAAGTGACCCAGGAACGAACCCAGATCGTGATGAGCCAAGACAGATCATCCCTGCAAGTTCCCTTCGGCGTACAGCTTCTCAAAAGGTTCAATGAGTTTCTGGATGCCCGGCACGTCGAGCCAATCCTCGTTGTTGTCGCTCGAGTATCGAAAGCCTTCGACGAGCGGCTGGCCATCGTATTGCAGACTGCGCTCCCATAACGTCTCAGGAGGCTTGACGATGAACATATGCTCACGCTCGATCGTATTCCGAGCTTCGTCCTCCGAGATCAACACTTCATGAAGCTTCTCACCGGGGCGTATACCAACGACCGAAACCGCGGCGCCAGGCGCAATGGCCCTGGCAAGGTCAAGAACTTTCATGCTCGGGATTTTCGGAACAAAGACCTCTCCCCCTTGCATTTCCTCCAGGCAGGTAATCACGAAGCGCACGCCCTGTTCAAGCGAAAGCCAGAAACGGGTCATGCGGTCATCGGTAATCGTCACCTGGCCACGCTCGCGCTGTCTGAGGAAAACCGGCACGACGGAACCGCGGCTCCCTATAACATTCCCGTAGCGAACGCAGGAATAGCGCGTTGCTGAGCCAGCAGCATACGTGTTGCTCTGAACAGTCAACTTTTCTGCTGCAAGCTTGGTAGCTCCGTAGAGGTTGACGGGATTCACCGCCTTGTCGGTGCTGAGAGCCATTACTTTTTTCACGCCTGCATCCAGAGCAGCTTCGACCACGTTGCTGGTACCCATAATATTGGTCTTCACTGCCTCCATCGGGTTGTACTCACAGGCCGGCACTTGCTTGAGGGCGGCTGCATGCACAACGAGATCCACTCCGTGCATCGCGCGCATCAGCCGCTCGCGATCACGGACATCGCCAATGAAATAGCGGAGGTCAGGATGGTCAAAGCCGCCCGTCCGCATCTCGTGTTGCTTTAGCTCGTCACGACTGAAAATAATGATCTTTCGCGGATGAAGGTCCCGAAGGGCGATCTCAACGAACTTCTTGCCGAACGAGCCGGTCCCGCCCGTGACCAGGATTGCCTGACTCTTCCAGTCCATGAATTCTCCAAACTAGTGAATGATGAATAGTCTTCTGATATTGCTTCGTGGTAATGAGCTTGCATGCACCCAACGAGCAGACCACGAATTCTGACGTGAGCATGCCCACGAATTCAGCCGGACGCAGATGCCTGGTGCGGTGAGTTGCCCCTCGTAATCACAATCATCGGGTATTGTCCATTCTCTCCAAAGAAACGTGGATATCTCTCTTCCAGCGCAAATACCAGCCGCAAGCAGGGCCCGACCGCCGAGGTTGGGCCGAATGAACCAGCGCATGGAGCGAGGACTGAGACTGCGCCAGGAGTAAATAGCAAATGTCACATCGCCGCCCAATTCTTTCTTAAGCCAATCGGGCGACATTTTCTCTACGAATGTACCGGCCTGATCTTCCTCGGCGCTCCAGTCCTTCTTCCGCTTAGCAGAGCGCCGGGTGAGCATGCGACCGAGTCGGATGAACGGTTCCAGCAGACGCATCAGCAAAGGGTTGTGCCAGCCATTCACGGCAACAGCCGACTTCCCGGGCTGCAGAACTCGATTTAGCTCCAAGTAGGCGCGCCGGTGTTCACTCAACGGCAAATGATGGATAGTATGCATTGACACTGCCCCGTCAAATATATCGCTCGCAAATGGAAGGTTGGCAATGTCAGCGACGACATACAGCCCGCGATCCTTAACCTTGGCCCGGGCCTGTCTCAAAGCAGTGATCGAAATATCAGCACATACCCGGTATCGATACTCCTGAGAGTAAGTCAGGTATTCGGGCCATTGCACGGGCCCTGAACCGGCATCCAAAAAGAACCGTCCGCGCTGTGCGAGATGCCTTCCCACGCGCAGGTGACATTTGTGGATGTATTCACGCGACACTGGACGGAGGTCCTCGTAGCGCGCGTTCTGATAGAGACCGTCGCTGAGCTGTGTCCAGCCGATCCGATCATAGAATTCGCGCACCTGCTGCTTGGTATTTTCCATTAGGACGCTTTGTCATTAATCCAGAATGCATCGCATCGATACTTCCCGACAGGAACTTCCGGCCCTATCGGTACTTTGCTACCCGAACGCTTACCAGGTCAGCGGCACTCCAGCCAAATACGCAAATGTCCGGCCAAATCGCGTTTCGCCTTCTTCGGAGAGAACGCGCTTTAGCGGCCATGCTTGCAAGTCATTCCAGAAATGCGTGAGCCGCCAAGGAAACTCCAGAGGAAATTCAAAGAAAAAACGGTACGCATAATTCCAGGCGAGCTCCACTTGCTCCGCCGACAGCCGGTATGCGGGGAGATCATCGAGCGTCGTGCCGGAGCAAGCCATAATATTGGTCCCACGTGGAAGGATCAAGCGTAAAGCCTTTTCCTCGATAGTGCGTGCTGCCTGCCACAATGACCGGTACGCCGCGCATGGCCATTTCCATGCCGACGGTAGTCGTGTAAGCCAGACCCAAGCTGGCAACCTCCATAAGATCGTAGGTATTGATCTTTTCAGTGGGCCCGACAATACGGACTTGCTCCGGACAATCCGGCAGGGCGTGCTCTATAACGCCCATAATGGACGGGCCCTTCATGAGACGCTCGCCCGGATGAACCCGAACCACCAGCTGCATGTCTGGCCGACTTGCGAAGTATTGCACTGTTTTCTCAATCCACTCAGCCATACTGGACGCGAATACATGCCTTCCGAGCGTCAGACTGTCGCCGAGGACATTGGTCGCGAGGACAACCACGGGGCGATCATCCAGCTTGATATCCTTGCGCAACCGCTCGCCACCTATGGAAGTGACATCCTGCCAGAAGCGCGTACCCTTCCCATACTTGCGGGCGTGACTTCGATCGTCCTCCAGTTCGGCGATTGCCTGCCTTTGATAATCTGCCAGCGGCTGTGCACCGCGCGCTTCCCAGAGCGCATCGGTGTCCTGGTGCATGACGATCTCATTTTGCGAGAGCCAGATCTGTTCTCGCTGATCGTTGAACTCATACGTAACGGTGTTTAACTCCAAGTGCCGCGCTGCCCGATAGACGACTCCCAGTTCGGTAACCAGGCCGTTGGGAATGAGCACAACATCCGGGCGCTCGCTGGCAAGCAGCGACAAGGCCCGCAGCAAGGCAGAGTGATTTCTTTTGGTGCGCAACCGAAAGAGCTCTGATCGGGGGTCGAAGTCCTCGACCTGCAAGGCATACATGGTATCGAAGCCAGCTGATTCATTGACCACTTGCGCCAATGGCTCAGGCAACTTTTCCGCAGGTTGGACGTCCAGAAGCGAAACGACGCGGATCAAGCCGTTTAACGGCTGAAGAACACGGCGAGTATACAGATCCTGGCGGCGGAGGTCAAAAGAATTGATTTCCTTCTCCAGGCTGGAGTAAGGGAGATAGGCAATAGTGACTTCATGCCCCTTGCCCCGAAGGGTAAGCCCAACCATCACGGCTTGCTCAATCCAATAATGGAGCGTGGCGAAAAGAAGCAGTTTGCTTCGCCGCCCGGCTTGCGCAACGAACGAGCGCGATTCTTCGACTGCAGCCGGCAGGTTTGCCTCCAATTGTTCCAGGTTGTAGCGTGTCCTGGGATGACCACCGCGCAGCGAATCATATAGATCTGCGGCCATCGGTACACGTCCCAATGCATCCTTCAAGCCTGCTGCCATCAGGTTTATTCCACCCTCTCGATCTTCCAGTCCAGCCGGGGACGCACCGGACCTTGCCGCAATTCAGGCCATTGGGTGCCGGGTCCGCCTGAAACATCCACGGTGAACGAGAGGGCGCTTTCATCCATAAAATACCGCCGCACACCAAAAGAACTGGCATTGACGCCCAATGAATAGCGCCCTTCGTTGAGAAAATCAGCAGGCAGGCAGCAGCGGCTGAAATAATGACCGGCCTTACGCGCCCCAAATTGTTCGAACTTGCCAGCGTCATCAACATCAAAAGCAGTAAAAACATATTCGCCACGCATCGTGCTTAAGTACATGCCGACGCGGAGGCCAGTCATAGGCGCGTCCAACCGATATTCCCACTCGATGGTAACCGGTTCAGTCGAGCGGACCGTATCGACAATCCGGCCGCGCACGTCTTTGAGCCGCAGCGAAATAGGCTTGAAGGGCGCCGCGGAGGCTGGAATTTCCTCGGGCTCCCAAGTGCGCTCACCTGTTTCCGCCTGCCCAGATGAGAGATAGAAATCCACTGCTTCCTGCGTGGGTGCACGCTTGATGAGTTGACCCTTCCTCAAGACGATCGCTTCCTGGGTAAGTCGCAAGATAGCAGACATATTATGGCTCACGAATAACACAGTGCGACCTTGCTGCGCCACATCTCCCATCTTGCCCAGACACTTCTTTTGGAACTCAGCATCGCCGACCGCCAGCACCTCATCGACCACGAGGATCTCCGGCTCCAAATGCGCCGCGACAGCAAAGGCCAAGCGCAGGTACATGCCTGACGAATAGCGCTTCACCGGCGTATCGATGAACTGCTCGACCTCGGAGAACGCAACAATCTCATCGAATTTGCTTTCGATCTCAGCGCGATGCATACCGAGCACCGCGCCGTTCATATAAATGTTTTCCCGACCGGTCAATTCGGGATGGAAACCGGTTCCCACTTCGAGCAATGAACCGACCCGGCCTCGAACTGTCACTTCGCCTTTGGTCGGCTCGGTAACTCGAGAAAGCACTTTCAACAATGTGCTTTTCCCCGCCCCATTCCTGCCAACAATCCCCAAAACTCTGCCTTCGTCGACATCAAAAGAGACATCATCCAGAGCCCAAATGAACGATGTGGCGGTACTTCCTCGCATGCCTTTGCCAGTGAGGGCTTTAGCAAGCCGAACTGGCGTCATCGCGACATCAACCAGCACCTCGCGCAGCATACCGTAGCGGAACTTGGCCTGTGCTGTACCGATCCGATAACGCTTGCTCAAATGCTCAACACGAATCGCTTTGGTCATGTCAGATCGTATCCGCGAAGGTTCGTTCCATAGAGCGAAAATAGAAAACGCCGCTTACAAGGACCACCAGGGAAATGGCAGCCGAGACAGCCATGTTGAGGTTGGGGCCCGTATTAGTCCCCAGCAGCGCCCAGCGGAAACCGTTAACGACGCCCGCCATGGGATTCAAGGAATAGACGATCTGCCACTTGGCAGAGATGACCTTGGCCGAGTACGCAACCGGCGTCAGGAAGAGCCAGAATTGCGTCAGAAATGGCAGGACATAGTTCACGTCGCGATATTGCACATTGATAGCAGAGAGCCAGAGGGCAACGCCCAAAGCTGTGACGATCGCCAGAAGCAGGAATACCGGCAGCAACCAGCACGGCCGCTGTGGGTGTGATCTTGTAGTAAATCATTAGGACCACAAGGATCAGGAACGCGATCGCAAAGTCGACCAGCCCGCCAAGCACCGAAGATAGCGGCAGAACAAGGCGGGGGAAGTAGATCTTCGTGATCATGTTCTGATTGGATGTCAGGGACCGGCTTGCGTTATTCAGTGCAGCCGTAAACAAGCCCCAGGGCAATAAGGCAGTATAGGAAAATATGGGATAAGGTATACCCTCGGTTGGAACTTTCGCAACGGTGCCGAAGATGAAGTTAAACACCAGCATCGTCAGCACGGGCTGAATTACAGCCCATGCCGCGCCGAGCAGCGTCTGCTTATAGCGAACCTTGATGTCGCGCCAGATCATGAAGAAGATCAGCTCGCGATAGATCCACAAATCGCGCAAATTCAGGGCCGTCAAACCCGTGGACGGCCTGATATATATGGTTTCTGGCGAGCGGGCTATTTCAGTTGAGGGTGACATAATGCATCATGAGCATCGAGGCAGGACCAGCCATCTGAATTGCGAGTAAGCAGGACGCTGGCAGGTCCCCTTCATGTACGGTTACTGACGGGCAACCGCTGAGTCTCGTACCATTCGATCGTCCGACGGATGCCTTCCTCGAAACGCATCCTGGCTTCCCAGCCAAAAAACTCCCTGGCACGGCTCACATCGAGGCCGCGGCGCGGCTGTCCATTGGGCTTGTCTGTCTGCCAGACCAAGCTGCCGCCAAAGCCGGTCAACCGCACGATCATCTCGGCCAGATCCTTGATCGAAATCTCGTATCCAGACCCAAGATTCACGGGCTCCGGGCCGTTATACTTCTCGGCCGCACTAATAATTCCCTCTGCGGCATCTTCCACGTATAGGAACTCACGGGTCGGCGATCCGTCGCCCCATACAGATAGCTCGCTGTCACCACGATCCCGAGCCTCCAACGCCTTGCGAATCAGAGCGGGGATGACATGCGAAGTCTCCAAGTTAAAGTTGTCACGCGGGCCATATAGGTTCACCGGCAGCAGGAAGATCGCATTGAAGCCGTATTGCTCCCGGTACGCCTGGGCCTGCACGAGCATCATCTTCTTGGCGAGGCCATATGGAGCATTGGTCTCCTCCGGATACCCGATCCACAAGTCATCTTCCCTGAACGGCACGGGCGTGTATTTTGGATAAGCACAGACCGTACCGATAGCGACGAATTTACCAACGCCCCTTTTGTATGCCTGATGCATCAATTGCACGCCCATCATCAGGTTATCGTAAAAGAACTCTGCCGGATGATCGCGGTTCGCGCCGATGCCCCCTACATTAGCCGCCAGATGAATGATCACGACATCCTTCGGATCCACGCCTTTGAGCGCCTCGCCATACATCGCCGTGATACCGTCGGGCTCAATCAGGTTATAGTTTTCAATGCGGGGAATAAATATATCCTGCGCACCTCGCAACTTGAGCTTCTCAGTGACGAATGATCCTAAAAATCCGGCGCCGCCGGTGACGATCACGCGTTTGCCATCCCAGAATTTGTCCAGCATATGCGTCTCCTCTTGCATCATTGCACGATGAATTGAGCGTTGCGATAGCGCTCATCCAAGGGATTACGTATCAGGCCGGCTTTGAGCGCAAAAAGCAGATCACGGATGCCATCATCCACGTCAAGGGTTGTTTCGAATCCCAGCTCACGCTTGACCTTGGCGAAGGAGACACTAATATCCCGCATGTCCCCACCGAAGGTAAGATCCTTATATTCAACCATGGTTTCCGGCATGCGCTTCAGCACCAGGTTCACGATCTGATCCTTAGTGTAGTTTCCGTTCTCTGCACCCAGATTGTAGACCTGTCCTCGCACCTTTGCCTCCGGTGCATCCAATCCGAGCATAATGCCCCGCACTACATCGCGCACATGAACAAAGGAGCGCGAGTATCCACGTTGATAGATCAGCAAATGCCGCTTGGTGTACGCGTCCAGGACAAACTGATTGACGATCAGGTCAAAACGCGTGCGCGGTGAGATGCCGTAAAGCGTTGCAAAGCGGAATAGCAAGGGCGCGGTCACCTCACTTTTTTGTCCGAGCAGAAACTCCTCAGCCGCTATCTTTGTCTCAGCGTACAGCGATTGCGGATTTAGTGGAGACTTCTTCAGTAACAGGCTTGCCGTCTGCCATCAGACCATAGTTGCTATAGGTAGACGAAAATACGAACCTGTCAATTTTGAGATCGCATGCCTGCTCAAAAACCTGCCTGGTGGCATCCACATTGTAGCGCCATGCGACTGGCTTCCCTACGGCCTGGCAGGCCGGGAACCCAACGATTGCAGCGAGATGGACAAGTGCATCGGGTCGAGGCCAATTGCCACTGTTGGCAGGTTCGCTGCGCACAGCGTCCTTGACAGCCCGCGGCTCGGTGACGTCGGACTTGACGAAATGAAGGCACGGATGGTGAAGAAATGGAACTATCGATTCGCCGCCAAAGAGCAGGCTATCGATCACCGTCACATGGAACTCTGCCCTCAACAACTCGGCGACGAGCAAAGAGCCAATATAACCAGCCCCACCTGTGACTACAACGTGCCGATCTCGACTTCATGCCTTTTCTCCCATGTTTAGGACAACCTTCCAACCCCTCAATTCGAGCTCCGGCACATCTTCATCTTGTACGACCGTAAAACCCTGCTCCAAACAGGACAATCGGCAAATATCGGCCACGTCCCCCTCCCCTCGAATCCGGACACGGTTGAAACCTGCCGCACGCGCCGTTTCCAGATGGTCTTTGATGCGCTGACGCGTCTTATGATACAAGTCAAAAGAGCGCTCGATATAGTCGACCGTAAGCCGCGCCCGCAGTGCAATACCTTCCGGCGTGATGATGTAACGCAACTTCTTACGCTCGGCACGCTGCACTTTTACATACCCCTTGGCGATGAGACGCTTTAGATGCCAGTTGACGGTACCCACCGCCACGCCCAATTGATTGGCGAGTGCCGATTGATTAACATTTGGATCGTGCTCGACCTGTTCGAGCAACGTGAGTTCGCGTGAGGTATCCTTGGAGGTTTCCATAGATTCCAAAATTCAGTCGTTGAATTATAACACAGACCTTTGCAACGGAAGTTTCCGCCCTTACAATATGCACTATCATGCCTAAGACTTTCCCTTTCGATCCAGCAGGACAGGCCTATCAGAGTACACGGATTGCTCACTGGGACCTGGTTGCCTGCAAGCGCGATACATGGCAAGGCTGGAGGAGCGCTTACCATCGCCGGCTCCGGGAGATCTATTCTTTTCTGGTCAGTCCGGGACTGCGTGTGCTCGAGATCGGTTGTGCAACAGGGTCAATACTTGCTGCAGTGCGCCCGGCCCGCGGAGTCGGAGTTGACTTTTCGCCCGAAATGCTGAACCGAGCACACACTGCCCATCCGGAGTACGAACTTATCCGGGCGGACGCGCATGATCTCTCCGTCAGTTGAGGGGCCTTTCGACACGATCATTCTCTCCGACCTGGTCAATGACTTATGGGACGTGCAGCGGGTCTTCGAGGAGATCAGGCGGCTCAGCATTCCATCCACTCGTGTCATACTAAACTTTCACAGCGGGCTTTGGCAACTGCCGCTTGGGATCGCGCAGTGGCTGAACATTGCGACGCCCTACTCTTCCGCAGAACTGGCTGACGCCCGTGGATGCGCGAAGCATGCTATATTTGGCCGGTTTTGAATGCATTCGCGCGTGGCATGAAATCCTTTGGCCGTTTCCGTTCGGAGCCTTTGCGAACAAATTCCTCGTACGATTATGGCCCTTCCATGAGCTGGCAATAACCAATTTCGTGATTGCCCGGCCAATTGCCGAATCGGCCCCTGACCAACCCGTTGTCTCGGTAATTATCCCGGCGCGAATGAATTGGGCAATATCAAAGCCATTTTCGAGCGTACACCTAAAATGGGGAAGGAAACGGAATTGGTCTTCGTTGAGGGCCATTCTCATGACGACACGTATGGCATGATCGAGCACGAGAAAGCGGCGCATTCCAATGTACGAAGCAAGCTGCTCCGTCAAACCGGGATTGGCAAAGCAGACGCGGTGAGATTAGGTTTCGCCGAAGCCCAGGGCGACATACTGATGATATTGGATGCCGATCTCACGGTCCCGCCTGAGGACCTGCCCCGTTTCTATGAGGCGCTACGCAGTGGAAAAGGCGAATTCATCAATGGCGTGAGGCTAGTCTATCCCATGGAAAAGCAAGCCATGCAAGGCTTGAATTTCCTGGGCAACAAGTTCTTCAGCCTGGCATTCTCATGGATCCTAGGGCAACCAATCAAGGACACCCTATGCGGCACGAAAGTCCTCTGGCAGAAGGATTACGAACTCATCGTCGCCAACCGTTCTTACTTCGGTGATTTCGACCCGTTCGGGGACTATGATCTGATCTTTGGCGCTGCGAAGTTGAATCGCAAAATCATAGACCTGCCAATCCGCTATCGCGAGCGAACATACGGTTCCACCAACATCTCCCGGTGGAGACATGGCCTGCTGCTGTTGAGAATGCTGGTATTTGCCGCAGGGAGAATCAAATTCGTGTAAGAGACAGAACTCCATCCACCGAAAAGTCATTTACAGTTTTCGATATTCAGCAGGCGCCGGAAATCCTTTGCATAGTTCTGTTCGCTATGGATGCCGTCCACCTCAGCCACCTGCTTTACGCAGGCGGCACTGAAAAGTGCTTGTTGCGACAGCGCCAGACGGTCCCAGTAATCCTTATCGAAATACACGAAGTCGAAGCCCGCCAACCGGATTTTCGCAGGATCCGGCGCGGAGGCCAGTGCCTGCCACTCAGCGTTTCGGGTGTACCAGCTTGGCGATGAATTGGTAAAACGGCCAAAGATGGTGGGCGAGCGGTATATGACCGGATCAAAAACAAGCACTTTGGAACCCAGCTTATTCCAATACTCCTGCGACATTTTCGCGTCGAGCGGCGTGATAAAGGTGGTCAGTACCGGCCTCTGCATTGCAGGAAGCTGAATGCCAAAGAGCACCAAACCCGCCAGCGTAGCGATAAGCCCGCCTGCCACAAGCACTGCCTGCAAGCGGTCGCTTCGCCGCCGAGCCCATATCCACAAAAGCGGCACAAAATACAGAATGCATGCGAAGAACCATCCCCCCATCAGCCGAGGCGTCGCCGTAAACAAGGGGCCTTTGAAGGCAATGAAGATCGCGATCAAGCTACCTGCACTTGCCGCAATCAACGAAGCTTCATACCACCTACCAACCCGGTAGCACCTGCGCGCCCAGGCCAGCAACAGCGGCGTTATCAAGATAATGGGCCCAATCTCGGCCAAGGCAGCAATCAACTGCGATAGGTTAGCAATCGAGAGCGATCCGAGGTGGGCCGAAACGATGGCGGGCGGCCAGACCAGGCTCAGCGATGTATCAAAGTAGCTGTTCTGGCCCCCTGCCGACCAAAGATGCGAGCGGATAATTTCGGTTAGTAAGCCACCCTGGAACGCGGCAATTAATGTTGAAATAGCGAGAATACCAAGCCACTCTGCCAACTGGCTTCGGCAGCCTCCACGAACGGTTCTGGATGAGCCACCATGCCAGGATCAGGATAAAGCCAAATACTAGCAGGAGAAATGCAATCTCGTTTGCGAGCGCTAAGGCTGCCAGCAGTCCGCAAAGGATGAGCCGCGAAGCCCAATGCTGGCTTCTATTTGAGGCCAGCAAGAGCACCAGCAGGATGAGTACGCCGGAACCCGAAATGCCGGTATATCCCATTATGTAAGGCTGGTTGATGCCCGTGTAAAAGGCAAAGGGAAAAGCTATAGGCCCGGCACCGTCGATCTTCCAATTCGTCAGCATGGCCTGGGCAAGGCTTGGAGCGGAGGTGCTGGCTGAGCCGATCAAGGTGATATTTTGCGAAATGCGCGCCAACCATGCCGGCGGAAGAAGCAGCAAAAGCCACCGGCTCCCGCCCGCGAAAGCCAGCATGGCCCCTGCAAGAACGCCGGCGATACGGCTTCGCGTCATTCGCCGCGCCCACAAGGCAGCGAGCATCAGAGGCAGGGCCATGATCAAGCCGCGGGCCACATCCAACGCCGTCCAAGGGAACATACCTCCCAGCCTCATGAGCTGAGCAGCGAAGAGCAACAAGAAATAATGATAACCAAAATTGAGCGATGGATTGAGCGCAAAATGCGGCGGCACATCACCTGCCGCCATCAGCGAGATTGTCGGGAGGTTCTGATAGTCGTCAAAAATCGCCAAGCCGCGGCCGATCAGCGTGAAGAGCAGAGTCATTGCTCCAAGCAGGCACCACTGCCGTAACGAGGCTTCAATTCGGAGACCGCGCCGAAGAAGCAAGGCAGATGTCATACCCGCGCCGAAGACAAGGAACGCCGCAAGCCAAAACGCAACGTCTATCGGCATGGCATGCGCAAGCAGATTGGCTGCCCATGTTTCCAGTGTCAGCCCCATTCCCAGGCCCACCATTGCAATTTCGCTGCGACGCAAGTGAAAGAAAGCAGAAGCAAGAAGCCAACCGCCGGCTGCCCATAGGACACACCAAAGCAGTATAGGAAGGAACTCTACTAGTAGTCTCATGGATTGCTTGACGAGCGCGGATCGGCGGCGGTCAAAAGAATCAAGGTTACGCTGTCATCCTGCACGTTGCCACTAGCAAACTCCGGTCGTACACGGCCCCGGATTCTCTCAAATGCCAGCTCATCGCGCTCCAGCACGTCGATCGCAACCGTTCTAAAGTAGGTATCAAACACCCGGCGGTAATGCCAAATCCGGTAACGGTTATGATTGCTCGTAGGATTGAGCCAGCCTATCCAAAGTTTTTCTGAAAAGGTGAGCATTTCAAACGGATATTTGAAGAAATGATCACGGAGGTCGACGAAATGTACGTGCATGCCTTCGGGCTTCGTAAGTCGGGCGAGAGCACGAGTGACTCCGTCAACATCATCGAGATGTTCGTACACCGAGTTCGTGAAAACGTAGTCAAAGGTGGGCAACTCGCCGGAGACATGAAGTTCGCGGACGTCCGCCTGCAGCAGAGTCATGCTCTCCGGTCGGGGGCGAGGACGGCCGTGCTCCAGGAAGAGGTAATGAGGATATTGTGAAACCAGCGTCACGTTATGCTTATCATCCGGCGGTGCGTTTTTCTCACAGAGAACCACATGAGCCGCGCCTGCATTCAGCAATGCGAT
>CAWDUZ010000018.1:0-14492 GCA_963805515.1 uncultured Chloroflexia bacterium | reverse complement strand
AGCCTGCTCATCCGGCCGCGGTCCGGAGCAGCCGCCAACGCTGCATTATCCACCCCCAGCCGTGAGCCCCCTGCCGACGCCGCTCCCGAATCAACTGGGGCCCCTCAGCCATCCAATGGCAACGGCCGGTCGTCAACAGCCACCCCGGCGCAAGCAGCCGGGACCATCCCCGCGGAGGCAGCCGGGACGAGCCGCGAGATCGGCTTCATTTCTCCCGTGGTCGCCAAGGTTGCCGCCGCGAACATGGCGTGGAACCTGTCGCAGGTGCAGGGCACCGGCCTCGATGGCCGCATCACGAAGAATGATGTCCTCAAATTCGTGGACGGGGGCAAGCAAGCCCGTCCCACCGCGGCCGTCGTGGAGCAATCGGTTCCGCAGCCGCCTCCGCCGCAGATCACCATGGGCGCCGGTGACCAGCTCATCAAGCACACCAACATGCGCCGAGATATTGCCGAGCACATGGTCATGTCGCAGAAGACCTCCCCGCACGCGCTCACCGTGCTCATGGAAGCCGAAGAATTAACAAGGCCTTCGGCGCATCGCCTCGCCAACAAGGAGCAGTTCGCCCGTGACGGCGTCAAGCTGACCTTCACCGCCTATTTCATTGCGGCCCTCGTCGCCGCGGTCGAAAGCCTACCCCCTGGTCAACTCCACCTGGACCACCGAAGGCGTGCTCGTGCATTCCGTGATCAACATCGGGATGGCGGCATCCCTGGGCGAAGAAGGCCTGATCGTCCCGGTCATCAAGGGCGCAGACAACCTGTCGCTGCTGGCGATCGCTCGTGCGGTCAATGACCTTGCCAGCCGGGCGCGTGCGAAGAAGCTCCAGCCCGGATGACGTGCGCGGCGGCACCTTTACGCTGACCAATCACGGCATCGCCGGTTCGCTGTTCGCCATGCCCATCATCAACCAGCCGCAGTGTGGCATCCTCGGAACCGGCGCGCTGCAAAAGCGGGTCGTCGTGGTGACCGACGCCGATGGCAATGACTCCATTGCCATCCGGCCCATGGTCATCTCTCCCTGGTCTTCGATCATCGCATCCTCGACGGCGGCTCCGGGATACGTTCCTGTCCAAGGTCAAATCGACTTTTCAACGGGTATAGCTGCCCGATCGCCCTGCAGGTTGTAAACCAGAACATATCCATCCAAATCTGCGTCGGATTCCTCCGACCGCAGGCCGGGAGAGGGAGGAAGAGAAGGAGGAGGGAATTTCATCCAAGGATTGCACCCTCGATGACAGAAAACACAGACCATCCGCAACTCATCCTTCCTCCGCCGGTGATATTCCTCGGCTACCTGGTCGGCGCGCTGATCCTGCAATGGGCCGTGCCCTTCAGCGCACCGTGGGGATTGACGCTGCGCATCCTTGGCGGCCTGCTTGTCATCGCGGGCTTTGTGCTGGCGGGGTATGCAGTCTCCGCGATGAGGGCAGGCGCATACCACGCCCGACCCGCGCGAGACGCCGGTGGCCCTGGTCACCGCCGGCCCCTATCGCTATAGCCGCAACCCAATCTATATCGGATTTCTGCTGATCTACCTGGGGTTCACGCTGCTCGCCGGCACGCTCTGGGGACTGCTGCTCAGCCCCTTCCTTATCGGCACAGTGACGCAATGGATCATCCACAGCGAAGAGTCGCTATCTCAGAAAGAAGTTCAAAGACGAGTACGAGTTGTACATCTCGCACGTGCGCCGCTGGATATGAAGAACTTTGCTATGTGAGCCGCAAAGCAAGGGAGTGATCTCATCGACGTGGTTGCGACCGAAGGCCGAAGGTGTAGGTGTTTTTCCTACAGCCGGTGCCATTCCGGCAGGCGATCTTCCCCGACTGCGCAGTCGAAGCGAAGCGTAGATCCCGCCGGAGGCGGACGAAGACCCCGCTTCAGCGGGGCGGAGCGGGAGCAATCTCCTTCTTTGCATGCGCGCTCCACTTCGTTTGTCTTCCAATCGCTTCCTGTATGCTCCATTCCATAGCGGGATTACAATAGGAGCCGCACAAGGTCTGCAATTTCGGCTCTTTACCATTCTCCATTCTCTATTCACTATTCTCTCCCCCGGAGTTCTTCATGGCTGAAAACTTTGATGTCGTTATCATCGGCGCCGGGCCTGCCGGCTACGTAGCCGCCATCCGCGCCGCCCAGCTCAAGCAGAAGGTCGCCATTGTGGACAAGCGATGGCTTGGCGGCGTCTGTCTGAACGTCGGCTGCATCCCCTCCAAGTCCTTGCTCAGGAATGCCGACGTGGCCTACACCCTGCGCCAGCGCGGCAAGGATTTCGGTTTCTCCTTCGACAACCTCAAGCTCGATTACAGCGTGGCGGTGAAGCGCTCCCGCCAGAATTCGGACCGCCTGGTCAAGGGCGTCGGATTCCTCATGCGCAAGAATGCCATCACGGTTTACATGGGGGAGGCCAAGTTCAAGAGCAAGGATACGCTGACCGTCACCGACTCGGACAAGAAGGTCACCGAGTTGCAGGCGAAGAATATCATCGTCGCAACCGGCGCCACGGCTGCCGTCCCCGGCGCATGGAAGGTCGATGGTAAGAAGGTGGTGACGTATCTGGAAGCCATCCTCCAACCGACGCTTCCCAAGTCTGTCGTCATCATCGGCTCGGGCGCCATCGGCGTGGAGTTCGCAACGGTCTGGAGCTCCTACGGCGTGGACGTTACCATCGTTGAAATGCTCCCGCGCCTCGTCCCGCTGGAGGACGAAGAGGTCTCGAAGGAGCTGAAGAAGGAATTCGAGAAGCGCGGCATCAAATGCCTGGTGGGGAACAAGGTGGAGTCTGTCGAGGCCACCGGCACGGGCGTTGCAGTCAAGATATCGTCAGAGGGCAAGCAGACCACGCTGGAGGCCGATCAGGCCCTCGTCGCCATCGGCTTCCGCCCCAATACCAAGGGCTTCGGGCTCGAAGAGGCCGGCGTCAAGATCAACGAGCGGGGCTTCATCGAGATCAATGAGAAGATGCAGACCAGCGTCCCCAACATCTGGGCCATCGGCGACGTCACCGGCAAGCTGATGCTGGCGCACGTCGGCTCTGCCATGGGCATTATCTGCGCGGAGAACATTGCCGGCGCCGAGACCATCACCCTCGACTATGAGATGATGCCGCGCGCCACTTATTGCCAGCCGCAGGTCGCCTCCTCGGTCTCACCGAAGCGCAGGCGCGAGCGCGGGCATAACATCAAGATCGGGCGCTTTCCCTTCCAGGCCAACGGCAAGGCGCTCGGCCTTGGCGATTACGCCGGCTGGGTCAAGATCGTTGTGGACGACAAATACGGCGAGATCCTCGGCGCGCACATGATCGGCCCCGAAGTCACCGAACTGCTCCCGGAGCTTACGCTCGCGCACCTTATGGAGCTCACCCCGCACGAGATCGCCCGCAACGTCCACGCGCACCCGTCCCTCTCCGAAGTCCTTGGCGAAGCCGCCCACGCCGCAGAGGGAATGCCCATACATATCTAGTGGACGGTTGACAGTTGCAGTTGGCAGTACCAGTAATCAGTATCCAGTCTGCCAGTAAGCAGTCAGGCTGCAAGACTTCCGAAGCCCGCCCATCTGCGGCCGACTTCGGAAGTCTTTATTTTTCGGAAGCATGGGGATAGGGTTCACGGCGCGCCTATGGGAGTAGCCATTATTTCAGTGCCACTTCGTCGCCCATGTAGTGACGGCTTCGCGGAGCACCCCTCTGGGGTCAGCCGTTCCCTCTTTTTCCACTCAAAAAGAATCCCATTCATCTCTGGTATATGTGCGATTTCTCCGTGGTGATCTCGACTCTTCGCCGGCCAATACCTATCCTCTCCACCGCGAGCCGCTCAGAGACTCCACCCGACCATGGTATACATAATCCCTGAGCACCCCATGAACAAGTTCTTTCCCTATCTGAAAAGCTTCAAATCCCTCCCTCCTCCCCGCCAATCGATTCCCTGGGCCGTCGCCCTCGTCGCCGCCGTGGCCCTGTTCCTCCTCGTGCGCAATACCACCACCTGCTGGCAATTGACCGCCTTGCCCGGCATACCGCCGGCTGCCTCCGCGGGAGCCACTACAACTCTGCTCCGAACGCCGTCAGTCCCCAACGATCAAGGCACGTCCTTACCGCCCACCCAGCCGGCTGGCGTCCCTCGGCACCGGCTCCGCAATGGGACGGCGGCAGCCGCATCAACATCGTCTTCTTCGGCCTGCGCGGCGGCGACCCGGTCACGAGCGCGGACTGCCCTCTTTGCACCGATACGATCATCGTCTTCACGCTCGACCCCATCACAAAGACTGCCGGCATGATCAACGTGCCCCGCGATATGTGGGTCAACATCCCCGGCTTCGGCTTCAGCCGCATCAACACCGCCTGGACCGACGGCGAGCGCGCCAAGCTGCCCGGCGGCGGCCCCGCCCTCGCGATGAACACCGTCTCGCACTTCCTCGGCGTGCCCATTCAATATTATGCACAGGTGAATTTCGATACGTTCGTCCGGTTCATCGACAGCATCCACGGCGTCGACGTATACAACGACCAGAACCTTCTTCTTCAGAAGCTCGGCGGGGGACAGGACGGCATTCGCATCACCTGTTGCGGCATCCGCCACCTCGGCGGGCAGGCCGCCCTCGCCTACGCGCGCTGCCGCGACCCGGAGCAGGGCTGCACCGACGGCGACCTGGGCCGCTCTGCCCGGCAGCAGAAGATCATCCTCGGCATCCGGCAAAAGGTGCTCAGTCCCCAGTATTTTCCCGCCCTCATCGCCCAGGCGCCGCAGCTCTATCAGCTATTCTCCTCCGGCATCCAGACGAACCTCTCGCTGGAAGACGGCATCCGGCTCGCCTACCTGCTGAAAGACATCCCGGTGGGCCAGATCAAGCAGGGCCTCATCAATGACCAGATGGTCGTCTACGGCAATGTGAAATTTGACCAGGGTCCGGCTCCAGCATCCTCATGCCCATCCCGGACAAGATCCGCCTGCTGCGCGACCAGGTCTTCACCACCGGCGGCACGGCCCGCCCGATGGCCCAGGGCAATCCCCGGCTGCTGATGAAGGCCGACGCGGCGCGCATCCGCCTCGTCAACAACTCAAGCACCGCTGACCTCGACGCCCGCACCGCGAAATTCCTGATCGCCCAGGGCATGAACGTCACGGAGCGCCGGCCGTTCCACCGGCGCAACCGGTCAGACGACTGTCGTAGTGTATTCGCCGAAGCTATATGCGCTGCGATATCTCATCACCCCCTTGAAGATGATCTCCAGCGGCGCGCAGATCATCTTCCACCCCGACCCCGCTGAAACCGTCGACCTGGAGATCCGCCTCGGCAACGACTGGCTGCCCCACCTTCCCCTCGGCTCCTAACCCCCCAATTCGCATCCCTCTCTTTGCCCTTTCCCAAAAAGAATCCCATTTATCCGCTTCCATCTGTGTTCATCCGTGGTGATCTCTACTCACCGCCCTCCCTACCTATCCTCCACCTTCCCCGTAGTGGATCATCACCTTGATCAGCTCATGATGCCCAGGGTCCGTCACGATCAGATTGCCCTCCACGTCAAAGACCATCCCCTGCGGCTGGCTCAATCCGCCGACCAACACCACATCCTGCCCCTGCCCCGCCGGCAGCACATGGATCGCATTATCCCCCAACGTGATCACGAAAATATTCCCGCTCGCATCCTCGATGACATCATCCGGCGTGGAAAAGCCCGCAACCTTTTCCAGCGTGCCATCCGCATGAAGCCGCAAGACTGCGTTGCCGTACTCATCTACCACCAGGATATTTCCATCCGCTTCCACCCAGGCTCCGGTCGGGCGCACCAGCCCGGACGCCAGTTGGCCGACCGTTATCCCATCCCATGAAACTACCAGCACGGTTCCATTCGGACTATCCGGCACGATCAGAGCCGTTCCATCCGCGATGATGTTATCCACGCCCAGGTTATTGGTATGGTTTACAAGGTCCAAAAATGGGCTCAGCGTTTTTGACGTGAAGTCATACCGGACCAGACGGTTGTTCCCTTGCTCCGCAATGATCAGCGAACCATCGGGAGCCAGGGCCATGCCCTCCGGCTCGTTCAAGCCGGAGACCACCACCTGCAATTGACCATCGAGCCCGTATTGTCTGATCGTTCCATCTGTGACATCCGAGATAAGGATCGACCCATCCGGCATCAGCAGCAGATCATCCGGCTCGGGCAGGCCGGTAGCCAGCACCACCACCTGCGGCTGAAGGTTTAGCGGAGCCTGGGTTTGCGTCGAGACCGGCGCTGCGGACGGTGCGACCGTGTCCGTAATGGATACGATGCTGGGCGTCGTGCTTTGTGTTGCCGCCGGTGCGCTAGTGTCCGTACTGGATATTATGGCTTGCGTTGGGGATGTCGATGTAGCCGTGACGTTCGCGCAGGCAGCCAGGCCGACGCACGCCAAAAGAAACGTGACCCACCTGATCATGGATCGCAAGTGACTGCGTCCGATGCTCTCTCATCAATTAATTATAGCGGCAATCCATTCCTCAACCTCCTGCCCGCCCCGGCACTGATCCGCCGTCCCCGAATTCTCGAATCCCAACTCCCGACCCCCTATTCTCCATTTTCTATTCTCTATTCTCTGTTTTTTTCAAACATTGTAGTACTAATACAAGGGCGTACAAGGACGTACACGGGCGTACATCCGCTTGACCTTGACGATAGAACATACGTTCTATACAATCATGGCAAGAGAATTATCCGTGTTATGGGCCGATAGGCCGAATTGGAAAGGAGCGTGATTTATGCCTCGTGGTGCACCCAAGGGCAACAAGAACGGGTTGAAGCACGGCCTGTATGCCGCCAGAACGGAGGTCGTGGCGCTAAAACACCCAAAGGTGCGGAACGCCGCCTTCGCCATCCTCTACCTCGAGCAGGCCATCGATGAGATCCATGCCCGGCTCATGCGGGCCGATGGAGACGAGTTCCCCCGGCTTGCCAATTCCCTTTCGCTCGCCGTTACCGCGCTGTTCAACGGCCATCGCACCATCAGCTTCCTCACCGGCGGCATGACCCCCATGGAAGACGCCCTCAACGAGCTAAAAGCCCTCAACTTCTCCGAAGACTAAAGGGTTACCTGGCAGCTATGAACCATAACCGCGTGCAAGACCCCGGATTTCTCTTTATCTCTCCCAGAACGTCCGCGCTTTCCAACCTTTCCGCTCTTCCCCAAAAGAGAATCCTATTCATCCGCTTTCATCTGCGTTCATCTGTGGTCATCACTACTCACCGTCAACCGCCAACTGTCACCTCCGGAGCCCTCATGCGATCCAACTTCACCGAACTCGCCGCCCGCATCCGCCACACCATCCGCAAAGACCCTGTCGCCTGGGCCGCCATGTGCGGCATCCAGCTCCGGCCCTATCAGGCGCAGATCGCCCTCGCCATCAAAGACTCCATTATCCACAACAAGGGCCTCACCTTCGTCGTCATCCTCCCCCGCCAGTCCGGCAAGAACGAAGTCCAGCGCCACCTCTTCGCCTGGCTCCTCTATCGGGCCGCCGAGCGCGGCGGCACCATCGTCAGCGTCGCCCCCACCTTCAAGCCGCAGACCGTCAACGCCATGGAACGCGTGCGCCTCACCCTCAATACCAATATCGCCACCCGCGGCGCGTGGCACTCCTCCGCCGGCTTCATCTTCCGCTTTCACCTGGCGCGCCTCCAGTTCTTCTCCGGCGAGCCAGGGCCCGCGTCGTCGGCGCCACCGCCGACCTGCTCCTCAGCGTGGACGAAGCGCAGGATATCGACCCCGCCAAGTTCGACAAGGAGTTCGACCCCATGACCGCCAGCACCAACGCCACGCGCGTCTTCTGGGGCACCGCCTGGACTTCGCAGACGCTCCTCGCCCGCCAGGCGCGCACCGCCCGGCTCGAGCAGGAAGCGGACGGCATCCAGCGCCTGTTCTTCTACACCGCCGACGATGTGGCCGCTCTCGTGCCGGAGTACGCCGCACATCTGGAGCGTGTGGTCAAGGAAAAGGGCCGGCAGCACCCGCTCGTCCGCACACAATACTTCAATGAGGAGATCGATGCCATGAGTGGAATGTTCAACGCCGGCCGGCTCGCGCTGATGTTCGCCGGCGAACCCCTCACCCCTCCCGAAGCAGCCGCACAGGCCAGGTCCGGCAAGTTTGCGTTTCTCATCGACGTGGGCGGCATGGACGAAGCCAACCTCAAGGATTCCCAAATGACCGGCCTCGGTAACCCCGGCCGCGATTCCACGACCCTCTCCGTGGTGGAGATCGACCTCTCCACGTTGGAGACCCTCCAGGCTCCCACCTATCGCGTCGTGCACCGCGAAGCCTGGACCGGCCTGAACCACGTCACCGTCTTCGGCAAGCTCAAGGCGCTTTCAGAGACCTGGCATCCATTGCACATCGTGGTCGATGCCACCGGCGTCGGCGAAGGCCTGTGGGCCATGCTCGACCGGGCCTTCTCCACCCGCGTCATCCCCGTCAAGTTCACCCAGCAGGAAAAGAGCGAGATCGGCTGGCGCTTCCTCAGCATCATCGAAACCGGCCGCTTCAGAGATCAATACGCAAACTCCCCTCTCCACTTTGGTGCCGTTTCAAAATGGGGAGGGGACGGGGGTGGGGCGGTGAATCCTGAAACCGTCCGCATCCAATCGGGCGAGGGAGCTTCAAGCGACCATCGCCCACTTCCACCCCAGGAGGGGGTGGAAGAAGCTCTCCGAGAAAGCGCGCTTGCAATACTCCCTCTGTCAGTCCGAGATCCTCCCCGGCCCCGCCAAGACCCTGCGCTGGGGCGTCCCCGACGGCATGCGCGGCCCCGATGGCGAGCTGGTGCACGACGACCTCATCCTTGCGGATTCCCTCGTCGCCAAGCTCGATCAGCTCGAATGGTCCATCAGCTTCACGCCCTTCATCATCCGCGCCAAGGACCCGTTGGAGGAGATGTCCAGGTTTAGGAAACCCTCGCGCCTCGATCAAGATTTTTATCGTGACGAAAACGGAAACCGCTTCTATTAGACCCCCGCTGCGGCTTCAAATCGTTAGATTACAATGTAAGAGGCGTTTGGCTTGCGCATCGTTGCTAAAAGCCAAAAACGACCAGCTTGGAGTTTCCCATGGCTGAGTATGATGCTCTAAAAGAAATCCTCGGCAAAACCATAAAGGGGGTAATTGTCAAAAAGAACGAAAAGGGCGCCCTCCCGGCCATGTCTGTCCATCTTGTCTTCAACGATGACACATCCTACGAGCTCTATACGGATTATCATATCAACTTTGCAGGAGGGTTAATCCGGGGGGCATGGATAGAGTGCGCCAATATGGAATTCCTCCCAAGGGGCCGATGATAAATGTTCTCGATATCTCGCTTGACGATGAATGCCGCGGCGAACCAATCCCGCCTTCGCGCATTGTAAGTGTAGTGGCGGTTTTGCGCCGCTCCCTTCAATCACCACTATTCTTCCTTCCACCCTTCGGACGTTTCGATAATACCCACCTGGACAGCCGAGAACCGCATCTCTCAATGCCTAAGCCGCCTGGCGAACGATGAACTGCGGAGAGTTGAGTGTGATGCCCTTAAGTAGCCCAAGCCAGCGCTGGCAGGCCAGGGCCGATGAAATGTATAATACTCATCCGAACGCAGTATTCACATACCGACTTCAACCCGTCGTGAAGAAGGGAAGAAAAAAATGGCGGACGAGAAACAATTGGAGATGTTGAGAGCGGGTGTATCCGCTTGGAATGGCTGGCTGGCGCGATCGTCTTCCAAGGGTGTATATTGATCTCGATAGGAGCCGTATCTCGGGAGCCGATCTCATGGAAGCCAATCTCAGGGGAGCCCATTCAACGGAGCCGACCTCGGAGGAGCCGATTCAGGGGAGCCAATCTCATCGGAGCTGACCTGGCGTAGCCGATTCAGCGTAGCCAATTCTCGGAGCCGATTCGGCGGAGCCGATTCAGCGTAGCCGCTCTCAGGGGAGCCGATCTCAGCGGAGCCGAGCTCAGCGGAGCCGAGCTCAGGGGGCCGATCTCAGCGAAGCCAATCTCAGCGGAGCCGATCTCAGCGGAGCCGGGCTCAGGGGAGCCGAGCTGAGAGGAACCGATCCTCAGCGGAGCCGATCTCAACGGGAGCCAAATTTACCGGAGCCGATTCAGTAGAGCCAATCTGGTTCGAGCCGTTTTCACTAATGCCCGCTTTGGCCGAACTTTGTTTGCGAACGTCGATCTTAGCGAGACGATTGGCCTTGAAGAAGCTCTCCACACTATGCGCCTTCCACTCTTGGCACCGATACAATTCAACTCTCCAAAGGCAAGATCCCCCTAAAGTTCCTGCGTGGTTGCGGCTTGAGCGATCCGGACATTGAATATGCAAGGCTGCGCTGCTCTAGGTCTCGACCCGGAACAGGTAACCGCTATAGCCTATCAGACTCTGCCGAAAAGTACCTTGGCAGCCCGATCCAATACTACTCGTGTTTCATCAGCTATAACAACCAGGACGAAGCATTTGCCCGGTGCCTGCACGACGATCTGCAAGACAACGGCGTGCGCTGCTGGTTCGCCCCTGAAGATCTGAAAACCGGGGATCGGTTGCGAGCGACCATCGGCGAGCAAGTCCGCTTGCGAGACAAGCTCCTGGTCATCTTGTCAGAAAACTCGGTCAAAAGCGAGTGGGTGGGCCACGAAGTTGAAAAGGCATTTTCAGAAGAGAAAGAACAGGGAAGTTTGAAGCTCTTCCCCATCCGGCTGGACGATGCCGCCCTCACAGGCAAAAGACGACTGGGCCGAAGCGATCAGATTGCAGCGCCACATCGGCGATTTCACGAACTGGACCGACAAGAGCAAATATCAAAGCGCCTTGCCGAGCGCTTGCTTCGAGACCTGGAGGGCCGCAAGCGCCAGCGCCTGATCTTAAAGCTGGGATATTTGCCATAGACCCATGAGCGCGAATTTACTCTATCAGGCCGGCTTCGGTATCGCCTTATCGATCTTCCTTCCATCAAGCGCATGGTTTCCCTACAATCCGACCGCCACGCGCTGATAATGGGTTCTGTCATCGACTTGACAGCACGCCGCACCTTTACGGTCTTTTACGCCGTTTCTTTCGCAGACCTCGTAGCCGCCGACTTTTCAATTCCCATTGCAGACGCAGGGACATCGCCGAAGTACTCGCTCGCTGTTTGATCCAGACGCTCTTTACGCTTGGCAAACTGCGCCGTTCTCCACCTGGTTGTCAGCCTTTAACTGGATATGATGTGATGAAGTCATCCACCTCGGGCGAGTGAAGCAAGTGCAGATCAACAAGCGCCTTGCCTTCGGCGACCCGGCGCGCCGAATAGTTTCTTGTCACTTGTCAGTGGCAGGCGCGGAAAATCAATCTTACAGAATGGGCAGCTTTATACCGTTGACGGTCAGGTTGGCGATCGAACACAGGCGTAGGCGTCCATGCGAGGAGAATGTCATACTGGCCCGAAGGTCTTTTTGGGGTCGCCAGAGCCATCTTCAGTAAATTGCAAACCAACGCCTTTCCCGCGAAGGTGGTTATGAATCGAGGGGCGAGGTTCGGCTGAGCGTGGGTCTCGCTCTGTGCGAATAATGTGCCCGCGGTCTCTTCTGGCGTGGTGTACAGATAAAGCGGAAAGAAGAAACTCCGGTGCGTAGACGGCGACAATTTTATGCTCGCCGCAAATTAAGTTGGTTGCCAAAGCGGCAACTCCGCTCTTCAGTCTGCCGAGTTGTCACCAGGGATAAATTCGGAAGAAGCAAGTGGGCATTTGCTTCAGTCTCGCGGCCTATCAATAAAGCTGGGATGATGGAAGAGCCATCTTTCATCAAACGGACGATAGAGGCAGGGTATGATTTTTGCTTGCCAATCCTTGGTCTGTTGCAAGTCGTTTCTAGCCTTCTGAAAATTCCACCATCCGGTATCCCGCAATCCGAACATTGCAGCTAGCTGATTCGTTTCTATTACCCCTTCGCGTATGGTCTTTATTCGGCGCATGAGATCATCTTTGTGCACGTCTACCACCAACGCATCCCGCGCCGTATTCATGCAGCTGGAATTGATGGGGAAGACCTGGGATCGGCCAGCCTTTGTCGTATTCTGGTCGCAGTTGATCGCTTGTTTCAATGAAGAAATAGTAAGGAGAGCTAGGGTGGATTTCTATCCAGTCTATGGTAGCAATGTTGTTACCATGCAGGTATTCATATTTACTAATCCGTGTTCCCCACAACTCTGAGTGATAGACTTCCCTTTCTTGATGATGGGCTTTTGATTGCTATTAAGATCGAAACTCCTTGCTGTATATCAAAAACATTCTCGTCCTTTTCCCCATTCGGCGCAACTTCGTGTTTATTTGAATTCCCATGTAGGTCCAACACGTAGATTTCATCAAAAGTTTGCATGAGATGCTGTCGCATGCCTCTAAAGGTTGGGTTATCGAGATATCCGTGATTCGTGATGAAAGCCAGGACGCCGTGGCCTGTACGGCTGATGCGCCACTCGCCAAAACGGATGAACTTAACGTAGTCATCCTGAAGTGACTTTGGGTTACGTTCACCTAGCGGTGCGCCGTCCACAGAGTAATATTCGTGAATGAGTTTGCCTATGAAGTTAGGCCTACCTTCCGCATCAACGGCGGCATTCGACGAGTTAACTGAGTACGGTGGATTGCCCAATACCACCATAATGTCTTGCTGTTTCTTTACGTAGGCTGCATTTCAGCCTCCTCGGCAATATAAAGCCCTAGGCCTGCCAGTTTGTTCGGCGCGGGTCACGCCTTCATCAAGCGTGTTCGTGAGAAATACTCGCAGGCGTTCTTCTCTTCCGGTCAGTGGCGCTCCCAATGTCTTCGAACAACAATTCTAGCTTCAGGTGTGAGACTACGTAAGGCGCAATCAATAGTTCAAAGCCAAAAAGACGTCCCAACAATTCCTTGCTTTTCGATTGCCATTGACCTTCCTGTTTATGGGTTCTTACCACTTCGTCGTATATCTGCTGGATCACATAGTACAAGAACGTTCCAGTTCCCTCCGCGGGGTCAAGCACCTTTACGTCCTTGTCCGCCAGTCCCCACGCCTTTCCGAAATGCGTTTTGAGCAATTCGTGCACCGGAATGGACAATGAACTGCACCACGGGTTCAGGCGTGTAGTACACCCCGCGGGTCTTGCGCAATTTGGGGTCATACACCGCCAGGAAGGTCTCGTAGAAATGGACGACCGGATCTTCGGTACACGTTCGCTTGCCGAATTCGGCAAGGATCTTATGGAAGTCGGCACGGTTCAGCAGCGAAACGATGTCATGTAAATAGGGGCGGATGATTTCAATTTCATCCAATTCTTCGCTAACATCCGAGAACAGGCGGCGCAGAAACTTGTTGCCGAAACAAGAATTGATATGCGCCAAGCAATGTGAATTTTTCGTTTTCCGGCGCGCTCAACTTCGCGGCAAATAAGCCGTAGGTCATCGCCTCCGCGTACAAATCTCGCGAATTCTTCCGGTTTGAGCCCAGGCAGAAGCAAATTACGAAAAGCCTGGAGCCTTTCCTCCAACGCTTTCTGAATTAGATTCTTCGCCCGACCCCCAATGCAGCGATGATCTGGTCACGGATGAAATGCGTAACGTTGGCTAATCTTGATGCAAGCTCTTTTGCATTTTCTACGCTCGGTGCTTCCGTGAGAAAGAAGCCCTGAAACATCTGCTCCACGGCTTCGATGCCTTGTGGATTTCGAGTTAGCTTCTTGTTCTTTCCAACCTCAGCGATGCTGGCTTTGACCTTCCTTACCCCATTCTCGTACCAGCGGAATTCAATGTAGTCGGTCAAAATCAAGTTGTGCAACGCCTTCAAATAGCGCTTCATCTGATCCGACTTTTCGACCTTATCGAGCAATCCCCCCATGTCCTTTGTCTCTACGTAGCCAAGCGGCACTCGCCTCTTTTCAACAATAAAATCAGGAGCCCCGCAAGCGATATGCTTGGGATCGCTGGAAGCATCGATACCACGCCCCAGCTTCGATTAGTTGTTCCACGGATGAGCGATAGGTATATTCTGTGGCTTTACCGCCCCCGATAGTCCTGTTCGATTTTCGCGATGTAGGCTTCAAAGGTACTTTGCATTTGCAGCTCCCTTCGTACCCGAAGTGCAAATTATAGCAAATTAAAGCGGGAGAGTCGCCGCCTATCATCCCCGCAGGCGACCCTGACCCGGCCGCGCTGGCGGATACCATCAAAGCCGAATGCACCTCTAATCCCACTCCTCCCGCACATGGAGGCACCCCCTTCCCGTTTCGGGAAGGCCGCGAAGCGTGCCCAGCGAAGTTGTAGCGAAGCGGAAATCCCGCCCCGCGGGGCGCAGGCTGGCCGGGGGGGTTAGGTCTCCCCCTCTCGCGCTTGACACCCACGCCCTCCCGTCATACACTCGGTCAAATTTATACAAGTTGTATCCGATTACGCAAATACTTATTGACCTACCAATTTACTAATCTACCAATCTACAATTTCCTTTTGATCCATTGACGTAAGGAGAGAGCATGT
>CAWDUZ010000017.1:0-182483 GCA_963805515.1 uncultured Chloroflexia bacterium | reverse complement strand
TCATGTATACCCAAATCACGCCGTTTGTTGCGGTTCCGGGCGACTACAATCACGACGGTTTCGTCGACGCCGCCGACTACACGGTATGGCGGAACTCATTGGGATCTCGAAGCGATCTCGGCCGACGGCGACGGCAACTTCGTCGTCGATGCCAACGACTATTCCGTTTTGGAAATCCCGCTTCGGGGCTTCCGGGGCGGCAGCAAGTGTTTGCAGTTCCGGAACCGGTGGACGTATTTACTGTTTGTCTGGCGGCCTGCGCGATTGTTCTGCCAGCGTCGGCAATTACGATACGGGGTTGACTATGAGCCGTGGCACTTACCTTATTCTGTTGGCTTTGTTGTGCCAGCTTTCGGCGTCTCAGTGTGCCTGCCGAAGTTGCCATGGCGAAGAAACCGTGGCGCAACTGCTCGATCGGGTAAAACCCGTGTCGCTCGACGAGACGAAGTTGCGCACTGGCGGGCAAAGATCGGTTCCAGCCTTATGTCTTGAATCCGGTTATTGCGCCGGGTATCAGTTCGCGGGGCGATTGGGATGCCGGGGCGATTGGGTCGGCGTGCGTCAGCAAAGTCGATGGCGTGTACCATCTGTACTACGAAGCGTGGGGCGATTTCTCGGACAAAGGCAAAAAGGAAGAGTACGATACGCTCCAAATCGGACATGCCGTTTCGCTCGACGGCGTCCACTGGGCCAAAGATCCGGCGAACCCGGTGATCAAAAAGGTGCGCCGGGAGAATGGGACATGCACGGCACCTGGGACCCGTTTATGATTCACGAAGATGGCAATTTCAAGCTTTGGTACGGAGGGAGCAAGGGCGACAAGTGTGATTGGGGCTACGCCGAATCGGACGACGGCACACATTTCGTCGAACATGGTCCGATCAGTCAACTCGGCGGCGTCGAAGACGTCCACGTTGTTCACGACCCTGAGGCGCACGAATACCGGCTTTACTATTGGGACCGTGACAAGTGCCGTGGGACGAAGTTATGAAGGGACCCCCGGCTCCGTCGGGGCTGTTTGTTGCCACCTCGAAGAACGAAACCGACTTCGATTTCGCTCATGCCCAAAGACTGACAATCGCGGGCCAAGCCTGGCCAGGGAAATACAGCCACGTGCTTCGAGCCGACGACAAATGGGCAATGTTCTTCGGTGAGGCAGTCGTTCGAGGAAAGCCAAGCCGGACGGGATTGGCGTTTTCAAACGACGGGTTCCATTGGAAGATGGCAGCCTTCCCGCTCGTCGAAGGTCACGATGCCGAGGTGGTCGAAGCTGCGCCAGGTCTGTGGTTGATGTACTACGTGCCGAACGGGTATTTCGACATGCCGCAGTGCGACTTGCGACTTGCTATCTATGAAGGTCCGCTTGAGCAGCTATCGGGCCGACCCGGATGATACTGCTCGCGGTCGGAAATGGCAACACGACAATTGAACCGCTCGCTGTTGGTCCTGGCAGTTTTGACGCTTTCGCCGGCTTGTTTTTCGAGCGGAGCGGAGCTGCCGCTCGCGCAGCCAAATATCGTCTACATTCTCTGCGACGATCTCGGATACGGCGATGTCCACTGCCTGAACCCGGATCGCGGCAAGATTGCCACGCCGCACATCGACGGCCTGGCTCGCGAGGGGATGACGTTTACCGATTGCCACGCCTCGGCCTCCGTGTGCTCGCCGTCGCGCTACAGTATTCTCACCGGCCGATATGCTTGGCGATCTCAATTGCAGGAATCGGCGTCTCCCGGCGATGCGCCCCCTCTAATTGCGCCCGGCCGGTTGACCGTTGCCGAGTTGCTCAAGGAACATGGATACGCGACCGCCGCAATCGGCAAGTGGCATCTTGGGCTGACGACCGGAGCAAATCGATATCGCGACCTTATTTCCGATGGGCCGCTCAACCACGGATTCGACTATTTCTATGGAATTAGCGCCTCGGCGGACTTGCCGCCATTCGCGTACATTGAGAACGACCATTTCGTCTCCGAGCCGACTGTCACGAAAGAATGGAACACAAAGGCCTGGGGCGCGAGTGGACCTGCTACGAAGGATTTCGATTGGGTCGACCTTGTCCCGAATCTTACGCGGAGGGCGGTCGATTATATTGAGGCCCATTCGAATGAGCGGCAGCCATTCTTTTTGTACCTGGCTCTGACGTCGCCCCACACTCCGCTGGTTCCCACCCGGCAGTGGCAGGGCAAGAGCGGGCTCGGAGATTATGGCGATTTCGTTATGGAAACCGACTGGGCCGTCGGCAAAGTGCTGGCCGCCTGAAAAAGGCGGGCCTAGCCGAAAATACGTTGGTCATATTCACGAGCGATAATGGCTGGCCGCCGTATATCGACGTGGCGGCGCTCGAAGCTGCCGGGCATTTTCCGAGTGGAGCGCTGCGCGGATTCAAATTCGATATTTGGGACGGGGGGCACCGCGTGCCTTTTATCGTGCGCTGGCCCGCGACGTGCATGCAGGGCGGCAAGGCGGCCAACTCGCTTGCCTGGGCGACTTCATGGCGACGTGTGCGGATATACTTCAGGTACATCTCCCCGATAATGCCGGGGAAGATTCGGTCAGCTTGCTACCTGCGATGCTCGGAACTGCACGACCGTCCATTCATGAAGCAGTTGTTCACCATTCGACGCGAGGTTATTTCGCTATCCGCGACGGCAATTGGAAGCTTGATTTGTGCGCGGGTAGCGGTGGCTGGAATGGCCCTACCGAGGAAGAGTTACACCGAGAGGGATCGCCCGCAGTTCAACTCTACGATTGTCGCCGACATCGGCGAACATCACAATCTGGAAAGGGATCACCCGGAAATCGTGCGGCGACTTTCGGACGTGTTAGAGAGATATGTCGCTCGGGGGAGGAGCAATCCAGGGCAACCTCTTCATAACGACGTTCCGGTCGACATTTGGAAGTCGAGCCAGCCAAAAGGATCAATAAAATCGGTGGATTGAAACCCGCCGTAGCTCGCATGGCTCGGATCTTCGACCCTGAAGTGTCTCGTGTTCCCCGCGTGTAACCCGGTTCAACAAACACTCAGTTAGAAGCGTTGTTGGGGCCGAATCGAAAATATTGTCGCAATACGCCAGGAATGTGGGCCGTCCGGCCTCAATTTGGACACGATTCCGAAGCCGAAAGTTAGTGGTTCGAAATGGTAGGTGTTTGATTCACATCCCGAGCTTGAGCGAAGCTCAGTAACACGGTTAGCTACTCGTAGAGTCATCTGCATCGCACGTATCACTCGTCAATTATTCGATTTTCTTGGTCACTGATCTCTCGTCGGCTTGGGTGAAAAGACTACGGAATTCGTACGGCACATCATTCGTAGTACGGCGATTCTCTGCGAAACTACGCAATGCATTACGACAGTTTGCGAAACTCGTAAGAATCTGATAGAGTCACGAATTCATAGGGGTTTCGAGCTTTTCAGCTGATTGCCGCCGCGCGACTTCGGAACCAGGGGTTGCAGGTTCGAGTCCTGCCGGGTGCGCTTTATGTAACTATCGCTGAACGCTGGACTTAGAGCGGTTTCACAGGAGGTCTAGCGCGATCTAGAGCGCGTTTCACGTAACTGTAGCGGAATTTACGTCGCTTTTGTCTGGAAAACACGACAAGGTAGACGCTACACGTCCGTGCGACTCGCACTAGGCGGACTCGGTAAGTTGGGTTCATCTCAAGGAGGTGATCCTGATGAAACCGTACGACGCGGAGTTTCGCGGCGAGGTGCTTGCCGCATGCGATACGAACGAAGAGCGGCGCGCGATCGCGCTGCGTTTCAATGTTTCGGAATCTTGGTTGCGGCGCATCCAACAGCAACGTCGCGAGACCGGCCAAGTCGCGCCGAAGAAGGCGGCTCCGCGTCAGCCCAAGTGGCATGCCTGGGCAGACTGGCTGGTCGCGAAGATCGCCGCTCGGCCCGACATTTATCTGCGTGAACTGCAAGCCGAATTGAAGCAGGAGCGCGGCGAAGAGGTTTGCCTGGGAACGATCTGCGCCGCCTGTCGGGCGCTCGAGCAGTCGCGAAAAAAAAGACGCTGATTGCCAGCGAGCAGGATCGGCCCGATGTGGTCGAGCAGCGTGCGGCGTGGCGCGATTCGCAGGAGCTGATCGATCCCGCCAAAGTCGTTTTCATCGACGAAACGTGGGCCAAAACCAACATGACGCGGACGCTACGGCCGCTCGGAACTCGGCACGCGTTTGGTGGAAAAAACTCCTTGCGGACGTTGGCAGACGACGACTTTTCTGGGCGCCTTGCGGGCCGAGGGGTTCATCGCTCCGCTCACGGTGGAAGGGAGCATCAACGGCGAGCTGTTCCGAGCCTGGGTCGAGCAACATCTGGCGCCGGTCTTGAAACCTGGCGACATCGTGGTGATGGACAATCTCTCCAGCCACAAGGTCGCTGGAATTCGCCAAGCCATCGAAGCGGTCGGCGCCGAGTTGCGCTATCTGCCCCCGTACTCGCCGGACCTGAACCCGATCGAGTTGGCGTTTTCCAAGTTCAAGAAGTTGCTCCGCGACGGAGCCGAACGGACCGTCGACAAGCTCTGGAATCTCTGCGGCAGCATCCTCGACCAGTTCACGGAATCCGAGTGCCGAAACTATTTTCAACACTGCGGATACCGCCACACCTAAAATGAAACCGCTCTAGCCGATGCGAGATCGTGAGGCAGCATCCGAACATACTATGCCACGACTGAGACAGGCACAACGACCTGCTTGTTGACGCTCGTTTGCCCCGTTTCGTTGCAGCCGCGGAGTACACGCTGTGCCATTGGCACGGATAGCATTTGCACTACGCCGATGATCAACAGGGCATATCGCAGGGCGAATGTGTCCGAAACGTTGTTCGCTAACAGCAATAAACAGGACGCAGCCGGCGAAACGGCCGATGTAAAATCCAAATTCCTGATTGAAAATGTAGGTGAACTTGTTGCGGTGCTCGATCGCGGAGACCGTGTCGATGACTTGCATTTGGATGGGAAATAGGCGATATCGTGCAGCGGCCGGCCAAGAAGCAGGCAGACCATGAAGAGAAGCACGCCGGTCGCATTGAAAAGCACCGCGTTGGCCAATCCGCCCAGAGCGAACAGCGTCAGACCAATCGTGAAGATCATGATGCGGTGCTTCGGCTTGGTGGTGCGGCCGATGAAGTACAGCAGGAACGCAGACAGGATGCCGCCGACGGCTTGGATCGTGCCGAGCGCGCCTCCTGTCCGACCAGCCGCATCACCAGCATCGCGGGAGCCGTGACAATGTAACCCTGCGCCAGGCCCTTCAAAATGGCGAGTAGTTGCATTCGATTCCAAAGCCAGTGGAAGCGAAAAAAGATAAAGCCGATTCGGGCGGGTTCTCGAATTGCCCCCGATGCACCACGATCGACGAGCAGATCGTGAGCAGAAAAACGCACCGCCGTGACGATTTGATAGGCCGTGTTGCGGTCGCCGCCGAACCAGCCCTGCCCGCCCGTTCCTTCGATGAACCAGCCGATCACGATCGGCACGATGACATAAGTATTGGTGTAGAAAAAGGTTTCGAGCCCGTAATAATAGTTGCGGTTGGAGTCGTTCGTCGTGGAGAGGGCCAGGAAGTCGCGATTGGCCCAAAACAGGCCGAACGACATGCCCATCATCAGCCCGGCCACGCCCACGCCGAGTCATGCCCAGCTTGCCCAACGACATCATCACCGCCATCGAAATGCCGCTCAGCAACATGCCGGCGGAATAGAGTCGCTTGATGTTGATGTGTTGCAGCAGAAAGCCGTTGATCAGGAATGTGAATGGGATGCCCGTGTAGACCGCCAACTGGTAGATGACGACCATTTTTACGTCCTGCGAATTTCGCATGACGTAGGCGCCCACGAACATTCGATCACGGGCAGCACGAAGGCGTAGATCAGATTCGTCAGCAGCAAGATCCGCATGTCGCGCGGATAGGAAAGGAAATGCCGGTATTCGTGCAGGAGTTTTTTCATGGCAACGGTTCAACGGAGAGCTTTCGAGAATCTCGTCGATCGAAAAACTGTGCGCCGCAGATCACGCTGTCGGAGGCGCCGTAGTAGATCGTCAATGTGTCGCCGTCGACGACGTGGCCGTTGGTGAAGACGACATTGCCGAAGAAGCCAGTTCGCTCGTAATCGGCGATCGGTTCCATGATGGGCTCTCGCGAACGGGCGACGACTTTCCAGGGAGCTTCCAGATCCAGCAACAATGCGCCGAGGCAGTAGCGGTTTTTGGCGTCGGCCCCATGGTAGATTTCCAGCCAGCCCTCGGGAGTGCGAATCGGGGCAGCCCCCGCGCCGACGCGGGCGCTGTCCCACATGCCCGGCCGACTGTGCGCCAGACAACGGTGATTGCCCCAGTGGATCAAGTCCGGCGATTCGGCGATCCAGATGTAGTTTCCACCGATGACACGGGCTGCTGGGCCGATGGAGGGCGTAGTATTTGCCGCCAATTTGCTCGCCGAAAAATAGCGCAGTCTTTGTTGTGAGGCGGGAGGATCATGCCGTGGTGGCGAATTTCGCGCCAGTCCGTGTGCTGCGCAAGCCAACGCACACTCCGTGTCTCGAGACACTGCGGTAAATGTCAGATAATATGTCTCGCCGATCTGCGTCACGCGGCAGTCTTCGATGCCGTAGGATTCCAGTTCGCCCTGACCGAACAGTCGAAGGAGTCCGTCGCCCGCAATCAACATCTGGATGTGGGGAAACTCGGCCAACACGGCGGGAAAGGCTTTCAATAGGACCGAATGTGCTTTCTGATAACGCAATCTGCCAACGCTTAAGAGTATGAGATCCTCTCCATTAAGGCCCAACTCCTCCTTAACCCGTACGATGTCATCGGCATCCACCTTGGGAAGAACTACGCCATTCGCGATAGTCACGATCCGCGCCGGGTTCACACCTTCAGATATGGCGTCCTCCCGTACCCGCTCGGCCACCACCACGAGGCAGCTGGTAATTGGGGAATTTATCATGATTGCATGCAATCGTTCGATGACCGGAGAGAGCCCTTCGATCTTCCCGCGATGGGAGGCGATCCGGTTCGGAACCCCAGCCAGCCACGCGAGGGGCAACCCGATAAGATTGGCATGATGAGCAAATGCCACGATAGCCGTACACGGTGCCTGCTTCAGCAGACGGAACAGACGAAAGATGCCCCTAATGAAATATCTTGCCTGCGCAAGCAGATTGTCCGTTGGCGCTCCGAAACCGAGGTCATAGATCGGGAAATCATAAGTCTGGCACCAAGCAGGAAGTAAATGCTCCTTATCGTAAAGAAAAGCAACCGCCACCGAATAACCCTGCTTAAAGAACCAGTCTGCTTGCAGCAAGAGCACCCGCTGGGATCCCCCAGTAGCCATTTGTGCGCCAAGGAAGAGAATCCGGGGCCGGGTGCCAGACCGAAGAAAATCAGGCATCGCCGACCTCGTGAATATCAGCGGAGTAAGCGATGAAGCGCAAAGATCGCTCCGCGAGGGGAAGGCATGCAAATTCCATTGGGTATAACAAGGACGGTCCTCTCGGGTCGCGCCTGGAGGGGCCATGGACAGCCTGTTGCACGACGCACGATGCGCGGAATAATACCAAAAAACAACCGGGGAAGGCTGAAAGAACAAGTCAATTCGAGTCTTGACGCAAGCCAAGGATATCAAGATTCTGATCAAGTACCGGCTCGATCCTGAATTGATCCAGCCAGGCAGCATTGACATATTTTCGGTCGCCTGCAAGGATACGGCCTATTGCCGCTGCCATCGCGGTAGGATCGCGGACTGGAACGAGCTCGCCAAAAGCGCCATCCGCCAGGATTTCCCTGGACCCGCCTGGGCAATCTGTGCTGATCACCGGACAGCCGCTGGCAAGCGCCTCGATCAGGACCGTGGGCAGGCCTTCGTAAACGGATGAGAGTACGAACACGGCGCAGCTTTTCATGAGGGAAAAAGAGTCCGCGACAAACCCAGGCATATCCACATCGTTCTCAATTCTCATTTCCCGCGCCATGCCAAGCAGCCTATTTCGCTCAAGTCCGTCACCAAGTATTATCAGACGGGCCGGCCTCTCCTGCCGAATTATGGCAAACGCTTTCAGAAGTGTCACAAAATCCTTTTGCGGCGTCAAGCGTCCTGCTCCAAGGATCACCGGGGGGCAACCTTCGGCGAACCAGGGATGCAGTGGAACCTGAGATTCGCTGTTGAAGAGCGAAGGCGTGATTACTGGATTATAGACGACCTCAATTCGCGATGGCGACAGTCCCACGAACTTCGAAGCGTCCGCGGCAACGGCCCGCGAGACGGCAATGATCCTGTCGGCGTGTGGATAAATCAATTTGAGAAGGACCTTCTCCAGAGCCTTCCGCCACGGAATTCGACGCTGCATGGATATTGTATTCTCTATGCGAATAGCGACAAGACAGTCAGAAGCTGATAGCCAGCGGGCTATCACAGCGATCGAATTTGTAACATTAAGGGCGGAGACCAAGACCCTGGGCCGTCGTTGACGTAGATAGGCGATCAGTCCGGGCAGACTAGCATAGCTGTTATTTGCTCTAAGATCTACAACATGAATATTCTCGTGCAGAGTTTGAAGATATACGCCCGTGGCCCGGATGAGGATCATATCCACGCGGTAACCGCGGATGGACATTCCATTTGCCAATGCGGTCACCATCCGTTCGGTCCCCCCTCCTCCCAGATGTGGCAGGAAGAATGCAATTTGTGGTCTCGTAGGATTATCAGGCAGAGGCATGTTTGCCAATCTGTATTACTTCCTCAAAAAATGTAAGCCTGGCCCGCTCTTTAGACGGTTGGTCTATGAGACCGCTCACCGCTTCTCGAGGCAGGCGCCTCCCCATCATGCTATACGCAAACGAGCGGATCTGAGACGCGTGCGAAGCCACATTCTCTTCCGTATTTGGCAATTCCAAAATACAGTCGTTCTGGACGTTCACGAGATCAATGTCGCGGTATCCCAGAATCAGCGGGAGACCATAGGCAAGGGCTTCTCGAACTTTAAGCGTCGATCCCTCCTGCATCTCGTTGCGGTGAAGCGCCAGGGAGCCACACGCCACATCCGATTTCATAAGAATGCTCTTTATGGCAGGTCGATCAAGAAAGCCATGGAGCGTTACATTGGCAGGCAAAGCATGCGCAAAATCGGCCGGCTCATAGCCGACGATATTGATCTTCAGGTCGCTGCACATCTCGGCCAGACGGATCAATTTATCCACGCCGTGCCAGACCATTCCAGATGAGCCGACCATCGTAATAACCGGCGAGATATTTCGGGTGGGCGGGAGCGGATCATAGCGACGAAGATCAATACCGTTACCGATGACGCGAAAGGGCTTTCTGAACCTGCTGTTGGCCGGTAAATCGGCGATCTCACGCGTGACGGCAACGAGCCCAGACACGCGGCGCAGCATTAGACTTCGTGTCAGTACATTCGACCAGTATGTGTAGGGGCCCCGCAAAGATCGTTGCGCAACGTCATTTGAGTTTAGTTCCATGACAACGGGGGCAACGGAAAAAAGGGAATGCAGCGGGAAGACGTAGGCCCCGCAGCGCAGGTAGATAATATCGGGCTTATATTTTCTCACATCCAGAATGAGGCGACCGAGCGATGCGGAGCGAGAAGAAGCACGGGTGATCTCGCGTAAAAACGGCAGCGAAGATCGAGGCCCATAGGTGTAAATATCTGCCGCATGATAGCCCGGCACCAACGCAAAGAGACGCGCCGAATGGCCCATATCCAGCCAGCACCCCATTTGGGAGCTGATCTTTTCTCCGACACCACCCCGAATGTTTTTTGGCTCAACCTGTAGGGCTACGTAAGCAATGCGCATGGATGGCAAATCTCAGGCTCTGATCTCGAGCAAGCGTTGCACAAAATTGTCGTAGTTGTGCTTCGCGTCATAATACTGCTCCCAGATTTGCAAGCTGCCCGTCCGCTTATCGCTGGGTTGGTCCCAGATAAATAGCAGCGCCTCCGCAATTTGCTCTGGAGTGGGGTCAGGAATTAGCAGGCGACCATTTTGCTCAGAGACAATCTCCACACTCCCGCCCACAGCCGTGGCGATTACAGGAATCCCACAACTGATAGCTTCCATGATAGTCACCGGGGTACCTTCCGAAGCACTGGTATTAATAAATACATCGATGGAGTGTTGCCGGTAGTACTCAAAAACATCTGCCTGCCCCTGATAGCCGGCAAAACACGCAGTGACATTGCCGGGAAGAGACGCGAGCGCCTCTTCCAACTCTTGCCACAACGGACCCACCCCGATATGGCACCAATTGAACTTCTGTGAAGGCCGCCGGACTGCGGCTACTGCAATACCTTGCATCAAGAGACCTACTCTCTTCACTGGCACGAGTTTTGAGCAGGAGACAATACGATACACATCGTCTGAGGACGGCTTCGTCATAAATCCGGGAGAGTGGATACCCAAACGGGATACTTTGATCTTCGACTCAAATCCCGGATACTTGCGCCGCAGATACGCTGCCCCATTATCCGAAACCGGGAAGACGGCGTCAACGGTGCTAAGCGAGCGCTCACGGCAAGGCCAATAGGGCGGCATATTCACCTCTTCATAGAGGTCGTACCGATGAGCGCGGCTGACCAATCTCAAATCCGGGAGGCTCTGCTTTGCAAGCCCTAGCCCCAACGTAACTTCAGTGAACCAGTAAGTATACAATAGGTAATCCTGCGGCTTCATATCTCGCTCGCGCATCCAACGTACCAACCAGCGGGAGGTGAGTTCGGCGTGACCTGCCGCGAATATGAGGCGTTTCAGAAACTGTGGCTTCATCAGCAACCAGGGATTGCCAATGATCTCTTGATAGACAAGTCCCGAAAGCAGGCCCGCAAAGAACCGGCTTAGGCGCGCCTGCGAATTCAGCAAATTGGAATAGCTATCATCCAGTTCAAACCCGGAGGGGTACTTGGCGCGAGCCCCGGCGCGTTTCTCCGGGACAATGATCACACGCTCGAAGGCATTGAGAAGATGCGCAGCCTCCATCTCGATGAAGTTTTGTTCCCCACCGTTTATATAGGGGTACGAGGTCGTAAACAAGATCAGATTCATAGTGGAGCTAGATGACTTGATTGTGTGTGGCTAAATCTTGCCACCAGCGGACAGTCGGCTCTACATTACCGTGACATCGCTTGGAACCAGGGCCCGGATTTGGTTGCTGCAGCTATGCATCTGGCGTCGAAACCCAGAGGACTAGGCTGTCAGAATCCCAGCCTCTATTCCGATCTGCCGGATTCCCAATTGAGTAACGGTCGCACGACACCAGCTATTTCCTGGGCATAGTCGCCCCTCGCAGAGTTCTCATCCATGGGATCGTAGACCTGGCAAACAACCGCATCATTCACCTGCACAAAGCGCTGCCGGGATGTCGCGGACGCGAAAATGGAGACTCCTACGACATATTCGCCTTCGCTCAGGAGATGAGGAGGAATGACGACCGCCGAATAATAGTGCCCCGGATTCTCCTTAGTATGTCTCGACGGGTTCGAGCGCGCTGAAAGCAACTACGCCCTGGGTCCGGAGCATCACAGCACAGCGGAATTTCGTGTTCGGCTTCCCAACCAGGTAATCGATCCTGACCGTAACAGCATCCTGCACGCTAGCTATCGCAGCTGAATTTCCATCGTCTTTTAGAAGGCGAACGCCAAGCAATCGAACTTCCTGCGTTCCTGGGGCATTTCCAATGTCCCAGGATCGGCTTGCTGTGGAATTGCCCTCCCCCATCAAGTAGGCGGTAGTTACCTCGGCCGTCGGACCATCCAATACGAGATGACCTGCATCAAGCAGAACCGTGCGAGAACACAGCCGATTAATAGCTGAGACGTTGTGGCTTACGAAAAGAACTGTACGACCGTGCTTCGACACATCCCCCATTTTTCCGAGACACTTTCTCTGAAAGGCAGCATCCCCTACAGCCAGTACTTCGTCCACAATGAGTATTTCGGGTTCCAGGTGAGCTGCAATCGCGAACGCCAGCCGCACATACATGCCACTGGAATAGAACTTCACGGGCGTATCGAGGAATTTCCTTACCTCGGCAAATTCCACGATCTCGTCGAATTTGCTCTCGATCTCCTTCCGGCTCATACCGAGAATAGCACCGTTAAGATACACGTTCTCACGACCAGTCAATTCAGGGTGAAACCCAGTGCCAACCTCAAGCAGGGAGCCCACGCGACCAAACAAATCAACGGTTCCCCGGGTAGGTTTGGTGATTCGCGAGAGGATCTTCAACAGTGTGCTCTTTCCCGCACCATTACGCCCGATGATCCCTACTGTCTCTCCGCGTTTCACTTCAAACGAAACATCTTCGAGAGCCCAGATGCTACTTGGGGCAGACTGGCGTTTCCCCTGCAGCCAGCGAATGGAAGCACCGCCTGCAGCTGCAAGGCTCTCCCGCAGTGTTTTATAGGAAACCTGCGGGCCGCCGATGTTATAACGCTTCCCAACACAATCCGTGCGGATGACAATTTCACTCATCAGATAATGTCCGCGAAGCTATCTTCCATGCGACGGAAATAATAAAGTCCGCCCACCAACATAACCACGACCATGAGGGCCGAAAGCCAGATCATCAGGCCTGTGCCTTCACCCTTTCCTAACAGCGCCCATCGAAAACCTTCGACCACACCGGTCATCGGATTTAAGCCATAAAGTAGGCGCCAACGTTCGGGGATCAGGGTACTGGAGTAGGCAATTGGGGTCGCGTATTGCCAGAATGTGGTCAAGAAAGGGACTGCATATCGAACATCCCGATACTTTACATTCAAGGCCGAGAGCCACAGACCGATCCCCGTGGCAGTTGCCAGAGCAAGGAGCAGCAACAAAGGCAATACTACGATCCGGATGCTCAACGCAATGTGATAATACGCCATCATGGCGATAAGCACTACGAAGGAAATGCCGAAGTCCACGAGCCCCGGCAACAACGCCGCGATGGGTATGACCAAACGCGGAAAATAGACTTTGCTCACGAGGTTTTGATTAAGCACCAGACTGTTGCTCGAATTTGCCAGGGCGAAAGCAAATAGCTGCCAAGGCAGAAGAGCCGTAAAAGTGAAAACCGGGTATGGAATGCCATCAGACGGCAGCTTTGCAACCTGGCCAAAAATGACGCTAAAGATCACCATCGTAAGGAGCGGTTGAAGTATCGCCCAGGCAGCGCCCAAGGCTGTTTGCTTATATCTAACCTTGATGTCCCGCCAGGTAAAGAAAAGCAGCAGTTCCCGATAGCGCCATAAATCCCTGAGATCAAGCGCAACCCAGCCTGAGGCTGGCTGGATAAAGATGTGATCGCTCTCAGGAGGCGCATCGGCTTGAACCAAGGAAGGATTAGTATTCATACGATTTGAGCATTCAGTTTCTGAATTCTAGCATGCACAGGTTCGCTTGACAAGCGAACCTGTGCCGTGTTCGGCCGCAATGCGCATAGTTCGCACGAGACAGGGAATCTCATCATAATGCTTGCAATTTCGATTTGTTCGCTGCTCGAGGCTGGAGGGCAGGCTGAAGTTGACCGGAGCAGATTCCAGATGCGCCCACACATAGGAATTTGCTGCTACTGCGACTAGAGCGAGGACGACAACGCTCAACACTCCCAGGATAAACGAATAAACCAGTTTGCGCCGCGCTTCGAGTTTGAAGCAGACTTCCGAGACGACTGCCACAGTTAGAAGCTCAACAGCGACAACCACCAGAAAATACCTTGCCTGGGAGACAATAAGCACATGAATTCCGACCTTAAGCAAAGCTGCAAGAAGCAATGGCCAAATCCATTTGAAGAGCGTACGATGGCCGCTGGAAAAGAACAGAGCAGTTGCGAAGCCTATTTGAACGAGCAAAGGATAAACCTGTAGAACCGGCATAATGGCATTTTTGAACCCAATAGCAGCCTTTCGTTGTTCCTGAGGCACAACCCCAGGCGCGGTCAAACTCCATGAAATGACTCGACTGTCAAGGTCCAGAAGACTGGTCAGAGTGACGCCTATGATGCGCACCGCGTGAAATGTTGGGCGGCGTAGAAATTCCTGCCATGCGAGGCTGATCTCGGCCCGATTCAGATCGTACGCAGAAACATCGCGCTTGAGCAATTCCGGTGCTTTGATCTGCAAGTATGGTACGGGAGTAACCCATACCAACGCTGCACCTGGAACATAGGCTCCCAGTACCGACGCTCCCAGGTGTTCCGTCGACAAAGTATATCGGCCGGTTGCCATTCCGCGCTGGATGACGAGACCCGCGAAAAGTACTCCGACGATCAAAGCCGCCACCCCTGCATTGCGAAGCCGCTGCCCAGATCGACTACCTACAGACGCAAATACCGCGATAGGCAACAGCACAAATAACATCTCTTCACGAATTGCAACGGCCATCACATAAAGTAAAGCCGCAGGTATCGGAAGGCCATTCTGCCGCAACACAATCAGCCGGACCGCTAGCGCAGTCAAGGCAACCACCGGCAGGATCACCCAATTATCCTGGGCCAATACGCCGGAGAATAGTATCTGACCTGGCCATAGGGCCAAGAGCAAACCTGCCAAAATACGGGTCCGTAGCTGAAGGGCTCCCTTCCACAGCAAGTACGGCATGGCGGGGACTAATCCCGTTAAGATCGCAGTTGCCCAGCGCCCGACCGTCTCGGGCGATCTCGGGATGAACCGGAGCAGGATGGAGAGGAGCATGGGCAAGCCGGGAGAAAGCAAGCGCCATTGAGGAGCGTCCTTCGCAAGCCAATCATCCCGAAACAAAATGGAGAAATTCAGGAGTGAAGCGAAGTCCGAGATCGGGTGTGTTGGAAAGGTCGTTATGAAGAGCAGGCGCGGGAGCAACCCGGCGCCGAGAATGATACAGAACCAGAGAACTTCGCTCTAGACCACAGAGAGAGTCCTTTGGCCCGTACCGATGCGCTCACTTGGTCTGTACCGCTAATTGCAGGGTTATTGATGTGCAAGTCGAATTCATGAAATAATAACTTGGTGAGACTCCATCCAGAGACGGCTCTCCGCGTGTCGCCCGCTGACTACGGGATGAACGCTCGCCGGATGGTATCTGCAAGGCATCAAGCGATCCAAACGGGTCAATATATTCCGTCTTTCCCTTTAATCCTCAACTTTACGCTCCGCGATTTTGTAGTCATGGGCGGACTCTGTTAGAACAATCCTCCTGGGAGCGCTATCGAAAGAGATCCCTGCCTCGATGCAAGTGAGTTCGCAGGATATCCATGGCTGGATCATTGCCGTGAAGGTAGACGCGTTTGACTCCTCGTTGCTTTAACTCTGACACCAGCCGCTTGGCCTTCCCACGGAAGTCGCTATACACCCTCAGCGAATCCCTTGCATACAGCATGGCGCGCTGACTGAAGACAGCCATTCCATCGGGCGTCAGGTCATATCGCAATCGTGTGCGATCCAGCCGTGATACTTTTATCCATCCCCTTTGTACCAACCGCTTTATATACCAATTCACGCTTCCAACAGCAATACCCAGCCGATCAGACAAGCCGGCCTGCGTGATCATAGAATCCTGAGCGATCTCATCCAGGAGCTTGTATTCGTGCTGTTTCACATCTGACATGGTTGAGCGTTCATTGTCTGAGTTCTCACCCAAGAGCCAAGAACTGAGGTCGTTCGCTGTGCCTAAATACAGAAGGATGATAATCCGCTAACGCGCTGTCTGATCAGCCTTTGCCCAAATCGCCAGCATGCTTAGCGCGTAGAGTCGCTTACCATGGTCAGCGCGCCCCTTGGCGTGCTCGTCGATCAAGGCCCGTATCGCTCCCATGTCAAACCATCCTTGGAGTGGACCGTCTGAGCCCAGCAACAACGCGCACGACCAATCTGATAAGGGGCCCCGGAACCAAGCCGCGAGTGGAACACCGAAACCCTGCTTCCGATGGGACTTTACCTGCGCGGGAAGATAACTATCGAACGCTTTCTTTAACAGAAACTTGCCGGTGCGTCCCCTCAGTTTCAGGGAATTGGGTAGGCGCGCGGCCCAAGCAACAATCTCATGGTCGAGGAATGGCGATCTGCCCTCCAGGGAAGCAGCCATCGTCATTCGATCCGCTTTCACTAGTAGATCACCGGGGAGGTAGGTGTGTACGTCAGCGTAAAGCGTCCTATCCATGAATGAGCCATCAGCTTTCTCGAAAGCGTCGATGAGCAGCGTTTCGGCATTGTTAGTGCAGAAACTCCGCCGATACTCTTCTTTCCAAAGCGCTTGTCTTTGGGAAGCGCTGAAGTAGGAGCTCCAGCGAAGAATGCTGGCACGTGAGTTTACTCGACGCAATTGATCGAGCCGCTTAAGCCCGTTGATCCAACTCTGGCCGGTTGGTCGCGATGACTGATCTTGGAGGCGACGGGCGAACCAGGGAATAGCAGACTCTGTAAGCATTGCTGGCAGCTTAAGATAGGACTGCGCAAGCGGGTCGAGACCATACCGCTGATACCCGGCGAAATCCTCGTCGCCACCATCTCCATTCAAGGCAACGGTTACATACTGGCGTGTCAGGAGGGAGATGTGGTAAAGCGGTACAGCCGATGCGTCCCCAAAGGGCTCACCGAAATGAGCGCTAATCTTCTCAAGTGTCTCTGGGATGTCGCCGTATGTAAGCGTAAATTCGTGATGGTCCGTCCCATACTTCTGCGCTATGGCCCGTGCATAAGGCAACTCCGAGAATTCCTGCTCCTCAAAGCCCACCGAGAATGTTTTCACCGGAGCATCGCTTAACTCCGCCATCAGTGCCACGACAATGCTGGAATCAGTCCCCCCGCTAAGATGTGCTCCCAGTGGAACTTCACTGATGAGGCGCATCCGGACCGCCTCACGCAGACGATCGCGCAGCTCGGCAGCGAGATCTTGCACGTCACCTGTGAGCTTTGGCCCCGATGAGTAATCCCAGTATCTGTTGAGTTTGGCCTCACCGCTCTCCCAGATCAAAGTGTGCGCAGCCGGCAGCTTGTAAATGCCCTTATAGACGGTGTATGGCTCAGGCACATACTGCAAACTCAAATAGAGGTCAATTGCCGCGAGGTCGATTTCAGGACGTTGTGGAAGAGCCGTCAGCAACCCTGACAATTCCGAACAGAAGTACAACTCTCCATTTTGCACGCAGTAGTAGATCGGCTTCTTGCCCAGCCGATCGCGAGCGATTAGCAGCCGATGGCGGCGTGTGTCCCAGAGAGCAAAAGCGAACATACCGCGAAAATGCCCGACGCATGCCTCGCCCTCATCCTCATAGTAGTGCAGGATGCATTCCGTATCCGTCCTGGTTTTGAACCGATGGCCGCGTCTTTCCAATTCCTCGCGCATAGCCGGGTAATTGTAGATCTCGCCATTTAGAACAACCCAAAGCGATCCGTCCTCGTTGGAAATCGGCTGGTCTCCACCCTTCACGTCGATAATTGCCAGCCGGCGTATTGCCAGCCCTACACCTTCGGCAGTATAGAAGCCATCACTATCGGGACCTCGATAATGGATGGCTTCGTTCATCTCTTGCAGGACTTCCAAGTCACCCATACGACGATCTGAATACGACAATCCACATATACCGCACATTACTGGATCGCTTTCTCTAAGATGGACTTGTACTCTTCTGCAACACGCTTCCAGCCGAACGATTGTTCGACTCTTCGCCGTGCAGCCATCCCCATTTCATGCCGTCGGTCTGTTTCCACTAAGAGCTGTCTCAAAGCAATCCCTAGAGCGGCTGGATCCTCATTCGGCACCAAGAGTCCCGTGATGGTATCCAGCACAAGCTCTTCATTACCTGCTATCCGGGTAGCGATGACGGGCAACCCGCTTGCCATGGCTTCCAGTACAGCATTCGGCATGCCTTCGTGCCTGGAAGGATGCAGAAATAGATTTGCCCGAGCGTATTCCAATTTGACGTCATTGGCCGCTTCCCATCCCATGAAGTGCACACGGTCTTCCAGCCCATATTTTTCCAACATTGCTCTCAAGGCATCCAGGTGTGGGCCATCACCGACGATGTGCCATTCCCACTCGAGATCTTTCAGGCTAACCAGGGCGTCCAAGGCTACGTCATAACCTTTTTGGTAAACGACGCGTCCAACGGAGAGAATGCGCGGCGGCGTCCACGCGTGTGCCGTTGCTTGGAATTTCTGTGAATCGACACCATTAGGGATGATTGAGAGCTCAATCTGCGCGTCGAAGGCCCTGGCAAGGTCATACAAGCCCTTGCTGTTCGCGACAACTGCCGCCGCGCCGTGCCAGATAAGATGGAGCCATGGCACCGCGATCCTATGATAAAGCCAGAAATCATATGGACGGAATCCGGGCACGTCCCCCCCTCTCAGAGAGACAACATAGGGGATTCGTGCAAAGACCTTCAATAACCAGGCAATGGCGCCGGATGGCAGCCCAAAGAATGCAAGGATAACATCCGGCTTGAAAGTCCTGAGGACAGCGAGACTCCGAAATGCGGCGCCAGCCATGAACGCAACCTGTTCCAATGCAGTCGATCGGTCCGCATACCTCCGACGGGTGGGACCTCGTATGATCCGCACACCATCGCAAACCTCTTCATCAGGTAACGCAGCATACTGGGACGTGAGGACGACGACCTGGCTCCCCATTTGAACCAGCAGGCGTGCGATATTAGCACTGGCGTTGCCTGCTCCACCTCCAACGGGAGGATACTCGCTGTTAATGATCAGAATCTTCATGGCAATGGCATATCATTGGCCATCCAGGACAGGCGGATAAAACGGACAAGCATTTGCCCGTGGCACCAGAACCTGAATGTCGGAGTAAGGCAGCGTGAGCGCTGGCTTGTATTGACAAAGCAATGGCTGGGCAACAAAGGCGGTCCACATGTTGCTTTCTTCTATGAAGTCGCCCGTATCCACGCCGAGGTTTTGCTTGTGAGTCACGATTGCCGCGAAACGGTGGTTCGCCAGATCCTGATAGAACTGCGTCAGATAAGGTCGATTGCCCGAGATCGCCATCTCCATCAGAGATACCACCTCATCCTCAGAAACGACAGGAACGTTCGGGATCATTCCAAAGGTAAGTAATTGGCGCTCATTGATAAACAGGACCTCACCCGATTTGCTATAACCCTGAACCGAACCCCGCAGCGTGGCGAGTTCTGCGGCGGCCTTAGTCTCGTCATACCTGAATGGTGGGGTAATACGCAATAATGCAAATCCAACGGGGATGATCAGCATGAGGGCAATCCCCGGCCAAATGACAGGCCCGAACGAGGATGGCACATCAGGTTCCGGTTCAACGCGCTGAGCAATGAAGTAAACACTTATCAGCGCTAGCAGCACCATGTACGCATCCATGTTGTGCAAGTCCCCTCCGCCACCGATCTTCGTGCTGACGACCAAACCGCCCGCGAGCAGGATGAACAGCATGGCAAGGAGTCCAAGCCAGCGCAAGAGATGCAAATTCTGGAAATGACCTCGGATGATCCAAACGAGCAGCGCGATGAGAGGCAATGAAACGATCAGGATACCTGGAATGATTCCGATTGGATTCGTAGCGCTGGGGAACCAGCGGTACCACAGCAAAGCCGATGTCAGGCTTGAGCCAAACGCCTCGAGGTTCGTATTGCCGGAGATCGCGATGTAGAACGCCTCACCGAGCAATGCCGTCAGGAGTCCCACCACGCTCCACAAAAGCGGTTTCGCCACGTACTGCCAAAAGCTTCCAGCGCGGCCGAAGGGCTCTTCCAGGAGGTAGATCGCAACGGCGAACATAGCAGGAACAGGGAACCAGTTGAGCCGGCTCATCCCTGCCCAAAATGAGGCCACGACCACAGCAACCAGTGACGTCCACGGATGCCGGGGGGAGACACCCAGCAGTATGATGATCAGACATACCTGTAGATGGTAGTACACAGCGCCTTGGAACACATACAGAAAGAACCAGGCGCTTAGTATCAAAGCAGTGGTCCATTCTCGAAGCTTAAGGCGCCGAACCAACAGCCAACAGCTTGCCCCCGTGATGCCGAGCCACAAAATGACCTGCCAAAGCCGATGGACCCAGATCGGCAATCCCTTGATAATGAAAGGGATGGATTGAAGAAAATAGCGAGTGCCATGCCATACGGACAACGGCAGGCTGACACCGTAAACGGAACGGGAAAATGGCAGCGAGGCATAATAGAAACGGCTTGCCTCCGACCAGCCCGCAGAAAACGGGTAGTTCGTTACAGGAATAAAAGCCACATAGAATTGCGCGGCCATTCCATCCAAGAGGATGGCAAAAGCAAAAGATACCTGCCAGGAAAGTCGTGTCGTAAGCTTCATGCCAAGTGTCTGTACTAATGCCAGAGCCCAGAACAACCAGAGGAGACGGAAGAAAGCGTCCATTCCTCGGCCGTAATAGTCGGCATTCGCGGACCATAATAGCGGGAATGCTGCCGCTATCAGAATCACTCCCAGTATCCGGCCCCACCAAGAGGTCGGCAGGTGTAACTGCAGTATTTTCCAGAACAGGGCGGAATGGTCCCGACGCAGCACGATATAGAGCCCGACCGCCACATAGAACGCAAAGATAGCCATGAGCAGCACCCACTTATACCGGGTGCGAAACTTAACAGGGCCTCTGTCTGTTGCTGGGTTTGATAGATGGCCAGCAGACTGATCGCGACTCCAATCGCCAAATATGTCTTGACAAACGTCTTGATATCGGTGCTCATACTCGTTGCCGAAGGATATTGCATTCCTGAGGGTGGCATAATTTCTAGGAGCTGGCGGCTTTCTTGCTCTCATTCATGGCCGCGAGGATGCCGGGAAGATAGAATGCGCCGATCAAGCTTACGCCAATATACAACGCGCGGATCAATACTGCGACGGTCAAGCTGGCCGCCGCGCTTAGCCCGGCGATACTCGAAAACAAGAATGTAAGCGATAGCTCCTGGACACCATAGCCGTTGATGGAGATCGGCACCAGCGTCACGAAGTAGGTGAGGCTCCACAACCCAGCAATAAGCCAGAAATCCGCATGGTTGCCCAAGCCTTCGATCAATACTAACATCGTCAGGACTGTGCAGAGCATATGGCCCCAAGTGCAACCGAGAGCGGCGAGCAAAGCGAGCGGCCGGCTAAACCAGACAGCAAACGTTTGCAGCGTCCGACCCAAGAAGCGCGATGCCTGCATCCATAACGCGGACAAGGCTATGGATTGACTTACGCCATGGCCCAGCCCGTGAAGTACCGGAATCAAGCCAAAAGGGAGCGTGAAAGCGTTGCCCAGCGCTCCCATCAATCGGTCCGCGGCAATTGAAGCCAGGCAAACGGCGCGGTCATAGCCCAGTTGCATGGCGCCCGCCAGCCGCACCACATCCCCACCGATGGTGGTGGGTAGAAAATTATTGGCAAAGAGCCCGGTGAATGTGAGAGCCGTAGATTCTGACAGGGATATCTTCACATTGCCAGATCGCAGTAAAACATACCAACGCAATGCCACAAAACCCCGTGAAAGCAGGACAAGGGCCAAACTCAAGATGATCCTTGCGAGGGATATCTGCTTTAGAGCGCCGACCACGTCGCTCCACCCCCCCTCACGCACCAGAACAAAAATCAATGCAATGGCCAGCACGGTGCCCGCCAGCCTGAATAACAAAGGTCGGTCCTGCAAGATACGTTTAAACATGATCGCCGTCATGCGGAATTGTCTCACGGACCGTATAGGTCAGCTTCTTCTGCGATTCATGATAGGTTCGAGCCAGCAACTCCGCGACCAGCCCCATAAGGATCGATTGGAAACCGAGGATCAGGAACATGATAGCAAGTTGAAAGAGCGGAGAGCCCAGCACGGATACGTGCTCCAGGAACCGGCGTACGTAAAGGTAGATCAATGTCACGCTCCCGCCAAACATCAAGACCATACCGGCGCCACCGAAAAGCCGCATAGGCTTATTGGAGTAGCTGAGTAGGAATTTCGCCGTTATGAGATCCAGCACGACCTTTAGCGTACGATCCAGGCCGTACTTGGCCCTTCCAAAGCGGCGCGGATGATGTCGAACCGGAACTTCCGTAATGAGCGCCCCTACAGAGTGGGCAAAGACCGGGATAAAGCGGTGCATCTCCCCGTAGAGTCGGAAGCCTTCCAATGCGGCTCGGCGATATGCTTTAAGCGTGCATCCATAATCGTGCAGATGCACACCTGTCACAGCCGAGATGAGCAGATTTGCAACGACGGACGGGAACGTGCGCGTTATGGCGTTGTCCATACGATTCTTACGCCATCCGCTGACAACGTCATAACCCTCATCCAACTTCTCAAGAAGCAGCAGTATGTCATCCGGATCATTCTGCAAGTCGGCGTCCAACAGAACGATGATATCTCCTCTTGAGTAATCAATTCCCGCTGTGATCGCCGCGGTCTGCCCGAAGTTGCGCCGAAACACGATCACGCGAACATGCTCAGGGTCTTCTTCTGCCAATTCCCGCAACATCGTCAGGCTCTTATCTGTGCTGCCATCATCTACGAAGATGACCTCCCAGGTCTTATGTACGGGAGCCATGGCCCTGCAAATGGCTTCGAACAGAAGGACCAGATTTTCCTCTTCGTTAAATACCGGAATTACAAGCGAAAGATTTATTGTCCCTTTCCTAAAACCGTCATAACTCTGAACGTCCCCGTTGAATGCTGCCAATGCCAGACGTATTCGTCGCCAAATAATCCCAGGTACTCGATATCGCGATTGCCGGCAAAATCGCGAGGCGAGAGAGACGACAACCCCAGGCGGATCTGATCAATCACGATCCATCCCGATTCGTGTTCGGCGACGAGCGAGAATATCTCCTCCGGGGGAGTCTGAGTGGTTATACGGTATTGCGCCTCGAACTTCGGCTGTTCCTGCCACGAGCTATACAGACCGTAGACTGTTGATATTAGCACATCACGGGGCTGGACGTGAGCGCTCATGAAGGCGTGCACCTCGGTCAGATCATGCAGGTAATCCTGCGATATCGGATTATCCGGGTCCGTAGATGTGATCGGCAGGAATACTTGCCCGATATTAATGACCGACAAGCTTAGAACCGCTGCCAAGGCGATGCTCGCCATTTTGCCTTTCAACGAGAGAAGACCTTGGATCCCCTTCCATACCATGTACAAGCCCAGCGCAACGACAACTATAAACCAGAGTTCGGTCGTAAGCACATGCCGCGTATGGAAGAACGTCTTTGCAAAGAAAGCAAAAATGAGAAGATAAGTCGAATACAGCACAAAGAAGAAAAGTGGAATGAAATTGGTTCTGCGAAGGAGCACGGCAAGAACTCCTACCACCAGAAGACCAAGCACAATGAGTATTGCCACGCGGCCGAAGTACCATTGCTGCTGCGGATTGGGAAGGAAATATTCCACAGGCAATGCGTTAAATTGGGGATAAGGCAGAAGTTTGCTGGCCTGTCTCTGATAGCCCACATAGCTAACCACCAATATGGCGCCGCCGAGAACGGCGAGCACTGGCCAGTTCAACCGATCCCGCAGACTGAAGCGCGCAAGTACAAAAATGCTAAACACCACGTAGGCGATCAATATCGTTCTGAAGGTCGATAGGCGATCCCCGTAAAGGGCAAAAAGAGGCGGGATGACGAGACTCAAGCCAACAAGGATCATCCTCGGCGTGGCTAGGCGTCTCCATTGCCGAGGCAGGACAAATCCTTTCGGTATTCCCTGAAGGAAGCTGATCATCCCGAAGACGATCCAGTAGAAGTAGAAGGGGTAGTAGGCATACTCGCGCGCAATGCGCGCGAAGGTGATGATCCATGGACTGGCTGCATAAAGCAGCGCTGAAAGCACCGCGATCGGCCAGCTGATTTTTCGCGTGATTAGATACAGCGGCAGAATAGCTAGGACATTGAAAATGACGCCCGTCAGACGAGCAGCCCAAAGTTGGTATCCAAATACCCGCAGCGACAACGCAACAGGCAGCGTAACAAGCCACAGCCCGCGTTGATACACGGATCCAAATGCAGCACCCTCGACGATCTGCCTTGCCGCGATCAGATGATAGTACTCGTCGACTGCAGGAAAGAGACTGCCCAAATTCGGCAGGCGGAGGAGGAGAGCAAGGAGCATGATTGCGGTGATCCAGCCGACGTCCTTCAAGTCCAATCGACTCTCAACAGGACGCAGCGAATCCTCGATGCTATCGATCAGGTCTTTTCGTTTTTCCCACAACAAGATTGTGAGGGCAAATGCCAGTGAGACGGCGATCAGGACCCCGAGTCCCAGCACGAACGTTCCGGAGGCATACCATGGAATTTGAAATGCATGCACGTAATCGAATTTCCCCGAGGTAGGACTCAGGATCTCTTCGCCGCCGTCCCAGGATAGAGACACCTTTTCGTCAGGAGTTGAATCCTGGAACACCATTTGGACATCTTTGCCCGTTCTACCGGTCCATTCCAGGCTATTGTCCGCGGGATTCTCAAGTACGAGCTGATCACCCGCTCTCCGCCACCCTCGCAGGGAAATAGTTTCATAAGATACATCCCCGAGTGACGTGTTGAACCAAGTTAGGGCCAAATGGCCCGCCTGGACAGGCCCGGGCTTGGCCGAAATCTCCAGATGGTGGGAAGGCAGGAGAAAGGGAATATACCTGGGAGATGAGAGCCACTGGCTTGTTCCGCCAAAGAACAGAACCGCACCCGCAAGTAAGCTAACAGCAATAAGCGCTAATCTGCGACCCGAAGATAGGGACAGAAGACGAGCCACCACCCAGTTCAAAAGCGCATAATAACCGAGAGCGCCAAACAGGCTCGCCACGACGACGAACAATAGAAGCTGCCGGCTGCCGGCTGGGAAAATATCCGATAACCAATAACCACTGGCAAATAACCCGAAGCAGATGCCCAGGATGGTTGCGAGTGGCAGGAGAAATACGTTCCTCTGCAATTTTTGAAGAAAAGTATAGGCCATTTGCATGCATCGGTCTTTCACAAGCTAATGAGCCGGCTGTACTCCACCCCATCCCCAAATATACTCGCCACCGAAGTATCCCCTGTAGCCAATCTGCTTACCATTGACCAGAGTGGTCTTCAGGGGCAGCGGCTTTGCAAGCGTTGATGCATACGTTACGGAATCCAAGACGATCCAACCGGATGGATTGGCCTGAACAATGGATAGGATGTACTGCCGTGGATCGACCGGCAGCGTCTCCGCCGCCTCGTAGGGAAAGATCCATTTGTACTGAAGCTTGGCGGTATAGAATCCATATGAATAGATCTGCCGGAATGCCGGCGCGCCTTTCCAGCGCACGTAGCCGGCGTAGTAATTGGAGATCAGCACATCCTTGTCGCTCACCTTATCGAGCAGGAATGTGGAAGCCGGACCGAGATTGTAATGATACTCGCCGGTAATCGGCATGTTGCCCTGTTTATCGTAGAAGGTAGGCAGCAGCGTTGGCGTGATATTGAAAGTTACGGCGAAGAGCGCTGTCGTCAACAACGGCAGCACAATGTCTTTGCGCGGAAGGGCAAGTTGGAGAGCAAATAAACCATACAGGCCGAACGCCATGACAACTACATACCACAACTCCATGCTCGTAAGGTAGCGCGGCATGAAATAATGGCCAAAGAAAGTCGTAAAGAATACCGTAGATGCGAGGAGCGTTGTCGCTAGGAAAGCCGGAACCAAATTAGCGCGAGCCGTCTTGAAACAGATAACCGCAGCTACGAGAAGTGCTAGGGCTGGGACGATAGCTGGTCGATCGGAATACCACTGCTGGAGCGGGTTCGGAAAGAACAGGCCAAGCGCCTCTGTGTGAAACCGCGGGATTACCGACAGGTTATGAAAACCAAACGATTGTGCGTAAAGGAACCCACCAATGATTAAGGCAAGACCAAGGGTCACAAGTATCGCCAAGTTGGCCTTGTTCCTCAAATCGAACCTCTTGAGAAGAAACAAGGCCAGGACTGCATACGCAATCAGGATAATCTTGAAACTGGACCGTGCATCGAGAAACACCGCATAAATGGGCGGCAGTGCAAGTGCCAGGGTAAGCCACCGCATGTCTGGCACAAATAACTTCTTCCAATCCCGAAAAATAATCAAGTTTCCCGGAAGGCGTTCGATGAACAGCACCATGGCAAGAACGATCCAGTAGAAAAAGAACGGATAATATGCATACTCCCTTATGTTCCGAGATACGGCGATGATAAACGGACTGGAAGCGTAGAGCAGGGCAGCCAGGACAGCCACGGGCTTATTGATCTTCCTCGTAAGCACATATAAAGGAATGATGGCCAGGGCATTGACAAGCGTCCCTGGCAATCGAGCAGACCAGAGATCGATCCCAAAAAGCCGTTGTGAAATGACAACCGGCAGCGTGACGATCAGAAGACTTCGATCAAAGACAGAATTCCAAGGGGCGCCCTCCAATAGCGCTTTCGCAGCAAGAAGGTGGCTGTATTCGTCGGCGTAGGGATAAAGATTTCCCAGATTGAATACGCGTAGTAAAAGGGCAAGCACCACCAGGCTCAGCGACGATCCACCATTCCCTATCAGCAAGGCGCGCATGGATTCCGGTCGTCCTTTGAAGCAAGTCCGAAGAAGAACGTTCCAGGCCAGCCAGGATCGCCGTCCGATGGTTCCAAATGACAGCATTCGCAGCAATGCACAGGGTAATGAAATTGAGGGCACAGAGAAGTAGAAGTAATCTGTGGGAGGCATATATCGGAATCGTGAAGGCTTGAGCAACTTCATATCTTCCGTCGGCTCCTGCCGGGATTTCCACGTTTTGGCTTACGCCATTCCAGGATATGCTTATCTTCTGAACTTCAGGGAATGTCCGGAATGCCAACACAGCCTGCTGCCCTGCTCTGCCGGTCCAGTCCAGTACGTTCTTCGACGGATCCGTGAGTACCAGGTCACTGCCATCGCGGGTCCAGCCGCGATACTCCAATGAGTTGTACGAAACATCTCCCATGGATGTGCTAAACCGCAGAATTGCGACCTGCGCTGCAGAGCTCCCGACCTGCGACGGCACCGAAATTTTCAAACTCTGCCGAGGGAGAAGAAAGGCAACATACCTTGGGGGCGATCCTGGAATGTTTAGATAGGATTGAGCTAAATATGCCCCGATTAAAACGCTGCCCACGACCAGCCCCCAGCGTGAAGACTTGGTGATTTGCGGCAGTGTTGGCCCAATGCATCGCTTCAGGAGTAAATAATAACCGGCGATCCCCACCAAGGTGGCCAGAACCGAATAAAAGAGCGCTTGCTTGCTTATCGCCGGAAAGTGATCCACCAGCCAGAAGCTGTAGAATAGCAGGCCGAACGAGATGCCCAGCACCGACGCCAGGTAGATCCGATAGTTCTTTAGCTCAGCAATTCGATTCGAAAGGCCGGGCGTCTTCGCTTGCGTTTGAATCATGAGGGCTCAAAGCCCCGTTGCAGGCAACGACGAACGGGTATCAGAGTGCAGAGCGACAATTCTACGGCCTCACCAACATCTTCGCCCGCTCCAAATCGGCGGTAACCATCATGGTAACCAAGTCCTTGAATCCGACGTGCAGTTCCCAGCCAAGCACATTGCAGGCTTTGCTCGGATCAGACACAAGTGCGTCCACTTCAGCCGGGCGATAAAATCGCTGATCTTGCACAACAAAGTCGTTGTAATCCAATCCAACATGACCGAACGCAATTTCGCAAAATTCCCGGACGGTATGCGTATTGCCGCTGCCAACCACGAAATTATCCGGCTTATCCTGCTGGAGCATCAGCCACATTGCCTGCACGTAATCGCCAGCAAAGCCCCAATCGCGCCGCGAATCCAGATTGCCAAGCCGCAGTTCCTTCGCCAGCCCAAGTTTGATACGAGCCACCCCCTCGGAGATCTTGCGAGTGACGAACTCCAATCCACGCCGGGGGCTTTCGTGATTGAAGAGGATGCCTGAAACAGCATATAACCCAAAGGATTCCCGGTAGTTGACTGTGATCCAGTGACCGTAGGCCTTTGCGACACCATAGGGACTGCGTGGATAGAACGGAGTCGTTTCCCTCTGCGGGACTTCCAGCACTTTTCCGAACATCTCGCTGGAAGAAGCCTGGTAGAACTTGATCTTCGAATTAACAAAGCGGATCGCTTCCAGCATGCGCGTCACACCCAAGGCTGTTACGTCGCCAGTCAGGGCGGGCTGGTTCCAGGATGTCGGAACGAAGGACTGCGCTGCCAGGTTATAAACCTCGGTCGGCTCGTACTTCCTCGAAAATCGGCAAAAGGGAGCCCTGATCAGTCAAGTCACCCTGGATGACCACGATATCATCGAGAAGATGCTGAATCCGTTCGTAGGTAACAGTGCTCGCCCGGCGAGCCATCCCTACCACACGATAGCCCTTCGAGAGCAGTAGCTCGGCCAGGTATGAACCGTCCTGTCCGGTAATTCCAGTAATTAGTGCCGTAGGCATGGCAATCTCCTTATTATGAACTTCTCAAACCGAGGAATTATACTCTGCGCGTCGCATCAGAGGCCGGGTGCCGTCTCGCCTGACGGGCATCCCAGAGCCAGCCGCCCACCCCGATCAACAGGGCAATCGAGAGTCCCAGCGCTAACACCACCATGATGGGCAGATGCACGCCGATCCGGTAGTAGCGGGCAAGATACCATTCCCCAAAAACCAGTGTGCACAACAATTCTAAAGCGATAATTCGCAGAAGCCAGGGATCGCGGCGTTCCTGCCAGGCCATCCATGCATAAGCGGCGATTAGCGCTTCGATCCCAAAAAAGATGAGGCGGTACCGCGGGTTATCCCACTGATCGCCTCCAGCCCGAATTGCACAGATTACGATCCAGGACCAGCAAAAAAACGTAAGCCAGATCCAGGTGCGGCGTTCAGAACTCCTGATTGAGCGCCATGCTGCAATTGGTGCGTACAAGAGCAGAGGCAACACAGTGTACCAGCCCAGAGCACGCAGCACCGCGATCACATGCCATGTCAACGTTGTGGGTTCCAGAAAGGCAGGTGGTAAAACCGGCTGCGCAATGCCATAACCAATGACAAACAGGAACTGCGCAAGCGGGTTCATCCTAGAGAACACATTTTGGATCTGTCCGGAACCGCGCTCCAACTCGTAGATCACCCATCTAACGGAATCCCGGATCCAATTCAAGATGATGCCCACTGGCGAACCAGCACTGAAATCGTGCTGACGGCTGACACTCCATGCCAGGAATAGGACTCCCATGAGAATCAAACCAAGCGTCGCGGCAATGATCGACCACGGCAAGCGCCTATGCTCAGCCCTCGTCCATAGAAAACCGCCCAGCAGAACGAGTGTACCAAGGGCAATCGCCGGTGAGACAAAGAGCATCCCCACAATCCCGATACCGATCCACCACCAACCAATATGACGGCCCCCGGTAATCCATTGAGCAAACCCCCAAAGTGCGATTGCAATAAACGTGAGCAGAAAAGGTTCGCGCATCTGGGCCCCCCCTGTCAGCACAGACTCGGGGTAGAGCACGGCAAGCCACGCGGCAAACCCAGCTAACCTATCGCTCCATAGGACGCGTGCCGCATTATAGAGAAAAGGTATCCCCAATGCAGCGGCAAGCGACGCCAGGAGCACCATTATCATAGGTCGATGCGTATCCGGGGAGAAGACCCTATAAGTCACGGCACTCAGTCCAAGCAACCCCCCATATTGATCAGTATAAAAGGTCTTGTCGAACGCGGCTACAATGGGCTTTCCAGACTGCGCCAACTCCCAAGCCTGATCATCGCGACGATGAGCATCCGTGAAGATATAACCAGCTTTATCGTCGGGCACGTCATAGCCATTGATCGGTAGCGCAACCGAGGCCGCGACGCCAGCCACCAAGCGAAGGAATAAGGCGAGGCCGACCATCCAAGCCAGGAGCTTGCCACCGCCGGCCCATCGCCAAGCGGCGAGCAAGGCCAGCGTCCCGAGCGCAAGAAGAGAAGAAAATCCCAGGAAGCCAATCCACCACGGTCCCGCTTGAATCCAAGCCAGGCCCGCCCCAACAACGACACAGACCGGAAGCAGAAAAGACAGGAATTTCGGAGTGAATGGCAATTTCATTCGAATCCAGCCAGGGCCCGCTCAGCGCGCGCAAGCCATGTATGCTTTTCGGCCTCCTGCCGCCCGCGTTGCGCGAGTGCGGCCCTTTGATTTTCGTCAGATAACAACGCGCTGACAGCAGTCTTCCAGGCTTCAATATTGCCTGGCGCGCAGAATAACGCACAGGTTTCATCCAGCACTTCGCGGATGCTCGGCAGATCGGCCGTGATGATAGCGCGCTTTGCGGCCATATACTCGAACATCTTCATCGGGTTAATGACTGCAGCGATGTCCTGACCGCTGCTCGATGCGATCGAACGATCATAGGGCATTAACAGCACATCGGCAGCAGCCTGGTATAAAGGTAATCTCGAATTCTCCACAAAGCCAGTCAGGGTGACATTCATAACGCCGGCGTCCCTCAACCGAGCGCGCCACTCCTCCACCGACGCGGCCGTGCCTCCCACCCAAAGGAAGCTGACAGTTGGCAAGGACCGTGCCAGTTCGAATAGCAGATTCATGCCGCGGCCCTTGTAGAAATGGCCCGTAAATCCAACGGTTGAACAATCGGGAAGACCCAACTCGCGCCGAGCTTGCGAAACATCCGGCAGATCCGCGTATCGTTCCAGATCAACACCATTCGGCGCGATGCAAACATCATTCTCCGAAAATGACTGGCCCGTCGAGCGTTCCAAGGCGGTTTTGAGGGCTTGCGTGGTAACAAGCAGGCGCTTATGTCCGCGTCCGGACCAGAAACGCCGAAGCCACCAGGCACCGAGATGTCCGGCGACATCCGCATGCATTTCGAGGACGACCGGATGCGCCCCCCGCAACGCGTAAGCAGCGGACTGTGGCAACCACGTGTAAATCAAGTCAGGCTTGAACCTCTGGGCGGACATTTGAGCATACCATACAAAGTCGAGCCGCCTGAAGAGGCGAACCGACGACAGCCAGCTGACCTCAAATGGATGTTTCAAGCCGTAGTGGCGCGCCAAGTTGGCCCAATCTGCAGGCGGCGCCTCCGCCGGCGCAACGAGCTTCACCGTGTGGCCGACCTGCGACATTGCATCACAGACCTTCATGGCCTGGATCGAATTGGCCGTCAAAGACGGAATACGCGAGTTGGTAATGCCAAGGATTCTCACGCGGCTCGCTCCCTCTTCCGCAACTCCAATATGCCGCGCCAGACAATCAGTCCCACGGACAACACGTAGTAGAAGGATAGCAATGCAGCTTCCATTACGTAACCATGAGTGGGAACCAGGGGAAAGGCCAGGCCGACCTTGAGCAAACCCGCGATCAACGTGGCCCACAGCGGGAACGTTGGCAAGCCCAGAGAGAGCAGCAGAGGACGATTCCAAAAGAGAGTGTAGTTAAATGCCAGCCCGACCACGAGAACTACCATCGCCGGATAGGCAGCCACGTATGGAGGCCCATAGATGGAAAGTAACCAGCGGCCAAAAATTATCAGCGCCGCGGCCAGCAAAGCGTTATAGACGAAGGCGAGCATCGTAACATTCCGCAGGAAGCCACGCAAACGCGGCCATGCCTTTTGGACAACGAGTCGGTTCACCTCTGGATACACTGCCAAAATCAATGGGTCTGCTGGCACTGCCAGGAAGCTGACGAGCGTATATGCATTCTTATAAAGACCCGCGGCCTCCTTATTAAGGAAGAATCCGACCCAGAGCAGCTCGCTCTCACGAAAGATTAAGATAGCAGTGGCGCTCAGGTTGGAGCTCAAGGCAAACCGGATCAGCTCGCGCGCAGATGGCAGCACACTAAAAGAGACATTTGACCAGCCGCCTCCCAATCTGCGCCGAAGCTGGATCTGAGCTGCCGTGAACAGGCCCAACCCGAGCACAGACTTGCCTGCCAGGTATGCACCCAGGACAACCGGCAGGGCACCAAAATGAAGTGGGCCGGTGCTTCCCCTAAGAAGGAAAGCAGCAACAATGATTGTTGCCGATAGGAGGCTCTGTGCAAGGTTCACCACACCCCGCAATCTGACCTTGTCGGTGACCTGCAAAATGCCGGTCGATGTCTCGGTATTGAAGTTGGTTAACAGGCCCACGCTGTAAACGATGATCATCCATTCGGTGCCGGGGGTTTTGGTGATGAAAGCGCGTTGCCAGGCCGGCAGTGAATGCCACCAGGGCGAAGGCCAGCGCCGATACACCCGCCTCGGTGAGTCCGGCCGCCTTGATTAGAGCGCCGGCCTTTTCTCTATCGCCGGTTTCAAGGTACTCTCCGGCATAGCGCACGACCAACTCGCTCATGCGGAATGAAAACACGCCATTAATCGTCGATGCATAGGCCATTACGATCACGACCAGGCCATAGTCGGCGAGGCCCAGCAGACGCGCAGCCAGGATACCCTGAATGAAGCTGAGCACCAGGCTGATGGAGTTACTGCTAAATAAATGTGCGCTGTTTAGGATTACCCGCGCTAACAGGTCATCCTGGCGCAGTCTTGCAGCCAGGCTCATGCAGTCGCGATCTCGCGCGCCCACGACCTCTCAGCCGCATACCAATCGACAAGTTTCCCAACGCCTTCGCGCAGGCCGACCCGCGGCTCCCAGCCGAGAAGCTGCCCAGCCTTGGAAACGTCAGCCCAACTGGTAAGCATGTCCGCGAGGTTTGGCGGCCCATATTGCACATTGGCTTTCTTGCCGATCAGCTCTTCAAGCAGTTTGATCAGGTTGTTAATCGTTATGACCTCATGTCCGCCGAGATTGATCACCTCGTAGCCTAGAGGCCTCAATGCCAGGATGGTGCCGCGGGCAATGTCATCCAAGAACGTAAAGCCACGCGACTGTTCTCCATCACCGTTGACTTGCAGGGGTCGGCCTTCCGTGATCCACTGGCAAAAACGGAACATAGCCAGGTCAGGCCGGCCGGCCGGGCCGTATACAGTGAAGTACCGCACAACGCTGACATCCAAGCCATGCAGGTAGTGGTAGCTATGCGCAAGCACTTCGGATGCTTTCTTGCTCGCTGCATAGGGCTGCAGAGGTTCGCTGCTTGAAGACGTCTCAGGCGTGGGATAAGATGGATTCGCGCCGTAAATGCTGGAAGTGGAGGCAACCAAAAACTTCTTGATGCCAGTATGCCGGCACAGCTCCAATATGTTGAGCGTGCCCATCAGGTTTGTTTCATAAAACAACCTTGGGTTCTCAACGCTAGCCCGGACGCCGGCGCGCGCTGCCAGATGAATCACGGCATCGAATTTCTCTGCGCTCAGCTTCTTGACATCGCCATCCAGCGATATATCGATCTTCTGGTAGCGAAAACCGGGTAATTTTTCCAAGCGAGCCAGACGATGCTGTTTCATTCGAACGTCGTAGGCATCATTCATATTGTCGATACCGATGACCGTGTGGCCATCCTGAACGAGCATCTCTGAAGTGCGCGATCCGATGAAGCCGGCTGCGCCTGTAACCAGATAGTGTGCCATATCCTAACCCGTTCTCATATTGCGAATAGACATGCAGTATCCAGTACGTATGCCGGACACTGATCCTCGATCGGCGCTTAGAGCTTGACTACCTTCGGGTTGTTCTCTGCAAGCTTTCCCAGAGTGTTGCGGCTATCAAAGATGAACTTCGCCTCTGCCAGGATGGCTGGGTAGTCGTAAGCCTTATGGCCCGTCACGATCACGACCACGTCTGCATCTCTGACGCAATCCATGACATCCGGCACGGATTCCATCTGCCAGCCTTCATGCTCATGATGGATCTGGGGTATGAACGGGTCGTGATAAATCACCACGGCACCTTTCTTCTTCATCAGAGCGATCACATCCAGTGCGGGCAACTCGCGCACATCATCAATGTCGGCCTTGTAGGCCACTCCCAATACCAACACCTTGCTGCCCTTGAGGGCCATGCCGCGGTCGTTCAGCGCATCCATAATCCGGCTGACCGTGTAACGCGGCATATTGCTGTTGATCTCTGATGCGAGCTCGATGAATTTGGCCGTGTAGTTCAGTTCCTTCATCTTCCAGGACAGATACAACGGATCAATGGGAATACAATGTCCGCCAAGACCTGGACCCGGCGTGAACTTCATGAAGCCGAAAGGCTTGGTGGCGGCCGCCTCGATCACCTCCCAGACATTGACGCCCAGCCGTTCACACATAATGGCAAGCTCATTCACCAGGCCGATATTGATCATGCGGAAAGTGTTCTCGAGCAGTTTTGCCATCTCAGCCGCCTCTGCTGAAGAGACCGGCACAACGGTCTCGATAGCTCCGGAATACCAGGCCTCTGCGACTTCGACGCAGGCAGCGGTGATGCCGCCCACAACTTTCGGGGTGTTGAGCGTCGTATAGTCCTTCCGGCCGGGGTCGACGCGTTCGGGTGAGAAGCATATGAAGAGATCCTCACCGATCTTGAGATCCGACTGAGCAGTAAGCTTCGGCAATACAAGCTCGCGCGTAGTGCCGGGATAGGTGGTGGACTCCAATACGATGACCATGCCCTTGTGCACATACTTCGCCAACTGCTCAGTAGCGGAGAGGATGAAGGACATATCCGGATCGCCGAACTTTCCTAGGGGAGTCGGAACGCAGATGCTGACGGCATCCATGTCTTTCAAGGCCGCGAAATCATCAGTCATGTTCAGCTTGCCAGCCTTATGCAAACCCGCCATGACCTCACTTGGAACATCTTGGATGTAAGAGACATCGCGGCCAAACGTATCCACCTTTCGCCGGTCCGGGTCGATCCCGAGCACGTTGAACCCCGCCTGCGCAAAAACAACAGCCAAGCGGCATGCCCACATAACCCATGCCGAGAATGCCGATCTTTGCGGTCTTATCTTGAAGCTTTTTGATGAGTACGTCTTTTTCCGACATTTCTTCTCCCTGGAGATTCCAAGGCCCACAATATGGGCAAGGATGTTGTTGGTCTCAGCGCGGCCATCTGATCGCGAGGCCATGCCGAGTTGTCTCTGTTCGAAGTGCGTAGCAGGTCCGAATTCGCGGCGCCATTTGGCCCCCCGTAGATCCAGACTAAAACATACCGAGTTGCTTAAGATCACCCTCAGGCGGCTGGTCGGACTTACCCGCCGGCTGCGCGTCGCGGCCCAAACCCTTGCGCGCTTGTTCCAAAAGATGAGGCAGCTGCCCGAAATCCGCAAGAATAGCAGGTTTCAGAGATGCTTGATGAAGAGCCGCCGCAGGATGGAACATGGCGATCACGTAACGATCCCCGACTTTTCGCATCTGCCCGTGGACGGATGTGATCCTGGCCCCCGGCATAAACCTGCTCATGGAATGCCGACCGAGCGTGATAATGATACTCGGATCGACTACCTGAATCTGCCGTTCCAGGTACTGATTGCAGGTGCCTACTTCTTCAGGCAGAGGGTCACGGTTGCCTGGCGGACGGCACTTGACGACATTGGTAATCCATACGTCCGCCCGCTTGAGCCCCGCCTGCGCAAGCAATTCATCCAGGAACTTGCCCGATGCCCCGACGAATGGACGCCCCTGTTCGTTCTCGTAGAAGCCCGGACCTTCGCCGATGAGCATGATCTCGCACTGAGGCGGACCCTCCCCGGGAACCGCCTTCTTGCGGGAGTGATAAAGAGCGCATTTCTCACAGACCGAGACCTCCCGAGCGATCTCGGCTAGAGTTTGTTCGGCATTCATCTTACCTCCAAAGGCTCGAGGGTCATCAGGATGGCGTCCTCGCCGTTGTCCTTGTAATACCGGGGCCGCTTGCCCGTGATTTCGAAGCCAAACTTGCGATACATCGCTTGCGCCGCTTCGTTGGCTTCCCGAACCTCGAGGAAGGCGAGGCGGGCTCCGGCGGCGTGACCATCCATAAGCGCCTCGTTGAGGAGGCGGGCGCCAATCCCCTGCCGCCGAAAATCGGGATGGGTGGCAATGGTGGCAATGTGCATCTCATCTACGATGATCCACGAAACCACCATGGCTGCGATGCGTTTGTCCTCGGTCTCGGCGACAAAGCAGCGGGCTACGCGATTGTCGGAGACTTCGTACTGGAAGGAATGCTCAGGCCAAGGGAGGCTGAAAGACAAGCGGTCAATCTGGGAAACCGCGGGTACATCTTCCACCGTCATCTTGCGGATAATTACCTTCATGTCGGAATAGGCTGAGGTAACTGCAAGTAGATCGGGGCGAGAGAGGCGGCTTCATCCGACTGACCATCGCGCCAGCGTGCCCAGGCCAGCTCTGCGAGGACAGAGGGACGGCGGACACAGAGGGATGGCCGGGCGAGCAGGATATTGACCTTCTTGCGCGCGAGCCTCTGGCGATCCCCGGCGGTCAGCTCACCGGCGACAAGCGTGGGCTTCTCTATCATGTCGGCCAAGGCATCCGCGGTGGTAATCTCGGCCGCGCCCTGAGATTTCCAGCCGGTCTCGGCGCCGCGCAGCTTCTCCTCGATGGGCTTGTACCAGCCCAAGGCGATGCGGCCGCGTCCGGCCTGGAGCACGGCAGCCAATGGCAGCTTCGTGGCGGGCTGAGCAGCCGCGAGCACATCCAGGGTGGGAACGCCTACAACTGCCAGCTTGCGGGCGAGGGCGAGGCCCTTGATGAATGCCAGCCCCACGCGCAATGCAGTGAAGGAGCCAGGGCCGATGGCGACCCCGAGCGCCTGCAGGTCGGTGATTTTGACGCCGGCGCGGCTCATCAGCTCGGCGAGAGCGGGGGCAAGATCTACTGTGTGGTGCTGATGGCTGTACCAAAGGGATTCGGCAAGCACCTGGGTGCCATCGTACAAGGCCAAGCCCATCTGAGCGGTGGATGTGTCGACGGCTAACAACATCAGGCCACCCCGAACATCATGCGTTGCAGCACGGCGAGCATCTTATCGTAGCGGGGGCCCTGGGCGATGAACTGCATCTGGCGCTGCTCCTCGGCGAGGGCATCCAGGCTGATCTTGAGGGCCTCGTCGGGGAGGATGCCGCGGACGCGCTCGGGCCACTCGACGACGAGAGCGCCCTCAGCGAGCATCCAGTCGACGTCGAGTTCGGCGGCCTCGGCCACGGATTCGAGACGGTAGGCATCCATGTGGAAGAGGAGGCCACCGTCCGGTCGCCGATATTGGTTGACTAGAACGAAGGTGGGGCTGGAGACTGAATCAAGCGAGCCCCAGCCCTGGGCCAAGCCCTGGACAAAGGTGGTCTTGCCCGCGCCCAGCTCGCCGCGCAGGCAGATCAGGTCACCGGGCTCGAGGGAGCCGCCTAGACGCATGCCGATGCGACGGGTTTGCTCGGGGCTGCGGCTGAAGAACTCAAAGGTGTGTTCATCGAGGATGGGCACGGGAGGGATTATACGTCAGGGGATAACGAAGGGCAAGCCAGCATCATTGCAGTAGGAATGCGGATGGGGTCGAACGGGGAAACGCGCGCCGTGATTTAATTCAATGAGGAACAAATGGGAGGGATGATAGATCATGGAGGATGGGGGAATGCGGAAATCGGGAACGGGAAACGGAGAGTAGGCGCGGAGGGATGGTGAGTAGGGCTAAGCGACGGTGAAGACCAAAGGCGGGGAGTGGCTGATGCGGCGAGCCAGCCGAAGACGAGGGTAGAAATCAGCATGAGGAGCATGCGAGAGGGTGGCGATGAAGGACGAGGGAGTTAGGGCGTGGCCAGGTGGAGGATTGCGCAGAACAACAGGTTGTCCGTCGCGCCAGTTGACCGCACCGGATGAAGATCGGGATTGAAGACGGACGATAGGATCCAACGGCCGGGAGGGTGCTATCCGAGGAGCTTGAAGGAAGCAGGCGCGAGCGGACAACCTTCCAAGGCGGCGAGTGGCTCGAGACCGCCGAACACGATGGCGAGCAAAGCGATGACCGCGCCGACTTCGACGAGGTGTCCAGGAGGCGAGGAGAGGGAGGTCGGTGCGCATGAGGGCGCGACCGGACTGGTCAGCTCTATCCAAGCCCTTAGGCCAGGCCGCCGATGATGAATACCAATATAGGCCAGCGAAGACCATCAAGACGGAAGTGCGAAGTTTGTTGGTCATATTCATGACCTCCAGTTCATTTCAGAGGGAAATTGCAGATGGGCGTCCAGGGCCGAGGAATATGTCGATGCACGTCGAGCGGCGAGTGTGAGGGCACCATTGAGGAGGGCGAGGAATTCGTCGCCGTAGCGGTTCACGCCAGGTACGCGGATATAGGCGGATGAGAAGCTGTGCATGCGTTGAGTTGGAGCGTGATCTTTGCTGCCGACTGTCATGAGTGCGCCAGGCGCTTTAATCGGCGGAGGTGACGCGCTGAGAAGCGTGAGCTTGATCGCGGAGGATCTTTGCGGCTGAGCGGTCAGTTGGTGGGCCTGCGCGGTCGTCTGCGGGCATGGCTTTGATGAGGCCAGAAGCGCATCGAGGCGGGCGAGGGCGCCGTAGAGCGTGCCAGGGCCGAGGCGGCTGCCGGTGAGGGTGGAATGTCGGTCATCATGCCGTAGCCATGTTTGGGGCCGTCAGCGAGGCCGAAGAAAATCGGCAGGGCGGGATCGGAGAAACGGCGAAGTCACCAAGTTTCATGTTTGAGCTCCAAGGGAAAGATGCGCAAGGCATGGAGGGGTTGCGCTGTTACGCTGGATGGTGCAACGCTAGACGATATATCGCAAGGCGTAATATACCGCGAAAGGGGCGGATGTCAAGGTCGGGAAGAGGGTAAATAAGATGAGGAGAGCAGGACAGGTGCCAGCGCTCACGAACCGCACTGTGCGTTGGATCTGGACATGATCTACAAGGATTGGCTTGACTATGATTGGAGCGGCGCCTCAAGGCCGGCGTTAAAGTGCAGTACGACGAAGCCGGCAATGCTAGTTCGCCACCTTACCGAGCGGGTGAAACTTATTTGGAACCATGATTAGAATGATTTTAGGATTTACTATGATTGAATCGGCGCGTTGCGGGGCGTTGGCTTGCGGAGGGTAAAGTTGAGCGGCAAGGGAGGCCAATTCGTTCAGTGGTGGCTCAAGGTCGGCAACTGTAGTCCGTCGCACCTTACCGATGGGGGGAATCTGATTAAGGGGACAGGGATCTGGCTGGAGACTTATCTACTTAAGAAAGGTGCGACGGACTGTCGTCGCGGGCGGCTCAGGGAGCGGGGGCGGTGGCGAGCTTTTCTTTGGAGAGGCTGAGGGTGTCGCCAATGACGCGTGCGATATGCCGGGCGGCGTCTGGGCGGGCTATGCGGCGGGCGTTGGCGATGACGAGCTCGCGCTCGGCGGGCCGTGAGATCCAGCGCGTAAGAGTGCGGACGACCATTTGCGGTTTGGGCGCCCAAACGCCGGCGCCTTCTGATTCTACGAAGGTGACGTTGCCATCTTCCTGTCCGGGGATCTTGGAGTAGAGGATGATGGGCAGATGGGCATTCAGGGCCTCTGCGATGGTGCCGGGGCCGGCCTTGGTGACAATCACGTCCGCAGCGCGCATGAACTCGGGCATCTCGCGGGTGAAGCCGTAGATGAAGGCAGGGTTTTCCCAGGCGATGGACTCGAGGGCGGCCTGAAGTTTTTTGTTGCGCCCGCAGACAATGGCGAGGCCGACGTCCAAGCCGGACTTGTCAATGGCGCGCGCATTGCGACCCAGCGGGCCCATACCGTCTCCCCCACCGACGAGCAGGACCATGGGCTTATCAGTGGGCCAGCCGAGCTTCGCGCGCAGAGCTTGCTTCTCTTGCAGAGGCGTGCAATAACGGTCCGCAACGGGGAGGCCGACGATCTCCAGCTTCTCCGGCGGCATATGATAGGAGATGGCGCGCTGGTTAGCCATCTCGGTGGGCACGAAGATGATATCGGCGCGGGAGTCAAACCAGAGGGCATGGGTGGTGACCATATCGGTGACCACGGTGTAGAAAGGCGGGCGGTTAGGGCCGAGTGCCTTGAGAGCGAGAGAGTTCGCCATGGGATGCACGGTAACAATGAGCTCGGCGGGATGGTCGCGGACAAGCTTGCGGGCGGCGACGCGCGCAACGGGCCAGAGGGATGCCGTGAGAGCGCGGACGCGAGCGCGTCCATCGGTGGCATAAAAAGATGCCTGCCAAAGGCGCGGCGCCTTGACCATCTCGGGGTAGATCTCGGACATATGGCTGAAAGGCGGCGGCGCGTAGTCCTTGTAGAAGTCGACCATCTCCGCGGTAAAGGATTGGCCATACTCCAAATGCAGGGCTTCGATGATGGCCTCGGCTGCCGAGCGATGGCCGCCGCCGGTATCTGAGAAATAAAAGACGATGTGGGGTTTTTTGTGATGATCGTTATCGGTGTTGTTCATCTCTTCTCGTGAGATTTGCCTTCATCCGCCTGGCAAGTTCGCGACGGGTGAGCATGACGCGATGGCCACAGCCCTTGCATTCGAGTCCGATGTCGGCGCCGAGGCGGACGACGGTCCACTCGAACGAGCCGCAAGGGTGAGGTTTGCGCAAGCGCAGCAGATCGTTGAGCTGGAGATCCGGGAGCATGTGGAATAGGATGCAATCGGCAGCCGGTGTATTAGACCATGCTGCCTGGAGTTGGTACAAAAGATTATACCGCAGGGCGCGCGGCTGTTCGGTGCATCACAAACATGATAAACTCCGAGTATCAACTTACGTGCGAGCATCCTGCCACGGTTCATGTAAAGTCAGTGACCGGGCAGAAATCCTAAAATGAACATGGTCGGGGACGGGAACCCGCATCGTGTTCATTTTTCGGGTGCGGCCATAAAGTGCGTAAGCGGATGAGCACGATGGCTTTGCGAATTCTTGTGGAGGGAAGCTATGTCGAAACGGGATGTCTATCCGATCGAAATCGCAGGATTGAAACGCGAGCTGCGCCTGTTCCAGATCAAGCCGGGGCTGCGGATCGCGCTGCTGAATATCCTTGGCGACACGGAACTGGTGCAAGCCTGCGCGCATGAGCTGGCAAAGCAGCTAAAAGACGTGCAATATGATGCGCTGGTGACAGCCGAGGCAAAGTCCATCCCGCTGGCGTACGCGCTGGCGGTCGAGACGAAGAAGCCATACGTGGTGCTGCGGAAGACGTACAAGCCGTATATGGGGCAGGCGTTGACAGCGGAGACGCTGTCGATCACGACGGGGCAGCCGCAGACGTTGATCCTGGACGAGAAGGACCGCGTGCTACTGAAGGGCAAGAATGTGATCATCGTGGATGACGTGATCAGCACGGGGTCGACGCTGCAGGGGATGCGGATGGTGATCGAGAAGGCGGGTGCGAAGGTGGTGAAGGAGGCGGCGATCCTGACCGAGGGTGAGAGGTCGAAGTGGGAGCAGATCGTGGCGCTGGGGCATCTGCCGTTGTTTACGGAATAGAGGATGTGATGGGGCCCAGGCTAAAAGCGCCTGGGCCCCATCACATTATTTCAAAAAAACGACTATGGGCCGGGAAGAACACCCGGCCCATAGTCGTTTTTTTGGGAGCTGGCGCAAAGGGGTAATGGGCCTCATCGAGGAAAAGGAAAAACACCCGGCTCATGTTTTTTGGATGACCGGCACAAAGAGGTAATGGGCCTCGTCGAAGGAAAAGGAAGAATGGCCGGCTCATATTCGTTCTCTTGTGGGCTGGCGCAAGGAGGTAATGGGTCTCATCGAGGGAATGAGAAGAACGCTTGGCCATTGTTTTTTTTAGGGGACCTTGCAAACATGCGCTGGCAAGACCTAACCCCCGGCCCGCGGGGTCTCCGCTTCGCTTCGACTTTTCTACAACTTCGCTGGGCACACCTTCGGTGCTCGCGACCTTTCCGAAACGGGAAGGGGTGGCCTGCTAAATTATGACGGATGAGCGGAAGGTGGGCTGTGCGATTATTCTGGCAGCGGGGGATGGAAGGTGAGGATGAGGGCTTGTTTCTTTTGGCGCGTGAGGCGCTTGATGGCGCGTTCTCTTTTCATGGCGGTGGTCCTATCAGGCTGGGTCTCGAGGTAGACGAGCCTGACGGGACGGCGCGCGCTGGTGTAACGCGCGCCGCGGCCGGCATTGTGGACTTTGAGGCGGCGCTCTGCGTCGGTGGTCCAGCCGGTGTAGAAGGTGCCGTCGGAGCACTCGAGCATGTAGCAATAGCAGGAGGCGAGCGTGGAGCGCGGCGATTTGGCTTTGCGCTTTGGCTCGCGGTGCTTGAGGGATGGCTTTTTAACCACAGATACTCTACGAGTACGATGTCAACACAGATGAAATTGGATGAATTGATGACGGGCCGCTAGCCTTTTTCTTTTTTGCCCTTCATGCGGTCGGCGATGCGGCTGCCGAAGAACATTTGCATGACCTGCTCGCCGACATTGGGCAGATCCTGGGGGGCGCCGCCTTCTCCGAGCCATTCGGCGGTGCTGCGCTCGTCGAGCCAGCGCTCACGCGCATCGAACGCTGCGTGGAGGCGCTCACCGACGTTTTCGGCATCGCCCTCGGCGATATCATCACGCAAGCCGCGCAAGGCGGCGGTCAGAACATCCAGTGCGTGCACAACGGCGGTCGGATTGGCGAGGGCGGCAACCTTCAAGGAGTCGGGGTCGTCGTAATAGGCGAGGCCGCCGGTAACGCCAACGAAAGGACGGCCGGCAAGCTTGCGACCGTCGGCCCAGCCGGGTTGATCGATGGTGGCTTCCAATAGAGCGGCCGCCGCAAGTTGCGGGAGCAGGTGGGCAATCGACATCATGCCATCCGATTCGGCGAGGTCCGCAAGCATTGGCTTGGCGCCGAGGAGCTTTGCGAAGTTGACCGCCAACTCTTCCACCTCGCCGGGCGTGTGAGGCGGAATGGTGATGGTCATTACTGTTCGCTTGAAGAGATCGGGACGGGCGGCTTTGAAGCCGGTCTCGGAAGCTGCCAGTGCATCGGAGGTTACGGCCGGCACGAGGCCGACATAGTAGCGCCGGGCGGGCAACAGCTCTGCAATCCAAGTCAGGGTGGAGGCTTTCAGCGGAGCGGTGTCCATGACGACCAATTCATCTTTTAGATGACCGGCGATGTTCTTAAGGGAAGTATGCAATTCACCGAGGGGCAGGCAGAGCAGAACAATGTCGGCGTCGCGAACCGCATCCGAGAGGCGCGTGACCATGCGGTCTACGACGCCGAGGGCTTCGGCGGCGCGGGCGACGGCGATATCCTTGTCGAAGCCGAGGCGCTGGAGGGAGCTATGATGCTCTTTGAGGGCTAAGCCAACGGAAGCGCCGATTTGTCCGAGACCAATGATCGCAATCTGACCGGCCATAGGAGTCTCCTTTAGGAGGGATGGGGTGAGGATAGTGGGTTTGTTCGACCCAGGCTAAGGAGCCTGGGTCGAACAAAAACCGGAAAAGTGAACCCTGCGGGGAAGAACACCCCGCAGGGTTCACTTTTCCGGAGGGCGTGCAGTGGGATGGTAATGCGTTGCGAGGAGAGGAAAGAACCGCGTCGGATGGGTCCGGTTTTCCGGGAGGCGTGCAATAGGATGGTAATGTGTTGCGGGGAGCAGAAAAGCAACTGCGTCGGATGGGTCCAGAGGTTTTCCGGAGGGCGTGCAGTAGGTGGTAATGCGTTGCGGGGAGAGGAAAGAACCGCGTCGGATCGGATCTCGGTTTTCCGGAGGGCGTGCAACAGGCGGTAATGCGTTGCGAGGAGAGGCGAAAGAGCAAACTCCAAGCGGTGTGGTTTTCCGGAGGGCGTGCAGTAGGATGGTGATGCGTTGCGAGGAGAGGAAAGAACTGCCTCGGATGGGTCCAGTTTTCCGGGAGGCGTGAGGTAGAATGGTAGTGCGTGCGGGGAGAGGAAAGAAGCGCATCGGATGGGTCCGGGTTTCCGGGAGGCGTGCAACAGGACGGTAATGCGTTGCGAGGAGAGGAAAGAACAGGTTGGAAAAGTCGGTCTTTCCGAAGGCTTGCAGTAGGATGGTATTGCGTTGCGGGAGAGGAGAGAACCGCGTCGGATGGGTCCGGTTTTTCGGAGGGCGTGAAGTAAAACAGTAACTCGCTGCGGGAAGAGGAGAGAACAAGCGTCAACAGGCTCATTTTTTGCGAGCGGGTGCGAAGCGATGGCAGCGTGTCGTGGGGGCGCAACCGGGCAGGCCACGCACGGTTGCGTCCTTCGAAGGGCGTGCAATAGGATGGTATTGCGTTGCGGGGAGTGTAGAAAGCAGAACCACAATGTGCGCATTTTCAGAGGGCGTGCAGTGGGATGGTAATGCGTTGCGGGATGAAGGCTAATGCCAATAGCCATCATTTTTGGTAGGAGGGTGCGCAGCGACGATAATCCGCCTACGGGAATGACGACCGGGCGGCCCGGAAAGGTTCAGTTTTTCTGAGGGCCTGCAGAAGGATGCTCATGCCATGCGGGGAGGCGACAGGAGAAGATGGCGAGAGGCTCATTTTTCAGTAGAAGTACGGAGCGGGTGACAGTCCGTTGTGGGATGCGCAACGGGCAAGCGCCGACAGGTTCGTTTTTTCCGGAGGAGCGGAGAATGTGGTGGTAATCCGTTGCTGGGAGACATAAATGCCGAGGGTAAGTCAGTGGTGAAAGGCACAATGTACGAACTGCGATTCGATTATACTATTCTTGAAAAACCGGACAAAAGTTGTTAGAATAGATAGAACGAGCATTCTACTTTAGATTTCAGCGGACGGCAACTCATGATGGGAAGGTTTCGCGGTCGGGCAGAATTCGCCTGCATGCTCCAAGGCAACCGGGAGATTGCCAAAGAAAACGGACGTGCGCAGGACGCACGTCCGTTCTTTTCCAAGCTGTTCCCCTGCTCGATCAGTCCAACAAATTGTGGGCAACGCCCTGTTAATTGCGAGAGCCGCGGACGCCGACCGCGGCCCTCTCTTGAAAGGAGGAGAAGAGAAATCACCTTACGAACGCAATCGTATCATCGACCTCCAAATAGTACTTGACGGGCAACATACGCTTGCCCTACGATTATCCGTCATCTTACGAAACTGTTAAGGTTTTAGGCTGTTTTGAAGGAGTTTGGATGCCCATAGAACCCCGTCCGTCACCCGATCTGGCTGTCCAAGTGGAAGGTCTGGGCCGCATCTACAAGATCCACGGCAACAAAAAGGAGCGCAAGAGCCACAAGGAGCTGATTGCGCTGCAAGGCGTAAACCTGGAGGTCCGGCAGGGCGAGTTGTTTGGCCTGCTGGGACCGAACGGTGCGGGTAAGACGACCCTGATCAAAATCCTGACGACGCTGCTGGCCCCGACCTCGGGCCGGGCGCGCGTTGCACAACATGATGTTGTAAAGGAGCCGGAGAAGGTGCGGGCGCTGATCAACATGGTCTCAGGCGGGGAGTCTTCAGGGTACGGCCTGCTAACCGTACGCGAGAACCTGTGGATGTTCTCGCAGTTCTACGGCCTGCCTTCGAAGGAGGCCAATCTGCGCATCCGCGCACTGCTGAAGATGGTGGGGCTGGAAGACCGGATGGATACCAAGTCGTCCGACCTTTCCACAGGTCTGCGGCAAAAGATGAACATCGTGCGCGGCTTCCTGACCGATCCGCAGGTGTTGTTCCTGGATGAGCCGACGCTGGGATTGGACGTGGGCGCCTCACGCGACGCGCGGCAGCTCATCCGAAGCTGGCTGGACGAGGACCACACGCGCACACTGCTGCTGACGACACACTACATGGTGGAGGCGGACGAACTCTGCGACCGCGTGGCAATCATCAACCAGGGGAAAGTGCTGGCATGCGATTCGCCGGGCACGCTCAAGCAGCAGCTACAACGGGATGCATTGTTCGAGATCGCGGTCAGCGGGATGAACGGGACCGGCACATCCACGCTGGAGAAGCTGCCGGGCGTGAGACAGGTGCACCGGTCGGAAGCCGGGGACCTGAGCGTGCTGAACTTTACGCTGGAGGAAGAGGCGGCGCTGGGAGGCGTGATCAACAAGCTCACGGAGGCACGGCTGAAGATCGCACGCCTGGATAAACACGCACCCACGCTGGAAGACGTCTTCGTGCGGCTGGTAGGACACAGCATGGATGAGGTGGAGAAGGAGAACAGCGATGGAGCCGATGCTTAACCCGCTTGCACGGCTGCCGGTGGAGAAGGCCACAGGCCGGAAGCTGTTCATCAAAACCGTACTGGCGCGCGCATACCCGCGAATCGTGGGGCAGCAGCGCGAAAAATCGTGGGTGTTCTTTGAAATCTTCCTGCCCATGCTGGCGGTCTCGTCGTATGTGTTCGTCTATCAGGGCCATCGCACGCGCCGGAAGCGTACGTGGGATTCGTGGTGGTGGGCGGGGCCATGACGGCCTTCTGGATGAACATCATGTGGAGCATGTCGAGCCAGTTGTACTGGGAGAAGGAACAGGGCAACCTGGCACTCTATATCATGGCGCCCAACTCCATGATGGCGGTCCTGCTCGGAATGGCGGTGGGCGGGATGTTCAGCACGTTCATCCGGGCCATTGCAATCATTGTGCTGGGAAGCATCTTCTTCCACGTACAATATGCGATCGCCAGCTTTCCAACATTGATCGCAATATTCTTTGCGGCGATGACGGCGCTGTACGGCATGGGGATGATGAGCGCATCGCTGTTCCTGCTGTTGAGCCGGGAGGCCGATCACCTGGCGCAACTGGCGACCGAGCCGGTATTCCTGGTTTCGGGCTTTTACTTCCCCATAAGGTCCTTCAACTTCTGGATCGCGGCGGCTGCATCGATCATCCCACTCACATTGGGGCTGGACGCGATGCGGCAACTCGTGTTCTCGACGGGGGCCTCGCTCGGCTTCCTGGACGTGCGCGTGGAGCTGAGCGTGCTGATCGTGCTGTGCGTGGTATTCCTATTCGGGGCGCGGGCGCTGCTGGGCTACATGGAACGGCTGGCGATCCGCGAGGGCCGGCTGACGGAGAGCCGGCGGTGAGATGATGGAATATTCACCACAGATAAACACAGATGAATAAGATTTAAGAGCGGATACGTCCGGGGAGACGTACACGCGGGATATATCATCTTTGATTTCCCGGCGGACAGGCCGCTCCATGTTCAGGCCCGCTTTTTTTTGAAGTAGAGCGACAGAACATATCCAAAGGATGAACTTATGCAGTCTTCAGAAACTTTGAGATCATTCAAGACCGCGACGTGGCTTGGGTGGCAGATCGAGTCCAATTGGACGGACCCGTTCCTGTTCGCGGTGTACTCGATCGTGAAGCCGCTAGCGTCGGCCGGAATCCTGGTGGTGATGTACAGCATCATATCGAAGGGAAACTTCGGCACGCCGATCTTCCCATACATCTATTACGGAAACGCCTTCTATATCTATGTAGGCGCGGTGATGGCCGGCATCTCGTGGGCAGTTATCGATGACCGGGAACATTACAAGACGCTCAAGTATATGTATATCGCGCCGATCAACATCCCTGCCTACTGGCTGGGACGCGGTGTGGCGCGGTTCCTGAGCGGAACCGTGGCGGTCATCATCACACTGGGATTCGGGGTGCTGTTCCTGCACGTGCCGCTGGACTTCGCCAAGGTGAACTGGCCCTTGTTCATCGTATCGTTGACCCTGGGCATTGCGATGTTGTGCACGATGGGCTTGATCCTGGCGAGCATTACGCTGCTGGTGGCGCATCACTTCTTCCTGATCGGCGAGGCGGTGGCGAGCGCGCTGTACCTGCTGAGCGGGGCGATCTTCCCATTGGACGTGCTGCCGGCGTGGCTGCGACCGTTCGGGTATGCGATGCCGATCACGTACTGGCTGGAGCTGATGCGGCGTTCGTTGTCGGGCTCGGTTGCACAGGCATTCCCCACGCTGGCGCAATTCAGCGACATGCAACTGATCGGGATCCTGCTAGGATTGAGCATCGTGTTCGGAGTGCTGTCGACGGCAGTGTACCGGTTCTGCGATCTGCGCGCGCGGGAGCGAGGGTTGATCGACTTCGTGACGAATTACTAGTGGATCGGCAATCAGAAAGAATACAAGATCACCACAGATGAACACAGATGAATAAGATTTTTAAGATGACCGCCTATCCTATGAATATTAGTAGTCAGGGACTCAGACTTGCGCTTGAGAACGCCTGAGCGATTTGGGAGGATGCTTATGGCAGAGCACAAAGTGGGCTTGCGGGACATCCTGATAGGCAGCGTGCGAACGACGGAGCTGGGAGAGGTATGGGTGGCCGTGTCGGAGCGGGGGCTGATCACAGTGGAGTTTGGAGTATGCAGGGAGGAGTTCGAAGCGTCTGTGCAGAAACAGGTGCGACGAGCCGGAGCCAGCCTGCATGAACAAGAAACGCCGGCTGTGAGGGAAGCCACCTGCCAGATCGAGGAATACCTGCACGGCAAACGACGTGAGTTCGACATGGCGATCGATTGGTCCATACTGGGATCGGATTTTCAGCGAGGCGCACTGCAAGCGGTGATGGCGATACCATACGGGGAGACGCGTACGTATGGCGAGATCGCGGCGCAGATCGGGACCCCGAATGCACCGCGGGCGGTCGGAAGGGCAAATGCAACCAACCCGATGCCGCTTGTGATACCCTGCCACCGCGTGATCGGGACGGATGGGAAGCTGCACGGTTACGGAGGCGCGGGCGGGCTCAAGACCAAACGGTGGCTGCTGAGGATGGAAGAGGAAGGTGCTCAAAAGATCCACGACAGATAAACACGGATGAAGCAAGGATGAATAAGATTCAACGGATTTCTGGTAATGTGCAACAAGGCACATAGTTCACAGAAGAACCTATCGGTCAACCGGGCTCGATTTTCAAAGGACAGATCGAGATCGCCAGTGAATAACGGCATCTTATTAGGAAGTGGCCGAAGAGAGCAACAATCCACTCTGAGGAGAATATTCTGAAACTCAAACATTGGCTCGTCTTTCTTCTGCTTGGCGGGATCTGGAGCTCGTCGTTCCTGTGGATCAAGATCGCGGTGCAGGAAGTGGGTCCGATCACGCTGGTTGCGTTCCGCGTGATGTTCGGATTGTTATTCGGAATCATGGTGATCCTGGCGCAGCGGGCGAAGCTGCCGAGGACGTTCAAAGAGTGGTCCCCGCTGCTGCTGCTGGGCATCGTGAATGTGGCGATCCCCTTCTTCCTGATCTCGTGGGGCGAGCAGGCAATCGACTCTGCGGTGGCGGCGATCCTGGATGCCACGGTGCCGTTGTTCACCATCGTCATTGCGCACGTGGCGCTGCATGATGATAAGATCACGGTCCCAAAGGTGCTCGGGCTGCTCGTGGGCTTCGCAGGCGTAGTGGTGCTCATGAGCAAGGACATCGGCGCCTCGACTGGCTCCCTGTTGGGGCAAGGGGCGGTGGTGCTGGCCTCGATGTTCTATGCAGGAAGCTCGGTCTTTGCACGCAGGACGACCGAGAACATAGCCGGTATCTTCCGCAGCGTCGGGCCGCTGATCTCGTCGACCGCCGTGATGTGGCTGGCGACCGTCTCGATCGAGCGACCGGTGCACATCCCGCAGCTGCCGATCACCTGGGTTGCGCTGATCTGGCTGGGGGTGCTCGGGTCCGGCTTTGCTTTCATTTTGAACTATTATCTAATCCACGAGATCGGGCCGACCCGTACGACGATGGTGACCTACCTGTTCCCATTAGGAGGCGTGATCCTGGGTGTGGCCTTCCTGGATGAAAAGCTAAGCTGGCAGGTGCTGGTGGGAGCAGTGCTGATCATTGCGAGCCTGGCGGTTGTCAACTTGAGGCCGAAGCAACGAGAGGCTGTGAATGCGCCAGCGCCTTAGAGAGCAATTCTTAAATCGTTGTTGTTCACAGAGGCCTCCACCACGACCCTCCCCTTAAGGGGGAGAGAGACAAGCCGGCGGCCTTCCCAACTATTGTTACCAAGGAGTAAATTAGAGATCATACATGCCTGAATTTCGTTCCGGATTCATCGCCGTCATTGGCCGACCAAACGTCGGCAAATCAACGCTGATCAACGCACTGCTGGGCCAGAAGGTGGCTGCTGTGTCGCCGCGCCCGCAGACCACGCGCCATCGCCAACTGGGAATCCTGACGCGCGAGGATGCGCAGCTCGTGTTCGTCGATACGCCAGGGATCCACGCGCCGCGGCACAAGCTGGGAGAGTATCTGAACCAGGAGGCGGAGGAAGCGCTGCGCAGCGTCTCCGTGATCCTGTTCCTGGTGGACGCTTCGGTGGAACCGACCGAGGATGACCAGCGGATCGCAGGACTAGCTCAAAAGACTGCCCGCCCGCATCCCACTGGTCCTGGCTGCCAACAAGATCGACCTGGTGCCTGGCGATGCCCCCGGCTCGGCGCTCACCGCTTACCAGGCTCTCTTACGGGCGGACGCTCACTTGGTGAGGATCTCGGCGCTGCACAACCAGAACCTGGAGGAGTTGGTGTCGCTGCTGGTGACACTGCTGCCCGAGCATCCGGCGGAGTTCGAAGAGGACCAGATCACGGACTCCTATGAACGTGAGATCGCGGCCGATCTCATACGCGAGGCGGCACTTTTTAAGCTGAGGGACGAGGTGCCGCACGGCATTGCCGTCCGCATCGACGAGTTCAGCGAACGCGCAAACGGAATGGTCTATATTTCGGCGACCGTTTTTGTGGAGCGCGAACTCGCAAAAGGGGATCGTGATCGGTGAGGGCGGAAGGATGCTGAAACAGATCGGGACGAAGGCCCGGCAGGAGATCGAATCGATGGGCGGACATCCGGTCTACCTGGAGCTGCGGGTGAAGGTGGAAAAGGATTGGCGGAATAACGAGAACGTTCTGAAGCGACTGGGGTATAAGATCAAACGCTAGCTGCCGCGCCTAGAATGCCAAGCAATAGCACACGGATAAGGCGGATCAGATGGATTCTCACGTATGACTATCTAATAATTTAGAATTGTTCGGATCGGCGCTGTCCGCGGCCGGCTATTCCGGGGCTATTCGCGTCTTTTCAAGGGTTTGAAGCCCTCTCCAAGCGCCTCGTGGGCCTGGCCAATGACCACGAAAGCCTGAGGATCGGCCTCGTGGACAATGGTCTTGAGCTGTGCAACCTCTGAGCGCGTGATCACGCAATAGATCACAGGACGGTCGCTGCCGGTATAACCACCCTTGCCCTGCAGGATCGTCACGCCACGCTCCATCTCCTCCACAACGCGTTCCGAGATGAGTGCAGCCTCACTGGTTACGATGAGGGCGGTACGGACGGTGGCCTGGCCCTCCAGCACCGTTTCGGAGACGAGTCCGCTCACGTAGAGAGCAATGATGGCGTAGAGCGCCTGCTTCCAACCGAAGACAAAGCCAGCAGCCAGGATGACACTCGAGTCGACCAGAAGATAACTCTGCGTCATGGGGATACTGCGGTAATGATTGAGGATGCGGGCGAGGACGTCTGAGCCGCCGCTGGTGGCGCGCGCCCGATAGACGAGTCCGTAGCCGACCCCGCTGACGACCGCACCGTAGAGGGCGTTCAGGAGGATATCGTCTGTAATGCCATTGGGCGGAAGCATATGAAAGCGGGGAATCAAGTCGGTCATCGTCGAATAGACCAGCACTGCCACGGCAGTACGAAGCGCAAAGCGCCGTCCGCCGAGGAAGCGCCAGCCGAGGCCGAAGAGCGGGACGTTGCCGATGAGGATCAGCAGCCCGATGGGCCACTGGGTGTAATGATTGATGAGCTGGGAAATGCCGCTGACGCCGCCGCTGGCAAGCTCCGCCGGCACGAGGAAAAGTCGCAGCCCGATGGCCTGCAAGGTGCCGCCTATGAACAGCAGGCCATAGTCAAGTGCATCGGGCCAGAAACGGTGCGATGAATTCATCTTTTCTCTGTTGCGTTCAGACGCCGCGCCTTTACGCAACGGGGCAGAGACAATCTAGGCTTCGTCCAGGAGGTGGGCGTTGGCCAGATGCTCGATCACAGCCACGACGGCGGAATTGTCGAGCTCGCCGAGGCCCATGTCGATCATTTGCTGGAAGAGCTTCGTGTTCTCGGTTGCGGAGGGCAGCGGGATGTCATACTCGCGCGCCGTCTCCATCACGATGCGCATGTCCTTCAATTGCATATGGGCCTTGAAACCGGGATTGCGGTTGCCGGCAAAGAGGCGCGGCGGCTTGACGTCCAACGTCCAGCATTGGGCGGCACCGGCCTTGATGGCCTCCACCACTTTTTGCGGGCTGACGCCGGCCTTGCGGGCGAAGATCAATAGCTCGCCCATGGCAGCCATTTGGGCGGCGACCATGATCTGGTTGGCGGCCTTGGCGACCTGGCCCGCACCTGAATCACCAACGTGCGTGATGGTCTTTCCCATAGCCTCAAAGATCGGCCTTACTTTTTCCACGGCCTCGGCAGAGCCGCCGACCATAATGGTGAGCGTGCCATTTTTGGCTCCGATATCGCCGCCGGAGACGGGTGCATCCAATGCCAGCGTGCCTTTGGACTCGAGTCTCTTTGCAATCATGCGCGCGGTGGCGGGCTTGATGCTGGAGTTGTCTACGAAGATCAGTCCCTGTTGTGCGCCTTCGATAATACCTTTTTCGCCAAGGACTACCTTCTCGACGTCCGGCGAATCGGGCAGGTTGGTGAAGACGACATCGACCTGGGCGGCCACGTCTGCCGGTGAGCCGGCCCGCTGCGCGCCTTCTGCGACCAGTTCATCCACGGCCGCCTGCGAACGGTTATGCACAACCAATGGGAAGCCGGCCTTGAGAATATTGCGTGCAATCGATCTACCCATCAGTCCGAGGCCAATGTATCCAACTTTGAGCATGTGACTCCTTTTGCGTTTTCGCGGGTGATAGCGGGATTATACCAACGGGCACATCGCCGGCATGCAAAGCGCCTCCCCCACCGGTGAGAAGGTGAGGGAGGCGCTTCCGAGCTTGTTTAGTTTGCGAGCGTTCTTAGCGTTCGCCTATTTGATCTCGTAGGTCATGCTGACCGTGATCGTCAGGGTCATGGTGCCGGGATTGATCGGCACCGCGACATCTGCCGCAGCCAGACCGCCGCCGCCCTTGCCAAAGGACTCTACCAGAGGGCTCGGCAAATTATCGTTGAAATTGATGGTCTGCACGCTGCCGAGGCCGACACCTGCCGAGGCCGCCAGCTCATCTGCCTGCGTCTTGGCATCCTTTACGGCCTGATCGCGGGCCTGCTTGATGAAGGGGGTCTTATCCGCCACATCGAACTGGATGCTGTTGACATTGTTCGCGCCGGCTTTGACCGCAGTATCCAACAGATCGCCGAGGGCATCGAGCTTGTGGACGGTCACAAAGACCGTGTTGTCAACGACGTAGGTCGTCGCGAGCTTCTGGTTCGTCTGCGGATCGAACTGCGTATTGGGATAGATGCTGAAGTTGCTGGTGCGGATATCCTTGGCATCGATGCCGGCCGTCTTCAGCGCGTCGACGACTTGCTGGGTCTGGGCGCTGTTCGCTGACACTGCCTCGGCGGCAGTCGGCGACTCATTGTGGACGCCGATATTGATATAGGCAATATCTGGCTTCAGCATGATGGTACCTGTGCCGTTCACACTCAGGGTGCGTACGGGAGCGGCCGGGTTGGCGACGATGGTAGCCGGACCACAAGCGCTCAGGACAAAGACCGCTGGCAGTATGAGTGCCAAAACAAGAATAATTGGTTTCATGGAATGTCTCCTTCTGTAGTTTTCCACATCCAGACGTCGATGCGGCGAAAATGTTCCCGCAATCTTCCCAGATTTCTCTTGTATTTTAGCGGATTTGCCGCTAGAATTTGGACAGATGTTCTATCATAGTCGAGACTCCACTGTGGCGGGCTCGAGTGACCGGGATGAGAAGAAAGAGATCGCTTACTTGACTGTTTTTGAGATGGCTTGTGAGAAAATGGCAGGAAAATGTGGCCCTGCCATTTCTTGTATCCTCTTTTTCGAGTGCCCCTTTCCGCCGTGCAGGCTGGACGGAGCACCAAGCCCCGGAGGCATATGCCGGTTGATTTCCAACAAATCCATGCCAAGGTGATCGAGATCGGGGCAGGCGCCGGCGAACGCCAAAGGGTGCTGCGCGAAAAGCAAGACAAAGCGCTCGAGCTGCTGGCGAACCATGCAACCGACCTGGAGTGGCTGCGCATGAAGATCAATGCGGCCAAGGCGGTTGACCCAAACGTGCGGTGTGCGCTGCCGGTAACGGAGGCGCTCAACCTGTCATTCCCGCCGCCAATCGTCTCGGTGGATACCACGCTCATCGCAGCCGACGGCTCACAGATCAACCCCGACAAGCATGGTGCAATCGAGTTCGGCGTGGTGAACATCGGCTCGATCATTATGAAGCTGCGGTCAGGCGACGTGCCGGTGATCTGCACAAACAGCGAGCTGCTGTACGGATCGGATCTCGAGACGAACTCGGGCACGGTGACGGAAGATGCTGTAGCTCTGCGGCGCGACCTGAAAGAGCGTGCGGCGCTCGACGAGCTATCCATGGGGCTGGCGGGGGCGGTGGTCACCATGACGGATGGGCCCATCGAACTATGGGGAGCCAAAGGCGAGGATGCGAAATCCTATGCCGACTTTGTCGAACAGTATAAGGGAGTGCTCTCGCGGCTGCAAGGACGAGGGGTCATCACGGCGGGCTACGTGGACAAGCCAGCGGCAAACCTGGTATTGCGGCTGCTTGAGATCGCTTCGCTGCCGGAAGACCAATTGAAATACCTGCGAGACGTGCATCCGCTGCGGGGCGTTTCAGACCGATGGTTGTACGGGGACGGCACCAATCCGTTGCTGCCGCCGGGGCATCGGTCGGCAGTTTTCGGAATGCAATCGGGGTCTGAGAAGAAATATACCGGCGTGCTGTCGCTGCACTTTTTTTATCTCAATGTGGGGTCGGCGGGGCATCCATGGCCTGTGCGAGTGGAAATTCCAAGATGGGTGGTGGACGACCCGGATAAGCTGAACATCCTGCATGCCGTGCTGGTGGAACAATGCGGTATGATGGGCGCCAAGCCATATCCCTATCTGCTGCACCGCGCACACGAGACGGCGGTGGTGAAGCATGAAGAAAAGGCTCAAATCGAGCAGATGCTGGGAATGGAACTATCGAGGCATGGCGAAGCGCAGGGCGAGGTATCGTACAAGCAAAGCGCGAAAGATTCCGGGGGCAGAAGATCGTTCTAAAGCAGGGGCGGTGGAAAGCGCAGCAGCCGGAGGGATCGGCAGACACCCGCGGCCAAAGCGATCGTTCCCATCCGCGAGTCTCGCGGGCCATTATCGAACGGAGGCAGCATGGCGCAGATCGAGATCGGACGTCTACTCCGCGCGGGCACAACCGGATTTATTGCCGGCTGCCGCGTCAACCAACTTGAAGCGCCCGCTTTCGGCACGCTCGTCAGCGCGCCGCTCACGGGGGGCTATGAGGTATACGGACTTATTTATGATATCGGCATCGAGGACGATGGCCTAGTGCGCCAGCTCGTAACGGCAGACAACGTCAGCGCGGAGGTCTTCCGCGATAACCGCGAGCGGCGGATCGTGCCTGTGGAGCTTTCGGTCTTAGTGGTTGGCTACCAGCAGGATGGCAGGATCTATCACCTGCTGCCACCCCGCCCGCCTCTGAGCCTGGATCTCATCTGCTCGTGCGAGGACCAGGACCTGGTCAAATTCACGTCGGCGGGCAGGTTTGGATATTTCCGGCATATCCTGCGCGCCACTGACGTGCCCGTAGGCGAAGTGCTGGCGGCGCATCTGCAGCAAGCCAATCGCGCCCACGGCAAGAACAACCCGCAGTGGCTGGAACTTGCCACGCAGGAACTGATCACGCTTTTACGCGACGACTACTCCACATTGATAGCCGTGCTGGGGGCATTGAACGAGGTGGCTTAGGCGTCCGCAAGAGCGAGATGGGAAATGGAGTCTGGCAATGGTGGAGCGCACACGCCAAATCCGGACTATTGCAGGCGGAATATGAGACAAAAGTCATTTGTTACCTGCAAACGAAAATGCTACACTAAACGTATATACTCGCGGGAGAACTGAATTATGTCTGGCAAACCACTACTGTATGTCGGCGCGGGGATCCTGTTTCTCATCGGCCTGTGCCTGCTTGGATATGGCATCCTCAACGTAGTCGGCTCCACGTCTGCTAGCGGCGGCTCGAACTGGCTGACCTATGGGCTTGGGTTTGGATTCGTGGGCGTGCTGTTCCTGGCCGGCGGCGCAGGGCTGGTCTATGCAGCAGCACGGGCCGGGAAAACCGAAGTGGTGCAGCAGGTGACCATGCAGGTGGATATGCCCGGAGACACCAAGATCGAAGCGATGAAGTGCCGGAATTGCGGAGGGCGCGCTCAAGCCGGAGAACGTCAAGATGGTCGCCGGCGCGCCGATGGTGGAATGCCCGTATTGCGGCACGACGTATCAGCTAACCGAAGCGCCGAAGTGGTAAGTGGAGATTGGGATCGTAATCGGGAATTGTTATTCGTGGCTGGCAAAGCGTGATCGGTGAGACGGTGAAATCGCCAGTTCTGAAATTCAAGGGATAGGTGCTTTCCGGGCCTATTAGCGGGGAAGATTTCATCTGCTTTATTGGTGGCAAGAGAAACACTCTCGAACATCCTCTTAGCGGTTCAGAAGCGTCAGTCGAAATAGTCTGAATTCATAGCTCGTTCCGCCGGGAGGGTTTATGTCTCGAAGGCTGATCGCGTCACTGGTTGCGCTCCTGGTCGCACTGGCTTTGCCAGCCAGCGCACTGGCCCAGGATTATCTATTCAGGGTGGATAAGGAAACTGTCGACGTGTCGTGGAACGCAGACGGCACGGAATCCATCGAATACAGTTTTACCTTTACGCCGCAGCCCGGCTCGCATCCCATTGATTTCGTGGACGTGGGCATGCCTGTGTCGAGCTTCGACCTATCCAGCGCGACCGCGGATGTCGATGGCAATCCTGTGAGCGTCTCGCAGAGCGACTACCAGGGCAGCGGCTCGGGCTTTGCCGTGGTGCTGGAGGATCGGCCATCCAACCGGGACAGACCGGCACGGTGCACGTCCTGGTCGGGCGCGTGACAAAGACACTGCACCTGGACAGCAACGACAACAACCTGGCGAGCGCCGTCTTCGAGCCTACATATTTCGGCTCGCAGTTCGTCACCGGCAACACTGACCTAAGCGTGTCTTTGCACTTGCCGCCGGGGGTCAAACCGGACGAGCCCAAATATCACAACGCGGAGAATTGGCCGGGGACGGTGCAGCCACAGGCCGCACTCGACAACCAGGGACGCGTCACTTACACGTGGGCATCGACAGATGCCACCGCTTCCAAACAATACACGTTCGGCGCATCCTTTCCAAAAACCTATGTGCCTGCCGAGGCGATCGTAACGGCGCCGGCCTTCGATCTGACCGGTCTGATCAGCGGCATCATCGCAAACTTCGGCAGCGTGTTCTGCTGCGGGTTCATCCTCCTGATGTTTGTGGGAATCCCCGTACTCAGCGCCGTGCAAGGACGCCGCCGGAAACTGCAATATATTCCGCCGCGGATCGGCATTGAAGGCCATGGTATCAAGCGGGGGCTCACCGCCGTCGAGGCTGCCATCCTTATGGAACAGCCACTGGATAAGGTGATGACCATGACGTTGTTCGGCGTCATCAAGAAGAACGCCGCGGAGGTAACATCCCGGGACCCGCTGAAGATACAAGTAACCGATCCGCTGCCGGAAGGCTTGCACGATTACGAGATCGCCTTCCTGAATGCGATGAAAAACGAAGAGCCCCGCGCCCGCCAGACCGGACTGCAAGACATGATGGTGGCACTTGTCAAGTCCGTCGGCGAAAAGATGAAGGGCTTCAGCAGCAAGGAGACCCAGGATTACTACAAGAACATCATGGAGCAGGCCTGGGCACAGGTGGAAGCTGCACAGACACCGGATGTAAAAGGCGAGAAGATCGATCAGAACCTGGAATGGACCATGCTGGACCGTGACTACAACGACCGTTCACGGCGCGTGTTCACGGGACCGATCTTCTACCCCATGTGGTGGGGCCACTATGACCCGACCTTCCGGCCGATGTCCACCGGCTCTCAGGGCGGGACGTCGTTGCCGACGGCATCGGCAGGGCGCGGTTCAACGGCGCTGCCGGGCGCAGACCTGGCTGCATCGGTTGTCGGCGGCGTGCAGACCTTCTCCGGAAAGGTGCTGGGCGACATCAACACGTTCACGAGCCGGGTTACGAACGTAACCAATCCCCCACCGCCTCCGTCCACGACCAGTTACCGCGGCGGTGGCGGCGGAGGTCATAGCTGCGCGTGTGCCTGCGCGTGCGTGGGCTGCGCGTGCGCATGTGCCGGTGGCGGGCGCTAACAGCCAACGGACTTCGACGTCTCCCAACGTCGGAGTGAAACATAAGCCATATACCAATGCCAGCAGATGTGTACAAAACCTCGCTGCATACGCCAGCACATTTATTTAGAGCAGACTTAATCTATATGATTACCGGTGCCATCTACCAGAAGCTCGACCTTATTCAAGCCGCAGCGAGAAAGGCGGAGTGGAAAGAGGCGTTTGTGAAAGCTTCCAAGATTTACGGTTGGAATATCATAGCCTGGGTAGTGCTAGATAATCACTATCACGTATTGGTAACTTCCCCGGGAAGGAATGCCACCAACCTGCCAAGATACATTGGTAGTTTTCACAAATTTACAGCGCGGCTTTGGAACGATGAAGATGAAACACCTGGCCGCCAGGTATGGTGGAACTACTGGGACACTTGCATCAGGAACGAACGGGATTTTCTAGCGAGACTGAAATATATATTGTGGAATCCCGTCAAACACGGATTGGCCGAAGTAGCTGAGCTATATCCCTTTAGCAATTATGAAGAATGCTTGCGCGGTTTAGACACTGGATCCGATCTTTCGGACGTTGATGAGGCTGTGGATGTCCAGGAGTTTTAAGGATATTTTTCGATCAGCGATGGCAGGACCGAAGTCGGGAGACGTGGGACAAAGACGAGTCGGGAGACTTCGGACTCCCGCAGGCGGGGCTGTATCACTACGTCCGCGAGAGCGAACAGGAGAAGTCGCGGGTTCATTTGCGGCTGGACGCAGACGGTTACGGCACGCTGATCGTAAACGCCAATCGCGTGATGCACCTGAATCCGACCGCAGCGTTGATGGCTTACCTGGTGCTGGAAGGTGTTGACGAGAAACTGGCAGTGCAGGCAATCCGCAAACAATATCGAGTGGACGCTAAGCAGGCGAAAAGCGATCTGACCGCCATCCAAGGGCAACTCGCCGAGCTGGTCCGCCCGGACGGCGCCTGCCCGATCCACGAACTGGGCCTGGATACAAGCATGCCCTTCAGCGCGCGCCCATCCGCGCCCTACCGGATGGACCTGGCGCTCACCTACCGGTGCAACAACGATTGCAAACATTGCTACAACGCGCGGCCTCGCGACTTTGCGGAGATGGATACGGAGCATTGGAAGAGCATCCTCGACAAGCTTTGGGACCTGGGACTGCCGCACATCGTCTTTACCGGCGGCGAACCCACGCTGCGCAATGACCTTCCGGACCTGATCGCCTATGCCGAATCAAAGGGCCAGATCACCGGGCTCAACACGAATGCACGTCGACTCCGGGACCCAGCGTATGTAAAGGCGCTTGTGGAGGCGGGGCTTGACCACGTGCAGATCACCGTCGAATCATGCGACGAAGCGATCCATGATGAAATGGTGCACACCAAAGGCGCCTTCCGTCAGACAATCGATGGGCTCAAGAATGCGCTCGCCAGTCCATTATTCGTGATGACGAACACAACCATGCTGCAGACCAATGTGCATACCATACCCGCCACGCTCGATTTCCTGGCAGAGGTGGGAGTGCCGACGATCGGCCTCAATGCGCTCATTTACTCGGGTCACGGGTTGACTGTCGGTACGGGCTTGAACGAGGCCGAGCTTCAGCCGCTTCTGGACGTGGCTGTGCAAAAGACTGCGAGGCGCGAACAGCGCCTCATCTGGTACACGCCGACACAATATTGCGAGTTCGACCCGACACAGGCGAATCTCGGCGTCAAGGGGTGCACGGCTGCGCTCTATAGCATGTGCGTCGAGCCTGACGGAGCCGTGCTGCCGTGCCAATCGTATTATCGGCCGCTCGGAAACCTGCTCGCCGACTCATGGGAGTTGATCTGGAATCATGAGCTGTCTGTAAGGCTACGGGAGCGGCGAGGCCTTCCTGAAAAGTGCACCGGGTGCTCTCTCGTCCCGGAGTGCGGCGGCGGATGCCCGCTGCAATTCCCGGCTGAGGCGGTTGCATCCGTCACCCTGCCGATCCAAAGCAATCTATTGTCTGGGAGATAATATGTCCGAACATGAATGGATCAAGGAATTTCCGGCTGCCATCACCGTTTGTGATGCAAGCGGAATACTTCTGGAAATGAACGATCGGGCTGCTAAAACCTATGCGAAAGACGGCGGGTATGAACTGCTTGGGAAGAACATGCTGGATTGTCACCCGGAGTTTGCGCGGAGCAAGACGGAACGATTGCTCGCCGCGCACGAGAAGAACGTTTACTCCATCGAGAAGAATGGCATCAAAAAGCTGATTTTCCAATCGCCGTGGTTCCAGAATGGCGAGTATGCCGGGTTCGTTGAGCTGTCGCTCGAGATTCCGTTTGAGATGGAGCACTTTGTTCGTACGTAGCTGACCTGGTATGCCGCACTGACATCTGCCAAAGCGGATGCGGCGAGATCATTGGCAATCGTCCACAGTCAAGTGACCATCGGCCGTCAGCAAGGTACGTTGCTGGAGGGAAGCATGAAGAAATTCTTCAACTTTACGAAAGTCGAGCATCTGCCGGCAGGCGTGTTCCAAAAGCAGTCGGCGCCGGAGGAACAGCCACCCTACCGCATCCATCTGCGCCTGCAGCCTGACGGCTCGGGCATCCTGATCGTGAATGCGGCGACGGTACTGCATCTGAATCCAACCGCTGCCGAATACGCATATCATTTCATCAAGGGCAGTGAGCCGGAGGCGGCCGCAAAGGAAGTGGCGAGGCGCTATCGTGTGGACCGAACCACCGCACTACAAGACTTCCGCAATTTTGCCGAGCGGGTCCAAACGCTGGTGACCACACCGGACCTTGACCCGGTCTCTTATCTTGACTTCGAACGCGTCGATCCGCACTCCAAAGATCTCACTGCCCCGCTGCGCCTGGACTGCGCACTCACATACCGATTGCCGGCGGGCACGCAAGCGGAGTACGCACCGACCAAACGCGTCGACCGCGAGCTGAGCACCGACGAATGGACGAGCATCCTGGATAAGGCCTGGCTGGTAGGCATTCCGCACATCACATTCACGGGCGGCGAAGCCACGCTCAGGGATGATCTGCCTGAGCTGATCGCGCGCGCCGAGAAGAATGGGCAAGTCTGCGGACTGCTGACGGATGGCTTGAAACTTGCAGACAAGCAATATCTCGATCTGCTGCTGCAAACCGGTCTCGACCATATCCTGTTCCTGTTGCAACCAGGCAATCCGAACTCGTGGAAGGCGCTCGAAACGATCATGCCGGAGGACATTTTTGTCACCGTGCACCTGACAGTGACCGAGGAGAATTCAGGCGAGGCCGCGGCGGTTTTGGATCGACTGAGCCAACTCGGCGTGAAATCGTTGTCGCTGACGTTCATGGCTGCGCGCCTATCAACTCCGGAGCTCCGAAATAAAGCAGCCAACCTTGGCCTGGCGCTAACGTACGATCTGCCGGTGCCCTATTCGGGGGACCATCCCGTGGCGCTGGAGACAGCCGGGGATGAGAGACCGGAGGGAGCAGGCAACGCCTGGCTGTACGTCGAGCCAGATGGCGATGTGCTCCCAGAGCAGGGTATGGCGGATAAGGTGCTTGGTAATTTGCTGCGCGACCCTTGGGAAAAGATCTACGCCCGCCAGGAGGTTTAGATGACGGATGCGCTTCGCATTGCCAACGGCCGGTTCGCGCGTGGCTTCAATTGTGCGCAATCGATCTTCTCCGCCTTCGCGGGGAAGTACGGCATATCGAGCGAATTTGCCGTGCGGCTGTCGGCGCCGTTCGGAGCCGGCATGGGACGTGAGGGAGAAGTTTGCGGGGCGCTGACCGGCGCACTGATGATCCTGGGGCTGCAATATGGGCGGGAGCAGCCCGGCGACAAAGAGGACATTTACCGCATCGCGCATGAATTCATTCTGCAATTTCAGCAGAAGCATGGCGCGATCCGCTGCCGCGAGCTGCTGGGGCAGGATATCTCCACGCCCGAGGGGTTGCAATCTGCACGGGAGAAGGACCTCTTCACGCAATTGTGTCCGATGCTGATCGACGAGACTGCCAAGGCACTAACGAAATACCTCGACGAATATCATCCCTGATCGCAAGGCGCGTGCGATTGGACGCATTCGCCGACCGAAAGTCGAGAAGCGCAGCCCTTCACAGAACCCCGATCCTTATCGGGGTTTTTTCGTCCCTGGGCGGCGGGCAATCAATCATTGGGAGACGCGAATACCGAATTTGCCGTTAATCATACAAGTACGGTATTGCATGAATAGCAGACTTGGCTCGTGTTTTGCAGCATTTTCCATCGTCCTGATCGGCATCATCCTGATCTGCGTTGCGGCGATCGCGATCCCGCAGATCCTGCGGTCCTCGACAGCGACGCCTGAAGCGGCACCTTCCGTGGAGCCGGCAACCACGTTACAGCCGGCGGTTGGGCCCACATCGGGCACAGCGTGCCCGAACGGCGATTGCGCAAACGCGTGCGTTTCACAGCTCAACTCCGTACAACAAAACGGCGGCTCTTCAGAAGCAAACCCACAGTCAGCAGGAGGAGCCGCCGCGCGAGAACGAAGCCTACGGTGCTGGTTACATATCCTGTGAGTGGAGATCAACTCGGGGCCGCCCAAGATCGCGGAACATGCGCCGGCCGGCCTTTCGGGGCTGCAGGATGAGGCGGATGCGCAGCAAAAGATCTGGGATTATTTCGCGGCGATCATCCCGGCCGCGCAGAGAGCAGACCTGATCTATTACATTGTGGCAACCGATGGCAAAGGCGGCATGCTGGCGAGCGTTGAACATTTCTCCGGCCCGTCTGACTCGTGGGCGCTGCTGATCGACCCCGCTGATGCCAGCCGGCCACGCGATCTGACGTCGACCCTGCTGCATGAATTTGGTCACTTACTGACCCTCAATAGCTCGCAGGTGCAGCCGGATCAGACCATGCTCGAGCACCCCGACGACCTGCAAGTATATGAGCAGGAAGCAGCCAGCTGCAAGAGCTATTTCGCGAGCGGGGGTTGCAGCCTGCCGGCCTCGTATATCAACCAGTTTTACAATGCATTCTGGGCGAAGTTGTTTGACGAGTGGAGCGCTGTCAATGCGGCACGGAATGACAGCAACTATCTGAGATTGCTGTCCCGCTTCTATCAGAGTCATGCCGACGAATTCGTAACGCCCTATGCAGCCAGCAGCCCGGAAGAGGATATGGCGGAGAGCTGGGCTACGTTCGTGCTAACGCCGAAGCCGGCCGCCGACAGCATCGCGCATCAGAAGCTGCTCTTCTTCTACAACTTCCCGGAGCTCGTGGATCTGCGAAGCCAGATCGTCTCGAACATCTGCACGTACGCCTCCACTCACTAATAATCAGCACCATTGAATTTGTATTACACTGTGGCGCCAGCAGGCTTGCGGCCTGCCTCGGCGCGGTATGATGTGCTCACAAAAAATGAACAGTTTATGCATGGCGAAGCCATGACCGCGCCCTTAAGTCCGCCCCTGGAGGAATCCTACTGGGTGCTGCCGGGCCGCCTGCTGGCGGGTGAGTCTCCGGGGGATGAGGCGGACGAGGACACCCGTGATCACCTGGATGCTCTGCTCGCGGCGGGCATCGATACATTTTTCGACCTTCGGGAGCCTGCGGAAGGATCGTATCTATCGCTATTGAAAGAGGAAGCCGGACAGCGCGGCCTGTCGATAGGTTATGAACGATTCTCCATGACGGACTTCGATGTGCCTGCATACGCGGTGATGCAGAGGCTACTTGACAAAATGGATGCATCACTCGCCGAAGGGCGCAAGATCTACGTGCATTGCTGGGGCGGCATCGGCAGAACCGGCACCGCAGTCGGATGTTTCCTGGTGCGGCATGGGAAGACAGGCCAGCAAGCGCTGGATCAGATCGCCGAATGGTGGCAGGCGGTGCCGAAGCAGCAGGTACCATCCGCGTTCCCCCGAAACCCGTGAGCAGGTACGCTTTGTTTTGAGCTGGCGCGAGAGTTCCCGAGGGGCCTCGGCCGAAACGGCCTCGGAATGAATTGGCATGAGCGCTATACGCGGCAGGCAGGCTGGACACGGGAGCTGCGTTCGTATCTCTTCGATAAGACGCGCTTATGTGATGCGAGGCGGGTGTTGGAGGTCGGGTGCGGAACGGGCGCCGTTTTGGGGGCGCTGCCAAAGGCCGCTCAGGGAGGCTCCGATAGATCACCCCGTATCCATGGATTGGACCTGGATCCAGCGGCCTTGAGAGAATGCCGCGAGCACGCGCCGGCTGCTTTTCTCACGTGTGGAGACGTGCTTTCGCTCCCCTACCCTGCGGGCCTATTCGACATCACCTATTGCCACTTTCTGCTACTGTGGGTTGCTCAACCCTTACAAGCCATCCAGGAGATGAAACGCGTCACCGCGCACGCAGGTTATGTGCTGGCGCTGGCGGAGCCGGATTACGCGGGGCGCATGGATGAGCCGGCGGAGCTCGCGTGGCTCGGGCAGCGGCAAAACCAGGCGCTGCAAGAGCAAGGAGCAGCCCTGAGCCGGGGAACGCAACTTGCAGATCTCTTCTACCAGGCTGGCATTAAACTCATTGAGACCGGGGTGATTCGTCAGCCAGCAGAGGGAACGCTGACGCCGGAGGAATGGGAAAGTGAGTGGAAAACGCTGGAGGATGACCTACACGGCGCTTTTGCGCCTGCGGAGATGGAACGGATGAGGGAACTGAACCGGGCTGCCGTGCGCCGAGGCGAGCGTATACTGCATGTCCCGACCTACTTTGCATGGGGTCAGGTATAATTGTGCCGGTTGCTCTGCCGCCACTGGGGCCGAGGGGCGAGGATCTCGATATCCGGTCCTGGAACCTTCGTTAGCGACAGTGCACACCACAGCCCAGTTCGGAGGCATTATTGGAAAATCTACAGCCCGAAGGCGGCATAGAGCCGCTGAGCCCACCCGAGGAAAAGTCGGAATGGAAACGATTTTTACTGGACCTCCTCGAGACCGTGGGGCTGGCTTTGGTCCTGTTCGTAATCATCAACTCGGTTTCGGCACGCGTCCGAGTGGACGGATCCAGCATGCTGCCGACGCTGCACGACGGCGAGTTCGTGCTCGTCAATAAGATGGCCTACCGCATGGGAACCCCGACGCGCGGTGATATCATTGTATTCCGATCCACCACGGCAACCGACCTGGACCTCATCAAGCGCATTATTGGCGTGCCGGGGGACCGGGTAACCATCGGCGAGGGTCACGTCACGGTCAACGGCCAGGTATTGAACGAAGCATATATCAATGCAGCGCCGAATTACAGCGGCGAGTGGACGGTGCCGGCCAGCAACCTGTTCGTGCTTGGAGATAATCGCAACGACTCGTCTGATTCGCACGCGTGGGGCTTCCTGCCGGAAAAGAACGTGATCGGCAAAGCCCTGCTGATCTACTGGCCGCCGCCGGAATGGGCCATGATCAATCATGTGGTGATCGCCGCGGCCGCGCGCTAAATCGCTCGTTCGCAAGACCATTATGACAAACGACCTTTCGATCCCTGAACAGCCCTCTGAGCCTGTACCCTGCACCGAATGCCAAGCCGGCGTTATGCGGCTGGACTTCATTACGTATTTCACGTGGCTGGGCGATGAGCTGATCACGGTGCCGAATTTTCCCGCCTGGGTCTGCGATGTGTGCGGCCGCCGCGAGTATGATGAGAGATCCATCTCGTGGCTGACGATGCTGCTCAATCCGGACGCCGGCAAACCCACCGGCCATAAGCGGAGGATCCCCCGCCGCAGGCCCCGGCCGTCGCCCCCGCGTACATCTGCTGAATCCTAGATTCTCCCCCGAGCGCATGGATACCTCCCCACGCACCAATCGCTTTCTCCCGTCGGATATCCTGACGTCCGGTTACCGCGTGGTTGGCAAGATCGCGGTGACCAGCACCGGCACGATCGGAATCCTGAACGACGTAACCCATTCGACGCTGGAAGTGCACGATGCGCGGCTGGCGCGCCTGCACATGCCGACCAAGCTCGTCGATCACTTTGAGCTGGTGCGCATGATGAAACAGCACGTGTACGCCGTGTGCATGGCGCGCCGGGAAGACCTGGGTCCTCATGCGCTGGTGCGGGGCGGATTCACAAGCGCAGTGGAATATCCAGTGCGTATCATGATGCAGATGATCGAGATCGAGGGCGTGATCGAGATGCCGGGGCGTTTTGACTTCAATTCGTTGATGACGGACGGGTCGCGCGAATTCATACCGATGTATAACGCCACGCTCAGCGGCATCCTGATCCCCAACCTGCGCATCGAAAGCGGCGGCATTATGATCAACCGGCGCCATGTGGACCTGGTGGCATTGCTCGGCCAGAGAGTCAAATCAGAAGCGTAGGTCAGCAGCAATTGTTGACAGGCAATCCCGGCAGTAGCCCCGCCATTAGGCGGGGTAGCCGGGACATTGTGCAGCACTTGGGGCAATATCGCTAACGCGGGCCAAAATTGCAGGGCTTTGCGCATTTAGCTTGACCTGCACCATTTGCAATGATAAAATCCGCCCGCTCATTCCAATGGACGCCCCCATCGTCTAGAGGCCCAGGACGCGACCCTTTCAAGGTCTAAACTGGAGTTCGAATCTCCATGGGGGCACTCACAAAGAACCCGCCTCACGAGGCGGGTTCTTTTTTTAGTTAGGTCTTTACGTGCCGGTATGGCATCATCATCAGAAACCCAAGGGCGATGAGCACTTGCCCGATCATCACCCCCGTTGCCTGCCAAGGTCCAAAGTACGGCGGTCCGGGCAAGGCCTGCGAGCCCATGCCGAAGACATCGGCCATGCCAGAGAACACGGAGATCACGTAACCCGTGGCGACCAGCCGCAAACCAATGTCGGCAACAATCGTACGCGGCGTTCCCTTCCAGAGAGCCAACAATCCTACGTATCCACCCACACAGATGATCCCCAAGCCGATCACGAAGACGGCGATCTGCACAAAACCCACGACCGGGCTGCGATCCCAGCCAAACCAATTGGGCTTGGCCCCGACCGCGAAGATGAAGAAACCCACCAGGGTGAACACAAAACCCGTCCGCAGCCGCTGACTCGACGGTTCCAGGCCCACGGGCCGGGTCTTGACGTGGGTGGATGCAGGCTGGTCTCTAAGGGTGCCCGATTGGTTCATGATGGCAGGTTCTTCTCCAGGAAGTGAGTCCAGTTCAGCCCCAGAATATTCGCTGCATCCGAATCAGAGTAGCCACGCGCACGCAGCAAGGGGAGGAGCTTTTGCAAGTCGGCGACCGTGTCGATCTCAGGAGGGACGGATTGCAGACCAAAGCCGCCGTCAAAATCGGAGCCGATACCGGCATGCAAGGAGTCTCCGGCAAGCTGGCAGACGTGATCAATGTGCGCGGCCAGCGTATCCAAAGGCACCTCTTCGCGGCGCGAGCCGTTCTTCCGAACCCAACCGGTCTTTAGAAAATTATTGAACGGCACATTGGCGACCAGGCCGCCGCGCTCGCATAATTCCACGCAAGACACGGTCTGAGAAATGCCGGTTCGTGGGGAAGTTTGGCAGAAGCGCCAGGCAATTGACGTGTGTGGCAACGATGGGGCCTTCATAGAGATCGAGCGCCTCGAGGGCGGATTGTTCATCCATGTGGCTGAGATCCAGGACGAAATTGAAGTCCGCCATGGCGCGCAGCAACTGGCGGCCTTCATCCGTCAGAGGGCCGGGTTCACGGGTACCACCTGCATAGCGCGTGCCGCTCCATGCCAGGCCGATCAGACGCAGACCGAGGTCATGCCATTCTGAAAGCTCATCCACGCTGCGGATGGCGTCTGCGCCTTCCATGAGCACAACGAGACCCACGGGGCGCTGCTCTTTGGCCGGATCCTGCCAGTCGGCAAGGTGCTGCCCGAGCTCCCGGGCGTTGGTGATAAGGCGAAAGAAATCAGGTTTGGAATCAGCGAGCTCACGATAGAGATGGATCTGGTCCAGATACAGACGGCGCGCCTGGTCAAATGTAGAGTAGCAGAGCTTATCCCACTCCCCCTCCTTGGAACGGATCGGCGCAGCGAACAACGTGGAGAAGACAATCGCCACCTGACCGCGCTGATAATCCGACCAGCCGATCAGACTGTCGCCGTTCTTGTCGGCGGCAAGGGAACCCTTCTCCAGGAGGCGCGTTTCCGCAGCGGAGCGAGTGTAGTCGCGTCCGAAGTTCAGCATGTTCCAGGCAAGGTCACAGTGAGAATCGACGATCAGAGGCATAATTGCAAAGAGCGTGGCGCCAGTAGCGTCACGCTCTATTTGACCGGCTGAGTATTAACCTTCGTCTTCAGGTGCCGGAGGGATCTCATTATCTGCAGGCGGTGTCTCATTGTCTGCGGGAGGCGTTTCTTCGTCAGAGGAGGAGTGCCCAAATTCCTCGATGAGCTTCTTGTAATCCTTATCGGCATACGCGCCAGAATCAACTTTGCGCAAGCTCAGACCGATGCGGTGCTGGTCGGTGTCAATGCGGACGATGCGGAGGGTCCGCGTTTCGCCTTCTTTGAGCACTTCCTTGGGATGCTCGATACGATGGTCGGCCATCTCAGAGATGTGGATCAATCCCTCGATGTCACCCTCGAGACGTGCGAACGCTCCGAACTTGGTGAGGCGTGTAATGACGCCTTCCACCAATTGCCCGACGGTGAACTTCTCAACACGGGACTTCCAGGGATCGTCCGCAAGGGCACGCATCGACAAGCCGATGCGCTTCTTCTCGCGGTCGATATTAATGACCTTGACCTTGACTTCCTGCCCTACTTCCAACACCTCGCGCGGATGCTGGACGCGGTCCCAGGAGAGTTCTGAAAGATGCACAAGGCCGTCTGCGCCATTGATGTTGACGAAGGCTCCGAAATCGGAGAGGCTGGTCACCCGACCGGCGTAAACCTTGCCCACCTCGAGCTCGTCAATGACGCGCTCTTTGATGGACTGTCTGGACTCGGTGGAAGCGGCACGCTCGGAAAGGATCAACCGGCGACGCTCGCGATCCACCTCAATAATACGTACGGTAATCGGCTGCCCGACCATTTTCTGCCAGCGCTGTTCCGGTGTGTCACCGGCCGACTGTGAGCGCCGCATGGCACTGATCTGCGAGGAGGGCACGAAGCCCCGCAACCCGCCGACCATCACGATCAGGCCACCCTTGTTGAAGCCTACGATGCTGCTCTCATAGACGCTGTCCCCTTCCAGCATCTTCTCCACGTTCTCCCAGGAGATTTGCTCCTGAGCGCGGCGCAGAGACAAGACCACATTGCCGTTCTCATCCTCTGGATTGACGATATAAACGGGGACTTCCGCGCCGACTTTGAGCGCATCGCGATCCTCGCTGGAAAGCTGCTCCAGCTCGCGGCCCGAGATCACTCCTTCGGACTTCGCGCCGATACTTACCAGAATCTGAGAGGATGCAATGCTGGCAATAGTGCCCGTGCGGATCTCGCCCGCCTGGGGCATATCCACATTCAGGTCTTCATTGGCGAGCAGCGATTCCATACTCTGATTGTTCTGGTCTCCCTGCTGACTGGCGTCACTCCCCTGAGGGTGCAGGGTCTCATTCTGATCCGTCACTAGTAGGCTCCAAGTTGAAAAAGGTAGAGAGATTATAAAGGTGTTTGCAGAACTTGACAACCCTCGCAGCACAATCCGACGAAGTTGGCGCCTTTCCGGCCCGCTGCACAGCACACGGCGGCGCATAGACGTAATAGCACCGGCTGGCTCTCGTCCTCCCTGTGGACGGGCGCAACAGCCTAAACTGAGGTTCCCCTTGCGGCTCGTATCGCCTGCGATATAATGAGCGGCGGAGTCTAAATGCCTGCAATCTATCCTTTTACAGCTGTAGTTGGCCAAGACCGAATGCGCCGTGCCCTCATACTCAATGCGGTGGATACCCGCATTGGTGGAGTATTGATACGGGGAGAACGAGGCACTGCGAAGTCCACTGCCGCACGCGCCCTGGCGGCCCTGCTCCCGAAGGTCAAAGTGGTGGAGGATTGCCGTTTCGGCTGCGATCCAGATAAGCCATCCACGTGGTGCACGGAATGCCGCGAGCGCTTCGCCGCCACCAATCACAAGCTGCCCTTCCATGTTCGGACCACACCATTCGTGAACCTGCCCGTCTCTGCCACCGAGGACCGCGTGGTAGGAACGCTTGATATCGAGCAAGCCATCCAAAAAGGCGAGCGCCATTTTGAGCCCGGCGTGCTGGCCAACGCCAACCGAGGCCTGCTCTACATTGACGAAGTGAACCTGCTCGACGACCATGTCGTGGATGTGCTGCTGGATTCCGCGGCGATGGGCGTCAACGTGGTGGAACGCGAGGGCATCTCGTTCTCGCATCCGGCTCGATTTATCCTCGTTGGAACGATGAACCCGGAGGAAGGAGAGCTGCGACCGCAGCTTTTGGACCGCTTTGCCCTTTCCGTGGATATCGTGGGCATTCGCGAGGCGCGCGAGCGTGTCATGATCATGGAACGCAACCTTGCCTTCGAGAGCGATCCGGAGGCTTTCCGCACGCAATGGATGCCCAAGGAAGAAGAGATCTCGAAACAGATCGAACGGGCGCGCTTGCTGGTGGACCAGGTAACCTATACCAGCCGCGATCTTCTCTCCATCGCGGCGCTGACTGCTTCGCTGAATGTTGACGGGCATCGCGCCGACCTGGTGATCCTTAAGGCCGCGCGTGCGCAGGCCGCGTACGAAGGGCGGACCAAGATCAACGATCACGACATCGCGCTGGCCGCAGAACTGGCCCTGCCGCACCGCATCAAGCGCACGCCATTCCAACAGGCTGAGATCACCTCCGAGCAGCTCCAGGAGCGCATTGAGCAGCTGGGAGGCCAATCGGTGCCGAGCGAGGCGGAGGAGCGCGCCGACCAGGAAAAAGCCCAACCGCAGGAAAAAAAAACTTAAGGCTGGAAGACGAAGTCCAGGAGAACGAGCAAAAGGGTCCGCCTGAGCCAATGCCTCAGGATGTCTTCGCGCACACCGACGCCAAGTGGTGGGAAGGCGGTCAAAAGATCAAGGCCGGCGAGACGTTCCAACCACGGCGGCTCAACACACCGCTCGACAAGCTGGCTCGCAAGCATGCGGGGCGCCGGTCGCTGACCAAGACCGAGCGCAAGCACGGTCGGTACATCAAGGCCCGACCTGCGAACAACAAGACCGACGACATTGCATTCGATGCGACGTTCCGAGCGGCTGCGCCTTACCAGAAGCGCCGCGTGGAGCAGCGCAAACGCATGGCCTTCGCCATAGAACGATCCGACCTGCAGCGCAAAGTGCGCGTCAAGCGCGTAGCAAATCTCGTGCTATTCCTGGTGGACGCTTCGTGGTCCATGGCCGTTGCGGAGCGCATGAACGCCACCAAGGGAGCCATCCTATCCCTGTTGACGGACGCCTATCAGCGCCGGGACCGCGTTGGGCTGGTGGTATTTCAGAAGGATCGCGCCACGCTCGTGCTGCCCCCCACTAATTCGGTTCAGCTTGCACAAAGGGCCTTAATGGATATCCCCGTCGGCGGAAAGACGCCTCTCTCTGCAGGGTTATTGATGGCGGCCGATGTGCTCCAGCATGAGAAATATACACATCCCGATATCGAGCCTTTGCTGATCGTGCTCACCGACGGGGCAGGCAACGTGTCACTCGGCACGCTGCCGCCGCAGGAAGAGTCATTTCGTTTCGCCGACCTTATCGCCACGGAAAAGGTGAAGAGCATCGTCATCAACATGGAGCACGCGGCCTTCGACCAGGGCCTGGCGCAGATGCTGGCAGATCACCTCAAAGCGCCGTGTTTTGCCCTGAGCGAGCTCAAAGCAGAGAATCTATATCACGCCATCAAGAGCGAGATGGCAACGGGAGTGAAGTAGTTTTCGCGACGCCATAGTTGACTGGTTCGGGCGATCATCCAGGCCCACAACGACAGTGTATGAAGGCCCGGCAGCCAAGTCCAGGAAGATCGCAGGGACGTTTTCAACGGGTCAGACTTTCTGCTCTATCCCTTCGAACAAGTCCGTCTCGGGCTGCCGTCCGCCATTGACGGTGCTGAAGACGCGGTAGAAATCGCCTTTTCCGAACCACTTGCTCATCTCTTCGGCTGAAGCCTCGGCAAGCGGGCCATATCCGGGCAATTGCGACTTATGGCATAGGACAGCCTGGTGGACGGTCTCGATGTATGGGAGGGCATTGATACGGGTCGTGATCTCCCAATCCGGCCAGGCGACGTGACCGCGGGTGACACCATCCACGTCCATGCTGATGCCGCCGAACATTTCGGTCGCGAATTGCACGATCTCGGTCGAATCTACCATGTAGTAGAACTTTGACACGCGGTGAGAAGGCTGGGCCATCGCATCCTTGAAAGAAGAGTCGGCCGCGCACAAGATCGCGGCAGCCGTGAACTGCGAAAGGGCAATATGGTCCGGATGACCATAGGCTCCATCCGGAGGGAACGTCACGATCACCTGCGGCCTGATGCGCCGGATCTGAGTAACAATGCGGCCAATGATCTCTTCGGGTTCGGCCTTATCGACATCCCCGTCCAGATAGTCCAGAAAAGTGACTTCCCGCAACCCCAAATGTTCGGCAGCGCAGCGCAGCTCCGCCTCTCGCAGGCGGCCTACGGCCTCCAAGCCCGGATCGGGACCCTCGGAGTTAAACCAGCCGCGTTCACCGCGGGTTGCGCATACAAGAAAGGTGGCGACGCCCTCGGCAGAGTATTTTGCCAGGGTGCCGCCAAGCCCTAGTGTTTCGTCGTCCGGATGAGGAAAGACAGCCAGCAAGCGCAGTTCTTCCGCCATTGGATCCTCCACCATTAAAGTTCTGCAAGTAGACTAACTGGGAGAGCCGGCCTGCGACGTTTGACCAGCGAGGTAAGCCTCGCGAAGCGCGTCCAGCGGTTTGCGTTCTCCGAACTCATCCTCATAGAACCAATGCTCCCAGCCGTTGCAGGGAGCACTCATCAGTTTACGCCCCACCTGATGGATGGAACCCACCAGGCCGTCGCATGCAATAGCGCCATCGGCGCGGATCACCCCCGTTACTTCACCCTTCACGCCAAAATACAACGTCTGGCCGGGCTTGAGAGCGTTGGTTTCCAGAAGTTTTCCGAATGCAACACGAGGCCGGTCGCGCCGGGAAGGAAAGACATAGATCTTCTCGGAGAAGAGCCCCGCTTCAACTGCATCGATCCGCTGGCGAGCCAACCTGGCGTACGTAGCATCCCGCTCAATACCGATCCAATGACGCTGCAGCTTCTTGGCCACAGCGCCCGTCGTACCCGTGCCGAAGAACGGATCCAGAATCGTGTTGCCTGGGTTGGTGCTCGAGAGAATGACCCGATAGAGCAAGGCCTCCGGCTTCTGCGTAGGATGGGCCTTGCCGCCTGCCACGCGAAGGCGTTCCTTGCCGCTGCAGATCGGCAGCTCCCAATCGCTGCGCATTTGCAGATCACCATTCAACGACTTCATCGCATGGTGATTGAAGGTATATTTCGCGCCCTTGTTCTTCTGAGCCCACAACAGGGTTTCGTGTGCATTGGTGAACCTTACGCCGCGGAAGTTTGGCGTGGGGTTCGACTTGACCCAGACCACATCATTGAGGATCCAATAGCCCAGGTCCTGCAAAATCGCGCCGACCCGAAAAATATTGTGATAAGAGCCAATCACCCAGATCGTGCCCGTATCCTTAAGGACCCGGCGGCATGCAGACAGCCAAGTGCGCGTGAACGCGTCATATTGCTCGAAGCTGTCGAACTGATCCCAGGCCTCGTCCACGCCGTTCACGCGCGTCATATTCGGGCGAAAGAGTTCCTGGGATAGCTGGAGGTTATATGGCGGATCCGCGAAGATAACGTCGACGGACTTTTCGGGAAGGCGATCCAACGCCTCAATGCAGTCCCCCTGGATGATCTCATCCAGGGGCAACCCGGATCTCCCCGCGCGGGTCGGGCCCTGCTTCGTATTCTTTGTGGCGAAAATTCTACGCAGACGGGTTATCAAGTCGAACGCCATGTCCACGGATGGTATCGATGTACTGATGCTGAGTATCCAGTGCACCCAGCCGGTCGCGAAGGCGGCGTATCAATGCGTCGAGGGCCTGGTCGGACACGCCGGCGGCCTGCTCTTCGCCCCATACAGCACTCACCAGATCGGTGCGGCTAATGACCTGTCCCTGATTCTCGTAGAGCAGCCACAATAGCTTGAACTGCTGCGCCGATAGCGGAGGCACCAACTGCTGCTGGTTGACCCATACGCGGCGTGATTTCTGTTCCATCGCCAGCCGCCCGGGTCGTCCCATACCCTCGACCAATGGGACCGTGGCATCGGATGTGAAGAACAGGAACTCCTGTACGAAGCTGATCTGCACAGCGTCGCCATCCTGGAGCATCACGGGGCCTGCGAGAGGGTTGCCATTGTGATGGGTTCCGTTCTTGCTGCCGAGATCTTCGAGGATAATGCCCTCCGGCGAGGGTGTGAGACGTGCGTGAAAACGAGACACCTGCCGATCGGCAATAACCACCTCACAAGTCGCCTCCCTGCCCAACACCATGGGACGATTCACAGACCAGCGCTGACCTTTCAGCGGCCCCTCCTGTGCAACGAGCATGGGAAATTCATCACTTCGCGGCATTCATACCCTCAGAGCAAATGCAATGAGAACTCAATAAAGACGTTTATAATATAGCATAATTTCCATTTCCGTGCACCATACACGCCGATACCACCGTCACGGAGATGAAACACCATTGCGAACAGAGTGGACACTTCGATTCCCAACTCGCGGACGTCCATCTCCGGCAATGGAGCGCCAGGCCGGGCAATTGACTGATCCCGCTCCGATAAAACCTGGCAAGGTTGAATATGCCCCTCGCTCTCAAGCCCGGCGAAATCCTGCGTGCCCGCTATAAGATCCGTGAACGGATCGGACAGGGCGGTGCAGGCTCGATCTATCTCGCCGACGATATTCGATTGGAAGGACGCCTCTGTGCTCTGAAAGAGGTGGAGTATGATCGCGGCCTTCCGGAGGACATACGAGAAGAGGCCCGGCAGCAATTCCTGCGGGAGGCCACGGTGTTGGCGCGCCTCGATCATCCCAACTTGCCCAAGGTCTCTGATTTTTTCTCCAACGGGCCCCGGGATTATCTCGTGATGGACTATGTGCCGGGCGAGGACCTGCGGACAATCATGCTGGATGCCCGCCGAAATAAGAACTTCATTCCAGAGGAACAGATCCTGAATTGGGCGCGCCAGATCGGCGACGCGCTGGCATATCTCCATGGCCTCGATCCCGCGATCGTGCACCGCGATATCAAGCCAAGCAACCTGAAGATGACACCCTCCGGACTGATCAAACTCGTGGATTTTGGCCTGGTGAAAGTGATGTCTCCGGATGAGGAGATGACGATCACGGTGATCCAAGGCCAGGGAACCGCATTGTATACGCCGCTGGAACAATATGGCAGCGATGAAACTCACACGGATACACGCACGGACATTTATTCATTCGGCGCGACACTCTACCATTTACTGACCAACGAGCCGCCTCCGGATGCGCGCAAACGGTTCATTCAACCTGCCAGCCTGCTCGCGCCGCGTGACATCAATCCGTCCATCAGCCCGCACACGGAAAAGGCAGTTTTGTGGGCCATGGCTCTCCACCCGGACGACCGGCCTGAGTTGATCGAAGCTTTCAACGACTTTCTGTTTGCGCAGGGAGAGATCCATAAGGGCAACCGATCGGCCGACACGGTATTTGAGCTCCCCAGACCCAACCTGTTTGGCAGTCAGAGCGATTCCATTCTGCTCTGGACCGCGGCGGGCCTGCTGCTCGTGAGCCTGATCGCCACTCTTTTGCGCTGACTAACGCACCACAACGTCTTTGCTTCTCCCCTGGCAAAATAAGCTCAACATGCAAATTCGTGAGAAGGGTTAATACCCTATTTGCGCTGGCCTTGCGACCAGAGCCACCCCGCTCCCCAACCCGCCAAGAGCCCCAGAATTGTGAGAATGAGAATGCCGCCAACCCCATTATCTGCGGCGAATTTTGCGCTGCCGGGCAGCCCAACGGCAAAGTAGTTATAGACCAACAAGCCGCCAGCAATGGCACACAATCCCCACCGAGTGCCCCAATGCAGGCTCTGGATGCGCAGGCCGGCATAGAGAACCGCGATAGCGCCAGCCAGGAGCAGGATGATGGTGACAAGCCAGGCTGTGAAACGGGGCCGTCCCTCTGCGGTGATGAACTCGTCCACCGCGGGCTGGGGCGTAGGAACCGGCGTGTTTTGGACCTGCGGTGTAAGCTGCGGGACGATCACGGTTACCGCGGCGGGCTGCCCACCGCTCGAAACATCGAGCTGGAGGACTTCGGAGATCAGTGCAGGGTCGCTGGTTGCCCGTATCTGGAGAAGGCCCGGCTTGTCCAACCCAAACGACACGCGGGCGTTCCCTTCCGAGGTAGTTGCATCGGCTTGCTGGACAATGCCTCCCCCTTCGCCTGTGACGGTCATTGAGAAGTGCACCACGGTACCGTCAGGAACGCTCTTTCCGTTATGGTCCTTGATGGGGCCGGCCTGGATGGCGATGGTATCGCCGATCTTAAACAGCGGCACGGGTGTAGCAACAGGCGTCGGCGCACTGGTTGCCGCTGGTGCGGCAGAGATATCCAGGTTCAGCGGAATTATCTGATTGGGATCGGGTGCGGTAATCGAGATGAGATCATACCCAAGCCCGGGAATGCTAACCGGTGAGGCCCCCGTGGGACTCAACTCCTGGAAAAGCAGGCGAGCGGCTACCTCCACGAACGGAGGCTGTTTCCCATACAGAGCATAGTAGGCTGCGAGACGTGAAATATCCGTTGCATCCAGATAATAGGGTGCGCCAAAAGCGAAGAGAATTACGTGCTTGTTTCGCAACAAATCCTGCTGCCCGGACAGAAAACTGCTGATCAATTGCACCTGGTTGTTGTTCGAACTCACCAGCGAGAAGATCACCCAGTCCGCGGAGGCCAGGTCATCGGTGAGATAGGGGGGATTCTTACCCGCAAGATAACTCGCTACATCGTTCAAGCTATAAGATGCCATGCGGAAGGAGGATGAGCTCTGGTTGCCGCTTTGAGGCCCATAGAGCTGAGTAATCGTGTTTTGGAGCGCTTGCATGTCTGGCACGGACTGCAACTGACAGATACTACATTGCTGGACAGGCATCGTATCTGTGAAGAAGATGATCCGGTCGCGAACCTGTGGCGGGGCGGGGAGAAGCGTGGACAGGTCGCGCGCGTCGGGGCTAAGCAAGCTGGCGGCGCGTCGAGCCACGTCAAAGGTGACTTGCTGGGATACGCCGAGGTCATCGAGGCCAGTCTGCGGGGCCGAAACGCTTTGGATGTTGAAGGCGCCGTAGAGCCGAAACTTTAGGGTCAGGAGCCGGAGCACCGAAGAATCCACGCGCTGCGCGAAAGCCGGGTCATCGCGATATTTCTGCGTGAAGAATGCGAGGATCTGCAGCACCGTTGAGTAGTTGTCCGGCTGATCGCTCGAGACGATATTGCCCAGGTAAAGCAGATCGTTTCCAGCCACGAATGCATCCCGGGCAACCGTGCGCGCGGGAAAATCCGTGCCGGTGGAGTAGAACTGTTTCACGGCTTGCGTACCGAGATTGTCACTGACAACCACTCCGCCCTTTTGATGCCAGCTATCAAATTCGGGCAGAGCAAGGATGGAGGAAAGCGCCTGCGTGTCGAAGCTCACGGGCTTGGTCGTGGCGCGGATGTTGCCCTGGAAGCCCTGATAGCGGATATGGGAAAGCAGCAAGCCGTCCGTGGTGGACTCGGGCGTTTTGGCGTTGCCGGTCACGGCGAAGAACGGTGCCAGCTCGACCTGTTTCAGTTCATCCAGCGATTTACGCACGGTTGCGACTTCAAGGTCGTTTGCCCGGTCGGCGCTTCCCCGCCCCGGAAAGTGCTTTGCAATAACAAGCAGCCGGTTTGCCGAACCAGTATGCAGCCCGCCAATGTAGGCGCTACCCATCACACTCACCCAATAGGGATCTCCGCCGAAGACATTGACGCCCAGATCATTATTTGGCGTGGGGCTTGGGTTTTCGAGGACATCCAGCGATGGGCCAAGGTACATATTGATGCCCAAAGCCGTCAGCTCCTTGCCCATTACCGCACCCGCCTCCTTCGCGAGATCGGGTGACCATGTGGCGCCGATTGCCATCTCCGAGGGCAGAGGAGTAAGGCCACTCAGGATCTGGTCGCCAGGAGGTCCATCTCCATCCTGCGCCATGGCGATAAAGAGCGGAACGTATTGATGGGGAACAGGAAGGTCAGTCTTCGGATCCAGGGGCGGAGTGACGGCGGTGGTCCATTCCATCTGCTGGAGGCCCTGTGTCAATTGATAAGCCGATTTAACCGTATTCGGAGCAGCCTGGAAGTTGTCATTCGCCGCCAGCAGGACGGCGCCGCCCACGTGATGATTAACGATCAGGTCATAGATCTGGGATTTATTGCTGATGTCGGTGCCTGTGAAGCTGACCAGGAACAATTGACCGATGCGCTCTTCCGGCGACATTTTTTGGAATGCAGCACGAACCGCAGCCGGCGGACCACCGCCCTGTGCGCGCACATCAGCCGGCCCTGCAAGCATGCTGACGATCAGCATCATTAGCAGGAAGCCAAGGAATGCACGTCTCAGTCCCATTGCTCTCCAGCATATCGTCGTATGATCGCGTCATGCACCTCCGGCTGAATGTTCCCACCCGTCAGCAGGATCACCGCAGGTCGCTCTTTGATTCTTCCGTCCAGAACCGCGGCGAGAGCGACAGCCGCCGATCCCTCGATCTTCTCATGGTACACATACCATGCAAAGGCGATCGCCCGCTCGATCTGCTCTTCGGAAACGGTAAGAAAATCATCAACGTACCGCTCGAGCATGGGAATCGTAACAGAGCCACTCTCGATCGCGCCGCTGAGGCCGTCTGCCAGCGTAGGCAGATCCTGGACGCCCTCCTGCGTATGGCGGTGAAAGAGGCTGTCTGTGAATGGCGAAGCAGCGGCCTGCACGCCGATCAGCTTCGGACACTTCTCCATGCGGGTAAAGAGCGTGCCAATGGCAGATATCAATCCCCCGCCGCCCGCCGGCACGACCCAGCATGCCATCTCACCACGCGGAATCTGCGATGCCGGTTGCGTGGGGCTGGTTGCACTGTCCAGCACCCGGAGGATCTCCAAGCCAAGAGTCCCCTGACCCGCGATCACCTGGCCATCGTTGTATGGTGAAATGAATACTCTACGTTGTTGCTCCGCGTAGCGCCGCCCGGCAGCTTCCGCTTCTGCATACCCGCCTGGCACCGAGTGTATCTGCGCGCCGAGTTCGCGCATGGCCTGGACCTTGGCGGGGACAGCATGCTCAGAAACAAAGACCTCCACTGGCGCTCCGGTCAACCGTGCGGCAAGGGCAACACCCTGCCCGTGGTTGCCAGCGGAGGCTGCTACGAGGCCGGCTCTTCTTTCCCAGTCTGCCAGCGAAAGCACCTTGTTCAGAGCGCCACGCGGCTTGAAGGAACCGGTGACCTGATGGTTCTCCCATTTGAGGTAGAGACCCCGCCGCGGATCCGGCGTGAGAGGCGTCTTCCGAATGTGCGGCCCGATGCGGTCTTCGGCCTGTTCGATCCATTCGTATGGGATCATGCCCGCCTCCCCAAGGTCCGCGCCGCCAGCGCAGGATCGTTCGTGAAAATTCCATCCACCCCCCAAGCCTTGAGACGCATCATATCGTCTGCGTTGTTGACCGTCCACACATGGATGCGGCGTTTCAGCCGATGCACCCGCTGAACCTGGCGCGCATCCACATCGATGACACACGGTTGTAGAGCAACGTAGTCGCCGAATGCGAAGCCAAAAGAACGGGACCATGCACCCATCCAGTGCCGGGCAGCCAGCAAGGCACGACGGCACCTCCGGTAACAGTTGACGGGCCCTGGCGAGACTGGAGGGCAGGAACGATGAGAGCAGCACCCGCTGCTCAAGACCGCACTTTTTTACCAGTTCGCAGACCCGCTCCGCAAGGGGATCACGCGGCGTGGCATAGTTCTTGAGCTCCACATTGATGAAAGTCTTCCCGCCAAAGGCATCGAAAACCTCTTCGAGAAGAGGGATCTTCTCCCCGCGGTACTCGTCCGAGAAGGAGCTACCGGCGTCCAGCGCCCGCAAGTCTGCAAGCTTCTTGCGGCCAAGGCGACCGGTGCCATCGGTCGTGCGATCGAGTGCAAAGTCGTGAAACACCACCACATGACCGTCCGCGCTGAGCTTTGCGTCGAGTTCAAGAGCGTCGGCGCCTTCGGCCAGAGCCAGCTCAAATGAGGCCAGGGTATTCTCCGGAGCGTGCGCGGAGGCACCCCGGTGCGCAAAGATGACGGGTCGAGGCAAATCTGAAAGCATATTATTGATTATACATGCCTCCAGTTTGAGCATGCTCCGAGGAAGCGTTTAAAGCGAGCCTCCCGGATCGAATACCGGGAGGAATAGCAAACCATGAATAAATTCACTGCAGGTCGACTATGTTACAGGCGTACGTACGCGCTCAACTTCCGCCGATCGTAGCGCGGATGACCTTATAGCCTTCCTTATCGAACGTAGAAGCAACCTTCTCCTGCAACTCCTTGCCCGGGGTCAGCGCAACCATGTAGCCTCCCCTGCCGCCTCCGGTTACCTTTGCACCCAAAGCTCCTTTTTCAAGAGCCAGATTGCACAAGTAATCAAGCTTTTCGTGGGAGAATTCCATTTCGCCCAGGAGCTTGTGATTTTCGGTCATGACCTTTCCCACTGTCTTGAGGTCCCCGGCCTCAAGGGCCTTTTTCATCTCGCGGCCCTGGGATGTGATGGTGCCCAGGCGGGAAGCGAAGAGCTGCGGATTCTCCTTCTTTTGCCTCTCGCTAAACTCATCGAGAAGAGCTGTGTTCGCCGTGATGCCGCTGTTAGCCAGCACGATCTCAAAGGGCCTGGGCGTTGGGATCTTTTCGAAATGTTGTTGACCTTTTATCAATTGGAAGAGAAGAAGACCGCCGTAGGTCGAGGCGGTATTATCCACTCCGCTCGCAACCCCGTGGTAGGGGAATTCGCCCTGCCAGGCGACGCGATTGATCTCCTCGATCGAACAACCCAGATTGAACTCCGCATTGAGCGCGCGGGCAAGCGAAACGCAACTGGCAGCACTGGCACCGACACCGCTACCGGCCAGTAAGGTGCCTCCATAGGTGATCTTGATCGGATTCTTCTTGACGTCAATATTCATGACCTCAAGGATCCTATCGATCGAGCGCGCCTGCTGTTCCTTTTTCTTTTCCTTGTAACCGGGAACCTCGTTCCGGTTATCTTCGAGGACCCAACCTTCACCGGTGATCCTTTCAACAATTGCTTCCGTTTCGAACGAAATTGCCGAGACAATTGCCGGAACTTCCTCCAGAACAAATTGATCCCCTATCAAGATCGTCTTTCCAAAACCCGTTCCCTTAGCCATTCGATTCTCCTTGGATGATTTTTTCCATTTCCTGGATCAGTCTTTCTTCCTTCCCGATGCCCACCGTCGTGGCAGCCGTCAGGCTGTGGCAGGCATCCGAGAAGCCCCCAAGTCTGCTTGTCGCTTCGGGAAGCAGCACATTAAGTCCCATTGCTTTCCCCGCTCTGATCTCCTCTTCCATGTAAGGAGACACGCGCATGGAGACTTTCACCTCATTAAAGGCAATATCGCCAAAGCCCGGGATCTCATCAGGGATGATCTGGAATCCAGCGAGATATTTCAGGGGATCGATGAGGTCCGTGACCCTGATCGCGTCACAGAAGGCACCGATCATTTTCACCCCCATCGGAAAGAGGCGCTTCTCAACGGTAAACCACTGGATGTGAGGAGCCTGTTGCAGCCCGCCGGAGCGGAGTTTTGCCGTTTCCTGATCGAAGATCCTGGTCCTGATAGCTTTCAACTCTTCCACCATGCGGTCCGAAGCAGGCGAAGCACCTTCAAGGCAGACCTTTACGCCTACATCCGGTCCTTTTTGGTAATAGCCTACGCCCCCAAGGATGTCGAGATAGTCGCCCAGTTCAGCGACTGTGACGCGCCCATTTGAATGCTTCACGAGGTATTCTTCTCCGGTTGCGTGCTCCCGGATCTCGATCAGGCCCTGGCTGGCGGCTTCCAGTGCGGCGTCGCGGTTCTGGCTGACCAACTTGCCATCCACAAAGAAACCATCGCCCACGGCTCCCACAGCCGCGACATAAGCCAGGTCACGATTGGCCGGATCCATAGTCATCGCGAAAAGATAACAGGTCGTGGAGGCGGAAATATCGCGATCCCCTTTCAGGCCGAACAGATCGGGGTCAAGATTGTGGACCTTCGGATCGGTGGATGCTTCGGCGACGTGATGGTCGAGGATCAACGTCAGGTTCCTGCCCTTGTTCAGTTCGGAAAGCAGCGGTGCGATCCGGCCAGCAAAATCCGCGAAGATCAGGATCTTGCCCTCCTGCTCATAAACCTTCCGCAGCACCGCGGGATACGGCTTCTCCAAGCAAAAGCGCTGGACCTTGAACCCTCCCCGCTCGAGAGCGCAGGTGAGGATTGCGCCCGAGGAGAGCCCATCAGAATCATTGTGGTGAAAGACCTGAATGGTCTTGTCAGGCCACGCCCTAAGCTCTCGAATGGCGCGCTCCATCGCAAGAATCCAATTATCGACCATTGTTCTCCTTTGCAAATGCTTTATTCGGTTGTAAATTTTATCACAAAGAATTTTAGGCTAACGGCGAGCAAAGCCAGTGCTTTGGAACGCGGCAAGCCACCGCGACTCTCCGCCCAGTGATCCACCGGTTCCGAATGGGCGTTGCGCCAAAGCACGCGCTTGCGATGGCAAGCGTACGGGTATTAGGCACGAAGACGATCAATCGAAGATGCAAGCGTGCCCTGCTCAAGCGCGCATACCCTGCCCCACGCGCAATGGAGGGCCTGCTGGTTGAGTGTACAGGGGTATCGGGATATATATACAGTCGAGGCGCTACAGCTCGACGAAATATGCCAGGGCGGCCGCGATCTATCATCTCGCGCGACATCGTCGGTGGAACAGCCAGATAGGATGAGATGTCCAGGATCTGATCGCAGAGATCGCGCGGGTGCGAGGCGCGCAGCTTGCGGTTGCGCTTGATGTACCATTCCTGCAGCAAATAGGCCAGACCCTGATCGTTGTATTGCACGTTCTTGTCTGCGGCGACGCGTCGGAAGATCTCCCGGTAATCCTCGTAGGATGGATCTCCGATCTCGACCTTGTGGCGCAGGCGGCGTAGAAAGGCTTCATCCACCAGGTCCTTGGGCGGCAGGTTCGTCGAGAATACGATCAACACATCGAAGGGGACTTCCACCTTGCGGCCTGTATGCAAGCGCAGGAAGTCGACGCGATTCTCAAGGGGAACGATCCAGCGATTCAATAGATCGCGCGGGCGTACCTGTTGGCGGCCAAAATCATCGATCAGGAGAATGCCGCCGTTAGCCTTCACCTGGAATGGAGCTTCGTAGAATTTGTGCGTGTCGTCGAAAACCAGGTCGAGACCTTCCAGGGTCAACTCACCGCCAACCACTATGAAGGGCCGGCGGATCTTCACCCAACGCGGGTCGCGGCGCGTGGTCTGACGCAAGCCGCCGGTGGTCGTACCAGGCACCTCGCTCTCGGGCGCCAATTTGTGGCTGACGGCATCGTAGAGCTTGATGACCTGTCCATCCAGGTAGAGAGAGTATGGAATATACATGGTCTGGCTGAGCACCAGATTGCCAAAGGCCCTGGCAATACTGGTCTTGCCGTTTCCAGGCGGCCCATACATGAATATCGAGGTGCCAGAGTTGAGGGCGGGCCCGAGCCTCTGGAACGTGCTCTCGGAAATCACCAACTGCGACAGGATCTGACGCATCGTCCGCGTGGTAACTGTCAGGCGTCCGCTTTTTTGGCGGCGGATGGACTCGTTATAGACTTCGAAAGGAACCGGAGCCGGCCCAGCATACTGGCTGCGCTCCAGCGCATCGCGCGCATGCAGGTTGCCCGCACCGGTAATCCCGTATGTGTAAGCACCCTCGCCAAGCCCGCCCTGTGAGGACTTGACCTCGATCAACTTTTCCTGTTTCAGGGACGTCAGCAGCTGGTCTGTAACGCCTGCGAATGGCAGGCTGATCTCCTCTGCGATCTTAAAGCCGGTCAAATAGCCCCGGGAATAGAGCAGCTTGAGTACCAGGTCCTGTAACCAGAGCGGTGACAGGCCGGTATCCTCCAAACTGTTTATCTGGGGCGGAATAAAAGATATATTAGGAACTGCCGGACGCGCTACCGGATTCGTCATGCCACCTCCCCTAACAGGGTAAATAGAATATCAGATAAGTGCAAAAGGCAGTCGGATTATAGCATGCAGGCGAAGGGGACTTCCTGACAAACGCATTCCGAAACCTGGGCGCATAGCGTCCGCGTCCATGCCGCAAAACTCCATCGTCCGTCCCGCACCCAGTGGATTTAGCAGGTGTATCTCCCGCGCCAGGAGATAGCCACGTTTCTCATATTGTTGCATTGGCAACTGATGCAGAGGCAGTATAATCACGCAGTTATGAAATTGTCCGTTGTCATCCCTGTTTTTAATGAAGTCGACAACATCAAAGAGATCCTGAAGCGGGTGCGCGCGACCAAGCTCGCATCCGAGATCATCGTTGTGGATGACTGCTCGCAAGACGGCACGCGCGCGGTCCTCCAGCAGCTGGACGGCAAAGGCGGCGTGTGCCTGATCCTGCACGATACGAACCGCGGCAAGGGTGCAGCCGTCCGAACCGGGCTTGCGAAGGCCGCCGGTGACGTGATATTGATCCAGGATGCCGACCTGGAGTACAGCCCACGTGATTACCCGACGCTGCTTCAACCCATCGAGGATGGCATTGCTGACGTGGTCTATGGCTCCCGCTTCCTGGGAGGACCACGGCGCGCGGTGATGTTCTGGCACATGATCGCGAATAAGATGCTGACATTCATGACCAACATCCTGTATGACGCGATCCTAAGCGACATGGAGACTGGCTATAAAGTGTTCCGCCGCGAGGTCATCGAGGACATGAAATTGCGCTCCAGCCGCTTTGATTTTGAGCCTGAGTTCACTGCCAAGGTCCTCAAGCGTCACCACCGCATCTATGAAGTCCCGATCTCATTCAACCCGCGCGATTACTCCGAAGGCAAGAAGATCGGACTCCGCGATGCATTCCAGGCGGTCTGGACGCTGCTGATCTACAGGTTTTTCGATTAGGCAAGTCAGGGTCAATCCAAAAGTCGGAAGCATCTTGTCTTACAGCCCTCGCAACTAGAAAAGAATTCCAGGCGCAGAAGATGCACCTGGAATTCTTCTTTTTGGTCCTCATGTCTCAAGCGGAACCCGCGGTTGAGGCATAGCCAGTAACGCTGGCTGCATGAAGCCCTATTGCGCGTTCACGGTGTAATCCAATATATAGTTGCCCGCAACATAATCCGCTGTCCCATCATTGATCGGGCCAGTGAATGTTGCGGTCGTGACGATATGATGCGAACCTGAGGGCCAGTTGCTCAGAGCGGTGAAGTATAGCCGACACTGCTGCCCGTTATTTGCCAGATCCACGGTCTGCAGCTGCTGAGTGACATCCTTTCCATCAAGCACGAACTTCAGTTTGATGCTCTTGAAGTTCTGGTCCAACACCTGCTGCGTTGTGGCGCACCACGGGTATTCCCACATCACCTGATCGGATGTTTTCACGGCAGCGTTGAATGTCAGCGTGCCGGGCTTGCCGTAATCAGAGCCCTGATATTTCTCGGTCGACTTATCTTCCAGGAAGGGTGCGCCCGCTTGCAGGGCTGACAAGGAAAGTTCCTTGCTGTCAATCTGGGGAGCAGACGCAGCCGGCGGCAATGGCCCGGCGGACGCCTGTCCGCTGGATGCCGATTTGCCAAGTTCCGCATCAATGGCAGCCTGCAACACGACATCGTCGGTGGATAGTGCAGTCTTCTGATCGATCGGAACTTTCAAGGTGGGCTTGACTCCCTGCCCTTCCAGGAAGAGGCTTCCGTCGGGCAGCTTGAAGCGGCCGAATGGGACCTGAAGCGACATGCCTTCGGGCAGCAGGAATTGACCGCGCGAGACCTCGGCCTCCACGCCTGCAGTAGGATATTGCCCGACCACCATCATGCCCGGCACCTGGCTAAAACCAAAGGCCTCGAGCTCACAGGCGCTGAAGCAGGCCGGGCTCACCAGCACGGCCATCTTATCAAAACGATACTGTTCCACGTTCGGAGTGATCTTCTCCGGCTCTCCCTCGGGCTCGAATTTTTGGGTCTCGTCGCTATAGTATTCGAGCTGACCCATAACGATGTCTTTGTTATATAGGAAGCCCGCCAACCCAAGGGGAGCGCCGCCGCTGTTGTAACGCAGATCAATGATCAAACCGGATACCTTGCGAGCCTCGAACTGCTGCAACGCCCGCTGGAAAAGCCGTACGACGAGGTTCAGGTCATCATAGTTGCTGTTGATGATGATATAGCCGATCTGTGAACCTCCCTGCGTGATGAGCTTATCATTCACCGGCAGCAATGCGTTCGTATCGACCCCGTAGTAAAGGGAAGTCCGAGAGAAGCTGTCGTGTTCAGCGATCGCGGTGAGAGTGGCTGTCTTGGGCTGTTCGCCGGGATTCGTAAACGTGACCTTCGATTGAGTACCCACACTGGTCGCCAATAAATAACGCGCCTGCTGGTAGCGGATGGCAAAGTCAGAGGATTGGTTGGAATAGGAATGCGCAGACGCGATCGCATCCTTGATCGGCTTACCGTTGAACTGGGTTACTTCCGCGCCAACCTTCATGCCGGCTTGAGCAGCAGGCCCCCCGTCGAGGACAAAGATCGCTATCGCGCGCCCGTCGTCGAGCTCGCGCAAGGCAAAACCGTAGCCGCCGGCCACCGCATTGCTGAAATCCTGGTTTGCGAAGTCCCCACCGTTCAATCCAACATGCCCATCCTTGAACGCCCAACTGAAATCGCGCAAGGCCAGGTAAAAGGCATTGGCATCGTGCTTGCTCTCAGCGTCCGCCACGCGGGGTTTCAACTCGGCAGAGAGCTTATCCCAGGCCGGTTCCTTGCCCTGGATCCCATTGAAGGCATAGTTCTTCCTCACGAGGTTGAACATGTCGTCGAAGGCTTTTGTATACAATTCCTTTGAGAAGTCCTTTACGGCTGCCTCTTTGGGCTCAAACAATGCCAGGGACGGCTTTGTCGTTTGGGAGACCGTAAACGGTTCCTTATCCAGGTTCACGATGGAGTAACCGGCCGGGATCTTGCCGACCGGGTCGTCCGCGGTAAAGAGTTTCTTGTCCGCACCGAAGCCAGTCGGGAATTGCTGGTTGGCGTCGGGAGCCCAGACAACCAGGTTTCCACTCACGACTTCGTCCTTGTTCTCGCTGTCTGTAACAATGGACGCCAGGTAGGTGGGCCAACCCTTGGATGGATCATCACCTTCCGAATACGGGCCGCCCGTCAGGTTGGGCCAATAAGAGACCGTAAACACCTGGACGCCATTATCTTTCCTGCCGTTATTGTCAACGTCCACCATCTGGGCCGTAGGGGCAGCCGGCAATTGCAGTGAGTACTTGCCGGTCTTTGTCTTTGGGTCGATCTTCAGAAACCCGAGCGTTTGTGAGGCGACAGGAATCTGCCACTCCTTGTCGCGCTTCACAAACCCATACATATCGACGAGTGCAACAGCGTCCTCCACGTAATACGTGGTGATAATGTCGTTGGTATAGCTGAATGTCCCAGTGATCTCCGTGGGCTGTCCGGCTGAAAGGGATGGCAGGTTTGGCACGCTGCCAAAGCTGCACGCAGCGAGAGCCAGGCTCAATGCTGCCAGGCCGGCCGCGATTTTGAACATTTGCGGTCTCATTTCATCCTCCAAAATTAGCTTGCTCAGTACGGACGTGACATCGACGGTCAGACGTCGTATCTGACCCCGCCGGGCGAATCGCCCGATTATACTGCGGAAGGTATAATGGCAAGTTAATGGAGAAATGAGTGTCCTTTGCCCTCTCCACTGGTAGAAACAAAATGAAAACCGCCCATACCCTGTAGAAAGAAATGACATTGATGGACTGGAAATCCGAAATCCAGGCGGAACTGAATAAGGCGCTGCAGGCACGTGAGCGTGGAAACGAAGGACAGGCGCGCGTATGCGCCCGCCGCGCGGCCGGTGTTGCGACACGAGAGTACTTCACGCGTTTGGGACGGCCGGTCCACACAGCCAACGCCTATGACCTGCTGAAACTGGTCTCCGAAGATCCGTCGATCGCGCCAAACCTGCAGGAGCTTGCCGTGCACCTCACCTTGCGGGTCGATGAGCAGTTCAAGTTGCCGGAAGGAGTAGATCTGCTCGCAGAGGCGAAGGAGTTCTGTCGGAGCATCGTAAGCGATTAGCCACATAGACTGAAACTGTGCATGGGGACAAGAATCACGCGCAAGAAAAAGAACTCCGGAGCCTTGAGCTCCGGAGTTCTTTTTCTCGATCTGTTATTTGTGTGGCCCTGCGGCGATCGAAGGATGCGCAGGATGGAAACTACGAGACTACCCCAGATTCCTTCTGCCAAAGATGTGAAACAGGGCCCGCGCTACCGTCAGGATCACGACAGCGCCGGAGAGCACTCCACCCATTACGAAGACGAGCCTGCGCCAATCGTGCAGGCGCACGACCAGCACGCTTCGCTCGGGGAGATGGATATGACCGCGCAGTCTCTGCACGAAGTCTGTCGGAGGCGATACGGGCCTTAGAGTCCCTGCCAGCCGCCCTTCAATATCGTCAATTTGATCCGGGTCAAGGTTATTTCTTCGCGAACGCATTCCAAACTCAATTCTGGCCGACTATTGATCAACCTGGTAAGCTACTCCACAGGGTACAACACCAAACCAACCGTTCCGGGTCCGAGGTTGGCTGCTACCGAAATGGAAAGGTCTGTCAGCACCGGCTCCCCCACTACATTGAAATGCTTGCTGGCCTCAGCCAACAGCGCCTCGCCAGACGGTTTATCGTTTGCCTGCAGTACGCCGAGGAACACCGGTGTCTTACCGAATTCCTGCTCAGCCATCTCGATGATACGCGCCACGGAGGCTTTGCGCGTCCGAACTCGCTCAGCCATGTTCAAAATGCCGTCTCTCAGGACGGCTATAGGTTTCACGTTCATGAGAGAAGCCAGCGCGGCCTGCATGGCGCCTACACGCCCACTCATGCGCGCATATTCGAGTGTGTCGAGCGTAAAGATGGCGCGCACTCGTTCGCGCACATTTTCGAGCGCCTGGACGATCTCGGCCGCGCTTTTGCCCGCCCTGATCCATTTTGCGGGCCTCGCGACACATGAAGCCGATCGCGACCGAGCCAACCATCGAATCGACTGGCAAGCACTGTGAACATGTCTTTTACATCAGCGGCGGCCTGCACCGCTGAGGCATAGGTGCCGGACAGCTTGCTGGTGACGTGAATGGAAATGATGGTTTCACCCTTCTGGGCGATCTTCTTGTAGAATTCGGCGAACTGGTGAGGAGAGGGCTGCGAGGTCTTGGGGATGGTCCTGGTCTCATCCACCATCTTGTAGAAACCAGCGTTATCCAGATCCACATACTGGAGATAGGTCTTTTCTCCAAACTGGATATTGATCGGAATGACTTCGATCTCGAATTCCTTTTCCCACTCGGGTGGCATATCGGCCGCACCGTCCGTTACTATCCGAAGCATGCGTCAATCTCCTTCAAGGTTGATGTTCTGATCGCCGAGCTCGTCTCGTAACGAAAGCAGCGTCCGATGGTACAGGCTCTTCACAGCCCCTTCGCTGCGCCCCATGATCTGACCGATGTCCGCATTCGAAAGGTTCTCGACAAATTTCAGGATCAGCAAGTGCTGCCGTTCGGGGGGCAATTTCCGGATCAGACGGAGCAGAGAGTCCTGCTCCTGCGAGCGGACGAGACTTGTTTCCGGACGGTCTTCCCGGGAAGGCACCACGGGTAAGTCATTGAGCGGGATCTCCTGGCGGCGGCTCCGGTCCCTGTGCCAGTTGGCGACCAGGTTGTGAGCGATGCGGTATAGCCAGGCAGAGAAGGGCACGCCGCGGTCAGTATAGTTGCGAATGTGATTCATCGCCCGCTGAAAGACGCGGGCTGTCAGGTCCTCCGCATCGTGCAGGTTACCAGTGCGATAATAAACGTAGTTGAAGATGCGCTCGATGTAGCGCTCATACAGCTGCCCAAATGCATCACGATCCCCCTGTGAAGCACGGCCCAGCACCTCTTCTTCGTTAAATTCGGTTTCCGGCAAGTATGAACCCTACCGGCGGGGTATAGTAAGAATAACCCCGCCCAATTCGTTAAGTTGCACAGCCTGTTATCGGCGCGAAGTATATCATGCTGATTATCAGGAGACCGTGGCACGGCTCTCGGGCCCGCCGACCTTCCATAGTGGCAAGTATCCAAGACAGGATAGAACAGGCTCGTTATGATATCGAACCATGCCGAATCGTTCCCCGGATAAAGATGCACGTTAAACATCATGTTGTTGTCCGGAATTGTGCACTTGGTCGACTTCGCCAGGTGCGGGCAGTGCTGCAGACTGCTGGCACAGAATGCTCGCAGAATGCTCGCAAGCAGAATCAAGCTAACTGGTCTATAATGGGCGACCTTGGAAAAAGGAGGTAGTACCTATGCGCAACCAAAATCGCAGCATGCGACATCTTCTTATTATCGCCTCAATGGTGATCCTATTGACGCTTGCCGCCTGTGGTGCAGGCAAGGCGGACGCCACGCCTACTATGAGCGTCGCCGAAATATACACCGCTGCCTTTCACACTCTCTCTGCGCAGCAAGCAACGCAGCTTGCGCTCACACCGCCAACATCCACGCCCTCACAAACTCCTCCGCCCACCGTGGCTGCACCCACGCTCCCTGCAACGGCTGGATTTGGAACCGCCGCGACAGGTGGTGTGCAGAGCTGCAATAGCTCAGTCTTTATCAATGATGTAACCATCCCGGATGGGACGGTAATGGCGCCAGGGCAAACCTTTACCAAGACCTGGGCGCTAATGAACAAGGGAACCTGTGCATGGAGCACGAGCTACAAGCTTGTGTTTATCAGCGGCGAGGCCATGGGCGGTACGTCTGTGCCCTTGCCCGGCGCGGTCCCGAGCGGAGCGCAAACGGCCATATCCGTAAGTCTGACCGCGCCCGCCACGCCCGGCGACTACACCGGTACATGGCAGCTACAGAATGATACCGGCCAATCCTTCGGTGTGCAGGTCACGGTGGTTATCAAGGTTTCGGGTGGCTCGACTGCAACTCAGGCTGCAACAGCAATAACTACACCACCTACGCCTACCCCATAGGCTCAGAGCCACGCTGGCATTTGCGCTCTGAGTTCCCCCAAAGCTTCGGAGGTCTGCCATGAGCCTGAATCAGGATCATGGCAGACCTCCGAAGCGTGGTTTTCTATTCGGTCGTGAGGCCGGCTTGGTATAATCAAAGATTGCGCCCGAAGCACCATTAATAAAACAAATGTGCTACAATGGCGCCAAAACCACTGGAAGCACAACCCGTCGCTACCCCCGCTTGATCGCTTCTTGTCAGAGGGTAAGAGCAGCTCAGCAACTCCGTTTTCGACCTGGATCTCACGTTCTCGAGTTTGGGCCCTAATCGGGTCCGTTCCGCAATCAAGGCTCCTATTCCTCATTTCTTCTAATGTCTACCCATCATCAGCCAACGCGTTCACCGTCCTCATCAAAGGTTTCCATGGCCGCTAAGAATGTTATCCGCGTTGTGGGCGCCCGCGTCCACAATCTGAAGAATATCACCGTCGAGATCCCTCGCGACAAGATGGTCGTTATCACCGGCTTATCCGGCTCCGGCAAGTCATCACTTGCTTTCGATACGATCTTCGCCGAGGGCCAGCGCCGGTACGTCGAGTCTTTGTCCGCATACGCGCGCCAATTCCTGGGCCAGATGAATAAGCCGGATGTGGACCACATCGAGGGGCTGTCTCCGGCCGTATCGATCGATCAGAAAGGCACATCGCATAACCCGCGCTCCACGGTTGGCACGGTAACCGAGATCTACGATTACCTGCGTCTCCTGTTTGCGCGAGCCGGGATCCCGCACTGCCCCATCTGCGGACGCGAGGTCGTTCGACAATCCGCACAGGAGATCGTGGACTCCATTGAAGGCCTCCCCGATGGCAGCCGCATTATGATCCTGGCGCCGGTCGTGCGCGGACGCAAGGGAACCTACCAGGCTGTATTCGAAGAGATCCGCAAAGCGGGCTTTGTGCGCGCCCGCGTGGATGGTACGGTGCATTCGCTTGACGACGAAATAAACCTGGACCGCTACAAGCAGCACGACATTGATGCAGTAGTGGATCGCCTTGTCATATCCAACCATATGGCAGAGGAAGAAAAGAAAGCAGCTCGGACCCGTCTCACCGATTCGGTGGAGACGGCCCTGAAGTTCGGCGAAGGTTTCCTAACCGTGGCACGGCTCGAGGATCGAAAGTCCGAGGGCGGAGAACCAAAGACGGATGGGAAAGCCGACGGCCGGAACGCAAGTACCGACCTGCGCTTTTCAGAAAGCCTGTCGTGCCCCGTGCACGGGATCAGCCTGCCGGAGATCGAGCCGCGCACGTTCTCCTTCAATACCCCGCACGGCGCCTGCCCGGAATGCCAGGGGCTGGGCAACAAGCTGGAGATCGATCCGGACCTGCTGATGCCCGATAAGGATGCGTCGCTGAATGACGGCGCGATCGTCGCCATGGAGTGGAGCGGGCCCAAGGAGGAAGGCGGTTATTACTGGCAATCGCTGCAGGCGGCGGCACACTATTTCAACATTGACCTGAACAAGCCGGTGCGCGATCTCTCGAAGGAACAGCTAGACCTGATCCTGTATGGCACACGCGGCAAGGAAATTCCCATCAAGTACAAGAGCGCCCGCGGGCACGAGTTCACATTTGCACGCGACTTCGAGGGCGTAGTGGGCAATCTCGAACGGCGCTATCGCGAAACGAATTCCGAATATATACGCGAGCGTATCACCGAGTATATGTCCGATAAGCCATGCCCCGTATGCAAAGGCCAGAGGCTGCGGCCCGAGGCAATTGCAGTGACGGTGGCGGGCGCGAACATCATCGAAGTCACCTCCTGGCCCATCCTGCGCGCGCTTGAGTGGGTCAACAACCTGACCGGCAAGAACTCCTCGTTAACGCGGCGGCAGCAGGCGATCGCCGAACGCGTGATCAAGGAGATCAAGTCGCGGCTGGGCTTCCTGGCAGATGTGGGATTGGATTATCTCACTTTGAGGCGCTCAGCCGGCTCGCTCTCAGGAGGCGAGGCGCAGCGCATCCGTCTGGCAACGCAGGTCGGCTCGCGGCTGGTAGGTGTGCTGTACGTGCTGGATGAGCCGTCCATCGGGTTGCATCCGCGCGACAATACGCGCCTGCTGAACACTCTCAAGGGCCTGCGGGACCTCGGCAATACGGTGTTGGTGGTGGAGCATGACGATGAGACGATCCGGGACGCGGATTGGATCGTGGACCTCGGCCCAGCCGCGGGCGAACATGGCGGCCAGATCGTAGCCGAGGGCACACCCAAGGCCATCATGGCGAACCCGCACTCGTTGACCGGAGCGTATCTTTCGGGGCGCAAGCAGATCCCCGTCCCGAAGAAGCGGCGCGAGGGCAATGGCAAGAACTTGAAGATCATCGGGGCCAGCGCCAACAACCTCAAGGACCTTACCGTCGAGATCCCGCTCGGCAAGCTGGTCTGTATCACCGGTGTTTCGGGTAGCGGCAAATCGACGCTGATGACCGATGTGCTCTACAATGCGCTGGCGGCCAAGCTGATGGGTGCGCACACGCAGGCTGGCGAGTTCAAGCGCATCGAAGGCACCGAGCATCTGGATAAGATCATTAACATCGACCAGTCCCCCATCGGCCGGACGCCTCGCTCGAATCCGGGAACCTATACCGGCATGTTCGACGAGATCCGCAAGCTCTTCGCGGAGCTGCCGGAAAGCAAAGTGCGGGGATACCGGCCCGGGCGATTCTCCTTCAATGTACACGGCGGGCGCTGCGAGGCGTGCCAGGGCCAGGGAGAATTGCGCATCGAGATGCAGTTCCTGCCGGATGTATATGTGCCCTGCGATGTATGCCACGGGAAACGGTTCAACCGCGAAACCCTGCAAGTGGAGTTCAAGGGTCATAGCATTGCAGACGTGCTCGATATGACAGTCGAGCATGCGCTCAGCGAATTTTCTGCTTTTCCCGCCATGATGAACCGGTTGACGCTGTTGCAGGAGGTGGGGCTTGGCTACGTCAAGATCGGGCAGCCGGCGACCACGCTCAGCGGCGGCGAGGCCCAGCGCGTGAAACTAGCCAAGGAGCTGTCACGGCGCGCCACCGGGCGGACGCTGTATGTTCTCGACGAGCCGTCGGTGGGTCTGCATGCCGCCGACGTGCACAAGCTGATCGAGGTGCTTCAGCGGCTGGTGGACGCGGGCAACTCGGTGCTCATCATCGAACATAACCTCGACATCATCAAGGTCGCAGACTGGCTGATCGATCTGGGTCCGGAGGGCGGCGACCGCGGCGGCACTTTGATCGCTGAAGGCCTGCCGGAGACCGTCATGAAGATCAAGAGCTCATATACCGGCCAGTTCCTGAAGGAACACCTCCAGCATTTCAAAGCCCAAGCGTCAGCGCGCTGAACAAGCGTGGTTCCAGGTTATCCCAAAACTCATGGAGTTCAGGTAGAATCTCTGCGGCATCCCCGTGTAAAAAGGGTGGGCCGCAGAGGAGAACGTATATGGACAACAAAGGCTCGACCGGGAGTGTGATCTCTTCCTACCGCAAAAAGCGACAACAGAGCACAATAATCTTCGTTTATGGCGCTGCCGGCTTGCTGGTATTAGCAGGGCTGGCACTGCTTATCATCTGGTTGACGGGTCCGAGCAAACCCTTGAGCGCCATCTTTGCCACCGACACGCCGACCCCCACACTGACATTTACCCCCACGAAGACCCCGATCCCAACGGATACGCCGACAATAACTCCGACGGGAACACAAACCAGTACCGCCACGCCGTCGGGACCTCACCTGTATACCATCCAGCAAGGCGATAACTTGCAGGCAATTTGCGATAAGTTCAGCCTGGGCACCGACTGCATCCCCTTGATCCTGATCCTCAATCCCTTCGACGCAGCCAGCGGCTCCGGCATTGACCCGGTCACGCCGGTTATCTATCCGGGGCAGCAGATCTATGTGCCCGGACCGAACGATAAGGCACCCACCGCCACGCCGATCCCGCCCAACCTGCCAAAGGGAACCAAGCTCAATTACACGGTCTCTGCGGGTGATTCGCTGGCAGGGATTGCCGCCAAGTTCAACAGCACGGTTGAAGACATCGTCGCGGAGAATAAGCTGACCGATGCCAATTCGATCTTCGTCGGACAGATCCTGGTGATCCCGGTGAACCTGGTGACAGCCACCGCCACGCGCCCACCGACGAGCACGCCGCGAACGCCACAGCCCGGTTTCACGCCTACGGCTGCTGCCGTATCAACATCCACGCCGTAAGTCATGGCGGCTGATTGTTGCTAGACAAAAACATGCCCATCATGTACAATATACCGCCCTGCAAGCTTGAAAGAAATCATTGGAGGAACGACCTTGGCAAATATTAAGTCTCAGATCAAACGCAATCGTCAGAACGAGAAGCGGCGCCTTCGCAATCGCAATTTCCGCGGCGCGGCTCGTACTGCTCTTAAGGACGCACGTGGTTCGCTGACCAGCGGCACCGATACTGCAGTTTCCGTCGTGACCGCAATCGGTGCGCTCGACAGGGCTGCGCAAAAGGGCGCCATTCACCCTCGCAGCGCTGCACGCCGCAAGAGCCGCCTGATGAAGCAACTCAACACGGTTGGCACTGCCGGCACCGCAGAATCAGCCGGCGATAAGAAGAAGGCATCTGGCAAGTCCGCGACGAAGAAAGCCGCGACCCCTGCCGCGAAGGCGAAGAAGACCAGCAAGAAGTAGTATTGCACTGCAGACCAGCGGGAGCGACAACGCTCCCGCTTTTTTATTCCCCTGATCAGCACCGCGACGCGCACATGAAAGACCAAATTCTCGAATGATATAATCGCAACGATGTTTGAAAAAGAGCAGCAAGTCATCGAGGCAGGCATCCGCGCCTATTGCGGGCAGAACGATATCCCCCTCACCGAGTTGAAGTGGACACGCATCCCCTTCGCGGGCGAGTGGGGCATGTCGACGTCTTTCTTTTCCGCTGCGGCCGCGGAGGCGCGCTCGGGAAAAAAAGTTAATGTGCCGCAGAGGGCCCAGGAAATTGCCGAACAGGTGCGGCAAAACATCCCAGAGGCGGCCGGCATACAGCGCGTGGAAGCGACCAAGGGTTATCTCAACCTTTATTTCTACACATCCGAGTACGCACGGCGCGTGGTGGATGAAGCGCTCAGCCGCGGCGCGGACTTCGGCCGCGGCGCGCCCAAAGGCGAACGGGTGATGGTGGAGTACGCTCAGCCCAACACGCATCACTCCATCCACGTGGGGCATTTCCGGACCACGATCCTGGGTGAGGCACTCGCCCGACTGGTGCAATTCGCGGGTTTCGATACGATCCGCGCATCCTATCCGGGGGACATCGGGCTGGGAGTAATCACAGTTCTCTGGGCCTACAACAAATTCTACAAAGGCCAGGCCCCGCAAGGCGTCCACGAACGCGGGCAATGGCTGCTAAAGATCTATGCGGAGTCCAACGCGCTGCTGGAGGCCAAAGAAGGCGAAACGCCGGAGCAGAAAGCACAGCGCGAAGAATATGACGTGGAACGGCGGGAGCTGTACCACAAGTGGGATGCCGGCGACAAGGAAGTCCGAGCGCTCTGGCTCGAGACCCGTGAGTGGAGCATGGACGAGCTGCGCGACATCCTGCGCCTGCTGGACATAAACATGGATGTCTGGTTTTACGAGAGCGAGGTTGACGAGGCTGCGAAGGCCATTGTGGATGAACTCATCCAAAAAGGTATTGCAGAGGATGAACGTCCACAGGGCGGCCCGGTCATCGTGAAAATAGACGAAAAGCTTGGGCTGAAGAAGGAAAAGTACCGCACTGCGGTCATCCTTCGCAACGACGGGACCTCGCTGTACATCACCAAGGACCTGGCTCTCGCAAAGGTCAAGTTTCAGCAATATCACGTGGACCGGTCGATCTATGTCGTGGATTTCCGGCAAAACCTCCACTTTGAACAGGTCTTCAAGATCCTTGAGCTCATGGGGTTTCCGCAGGCTGCCAAGTGTTTCCACTTGTCTTATGGATACATCACACTCCCCGAGGGCAGCATGTCGGCGCGGCGCGGGCCGCGTGGTGCTTTTGATGGATGTGGTAGATGAGGCCATTAAGCGGGTGCTGGCTGTGGAGTCTGAGAAAGCCCCCGATCTTTCGCAGGAGGAGCGCCGCCAGGTTGCCACACAGATCGGCCTTGGAGCGCTGGCCTATTCCATTCTGTCGGTGGATAACGGCAAGGACATTGTGTTCGACATGGACACGGCATTGAGCTTTGACGGGCGCACAGGGCCGTACATTCAGAATGCCCACGTGCGCGCTGCGAGCATTCTCAAAAAAGCCGGCGAATTCCCCAGCGCGGCAGAGTTCAGCTACGATCTCGATCCGCATGAAGTTGAGCTGATCGAAATCATCTCGCGCTTCCCCGAGACCGTGCAGCAGGCCGCCGGCGAGTATCGGCCCTTGATCATGGCCAACTATGTCTATGATCTCGCCAACTCTTTTCACTCCTTCTACCACGCCGTGCCGGTCATCCAGTCCGATAACCAGGGCGTCAGAGGAGCCCGGCTGCGGCTGGTAGCGGCGGCCAAGCAAGCGATCTACAATGCGCTGTGCCTGCTGGATATTCAAGCGCCCGAGGTCATGTAGGCGGTCTGGTATAGACAGAGTGCGAGAAAACGCGTTGATGCATGCCCGACAGGCTGTCACATCGAAATCAGGCTGAACGTTATCTTTACTTCAAAGCTGTTTTATTTTAGATTTAGAGAGCACTCGTCATAAATGCCGCACTGGGTAAAGCGGAAAGGCTCAAAACCAAAGCCGGGTCTTTCCGGACAATGTCCTCAGAGCGACATTCTAGTGGAGGAGCAATGCCAATTAAGACCATCATCATGGGGGCTGCAGGACGAGACTTCCACAATTTCAACACGTTCTTCCGCGGGAACCGCGATTACGAGGTGGTGGCATTCACCGCCACGCAGATCCCGGACATCGAAGGCCGCGTGTATCCGACGGAACTGGCCGGCGAGCTTTATCCGCACGGCATCCCGATCCGCGCCGAGGAAGAACTCCCTGACCTGATCCGAAAGAACGGGGTCCAGCAGGTGGTCTTCGCCTACAGCGATGTGCCTCACGAGGTCGTGATGCACAAGGCTTCCCTGGTTAATTCTCTGGGGCCCGATTTCCGACTGATGGGTCCGAAGTATACGCAGGTGAAGTCGACCAAGCCGGTCGTCTCTGTGTGCGCCGTGCGTACAGGCTCCGGCAAGAGCCAGACCACGCGGCGCGTATCGCTAATCCTGCGCAATATGGGCTACAAGGTTGCAGCCATCCGCCATCCCATGCCATACGGCAATCTAATCCGGCAGGAAGTACAGCGCTTCGCCGACTACGGCGACCTTGACGAGCAAGAGACAACCATCGAAGAGCGCGAGGAATACGAGCCGCATATCGACAACGGCGTGATCGTCTATGCCGGCGTGGATTACGAAAAGATCGTGCGCGCTGCCGAGAAGGAAGTGGACATCATCCTGTGGGACGGCGGCAATAATGATTTCTCTTTCTACGTGTCCGACTATCAGATCGTAGTTGCCGACCCGCACCGGCCCGGGCATGAATCGATGTACTATCCCGGCGAAACCAATGTGCGCATGGCCGACGTCTTCGTCATCAACAAAGTAGACACGGCCAAGCCCGACGACGTTATTGCGGTCCGGGAGAACCTGCGCAGGCTCAATCCGAGTGCTGTACAGATCGAGGCAGCCTCTCCACTGTTTGTGGACGATCCGGCGGCCATCCGCGGTAAACGGGTGCTCGTGATCGAAGACGGCCCCACGCTCACCCATGGTGAGATGGCCTACGGAGCCGGATACGTCGCCGCCCGGCGCTTTGGCGCCGCGGAGATCGTCGACCCGCGGCCATTTGCGGTCAAATCGATCGCGGCCACATATCAGAAATATCCCAAGACGGGCCCGATCCTGCCGGCCATGGGCTACGGTGAAGCTCAGATGAAAGACCTCGAAACCACTATCAACAGCTCCGATGTGGACCTTGTGATCGTCGGCACGCCCATCGACCTGACGCGCGTCATCAAGATCAAGAAGCCGTACCAGCGCGTGCGCTATGAGCTGCAGGAGATCGGCACACCCACGCTGGAAGATCTGCTTAAGGCCAAATTCGGTAAGTAGATCCTGCTACGCGGTTCATTTCGTAGTGCCAACAAAAAACAATAGCCAGGCAATTGCCTGGCTATTGTTTTTTGTTCGGATCTTATCTATCCCAATTATTGACTTCTTCTTCCAACATACCCACGAGCTTGGAGTATTTGTCAGGCGCCTCGACTTCACGATCAGCGAAGGCCACCCGATTGAGGTCTGCCGCGATCTTCTGCTCGCCTTCCGGCGTTACTGTTTGTTCCAGTAGTGGATGGATGAGATTCCTCAGCCGCTCAAAGTGATGCCGCATGAGGTCCGTATATTGACTCGACGCCCATACGACTTCGGGGCGCCCACTCTCATCTCCGGCCTGCCACGCCCGGGCGGCCTCATAGAGGCTCTGGGAGATCTCCCGGCTTTGTTTGTTCTCCCGCCGCATCGCCCCCACCGGCCCCTCGTTCGGGGGAAAGCCGGAATCCTCCAGGGCCTGCAAAAGGATCTCTTCTTTTGTCAGATAGTCCGGTTCCAGATAATCTCGAATGAAGCTGGATGCGAGGACGAAGAAGCCGGGCCGGGCAGACTTGCTATGCCCCGCGACCACCAGCCCCTTACCCAGCACGGCCAAAAATCGCGCTACGAGCTCCTGATCTGTGCTAAGAACCTTTGTGACTCGCATGGTTGCCTGAAGCGTTGGATCGACGGCATCGAATTCCGAAGGCATTAAGGCAGGATCGCCCCTCCCTCATGACTTATGCTACCGTGTGAAGTATAACACTCCCCCGTTTTGCCGGACCGGTCTTCCTATGCAGGATCAGCGCACAGCGAGGGCGCGCAAAAGCAGAGCGAAATTCCCGCCGAATCGATCGATCCCCGTAATGGCGAGGAGGATCAGCATCGAGACCGCCATAGTCGCCGGGATGGTCACAACCCATGTGGTCACCATTTCCGAGGCGATATGCCAGCGCACCTTGTTGATCCGCTCCGAAGCGCCGGAGCCCATCAACGCCGTGGTGATAATGTGCGATGTGCTGACCGGCATTCCGAAGGCGGAGGCGGTGAGCACCACCGCCGAGGATGTGATCTGGGAAGCCAGCGCATTCAAGGGCCGGATGCGATAGATCTTGCCGCCCAGGTTACGGATCTGCCGCCAATCGCCAAGCGACGCACCCAGGGCAAGCGAGCCGGCGCAGGCCGCCAGCACCCAGAGCGGCACCTGGAAGGAGGTCGATTGCCCGGCGAGAAGCAATCCCAGGGCGATGATACCCATGGATTTGTGGGCATCATTGGCGCTATTAGACATGCCCAGCAGCACCGCGGTTCCCACCTGCAGGTTCCGGAAGAGCGGCGTTGATGCGTGGCGTCGCGCGGCTAAGGCCAAACAGCAACAGCCCCATGAAAAGAAATGCTGCGATGAACGCGACCAGAGGAGCGACCACCAGAGGCAAGACGACGAAGATGACGCCTCGGCTCAGAATGGCCTTGGGACCATTGAGGATCAACGCCGCGCCGAGCAGTCCACCGATGAGCGTGTGCGTGGACGACGAAGGGATGCCGCGCCACCAGCAGAACAAGCTCCATGCCACTGCTGCCAGCATGGCAACCACAATGGTATCGAGTGTAATGGCCGAGGTGTTCACGAGGCCCGTGGTGATGGCGCGGGCAACAGCCGATCCGAAGAAGAACGGCGCGATCAACTCTGCCGCCGCAATCAGGTAAAGCGCGACGCGTGGCCGCATGGCGCGTGAAGCGATCACGCCGGCCAGGATGCTCGACGAGTCGCGATATCCGTTGAGGAATGAATACAGAAGAGCGAGAGCAACGAGAAAGATCAGCATTATGAACTGAACGCAAGCAAGTGCGGCTATCAGAAACGGCATCAGCGCACCGCATTCTGAGAATGACGGTGCATTTTATCATATTGGATGGAATTGGCGGGGTAGACGACGCCTGCCGTTAAAATGTTTTCGCTGTGCCCTACGAAAGAAAATCGCAGGAACACAGCGCTGGTATTGTCAACGTTCCTGGGATTATACACCCATCCAGGGCGACGTTGATGGCACGAAGGCGCGCCGTACCTTACAAATCCAGGATACAGCCGCAAGTACGGAGCGTCGGCAGTCTTGTATGCTCGTTGAGCGCACCTAACTGCGCGGGCTAGCTATGTATCGCATCCATTGTGATCTTCTTCGCGTGGATGCGGCAGATCACCCTCGTCTCACGCGCCTGTTGATCGCATGGAAAGACATAGCCGTAATACTTCGGGTGATCCGTATATTTTCTCGTAATGGCGTCGAGATGTTCCAGGGCACCCTGCTCCACCAACTCCGCTTCGCCGCGTATCTCCAGATAGCGACCCGTGTTCTCCGGATCCACGATGAGCAGGCTCACCTTCGGATTGCGAAGCATGTTCCTGCCCTTCTGGCGTTGAAGTGTTGTATTGACACAGGCGCACTCGCCGTCATAGTCGCACCAGACCAGGCTGGACTGCGGCTGCCCATCCGGCATCATCGTGGTCAGGACGCCGTGCACCGGCGTCTTCAACAGATCGAGATGCGACTCCGGTATTTGGACGACCGGACTCCGTACTTCTTCCTTGGTCAGCATGGCACTCCACTTCTGAATTGCATTTGGCGGTTCAAGACTATCAGCGCTTCCGCGCGTCGAGCACAGTAACGCGCGTTGGCAGGATCTTGCAGAGCACCGGGACCTCTGTCTCGCGGAGCGCTGCTGGAACGCACTCACCAAAATAAGGCTTCTTCCCGGTGTATAACTCTGACAAACCATCCAGGTGCTCCATTGCACCGTCTTCGGTCATCTCGACTACCGTACCCCGCACTTCGAGAGACCGCAGCGGCTCACGCGGGTCGTAGCACAGCAGCGTCACCCTTGGGTTGAGGCGCATATTCTTCTCTTTACGAAAGCCGCGCATCGTATTCACGAGCACATGCGTGCCGTCGAAGCTGCACCACACAACGGTTGTCTGCGGCTGACCGTTCGGCATGATCGTCGTCAGGGCCGCGACACGCGGGCCATTGACCAGGTCACGGTGAGATTCTGGGATCTGATTTTTCATATCCGCCTCCGACTCCATTCTATGGTTTTCCACGGGGCCGCGGCAGTGTCGAACTTCCAGATCCCGCCTGCGAATGTCATGCACCGTTCAGGGTCTACAACCGGCTATAATTGCTCCCCTACCAACACCGCGCAATGGACTCTGCGCGACCTTTCCATCCAACCGACCATCAGACTCTGGGACTATCAGATCCTCCTATGTTCATCGATGAAGCAGAAATACTCGTCCGATCCGGCAAGGGCGGCGACGGCATGATGCATTTCCACCGCGAAAAGTTCATACCGCGCGGCGGCCCGGATGGCGGAGACGGCGGCAGAGGCGGTGACGTCATTCTGGAGGTTAAGCCCACGCTCAGCACGCTGCAAGCCTTTCGTCATGTCGCGCGTTACGTGGCGGACAACGGCAAGGGCGGCGGGCCGAACGATATGTCGGGCAAGTCGGCTGACGACCTGATCGTCGATGTGCCCCCGGGAACGGTGGTGTACGATGCGCTTACCGGCGACCTCCTGGCCGATCTCACCACCGCCGGGCAGCGGCTCGTGATCTGCAAAGGCGGGCGCGGCGGCCGCGGCAACCCGCACTTTAAGAGCGCCACGCATCAGGCCCCCCGCACCGCGGAGAAGGGGGAACCAGGGGAAGAGAAACGCCTGAAACTCGAACTCAAACTGATCGCCGACATCGGGTTGATCGGCGTGCCAAACGCCGGCAAATCCACACTGCTCTCGGTGCTTACCAATGCGAAACCGAAGATCGCAGCATATCCGTTCACGACGCTGGAGCCGAAGCTCGGCGTTGCCGAGATCGATGACGAAACGACAGTAGTTCTGGCGGATATCCCGGGCTTGATCGAGGGTGCATCTCAAGGGGTCGGTCTGGGATTGGACTTCCTACGCCATATCCAGCGCACGCGCGTGCTGATCCATCTTTTGGACGGCCTCTCAGCCGACCCGGTGGCAGACTACAGCCAGATCAATACCGAGCTGTCCTTGTTCGACCCAAACCTGGCGAACAAGCCGCAGATCGTGGCGCTAAATAAGATCGACCAGCCGGAGGTTCAAGCCCGGCTCGCCGAGATCAAGAAGGCGTTGAAAAAGAAGAAAGTGGATGTGATGCCGATCTCGGCACTGGCGCGAACGAATGTCCGGGAGGTGCTGTTGAAGGCAGTCGAGCAACTGGCGGAAAGCCCGGCCCCAGAAGAGGTACCCATACCAGTCCCCGTTTATCGTCCGAAGGACGACCCGCGTGATTTCAAGGTTGCACGCGAGGGCGAGCATAATTGGCGCCTTTCCGGAGCATCCATTGAACGCGCCGCCTCGATGACGTTCTGGGAGCACGACGGCTCGGTTCGCAGGTTCCAGAAGATCATGGAAGCGTTGGGGGTCGATGCCGCGCTCAGGAAAGCCGGCGTCGAAAACGGCGATACCGTCGCCATTGGAGATTTCGAATTGGACTGGCAGGACTAGTCCCTCCCGCGCGACCCGAAGACTCTAGCTTGAAGGGCGGAGAATGAACTCGAGGGCCGCGATGACTACCAATACCGCCGCCAATGTGAGAAACCAGGCGAGTAGCGCAAGTGTTTGCGTTTGTCCTTCCCGTTTCTCGACCTCACGCAGGCTGCGGCCCGCCACCACGAACCCCTTATCGTAGGGCACCACCACCGAAGCGATGCGTACGTCAGGGCCGGGCTGCCAGGTGACCCGGTTCTCGCCGCTCGTCTTTGAAGCATTCAGCGCACCGATCGGATAGTCTGGCATTGTGCCGTTCAGCACGCCGGATGAGGCCACGGCCTTTCCAGAGCCATCGAACAAGATCATGAAGGGTGCCAGGCTGGTGGATATCTCCACCGGTGGCGCTTTGGAGATCACCGAGTTCGGCGGAGGCGCCACGTTGGAGGGCTGCCGCCGCGTCTTCGGCCATTTGGATCTGCGGATCATTAGCGCCCTGCCGCAGAGATTGCTGTACCGTCACATAAGCGAGCAGGCATAAGGCGGTCACGACCACTGCCAGGGGGAGCCACTTACTAAAGACGTTCTGAATTCTACTCATAGGGATTCTCCTTCCACGCAGTCTAACGGGCCGGGTCTCTCAAAAGCCGCCAATTGCTACCAGAATAGTAAGACCTCGGAGCTGCGCTCAAAGCCTCCGAGGTCTCATGTTGTAAATGCAGGAACCAATGCCCTACTTGCGGGGCTTGCTCGGCGCCTTCTTTACAGGCTGCTCTTCGCGGTGCATGGAGTCCATTACCGCCACGGCCGCGATCTGGACGATGTTGTTGACCTCATCGCCGGTCTGCAGGACATGCAGCGGCGCTCCCATGCCCAGCAGGATCGGTCCAATGGCCTTCGCACCGCCGAGCCGCGCCAACAGCTTGTAAGCAATATTTGCAGACTCAAGCGACGGGAACACCAGGACGTTCGCATCCTTCACCGCGCTGAACGGGTAGCGCTGTTCGATGATATCCGGAACCACGGCGGTGTCGGCTTGCATCTCGCCATCCACAGCCAGGTCCGGACGGCGCTGCTTGAGGAGGCTCACCGCGCGCCGGACCTTATCGGAAAGAGGATGGGGAGTAGAGCCAAAGTTCGAGAATGACAGGAAGGCAACGCGCGGGTCTATCTCGAGCTGGCGTGCAAAGTCCGCGGCCAGTGAGGCGATCTCCGCCAGGTCTTCTGCGGTCGGCTCTATGTTCACTGTTGCATCCGTGAACAGATAGACCTTATCTTCAATGATCATCAGGTAGACGCCCGCTGCCCGTGTGACGGCCGGCTGCGTGTGATGGATCTGCAACGCGGGCCGGATGACATCGGGATAATCAGATGTGAGGCCTGAGATGAACGCATCCGCGGCGTGCATTTTGACCATCAGCGGACCGAAGATATTGGGCTCATGGACTTTCTTGACTGCGTCGACCATCGTGAGGCCCTTGCGGCTGCGCATGTCATAGAAAGCCTGTGCATATTGGCTCATCTCAGAGAAATCACCGGGGTCAATGATCTCGGGCTTATAGTCCAGCTCCAGGAATTTAAGCTGCTCTTCGATGACGTGCCGGCGCCCGATCAACACCGGGATGCCGATCTTTTCATCCTGGATCTGGTAAGCCGCGCGGATCACCTTCTGTTCCTCCCCCTCGCCAAAGGCGATGCGCTTGCTGCCTCCACTGGCGCGGGCTTTGTTCATAATGAAGTAGCGCACCTGAGCGCCGCGTCCCTGCCGGTACGTGAGCTGCTGACGATATTCGTCGATATCGATCGGCTTGCGCGCCACACCGGTGCGCATGGCCGCTTCGGCCACGGCGGGAGCCTCCCAGAGGAGCACACGAGGATCAAGGGGCTTGGGGATGATGTACTCGCGGCCGAACTTGATGCTCTCAACGCCGTAGGCACGCAGCACGGAGTCCGGGACGTCTTCTCTCGCCAGACCGGCAAGCGCCTGCGAGGCAGCGAATTTCATGTCTTCGTTGATGGCGCGGGCACGCACGTCCAGCGCACCACGGAAGATGAACGGGAAGCCGAGCACGTTGTTGATCTGGTTGGTATAGTCGGAGCGGCCGGTGGCGATGATAAGGTCTTTGCGAACCGACTTGGCCAGGTCCGGATTGATCTCGGGGTCGGGGTTGGCCATTGCGAAGACGATCGGATCCTTCGCCATACTCTTGACCATCTCCGGTGTGAGCACGTTGGCTACGGACAGCCCGTAGAACACATCCGCGCCGCGGACAGCATCGGCCAGCGTGCGGGCGTCGGTATCGATCAGGAAGCGCTCCTTATATTTGTTCATGCCCTCGGTGCGGCCCTTGTAGACCACGCCCTTGGAATCGACCAGCATGATGTTCTCGCGCTTCACGCCCCAACGGATGGCAAGCTCGGCACATGATATGGCCGAGGCGCCCGCGCCGGAGATCGTGATGCGGATCTCGCTGTGCTTCTTGCCGACCAGCGCCAGGGCATTCGCCAGGCCGGCCGACGAGATAATGGCCGTGCCGTGCTGGTCGTCGTGGAACACCGGGATATCGAGCATCTTCTTGAGCTCTTCCTCGATGTAAAAGCACTCCGGCGCCTTAATGTCTTCGAGGTTGATGCCGCCGAAGGTGGGAGCAATCGCTGCCGCGACACGGATAAGTTCGTCGGGATCATGTGTGTTAACTTCGATGTCGAAAACATCCACGTCAGCAAATTTCTTAAAGAGCACCCCCTTGCCTTCCATAACCGGCTTGGACGCGAGCGCGCCCCGGTCTCCGAGCCCCAGGATGGCCGTGCCATTGCTGATGACAGCGACCAGATTTCCCTTGGACGTATATTCATACGCCAGCTCGGGGTCCTTCTCGATGTCGAGCACTGGTTCGGCAACACCGGGCGTGTAGGCCAGGCTCAGGTCACGTTGGGTGTCCATCGGCTTGGTGGGCACGACCTCGATCTTGCCGGGCTTGCCTTTCAGGTGATGATATTCAAGTGCATCTTCCCGCGTAATCTTAGCCATGAGGCCTCCTAGGAATAGTCTGCCTTGTGATTATGGCACGCTGGCAAGTTACCTGCCAGTAGCATTTGTCACGCCTGGAGCGTGTTCTCATCATTATAAACGGGGAAACCGGGCTGGACTTTTCTGGCCATGGCCACGACACTCAACCCAAAGGGCAAGTCGACGCTGCGCAACAGCGAGGCTTCTGCCTGCAACACGGCCTGCAATACCGGATTAAACAAGCGCACGTCCAACGTGAGATCAGAGCCAGCTATTTCCCCCTCGGGGAAGATCCGTTCCGCCGCACGCTTGAGCAAAGCAAGGGGGAACAGGAACATATTGACATGAGATAATTGCTCGATCACGAATCCATTCGCGTGGAGAAGCGCCGCGACCTCCGAAGCACTGTAGCGCCTGGCAGTGTGCACAGCTTCGTCATGGCGGCCTCGCAACCAATTGTAGGCCGGCAGCCGAAGCAGGAGCCGTCCGCCAGGACAGAGGACGCGGGAGGATTCTCGGACCGCCAGAGAGTCGCTGGGAACGGAGCTTTCGTACAGGACATCGAAGCTAGTCACCAAGTCAAATGAGTTAGATGAGAATGGCAGGGCCACGTTTGATGCACGGACCAAGCGCGAGGCGCTACGCAAGCGACAGAATTCGAGGGCCAGCAGGGAGAGGTCGAAACCGGTGACCTCTCCATATTCGGCGAGATAGGTTGTCATAGCGGCACCGGTGCCGCAGCCGGCGTCCAGGATCGCCAGCCCTTGAGAAGGCTGACACCAGCGGTTCAGGAGGGCACGGGTGATGGCTTCCATCCCGCGATACCACCAATGGCCACGCTCCACCCGGTACATAATTGCGTACTCTTCAGGCTCCAAAATCCCTCTCTCCCACCGACGAAAATCAAATGCGCACATGTTATGAGGACAACTCAGCCTTAACATAACGTTAAGAAATCATGTATAATACGGCTGAACCCTAAAGGGTTGTTCCACCATTCTTCGCCGCAACCGCGGCCTGGCTTGCCAACGGACCTCTGGAACCCGCACGATATCCTGGCTTCAGGAGATTTTGAAAGTCGCCGGTCTTTCTGACCGATTTCTCTGAACCGTTTGCCGACTGACGTGAAGTAACCTTTCACGTCCAAAACACCTCTTCCCTTCCCGCATTGTGCGGGATGTGGGGCCAATTCGACGAACCCAGATCCAATCAGCAGCTGAGGCCGCTTCGGCAGGACTTCGGCTCTATCATTTTAATGGCTAAGATCACGGCACTGCAAACACAAAAGCGCGATCCGAACCGGGTGAACGTACACCTGGACGGAGAGTACGCCTTCAGCCTGGCTCGCATTGTCGCCGTCTGGCTCAGCGTGGGACAGGAGATCACCGAGGAGAAGCTGGCGTCGCTGCGAAATGACGACGCCCGGGAGCGCGCGTACCAGCAGGCACTATTGTACCTGAGCTACCGCGCCCGCTCCACAGCGGAGATCCGCCAGAACCTGCGGAAGCATGAGATCCCTCCGGAGATCATCGAGGAGACGGTCGAACGGCTGAAGGCGCAGAAGCTGGCGAACGACGACGAGTTCGCGCAGGCGTGGGTGGAGAACCGCTCCACTTTTCGACCGCGGAGCCGACGAGCGCTGGCGGTGGAACTAAGGCAGAAGGGCGTTCCCGATGAGGCGGTGCAAGCCGCGCTGACGGACGTGGACGAAGAGGCCCTGGCGTACGAGGCGGGGCTGAAGAGAGCGCGCAGGCTTGAGGCGCTGGAGTGGAACGACTTTCGCACGAAACTTTCCGAATTCCTGGCACGACGCGGGTTTTCGTATTCCGTGGTCGCGCCGGTTGTCTCCCGCATTTGGTCGGAGACGCACGCGCAACACCATTCAACTGACAACGAGGAAACTGGATGAACCCAATCAGCATCATCATTGCCCTGCTTGCCCTGGCGCTCGGCGCGGCGGCGGGCTACCTGTTCCACCGGTACCAACGCGAGCAACTGCTCAAAGGGCGACAGGATAAGGCCGACAGCATCCTGAAGATCGCCAACGAGCAGGCGACACTGATCGTCACGCAGGCCCGGGATAGCGCCACCAAGATCGTGCAGGCGTCTGAGACGGAGATCAAGGAGCGGCGCATCGAGCTGGGCAAGGAGACCGACCGGCAGGAAAAGCGGCGGTCGGAGCTGGACAGCCGCGCCGACAAGCTGGAACAACGCGAGCAGACCCTGAACAAGCGCCAGAGCGTGGTGGACAAGCGCGCCAATGACATCGATAAGCTGTACGATGACCAGTTTGCGAAGCTGCAGGAGATCGCGGAGTTGACGCAGGAGGACGCCAAGAAGGAACTGGTGGCGGCGGTGGAGAAAGAGGCGCGGGCTGACATGGCGCGCATCTACCGGCAGATCGAGGCGGAGGCGCGCGAGGAAGGCGAGAAGCGGGCCCGCAAACTGATCGCGGACGCCATCCAACGTGTGGCATCGGAGCATGTGGCGGAGGTAACTTCGTCGGTGGTGATGCTGCCGAACGAGGAGATGAAGGGCCGGATCGTGGGCCGGAACGGGCGCAACATCAAGGCGTTCGAGCAGGCGGCCGGCGTGGACGTGATCGTGGACGATACGCCGGAGGCGGTGACCATATCCTGCTTCGAACTCGGTGCGGCGCGAGATCGCGCGGCGGGCGCTGAGCCGGCTTACTGTGGATGGAAGGATCCATCCGGCGCACATCGAGAAGATCATCGAAGAAGAGACGAAGGCGATCGATAAGATCATCAACGAGGCGGGCGAACAGGCTGCCTTCGACGCGGGTGTGGCGGGGCTGCACCCGGAGGTGCTGCGGATGATGGGCCGGCTGAAGTTCCGGACATCGTACGGGCAGAACCAACTGGGGCACGCGGTGGAGGTCTCGAAGCTGGCGGGAATCCTGGCGGCGGAGATCGGCGCGAACGTGGAGCTGTCGAAGCTGGGCGGGTTCCTGCACGACGTGGGCAAGGCGATGGACCACAACCAGGAGGGGACGCATGCGAAGCTGGGCGCGGAGTTCTGCAAGCGGTACGGGGTGAACCCGGCGGTGGTGAACGCGATCGAATCGCATCATCATGAAGTGGACCAGCTGAGCATCGAGGCGGTGATCGCCGAGGCGGCGGATGCGATCTCGGGGGCGCGGCCGGGTGCACGGCGTGAAGACCTGGAGGCGTACATCAAGCGCATTCGGACGCTGGAGGAGCTGTCGCAGTCGTTCGAAGGGGTGGCGCAGGCGTTCGCGATACAGGCGGGACGCGAGGTGCGGGTGATCGTGAAGCCGGAGAACATCGACGACCTGGCATCGGCGCGGCTGGCAAGGGACATCGCGAAGAAGATCGAAGAGAGCATGCAGTACCCGGGGCAGATCAAGGTGACGGTGATACGGGAAACCAGAGCTACTGAATTCGCAAAGTAGCCTCATAACCCGATAAGGGCACACAGAAGGAGCATGTGCGGCGAGGGGCGCCGGACATGCTCCTTCTTGTTTACGCAGCGGAACGGCGGGTTCGGGCGCCTGGCTTAGGGGGAATTGCGCGCCGTATTTAATTCAATGAGGCTCAAGACGGACGAGGCATGCAAAGTGCCGGCAATCTGAATGAAAACGGAAAGTCATTTGGAAGCCCTGCTCTCGATGGCAACCCCAACCCGAGGGAGAGGATTCGGGCTCAGAGGTTTATCCGTTTGGGAGGCTGAGACGGAGCTGTAAAGTCCCGTACCCCCTACGAGGGCCTCCGGCGGGGATGCAGGCGGCGGACGATTAATGCGTGTGGATCGGAGCGCAATATGAAGTGCGTGGTTCCGGCTAAAATAGGCTATATCGTGCGGAAACGAGGTATCCATGACGCCACAGGATCTGCTTACACCAGAACTCAAGAAAGAGCTGGTTGAATTTGCCAGGAGTCTGGTGAGGACGAAGAGTTTTTCGGGGCACGAGGAGGGAGTGATCCGGCTGATCGAGAAGAAGATGAAGGAGCTGGGATTCGATGAGGTGACCATTGACTCGATGGGAAATGTGCTCGGACGGATGGGCCACGAAGGGAAATCGACCCTGTTCGATTCTGCACGTCGACACGGTGGATGTAACCGACGAAAGCGAATGGGATGTCCCGCCGTTCAGCGGCGAGATCAAGGACGGGTTCCTGTATGGGCGAGGCTCGGTGGACATGAAGTCGTCCGCGGCCGCATCGATCTATGCCGCGGCGATCGCGAAATCCCTGGGAGCTGGCTTCGAACAAAACGATCTACGTTTCCTGTACGGTCTTCGAGGAGGACTGTGACGGTGAGAACCTGCGGCACCTGTTCGGAGAGCTCGATCTCCGGCCAGACTACGCGGTGATCTGCGAGCCATCCAACAACCGGATCGCGCTGGGACACAAAGGCAAGGCGCAAGTTTCGATCAAGACGCATGGCATTTCCGCGCATGGCGCTGCTCCAGAAAAAGGCATGAATGCCATCTACGAAATGGCCGAGATCATCCAACGCGTGGAGAGGGCCAATGCGGAGCTTATGCAACGGACTGGAATTCGGCCAACACTGGTCATGTCGAGGATCTCCAGCACGAGCGCGTCGCTGAATGCAGTGCCTTCGGAGTGCGAGGTTTACCTGGACCGAAGAATGGCGCCGGGAGAAACGGAAGAAGAACTCCGGGGAGAAATGAAACGGCTGATCGAGGGCAAGAAAGCGACCTGGGAAATCGGAAGCCTGGATCGAAAGAGCTGGACCGGAATGGACATTCACTATGAGCCGTTCCACCTTGCATGGAAGATCGACCCGGCCCATGCGCTATCCAAAGCATGCATTGCGGCCTATGGAGAGTATTTTGGAAGCGAGCCGGGGGAGTACGAGTTCTGGGATTTCAGCACGAACGCGGTGACGCCCGTCCGGATGGGAATCCCTACGATCGGGTTCGGACCCGGAGATCATAAGCTGGCGCATATGAAGAACGAGCGCTGCGCAGTCGGTCAGATAGTGGACGCCTGCGGCTTCTACGCGAGACTGATGGAAAAGATATAGGCGAGGAGGCTCCACGCTTTCCGGAAGGGTGAGGGGTACAGGTACAAATGTACACAGGAGGCGGTTCAGGTGTGCTTGGGGATTAGGGAAGAGGAGGCGTGAAGTTGGCCCGCTCGTCTGGCGGCGAGGGGGCTCCGCCTTAGCATTCGTCGCATCCAGTCCGTCTACGTGAACAGAGACCGGCGGGCTAACCCTTTCAAGGGCGCTACGCGGAGCCCTGCCTCAGAATGTGGAAGTCGGCTGAAGCCGACTGGGGAGTGCACGAGGGGCAAGGCGTGTGATGGGAAGGAACAGGGCGTCCGTTGCATCCAGTCCGTCGCACCAACCCTAGGGAGAGGATTCGGGGCTGAGAGTTTTATCCGTTTGGGAGGCTAGGTGGGGCTATAGAGTGCGACGGATCATGGTAGGTCGAAGAGGGCGACCGACGGGTCGCCCCTACGCAGCACGGACGCTGTGACTGGGGTTGAGGGCAGAGAGATATGCTGTGCCCCTGAGGTTATATTGCCTGGCCTTTGAACTGGCTGACGTAGAGGTGGTGGTAGAAGCCGCGGCGGTCGAGGAGCTGCTGGTGCGTGCCCTTTTCGACGATCTGACCGTCGTTGATGACGATCACCTGGTCGGCATCGCGGATGGTACTCAGGCGGTGGGCGATGACGAAGCTGGTGCGGCCCTTCATGAGCTGCAGCAGAGCCTTCTGGATGCGGATCTCGGTGCGGGTGTCGACGCTGCTGGTGGCCTCATCGAGGATCAGGATGGCGGGGTCGGCGAGGATGGCGCGGGCGATGGCAAGCATCTGGCGCTGTCCCTGGCTGAGATTGGCGGCCCGCTCGGAGAGGTTGGTCTGGTAGCCGTGCGGCAATTGCTGGATGAAGTGGTCGGCGTCGGCCATCTTTGCCGCTTCGATGACTTCCTCATCGGTGGCATCGAGGCGACCGTAGCGGATGTTCTCCATCACGGTGCCGGAGAAGAGGAAGGTATCCTGCAACACCAGCCCGAGGGCACGGCGCAGGTCGCCGCGCTTGATGTCGCGGATGTCGGCGCCGTCGATGCGAATGCTGCCGCCGTTGATCTCGTAGAAGCGGGTGAGCAGATTGATGATGGTGGTCTTGCCGGCGCCGGTGGGGCCGACGAGGGCGAGCGTCTCGCCGGGGGTGGCTTCGAGCGTCATATCCTTGATGATGGGCTTATCCGGGCGGTAGCCGAAACTCGACATGGTCGAGCTGGACGTCGCCGTGGAGGCCGTCGAGCGAAATTGCGTCGGGCGCATCCGCAAGCTCGGAGGGGGTATCGATGACCTGGAATACGCGCTCGGCGCCGGCGAGGGCCGCCTGGATGGAGTTGTACAGGTTCGCGAGCTGGCGCAGCGGGTTCACGAAGTTCTGCCCGTAGTTGATGAAGGTGGCGATGATGCCGACGCTGACGAGGCCTTGCAGAGCGAGCCAGCCGCCGAGGCCGGCAAGCACGATCACGAAGAAATTGCCGAGCACATTGGTGAGCGGCATCAGCAAGAGAGCATAGGTGTTGGCAGACACGCCGGAGCGGAAGACCTCCTGGTTGCTGAGGCGGAAGGCGTTGATGACCGACTCGTTGCGGCGGAAAGCCTTGACGACCTTTTGGCCGCTGATGGATTCCTCCATCACGCCATTGAGCTGGCCCAGAGATTTCTGAAGGTCACGGAAGCCCTTGCGGGTGTAGCGCGCCACGAACTGCGTGAACCAGAACATGATCGGGACGACCACCACCGAGGCAAGCGCCAGCCAGGCGTTGAGGACGAACATCGCGATCAGGATGCCAACCAGCGAGAGCACGCTCGCCAGGAGCGTGGTGACGTTCTGCGAGACGGCCTGATTGATGGCGTCGATGTCGTTCGTCAGGCGGCTCATCAGCTCGCCGGCGGGATTGTTGTCGAAGAAGCTGAGCGGCAGGGTCTGCAAGTGCGAGAAGAGGTCCTTGCGGACCTGTTTCAGCGCGCGTTGCGACACGCTGGACATGATCCAGCCGGCAATGGCCTGGAACAAATTGTTCAGCAGGTATGCAACGAGCATCCAGATGGCGATCTGCAACAAACCGGCGACCTGTTTGGTGGAGATGAACTTGTCGATGGCGACGCCCATGAGATACGGGCCGATCAGCCCCAGGACGGTATAGATGATGACGAAGAGGAGCACGAAGGCCATCGCGACCTTGAACGGGCCGAGATAGGGCAGAAGACGGGCGAGGGCGCTGCGAGGGTCGCGGGCTTTCTCGATGCGGCCAATGGCCGCGGGCCGGCGCGGGGTGAGGCTGGAGCGGGCGCCGCTGGTATCGTGAGCGGAGGATGGCATGGTCATTGCTGCACCTGCACTTCGTCCACGAGGGCGAGGTCTTCAGGCTTGAAGCCATTGCCAAGCTGCGATTCGTAGATCTCACGGTAGATGGGACTGGATGCGATCAACTCCTGGTGCGTGCCCTGTGCGGCGATGCGACCGGCATCGAGGACGATGATCTTGTCTGCCCGAAGAACGGTGCTGATGCGCTGCGCGACGACGAGGCTGGTGTGGTTGAACTCCTGACGGGCGAGGGCGTCCTGGATCTTCGTCTCGGTCTCGACGTCGACGGAGCTGGTGCTGTCGTCGAGGATCGAGGATACGGGGATGCGTAAGCAGGGCGCGGGCGATGGCGATGCGCTGCTTCTGCCCGCCGGAGAGGTTGCCGCCGCGCTCTTCGATGTGCGTATCGTAACCCTTTGTGAAGCCCAGGATGAAGTCATGGGCCTGGGCAGCCTGCGCGGCCGCGATCACCTCCGACTCGCTTGCAGAGGGATTGCCATAGCGGATGTTGTCGCGGACCGTGCCGGAGAACAGGATGGTCTCCTGCGGGACGATGGCGATGCTGCCGAGCAGAAGAGTCCTGCGTGATGTGACGGACGTCGAGGCCATCGATGAGGATACGGCCGGAGGTGACATCGTAGAAACGCGGCACCAGGTTGATGAGCGTCGACTTGCCGGTGCCGGTGGCCCCCAAAATCGCGACGCTCTGTCCCGGCTCGATGACGAGGTTGATGCCGTCCAGGACTTCCTCAGCAGTGTTGCCGTTGTAGTGGAAGGATACGTTCTCGAAGACAATGCGGCCCTGCGCCGTTTCGGGCAGCGCCACGGCGTCCGGGGCATCCTGGACCTCGGGCACGGTATCCAGCACCTCATCGACGCGGCGGGCGGAGGCAAGGCCGCTGGCCCAGGTGTTGGAGAGCATGGTCATCATGGTGAGCGGGGTCATGGTAGTGAGCAGGTAATTGGTGAAGGCCACGATCTGACCGATGGAGAGAGTGCCGCGGATGGCTTGCAGGCCGCCGGCCCAGATCACGATGACCATGCCGATGTTGACGCAGATCGTCAGCACGGGTGACATGGTGGACATGAACTCCATGACCCTGACGGAACGCAGGGTGAAATCTTCGTTGGCCGCTTCGAAGCGCTGGCCTTCGAAATCGGCGCGCACGAAGGCCTTGACGAGATGCACGCCGGCGATGTTTTCCTGTAAGACCGTATTCAGGCGGTCGAGCTTTTGCTGGACGGTCCGGAAGAGGGGCTCCATGATGACGATGAAGAAGACGATGATGACGGAGGTGACAACCAGAAGCGGAAGCATGGTGAGAGCCAGGCTGCGGCTGGTGCTGAACATCAGGATGAGGCTGCCGATCATCAGCAGCGGCGCACGCGTACCGATGCGGAGAGTGATCTGGGTCAGACGCTTGACGGCGTCGACGTCACTGGTGAGGCGCACGATCAATTGGCCGGTCTTCTGCCGGTCGAGGTTGCCGAAGGAGAACGACTGGATCTTGAGGAACAGCGCGTCGCGCAGGTCGCGGGCCACGCTCTCGCCGACCTGCACCGAAAAGATGTTGTTGCCAATGGCGATCAGCGTGCTGACGACCGAGATGCCGATCATGAGGGCGGCTGTCTGCAAAACGACCTGCTGGTTCTGATGCAGGATGCCCTGATCGATGATGCGCTGGATGAGGCGAGGGATCGACAGGTCGAAGCCGACCAGGGAGGTAAGCAAGATCAGGGCGAGGGTGGCGCGTTTCCAATAGGGTTTGACAAAAGGCAGAAGCTTGCGAATATGGTTCATAGGCACCGAATGTGGATGGAGTGAGCGATCAAAATGGTCCTTTGCTGTCAGTCCAGCATTTTCTTCAGGGATTCCATGGCATGGATGACGTTTTCCAGCTCGTCGCGGCTGAAGGACGACAGCTTGCCCCTCATCCAGGAACGCGTATTGCGGAATAGCGCATCGAGCAAGGCATTGCCGGAGGGAGTGAGCGCCAGTTGGACGTGGCGGCGATCGTCGGGGTCAGGGGTGCGGGTGAGCAGGCCCTTGCGGACAAGCGCATCGACTGCCTGGCTGATGGCAGGACGGCTGATGTTTTTGGCTGCGGCAAGCTCACTGACCGACCCCCTGCCGGAGCGGATGAGACGCAGGATCTGGAACTGCTCGATGCTGATGGAAAACTCCTCGGTGGCGACGGCGCGGATATGGGCACGAATATTTGCCCAGAGTGGAGGCACCGTTTCCCAGAAGCGGTCGAGGGCTTCGTCGGTGATCTGTTTGGAGGAGACCAGGGATTTGATCATGAGGGATTCCTTGATGATCTGTTAACTCGGTTAATAGTTAAGCTATGAAACTATTTTACCGAGGGTTGGAGGATCTGTCAAGTTTGGGGGGCGAGGGTATGCGGCAGGTCGTGGGAAAGGGATTAACCGCCAAGGCGCTAAGTTGCCAAGTAGAGACGGGGATAGGGGAAAGGATAGGTTCTTAGGGACGATTTCGAGTGGGGGCAGCGTCGGCGGACCTAACCCCCGGCCCCTTCCCGAAGCGGGAAGGGGTGCCTGCCAATTATGATGAACGAGTTGAAGGCTGCCTGGTTGCAGAGTGTTTAAGAAGCTACAGACGATTTCGATTTGGACTCTGCAAATTGTGAACGGATGGAGAAAAGAAGGGCAACGGGATGAGGCGTGTGTAGAACGCCCGGCAGGGTGGTATTCAAGACAAGAGGCGTCATGGGAACCTGCGGGGCGGGAAGGGAGTACTGGCGACGGGAAGGACGCTCAGGCGGGCTTGAACGTGCGTTTGGGAGGCAGGCCTACCTCCCGGCGGAGCCAGACGTGCAACAGCACTTCGGCCCACATGCGGTAGGGCTTCCACGCGGCGGCGATCTCCTGCACGTGTCCCTGGTCCGGCGGCTGAGGCAGACCGTAGGCTTTCTGCACGGCATATTGGGTGAGGTCGTCAGTCGTAAGCTCATCCACGACGCCGGCACCACGATGCAGGATGCCTTCCGCAAAGAAGGGGCCGATGCCGGAAAGGCTCTTGAGCCGGTGCGAGGGCATCGTCGATCGAAAGGGAACGCAACGCATCGCGGTCGAGCAGGCCGTCGAGGGCGGCCCGGGCAATGCCGTGGAGGCGGTCGATCTTCTGAGGGCTGAGGCTGTGGAAAGACGAGAGCTCCAGGATGGATTGGGGCAGAGGGAATGCGGGATAGACCTGGCCGCTGACATCCACCCTATCGCCCAGCTCGTCTGCCATGGCTTTGACGAGCAACTGCTTCTGCTTGATAGTGATACGGTGACCGATGATAAAGCCGGCCGCGGCCTCATAAGGCGAATGAAAGAGGATCGGGCGAAGGCCCTGGTACTTTTCCTGGAGGGACCCGATCACGGGGTCACGGGCGCCGACCTGAGGCCAGCCTGTACCGTCGATGTCGAGCGACAGAGAGGCGAGTGCCTGGCTTTGCGCCTTCGCGGCGAGAGAGTCAGGGCCAAACACATCGCCGGTGATGAGCCCATCGGCGGACTGGCGGAGAACTACCGCGGCCGAGCCTTGCCAACCTTCGACCGGAAATGCGATGACGATGGCGCCGGGATCATTTGGCAAAGCGGGCCAGCCGCCGAAGTACCGGTTCTGATTGGCGAGATTGAATGGGCCTTGCGGCATATATTCGAAAGTCATGTCTGCTCCGGGGGAGTGGTCTAATCCTGACCATAGCTTGTTATGGGCCTACTATACACTCTGACAGTGTGGGAAAGTCAAGAGGAAAGGATGAAGGAGAAGGGATGAAGGATGAAAGGGAACGAGGGGAGTTGGGAATGGGGACTCGGGAATCGGGATTGGTCATGGAGAATAGAGAATGGATCCTAGTTCGTGGCGGGGCAGAGAGGAAAGAGAAGGATGGCATTAAAAATAGCCGCCCCACTACTCGGGGCGGCCAGGATGGAGCATGGAACTTGTCTGTGAGGATTAGCGGACGAAGCCTTTGCGGCCGGCGTAGACAGCTTTGCTGCCCAGCTCTTCCTCGATGCGCATCAACTGGTTGTACTTCTCCACGCGCTCGCCGCGGGCCGGAGCGCCGGTCTTGAGGTGACCGGTAGCCATGGCGACGGTGAAGTCGGCGATGAAGCTGTCGACGGTTTCGCCGGAGCGGTGGGAGACCATGGCGCCCCAGCCGGCCTTGCGGGCCATGTCGATGGATGCAATGGTTTCGGTGACGGTACCGATCTGGTTGAGCTTAATCAGCACGGCGTTGGCGGCGTTCTCTTTGATGCCGCGCTCGATGCGCTTGACGTTGGTGACGAACAGATCGTCGCCGACCAACTCAACCTTGCCGCCGATGGTCTTGTTGAGCAGCTTCCAGCCGTCCCAATCGTCCTCGGCGAGGCCGTCTTCGAGCACCACGAGCGGGTACTTACTGGCCCAGTCGGCATAGAGGTCGACCATCTCTGCGGACGTGACCTTGCGGTTCTCGGTGCGTAGGTTGTATTTGCCGTCTTCATAGAAACCGCTGGAGGCGGGGTCGAGAGCGATAGCGACATCGTCGCCAGGTCGGTAACCGGCCTTCTCCACAGCCTTGAGGATCAGGTCAACGGCATCCGAGTTCTTCTTGAGGACGGGAGCGAAGCCGCCCTCATCGCCGACGCCGACAGAGTGCCCGCCGTCCTTGAGGACGCTCTTGAGGGCCTGGTAGACTTCCGCACCCCAGCGCAGCGCTTCGCGGAAGTTCGGCGCGCCGACCGGGGCGATCATGAATTCCTGGAAGTCGGTGCCCTGCCAGTTGGCATGTACGCCGCCGTTCATGATGTTGAACATGGGGACGGGCAGCAGGTTGGCCTTGCCGTCCTTGCTCAGGTACTGATAGAGAGGCAGCTTGCGCGACATAGCCGCGGCGCGCGCGACTGCCAGGCTCACGCCCAGGATGGCATTGGCGCCCAGCTTGTCCTTATTGGGCGTGCCGTCGAGGTCGATCATGGACTTATCCACGGCGGACTGGTTGAGAGCGTCTTCGCCGTTGAGGCATTGGGCGATGGGGCCGTTGACGTTGGCGACGGCCTTGAGGACGCCCTTGCCGCCATAGCGCTTCTTATCGCCATCGCGGAGCTCAAGCGCCTCATGGACGCCGGTGGAGGCTCCGGAGGGACAGCGGCGCGCGAGAACGTGCCATCTGCAAGCTTGACTTCCACTTCCACAGTGGGGTTGCCGCGCGAATCAAGGATCTCGCGGGCGTGAACAGATTCGATCTTGGACATAATATTTTCTCCTTCGTATGATCCACCGAAGACCGCGGTTAGTTTTGCGCGGTCACGGGAAATTCTAGAATGAAGGCACGCAGCACTCCCCTGCTGAGGCGGCGGGTGCAAGGCGACAAAAAAGCCTCCACCAGCGAACATTGGCAGAGGCTATCAATCGGGAAAATCCAACAAGGACTTTGACTTAGCGACCGCGAGCCTCATCGAGGGCACGTCTGCTCTTGTGCGATTATTCACATTATACCATCTGGGGATGGGGATTTGGGAATCGGGAGTCGAGAATTGGATCATGGAGAATGGGTCATGGATGGTGCGCGTGGCTCACGGACACGGAGAATGGAGGATAGTAATGAATGCTTTGTGCGGGAGAGGGGAATAGCCAACCAGAAGAAGGCGGAGATAAACAGGGAGGGAGGTCGGGAGTTGAAATTCGGGAATCGAAAATCGGAAATCGAGAATCAGCAATAGGCAATAGGGAATCGGCTGTAGGGAATAGGGACTATCAGCCTACCAACCCGTTCACGATGGCGTAGTGCGTGAGCTCGGCATTGGTCTTCATGTTCATCTTGTCGAGCAGGCGCGCTCGGTAGGTGCTGACCGTTTTGGCGCTGAGCGATAGTTCGGCAGAGATCTCCTTGAGTTCCTTGCCGGAGGCGATGAGACATAGGACCTGATACTCGCGATCCGAGAGCTGCTTGTGGAGCGGCAGGTTGCTGCTCTGCCGGGCGTGAAGCACCAGCTCGTCGGCGACGGAGGCGCTGATGTATTGTCCGCCCTTTCGCACCTGGAGGATGGCCTGCACCAGTTCTTCCGGCGCACTCTCCTTGTTCAGATAACCGGCCGCGCCGGCCCGGATGGTGCGCAAGGCGTACTGATCCGCCGGATACATGCTGAGGATCAACACCGGCAATTTCGGGTGGTCATGCTTGATCTGCTTCAGCGCTTCCAGGCTGTTCTCCCCCTGCATGGTCAGGTCCAGCACAATGACGTCCCAGCGCTCAGATGCGGACGAAGTCGAGCAGCTCCGGCACGCTGGGAGCCTCGCCGAAGCTGGCAAGCGGGAATGCTTCCGCCAGGATCTGCTTGACCCCGTGGCGCACGACCGCGTGATCATCCGCCAGTAGGATATGCATCTTAGTGCGCCCAGTTGTTCACATCATTTGCCCTGCTCCACGGGGATGCAGACCGTGAGGGTGGTGCCGCCGCCTGGCGCAGCCTTTATATCGAACGTGCCGCCCAGGCGCTGCGCGCGCTCGCGCATCCCCATGAGGCCCAAAGAGCGCAAGCCCTTTACCTCGCTCAAGCGAATGCCGCGCCCATCGTCATGGACCGTGAGCGTCAGCAGCTCAGGGGTGGCAGACAGATCGACAACGATCCTGTTCGCTTTGGCATGGCGAGCAACGTTCGTCAGCGCTTCCTGAAAAATCCGGAACACCGCAAGAGACCGTGCGCGCTGCAAGGGCAGGTCTTCAGCGGTCACGTTCACCTCGCAGGCGATGCCGGTGCGTTTCTCGAAATCGCGGGCCTGCCATTCAATGGAGGCTGCCAGGCCGAGATCGTCGAGCATGCCGGGCCGCAGTTCCGTGGCAATGCGCCGGACGCTCTTGATCATCAAATCCATCTGGCCCTTGAGGGTCTTGACCTTTTCGGCGAACGGTAAGCGAAGAGTCCCTGAGCACAAGCCGGTCGGTCAGCCAGGCCAGATCGAACTTCATGGCAGTCAATGACTGGCCGAGCTGGTCGTGCAGCTCACGGGCGATCTCCGTGCGCTCCTGCTCGCGGGCTGTTTCGAGATTGGCAGCCAGGGCTTTTAACTGCCCGGAGGACTCCTCCAGTTCGGCGACCGTTGCAAGGCGCTGCTGATAAGCCAGCGCATTTTGAATGGCGATGGACGCAGCCGGAGCGATGGAGAGAAGCAGTTCCTGATCTGCAATCGTGAAGTTGCTACCGTCCAGCTTATTGCGGATGTCAAAAAAGCCGAGCACCTCGCCGGCGGAATCCAGAATGGGCGTGCAGATAATGGAGGATACGCCCTCATTGATGGCAAGCTCGTGCAGGACGACAGGATCATGGGCGGCATCGTTGGTGCCCCACGGAATCTTGTGTTCGAGGACCCAGCCCGGCACGCCATTCCCCGACGGCCAGGTGTGCTCGAACGTGGTGGCTTTGCCCCACCGGAAGTGCTTGTGGACTGTCACGCCGCCAGCGGTACGCACGCCTGCGAAGCCGCCTTCCCCGCGGACGAGGGCAATGGCCTCCTGTGAGAGTTCTTCCAGCAGGGTATCGAGGTCAAGAGTAGAGTTCAACTTCTTCGTAATGCGGAGCAGCGTTTGCACCATGGCTTCTGACCGCTCCAATTGCTGGGCCGTCGCTTGCAGCTCGGCGGTACGTTCAGCCACGCTGCGCTCGAGCTGCTCCTTGGCGCGTTGGGTCTCCCGGATTTGCCGGGCCTTATCCAAATAAATGGAAACGCGGCTGGCAAGATCTTCAGCCAATGCCAGATTTTGTTGATCAAAGCGCCGGCCCGAATCTGCTGCGACGAAGGTGATCGCTCCCAGGGTGCGCGGGCGCGCCACCAGCGGGACGATCATATAGGACTTCACGCTGGATCCCGCATCTGACCCTGCGTCGGTAACCAGTTTTGCTTCACCGCTCTGCAGCACAGCGGCTACTCCACGGGCATCGCCATCGGAGAATTCATTCTGGAGCCAGGATGGGGTCGTCTGCGAGGAGGTCAGACCGGCAGCCTCCGGCGTGATCTGCTCGATGGAGCCGTCAGGCTGTAGCAGATGGACGGCGCACCAATCGGCAAGCTCAGGCACGGCAAGCCCGGCTAGGGCAGAGAGCGGCTGTTCGCTCTCCTCAGCGCCGAGGAGCAGCACACCGGCTTCGGCCAGCATGCGATTGGCCTCCTGGAGGCGCTTCTCTTCTGTGATATCGCGGGAGACGCCGACGATGCCAAGAATGCCCCCTTCGCCATCGAATATCGGGGAGGAAGTTACATAAGCGGTGAAGGTCGTCCCATCACGGCGCTGCAGGAACCTTTCGCCTGCCCAGGGCTCTCCCCTTTTCAAGCACTCCATGATCTCCTGGAGTTGCGACAGCGATGCGGGCGTCGGTGCGAGACGCGCGGTATCACCACCCAACATCTCTTCTGAGGTCCAGCCGTAAAGTTCTTCGGCGAAGCGATTCCAAAATACAACGCAGCCATCCAGGTCGGTCGCGATGACGGCCTGGTTAACTGCGTCGAGCAATTGCGCCTGAAGGCGCAGCCTGTGTCTGGGGGATAGAGGCACCGGTTGAGTCTGCATCGATGGGATCCGCCTTTCTTTGGCGATGCTCAACTGTCACTCCGGCTCGGAGCCGGACGGCACTCTTTCATTATAGTCTATTGTCTGGCACGCCCCGCCTGTCATTACCGATGAATCAACCTCGCGCTCGTGTAGGCCAAATTCCGACACGGCGCGGCGGCATCGGATTACAGACGAATTGGCATCCTGCCGATAGCGGACGGAACGCACCAAGGCTATTATCGTGCAAAGGCCCGATCCGCTCCAAGCCAACTCAGAGGTGAAGAGACGGAAATTTCTTCAGAGCGGATCGTGCCATGCCCGGCAGACCACGCGGAGCACGGCCTGCGCGAAAGCAAGGTGGCACCCAGGAGAATCGCATATGGAGAAACCACAAGACCTCTTACTGAGCCGATGGCCGCAGGTGAAGGACAAAGTGCAGGAGCGCTGGAATAAGATCCCGGACGACGACCTTACCCGGCTCAGTGGCAGGACCGAGGAGCTGGCTGTGATCTTGCAGGAACACTACGGCTACAGCAAGCCCCAGGCGGTGATCGAGATCTTCAAATGGCTGCAGCCGCCTCTCCAGCCCGGCGATGGAAGCGATCACTCACAATCCGATTCATCTCAATCGATGAAGGAGGCCTAACGTAGAACCGGGGCGGGGAGCCGACAGACATATCGCGCAAGAACCATGGACCAAGGCGGAGCAACGCCCGCCGGACAAATGCCAGGCCATGTCATCACGGAGGATGATCCGATGAATGCAGCCCCCAGCCCTTCGTACCGTCGATTCCGCAAACCCATCATCGATGAGGCGAGCCTGATCGGGCTGTCACAGCAGGGCGATAGCGAAGCTTTTACGCAATTGTATGATCATTACATGGAGCCGATCTATCGTTACGTTTATTTCAGGGTGGCAGACTATCACGTGGCGGAAGATATTACATCCCAGATCTTTATCAAGGTGTGGCAGAAGCTGCCCACGTATCGCGTCGGCGAGGCATCGATCAGCGCATGGCTGTACCGCATCGCCCACAACGCCGTGGTGGATCATTACCGCACGCGGAGAACCGCTATTTCACTGGACGACCTGCAATCCGGCGAGGTGGGGCGCGAGGACGATACCGAAGAGAACCTGGAGCAGAACATGCAGATGGAGCAACTGCGCAAGGCTCTCCAGGAACTGACCGAGGGACAACGAGAGGTGTTGATCCTGCGCTTCATCGAGGGACTGAGCGTGCGTGAGATCGCGCGGCAGCTCGGGAAGCGGCAGGGCGCGGTGCGTGCGCTGAAGATGCGCGGACTGCGGGAACTGGCCAAGTCTCCCACGCTGCAGATCGAGAATGGGAGCTGGTCAGAGAACTGAAGCTCAGCAGAGGAACCTTCCTCGGATCGCAGCCCACAAGGCAGAGAGGCAAGGATGGAAGGACGCGTCCCTGCGAACGCGGAGAGGCAGAAACATAGCGGCGTCTCAGATGGCGTACGGATGTTCGCAAATCTCCTGGAATGGCTGATCGGGCTCTTTCAGTTGACGGAGGAAGAGCAACGGGACGCGGGCATCCGCGTGGGCGACCCACGCGAGCAAGAAGAAGCGATTGATGAGTAGTCCAGGGCAGTCGAGACGGATGGGCCCTGTCTACCAGTGCCATTGCGAGGATCGTGGATGAACTCTTAGAGTGTCAGGAAAGAACCGCTCTGTGGCCGGGCGGCAATTTTAGAAAGTAGCTCGCAATGGCACGCCTCCGCAAACGGAGGCGTGCCAGTTTATTTAGAGGGGACATTCGAATGCAATGCAATGACCGCTGGCATATTACAATTGGAGGGGCTGGGCCGGCTTGAAATGGCGTCCCAGATCGTTAAATAAGGAACGGTCGGCAGCGAATTTCAGCGCCGGATCGTGATACGAACCTAATTGAATTCATTCAGGAATTAACCATGTCCAAGAGAAAGGTCACCCAACGCCCTCTGCGGGCGAAGCTCATCTTCAACGCCATATCCGGCCGGCCGCAGGAATTGCCGCAGCAACTCGCAGACATCCTGACCGAGATGCAAAGCCAGAATATTCAGCCGGAGGTCTTCATGGTAAGCCCGGATAGCGACGCGGAAGGCGCAGTGCGCCGTGCCATCCGCGAGGGCATACGGCTGATCGTGGTAGCCGGCGGGGACGGGACCATCGACAGCGTGATGGGCGCACTCGTGGGCAGCCCCGCGACCCTGGGAATCATCCCCACCGGCACACGCAATAATGTATCGTTCAACCTGGGGGTGCCGGGCACGGTGCCGGAAGCAGTCGCTCTGCTGCGCGAGGGACGCCGTCTGAAGATCGACGTCGGGCATCTGCGCAGCGGCCATGCCTCGCGCTGGTTCCTGGAGGCGGCATCCCTGGGGCTGCTATCCGATCTCTATCCCGCCGCAGATGATATCCAGCACGGCGACCTGGGGCAGATCGGGACGCTCGTATCCACCTTTGTGGCTTCGACGCCCTCGCGCCTGCGCGCAGTGCTCAACGGGCGCCATCGCTTCGGCACGAACGCCTACATGGTTTTGATCGCCAACATGCCGTACCTGGGGCCGCGCATGCAGATCGCAAGAGATGTCTCATGCCGCGACAACCGCCTCGACGTGTTCGTTTTCTCAGAAATGAGCAAACTCGACCTGATCTCCATGGCAATGCAATCCGCGGGCGGGCCGGTGGAGGACGCACACGTCAAGCACTACCGCGTGCGGCAGCTCAACGTCAAGTCGGATCCGCTCATGCCGGTGCTTGCCGATGGGATCATCCTGCAGCAAGGGGCGGTAACCGTAGATGTGCATCCGCGGGCGCTGGCGGTCATCGCCGGGGAATCCGGCCCGGCGATCGACAACCAAAAGGCCGGAAAGCGCGGGCCGCAACTCCGATACGGACTGGTTCGATGCGTAGCGAGATCACAAGAAGATCCGCTGCCGCCGGAGACGGAGGTCAACCGTCTCTGGACGGCGCGAAGGCGCTCGGCTGTCCTGGCAGGGCTGGCGGTGGGTGTGGTCGGGTTCCTCATCTGGCTGCCCGCGGCGGCGCGCTCGGCATTGTTCGCGGCGCTCCTGGCACATCGGACCTTGATGAGCATGCTGATCCTGTTCACGCTGATCGCCCTGTCGCTGTTGTGGTCGGTGGGACAGCGCCTGGACATGGGGGTCTTCCTGCTGTTCAACCTGCGCGGCACGCGCCCCAAATGGCTAGATAGTGTGATGTGGCTGGCAACACAGATAGGAAATATGGGAACGGCGATCGTGTCTGCCACATTCTTCTTCCTGACGAACTCGGGACGGCTGGCAGCCGAGATCATCTTTGGCACACTGACGTTATGGCTATTGGTCGAGACGATCAAGGCTCTCACCGATCGCGCACGCCCATTCCTTGCGCTGCAAACTGCGCGCGTCATCGGCTGGCGCGAACGCGGCCGCTCATTCCCGAGCGGCCACACCTCGCAGACGTTCTTCATGGTGACACTGCTCAGCCATCGGTTCGATATCGGCCTGGCAGCGACGCTCGCACTGTATGCGGTGGCAGTGCTGGTGGGATTCACGCGTGTGTACCTCGGCGCCCATTATCCGCGTGACGTGATCGCCGGCGCGGTGCTCGGTTCGGTCTGGGGGGTGTTGGCCGCGCTGGTGGATCCATACTGGCACGGGCTGCGATTCTAAGCAGGCAAATCCCGAGGCGCACAAATCCAAACGAAAGTAGAATTGCGGGAACGTATATAGCTGCGCATTCTACGAAAGTAGAGGGCTGGCGCGGTATCGGCATATTTCCAAAAGGAGCAGCAGATGAATGGCATGCATGGCGAGGATCAACATCAGCGCGGTCTCCTGCAGCGCATTGCGCGGCGGGTAATGTTCGAGCGCGGCCTGCTCCCTGATTTTGCCCCGGCGGCCCTGCACGAACTCGGCAAGATGAGCGAGCAGAAGGAGGCGGGCGACGCGCCGGTGCTCGATCTGCGGAAGCTGCTATGGGCATCGATCGATAACGATGATTTGCGCGACCTCGACCAGCTGACGGTGGCAGAGTTGCTGCCCAGCGGCGCAGTCAAGATCCTGGTGGCGGTGGCAGACGTCGACTCGCTTGTGCACGACGGGTCGGCCATCGACGAGCATGCGCGCCACAACACCACATCGGTGTATACCGCGGCCGAAATATTCCCAATGCTGCCCGAAAGATTATCCACGGATCTCACTTCCCTCAACCCGGACGAAGACCGGCTGGCGATCGTGATCGAAATGGCGATCGGCGCGGACGGCGCGCTGGAATCATCCGACCTGTGCCTGGGGCGCGTCCACAACTATGCCAAGCTGGCATACAACAGCGTGGCCGCGTGGCTGGACGGAAGCGGCCCGATGCCGGAAAAGATCGCGGCCGTTCCGGGACTGGCGGAGAACCTGCGCATGCAGGAACAAGTGGCGCAGAACATGCGGAACTTCCGGCACACACACGGCGCGCTGAGCCTGGAGACCATCGAGGCACGCCCGATCTTCGACGGGGACCAGATCCGCGACCTGCGAGGTGCAAAAGAAGAACAGTGCCACCGAGATCATTGAGGACTTCATGATCGGCGCGAACGGCGTGACCGCGCGCTACCTGGCATCCAAGAACATGCCTTCGATCCGGCGCGTGGTGCGCGTCCCGAAGCGCTGGGACCGCATCGTTGAGCTGGCGCAACAGCACGGCACGCAGCTGCCGGAAGAGCCGGATTCAAAAGCACTGGATGAATTCCTGCTGGAGCAAAAGACGTCCGACCCGCTGCGATTCCCGGACCTGTCACTGGCGGTCGTCAAACTGCTGGGCTCGGGCGAGTATGTGGCGGAGATGCCCGGAGCCGAGGCGCCCGGTCACTTTGGCCTGGCGGTGAAAGACTACGCTCACTCCACGGCGCCCAATCGCCGGTATCCCGACCTGATCACACAGCGACTGCTGAAAGCCGCCCTGCGTGGCGAGTCTGCGCCATACGACTACGCAACACTCGGTGCGCTGGCACAGCACTTCACAACGCAGGAAGATGCTGCCAATAAGGTGGAACGGCAGGTGAGCAAGTCGGCGGCGGCCCTGTTGCTGCAATCCAGGGTCGGGCAACAATTCGACGGCATCGTCACGGGCGCGGCAGACAAGGGCACTTGGGCCAGGCTGCTGGATATGCCGGTGGAAGGCAGGGTCGTGCGCGGGTTCGAAGGCCTCGACGTGGGCGACCGCGTGCGGCTGCAACTCATCTCGACGGATGTGGAACGCGGGTTCATCGATTTCAAGAGAGCCGGCGGCGGACGCTGAACTGATTCATCGTCAGGGGTGAATAGCTGCCGGCTCGCATTTAGAGGTAACTATGACGAAGCTGCCGCGGTGTGCCAAGGCAATCTTTCCAAGTAATAACCGTATCCTGATCTGGCACGAAAAGTAGGGCCTTTGCAAAGGCTAGGGGAGGAGTGTCTAATTTGGCGGGCTCGCCTTGCGAAACGGGAGATTGCTTCCTTACACGCCCTTCGGGTGTGCTTCGCGATCGTCGGCAAAAAACGCCTCCTCGCAACGACGTGGGCCCACTCTTGCAGACACTCTCTTAGGGGATGGAGCTTGACATTAGAACAAGCGTTCGATATAATAGCGGGAAAGAAGCAAGCGCTCCCGTAAGAAAACTCCCCTCTTGACAATAATAGAACACGTGTTCTATAATATGGGCCTACCCTAACAATGTCTCATTCGAGCGAACACTCGAATGTGGGCGACCCAGGCAGCGCCCCTCCCCGCTCTTCAATTGACAACCCAGAATCCTCAAGGAGGCATCATGAACACCGTCCGCTCTAACGGTAATGTAGGCGATGGCTTGAAGGCGCTGCTGCGCGGCATCCGCGTCGGACGTGGTCTGACCCGGGGCGCCGCCTGGGGCATGATCATCATAGCTGCCTTGCTGGCCTTCGAAGTATTCAATTTCAGCACCACGCAGTTTGCCCTGCGGGATGTGCTCGGCGATCTGACGTTCGCGAGCATCCGCTGGGCTACGATCCTGGCGATTGCCTTCTGCGGCATCGACTTTGCCGGCATTGCCCGCATCTTCACGCCCCAACAGGGCCGTGATGAGCCGGCAGAGGTCTGGTACCTGTTCGGCGCGTGGCTGCTGGCAGCCGCATTCAACGCCATGCTCACGTGGTGGGGCGTTTCAGTAGCCATCGTCAACCACAGCAGCGCCGCCGCCGGCGCCGTGGTCAGCGGGCACACGCTCACCAAACTGGTTCCGATCTTCGTGGCGGTCATGGTTCTGCTGATCCGCGTGCTGATCATCGGGACGTTCTCGGTGGCAGGCGACAACCTGTTCTCGATGAGCGATGCGCGCCCTTCGCAGCAACAGCGCTCCTACTCACCCCCGCCGGCAGTCCGCGCCCCGGTGAACCAGGTCAACCAGATGCCCGGCTTGCGGACGGCCTCGTCGCTACCGCGTCCCACGCAACAGAACTACCGTCCTGCGCCGAAGCCGGCAACGCCCGCGCCATACGAGCATGCCGAGCCAACCTACCATAACGTTTCCTTCGACGCCTCCGCCGGTAATAACGATACAGGTACTGATCGCTTTATGCACTAAACGCAAACTTTGCTCACACCGCCTCTTCATAAGAGAGGCTTCTCGAGCCCGGTTTCCCATACATGTTCAAAGTGGCGGGGCCATACCCCGCCACTCAGCCAAGGAACCCCATGCCCCGCGCTCGCACGAATCCCCAAGCAAAAGCCGCGGCCTTTCCGTCCCAAGGCAGCGGCTGTTTTTCCGGATATGTACTACCGCCCCTGGCGGTCATTATCGTCGGTACACTGCTGGCGCTCTTCGTATTTAATGCCACGCCTCAGGACCTGACCGTGCAGGCCGCAGCGGCGCCCGCCTCCACCAACGAGAGCCCGATCCTGGATGCCGCAGTCCAGGCGTTCGTAGGGCCCGGACCCACCGAAACATCCCCGACCATCGTCCCGCAACAGAATAGCCTCGTCGGAACGGACACGCAGGTGCCGCCGGATAACATCCCGGGCCCGCCCGCGGCGCCTGTGGGCGGCCTTCAACTGTCCTTTCCAAGCATCGAGGTCCACCCGCCGACGAGTCAAGGACAGAGCCCGGCTGTGCTCTCGCCGGTGTTCACGCCAGAGGTGCAATACTGGAGTGCATCGCTCAGCCGTTGGGCGGCAGCCGCAGGGCTGGACCCGAACCTGGCAGCGGTGGTGATGCAGATCGAGTCATGCGGCGATCCATCAGCCACATCCCGCTCCGGCGCGATCGGATTATTCCAGGTGATGCCTTTCCACTTCACCGCCAGTGACGAACCCTATGCGCCCGATACGAACGCCCTGCGCGGGCTCGACTACCTGCGCCGGTCCCTGGCGGCCGCGAACAACGATGCCCGGCTGGCATTCGCCGGCTACAACGGCGGCATCGGGGTGATCTCTCGCAGCGAGTGGACCTGGCCGGCCGAGACGGTGCGCTATGCCTATTGGGGCAGCGGCATCTATGCAGACGCGACCAGCGGGGCAGCAGAGTCTGGCAGGCTTAAGGAATGGTATATCGCGGGCGGATCGGGGCTGTGCGCACATGCCAGCCAGAGACTGGGGCTAGACAACTAAGAAATAAATAACAGGCCGGCGCTCAACCTTCAAAGAGCGCCGGCCCCTTCTTTGTGCTCCTGGGTGCATTAGTCTTCCTGAGCGATGGATGTAGGCCGCTTTGGGGAGCCCGCCATTAATGGCAGCCACACCGCGAAGGTGGTGCCAACGCCTTCCTTCGACTCCACCTCCACGGTGCCGCCGTGGTTCTCAACGATCCACTGAGCAATGGAAAGACCCAGGCCGAAGCCGGTGCCACGGGAGCGCGTGCGTGCCTTCTCGGCGCGGTAGAAACGCTCGAAGATGAAAGGCAGATCCTGCTCCGGGATGCCGGGGCCGGTGTCGCGCACGACGATGCGGACCTGCTCGCCGATCTTAGCCAGGCCCATGATCACTTCCCCGCTCGGCGGCGTGTATTGGATCGCATTGCCAACCAGGTTCAGCAATACCTGCTTCAGGCGATCCCGGTCGCCTTTGACAAGCGCCTGATCGATATCTCCCATTCGCATCTTCAACTTGCCGCCGGCTAGAACGCGCATCTCGTGGAAGACCTCCAGGAGCAGCGTGTCCACTTCGACCGGCTTCATATCCAGGCTCAGCTTGCCGGACTCTGCCTGCGCCAGCAGCAGCAGCCCTCCGACGAGGCGGGTGAGGCGGCCCGCTTCCTGGTCGATGCTCGAGAGAGACTCGTCGTCGAGGCTCTTCATGCGGCGCATGAGGTCCACATTGCCCTTGATGACCGTCAACGGCGTGCGCAGCTCATGACTCACATCGGCCAGGAGCCGGCGCTGCGAGGTGAAAAGATTCTCGAGCCGCTCCAGCGTTTGATTGAAGGATTGGATCAGCCGGCCGATCTCATCGTTCTCCGGCCCTTTGTATGGAATGCGGCGCGAGAGATCGTCCGCACGGTTGATAGCCTGGGCGGTCTCGGTGATCACTCCCAGCGGCGCCAGCGAGCGGCCCAATACGAGCCATGAGCCGAGGGCCGCCAGGCCGGCGGAGATCAGCGCCGAGGTCAGCAGGATATTCAACAGGTTCACGCGCGCAGAGTTTACAACCGTAAGACTCGTGGCGACCTGCAGTGAGGCAATACGATGCGCGCCGACCTGAAGCGGCACAGTCAGCACGCGCAGATGGATGCCATTGATGGTGTTCTCGCGATACTCGGGATCACGCGCCCCCAGTCCGATGGGATCGAGCGGAACCAGCATGCCGGCAATGCCCGGAGAAGAGGACTTTAGTTTGCCGTCTCTGCCCCAGATCTGGACGTAGGTGTTAGCCGTCATATCCAGCGCGGGAAGGTTGACCGCGCTGACCTCACCCTGCGAGCTGACGCGCGTCACGTTGATGATGTCCTGAACCGTCGCCGCAAGGGTATTGTCCACCTGGTTCAGGAGGATGACGCTGATCAGGACGTATACGGCGGCGCCGAAAATCAATAAGATTCCCCCGACCAGTGTGGAATACAGCAGCGTCAGACGCAGGCGAAGAGACACTATGTCAATTTACGATTTCGATATACGATTTTTTTGAACCACGATCGATCAACGATCGTTCGATCTTTACGGATTTTCGCGCAGGACGTAGCCAACGCCGCGCACCGTATGTATCAAGCGGGACTCCCCGTCGCTTTCCAGTTTCTGGCGCAGGTAGCGGATATAGACTTCCAGCACATTGCTCTCACCGCCAAAGTCGTAGCCCCAAACGCGGTCGAAGATCACTTCGCGGGTAAGCACCTGCTTGGGATGGCGCAGGAAGAGCTCGAGCAGCTCATATTCCTTGGCGGTCAGCGCCACGAGACGGCTTGCACGTGAGGCCTGGCGCGAGCCGGTATCGAGCGTGAGATCGGCAAATTTCAGCACCGGAACGCGCTCCGGCTGGGTGCGGCGCAACAGCGCACGGACACGCGCCAGCAGCTCGTCGAGGTTGAAGGGCTTGATCATGTAATCGTCCGCCCCCGCGTCAAGTCCCTGGATGCGGTCTTGCACCGTGTCTTTAGCTGTCAGCATCAGGATGGGGATCGAGCCGCCAGTCCGCAGTCGATGGCAAACCTCGAGACCGTCCATACCCGGCAGCATCCAATCCAGGATCACGAGATCGGGTGTGTGGTCGCGTGCCAGGATCAGCCCGGTGCGTCCATCCGTCGCGGTGTCGACGGTATATCCTTCGTAAGCCAGTCCCCGTTGAAGCAACTTGAGGATAGCCTGGTCGTCTTCGATGATCAGTATGCGTTCATTCATGGCTCTCGCTCCAATTCAAAATATACCATATTTCTACGGGTAAAGTCCGCATTTTTCCTGGCGCCTGCCCCTTATCCTGACGACGGGAAAGCCCATTATTTAACGGCTTCCCGCCTGGATGCGTGGGGTAGAATACCCGCATGCCGCGCAGCAAAAGGCTCTTCGATCTGATCGTCGCCTCGCTGGGATTGATCATCCTTTCGCCGGTGATCGTGCTGCTGGCAGTTCTCGTCCGCCTGCTTTTGGGCGCGCCGATACTTTTTCGGCAGCAGAGGCCGGGGTACAAAGCCAAACCATTTAGCCTGTACAAGTTCCGCAGCATGAGCAATGCCGCCGATCCTGAAGGCCGCCTGCTGCCGGACCGCGCGCGGCTCACCGGTTTCGGACGCTTCCTGCGTGCCTCCAGCCTGGATGAGCTGCCCGAGCTGTTCAACATCCTGCGCGGCGAAATGAGCCTGGTTGGTCCGCGGCCGCTGCTGATGGAGTATCTGCCGCTGTACTCCGCTGAACAGCAACGACGACACGACGTGATGCCAGGCATCACAGGCTGGGCGCAGGTGCATGGGCGCAACGCGCTGGATTGGCCGGCTCGCTTCGCGCTCGACATCTGGTACGTGGATCACTGGTCCTTCTGGCTCGACATCAAGATCCTGCTCATGACCGTATGGAAGGCGCTGCGCGTGAGGGCATCAGCCAGCCGGGGCAGGCCACCACCGAATACTTTACGGGCAACAAACATTGACAAGCGCCCTCTCTGGCGTATAATCCCGCGCACAAGACCGCGCGAAGACATCAATTGTCCAACCGTTCAGAGAGCCGCCGGGTTGCATCGACCGGATGCACAAAGTGCAAGGCGGCCGGAAGGACAACCAAATCCACTTCGCCACGTCTCCCTCGCAGGGATAGGCACAGAATGCTATCGTAAGAGGGACGGCCGCGCCCGTTAGCGCGCAATCGGAGGTTATTACCCCAGTTCCCTTCGCAAGAAGGCGGGTCTGGAAGTAATAACGAAAGCAGGTGGCACCACGAGACGCCCCTCGTCCTGCAAAAGGATCGGGGCGTATTCTTTTGTCTCACCAGCAGTCATACGGAGGTGCAACCATGCTAGATATCAATCTGATTCGTGAACAGCCGGAAATTGTGCGGACGGCTCTGAAAAACCGCCAGATGGACGCGGCCCCGATCGATTCCATCCTGCAGCTCGACGAAAAGCGGCGCGCGCTGCTGACGCAGGTGGAAACTTTGAAAGCCGAACGCAATGCCGTCTCGAAAGAGATCGGGCAGATGAAGGACGCTGCCGCGCGCCAGCTCCGCATTGAAGCGATGCGCACGGTCGGCGATCAGATCGGCGGGCTGGACAAGGAACTGGCAGAGATCGATGCGCAGTTGAAGAGTCTCACCGCCACGCTGCCCAACATCCCGGATGCGCGCACGCCGGTCGGCAAGGACGAGGACGAGAACGTGGTGCTGCGCACGATCGGTGAGCCGCGCAAGTTCGACTTCGCGCCGAAGCCCCATTGGGAACTGGGACCCGATCTCAACATCATCGACTTCGAGCGCGGCACGAAGATCACCGGCTCGCGGTTCTATGTGCTGAACGGAGCCGGCGCGCGCCTGCAGCGCGCGCTGATCGCCTTCATGCTCGACCTGCATATCCGGCAGGGCTACACCGAAGAATACCTGCCGTTCATGGTGAAGACCGAGACGGTGTTCGGCGCGGGACAGCTGCCCAAGTTCGCCGATAATCTATATAAGGACCATGAGGAAGACCTCTATTTTGTGCCGACGGCCGAGGTGCCGCTAACAGGGCTGCACATGGATGAGATCCTGGACGAAGCCAGCCTCCCATTGCGTTACACGGCCTACACGCCCTGCTTCCGGCGCGAGAAGATGAGCGCTGGGCGCGATGTGCGCGGCATCAAGCGCGGGCATCAGTTCGATAAGGTCGAGATGTACATCTACTGCAAGCCCGAAGAGTCGGAGGCCTGGCAGGAGAAGATGCTCGCCGACGCCGAAGAGACCTGCACGGCGCTTGGGCTCACCCACCGCGTGAAGCTACTGTGCACCGGCGATATCGGGTTCAGCGCCACGCTCACCTATGACGTGGAAGTCTGGGCGCCGGGCTGCGCGGAGTGGCTGGAGGTGTCGTCTGTTTCGAACTGCCGCGACTTCCAGGCGCGGCGTGCCAGCGTCAAGTACCGGACGGCGGAGAAGGGCAAGACGCGCCTCGTCCACACGCTGAACGGCTCGGGTTTGGGGCTGCCGCGCACATTGATCGCTGTCATGGAAAACTGCCAGCAGGCAGACGGCTCGATCGTGGTGCCCGGAAGTCCTGCTCCCGTGGATGGGCGGCGTGGACGTCATCAAGCCGTAGTCCACGGACGGCCGGCACGCACCAAAATACGACACTGCTGAAAAACAACATGCCGATCGACCCAACAACCCTGGGAGAATCCACTTCTCCAGGCGCTGACACTCGGAATACTCCTGCTCGGTCTATTGGGGCTGCTGATACCGGTTTTCCGGGGCTCCTGGTGATGTGGCTGGCAACAGGCCTATACGCGCTCCTGGAGAACGCGGCGGGCCGGATGGGCTGGATCGACTGGACGCTGTTCGCGCTGATCACGGTCCTGATGATCGTCGGGAACGTGATCGACAATATCATTATCGCCAGGCGAATGCGGGGGAAGTCCATCCCGTGGACGTCGATCGGGCTTGCTTATTTGGCGGGTCTGGTTGCGAGCCTGTTCTTCACACCCGTTGTCGGGATCGTCGCTTCGCCTCTTGCTCTCTTCGGGGCTGAGTGGCTGCGCCTGCGCCACGGCAGAGATGCCTTTGTTTCGGCGCGGACCTACATGATCGCGTGGGGCTGGTCCTTTGCGGCGGTGTTCGGGGTCGGCGTGCTGATGATCGTCTTGTGGATCTTGTGGGCGGTATTCTAGGCATCATCCACCGCGAGAAATAGACGAGATATAAACACTGCGGACGGCGCAAAGGCCGTCCGCAGTGTTTATTATGCCTGAACCTAAGAGACTAACGCACGCCCGTTTCCCAACGTACCGGCGACTGCAGCAGTGCAACTACAAGCTTAACCGCGTTCTGCACATCGCCGAGATCCACCATCTCAGACGGCGAGTGAACGTAGCGGCATGGGACCGAAATACATCCCACGGGGATTCCGCCCCTCACAAGCTGCATGGCGCGCGCATCGGTGGTGCCGCCCAGCAGCACTTCACGCTGATATGGGATCCTGGCCTTTTCTGCCGTGCGGGTCATCCAATCGATAATGCGGGGATCGGAGAGCATGCCGCCATCGCGTATCTTGATTGCAGGCCCGCTGCCCAGCGCCATGCTCATGTCCTTCTTGCCGGGCGTGTCGCCCCAGGAGGTCACGTCAATGGAGAAGCCCAGGTCTGGATCAATGCCATAAGCGGAGGTCTGCGCGCCGCGGGTGCCGACCTCTTCCTGGGTCGTGAACGCGAAGTAAAGCTCATGAGGCGTATTCTTGATGCTGCGCAACGCCTCGATCGCCACCGCGCAGCCCACCCGGTCATCCATGGACTTGGCTACCAGGCGGTCGCCCATATCGAGGAAGGGCCGCTCGAAGGATGCGACATCGCCGACCTTCGCCGGGCAATCCTTCCTGCTCTTCGCGCCGATGTCGATGAACATCTTTTCAAGCGCGGGCACATCCGTGGGATGATCGGTGGGCTCGAGGCCGATCACACCGCTCAGACCACTGGCAAATCGCACACGGCCTCCGGGCAGGTTACGCGTGTAGACGCCGCCGATGCCCGTGAAGCGAATGAAGCCCTTCTCGTCCACATGTGTGACCATCAGGCCGATCTCGTCCATGTGCGCCGCGATCATGATGCGCTTTCCGCCGGAGCGGGCCGCTCCGTTCTTGAGGCTGCCTTTGCGGACGATCAGGTTGCCAAGCGCGTCGACGCGGCAATCATCGGCAAAGTCACGGACCTCATTGAGGATCACGAGGCGAATGGCCTCTTCGTTGCCGGACGGGCTGAAGACATCGGTGAGCTTTTGGAGTAGCTGTTTCATAATGGCTTTGTTTTGTCCTTATGTTTAGCAGGGCGGCCCTGGATTTAGGCGCGGGGTTCATCTGCAGCAAAAAAAGCGGATAGCATGCGCTACAAAGGTACGAGCTCGCCGGAGGCAAATACGCGCTCGTCCTTGCGGGTGATGAGGTGGACAGTGCTGGCGCCCATCACTTTCCACTCGCCGGCTGCACTGCCCACGAGGGCAGTGTCTTCGTCGATGCCGAGCATGTACTCCCCATCCTTCATGCCGCGCCGCAGGAGGTTGACCATGAACTTGAACGGACCGGCATGATCGAAATGCGGCATCACGTAATCGGCGGGCATGATGCCGAAGCCCGGCAACCGTCCCGGCGCCCAGCCGCCGGAAGTTGGGCAGGCGCTTGGCAAGGATCATGGCCCCTGCCGAGCAGCCCGCATAGACCGCACCGCGGTCCCAGGCTCTCTGGGCGGCGGCCCAGGCGCGGGTGCCGTTCATCGTCTCGTAGAGATACAGCGGGTTGCCGCCGGAAAAGTAGATCAGGTCGGCGGACTCCAGGATCTTCTCATATTGGCTGTCGTCCGCCGAGGTGCGGTCGATGATCTGAAGAGGGTGGACCTGTGCGCCGAGCGCTTCGAAATGCTCCTGTCCCATCCGGAGCCAGCGGCCCACGCTCTCATCGCCTTCCTCGCCGGCGGCGGTCGGAAGGCAGGCAACCTGCGGTGTGCGGCCATTGGCGTGCACGGATGCCAGCAGGTGACGATCCACTTCATTCATGACAGGCAGGTATTCACCGGAACCGAGCAGAGCGATCAGACCTTTCATAGCATCACCGATCCACCTGAAGTTGGCTTCAACGTTTCAATAAGGCAGGCGACATGCGCCGCAGCGCCTCTGACAACAGTGCCAATGCATTTTTGAAATCATCCACGCGCGAAACGCTCATGGCGCTGTGAGTGTAGCGGTGTGGAACCGATAGCGATACGACCGGGATGCCGTCGGCTACACGCTGGATGGCACCCGCATCCGTTCCTCCCCCACCCGGCTGGCGAAACTGAAACGGAATCTTGGCCCTCTCCGCGGTCTCCGCCAGGAAGCGGACCAGCCGCGGATCATCGAGCGTGGAGGCTGTTGGAAACGTAGATCGCCGGACCGAGGCCCAGCTTTGTGTTGTAGAACGTATTCTCGCCCTCAATTTGCATCGGCAGGTCATTGGCAGGCGTAGCATCGATGACGATGGCGAGATCGGGCTTGAAGTAGTGGGCCGCCACCCTGGCTCCTCGCAGTCCCACCTCTTCCTGAACCGTAAACGCAGCCAACAGATCCACATTGCCCGGGCGCAGATTTAACCAATTCGATCAGGAGCGCCACGCCGACGCGGTCATCCAGCGACTTCGACATGAGCGAGGGGCCGGCTTGCCGGAAGTTCGGGGCAAATGTGCCGCGGTCACCGGCCTTTGCTTTGCCGCCGATGCCGAGGTCTATGCGCAAACTGTCGGCGGAGATCATGTGTCGAAGCTCATCCGACTTCGCCAAGTGGATGGGCTTTGCACCGATGACGCCCGGGGTGTGGGCTTTTCCAACGACGACCTGCTTGCCGGCCAGATTGCGCGGGTCGATACCGCCTATTGTTCGGAACTCATACAGGCCCTCGCCGTCTTCATCCACGAGCATGAAGCCGACCTCGTCCATGTGCGCATCCAGCATCACACGCAAGCGCCGGGCGCCGCGCCCTTTGCGTGTAACAAGCACATTTCCGAGAGCGTCCACCTTGATCTCGTCGGCGTGCGGCTTCAATTCATCCTGGATGATCCGCCGCACCTCCCCTTCCTCACCGGAAACGGCCACGGCCTGGCAAAGCTGCCGGAGTGTGCGGAGCGCCGCTGTGCCGGACGCGCGAGCACTATTTGGCACTTTTCTCCTCCCATGAGATGTCGGAGACAAAGCCGGGTTCAAGCCCGACAATGAATTCAGCGAGCAGTCGCCCGGCGCGCATCACATCTTTGACCGCGATCACTTCCACCGGGGTATGCATATAGCGCAGCGGGATGCCGATCAGCATCGTGGGGATACCTTCGCGTGCCACCTGCACAGCGTGGGCATCGGTGCCGGAATGACCCGGCAACAGGTCGGTTGAAACAGGGATCTCAAGACTGTCGGCCAGTTCCTTGAGTTTCTCAAAGAGGAACGGATGCAAGTTGGCGCCCCAACCCAGAGTCGGCCCCTTGCCGAGGGCGAATGTCTGCCAGCCGCTGGCGCCAGGGCCCCTCGCAAATGTAACGTCGATCACCACCGCCAGGTCAGGCTGCAAATGGAATGCCGAAGTGGCCGCGCCGCCCAGCGTCTCCTCCTCCTGCGCAGTCGCGACGGCCCACACGTCCCATGCGTGCGACTTGGTTTGCAGGTCTTCGAGGCAGACCGTCAGCGCTGCAATCGATGCGCGGTTATCGAGCGAGTGACCGCTCAATGTCTCGCCGGCCAATTCCACCGGCTCCGTGGCAAAGGATACGATGTCGCCGACGCGCACAAGGCTCGCCACCCTGGATGGAAGCAGACCTGTATCGATGAGCAGGTGCGGAAGCTCCACCGCATGATCGCGTCCCTGTCCGGCAGGGTCTTGAGCGGCGGCATCACGATCACGCCGGGCACATCCTGTCGTCCATGAACCGTGACCGGTGTCCCGGCAGGATGCGAGGATCGATGCCGCCGATCTCGTCGACGTGCAGGAAGCCATCGACAATGCGGCTAACCATCAGCCCGATGGCGTCCATGTGCGTAGCGATCATGATGGATGGACGCTTGCCATTGCCTCGACCCCGCTTCAAGCCGTGCAGGGAGCCAAGCCGGCTGGTCGAGATCTCATCGACCAGCGGCCTCCATTTCTCTTCGATGAGGCGCGCAACCGGAGCCTCATAGGCCGATAAACCAGAAACGGAAATGAGGGATTTGAGAAACGGTAGGATGTCGGTCATGGTGTGGGGAAAGGCGTCAGGGTAGGCGTAAGCGTGTCCGTCGGAACAGGAGTAGGCGTAGCGGTTGGCGTTTCGGTCGGAACCGGTGTGTCGGTCGGCACCGGCGTGGATGTCGGCGAAGGCGTGAACGTCAACGTCGGAGGGACAAAGGGCGTATCTGTGATGGTCGGAGTCAAACTCATTGTCACGGTGGGCGTCACAGAGACGGTCCCTGTGGGACTCGGCGTCTCGGTGAGCGTCGCGGTCGCGGACGTTGTGCCCGTCGCAATGCTTGTATCGGTGGGAGTGGGTGTTGCGGTGGCGGGGCCGGGCGCAAAGATGAGCGCAATGCCGCCGAGGCAGTAGCAGGGAATCGTCGCCAACACGATGGCAACCAGGATCAGACGCCGGCGCGCGAGCGGATTCTCAGCCTCAAACATCGGCACGATGATAACATATTTCGCCACATGGCTTCGTTGTGACGGCATCTGAGGTGCGATGCGGTGTGAGTGATCGCACGATATGGCGCGCTAACCTTAACGAATCAACTCCGCCTGTCTTGATTCGAGCGCTTCCGCCTCTGATCCTATACCGCGATCCTGTTGCGCTTGCCGGCCGCGGCGGCAAGGTATAATTCAGAACAAATGATCCCGATTCGCCTGCGCATTTCCGGCTTTCTCTCCTATCATGATCCGGTCGAACTGGACTTTACCAGGTTCGACCTGGCCTGCATTTCCGGCCAAAACGGAGCCGGTAAATCATCGCTGCTCGACGCCATCACCTGGGCGCTGTTCGGGCAGGCGCGCCGGCGCGATGACGCCCTGGTCAACCTCCAGTCCAAGGCTGCAGAGGTTACGCTCATCTTTCAATATGAGGGCGCCATCTACCGGATCCAGAGAGCCTTGCCTCGTGGCAAGGCAGGCATCCTGGAATTCCAAAGGCTCGAAACAGAAAAGACCCCGGCCGTGGCAGTCGCGGCCCCCGACGGCGAAGCCGCGCAATCTGAATATCGGCTGCCGGAGCATCCGTCCTGGCGGCCGCTCACGGAGCGCACGGTCCGCGAGACACAGCTCTGCATCGAGGAGACGCTGCGCCTCGACTACGATACCTTCGTCAATGCAGCCTTCTTCCTGCAGGGAAAGGCCGACCAGTTCACCCAGCAGACCGCCAGCAAGCGCAAGGATGTGCTCGGCAGCATCCTGGGCCTCGAGGTGTGGGAGCAGTATAAAGCGCGGGCCAGCGACAAGCGCAAACGGTTCGAGGATGACCTCGCGCTCCTGGAGCGCCGCATCGTCGAGATCGATACGGAGCTTGGTGAGGACCAGGCACGCAAACAGCGGCTCGCCGAGTTGGAAACGGACCTGAAGCAGTTGTCACTGGCGCGCAAGAGCCAGGCGGCGGCGCTCGAGAGCATAAAACACACGGCGGCATCGCTGGCCCAGCAGAGAAAGCTCGTTGCGGCGCTGGCTGCATCGGTGCATCGCTCGCGCGTGCAGTTGGACACCCTTTGCAGCCGGCTGGCAGAACGCCAGTCGATCCTGTCCGCCGATGCAGAGCTCATCGGCCGGGCCGCGGAGATCCAAGCCAGCTATCATCTTTGGCGGCAAACGGTCGCCGAATTGGAAGAGTGGGACAAGGTCGCCATTGCTTTCCGCGAGCACGACAAGGAACGCGCTCCCCTTCTACAAAAGATCGCGGGCGAGAAGGCCCGCCTTGAAGAGGAGCAACGCAGCTTGACCTTCCGCGAGCAGGAAGTCAAGAATCAGCAGGCAACTATCGGCGGTCTGCAATCTCAGATCGAGGCGGCCGAAGAATTGCTGCTGATATTGGAAGCCAAGGTCAGCGAACGCGCCGCCCTCGAAGAGCGCAGGGCAGCCGCGCGCGAAACCCAGGTGAGGCTGCAAGCCGAGAATGAAGCGCTCCGGCCCGAGATGGCGGCACTGCGCCAGCGCATCGATACGCTGGAATCGGCCGAGGGAGCAGCCTGCCCACTGTGCGGGCAGCCCTTGAGTCCCGAGCATCGCGAGTCCACATTGCAGCAACTGCGCGGACAGGGCACCGAGAAAGGCGACAGGTTCCGTGCCAACAAGGTGCTGATGGACGAGACCTCCGCGCTGCAAAGAGAAGTCCAATCGGGCCTCGACGGCCTGTCAACGGCCGAAGTGGAACGCCTGGCTTGCTCCAATTCGCTGGCGCAGCTCCGGGAGAGGATCCAGAGCCTTCAAAACGCGGCGGTGGAATGGGGGTCGCAGGGCAAGAAGCGCCTGAAAGAACTGGCACAGATCCTTAAGGACGAGAAGTATGCGCTCGATGCGCAGAAGGAACTAGCCAGGGTCAACAAGTATCTTGCCGGCCTCGGCTACGAGGCCGCCGCACATGATGCCACGCGCACAGCCGAACAGGCTCAGCGGCCCGCAGACGAGGAGTATCGCAAGCTCGAATTCAGCGCGGGCTGCCCTCGCCCCGTTGGAGAGCGAGATCGCGAATCTCAAGTCCGAAGTCGCCAACCGCGAGGCCGAGATCGCGACCCAGGAAGCCGAATATCAGATCGCGCAGACCGAGCCTCGAGCTGGCCGAAAGCGAGGCGCCAGACCTGGACGCCGCCGAGCGTACGCTGTATGAGTTGAGCGAGCAGGAGAACCGGCTCAATCAGGAAGTCGGCGCAGCGCGGCAGAAGGTAACCGTGCTGGAAGACCTGCGCGCCCGCAAGGTGGGATACACTGCGGAGCGCGAATCGCTGGCGCTGCAGATCAGCCATCACAAGGCGCTGGAGCGCGCCTTCGGCAAGGACGGCGTTCCGGCCCTCCTGATCGAGCAGGCACTGCCGCAGATCGAGTCCAAGGCGAACGAGCTTCTGGACCGGCTGAGCGATGGGCAGATGTCGGTGCGCTTTGTAACGCAGGCCGGCTACAAGGATAAGAAGCGCGAGGACCTGCGGGAGACGCTCGAGATCCAGATCAGCGACGGCGCGGGGCTGCGCGACTATGAAATGTATTCCGGCGGCGAGGCATTCCGCGTCGATTTCGCCATCCGGCTGGCGCTCTCGGAAGTGCTGGCGCAGCGCAAAGGCGCGCGGCTGCAAACACTCGTGATAGACGAAGGCTTCGGCTCCCAGGATGTACAGGGCCGGCAGCGGTTGATCGAGGCCATCAACCTGGTCAAGGAAGACTTCGCAAAGATACTGGTCATCACGCACCTGGATGAGCTGAAAGATGCCTTCCCCACGCGGATCGAGGTGGAAAAGACGCCGCAAGGCAGCAGCCTCACTGTGAATTAGCATGTCGGGGGTCCTGGATATATTTCGCTCGCATGGCAGGCTCAACAAGCCGCTGCTCGTATTGTTCTGTGCCATCCTCCTGCTTCTCCTTATCAATGCCTTCCTCCACGACCCTACAACCGGATATGACGCCCACGATCATCTGAATTACGTTCAAAGCCTCGCCACACACGGGAGGCTGCCGACGAAAGCGGAGACCGGGCAATACTATTCTCCGCCGCTGCCCTATGCGCTGCCGGCGCTCCTGACCGCGCTGCATGCGGGCTTGTGGAAAGCGTTGAAGTTCTCACAGTTCTTCAACGCGCTGCTGGCTGCGGCTCTGCTCTACTACCTGCTCAAGGTCTGCGAGCTGCTGTCACCGCAGAACATGCGGCTGAAGCTCCTCTCGCTGGGCATGCTCGGACTGCTGCCGGTCTTCTACCGGAGCTTCGCATTGATCCGGGGCGAGCCCTATCTTGCATTCCTGACGATATTCATCATCTATGAATCTCTGCTGGTCTTCCTCAAGCGGCAGTATTCAGCAAAGCATATTCTGTCGCTCGGCGCAGCATTGGGCCTGGCGATCCTCGCGAGGCAGTGGGGATTTTTTCTGTTCCCACCGGTGTTGGTCTTTGCAGCCTGGATCGGCTTCAGCCAGAAGCAGCAGCGTCTGCGACCCCTGGGCATCGCGCTCAGCGCCATACTGATAGCTCTGCTGGTCGGCGGCTGGTTCTACATCCTGATCCTGCGGCAATACGGCACGCTGACGGCCTTCGACCGCGCACCGCAAAAAGTCTCGGCGGCCAATATATCTGCGCTGGCAGGTATCGACGCGAGCGCATCGAAGCTCATCAGCGACCCGATCAGGCCGAGCCTTTCGGGCCGGCTATTTCCGATCCTCTATGCCGATACGTGGGGAGACTACTGGGGCTACTTCCTGGTCTATGCCCGGAACATCAATACCGGCGATTTTGAGGACGGCATTGCGTTTCAGAAGCTGACGACGCCGGCCCAGGTTCCTGCGAATTTCTCCACCGACCGCTTCACGATCAATCGTTATTTGGGTGTGCTCAACCTGCTGGACTTGCTCCCGTCCGCGCTGTTGCTTGCCGGCGTGGATCTATGGCTGCATCGTATTGCTCCGGTTCCTGAGCGGACGAGCCCGGGACGATACCGACCGCGCGCTGGCTCTGTTAGCAATGGTGTCCGGGATGACGCTTCTCGGATATGCATGGTTCCTGCTGCGGTACCAAAGCGCTGCGCAGGGCGGGGACCTGATCAAAGCGACCTATTTGCTTCAGGCATTCCCGCCTCTCGCTCTCCTTGCAGGAAGTTTTATCGACCGGCTTTGGGATCGCCACCCAAAGTTCTGGACTGCCGTGGGCGTGGCGCTATGCTGCATATTCGTCGTGGAGATCCCCGCTTTCGTCACGCACTATGTGCACCTTTCCGCCTCGACCGGCATGATCGCATTCCTGCTGTCTACGCTATTTTTCGCAGCCGGCCTGCTGATCACATATTGGATACACACCCGATATTATCTCGACATCGTCGTCGAGCCGGCAGCGCCTCCGGCGGATGGCCCGCTGATATCGGTCTGCGTGCCGGCCCGCAACGAAGAATCCAACATCCGGGCCTGCGTGGAGGCCGTGCTGGCCCAAACCTATCCGCGCATCGAGCTCATCGTTCTGGATGACCGGTCCACCGATGCAACGCCCATATTCTGCAGGAGTTGGCCGCGGATAAGCGGCTGCGCGTTCTGCATGGCGCGGAGCTCCCCGATGGCTGGGCCGGCAAGCCCCATGCGCTGGTGCAGGCCGCGGCCGCAGCAAACGGCGAATGGTTATGCTTCCTGGATGCCGATACCTTCCTCGCACCGCAGGCGCTGGCAGGCTGCTACGCCAGGGCGCTTGCCACCCATGCGGACCTCTTCACGATCATGACGCAGCAAGTGATGGGCACGTTCTGGGAAAAGGTCGTGATGCCCCTTGTCATGAGCGCCCTCTCTGTGGGGTTTCCTCCGCGGGAAGCCAACGATCCGAACAGCCGCGTGGCGATCGCCAACGGCCAGTTCATCATGATCAAGCGCGACGTCTATGCGGCGGTCGGGGGGCATGAGCGCATCAAGGACCAGATCGTCGAGGACAAGGCGCTGGCGGAAGCCGTCAAATGGAACGGCTACCGGCTGATCGTTGCTGACGGTCGTCTCGCGGCACGCACACGCATGTACACCTCCCTGCCCCAGATGTGGGAAGGCTGGACGAAGAACATCTACCTTGGGCCTGCAAGCGCAGACCAATCTGCTCCTGCTCGGTGCGTTCGGTGCGCTGATACTCCTCGTGGCCGCGCTTTTCCTGCCCGTCTGGCCCTTGCTCGGAGCTATCTGGTTCCTGAACGGCGGCGGCTGGATGGCGCTCGCCGTCATCGCCGAGGCTGCCATTTTATGGGCATTCCTGCTGTATGCCCGCGCCGCGGTCGCGCAGGGCATCGGTATCCCGCGCTGGTATGCGCTGACAACCCCGCTGGGGGCGGCAATATTCGCGGCGATGATGTTCACATCGGCCTGGAAGGTAATGTCTGGACAGGGCGTTACGTGGCGCGGCCGCAGGTACAACCCGGCGCGCTAATAACATCCGTCAGGGGGATTAGTTACTTCCATCCATTCTCAGCTTTGTTCCGAATCCCTAATATGTAGACACAGGCCCGTTCCCTTTCCGAGCCCAGTATTGCGCGCCGCTCGGCGGGTGAGACAGCCGAAGGGAAGGTCACAGGAGCGCCCTCGTAACCCCCATGAACAAGCTTCTCGTCTACGCTGCAATCCTCGCCACCGTCCTCGCCCTCGGTGTCTTCGTTTACGTCACAGACGCGCCCATCTATGCCGGCACCCAGCCTTCTGCGTGCAACAATTGCCATGTGATGGACTCGGAATACGAGAACTGGTACCACGCCGCGCACTGCGGGGCGGCCACCTGCGCAGAGTGCCACCTTCCCCATCAGAACGTCGTGAGCTACTACCTGGCAAAAGCGCAGACCGGCGCGCACGATGTCTACGTCTTCAGCACCGGGCAGACGCCGCAGATGATCCGCGCCAAGGCCGAGACGAAAAAGATCATCCAGGCCAATTGCGTCCGCTGCCATAACGCTACGGTCGAGAACATCATGGCCGGGCCGCAGCCTTTCGACCGCAATTGCTGGGACTGCCATCGCTCCGTGGCCCACGGAGAGCGCGGCATCTCGATCGTCCCATTCCAGGACTGCAACGCTTTATCCAACCAAATAAGGAGAATGCGATCCATGAAACGATATACGACGCTGATCCTGGCCGGTCTGGTACTTCTCCTGGCTGCCGTCCTATCCGGAGTGCTGATCTTCATGAAGAACCAGCCGCCGCAGGAACGCACCACCCTGCCGGAGATCGTGAAGGTCAAGCCCCTCGAGCCTGACTCTGCGCTATGGGGCCAGAACTTCCCGAACCAGTGGTCCACGCTTCAGCAGACGCAGAACAACAACGTCCGCACGACGTACGGCGGCTCCGAGAAATTCTCGCACCTTGCAGAAGATCCGCGCCAGGTGATATTGTTCGCGGGCTACCCGTTCAGCAAGGATTACAACGAGGAGCGCGGGCACATGAACAGCCTGGTCGATGTGCGCGCCACGAAGCGGCTCGTTCTGACTCCGGGCGACCCAAAAGAAACCCACGCCACCTGCTATTCCTGCAAATCGTCCGATAATCCCGCGCTGTGGCAGAGGCTCGGCCTGGAGGGGTTCGACGCGATGATGTTCCCGGATATGACCGCCAACCTCAAGAACCCCATCGGCTGCGCCAACTGTCATGAGGCCGGCACGATGAGGCTCATCGTGAGCAATCCATCGCTGGATAATGCCCTCAAGGCCCAGGGCAAGGACTGGCATACGTTCACCCGCCAGCAGATGCGCAGCCTGGTATGCGCCAACTGCCATGTCGAGTATTACTTTGCGGGTGACCACAAGGTGCTGACCTTCCCCTGGGCAGACGGCACGCAGATCGATCAGATCATCGGCTACTACAACAAGATCGCTTTCAAGGATTGGGATTATCCCGGCACCGGCACGCCGATGCTGAAGGCGCAGCACCCCGAATATGAGATGTACACGGCGGGCAGCACGCACTACGCGGCCGGCGTCGCCTGCGCCGACTGCCACATGCCCTACGTGCGGGATGGCGCGGCGAAGTTCTCATCGCACGATGTGCATAGCCCGCTCCAGGATCCACAGCAGGCCTGCGGGCAATGCCACACCGACACGGACTACGTGGTGGGCCGTGTGAACGAGATCCAGGGACAGGTGTTCAACACCAAGATGGAGACCGAGAACGCTTTGATCGACGCGATCACGGCGGTCAAGGCCGCGGCTGCGAACCCCAAGGCAGACGCCGCGTTGTTGGATCAGGCGCGGCAGCTCCATCGCAAGGCGCAATTCATGTGGGATTTCGTCTCGGCAGAGAACAGCATGGGCTTCCACAACCCGGAATACATCTTGAAGATCCTCGCCGATTCCACAAACCTTGCGCGCCAGGCGCAGATGCTGGCGGCCCAATCTGCCGGCGACCCGAGCCTGTTGCAGACGGGGCAGTACGATAATTTGGAGACAAAGCCGGCGGCAGCCCCGTAAGCGGCTGACGGGGGTCGGCAATATTGTCGATGACCCTCTAACCAAGTCCAAAAAAGGCACTCCAGGGTAAACACCCTGGGGTGCCTTTTTTGGCGGACATCCCAACTGTCAAATCGTAGCGTCTCTCGGAACACGCTGCCCGGGAACAACTTGGCGATCTCAACGTCCATATCGAAAGGAGAATCGCCATGAAGAGAATTTTCTTATCCCTGGCCCTGACTGCCTTACTGCTCGGCAGTTGTTCCGTTATGGAAAAGTCCGACCTTGCCCGGGCGCGCGACCAATGGACAGCAGCAAATATTCGGCATTATCGTTACAGCCTCAGGGTAGCCTGCTTCTGCGGCTTCACGGATAAGATGCCGCTATCGATCGAAGTGCAGGATGGAAAGGTGCTGTCAATGACCTACAAGGACGGATCGCCGGTTCCCGATTCAGACCGGCAGATCTTTGCTCGCTACCAGACCATCGATGCGCTATTCGATTTTACGAATGAGAACCTGGGGAAGGCCGACCAGGTGCAAGTGGCATACGACCGAACGGCTGGCTTCCCGACCAGTGTGCAGATCGACCTCATGAAGAATGCAGCCGATGACGAGCTCGACCTCACCGTCGAGAACTTCCAGGCCTTGCCCTAATACTGTCAGGCGCTCTCCCAATACAAGGCAGGGTCTGTTGCAGAGAAAACAATGCCGGCTCACGAGAGCCGGCATTGTTATTAGCTTTTTGCCTGGTTGTGCTCTTCGTGAAATTTTCCTGTTATCGCTGCTCGTCGCCCAGCAGCATCTTGTCCACGCCGCGGTCGATCTCCCACGGATAAATGATGAAAGCGTCCGTGATGGCCGCGTAGTAGTCGGGGCGCAGGGTGCCGAACAGGTTGCGATACGGATTGAAATGAAGGACGCAGGTCTCCGGGAATCCGCCGGCGGATGAGACGCGATTCTTGACCGCCGTGATGGTGCGGCCCGAACCCCACACATCGTCGACGATCAGCGTGGGGCGGCCGCGCAATTGCTCATCGGCCGGGAACTGGATGAACGAAGGCCAGGCCATCAAGGCAGACTTCTCTTTTTTCGCCAGCTGCGCCGGGAAGTCCACCGCGGCCGTCAGGATGTGCGTAATGTCCATTGATTCCCCCAGCATTCCGCCGGGGACGATTCCGCCGCGCGTGATCATTACCATCGCGGTAAATTCACGGTGGAATTGCGGCAGGAGGTGATCGATCAGTCGATCGAGTTCCTCCCAGGTGATGAGTTCGCGTCGATTCTCAGGTGGCTGCATTGAATAGGGTTGTAGGGTCACGGCTAGCGAAACGCGGCGGCCAGCGGGGCCGGGGCCGGAATGTTGACGGGGATGCCCGGAGCCTGCACCTGGGCCTTCTCCACATCGCGCGCCCACAGGAACAGGCACGTATTATAGGCCGTCATCGTATACGATGAGATCACCGTGGCGACCATCGCGAGGACCAGGAAGATCATCCCTCCCAGGCCGATGCCGAGGATCAGGCCGATCGTACTGGAATTGAAAACGGTGATCAAGCCGAAGCCGATGCCGAGCCCCAGGAAAAGCCCAAGCCCGCCCAGCAACAGGCTGATAGCGCCGGTCACCCAGCGCACTCCCACCGTGCTGACGCCGATGAGCAGCAGGTTGCCTTTGGCGATCTGCGTGGCGCGCTTGATGCCCTGCGACAGATTGGCGTCCTCGATCATCATGGCAGGCAGGATCAGATAAGAAGCTTCTGTCCAGACCGTATCGATCAGCCCGGCTAGCGCGCCGCCCAGCAAGCCCGCCCCCCTGCGGCCGCGTCCATTGCGAAGCTCCCGGGTAAAGAGGTTCACAAGCGTAGAGACGCCAGCGAGAGCGATGATATTCAGGAACTCATGCTGCACGCGTGCCCAGGCTTTGTCCATGCGGCCGTCGCCCTCCGCCAGGTAACCATAGATGAGATATACGGTCATGCCGGAGAATATGTAGCTGACCACGTAGTGGACAAAGATCACAATGCCCCCGATCACGATCATCACCCCGCGACCCAGGAGGCCGCTGTCGCCAAAAATGAAACCCGCCCCGATGAGCGGCACGAGACCCACGACCGAGACGATCAGCCCGACGACCATGGCATAGATGGACGGCTTGATCAGATCTTTATCTTTGGCTGCCATTTGCCAGGCTTGTTGCAGAAATGTCCAACCCCGGGACAAGCTTTGCATCGCATTCTCCTTGATTACTTCGAAACCGTTGGTGCTGCTCACATTATAGCAAACTTGCCGGTTCAGCTTCAATCCGCCAGTCAGGACCCAGGCGGCCGCGGATCAGGTCGTTGAGGTCCGCGCCGCGCAGGATGATCTGCCAGCGATACTTTCCGTCCAGCTTGGAAAAGAAACAGGGCGCCGGCCCGATGATATTGACCGACCGCCGCTTGTCGGAATCCACCTGCCTGCGGAGTTTGGCCGCCAATCCGTTGGCTGCCCTCTCAGCTTGGTCGGCATCGTAGCCGCGGAATTCGAGCCGCATCAGGCTCGAGAAGGGTGGATATCCCAGCCGCCGCCGTTGAGCGGACTCCTTCAAGTAGAAACCGTTCACATCATGCGCGGCCGCAGCCTGGATCACGTAGTGCTCGGGGGCAAAGGTCTGAAGCACGGCGCGGCCGCCGAGCGAAGTGCGCCCCGCCCGGCCTGCTACCTGCGTCAGCACCTGGAAAACGCGCTCTGCCGCGTACGGGTCCGGCAGGTACAGCCCCACATCCGCCAGCACAATGCCTACCAATGTCACGCGCGGCAAGTCGAGACCCTTGGCGAGCATTTGCGTGCCGATCAGCACGTCCGCCCGGCCGGCCGTGAAATGCCCGAGGATCACATCCTGTGAGTCCTTCTCGCGGGTGGTCTCCCAGTCCCAGCGCAGAGTGCGCGCCTTCGGGAAATTTCTCTGAACTTCCGCTTCCACCTTTTCGGTGCCAAGCCCATAAGCCCGCATGTTGGTGCTCCCACATTGCGGGCATTTCTTCGGCATCTGGCGTTGAAAGCCGCAATGATGGCACAGCAGCCTCTCGCCTGCAGTTATGTGCTGCGTGAGCGGCGTATCGCAGCGTGGGCACTTCATGCCATAGCCGCAGTTGCGGCAGAACACATAGGTGGCATTGCCTCGCCGGTTCATGAACAGGATGGCCTGTTCACCCTGCTCCAGCACCGCCTCGAGCGCTTGATGAAGCTCCCTGCTCAGGATGCCGCGGTTACCGGCCTTCAGTTCCTCGCGCATATCGACGACGTGCACCGGCGGCAGGTCGAGGCTTTGCGCGGGACCGCCGGCCTCCCCTGCTCCCAGGCGCTGCGTCAGCTTCAGCGGAATGCTGCGGCCCACCTCAGCCTGGTAGCGTTGCACAATAGCCGGCGTAGCCGACCCCAGGATGCAGACCGCTGAACTGATGCGCGCATACTCCTGAGCACAGCTCACCGCGTTGTAGAACGGCGGCTCCGCCTGATAGTAGGATGTGTCGTGGCACTCATCCAGCACGATGAGCCCCACGTCCGGCAGCGGCGCGAACAGCGCGCTGCGCGGCCCTATGATGACCTTCAGCAGGCCGGCACGCGCGCGTCGCCAGGTATCATAGCGTTCGCCTTCCGATAATTTGGAATGCAGCAGGCCAGTCTCGCCGGGAAAGCGCGCCGCGAACTTGTAGACCGTCTGCGCGGTGAGGGAAATTTCCGGCACGAGGACGATTGCTTGCCGCCCGCGATCAATGGCTTCGCACGCCGCGCGCAGGTAAAGCTCGGTCTTGCCGGAGCCGGTTACGCCCTGCAGCAGGAACGGCCTGGTGGCCCGCCCGTTTGCTGCCTCATCCAAGCCTGCGCGTATGCGCTCCCACGCCGCTTGCTGTTCATCCGACAAAAGCACCTCCGGATGTACCGGCCCGCGCCTCTCCACCTTTTCCACGGGATCGCGCCAGATCTCTGTTTCCTGCAAGGTGATCAGTTGGCGCTCTGCCAGTTCCTGCAGGTCGGCAGCATTACAGCCGGTCTCGGCGTACACCCACGAGACGTTGACCGCGTCCGGCCTCTTCATTAGATAGCGGAGCACGTTTTGCCGCCGGACCTGGGTTGACCGGTTGCCGAGACTGGAAAAAGCAGCCTCGGCCTCTTCCGGCGGAACTGCAAGCTGCGCTGTGCGGACGAATTTTGCCCGCACGCTGACCGGGGGCAGTATGGATCGTGAGTTCAACATTCCGCGTCTGATGAGCGAGCGCGCCGCCCTGCGCCAGTCGGTCTGTGGCATGGCACGGTCGATCTGCCGGCCCCGCAGCGGTCCGCGTTCGGCCAGCAGCTTCATCAACCGTTTTTGTACCGGTCCGATCTCGGGCGAGGAGGAGATATCGGCGGTTGTCAACGTCTCAGGCAGCACGATCGAATACTGCGCGTCTGCCTGCTGCGCCAACCCCGTTGGCAGGAACAGGCCTACAATGGCGGCGAGTGGTGAGAGAGTTGTGGCAGAGAGGGAATTGGCAAGAGCGATCTGGGCGGGCGTCAGTACCGGCACCGGATCGATGATGGAAAGCACCTCTTTTGCATAGGATACAGAAGGCTTGTCGATGTGCTCCAGCACCACGGCCTGCACGGTCTGGGGACCGAAGGGCACGATGACAAGCTGCCCGATATCCACCTCACCCGCGAGGCTCTGCGGAATGGCATAATCAAAAACGCCCGCCAGCGACGGGACGTTAACGGCAACGCGCACGTAGTTGGTCATCGAGGCTCAGTGGGTCTTGAGCACCACGGCAGCGCCGTAGCCTACGACCCCGGTGTAATCACCCGTGATATCTCCTGATGTGGCATGCCTTAGCACCTGGGCATGATCTGCGCCGAGCTCGCGCGCCGCCCACATTACGGCAGCCAGCGCCCCCAGGCCGCATGCGTAGCCGCGCCCGCTCCGTTCCATATCGAAGAGCATTTCCGGATCAAACGCTTCGATCTGCGCCAGCATCGCCCGGTCCAGCATGAGCGCTTTCTTTTGATCGTAATAATGCGATAGATCCGTGCTCGCTACGACCAGGGCATCCTTGCCCTGCAGCACATGGGCTAAAAGCTTCCCAAGCGTCCGGCAGACGTCCGCCTCCTGTGCGCGCACCATCAGCGGCAACAGCTTCCAATCGGACGCCAGCGCACGCTGCAGGAACGGGAGTTCGATCTCCAGGGAATGTTCGGCATCGTTCGTTATGCCAGTGATCCCGATTCCCAGTTCCGCTTGCAGCGCGCGGTCCAGTTCGCCAACACAACTGCGTTCGATCGTGACCGGGCCCAGCGGGGTCTCGTATGCGTCGTGGGTGGACGTAAGGAACGGCGCGCTATGGAAGTTATGGAACGGCGAGAGCACTGCTACGATGGCAGGCTTGAGGCCTCTCACCGCCGAGAAAGCATAACCGGCAACAGGGCCTGAGTAACGGTGACCGGCGTGGGGCGCCACCACGGCAATAACCTTGCCCTCCAGAGGTGGTAGTTGTGCGGCGTCCATGTAGGAATCCACTAGCGCGCGCCAAGGTCTTCGGCTGAGCCTCATACCATACTCCTGCGATCTGGGAAGGCCGAACGTCGACATCCATGCGCACATTTTAGCACAACAGCCAAATGGCTTCGCCTCCTCCAAACGCAGATCGTCCCGCAGGTTCCCGTAAGTCAACCCATTTTGGAAGCCAAACCTGCGGGACGGTGCGTAACCCCACTCAATAAGAACACACCCCGCCTGCGGTGCAGGCGGGGTGTGAGATCCAACGAGAGAACGGGTCGGCGAAATGATGGATCGCGCTATGGCACCCTGTAGCTCGCAACGACCTTATCCAACGCATCAATATATTGATCTTTTGAATTGTTGCCCCAATCCACGGTGAACATCAGGAAGGTCGTCCTGTTGCGGATCTCAAAGTAGGAATAGCCGGAATAGCTGCCGGTCTTCGACGTCCACGTAAGGCGCTCGCTTCCATCGGATTGGATCTTGTCGTCCGTCACACGGATATCGCCGTCTTTGCCGGTGTTGCTATAGTTCTTGTTCAGGATCTGCAGCGCGAACTTGCCGTTATCAGCCCCATTGAACGCGGTCCCGTCATCATAGGCGATGTTTTCCACGACCGCGGCCTGGTCCGGCGACGTGAACGTATCAATGTAATAGTGATCCCCGCTGCTGGTGGTGTGGACCCAATCACCTGGCAGATCGATCGCGTACATGCTGTTCTTGTCGGTGAAGGTTACCAGGTCGGCGTTCGCGCTCGGCGGATTCGTTGAGCTGCCGTTGTCATTGGATGCCTGGGTCGCAGGTTCACTCGTCACCTCCGGCGCGCTGGTCGGCTCCGGGATGCTGGTCGGCGTGGGCGACAAGGCCGCGCATGCCAGGCTGCTCGCGACTACGGTCGAAAGAAATATCAATAGATAATGAGTGCCTCTGGTTTTCATTTGGTTGTCTCCTCCGGGTTAACGATGCCGCATTATACGGAGATTGCTTGCAAGACGCAAGACAAAAGACCTGACTCTTTCATTCCAGTTCTCCGCGCAGATTTAATGGCAGTGATCTTTTTTCACTCTGTCCAATTTCCCCGCTCAGATCGTACGCTGCTACATGCTCCGAAGCACGACCTCCGTGGCCCGAAAAGCGAGTGAGGGCAAATCGGTCCGGTCGAACCAGATGGCCTGATCGGCATCGTCGGCGGCTTGCAGATCGCCCGAAACAAGCTCGCCGCGGTATACGATGACGAAGTCCGCGCCGCGGGGGTGCTCGCGCCCTGCGATCACATCCAGCACCCCGGTCGCCCGCACCGTCAAGCCGGTCTCTTCCAGGCATTCGCGCTCGGCCGCGCGCGCCGGATCTTCATCGGCATCCACAAAGCCCGCCGGCAGCGTCCACATGCCGCGATACGGCTCATTGACGCGCCGCACCAAAAGAACGCGGCCATTCTCTTCGAGAAGAATGGCCGCCGCTACTTTGGGGTCGGCAAAATGGATCCAGCCGCAGGCCGGGCAAACCTCACGCGGACGACCAAATCGTTCAGCCATGCCAACGGCTGTGCCGCAGCGCGGACAGAACTTTACTTCCGAGTCCATCGCTCGCGGAACCGTTGTTCATTCCTGCGTTGGAGGAGCCATGTGACTGCGGCAGACAAGACAGCCAAGCCTCCGAAGCCAAGCTCCAATGCAAGGGGAACGGGTTGTTCATTATTAGCAGATGCAGGCTCTGCAGATTGCTGCGGGGCAGACTTATAGGCCTCCGAAGTGGCCGCGAGATTGCGGGTGCTGTCTTCCGTTTGCGGCGGCTGGCTCGTCTCCGTGCCGGCTTGTTGGGTTCCTTCAATCGTCGGAGTGGCCTGGGCTGCCGCGAACGGCAGGATGGGCGCTTCCGTAGCCAAAGATGGCGAAGTCTCGGATGGTCCTCCGCCTCCGGAGCCTCCCCCGCCGATCCCGAAGGCGGGAGCCGGCGCCGCAGCCAAATGCTGGGTGGCGATGGGCGCCAGCCCGTTCAGCGCAACGGAGACAACAAATAGCAATGTCGCCAGGGCGGTACCGAGGCGGAAGAGTGGATACGCACGCGGCTCGGGCGGCTTGATGCCCGCCATCTTGGGTGTAAGTCTAAAGCTGCGCGGAGCGCGCCTCTGCGGCAGCCGGCGGAGCAGCCCGCGCGTCTCGCGCAGTTCGTCGAGCGTGACCCTCAAGCTGTGGTCTGATGACAGCCTTGCTTCCAACCGCGCAGAATCAGACGGGCTCAGGTGCCCGTCTAAATATGCAGAAAGAAGTTCAACGTCTCGGAAGTTCATATCTAATTATGATCGAGAGACTCGCCGGGTTTTCGGACCGGGGCGCGGCTCATAGGATTCTCATCTGGCAGCCTTCGGATTCACTCTGCCAACTCCCCTTCCAGACGCATTGTAGCGGGCAGAAGTTCCCCAAAGCCCTGCAGGCATTCACGCAGGCGCAGGCGCGCACGAGCCAGCCGTGACTTGATCGTTCCAAGTGGAGCCCGCGTGGCGGCCGCCACCTCGGTGTAATCGAGGCCCTGCAGATCGGCCATGACAACCACAGTGCGAAATTCCAGGGGAAGGTTTTCGAGGCAATGCTGGATGGCGTGCTCAAGCTCCACTGCTTCAGCAGACTGCTCCGGCGTCAAACCCGGGTCAGCCAGCCAGCGTGGAGTGTCCATTTCGTCGCCATCGGACGCCGTCCGGCTCGAGCGGAGTTGTAGGCCGGCGCTTTTTGCGGCGCAACTCGTCGTAGCAGGCATTCGTCACCGTGCGGAGCAGCCATGCCTTGAAGGAGCCCCCGCGATAGCCATTGAGGCTGCGGAAAGCCGAAATGAACGCGTCCTGCGTGGCATCGGCCGCGAGCTCGTCGTCGCCGAGTATTCGAAGGGCTGTGCTGAAAAGAATATCCTGGTAGGCCAGCACGAGACTGTTGAACGCATCCAAGTCTCCGTGCTGAGCCGATTTAATGAGAGCCAATTCGTCCATACAGACGCATTCTATCATGGCTCGTGGACGCCTAAGAGGCCTGCTTGTTCAGAGGCATGGCAATAATTGTCAGGAGCGGTTCGTCCTGATCGTTTATGCAAATCTAAGGAATCCGAGGCGCAGTAAAAAGTCCAATAGGGCCCTTCATTAATAGAATGTCCCAATTGCCGATACCCGTAGAATCTACGGAGCATTCACGCTCCATCGTCGTTAATCAGGTCGCAGAGGGCCGATGCCGGTTGGGCTTGCCGGCTGGCCTCTATTCGGCAGTGCGTGGCACTCACGTGCCATGACAGTTGAAAGGCACTAACCAACCAAAAGGAGAATCAATATGTCTATCTTAGTTTGGATTGTTACAGGGATTATCGCAGGATGGCTCGCGGGCATGCTGATCCGCGGCAGCGGCTTTGGCATTATCGGCGACCTGGTTGTGGGTCTGGTCGGCGGTCTGCTCGGCGGATACATCGCCGGGCTCTTCGGGATCGCCCCCACGAACTGGCTGGGCACCGTCCTCGTAGCCGCAATCGGTGGCGTCATTCTGGTCTGGATCCTGCACCTGATCCACCCAGGTGTCAGCACCACACCTTAACGCCGAAAATAAGGTTCTACTAGCAAAGGTCAAGTAACGACGCTGCCACCCTGAATCAGGGTGGCAGCCTTGCGTTAAGGATTGCCAGGAGGGCGTGCATGGAGAGGGCAGCGCCCGCCTTCATTCAGCGTCCGTCCTCCTGGTCTCGATCGGCAACCCGCACTTCTCAAGTTCGTCAAGAATTTCCCGCGGATCGCTCATCCACTGCCCCCATTTCCGGGAGATATGCTCGGTCCACGAATAATCGCCGTACGTGAACGTCTCCTTCTTATCCACTTCCAGCTTGATCTTCGCCCGCTGCTTGCGGTAATAATCCTGCGCAAGGAAACCTTCATCCATCACGTTCATGGCCCTTTCCAGCATCTCATCCGTGAGCTCCGGATACTTGTCTTCAAACAACGTAACCTCAAGCGGATAGCGCGGGCGCGTGGGGAATACTTCAGCCGGATAGCCCATCACCAGTTCCACCAGCGGGAACACGCGCTGCGGCAGCTTATACCGCTTCTGGACCTGCGCCACTCGGTAGGGAGTGTTTCCCAGGAAGCAGCTACCCATCCCCAGGCTTTCCGCCGCGATGACCATGTTCTCCGCCATCAACGCCGCATCCTGTATCCCAAACAGCAGCATCGAGAGGTTATTAGCCACGAGGCTCCATCCGCGTTTAGCCATGATGAGTTCCATGCGATGCATGTCAACGCAGACCGTGAACCAGAGCGGCGCCCCGAACGGCGCCTTCTTGCGCGTCAGCAGCAAGCTGCACAGCTGTGAGGCAAAGGGGGCCTGCTGACCGGCGCGCACGACGGTCTCGATCATCTCGTCGGTTGGCTTCTGGCTCGTATATTTGCGAACGGACTTGCGGTTGAGCATGGACTCTATGACTGCATTGCGGATCATACGGATTCTCCCACCGGGATCATAGCACAAGGCCGCACAGAGAGCATGGATACCGGCTCGCCGGCGGACCTTACAACCAACAAAAAATCCCGCCAGGTTCCCCTGACGGGATTTCGTCGACGCAAAATTGAGTATATATTATAGAGGCATCACGTTGGCCGCTTGCGGGCCCTTCGGACCCTGCTCGACCGTGAATTCCACCTTTTGGCCTTCCACGAGCTTGCGGAAACCGTCGCTCTGGATCGCCGAATAGTGGACAAACACGTCCGGGCCGCCATCGTGTGAGATAAAACCGTAGCCCTTCTCCGCATTGAACCACTTGACCGTTCCGACGATACGTTCGGACATTGCTTTGCCTCCTTCTGGCACGAAGAAAAAAATTGATGATGTCGCACGTCGATCGAACGGTCTAAACAAAATGACCCGCCGAAGTGCCCTCGGGTCATCCGTCCTTATCCTAACGATAACGTACTGGCATCTTGCACATGTTGCACGCTCATCATAAATGCATTCCCGTAAATCGTCAAGGAATTAATGTTGTTCTTATCTTCACGAGCGGACGTCCGGACAAGCTGTTTTTGCGACAATTTTGCCGTAAATTAGATTCTTTTGGATGACCATTTCGGCCCATAAAGCGCTGGACGACCGCACAAAGGGATACAACTGCCCATCAGCGGTTGATGCCAAGTGCCTTGAATTATTTCCGCGGCAGCGGCCCTATCGCATCATAAAATGGAACGCACCGCGCCTCCTGAAGCATCTCAGCCGGAGAGTGGCCTCATGCAATGGAAGACATCACCGCACCGGCATTCTGAGATTCGGCAATCTGAGCTATCATTGGCGCATGGAAATCGTGTTTGAATTTCATATCTCGCGGCGGGCGCGCGATCGCTATCATTTCGATGAAGTGTTGTTTGCAACGGACCCGCAGGCGGGTGGCAGCGGCGTTATTTTCGCTAGCTTCGGCGCCGCGCGGCAGTTTGCCGAGCGTATCTACGCCGTCAGCGGCCGGCTCGTGCCCGCCTCCGAGATCTACGCGATGGGCCTCATCGACGAGATCCTGCACCTGCTGATCCGGCGCTACGAAAAGCAGAACCCCGGCGCGATGAGGCGCGCTCTCAGCTTCCTCAATGCAACCCTCGGAGATAGGCTGGACGAGACCCTCTTCCGGTTCACAGACGCTTTTCCACCGACCGTCGTCTATCGCGGGCAGCGATCGGTCACCGAATACCTGTCGGATAGCACGCAGTCCAGGCCGCATAAGCAGATCGCCATGGAGGAAATGCTGCTGCTAAATATTGCCAACGCAAATCCGGCGCTCGAGCCCTATCGCGAGTTCTTTGACGATTCCGATCTGAAGCCCACGGGTTATGCGGAGGCGGTCCAGCTTCTGAGCGATTTCTTCGCCAAGCAGCCTGGCTTGGGCGGTCCGTCCGCCGGCCCGGGGCAGACTCTCTACGAGGTGCTGATCGCCCCCTCCAGGGCCTCGCCTTATTCGCTCGAAGGTCAGCTCAATTTCCTGTTGGACAAGTGGGGCGAATTGCTCGGGCCTGATCTCACGCAGCGACTCCTGCGCGCCATGGACCTGGTTCGCGAGGAGATCATCCGTCACACCGGTCACGGCAATTTCAGCGGCTCCGCTCCCCTGCCCTCATTCGGCGGCGAGCCGGAGTATGAGCGTTACAGTCCCGATCGCGAGTGGATGTCGAGCCTGGTGTTGATCGCGAAGAACACCTACGTGTGGCTCGAGCAGCTTTCACGCAAACATCAGCGTTGGATACGCACTCTCGATCAGATCCCGGATGAAGAGCTGGATCTGCTGGCCTCGCGCGGCTTCACCGGCCTTTGGCTCATTGGCCTGTGGGAGCGCTCGCCCGCCAGCCAGCGCATGAAGCAGCGCATGGGCCAGGATGACGCGGTGGCCTCCGCATACTCCTTGCACGGCTACGAAATCGCCGCTGACCTTGGCGGCTGGGATGCCCTTGGCAGCCTGCGAGCACGCGCTGCCCAGCGCGGCATCCGCCTCTCCGCGGATATGGTGCCCAACCACATGGGGATCGACTCCACCTGGGTCATCGAGCATCCGGACTGGTTCCTTTCGCTGGATCGTCCGCCCTATCCGTCTTATTCGTTCCAGTCCGAAAATCTTGCCGACGACTCGCGCGTTGCCATCATTCTCGAAGACCACTACTACAATCACTCCGACGCGGCCGTGGTCTTCGAGCGACGGGACACTTACACCGGCGATAAGCGCTATATCTACCACGGCAATGACGGCACTTCGTTCCCCTGGAACGACACCGCGCAGTTGGACTATACACAGGCCGGCGTGCGCGAGGCGGTCATCCAAACCATCCTGCACGTGGCGCGCAACTTCCCCATTATCCGCTTCGATGCCGCCATGACGCTGGCGAAGAAGCACATCCAGCGCCTGTGGTTCCCGCCCCCCGGCGAAGGCGGCGCCATCCCTTCGCGCTCGGAGCACGGCATGACAAAAGCCGAGTTCGACGCAGCCATGCCCGAGGAGTTCTGGCGCGAGGTGGTCGACCGGGTCGCCGCCGAGGTGCCTGATACGCTTTTGCTCGCCGAAGCCTTCTGGTTGATGGAGGGCTACTTCGTCCGCACGCTCGGCATGCACCGCGTTTACAACTCCGCCTTCATGCACATGCTGCGTGATGAGGACAACGCCAAATACCGGCTGGCGATCAAGAACACGCTCGAGTTCGATCCTCAGATCCTCAAGCGCTACGTCAACTTCATGAATAACCCCGATGAAAAGAGCGCCATCGATCAGTTCGGCAATGGAGACAAGTATTTCGGCGTATGCACCATCCTCGCAACGCTGCCCGGCCTGCCGATGTTCGGTCACGGACAGATCGAGGGCTATCACGAGAAGTACGGCATGGAGTTCCGCAAACCCAAGTGGGATGAGATGCCCGACGAAGGGCTGGTGCGCGGCCACGAATGGAAGATCTTCCCGCTGCTCCATCGCCGCCACGTCTTCGCGGGCGTGGAGCAGTTCCTGCTGTACGACCTGTTTCAGAGCAATGGCCACGTAGACGAGAATGTCTTTGCCTACTCCAATCGTTCCGCCTCCGGCGAACGAGGGCTGGTGATCCATCACAATAAGTTCGCCGAGACGCGCGGCTGGATCAAAACCTCCGCTGCCTACAAGATACCCGGCGGTCTGGCGCAGCGGTCACTCGCGGAAGCGCTCGATCTCCCGCAGGCCGGCTACGTCATCTTCCGCGACCTCGTCACACACCTGGAGTACATCCGCTCCTGCGCGGAGCTGTGGGATAAAGGGCCTTTACCTCGAATTAGGCGCCTATCAGCATCATGCCTTCCTGGATTGGCGCTTTGTGGACGGCCCCGAATGGCAGGCGGTCTTTGAATCGCTCAACGGTGCAGGCGTGGACTCTATCCAAAGCAAATGGGAGCAGCTCTTCGGCAGCCGATTGGAAGAACAACCAGCGGCGCTTGCAGAGCTGAAGCCGAAGAAGGCGGCCCGCAAGAAGGCCGCCGCAAAGAAAGCGTCGAAGACCTCCGCAAAAGCCAAGCCCGCAGCCGCCAAGAAGGCCGGAGCCAAGGCGCCGAAGAAGACGCCTGCGAAGTCAACCGCTAAAGCCGCAGCGAAGAAGTCTGGCAGGACCACACGCCGCACGACGAAAAAGTCTCAATCCTGATAACAAGAGAAGGCCTCCGCATCGCGGAGGCCTTCTCGATAAGCTGTTGATTGTTTGCGACGCCGCTAACCTGCGAACGACTTCGCCATATTGCGTCCGGCCCGGGGCCAATGCTGCATCAGATTGAGGCCCGCGATATAGAAGTACCCGAACGTATAGATCGACATCCAGGGCACGATGCCCCAGCCCTACAGAACCGCTCAGCACAATGCCGGAGATGAAGGCATAGATGCCCAGCGCTATTTCGGCCCAGACCATCGGGCTCACCGGCTGTGTATATGCCCGGTCCACTGCCTGGCCGTCCGTGTGACGGTTGCTCAGGTTGAGCTTGGGCGTCCGCACGAACGTGCTGCTGCCCTTCCCCATCAAACCCTCCAGTACGGCAATGGTCGTGCTCAATGAAATGCCGAAGCCGGTTATGGTCATGAGAGGGATGAGCTTGACGCGTTCGAGCAGCCGCGGGGTCTGCCGGGAAGTCGACACCAGGTACAGGAGCGGAGGGCCAAACCCCGCCAGCGCCGAGAACGGGAATACCTTGAACGCGTCCGGTATCAGAAGCCCGACCGGAAGCGTGAGCACCAGCAGGCACAGCATCAAGGGATGCACCGCGTAGCCCGTCAGATGCACGAACGCCATGAACCGCACATGCAGCGGCAGATCATTACGACGGATCACCTGCGGTAGGATCTTGCGCACTACCTGGAAGCTGCCCTTCGCCCACCGGAACTGCTGCTTCTTGAAAGCCTCCACTTCGGCCGGCAGTTCGGCCGGCACGACCACATCCGGTGCATAGCCGATCTTCCACCCGCGAAGCTGAGCGCGGTAGCTGAGGTCCAGATCCTCCGTCAGCGTATCCCATTCCCATCCACCCGCATCTTCGATGCAGGCTCGCCGCCACAGTCCGGCTGTACCGTTGAAGTTCAGAAAGAAGTCGTGACGCGAGCGCGCGGTCTGCTCAACGATGAAATGACCGTCCACCGCCATGGCCTCGGCGCGCGTCAGCGAATTGTATTTTCGGTTGGTGTGACCCCAGCGCGTCTGCAGGCATCCGAGCCGTCGCTCCTGGAACAGGGGCACCGTCTTCATCAGCCAGTCCGGCGTGGGCACAAAGTCCGCGTCGAAGATCGCAAGCAGCTCACCGGTAGCCGTCTTGAGGCCTTCGCTCAACGCGCCGGCCTTGTATCCGCTGCGGTTTGTACGATGCAGCCATTCAATATTGATGCCTTTGGCTTTGTACTCCTCCACCAGGCCCCGCACCAGCTCTGCGGTATCGTCGGTGGAATCATCCAACACCTGGATTTGCAGCCGCCCGGCCGGATACTCCATGCGCGTCACCGACCGCAGCAGTCGCTCCACGGTGTATTTCTCGTTATAGATGGGTAATTGGATCGTGATCGCCGGCCAGTTCGTCACCGCACGCGGCAAACGCTTCGGCTTGCGTGATGCCTTGCTTTGCAGGTACAGCACTGCGTTGACCAGGTTCGAGAGACCGTAGGTCGCCAACCAGAGTAGTACAGCAAGATAGATAAGGGCCAACAGCAGGATGAGCCCCTTTATGGAATCATCCGCTGCTAAAATTAAATAGTAATAACTCATTTTCTCTCCTCATACTCCTAGGATTTCCTTTGCGTAACCTAAGCTGCGTTGCAGGTCGTTATGGGAGCCAGGGTTCCTGTCGGCGTCAGGAACCTCCGGGAGAATTTGTACAACGGCGTATTGTACAGATTCATCACAAACAACGACCCAGTACGGATAAATATTACCGTTTTGAGTAAATGCGTAGTTAAGTTCGGATGAGAGCTTGCTAAGGTCTGATCCTGCCGGATCGCCGGCTTGGAATGCGCAAACACGTGCTCACGACCCGCGCAACGACGAACAGCGCCGCCTGCTCAGGTGTGGCTATTGGTTGTTTAGGGGTACGAGTGATGTTCAGCGGGAGAGCGAATTCAGCCGGCTCGACGCGTGCTCGACCTTCAGAAAATATGGTTTTACGTTGGCTGAATTGTCCGATTATAGCGCAACTTCTAAAAACACCAGACGCCAGTTCCGAAGAACGGGCGTCTGGTGCTGCCCCTTCTAAATCCCACTATTGATTCCAATGAACCGAACAGCACGGTTCAGCAGTTTTCAAAGTCCCTGGTATTTGGCAGCAGGCTCGGTCGGCGCGAGGGGAATCTCCGGGAGAGATGCTTCCAGCTTCGGCTTCTTCCAGCGCCACCAGAAGAGTGCCACATACAATAGGAGCAGGAATGCCACCCAGAAGAATACCGACGTAAGCAGACCGGTGCGCGAACTGACCGCTATCATCGGATTGTGGTTAAGCCATGGCAGCGAGGCAGGGATCGGTCGCCCGTCCATGACGTAGTACATCACGTCTTCCAGTCCGCTGAAGGCGCCGACAAAAAGCGCCACCAGGTAATACACGCAATTCTTCCAGTTGCCCCAGAGGAGCACGAGGCCAATGGTCGCATATCCGGCCAGCGATACGAACCAGCCGGTATGATACATATCGGCATATTCCACCAGCCGATGAAATTCAAAGATCCGTTGCCAGACCATGATATCGGTCAGGGTATAGAAGAATAGCGCGAGGGTAACCGCCAGGATAGGTCGAAACTTACTCATCCTTTTCGCATTCTCCAGTGTGAAATTCAAACGCACTTTTCCCGCCCGGGTCGATCAGTGCACAAGCAATGATTTGTCCGAACACCCAAAGTATAAGACTCGAGGATTAAAAAGCCAGCCTGGCGCCTATTGCAAGGGCATGTTTAAGGCGACGCCTGCTATACGAAAGCCATACTATTCCCCTACAAAGAGCTCTTTTGCGTGTTATTTAGCCGACCGCGTGCGTTAAGAGTTTTTTGCACCAAAAGTTCCGATGTATCGCCACTTCCACAATGCCACCTCGTTAGATAACCTGCCCTGCTGTTGGTTTGTGGTTAAATTGGCGCATGCGCATCATCTACCTCTCCCCGCATCTGGACGACGCTGTGCTCTCTGCCGGAGGGCTCATTCGCCAACAGACTCAGGCCGGCATTCCGGTTGAGACTTGGACCTTCATGGCCGGCGTGCCACCCACCGGGCAACTTGGCGAGTTCGCAAAGACCATGCATGCGATCTGGGGCTATGGCACACCCGCGCAGGCCATGAATATCCGCAGGGCCGAGGATCGCAATGCCGCCGCGCACGTCGGAGCGAAGGCCGTCCATTTCAATTTTGTGGATTGCATCTACCGGCGCGGCAGGAGTGGCGAAGCCTTGTACGCCGATGCCGCCCTCCCGATCCATCCCGAGGATTCCGGCTTGCCTGCCCAAGTGGCGGAGGCCATGGTCGCCAAACTGCAGCCGGATGATACGCTCGTCTGCCAGTTGGCGATCGGCGCGCACGTGGACCATGTCATAGTGCGCAAGGCCGCTGAGATGCTGGGGCGTCCGCTCCTCTACGACGCCGATATCCCCTATCTGCTGAACCATGCAGATGAGCTTCCGCAAAGCGTGGCAGGCATGCAGGAATCGCTTCACCCGGTCTCGGATGCCGAGTTCAAGATCTGGATCGAGGCGATCGAGTGCTACGCCTCCCAGGTGGAATCCGTATTTGGCAGCTGGGACCTGATGCGCGAGCGGATGCAGGCGTACTGGTCTGAGGTCCGCGGCGTTCGCTTTTGGAATAACAAAAAGCCTGACTGAGCGTCATAATGCTTAATCGTACGTGAGAGGGCCCGTTGGGTACCTGAGGCGGCAAGATGGTTGGCAGTGGATGCTTCGCTCCGCTGCCTCTTTTTCCGTCAACTCTGGCGGAGGACGCGCACGGCCCTCGACATAATAGAATTTATGTTCTACAATCAGAGGCGTTGAGTTCTGAAGCTTGCCCTTCATACCACTCAGGAGGTTCGTATTGCGAATGATTTCACACAGCACCTGGCTTGATAACCCGCGCATTTGACCCGCTGCCGTAAGCCCCTTTCTGCCGACTGTACACTTTTGTATGGTGTTTCTCTGGAACGGCTTTTCGGATAGAACTTCTCCAAACTACACCGCTACAGGTTGCATAGACGGCAAGGGCTACAGGTACGTAAGGACTTGTATAAGCAACAGCGTGGTGACGCTGCCCCAATTACGGGCGACACTTGATTCTGCCCTAAATCCGTGATATAGTATGCGCGCCTTTGGAGAGAGAGCGCAGAGGGCCTTAATTGCATCCCTGGAACGGGATGCAAATTCTATTCTAAGGAAAGAAACATGCCAACGAAGTTCCTGACTAAAGACGGCTTTCAAAAGCTTCAGGATGAACTTGACCAATTGCGCACGGTAAAGCGCCAGGAGGTGGCGGACCGCCTCCACGAAGCTATGGAAGGCGGAGAGCTTATCGAAAACGCGGAATACGAGGCTGCCAAGAATGAGCAAGCCTTCGTCGAAGGCCGCATCCAGGAGCTGGAAATGCTGCTGGCGACCGCCCGGGTCATCGAGGAAGAAGAACGTAACCATCGAGACGGACAGGTCGGCGTCGGCTCGACCGTTACCATTCAAGAGCAGGGTTTCGAGACCGAGACCTACACCATCGTCGGCGCGGCCGAAGCCAGCCCCGCGAAGGCAAGATCTCGAACGAGTCGCCGATCGGCAAAGCCATTCTTAGTCATGAGGTCGGCGAGACGGTCACCGTGGAAACCCCTGGCGGCACATACAAGGTTAAGATCTTGAAGGTGAAGTAAATCACATGTCATAAGGCGGCCCCGCGCGCGTTCGCCGCAAGGCGGGCCGCGCGGGGCCTTTTTTTATACACCCGCACCTGCCTGCCCATCCCCGGCAGGCGATAATCAGGAGCGGAGAGGGTTGATCGGGATTGGAACTCATGACAGAATACACGTCGCTCGAAAAGATTCGTTTGCAGAAGATCGATGAGCTGCGCGCGGAGGGCGTGCAGGTCTACCCCACACGCGCGGAACGCACGCACACCAGCGCCGAGGCCATCGCGGCCTTCGAAGCCGGCGAGGCAGGCGGTCAGGAAGTCAAGGTCACTCTTGCCGGGCGCATCCGGGCCACACGTGCCATGGGAAAGATCTCCTTCGCACACCTCGAAGACGGCGCAGGCAAGGTGCAGCTCTTCTTCCGCACGAACGACCTCGGACAGGAGCGCGTCGACTTCTTCAACAAGCTCGTCGATATCGGCGACTTCATCCAGGCGTCCGGATTCATGTTCCGCACCAAGACCGGTGAGGTTACCCTGCATGTGCAGGACTTCAAGCTGCTCGCCAAGGCCGTCAGTCCCCTCCCCGCCGCCAAGGATGAGACCCTGCCGGATGGTACGGTTCTGCGCCACGCCGCCCTCGAAGACTCCGAGTTGCGCGCCCGTCAACGCTACGCCGACCTCGCCGTCAACCCGGATGTGCGCGAGGTCTTCCGCAAGCGCGCAGCCACCGTCAAGGCACTGCGCCAGTTCCTCGATGATCGTGGATTTCTGGAAGTGGAAACGCCCGTGCTTCAGCCCATCTATGGCGGCGCAGCCGCCCGCCCCTTCGTCACGCACCACAACGAGCTGGAGCAGGATATGTACCTGCGCATCTCATTTGAGCTATACCTCAAGCGGCTGCTCGTCGGCAACCTGGAACGCGTCTACGAGATCGGCCGCGACTTCCGCAACGAAGGCGTTTCGTTCAAGCACAATCCGGAGTTCACCCAGCTTGAGTTCTACTGGGCCTATGCCGATTATCTTCAGGTCATGGAACTCACCGAGCAGATGGTATGCGACGCGGCCGTCAAGGTAACCGGTTCGCCGAAGGTTAGCTATCAAGGACAGCAGATCGACTTCACTCCGCCCTGGAAGCGCATCGAGCTGCGCGCCGGCTTGAAGGAAGTCACCGGCATCGACATCGCCGAGCATCCCGACGCCGCCTCGCTATTCAAGGCCGTCGCGCAGACCGGCAAAGCGCCGGACCCGCATGCCACACGCGGCAAGCTCATTGACTACCTGCTGTCCGAGTTCCTCGAGCCGAAGATGATCCAGCCGACGTTTCTCTACGACTACCCTCGCGACATCTCCCCTCTTCGCGAAGTCGAAGCCCGGCGATCCGCTGACCGTGGAGCGCTTCGAAGCGTACATAGCGGGCTTCGAGTTGTGCAATGCCTTCACCGAGCTGAACGATCCGCTCGATCAGGAGCAGCGCTTCCTGGAGATGGGCCGCGACTACGGCGCAGACGACGAAGAGAAGCACCCCATGGACGAGGATTACCTGCGGGCCATGCGTTATGGCATGCCGCCCTGCGGCGGCTTCGGCATGGGCATCGACCGCCTTGTGATGATTCTCACCGACAAGCACTCGATCCGCGACGTGCTGTTGTTCCCTGCGCTGAGGAACGAGTAGCGATAGCATGCCGCTTTGCCTGTCGCTGAGCTGATTGCATCAAGAGAGCAGGGCCACGGTAAGCTTACCCCGGCCCTGCTCTATTATTGGAAGGCATTTGGCCTTCTATGTCTCTGATACCGCCGCGACGGGTTGCCGGTACCAGCCCAGGCCGTTCATCACCAGCAATCCCAAAACGCTCGCCAGCCCGATCACCAATCCCCCCATCCAGATCGCTCGCGGCCCGATGTGGTCATTGAGCGCCCCGCCAATGAGCGGAGCCGTCGCACGAGACAATCCCCACGCCAGCCAGTACAGGCTCATATATCGCCCGCGCATGTTACCCGGCGCAAGGTCGGCTACGAACTTGCTCGCCGTCGGGATCAGGGTCAATTCTCCAAGCGTAAGGATGACCATGCTCAACCAGAACCCCCAGAAGCCGGACATCAACGCCACGCTTCCGACACCCACGGCATAGATCAGCATCCCCGCCGCCATGACCGGCAGCGTCGAATGCCGCCGTGTGATGCGCGTCACCATGTACTGCACGAACACACACATCAGCGCGTTTGTCGTCGGGATCCATCCAAATACGTTCTCGGGGATTCCGAAATTATTCTTAGTGTAGACTGCCAGCAACACCCACAGCATGCCCGGCGCGATCAGGCCGAGGCTCAGCATGCCGATGAAGCCCAGGTATCTGCCGTCTCTGAAGACCCGCGCATAGCCGCCTGCTTCCACGCCGGACGGCCTTTTTGGGTCAGCCTGCTTCGTCAGCGTCTCACGCGCTCGGAAGAACAGCAGGATGCTGTAGGTCAGCATCCCGGCGCCGCCTGCCAGGAACGCCAGGTTGTACGAGGATGCAGCCACGAACCCGCCCACCGCGGGACCGATGGCAAAGCCCGCATTGTTCATGATGCGGTTAATGGCATAGGCATCGGCCCGTTTTTCGGAAGGCACCAGGTCGGCCATCATTGCGTCCGCCCCCACCGAATAAAGCGCGTTGGCGAACCCGATGAAGAACATCAGCACAGCCAGGCTCGGGTACGTGACTGCGAACCGCATCGCCAGGTAAGCCAGTCCGCTGATGGTCAGGCTCAGGTTCATCACCAGCTTGCGGCCCACCTTGTCCGCCAGCGAGCCGGCTATGAAGGACGAGAAGAGCGTGGTTCCGGCGTTGATCGTGATGAGCGTAACCGCCGAGCTCAGGGGGATTCCCAGCTTGTCCGTCGCGTAGATCATGAGGAACGGCATGATCATGCTTGCGCCGGCGGTGCTGATGAAGATGCCGAAGACCATCAGCCAGAATTGTGGGTGGTATTCCCGGTAGGTATTCCCGAATCTAGTGAACATTGTAGGAGGCGGCAGGTAATTATATCGGGCAACAACGCGGTAAAGCGGGTACGCGATCAGCCTATGACAAACCATGTCAGGAATAGGTCAAATGTCACACCGCCTTTGCCCTTCCCTATTCACTACTTCCTATTCACTTTCATTCTCCAATGTACCATTCGAACCTCATTTGAATTCGCACGCGCGCCCTCCGTCCGCGCCCTTCCTGTGCGCTGCCGGGAGTAGAATAACGACATGAAACGATCCCACCTCGTCATCGGTGACTCCATCGTGCTTGCCCTCGTGACTCTGATTGGCTTCGCCAGCCATGGCGAGTTCACGGCCTCCTTCGTGCCCCGCATGGCTGCCGCATTCCTTCCGCTCGCATTGGGCTGGTTTCTGCTCGCGCCGTGGCTCGGCCTCTTTCAGGATGCAGTAACGGGTGCCTCATCTCAGCTTTGGCGGCCCTCCTTCGTCATGCTCTTTGCCGGTTCCCTGGCAGCCATCTTGCGCGGCATCCTGCTCAATGCCTCCGTTATCCCCAGCTTTGCCATCGTGCTGGGCGCTACAGCCGCGGTCGGCCTCACGCTGTGGCGCATCGGTATGCTTGCTTCTTGAGCGCCGTGGATGTTCGTCAGGTCAGAGTTGGCGCAGTCCGATCAACACTCTGAACATTCGGGTCGTCCGGGAGGTCAAGCCTGACCGAGCTCACGGATCCCTTCACGGTTCGTCCACCCGGCTTCTAGGGCAGTGAAACCGGCGGGGAGAGGCCGTTCATCTGGCTGTCATCCGGGCGTGCTACGATTTATGCACTACAAACCGGTAACCGACCAGAGGAACATCTCATGTCCAGGAACCAATCCAGCTTCACGTCCGACCCTATTCGGACCATAAAAAAACTATTCTTATCCTGCTTCGTCGTGTTCGCGTTCATGGCCTATGTGGTGGTGGAGCGCCTCGACGCGCCCGGATTCCCCGCTCTTCCCGGCTCCCACCCCCACCAGCATGGCCGCGGCCCCTGCGACGCTGGTTCCATTCCCCGCCGCACCCGGCGCCCCACTGCCAACCGATGTACCGCAACCGACCCAGGCCCCAATCACCAACGGATCATCATCGGCCTATAAGAACGGCACGTTCCAGGGCCAGCCGGTCGATGCATATTATGGGCTCGTGCAAGTGCAGGTCGACATTCAAGGCGGCACAATCAGGGACGTCACCTTTCTTCAGTATCCGAATGACCGCCGCACTTCCCAGCGCATCAACTCGATCGCAATGCCCTATCTGCAGCAGGAGGCCGTTCAGGCCCAGAGCGCCCAGGTCGACATCATCTCCGGCGCCACGCTGACCAGCGAGGGCTTCCAGATGTCATTACAGTCGGCGCTGCAGGCGGCCAGGCAGAACTAGATGTGAAACAGCTCCGTCTCCTAATGGGTATGCCGATCACCGTCGAAGTCGTCGACGCCTTCGCAACCGAGGACTTGCTCAATTCAGTGTTTGACTACTTTGAGTATGTGGATGCGAAATTTAGCACCTATCGCGAAGACAGCGAGATCTCGCGCATCAACCGCCATGAGCTCACCGTCGAGGACGCCAGCGACGATATGAAGACCATCTTTGCCCTCGCCGAGCAGACGCGCATCGAAACCAGCGGCTACTTCGACATCCTGCATGCCGACGCCTATGACCCATCCGGCGTTGTTAAGGGTTGGGCCATTTACAACGCAGCCGAGATCTTGCGCCAAAAAGGGGCGGAGAACTTCTATATCGAGGCGGGCGGCGATATTCAAATGTCGGGTCGAAATACCGAGGGCCAGTACTGGCGGGTCGGCATCCGCAATCCGTTCGAGTCAGATCAGATCGTCAAGGCGCTCTCGCTTACCGATTGCGGCCTGGCAACCTCCGGCACGTACGCGCGTGGCGGCCATATTTACAATCCCAACGACACAGACGATCCGCTGAGCGACATCGTCAGCCTGACTGTGATCGGTCCCGATATCTGTGATGCAGACCGCTTCGCCACCGCGGCCTTCGCCATGGGCAGACACGGCATTTTCTTCATCGAGGCGCTGCGCGGTTTCGAAGCCTACATGATCGACCATGACCAGCGCGCAACCTACACCACCGGCTTTCAGAGGTACTTGTTGAATGCTTAGGTTCATCGATACACAGCTTAACAAGATCACCATGTACCGCCTGGTGCTGTATGTCCTGATCTTCCTGCTGGGCGCGGCATTCTTTTTGAGCGCGAGCGGACAGCTCAGCTACGATCCGTGGGCGCTGATGTTCTCCGTGGCGTTCATCCTTGGCGTTAGCTGGATCACCAACCGCATCTTTTCCCGCACCTTCGGCGTGCCAGCCAACGTGGAGTTGGTTTACATCTCGGCATTGATCCTGGCGCTCATCATCACGCCCGTGAGCTCCCCCGGCGACCTTTGGTTCCTGGGCTGGGCCTCGGTCCTCGCCATGGCTTCCAAATACCTGTTGGCACCCGGCGGCAAGCACATTTTCAACCCCGCGGCTTTCGCGGTTGCTTTGACCTATGTGACCGTTAACCAGTCTGCCAGTTGGTGGGTCGGAACCGGGCCCATGCTTCCGTTCGTCCTTCCAGCAGGGTTATTGATCGTACGAAAACTCGGCCGGTTTGACCTGGTTCTCAGCTTTCTACTCACAGCCCTCGGGATCACCCTGTTTGTTGACCTGTTCAGCGCCACGAATTTCTTCGCCACTCTTCAGAAGATACTGCTCTACTCTCCCCTGCTATTCTTCGCCTTTATCATTCTCACCGAGCCGCTGACAACTCCCCCGACTCGCGCTTCCCGCATTATCTATGGAGTGATCGTGGGATTCCTGTTCGCTCCGCAACTGCACCTGGGCGGCGTGTTCGTCACCCCTGAGCTGGCGATCCTGCTCGGCAACGTGTACGCCTTCATCGTCAGCCCAAAATCCCGCCTGCTGCTGCGGGTCAAGGAACGCAACCGGCTGACACCGGACACATACGAGTTCGTCTTCGCCGCGCCTCCGCGGTTCAAATTCCGGCCCGGACAGTATATGGAATGGACGCTCGGTCACGACAAGCCCGATGACCGCGGCAACCGCCGCTACTTCACGCTCGCCTCTGCACCCACCGAGCACAATATCCGGCTGGCGATCAAGTTCTACAAGAATTCCAGCAGCTTCAAGCGCGCCATGCTTTCATTGAATTGGGACTCCGTGCTGATGGCATCGCAGCTTGCCGGGGATTTTGTCCTGCCCGCCGATCCTCGGCAGAAATGCATTTTCATCGCCGGCGGCATCGGCGTGACTCCCTTCCGCAGCATGATCAAATATCTGCTGGATCGCCGCGAGCGCAGGCCGATAACGTTATTCTATGCATCGACGCGTGTGGAAGACATTGTATACAAGGATGTGTTCGATCGGGCCCAGGCGGAGCTCGGCATCCGCACCGTTTACACCGTCTCTGACAACAGCAACTTGCCCGCCGGCTGGACCGGCAAGATCGGCCGCATTACCCCCGAGCTGATCCGCGCGACGGTGCCCGATTATCGCAACTGCATTTTCTATATCTCAGGGCCGCGCGGCATGGTGGATTCGTTCAGGGATGAGATCAGCCGCCTCGGCGCCTCGGGACTGGATATCCGCACCGATTACTTCGCCGGGCTTGCCTAGAGTGTCCGAGATCCTGCTTTAGGAATCCCCAAGCCGCCGACGACTGACGCCTCATCACCATGAAAAGAGCTGGCGGGATTTCCGCCAGCTCTTTTGGCTTCTAATGCGCTCGCGCTCCTACGGCAGGTAATATGTGACCACCAGCTTCGGCCAATTGGCGCTCAACGCCGCATTGCCCGAGAAGAACTTGGCATAATCCGCCTTCATGTCATCGTCGTCATCCTTCGTGAAGCGCACCCGGAATTGCGTCACGCCCACCTTGTTAATGAGCGCCATGTTGGTGTCCGTGAGGGTCGCGCCATACCAGCTCAACGTCAGCGGCGCCAGGGGCGCAAATTGATCTTGTACTGTCGAGCTGGCTGGCCAGCCAAAGTCGCCGACCTGCAGGCCTATGTTGTTGCTGAAACGCTCCTTTGCGGATTTCAGCCAGCAGGTTGCCGTGCGTGGTGAACGGGTTGACGCCCACCGACGCCCTGTTTCCTGATCTTCAACTGCACGGCTGTGACGAAGGCATTATCGGGGATGGAATTGGTCTGGAAGCTCAGGATGCCCCTATATTGCCTGTCTCTTTGATCATCGCCGGCGTTAAAGGTTGTGGCAGGGGCATTGAGCGTAGCCGCCAGTATTGCTGGTTTCAGTGGATTCCAGAATCCAGCCATCATATGCACCGACCGAAGAAAATGTCCTGGTGACCGGCGTGGCTGCCCGTAGAGCCCATATCGTAACGTGCGATTGCCAGGTTGCTATTGCTCGTGCCGACAATGAGAAGCTTGCCGTCTGGTTGCAAGACGGCATCATTGCCAGATTCGACATCGCTGCCGAAGTCACTGATCACCTTGCCGTTCACCCCGAACGCCGTATCGAGCGAGCCGTTGATGTTATAGCGAGCCAGCAGGAAGTGGGAGGTTGTCTCGTTGTAACTTCTCCCAACCACTGCGATCTTGCCATCTTTTTGAAGGACGACATCGTTGGCCTGCTCATTGTCCCCGAAATCGGGACTGACGATTTCGGTTCCACCAAAAGAAGAGTCCAGCGATCCGTTGGTATTGAAGCGGGCAACGACCAGGTTTTCGTTGGGGCTGTTGTGGGCGGCTCTCTTTGTCCCTGCCACAACGTACTTGCCGTCTGGTTGGATGGCAAGGGAGCTCTTATAGCTGTCAAAAGAGAGAGCAGGGACCATCACATTCCCCTTGCCGTTCGTGCCGAAGCTGGTGTCCAGCGAGAGATCCGTATTGAAACGGGCGAGGCCAATTTGTTCATCGCCATCGTCGGGCATGATTCCCACCGACATGACCATTTTGCCATCCGGCTGAAAGGCCACCGTGGCGTTCCTCATGTAGAACGCGTCCGGGAAATTCCAATCGCCGTAAAAATCTTCGAAATCCTTTGTGCCATCCTGGTTGAAGCGCGCCACAAAACCATAAATGTGCTGGCCATCATACAAAGTCTCAAAGCCAACGATGACGATTTTGTGATCGGCCTGGATGCCGATGTCATCACAATGGTACGTGACTTCGTAGTTATCGGAAAGCATTGCGATCCCGCTTGTACCAAAGGTATTGTCCAGGGTTACTCCGTCGCTCAGGTAGCGGGCAACAGCAAGACCGTTCGGCGATCCCATCGCCAATACCATCTTCCCATCCGAGTCAAAGGCAAAGTCACAGGGATATGAAGAGTCGTTTCCAACCGTGAACTTGCCGTTTGTTCCATAGCCGTTATCCAGGCTGCCATTACTGGTATAGCGTGCGATAACGGGTCTATAGGTTATGGTCTCACGAGCGGATCCCAGCGCGAAGATCCTGCTTCCGTCTGGAGAAAGAGCGATACGATGGCCGCTATCGGAATTACTGCCGAGATCGGTGACCACAAAACCGTTCGTGCCGAACTTTGGGTCGAGAGATCCGTTGGCGGCCCGTGCTCCGCTTACAGCAAACAGCGCCGCGATAAAAGCTAGTGCGAGCGATGTCTTCAGACTATTCGTTTGGAGTTTTGCGGTCGTTTTCATTGTTTTTCCACCTTCCAATTGGATGCAAAATGCATCACCATTATTGTCTGACTTGCCGGCCCAGATTGCAAGTAACGTTTGTAACCTTCGTATTCCTCATGTTCTAAGCAAGGTCTGTTGAAACCTAAGGCGTACGGCGCGTCATAGAAGAAGTCTCAAAAATACCTTGCAGGCCAAGTTAGGGATTGCTTCCTTACAGGTGCTTGGCGATCGTCGGCAAAAACCCTCCTCGTAACGGCGAGATTTATTTTTGAGATAGCTTGCAGGCGTTTGTTCGTGCAGTCACGGCGGTTTAAGGCAAGGATATGTCAGGATTACACACTCACCTTATGCAGAACTTCCCAAAGGTTCCCTTGAAAACCTTGTTGAGCGGCTCAAACCTTTCGAAGATCCCGCGCAGCGGGGCGGGACAGTGCGAACATCCGTTAACCACAAAGAGATGGCGGATTGTTCGCCATCTCTTTTGGTTCCTGATGCTCCTGTTTCCTAGGGCAGGTAATACGTGACCACCAGCTTCGGCCAATTGGCGCTCAACGCCGCATTGCCCGAGAAGAACTTGGCGTAATCCGCCTTCATATCATCATCGTCATCCTTCGTGAAGCGCACCCGGAATTGCGTGACCCCCATCTTGTTGATGCGCACCAGGTTCGCATCCGCCAGCGTCGCCCCGTACCAGCTCAACGGCAGCGGCGCGAACACATCCGCCGTCCCCGGGCTCGCCGGCGCCGCAAAATCAACCAGTTGCAGAGCGGCGTTCACGCTGAATGCACCCTGGCGGATCTCCGCCAGCAGAGGCCCGTGCGTCGTGAACGGATCCACGCCCACCGTGCCTTGCTTGCGGATCTGCAACTGCACCGACGAGATCACCGCCGTATCTGGAATGGAGGCAGTCTGGAAGCTCAGGATGCTGCGATATTGCCGGTCTCGGGTTTCGTCGCCGGCGTTGAAGGTGGTGGCCGGCGCATTGAGCGTGCCGCCGGTGTTGCTCAGTTCGCTCGATTCCAATATCCAGCCGTCATGCACGCCCGCCGAAGAGAAGGTCTTTGTGACGGGCGTGGCGCCGGTGCTGCCCACATCGTAGCGGGCCAGCACCATGTTGCTGGGATTGCTGGTGCCGCCGGCCAGGAGCTTGCCATCGGCTTGCAGCAGGGCATCCTCGGCGGCTTCAGCGCCGGTGCCGAAGTCACTGATCACTTTCCCGTTGGTGCCGAAGGCGGTGTCGAGCAAGCCGTTCGTGTTGTAGCGCGCCAGCAGGAAATGCGAGGTCGTGCCGGCAGTGCTTGTGCCCACGACGACGATCTTGCCGTCCTTTTGAAGCACCACATCGCCGGTCACTTCATTGTTGCCCAGGTCGGTAATGACGATCCCGGTGGCTCCGAAAGAAGTATCCAGGCTCCCGTTCGTATTGAAGCGCGCAAGGGCCAGATCATCAGGAGCATTATATGGATCACTCGTAGTTCCTGCCACTACCAGCTTGCCGTCCGGCTGGATGACAAGCGAAGTCTTGTGAACAAAAAAGTTGGGGACAGCAGCGATGACGGTTCCGTTCCCATTTGTGCCAAAGGATTTGTCCATTGATCCGTCGATGTTTTTACGAGCCAGGGAGATCTGCGATTGCGATCATCAGAGTCCTGCATTCCCCCCGCCAGAATAATCTTGCCATCCGATTGGAATGCAACCGCCTGGCCGTAGTTAAATTGGCTGGTCAGGAAATCGGACTGATCTATGATTTGAAACCATTCCCAACGAATGTATCATCCAGTGTGCCGTCTGCGTTGGAACGCAAAACAAAAAAATCGGTGTGATTGCTTTGTGACGTGATCTCATAACCAAACAGGACGATCTTGTGATCCGGCTGGAGGGCCATTGTATTGCACGAGATCCGAAAATCGCTGTCTATAGTCAGGGTCGCGACCCCGTTCGTGCCAAATGTATTATCCAGGGTTCCCGTGTTGGGCAAATAGCGGAACAGCGTGAAATTTTTCTCGCCGGTCGATCCTCCCACGACCACTTTTCGATCTGGCTGGACGGCAAAGCCGCAGGCGCCGAAGTTGCCGTTCCCGATGATCACTTGCCCGCCGCTGCCGTAGCTGCTGTCCAGGCTGCCCCCGCTCGTGTAGCGCGCGATGACAGGCTTTTGCACGCCGCCCACCGCCGTGGTCCCCAGGGCATAGATCTTGCTCTGATCGGTCGACATCGCAATGCGATGGACCGCAGTGGCGCTGCCGCCGATTCCGGCGAAGACGAGCCCATTGGTCCCAAAGGTCGGGTCCAGAGTTCCGTTGGCGGCTAGCGCGCCGCTGACGGCCAACAGCGCCGCCATCAAGGCAAGCGCAAGCGACGTCACAAGATTATTCCGTTGAGATTTGGGGCCGGTTTTCATAGCTTTCTCCCTTTTAGCTGGCTGCAGAATGCATCACCGCCATTATCCGCCTCTCCCGCATCTATTACAAGTATCGTTTGTAACCTTCGGTTCTTCCCGCAGTAACGGAAGCTATTAGACTGATAGGTTTCAAGGAGTTGCGCCCTACTGGCCCATGTCCTGGACCGAGCTCGTACTAACATCCGGGCAACCCAAAGGGTCCAGCGCGGTACAATACTCGAACCGCGGAAGCGTAAAATATCGGCTCGAACGAAGTCCGAGACTTGGAACTCCCAACGCAGGTAGTGGCCCGAGACTGCCGCGAGTTATTGAAGGTGACGGTCTCAGTGGTGGGCGATATGTGCTCAACCTCGGCCAGGTCATGGTTTGTGAGTGCGAGGCGGGATAGGCTACGGATAAACCGCAAATCGCCTCGGGCGGGCGTTCATCGAGAATCGGCGAAAATTCTATCGGGAGGCTGATATGAGGGAAAGCAAGACGCCGGATACATTGCTCTTTGCCATCCTATTCTTATTCTTCCTGCAGGTTCTCTCGGACTTCATTCAATCCATATACGCGTTCGGGCTGCTGGTTACGGCCTTCACGATCCAGCTTGCGGCCATCCTGCTCCTATTCACGCCGCTCGTTCTGCTTGCTCTTCGCAAGCCGCCATCACGGATGTGGATCATCGCCTTGGCGGCAGTGGCGATTCTTGGCCGGCTCGCCGAGCCGCTGCTGGATCCGGGCGGAAAGCTGGTGGCGTGTGGGATAAGTGTCGGCGCCTTTATGCTGCTCTTCCCAACGTTGCTGGCCTCAAGCCGCCGGTACGGACTTCCGAAGTCCCCCTGGCTCGGCACGTCCTTGCTCGTGGCAGTCTCGCTTTCGATCTTCCTGCGAACTGCCAATTCCAGCCTCGACCTATCCGAGTCCGGCGCTTATCAGCTCCTGGCGTGGGCGCTCGCGCTGCTGGCCGGCTGGCTGATATGGAGATCACATGCATTTGCATCTGGCGCAGATAGAAATGAAATCTCACCTACGCAGAGAACTCCCGGAGAGTTCTCGGGCATCCACTGGCCATATCGTAGGGCTCTGCATCGGGCTGGCATCGGTTACTCTGATGCTGTATTTCGGTTTCATGAGCCCTACGGTGATCGCCCGCTGGACAGGATATTCCTATGCGGCAACCATTGCGGTTCTCGGAGTGACGTTCACGACCTTTGCGTTCCTGATGAGCTCGCGGCAATGGGGCAGCGATCACTCGCCCTTTTGGTCGGCCCGCGTCGTCAAAGGCTGGAATGCCCTATTCATCGCCATGTTGGTCCTGACGATCCTGCCGCATCAGATTGCATTCCCGGCAAATGCAAACGCCTACCCCATCGATGCGCCGATGGTCTCTCCCTGGGCGGTACTGCCGTTCTTCCTGATGCTGATTCTTTCCCCCGTGATGTCCATTGATTTCACGCTCTTCGCACGGCAGCTCTCGGAAGACGGCCCGTCGGTCCGGCAGTTGGGAGGCGGGTTTGCGGTTGCTGCCATCTTCATCCTCGTCATGGTGTTCTTTCACGTATTCACGACGATATATGACTACGCACCAATTGTCGGCCCGCTATTTCGCGACCGCTTCTGGTTGGTCTATTTTCTGGCAGGGTTGGGACTTGGCCTGCCGGTATTGCTGCTTCGCTGGCCGAAGGATCAAGAGCCGGAACAACAGCTTGCACCCTCAGCCATATCTGGCCGGTTGATAACGGCCGTAATCGGTGTGCTGGCAATCCTGGCCATTGGCGCTGCGGGTCGGATCGGTAAGCCGACCTATTCGCCTCCTTCCAGCGATCAGTTGCGGATCATGACATACAACATCCAGCAGGGCTTCGACAAGGTTGGGAATACAAACCTGCCCGGGCAGTTGGCGGTTATCCGGCAGGTCGCGCCTGACCTGCTGGGCTTGCAGGAGTTCTGATACGGCGCGTGTAGCAAACGGGAATGTGGACGCTGTGCGTTTCTTCGCCGATAACCTGCGCATGTACTCATACTATGGTCCCACCACCACAACCGGCACTTTCGGCATAGCGCTGCTCTCGAAATATCCGATTCAGAATCCTCATACGTTCTTCATGTACTCCATTGGAGAACAGACCGCTACCATCGAAGCGCAGATCATCATCAAAGACAAGACCTATAATGTGTTCGTGACGCATCTCGGAAACAACGGGGAGCTCGTGCAGCTGCAGGCGGTTTTGAAGCGCACGGAGGGCCTTAAGAACGTCGTCCTGATGGGCGACTTCAATTTCAACCCATCCACGCCACAGTATGCGCTGGCGACGGCAACGCTAGCAGATGCCTGGCTGCTGCGCTGGCCCGGCGGCAGGGATATTCCGGGCCTGGGTTCGGACGGGCGCATCGACCAGTTATTCGTGTCGCCCGGAACCGCGGTGCTCGACTCGGATTACGTGGTCAATCCGGCGTCGGACCATCCATATCTATTTGCGGTCTTGAAGCCTTAGAGCCTCGGACACGAGGCACGAAGCATTATTTGAGGAACGACCATTAGAATCGGTCTCAGGGCAGTGGGGACTCGTATGAATTTGGATACAGACTTCAGGGAATAGAACCCGCCCTGCTTCGAGAGCGCAGCACCATGCGGGGGTGACGAATCCCGATTCCCGCCTCCCCTTTTTCCCCCCGCCAGGCGGGGTCCCCAAAGGCGGGGATGGTCCCCAAAGGCGGGGATCATATCTGCGGGCAAAAAGCGGCCCTTCGACAAAACATTGTAGTACTAATACAAGGGCGTACAAGGGCGTACAAACTCGCGGCTTGACTATGGAACATATGTTCTATACAATCATTGCAAGGACTCGCAACCACAGGATCTCGAAATAGGACATCCCGGTTAACGGCGACCTCCCGTGATGAAAGGGCACCCTATCCATGCCGAAAAGTGGTTACAAAAATGCGCTCAAGCACGGACTGTACGCGCGGCGTCTCACCAGGGAGGAAATAGAAATGATCGGCGCAGTGCCGGTCCTCAATATCGAAGGGGAGATCGGCTACCAGCGCGCCCTCATTGCCCGGATGGGCGAGATCCTGGAGAACAACGGCCTGGCGGCGGGCAGCAGCCAGGGCCTCACCGAGGACACGCGCAACACTCTGAAGCTGCTCAACCAGACCATGGAGAAGCTGCTCTCGTACGTGCGCGTGCACAACATGCTCAAAGGCGACCTGACCGAATACCGCGAGGAGATCGAACGCGGCAAGATGTTAGGCCGAGAGCGCCGGCATGTCTTTGACTACTTCCAGCCGCCTCAATCTTCGGCAGCGCCGGATGACAGAGAGCCGCCTGCGCCCAGGCGAAAACAGGCCGGCTCGGCGAAGGCCGCGCGCAAAACAAAGCCATTGGAGCCCTCTTCGCCCGGCAAGGCGGACGGACATGACTAAAACTCGTCGCGCACTAGATCCGGACCAGCGTAAGGCGAAAGCCGCCGCGGACCACCGCAATTATTGGTCGCATCACGAGGCCATTCTCGCCCGGGGCAGGGCCCATTACGTCGCCCATCGCGAGCAGGTGTCGGCGCGATCTTTCGCCTGGAAACAGGCGCATCGCGAGCATATTACCGAGCATGACCGGGACTACTATCAGGCGCATAAGGAGCTTCAACGGGATGGCAGGCGTCGTCGGGATGCCGCGCGCCGTTCTCCCGCCGGGAGAGACCTCCATCTTCACGTTGCTGACGTGCTGGCGGATCCAGTGAAGTACATCTGGGAGACTTTAGGTATAAAGCTGCGCACCTATCAAGCCGATCCGCTGAAGCGGGTGCTGGAGTTCGATTGAAAACCATCTCGGCGATACGATCGTACTGATGTTCCCGCGCCAATCCGGCAAGGATGAATTCCTGTCGGACCTGATGATCTACCTGGCTGACCTGTACTCTCTTCTGCCGGTCGGCATCGTGGCAGTCAACCCCACGTATAAGCCGCAGACCGTAACAGCCCTGCAGCGCTTCGATGCCGCGCTGCAAGCCAACAACCTGACACACGGCGCATGGCGTGCGCAGGGCGGCTTCATGCGCCTCCTCGGGCAGGCGCGCATCAGCTTCCTCTCCGGCGAGCCGAGTGCGAACGTCACAGGTGCGACCGCCTCGCTGCTGCTGATCGTCAATGAAGCGCAAGACATTTCGCCGCAGGTCTATCATCAAAAGTTCGAGCCGATGGCAGCCAGCATGAATGCGACGCGCATCCTGGCAGGCACCGCCTGGACCTCCAGAACCCTGCTGGCACAGGAGATGCGCGCCGCGCTGCAGGCAGAGAAGGACGACGGGCGCAAGCGCGTGTTCACGGTGAATGCCGACACGGTCCGCCGGGCTGCACCGTGGTACGGCGCGCATGTGGATGCCATCGTGCGCGCGCACGGGCGGCAGCATCCGCTGGTCAAGACGCAATACTTCAACGAGGAGATCGACGCGGAGACTGGGATGTTCAACGCCGCTCGGCGGGCGCTGATGGGAAGCGACCAAAAAGGTCAAACGTCAAGGATCGAAGGCCACACGTACGTATTCTGTATCGACGTGGCGGGGCAGGATGAAGCGCGGGCGCGTGTGGGAAGCCTTCATGAGTCGGCGCTTCATGACCTGCCGGAGCTTTCCAACGCAGGCCGCGATTCTACGACGCTGTCGATTGTGGATGTTGACCTGTCGACTCTGCCAACCCTGCAGGCCCCCACCTATCGCGTGGTTCAGCGTATGCAGTGGACCGGGCTCAACCACCTGGTGGTCTTCGGCAAGCTGAAGGCGCTGATGGACCAGTGGAGGCCGCAGCACATCGTGATCGACGCAACCGGTGTAGGCGAAGGGCTGTGGGCCATGCTGGAGAAGGCCGCGCCGACGAAGGTGATCCCGGTGAAGTTCAGCGCCGAAAAGAAGAGCGAGATCGGCTACCGCTTCATCAGCCTGATCGAGACCGGGAGATTTAGGGATTGCTGTCAGCCCTCGGCCCCGCTGCGAGCGGGATACCCCGAGATAAGTACGGGTACTATGTCTTCGACCCTCAGCGATCAGGTATCCATGCAATATGCGATGTGCCAGGCCGAGGTACTGACCGGCCCGCGCAAAACGATGCGATGGGGAGTGCCGGAGGGGACGCGCGACGAGAACGGGGAGCTGATCCACGATGACATCGTGCTGGCCGATGCGCTGGTGACCGAGGTGGATGCGTTGGAATGGACGATCCATTTCAAGCCGTTCATGATCCGCGGCATCGACCCGCTTGAAGAAATGAGCCGGT
>CAWDUZ010000016.1:0-98034 GCA_963805515.1 uncultured Chloroflexia bacterium | reverse complement strand
AATACGTCCTCCAGGGTTGGCGCAACCGGCATCAGATGCTTCATCGTAACTCCCGCTGCCTGCAATTGGCCCGGCAGGCGTGCGATCACGGCATCGGGAGAATGGACGCGCAGGTGCAGGTATCCGCCGAAGGAATGCACATCTTCCACGTCAGGATCCTTGAGGGCGATATCGCGCGCGGCCATTTGCGGCTCGGCGGCGAGCTCGAGGATATTGCCCTCCAGGCTGGCGATCAGGGCGCGCGGCGCGCCCTGCTTCAACGCCCGCCCATGGTTCATGAAGATCACGCGGTTGAAGCGCATGGCCTCATCCATGTACGGCGTGCTGACCAATACGGCAGAACCGCCTCGCAGCAGCCCGATCAATAGCTGCCAGAATTCCTGCCGCGCGACCGGATCCACTCCGCCTGTTGGCTCATCCAGAAGCAGCACCTTGGGACGGTGCACCAGGGCGCAGGCCAGCCCGAGCTTCTTCTGCATTCCACCCGAGAGAGCCGCCGCGGGCCGGTTTGCAAATTCCTCCAGCCCGGCAAAGCGCAGCAGGTCCTTCGACCTCTCCTCACGCTCGGCATCTTCCATGTCGAAGACCTCGCCGAAGAAGTTGAGGTTCTCTTTTACGGTCAGGTCGCCATACAGGCTGAAGCGCTGCGCCAGGTAACCGATCTCTTCGCGGGCCTTCTCCACTTCCGCGGGCAGGCTGTATCCTGCGATACGCATCGACCCGCTCGTGGGACGCAGCGCACCGCACAGCAGGCGCATCGCCGTGGTCTTGCCGGCGCCGTCAGGCCCCACCAGGCCGATCATCTCGCCGGCCCGCACCTGTAGGTCCAGCCCGTCCACCGCGCGGTTTTCGCCGAACGACCTGGACAGGTTATTGACGTCGATCAATAGATCATCATTCATAAAATACCTTGCTGAACGTCATGCGTTGCACGTTCGACGGCCTCAACGCTCGAAGATGACATCGGCGGGCATGCCCGGCTTGAGCTTGCCCTGCGGATCCGTCACACTCAGCTTGATCGCATACACCGTGCTCGATCGCCCCTCCACCGTCTGCACATTCCGCGGCGTGAACTCCGCCTGGTCCGAGATGGTCGTCACCTGCGCTTCGAACTTCACCCCCGCAAACGAGTCCACGCTCACCACCGCCGCCTGCCCCAGATGGATCTGCCCGTAGCGGTCTTCCGGCACATACACCGTGATCGTCAGCTGCCGCAGATCCCCCATCGACAAGGCCGCCGCCCCCGGCTGCACATACTCCCCCGGCTCGATGTTGCGCGTCAGGATCACCCCGTCCATGGGCGAGGCCACCTGCAGCTTGGCCAACTGCGCCTCCAGCAGCGCCAGGTTGGCCTGCGCCTGCCCGACCGCATCCTGCGCCTGCTGCGCCGCACTCTTCGCCTGCTCCAGCACCGCCGCCGCCCCTGCCACCTGCGGCGATTGCCATGCCCGTCTGCAGGGCGCTCAGCTTCTCCTGCGCCACCTGCACCCGCTCCTGCGCCACCGCCAGAGCCGCCCGCGCCTTGAGCACCGCCTGCGCCGAAGCACTCGTCAGCAGCTGGTTGTAGGCCACCTGCGCCGCACTCAGCTCGGTGGAAGCCGCATCGTAGGCCGTCTGCGAAGCATCGTAGAGCAACTCCTGGTTGGGCATGTTCTGCGAGACGTGGATGCGCACCCGGTAGCCCGGCGCCTGCGGCGGAATGGTGATGTTCAGCCGCTGCAGATCCAGCTCGTCCGGCGCCTTGCCCTGCCCGACCGCCTGCCCTTCCGCCTGCACCTGCAAGGCCACCAGGTAGCTCAGCCGGGCGTTGGACAGCCGCTTCTCCGCCGCCACAAAGTCGGCATTGTGCAGGTCGCCCACCACACTCGCCAGGTTGTTCTCCCTGGCGGTCAGGGCTGCCTGCGAAGCGCTCACTTCCGCCTGGGAGGCGGCGATCTGCTCGTCCTGGGTGAAGTACCATTTCGGCTGGTTGAAGTAATCGGGGGTCTTGCCGGTCCAGTCCGCCAGCCGGGTCGGGACGCGCCTGCGAGCGGGCGGCGTTCTCGGCCATGGTGTACTGGGCCTGGGCGGAGGCGTAAGCTGCCTGGGTGGTGAGGGCGGCGGTCTGGGCCACCTGCAGCCCGGCGGCGGCGGCCTCCCGCTGGGTCTTCAGCAGGGTACTGTCCAGTTGGAAGAGCGGTTGGCCGAGTTTGACGGCTCTGGCCTTCCTCGACCAGCACCTGCTGGACCTTGCCGGCCAGCTCGGGGGAGACGTTGACGGTGGTGGCTTCGATCGTGCCGGAGGCTTTCAGCGCTCCGTTGCTCCCGCCTGCCAATGCCCGCACGCCGTAATACCCGCCGATCACCACCACCAGGACGATCAATATGATGATCAATGTTGTAGGTCTTCTTTTGAACATGAGATGCTCCTTATTGAAATGAAAAATGACTATCCCGCTCTCACCGCGTCGCTCGCAAAGCAAGAGCAGATGGAAGGCACGGAATTAGTCGAGGCTCTTGCGGAAGCGCCAGGCTGCCAGTCCCAAAAGGGCGACCGCGAAAACGGCTAGTGCGATCGTCTGAGGCAAGATCAACTCCAGGCCCACGCCTTTCACTACCACTGCCCTCATCACGTAGATAAAATACGTTGTAGGCAGCAGGTCTCCCACCGCCTGTAGGACCACAGGCAGGGACGAGATCGGAAAGATGTAGCCTGAGAGCATGAAGGCCGGCAGCATAAGAGGCATGATCATGAGCTGCGCCTGCTGCTGTGTCTGTGCGATGGTGGAAATCAGGAGTCCATACCCCAGGGTAGGCAATAAATATAAGCCAGTTAGCGCGAACAGCAGTATGATGCTGCCTCGTATCGGCACGCCAAACAAAATGGTTCCAACCACCAGGATCAAGATCGTATCTGCGAAGGATACGATGATATACGGAATGATCTTGGCCAGGATCAATTCCCAGCTTCGGATCGGCGTCACGATCAGCTGCTCGATGGTGCCCCGTTCACGCTCGCGTACGATCGCCAGGGCCGTGAGGCTGGTTGCGGTCTGGAACAGGATGATGGCGATCAGGCCCGGCACGATGTTGTAGCTGCCGAGCAGATCGGGGTTATAGAGCACGCGTGTACGGACATCCACGGGGCCGGCCCCGGCCTGCTGTGCGCCGGTCAACTGAAGTTGCTGCGTGCGGATGTTGACGCCATGCGCCTGCCCTGCCAGTTGCGAAGCCGACAGCACCGCACTTGCTATGGTTGGGTCGGACCCATCGATCAACACCAGAACCGAGGAGCTTTCTCCGGATGCCAGGCGCATGCTGTAGTCGGGCGGGATCACGATGCCAACCTTAGCCTTTCCACTCGCGATCATTGTGTCCAGCTCGGCCTGGCTATACACCGAATAGTCGAAGGAGAAATAGCCGGTAGCGTAGAAGGAGTCCAGGAGCGACCGGCTCGACTGGGTATTATCCTGGTTGAATATCACCGTTGGGACGTTCTTCACATCGGTGCTGTTGGCATACCCCAGAAGGACCAGTTGCAGGATCGGCATAATGAATATGAATATCAGCGTGCGCGGGTCGCGCACCATGTGCGTGATCTCTTTTTTGATCAATGCCCTAAAGCGTCTCATTTTCGATGCTCCAAGATCTGAACTGTGATTTCTTCTGCATGCAATGGCGCCATCAAGGCCTGCCCTACCCTGCAGGTAATGGGCCCCATAAATGTGTCAGCCAGCTTGTTCCTGCTCTGCCTGGATCGAATCGATCAACTTATTCATAAGCCGCAAAAGCTGCGCCTGCTCGTCGGCCGTAAAGCGGTTGAGGATCTGCTGGATGCGGCCTTTCATGTAAGTGGCAGCCATCTCGATGAACTGCCGCCCAGGCCTGGTAATGCACAGGCGCACGATGCGACGATCGTGCGGATCATCGCATCGTTCCACAAAATTCGCGCGCACCAGTCCGTCGGCCATCCGCGTGGCAGAGCTAAGCGGGATTTCCAGCTCGGCGCTCAACTCGCCCATTGTGGGCGGCGTTTCGCTGTGCACCAGGATATCGAGGATGCGGAACAGGAAGATATGGTCTTCATGACTTCCTCCCCCACTCTCTTTCAGTTCCTGTATTTGCTTTCTGATGGTCGCTATGCTCGCGTCCTGGAAGACCAGTTTCGGACGCAGTCGCATGAAACGCTGGAGGACTTCCATGAAGAGTTCCGCGCTCTGTTCAGGCTTTGCCATTATTTTCTTCCATATTGGTATATTTTCAAAGCGGAAGGATTTTAGTCTTTTCCCACCTTTTGTCAAGCCCACAGCCAAAAAGGACCGGCCTGATATCAAACCATGCCGGTCCTTCCTGTACGATCAATTTGCACGCAAGGAGTTCAGTGGGGCGTGTCCAAACCTCCTAGTCTTCCGCCATCCTGAGTATGATCCGCCCGCGCCCGTGGCCTGTTTGGCTGAGCTCCTGCGCCTGCCGCGCCTCGCTCAACGCAAAGATCTTCCCGGGGGTCGGATGGATTTTCTTCGACTGGAGCAGCTCCGAAATGCGGCGCAAGTTATCGGTCGCGGCACGGCCTGCGCCCATGGCACGCACACCTTCGGCCTTCCCGGCGCCCTCGGGCAGCCGGCCTGCTATGGTCACATAGATCCCATCCGGTCGCAATACTTTGAAGGAGCGCTGTGCAAGATCGCCTCCGACGGTATCCAGTACGGCATCGAGATCGTGCACCACGGTTTCGAAGGGCGCGGCATTGTAGTCTATGGCAAACTCGGCGCCGAGCGAACGGACGAAATCCAGGTTCGCGGCCGAGGCGGTTGCGCTGACGTGGGCGCCCTTCCAGCGCGCCAGTTGGACAGCGTAGCCGCCGACCCCGCCGGCACCGCCGTGAACCAGGACATGCTGATCTGGCTTGATATTCGCTGCCGTGATCGCGCCCCACGAGGTAAGCGCGCCCACTGGCACTGAGGCGGCTTCTTCGAAGGTCAGGTTCGCCGGCTTCGGTTGGATGTCCTCCGCCTTCGCCAGGACGTACTCCGCATATCCGCCGGAGACGGCCCCATAGACCTCCTGCCCCTTGCGAAACCCGGAGACATCCGGCCCAACGGCCTCGATCACCCCGGCTACTTCCAGGCCGGGCGTCCAGGGGAATTGGAGTGGCGCATACTGCTTAAAAGCGCCCCCGCCGATCTTCCAATCCGCCGGGTTCACGCCCGCGGCTTTAACACGGATAAGGACCTGGCCCACGGCCGGCTTTGGCCGCGGCACCTGTTCAAGCACGAGCCCCTCCGGACCCGCGTAATCATGCAGACGTGCGACCAACATCAACGGTTCTGCCATGCTGTTCCACTTTCCATTCGATCAATCTGCTTATGAGGCCCGATAAAGTTGGGGATCGGTTATTCCGTACGGGCGCTGATAATGACACCGTTCTGCGACGGGTCGTGCACCAGCAAGCCGGCTTCTGTTTGCTCCATGGGCACAGCGGCGTCGCGGATGCGTTCGATGACGCGTTCCAACTCGGCCTGATCCGGCACCACCACGTTGAAGTAGCGCAGGCCAACGGAGCCGTCTGGCGCAGGGGCCGCGCCTTCACCCTGCCAGGTATTGAGTCCGATGTGATGGTGATATCCGCCAGCCGACACGAACGCCATGCGAAACGGCTTTGCCACGCCCATCACGTCGAAGCCGATCGACGCGGTGATAAAAATCCACGGCCTCCTCGAGGTTGCGGATGTGCAGATGCACGTGCCCCACGCGCGTCTCAGGCGGCATCGGTACATCGAGCCGGTCGTCGGGCTTCAGGAGCTTGAACAGCGCATCCACGTCCAGCGCCTCACGACCGTCGCTGAGCGAGCCGTCTGCCGCGGCGGGTGATGTATTGCCCGTCTGCCATGCTCCACGAGCCATCTTCGGGCGACTCGGCATAGAGCTCGATGCCATTGCCCTCGGCGTCGTCCAGGTACGTGGTCTTGGTCATGATGTGATCGGTGGGATAGTTGCGGACTTGCAAGGCGAACAAGCGCGCAATCGCCAGCGCCAGCTCGCGCCGGTTCGGGAGCAGAATGGCCAAGTGATAAAGCCCAGTAGTGCCGCGCACCCTGCCCGCGCCCTTGACCTCTGTCAGGCGCAACAGCTCGGCCTGGGAGGTACCCAGGCTGGCGGTGACAGCGTCACGCTGAAGCAACTGGAGCCCGATCACCTTCTGATAGAACTCCACCTGGCGGTCCAGGTTGGCAACGGTCAGACTTACGTAGCCGATGCGGGTGCCGGGGTCAATACTGATCTCGGCCCTTGAGCGAGATTGAGTTGGCAGGGTCATTTTCTATTCTCCTCATCGATCATAATAATTAAACTTCCTGGTAAAGGTATTATCAAAGCATCGGCAGCAGGACCGCGAGCACGGTCAGCGGGATGGCAGTGAGCAGGGCCTTCATGTTCACGAGGCGGGCCTGTGTCCGAACTTGCGCCAATTCTGCAGGGTTCTCGATCAGCTCTTCGCTTCCTTCAGATAGCTTCCGCGAACCTCGCGCTGCGAGGCCCACTCAGGTCTTATCGCGCCACTGGAAGAAGCCGACGGTGGAGGCCGCGAAGATAGGATAGAGCGCCAGCCGCCACCAGCGACTCGCGCCCGTGGCGATCAGCGCGGTCAAGATGATGAGGGCAATGGCGAACGCCACTATGGCGCTGAGGAGCCGCTTGCGCCGCTCTGCCAGGCTGATATTGGGTGTGCAGGCATCGTTGATGGCAGCGCTGGAAGACATGCGCTACTCTCTCGGGCCGGAGGCTGCGTGGCGGTTAACGTCTAACAGCAGGCCGGCGCCCAACAGGATCGCCAAGCCACCGTAGATAGCCCATTGGGATTGACCACTCATATAGCTGCCGGGCAGGATGTCGACGCCCTGCAAAAACCAGACGCCACCCGCCAGGATCAGCAGGACACTGACCACGTTCCATACGATCTTCATAGCAAGTACCTTCCTTTGGAACCGCCAACAAAACATGCATGCTCGAGAATATGCTCAGCATGACATGTTTGTTGACTTTGATTAGGCAGACCTTAAGGACCGCCGTTATAACCTCGAGCGCTAACGTTTGACGTTGCAACGTTCATTGTGCAACGGCTACGTAATTGACGCCATTAAAAGCCGAGCTCTTCCTTCACAATAATCATGGTAATGCGGTCCGGGCGGATCTCGCCGTTGAGGATCAGGATCTTGTTGGGCGCGGTGCCGGTGTGATGGAGCTCCTGCATGTGGACCTCTTCGAGCGGCACGCAGTATTCGTAGATGCGCTTGACGCCCTCTGCCAGGTCCTCGACGAGCTTCTGCGCGCCGACCACCCAGATCACCTTCCCGGCGCCGATGGCATAGGGGCCAAGCTGGCTGCCCGTCTTCGAGGCGATCATTACCTGTCCGTCCAGCGTCACCGCGTGGACGCTGCCAGCCGCATAGTCCGGCGCACCGCCCAGCTTGCGTATCTCGCGGCCCTGCGTCTGACGGTCCATGGCGAGTATCTTAGGCCGCAGGGCATTGAAACGCCCGGACTTATCGATGATGTCCTTGATGCCCAGCTTCTCCAGGGTGACGGAGGCGCCGAGGAAGACCTCGGAACCGTCGGGGACAAGCTCGAAGAACATGCGCTTGGCGTCCTCACCGGTTTCGGCGATTAGCGTATGGATGCCGTTCGCTTCCAACGCCTTTGCCGTGCGCTCGATCTGATCATCGGATGCTAACTTTTCAAACTCCTTATCCGGAGCCATTACATTCATTGCCATACCTGTTGGACCTCTCTTTATTCACCGGAGATACTCGTGAGTATTATGTAAACAGGGATACACGTACACAGGGAAAATGATCTGCGATTATCGCCGGTGCTCCTGTTGATGGGTAAAGCTTCGCGCGCCTTCGTGAATGGAATTCTTTAGGACAGGATTTTCCAGGCGCTTTGGAAGCCGGTGCCCATCTTGTCCTGCAGGCTGATGCCGAGGAAACCGAGGGACTCAAGCTGTTGGGCACGGTTCAGGCCGCCAGCGTCGATCGCCCGCAGTCCGCCGTCCTCCACCAGTTGGGTGAGCTTCGCCTTGGATTCGCTTGCATCGCCGGCGATGAATACGTCCAGCGGCTCGCCGTCCACTTTGCCGGAGAGCAGGGTCTTTGCGAAGATGGTATTGAAAGCCTTCAGCACAGTGGCATTAGAGGGCAGCTTCCTGGCGATCTCCTCAGCACCGGAGGTGCCGGGAGCAACAGCCAGACCGCTATAGGTGGCGTTGAGCGGGTTGGTGATGTCGATGATGGTCTTGCCGTCGAGCTGCTTGCCGAGGCGCTCGATGACCTCACCGGTCGCGCCGTAGGGGATGGCGAGGATGACGATCTCATCCTTGATGGGGCTGCCCAGAGCGAGCCCTTCGGCTTTTGCGCCGTTCTTCGCCTTCGAGGAAACCTCGGTGGCGGTGGCTTTGGCCTTCTCGGGCTGGCGATCCATATAGGTTACGTTGTGCCCGCCGCTTAGGAAGCGCGTCCCAATCCCACGCGCCATGTTGCCTGATCCAATGATGGTTACGTTCATTTCGGTCTATCTCCTTGACTTTATCGGTCGGATATGGTATCTTTGCTACATCCGTCGTATAAACAACAGATGTTGCATAATTTACCATTCTTACCTGCCGAGAGCAACCACTAAAAAGCGACTTTTGTCGTCTAAGCGACAGCGGAGCCGGATTGTTGGTTGCGGCTGGTAGGGAAGAGAAGATCTACCGCCAAGTCGCAGAGAACGCCAAAGAACCGAGATCTTATTAAGAGGATTCGGATTTGTGACGGTGAAAAGAGTTTCGGAGCCATTATGTTTCCTGAACAAGTAACGCAAGACAAGCTTGACCCACGAGTGAAGCGCACCCGGCAACTGTTGGAGCAGTCCTTCATGGAGATCATCGAACAGAAGGGCTTCCAGGCGGTGACCGTGCAAGACATCACCGAGCGGGCCGGCGTCAACCGCGCCACGTTCTATGCCCACTTTGCGGACAAGTACGCGCTGCTCGACCACAGCATCCGGCAGGGGTTCATGCAGGAGATCGATAAGCGCATGCTGCATGCCTGCCACCTGACGCTGGACAACCTGCGCAACCTGATCGTGGCAGTGTGCGAATTCACCAGGAGCAGCAACTCGCATTGCAAGCCGGCGCAGGCCCAGTTCGAGTTGCTGGTGGAGACGCAGGTGAAGGCGGTGATGCATGAGCTGCTGATGAAGTGGCTGGAGCAGGTGCAGCTGGACGTGGCGCCTGAGACGGCGGCGACGGCGGCCAGTTGGGCGATCTACGGGCTGGCGCTGCAGTGGAGTCATGCGAAGCAGCCTGAGCCGGTGGAGGAGTTCGCGGCGGGGGTGCTGCCGTTGGTGGCGGCGAACCTGAATTTGAGGGCGACGGCGGCGTGAGGGGAGTCGGATGATCGTCGGATGATCGTCGAAAGTCTGAAGGTCGAAAGTTCTGATACGCTTGAAGAGGATGCTGCCACGACAGCTTCCCGCGGTGCGGGATCCCCAAGATCGGGGACGATGTCTTCGAGAGCTGCCTGGCGCAACTCTCCGGTTCCCCTTGGAACCGGAGTGCGGAGCAGGGCCTGCAAAAGAATGTGCTTCGGATACGCTCACGGCGACCCCTGCTTCCCGTGAGCGGGGTGCGCAATGGCAGCTTGTGGCTGCCTTCGCGACCACCTCTCCATTGATTAATGCCGATTTTGAGGCCTTTTGGAGGTTCAATGGAGGCCAGATATGGACATTGGGACGCGGCGCACGGGTAGGCCTGCCATATATGGGGGTCGAAAACCGGCTTTTTACCACCTTGCTCTCGCAGAAAACAATGAGGAACAATAGCGCTTCTTTTCGAGTAGAGCGTGCTTCGCAAAGAACACTTTGGTATGAACAGAGAGCTATGCAGGAAGAACACCCTTGCAGGGAGAACTCCTGCACCTTCGGCCTCCGGCTGGAGAACGCCTCCGGGGAACAATGGGAGGGAAGAGTGAATAGAGAATGGAGAATAGATCATAGGAGGGAAGTACATAGAGAATGGAGAATAGATCATGGGAGGGAAGTACATAGAGTTAGAATAGATCATGGGAAGAAAAATGGTGATAGGCATGGTGTGTTGCTGAGAGTGGCGAATGAAGTAAGCGTTCGCTTCGAAGGATGAAATCGCTTGGAGGAAGAACACAGGCTCTGAGGACAGTCGAGGCGGGAGGCAGAGAGCGGAGAAATTAAACACGACGTACACGAAGGGCTCCAAGGGGGAATGGGAAAAATGGTCGGAAGAGATCTACTGATAGTATATAGAACAGATGTTCGAGAGTCAATGTGCGAGTTTGTACGCCGGCGTACGCCCTTGTACTAGTACTACAATGTTTGGGGGGGAAGAGCGGTTTACAGTTGGCAGTTGGCAGTTGACGGCGGGGGAGAAGTGAGCAGTGACCAGTTCGCAGTGAAGAAGTCGTAGAGCTTGCAAACGGGCGATGCGGGCTGCGGGATAGAGAACGGAATGCTCCGGTGCTAGCGGGAGGATCGAGTCGAGGGCGGAGAATCAGAGGAGTAAAGACGAAGAGTAGATGCTGGAGAAGAGAAAGAGCGAGGAGCGGCTGACCCCAGAGGGGTGCTTCCCCTGAAGGGGACGATGTCGCGAAGCCGCCACTACAACGTGCGATCTCAAAAACGGGGTATTGTCAGAGCGGGGACGGGGAGAAGTGAGCAGTGACCAGTGTCCAGTAATCAGTGAGCAGTACGCAGTCAATGGTGGCGAGCGAGGGGAGGGCGGAATGGCGCAGGAATAAGGCAATTTACGTCCATTTAATGTGACATTCTGAACGGTTTTGTAGGGCATTCGTCGTTGCACGGGGAGGCGAATCCGTGTAATATAAATATGCCATGACAATGGTTTTGGGTTTATGTTTTATCGGCATACTTTGCCGTGAATCAGCCATAAAGGCCTGACGGGTTCACCATACCGGTCAGGCCTTTTATATTCTTTAGGGGCCTTGCCCCACCCCTACCCCTCCCCATTTTCAAAGTACGAAAATAGGGAGGGATGAAAATGGGGAAACCAAACCGACGTCAGAACCAGAACCATCCAAAGGAGCGTGAATGCAGACAACACCCTGGGAATATCGCTACGCACATCGCATGAAAAACATGGGAAGCTCAGTGATCCGGGAACTGCTGAAGTTCACGGAACAGCCGGACATCATCTCGTTCGCCGGCGGGCTCCCAGCTCCAGACGTATTCCCCCTGAAAGAATTCCAGCGTGCCTGCAACACCGTTTTGGAAAAGGACGGCGCGCAGGCCCTGCAATACAGCACGACCGAAGGCTATCGTCCGCTGCGCGAGATGATCGCCGAGCACGCCTCGCACTACATCGGCGACATCAACCCGGACAACGTGCTGATCACGTCCGGCTCGCAGCAGGCGCTCGACTTCGTCGGCCGGCTCTTTATCAACCGCGGCGACTATATCGTCGTCGAGCGGCCCACCTACCTGGGCGCACTGCAAGCCTGGAACGCGTACGGCGCGCAGTACATCCCGGTGCGCACCGACCAGGATGGCATGGTCATCGATGAGCTGGAAGCTGCGCTGCGCATCGGGCCCAAATTTATCTATATGCTGCCCAACTTCCAGAACCCGAGCGGCGTGACACTCAGCCTCGAGCGGCGCAAGAAACTGATCGAGCTGGCGGACCGGTACGGGGTCCCGATCATCGAAGACGACCCGTATGGTCAGCTGCGCTATGACGGTGTAAACATCCCCACCATCGTCAGCCTGGACGGCGAATACCGCGGGCACAATGGCGGCTGCTACAGCGGAAACGTCATCTATCTGAGCACGTTCTCCAAGCTGCTGGCCCCCGGCTTGCGCCTGGCCTGGGTGATCGCGCCCGAACAGGTGATCACGAAACTGGTCATGACCAAGCAGGCCGCCGACCTGCATACCGCTTCCTTCAACCAATATGTGGCCTATGAGGTTTCCAAGGGCGGCTTCCTCAGCGAGCACGCTAAATACATCCGTGCCGTCTACAAGGAACGGCGGCGACGTGATGCTCGAGATGATGGAGGAGATGTTCCCCCACGAAGTGACCTGGACGCGCCCGCTAGGCGGCATGTTCCTATGGGGCGTTCTGCCCGAGAACATGGATGCGGCCGACGTGCTGAAGGTGGCGCTTGCAGCGCAAGGTGGCCTTCGTGCCGGGCGCGGCGTTCCATGCCACGGGCGGCGGGAAGAACACGATGCGGCTGAACTTCTCGTACTCCGACCCGGACACGATCCGAGAGGGGATCACACGGCTGGGGTTGACGCTGAAGGAACTATTGCACGAAAAAGTAACGGCGTAGAAGACGCTAGCCTCCTCCAGAGCGTTGCTCTGGAGGAGGCTCTTTCTAGGAACGGGCATCTGAGTTTGAAATTATCTAGAAATGAACGGCCCGGCCTAAAAGGTATAGACTATTGGTGTGTAGTGCATAGAAGGATACAAAATCAGTTGGGGTGAACTCGATGAGTTTATGCAGGACAGAGGGCGAAAAGTAAAGTAGAAACCAAAATGTTTCTGTCCCTGACGCAGCCTTCCATGCCTGGCATGAGGGAAATGCTGCATCAGCAAGTAGGCATAGAGGGCCGCTGTTTCATGCAAGATCACAGCTTTACCCCAAGCGATTATGGGCAAGACAAGAAAAATCCTGCAAGATTGAACCAGGAAGCCTTGAGATGAAGACATTGACATCGGGCGGATTTTCTTCACGCGATACGCTTACTCAATCACTAATCCAAGCAGTAAACGGTTATGTATTGACGGAGGAACGATATTTCAGAATTGAGACTGGTATAGAGCACAGATTTGGTGATGACGCGGAGGCGGTACACCGCAAGTTATACAATTCTATGGTTCCGACAACCGACTTGCTTCGATATTTTCCCGATAGTCTCTATTTTGATAGGTGTGTCAGCTATCCAACTGGGCGCCGGACAGAACCGAAAGGCTGGGAGCGCCTGCTGATGAAAACGCCACAGGCCTGTTTACTTTCTTTGCTGAATTCAAGTATTCCGCAACGGCAAGGCGAACCATGATTTAGAAAGTGCCTACGGAGTATATCGGTCAAATAGAACGAGAAGCGTGGCTCACTTATAAGCGATTGACTGCCCAGAATCCTGAGCTGCAGTTTTACCTGGATGGATTACGCACTCGAATTGCGTTGTTTTATGCTGCGCCATATGCTCCACAGAAAATGTATGCTGGGTGGGAAGAAGATATTGAACCTATTGATATCCGCCGGCAAATTGCTCAACCCGGGCGACAGGCAATTCAAACAATGGGCTCCGGCACGCCCTGGATCAATTTTGACATCCGACAGCTAAAACCATTAGAGCAGTTCCTTACGAAGATCTTTTCTGGGAACAGAACATGGCTTCAAACTCAATACAAGCCCGCGAAGGAAGCTCTCTTCGGCAGCGCGGCAAGGCGCACCAATGAATAGCCGCCCGACCTTCTAGCCGCATGAACGATGAGTTAAACCAAAGATAGAGGTAAGCAGACAAGGGTAGAAGCAATGTACATAAGTCGCATAAAGATCCATAACTTTCGAAACTTCCAAGAGCTTGAACTGGATTTGCAGGACAGCGCCGTCATAGTGGGCGAAAACAAGATCGGAAAATCGAACCTCATTTATGCCTTGAGATTAGTCTTGGATCCCAAGTTGTCAGATTTTGAGCGACAACTGAGGCTAGAAGATTTTTGGGACGGATTACCGCGTCCATTAACAAAAGGCGACTACATTCAAATATCCGTTGATGTCACAGATTATGAGAATGACGAAAACTTGATGGCGATTCTCGCAGAGCATTTGATACAACCTGAACCAATGGTTTCAAGGCTCGACATATCTATTTCGCCCTAAACCAAAATTGGAAGCTGAACCCACAAAGGAAACAGATTATGAGTTCCTGCTTTATGGTGCGGATCAGCCCGAAAACCAAATAGGATACGAAACGAGAAAGTGGATACCGCTCTCAGTATTGCCGGCGCTAAGAAACGCAGAGGAGGATCTTGCAAGCTGGAGTTATTCTCCCTTGGCCCCGTTGCTCAGGCTGTAGCTGCCAACGTGAAGCGAGAAACTCTAGAAAAAGCAGTCAAAGATGTTACTGCAGCCAACAAAAGAGTCTGCGGATATCGATGAGATCAAGTCTCTTGCAGAACAAATACAAAATAGCTTGAGAGAAAAAGTAGGCGAAAAACACGCGATTACTACAAACCTTGGATTCTCCCCCGCCGACCCAGATAGGCTATTACGGTCCCTAAGGCTATTCATCGATGATGGGCAGCGAGGCGTGGGCGATGCAAGCCTTGGTTCCGCCAATCTTCTGTACCTCACGCTCCTAACATTAGAATTGGAACGGCAAGTCCAGGTTGGGGATCGCAGTCACACGTTCTTAGCAATTGAGGAGCCAGAAGCGCATTTGCATCCACATATTCAGAGACTTGTCTTTCGCGACTTCTCGATTCCACGGAATGTAATTGCAGCGGGGTTGCCCAAGAAGCCGCAAACGGTTTTGTTGACGACACATTCGCCGCATATCATAAGTGTTTCTCCGCTTACCGTATAGTTGTCCTACGAAAATCTGAGGACGGAAAGAGCACGGTAGGCACGTCCACAGCAAAACTGGCATTGGATGAGAAGACAACTAAGGACCTAGAACGATACCTAGATACGAAACGCGGAGAAATCGTCTTCGCCAAGGGAGTTCTCCTGTAAGGGCCCGGCAGAAGAGTTCGTGGTACCAAGGCTCGGAAAACTGTTAGGTATAGATTTCGATGAAATGGGGATTTCGGTTTGCTCCGTTGATGGATCAACTTTAGCCCCTATTTACAATTCCTGGGCCGTAACGGATTAAACCTTCCCGTTGCTGTATTGACCGATTTAGATCCAACGAAGGACGGGAAAGACCTCGGGGTTTCCCGAGCAAGGGCCTTAATAAGAGTTCTAGATGGCGACATTAAGTTGGAGGAAATCTCGGACGATGATATTCCTGCAGTTGGCATTAATTTTGGAATATTTCTAAACGAATATACTTTCGAAATCGAAATGTTCGACGCAGGTATCCATGAAGAAATGTGCGACGTATTGATCGAGCTAACAGCAAATGGCGCGGCACGAGAAAGAGCAGCGGCCCTAAAGAAAAACCCACATGCCCTTGATCAGGAACAATTTCTAAAGGACATAGAGGAAATTGGGAAGGGACGATTCTCCGCAGAGGCTAGCATCTGTTTTGAACCAAAGGGCCTGTCCAGAATATATTGCTAAGGCGATAAGCTATGTGTGCTCCAGCATCCACTAATCCGCAGCCTGCATATCTGGAGGCCGCCGATGCGCTAGACGGCAATCCAGGGCAGTGGAGGGCTTACAAGTCCACTGGTAATTGTGTTGTATTAGCTGGGCCAGGAAGCGGAAAAACAAAGTTGCTGACCATCAAAATGGCGCGAATTATTCATGAGGACCTTCGCGCTCCTCATGGAATCGCCTGCATTACATATAGCACTGAGTGCGCCAGAGAGCTAAATAAACGACTTGATAATTTGGGCATTGAGGTAAGGCACGACGTTTTCATCGGCACAATCCATAGCTTTTGCCTGAACAAGATACATTCGACCCTATGCCAAACTAGCAAGCTACCCTTTGCCCGATCCAATACGGGTAGCCGACTCTGAGATTGTGAGCGTTCTATTTAATGAAGCTGTTCATGAAGTGAGAATTCGAAGAAAATCCGGCTTATTTGAGATCCACATTTGACTGGTATCGACGCACCTATCTTGACCGGAATAGTGCGGCCTTCCGCCAATCCTCCGCCGACATTCCTCCGTTCGATTGAGTGCTTTAAATCCAAACTTCACGAAGCGGGTTTCATAGACTTCGACGACATGGTACTAATAGGTTTACGCTTGGTAGAAAAGAATAAATGGGTACGCGATGCATTGAAGGCACGCTTTCCCATCTTGTCGTTGATGAATATCAGGATTTAGGCGTTCCTCTTCATCACCTTGTATTACACCTAGCATTTGAACGCGAGAAGTTAGGATATTTTGCGGTTGGAGATCCAGATCAATCAATTTACGGGTTTAAATTGTGCGCAACCACGACTGCTACACGAGCTTTCCAACCATGAAGGGGTAGATACTGTAGAACTCAGCTTCAATTACCGATGTGCCAAGAAGATTGTCGCAAATTCAGTTTAAGGCTCTAGGAGAAGCTAGACCATACGAATCGGTAAGTAAAGAAGATGGAGAAATATATTTTTTTGGGAATGCCCTGAAGGGGCAAGTCAACAAATAGAGACAATCTGTGGCAGCCTTATACCGTCTGCCCTCAAGCGCAAGAAAGATAGAAACCTAGGGGATATAGCAATCCTATATTTGGATAAATACGACGCTGCCCGGATTACGGAAGGAGTAAAACGCCACGGCCTAAAATATATCGGTGGGGATTATGAAGTGAGATATAGGCAAACTCCTGTTACACGTTGGCTTGAAGACTGCGCTGCTTGGTGTTCAGGCGGTTGGCGGGAAGGGAAACCTCGTTTATCGGCCATCATAGCCTTTTGGCTAAATCTATTTGAGAATTCTAATTCTAAGCTAGAGGAAAAAGCTCTACGCAAAAGTTTAGTTAACTATTTGTGGAATCATAGAGATCCTAAGCAAAAGTTGAAAGAATGGGTTGTTGGGGTACTTGCGCTGGGAAATCGTTGAAGCTTTAGATCAACTTCAAACTAGAACAGACGAAAAACAATCTTTAGAACAATTATTACGGAGCGTCGATGACCCTGCCAAATTAGGAAATCTTGATATCCAAGCATTTGGGAATCTTTCGCGGTTCGCCAGAGCACTTAAATCTGGTCACATTGCATGGCAGCAAGGGTCTTGAGTACGATGTTGTTGTGCTCATGGGAATGGAGCAGGGAAGGTTGCCCAATTATCGTGCGAAGGAGGGCACTGATCTATTTCTTGAGGAACGCCGGAAATTCTATGTTGGCTTGACTAGGGCGAAACTAAGGGAAGTACATCTCGTATATTCTGGTTGGTATGCAACACCTTGGGGGAAAAAGATAAATGGGCCCGTCGCAATTTCTAGTTGAGTTGGGTGCAAAGCACAGGAGGCGACATAAACGCTTCGGAGGAAACAGATTTAGACCCAATCTCTGCGAATTAGTATCACTTCTGTCACTGTGGTTCTGTTTGTTCATTCGAGGGTATATCCCATGCGGGAAGGGACATGCCCTCTTTTGGTCAAGAGTGAACGCTAATTTCCACTTTTATGCTTGGTCTTGTCAACCAAGACAAAGGTTTCACCAGGTTTAGTTGTGGGAGGAAGGGGTTTACCTTTGATTACAGTCACTTCTGTGCCTGTATTTCACCTCTCGGCCCAACTACCTTGTATTGCCCCGATGTCGGAGCAACTTGACCGGGTTTTTGCCCTTACATTCTTATTTGCCAATTTACACACCCTCCTTCTGCAAGGGGTATGAAAAACGGTTATAATGCCAGTCCCACGAAAGGCTTCTGCATTTTTCAGACCTTTTTGCATTGCCACTAATCTGTTTCCCAGGTTGGGGCGTGTTCATCCTTGCATTAAGATTCTTACCAAAATAGAACGAATCGAGTCTTTTAAAGTTCCCGCTACGGGCCTTAAGTTTTTCGTCCCTGATCTCCTGACGCCGCTATCTTGCCCGCGCAATCACACGGTATGGAGTGATAACATTCACTTATCAGACGTGCTTACGACGGTGTATTGGCAGCAGGTTGTGATGTCATGAAAAATCCAGGGTTCTTTCCCGCTGGCCGTATCGGCTGCCTCTTCGGCATTGTGAACGCGCTGCTGGCAATCGGCCTCACCTTTGCATCATTAGCGTACGTCACGCCCAAAGATTGCAGCCAGGAGTGCGTTGCGCCGGAAGGAACGTCCTGTCCGAGTGGAGCGTGCCGGATCGGGGAGCAGCGAGCCGGCTGGCCACTGCCGGTGCTTATCGATAGTCCGGGGGGCGGCTCTCCAGTCAACGGGTGGGGCAAGCTGGGGCCGGAGGATCCGCCGATCCCTTCGGCCTTTGTGCTGGATACCCTTTTCTACAGCATCCTGCTTTGGGTGGCGTTCAGCATCGTTAGGGCTGTCCGCCGGCAAACATTACCGATGAAGCTCATGGCGGTCTCACTGCCGCTGACCGCGGTGCTGGGGGCATTGGTGTGGCTCATCTTCGCAATAGTCCAAGCTTATATTGCCGGCTAGGCGGGAAGAACCGCCGGCTTAGAATTTCAGAGCTACACAAGCCCGGTCAGCTCGATGGCCGCATAAACCAGGGAGAGTGACAATACGATATTCACGACCAGCTTCCAGCGCGGGTTGTGGAGATAGGTCTTGATGGTGGTGCCGAACAGCGCCCACGTAGAGGTGGCGCTGAAGGAGATCGCGGCAAGCAGGGCGGCGGCCAGGACCAGCAGGGCTGCATTGCCGGTGATGGGGGCCAGGAACCCGGAGAACACCGTAAACGCGTAAACGGTCAGCTTGGGGTTCAAGACATTCAGCATGAGGCCATGGATGAATCCCAGGGGCCGGGCGGCGTTCTGGTCGGTGAAGGCATAGCTGGCTTTGAGAATGCCGTACGCCAGATAGAGGATGTATGCCGCGCCGAGGTAGCGGAGGATGGGCTCAAGGACAGGGAAGATGCGAAGCAGCGCGGCGGAGAGCCAGCCGCTGAGGGCCATGATGAGGAAGACGCCGGAGGCGAGGCCGGCTTGATAGACGAGCGTATTGCGGTAGCCGTGGAGGGAGGCGACCGAGGCGCTGGAGATGTTGCTGGGGCCGGGGGTGAAGGTGGAGATGAGGACGTAGGAGAGGAGGGGGAGGAAGGGGATGGACATGGGGTTTTCAGGTTCCGTAAGAGCAGAGAATACTGGCTTTGACAGTAGTAAGTGCGAGATTGCTTCCACAGGCTCGCATGACATATCGGCTCGCGCAAAGACAGTCTCACGGAGCGGGCTCCTCGCCGACTCGCGGCGGGACTCCGCTACGCTCGGCTTCGCTCCGACAATGACAGGGGCTATTATCTGCGCTGTTGAGCGTATTGGCCGGGGGTCACGCCGATGATCTGCTTGAAGGAGCGCGTGAGGTGGCTTTGGCTGCTGAAGCCGGATTCGGCAGCCACCTGCGCGAGGGGCTTGCCGAGACGGATAAGCCGCTGCGCGTGGCGGATGCGCAGGCTTTCCTGGTAGGCGTGGGGAGGCATGCCGACTTCGACGCGAAAGGCGCGCAGAAGATAGTAGGGGCTGAGGGAAACATGGGCGGCGAGCTGACTGAGGCTGACGAACTCGGAGAAGCACTCGTCCAGATAGCGACGCGCCCGGGCGACGGCCTGCCGTTCCCGGCCGAGGCGTTCTTCATGGAAGCGCAGGTCGGCATAGCGACGGATGAGCTGGGCGAGGGTCCAGGTGAAGCGCGAGTCGACTTCGAGCAGGCTGGTCTCCTGAGCCAGGGCCTTGTGCAAGGCCAGGACGCTCGCGGCCGCCGAGGGATGGTCGACGCGCACGTCTCTGAAGAAAGGCACGTCCTGATGGCGGCCTGTCAACTCAAAGACCGCCGCCTGCATGTGAGAAGCGGTGGGGTAGAGGCAGCGCATCTGGAAGCCGTGATCGCCGGCCGACTCGCCGGTATGGACTGCGCCGGGGTTGATGAGGATGAGGCCGCCGGGAGGGGTGAAATATTTTGCGCCCCGATGTGTAAATGACTGGAGACCCCGTTCGATCAGGCTGATCACATAGTAATCGTGACTGTGGCGCGGGTAAGCATGCTGAACGTAGGAAGCCTGCAGGAGGCCGACGTCAAGCGAGGTGTTGTGCCAGATCTGGGACCATTCTTGTGGCGGCATGTCAACTCTAAAATAGGCGGAACGGGTAACTTTGCCTGTTAGGGATGTTTTACCACAGCCGGAGTCCGGCTGTCTTGCAGGAAATTGCTGTAAGAAAGCGGTCAGGCATCAGCTTTCAGCCCCGCTGGGCGGGGTCTCCGCTTCGCTACGACATTCAGCCTAAGAATTGGGAGAAAAGACAGCATCATCATGCCCGCGCCTATCCGGTTGACCAGGGGAAAAACCGACCGGGGGACGGGGGTGTTGCGTGGACCGGGGCGGTAACATCACGAAAAAAGGAGAATACACGATGAATTCAAGCCTGGTCAAAACCGTTTGCAATGGTGTCGCCGTAGCGATGGGCGTGGCAGTGATCGTCACCAATATCGTTGCTCCGCTTTCCACGGCGGGAGTGTCTAACTTGCTGGCCATCGGCGTCGCCGCGTTGGGGATCGCCGCTCTGCAGAAGTGATGAGGGCATCGCTGCCGATGAATTCCTTCGGGTCCTATTATCTCGGCACGCTGTCCTGCACCCACATTCGCCGCACGTCGTCACTGTGACGATGGCGGAGCCGCGCCGGCTGCGCTTTGGACTGCTTGGCGCTCGGCATCAACGCGGTGCTGTATACCCTGGTCTACGTTTTCCTGACGATGCGCGGCGGAGCGCCGTCTACGTTCACGCCCTGGCTCAACATCCCAAAGGAGGCCTATTACGGCTGGGACCGGTTCATCCTGGCGCCCAGCATGTTCGGAGCCGCGATCGTTGCCGCCGCGGTGGCGCACCTGCTGAGCAAGCTCTTTGCCGGAAAGGGCAGCTTCGACGACACGCTCAGCGCGTTCGGCTTTGCCATCGGCATCTCATCGCTGTTCGGGCTGGTGCACGACTTTACGGATACATTTCTGGCCGCAATCGGGCTGCTGGACGTGAGCTGGTATGAGGTGCAGCTCAACACGCCGACCATCTGGCGCACGGTGCTATGGACCTGCTACGGGCTGTATTTCATCTTCTTCCTGGTGCTGTTCCCCAAGGCAACCGGCGCCAGCCAGCGGCTAAAAGCCGGCGCCGGCAATTCTCATCGGCGTGCTGTCGTTCCTCCTCTATCAGTTCATCTTCTTCATCTTTAATCGGTGAGCGGGCGATCAGCAGAACGAGGCGCGTAGCTTGATATACTGGGGGTTTTTCATCTTCTGTACATCTTCAAATGCTAGACTGAACTCGGCCCGGGGCATGCCGGGTATCAAACATTCCAGGATCACAGGATAATACAATATGAAGCTCATCGCCGTTCTATCGATCCTCTGGCTGGTATTAGCAGGCTGCGCGCCGGCCATAACGGGAACGCCAGGGCCGACTGACGTTCCAACCCTTACGCCCCCGCCGACGGTTGTCCCCACTCAACACGTCTTTGTCGTTGTGATGGAGAACCATAGCTACGAGCAGGTATGGGATACAAGCTCCACTCCGTATATCACCAGCCTGGGCAAGGCTAACGCGGTGGCTACGAACTTCCATGCGCTCCACGCATCCCAGCCTGCCGAATTACCTGCAGCTCTATGGGGGCAGCAATTACAACATCACCACCGATTGCAACCCATCGTCGTCCTGCCATGTGAGCGCCACCAACCTGGCAGACAACCTGGAAGCCAAGGGGCTCACCTGGAAGGGGTACATGGAGGCGATGCCAGCGCCCTGCACCCTGAAGGTCTCGGGCAACTACGCGCCCAAGCACAATCCGTTTGTCTACTTCGACGACATTCGGAACAACAAGGCGCGCTGCGATAGCGGCGTCGTACCGTATACCAGCCTGGCGACCGATCTTGCCTCCGCGGCCACGACCCCCAACTATGCCTTCATCAGCCCGGACCTGTGCAATGACACGCATGATTGTCCCGATCGCGACGGGCGATACGTGGTTGAAGAATAACCTGCCCCCCATCCTGAGCTCGCCGGCCTGCACCGTGGATAAGTGCCTGCTGATCCTCACCTGGGATGAAGACGAGAACGGTTCGCAGAACCATGTGCTGACGATCTTCGCCGGTTCGGCAGCCAAGGAAGGCGTGACGTCCGCTGTCTCCTATACCCACTTCTCGACGCTGCGGACGATTGAGAATATCTTCGGCCTGCCGACGCAGACCGCCAACGATGCGACGGCCAGCCCGATGACGGATATGTTGAAATAGGGACGGGATTGGGGAATCGGGAATGATATTCGGGATAGAGAAAGCAGTGCGTCGCACCTTACGGGCAGGCGAATCCACCTAAACGGCAGAATCTAATCGATTTGCCTGGCCCAAAGCAACAAGGTGCGACGCACTCCTGCAGTCCGTCGCAGCTAACGGGCAGACCAATCCACCTAAACGGCGGAATCTAATCGATTTGCCTGGCCCAAAGCAATAAGGTGCGACGGACACACCGAACTACTCCCCGGCGTAGGGGACGAACTCGGCGCGCGCGATGCCTTGATCGATGGCCGTCTGCGCGACCGCCTTCGCCACCGCCTGGTGCACGGCCTTATCGAGCGGGCTGGGCACCAGCTCTCCCTGCGGCGTCATATCCGCGATGGTCTGCGCGGCAGCCATGAGCATCTCATGCGTGATGCGCGGCGCGTCCGCATCCACCGCGCCGCGGAAGATCCCCGGGAAGCCCAGCACATTGTTGACCATTTTGCCGTCGGCCGCGAACGCCGCGCCATGCTCCATCGCCACATCCGGATCGATCTCGGGGTTCGGGTTTGACAGCGCCAGGATGATCTGCCCCTTGCGCACCATCTCCGGCTTGATCAGCCCGGTTGCGCCGGTGGTAGCGATGACAATATCGCAGGTGGACATAATCTCGTTCAAGTTCGACGCTTTGCCGCCGGCGGCTTCGAGATGCTTCAGCGCGTCTGCCGAGAGGTCCGCGCCCAGCACCGGCCGGCCGGTGAGCGTCATCAACATCACGGCGATGGCATAGCCCGCGGCCCCCAGGCCGATCTGCCCGATCACGGCCTGCTTCATGTCGATGCCGGTCTGGCGGCAGGCATTCGTCAGCGCCGCTGTGCAGACCACCGCCGTACCGTGCTGGTCATCGTGCATCACCGGGATATCGAGCATGGCCTGCAGCCGCTCTTCGATCGCGAAGCAGCGCGGCGCGGAGATATCCTCCAACTGGATCGCGGCAAAGGTCGGCGCGATGGCCGCCACCGCGGCTACGATCTCGTCCGGGTCTTTGGTGTTCAGCAGGATCGGCATGCCGGAGAGGCCCACCAGTGACTCCATAAGCATGGCCTTGCCTTCCATCACCGGCATGGCTGCAAGCGGACCGATATCGCCGAGGCCCAGGACGGCGGTCCCGTCCGTGACGATGGCGACCATATGGCTGACGCTGGTATAGAGCCTCGCCAGCGACGGGTCCTTGGCGATCTTGAGGCATACCGCTGCCACGCCTGGCGTATACACCCTGCGCAGAGTCGTCATCGAATCCAGCGGCACGCGCGAGCGGATCGCGATCTTGCCCTTCCGATGCAGCTCCAGCACCTCGTCGCGCACCTCCATGATCTTCGTGCGCGGGCTGGCGGAAAGCGCCGCCGACGATCCGCTCCACGTGCGCTTCGTCTTCGCCGTATACCGTGATATCGCGGATGATCGAGCGCGATGTTTCGTTCAGCAGTTGGATATCGCCTACAGACCCGCCCAGCTCGGCTACCGTAGTGATCAGATGCGCCAGCACCCCAAGCTTCTGCTCGTCGCGGACGCGCAGCGTCCGGCTTACCTTGCGTTCCCAGGCCATAATGTCACCTTCCCTTGTCACGTGCTCGAGATTAAACCGCAGATGAACAGGGATGAACGTGCATAGACTCATCCGTGTTCATCTCTGGTTGTCAGTTCAATTCTACACCGGGAGGGAGAGCTTTCAGCTGTCAGCTTCAGCATTCGATGATTCCCCCATTCACATTGCATTTCAGTATTTCCTGATCACACCTGCCAGCTCATCGAAAGACTTGATGGTAGTACAGCCCGGCTCGGGGAAGATGCCGCGCGGATCATAGAGCACGGGACGCAAGCCGGCCCGCCGGGCGCCGACCACGTCGGCGTAGTAGTTATCCCCCACATAGACGGTCTCGGTCGGGATCACGTTCAGGCGCTCGCAGGCATGCGCGAAGATATGCGGTTCCGGCTTCCATCGCCGGATCTCGCCGCCGGCCAATGCCAGGACGAAGAACGGCGCCAGGCCAAGCTCTTCGATCTCCTGCTGATAAGGCTTCTCGCGGTTCGAGATCACCGCCAGCACGTAGCCGCTATCCCGCAGCACCGGCAGCATTCGCATCACATCCTCGGGCACGACGCTCTTCGGCTTATAGGCCTGCACCATGTATTCTGTAATCTTTGGCCCCCACATCTCCGCGTCGGCTTCTGATGCGCCCAGAGCGCCCAATTGCCGCAGACCATAATGGGCCCAAAAGAGCTTCTCATCGGGATAGGCCTTGCGGTCGGCCAGCAGGTCGCGTGAGTTGGCCCAGTAGAAGTGCTCCCAACGCATTGCGCGCAGCCGGTCCTCGAGCGTGGCGCGCAGTCCCAATTGGACAGCGTAATCCGCAAAAAACTCCCCGCCAGAGGGGAGGTTATGACGCAGCGTGCCGTCCAGGTCAAAAAATACAGCACGAATCATAGACGTTCAAACGCCGGGACTTGCCAGCGTTTTATCCTCCGATCTCATTCATCACGCGGTTCAGCGGGATGACGCCCTGCGCCAGCCCGTGTCCCCAGGGCTTGTACCAGATGCCGTCCAGGATGAGGCGGCGAAGGTCTTCCAGCGAAGCGCCGGCTCGCAATGGCGTCAGCAAGTCCACCTCGTTCTCGCGCAGCAGGCAGAGGCGCAGCCGCCCATCGGCGGTCAGGCGTGCACGCGTGCAAGACTCGCAGAACGGATGGGTGACCGACGAAATGAAGCCCAGGTTCCCTTGAGCCCCCGGAAGCTGAAAGACCTGTGCTTCGCCGTCCAGCTTGCCATCGTTTGCCGCGTCCATTTTGCCGAGCGCCAACTCGATCTTCTCCTGGATCTGCGCGGCCGTGATGATCTGTCCGGTCTGCACGTCGGTGACGCCCGCGAACGGCATCATCTCGATATAGCGCATCTGCCAGGGATGGTCATAGGTGAGTTTCGCCAGATCGATGACATCGTCTTCGTTGTAGCCCTTCACCACCACCGCGTTCAGCTTGATGGGCGTCAGGCCGGCGTTTTCCGCCGCCAGGATGCCGTCCCACACATCGTCGAGCTTGCCCCAGCGGGTGAGGCGGTGGAACTTGGCGGCGTCCAGGGTATCCACGCTGACGTTCACGCGCTGCAAGCCGGCTTCGGCCAGCGGCCCAGCCAGCTTCTTCAGCAGCACGCCGTTGGTGGTCATGGACACGGAGCGGATGCCTTCGGTGGAAGCGATGCTGCGCACGATATCCACGATGTGGGCGCGCACGGTCGGCTCGCCGCCGGTCAGCCGGATCTTGTCGAATCCCAGGCTGGCGAAAAGCCGCGTGAACAGCTCGATCTCGTTATCCTGCATCAACTGCGGGTTGGGCCGGAAGGTCTGGTCTTCCGGCATGCAGTAGACACAGCGCAGATTGCAGTGGTCTGTCAGACTTATGCGCAAATAATGGATGTTGCGCCCAAATTGGTCAATTGCCATAGGTTTTCGATTATACTTCTTTCTCTTATAACTCAGCCGCCGTCATGAATCCTCATTAATATCGTTCTTATGAAATAAATAATCACTGGAAATAAGGCCTTTGATCGGCTTTACAACTTAACAGGGAGCACCGGGACCTTTCTAATTATGCGGCTCCGCGGCGCCCCTACTTTTACCGGTAATTGACGGGATACAACAGCCATGCTATTATTTATTCTGTTATCCCGCACCTTACAAATGAAGGAGCTTTGGAGCTATTATGAGCGTAGAATTTTTTCTTCGCATTCTTTTCATGGTCATTCTTGGCATTGCCGGCGGCTTCTGGGGGCATGACCTCGCCAAACTAAATCCACCCGAGGTCGTCCGCTACACAATCGGAATCGCGCTGGTGGGCGCGCTTGCCGGGCTCATCCTCACACCCTACTTCACTACCCGCCCCGCCCGTGCCCTGCGCCGGCTTCTGGGGCGGATCGCCGCGGAGACGCTGTTTGCCGGGCTCACGGGCCTGGTGGTCGGCCTGCTCACCGCGGCGCTGCTCTCGTTTCCGCTCTCCCTGCTTCCCAGGCCGCTCGGGAATACACTGCCGTTCATCGGCGTAATCCTGTTCAGCTACTTTGGGGTATCGCTGTTCGTGATGCGCCAGGGCGATATCATGAGCCTGTTCGGCACCTTAAGCGGCCACAATAGCAGTGGAGGCGGCTCGGGCTCTTCCTGGACGAACCTCAACCGTACCATCTTACTGGATACGAGCGTCATCATCGACGGGCGCGTGGCCGATATCGCCAAGACCGGCTTCCTGCCCGGCACCCTGCTGATCCCCCGTTTCGTGCTGAACGAACTGCAATATATCGCCGACTCACCCGATGGGCTGCGCCGGCAGCGCGGCCGCCGCGGGATGGAAGTGCTCGCCGAGCTGCAGAAACTGCCGAACATCCTGGTGCGCGTCAGCGATATCGACGTGGAAGGCATGCGGGAAGTGGACGATAAGCTGGTGGTCCTGGGGAAACAGCTCAAGAGCCCGGTGCTCACCAACGATTACAACCTCAACCGCATCGCGGAACTGCAGGGCGTCACCGTGCTCAACATCAACGAGCTGGCTAATGCGGTCAAGTCGGTGGTGCTGCCGGGCGAGGTGATGAACATCAACATCTTCCAGGAAGGCAAGGAGCTGGGCCAGGGCGTGGGGTATATGGACGATGGCACGATGGTGGTCGTTGAGAACGGCAAGGAGTACATCGGGGAGTACATGAACGTGCACGTCACCAAGGTGCTGCAGACCGCTGCCGGCCGGATGATCTTCGGGCGCGTGGAAGACAACAACAACGGGAAGTCAAAAAGGGGCCATTAGTACAGATCCAGGATAACAGACTTTAAAGGCACAAACTGCCGGCACGCAGACTCTGGCAGTTTGTGCCTTTTGTGGTTTAGAATCAGGCTGCACTTCATCACAGGATCCCGGGCGAAAGGCACCCTCCATGCTGCGCGTCTACAACACACTCACCCGCAAGAAGGAAGATTTCCAAACGCTTGAGCCGGATGTCGTCAAGATGTACGTCTGCGGCGTCACGGTTTACAGCGATGCGCACGTCGGGCACGCCATGTCGGCCCTGGTTTTCGATATCATCCGCCGCTATCTCGAATATCGCGGCTTCGAAGTCAGGCACGTCATGAACTACACCGACGTGGATGACAAGATCATCGCGCGCGCCAACCAGCTCAAGGAAGAGCCGCTGAAGCTGGCGCAACGATACATCGAGGACTACGCCCGTGACCTGCGGGACCTGAACGTGCTGCCGGCAAGCAGCAACCCGCGCGCCACGCGCACCATGACCGAGATCCAGGATATGGTCAAAGGGTTGATCGACAAGGGTTACGCCTATGCGGCCTCCAATGGCGACGTTTACTTCCGCGTGACGAAGGACCCGCAGTATGGCAAGCTATCGGGCCGCAAGCTCGATGACATGCAGGCCGGCGCGCGCAATGAGCCCGGCGAGGCCAAGGAACACCCGATGGACTTCGCGCTCTGGAAGGCATCCAAGCCCGGCGAGCCGGCATGGGATTCGCCGTGGGGCAAGGGACGGCCCGGCTGGCACATCGAGTGCTCCGCGATGAACCTGGCCGAACTCGGCGAGCAGATCGACATCCACGGCGGCGGCAACGACCTGATCTTCCCGCACCACGAGAACGAGATCGCGCAGAGCGAGTCGTACACCGGCAAGGAGTTCGCCCGCTACTGGATCCACAACGGGATGCTGCAACTCGGCGGCGAGAAGATGTCCAAGTCGCTTGGCAACATCATCAGCATCCAGGAATTCCTGAGCAAGCGCGATGCAGATGTGATGCGCATGCTGGTGCTGAGCGGATCATACCGCGCCCCGTTGATGTTCAACGACGGGACGCTCGACGCGGCCGAGAAAAGCGTGAGCCGGCTGATGTCCGGGTTAAGGTCCGCGCCTCCCACTGCAAAAGGTCTCTCGGCGGAGGCAGCCTCGGCGTTCGCCGCCCAGGGTGAGACGACACGCAAATCCTTCACCGATGCCATGGACGACGACTTCAACACGCCGCTCGCGCTGGCTGCGCTGCATGAACTCGTCAAAGCGATCAATACGGCGCGCGATCAGGGCGCAAGCGATGAACAGCTCAAGGGTGCGCAAGCCGTGCTGCGTGAGTTGACGGGTGTCCTCGGGCTGCGCCTGGCGGAAAAGACCGGCTCCGGCGACGCCGACAAGCTCGTGGACCTGCTTGTGGAAGTCCGGGGCGAAGTGCGGAAGCAGAAGCTGTGGCCTCTCTCAGACCTGATCCGCGACCGGCTGAACGCGCTCGGTGTGTCGATCGAGGATAGCAAAGAGGGCACCAGTTGGCGATGGAGCTAGAGCATGAATGGTCGGATTATACGATCCGACCTACTTTGAAATGCCGGATTAACAACCCTACCTACTGATGATGGCGGACGATCCTTTCTCCCCGAGCGAATTCGATCCGTGGGCCGAGAGCTACGACCACGATGTGGCGTCTCAGAATAAGTTCCCGTTCGACGGCTACGAGCAGGTATTGACAAAGGTGGTGGAACAGGCCGCGCCGCAGAAGGGCATGTCCGTTCTGGATATCGGCACGGGCACCGGCAACCTGGCAGTACGCTTTGCCGCGTTCGGCTGCGAACTATGGTGTACAGATTTCTCGGAGTCCATGCTGGCAAAGGCGCGTGAAAAATTGCCGGAGGCGCACTTCGTACTTCAAGACCTGCGCGGCGGCTGGCCGGACGCGCTGAACCGACGCTTCGACCGGATCGTGTCCGCATACGTGTTCCATCACTTCGACCTGGAAAAGAAGGTTGCTCTGTGCAGGGACATCACGAGCCATCGCCTGGCACCCAACGGCAGGCTCGTGATCGCCGATCTATCGTTCCCGAGCAACGCCGCAATGGAGAGCTTTGCCCGCTCGGTCGGCGCGCTGTGGGAACAGGAACCTTACTGGCTGGCAGATGAATCCATGCCGGCCCTCTCGACCGCAGGGCTGACAGCAAGCTATGTACAGGTTTCAGGGTGCGCGGGGGTGTATACGATCTCTGCCTGAGCTTTACTAAACCAATGCAAAAGTCCGAAGTCGGCAGACCTCGGACCTGGATTCAAGGACGCGCTGGAAGCGCGCTTAGTGCAGCTTGCTGAGGGTGAGGCGGATGCAGTCCAGAGCCGGCTGTGATCAGCTCCTTGGATGTGGAATACGACAGGCGTATATAGCCCTCCCCATAATCCCCGAAGGCAGTGCCCGGCAGCACGGCGACGCCCGCTTCTTCCAACAACAGGTCGGCCAGCTCGCTCGACTTTCTCCCGAAAGACGTGACATTTGGAAAAGCATAGAACGCGCCCAGCGGCGTCTGGCAGGTGATGCCCGGTATGCTGTTGAGCCCGCTTACGATCAGGTCGCGGCGCGACTGATATTCGCGCACCACTTCCGCCACCGGATCTTGCGGGCCTCGAATCGCCTCCAGACCGGCGATCTGCGTAAATTCTGCGGTGCAGCCGACCGAATGGGTGAGAAGCAGATCGATGCGCTTTGCCAGCTCCACCGGCATGATCCCATAACCGAGCCGCCAGCCGGTCATGGCATAGGTCTTCGAGAACCCGTCCACGACGACCGTGCGTTCCATCATGCCCGGAAAGCGGACAATAGATGGCGCCTGCTGCCCATCATAGAGGATGCGCATGTAGATCTCGTCGGAGAGCACCCAGCAGTCATAGCGCTGCGCGGCCTCTGCAATGTGCTCCAAATCGGAGAGCGGCATTACGCCACCGGTGGGGTTTCCGGGCGAGTTCAGAATGATCAGGCGGGTGCGCTCGTTGATGAGCCGGTCGAATGCATCCAGATCAAAGGAGAATTGATTCTCCTCTTTCAAAGGCACCGGCACGGCGATGCCGCCTGCCACACCGACCATTGCCTTATAGGTGGGAAAGCCCGGATCGGGATAGAGCACTTCATCACCCGGGCCGACCAGTGCCAGCGTCGAGTAGAACATGTTCGGTTTTGTTCCCGGGCCTACCACCACCTGCTCCGGAAGGAAATGCACACCTCGCTGCTGCCCGGCAGCTTCGGCAATAGCTTGCCGAAGCACAGGCATGCCCGCAGGTGAAGTGTAGTGCGTGCGTCCTTGCGCGATCGCCTGCCGGCCCGCTTCGCTGATATTCTCGAACGTAGCAAAGTCCGGCTGCCCGAGTTCGAGGTGGATGATCTGGCGCCCCTGCGCCTCCAGAGCCTGGGCCCTGGCAAGGACCTCATACGCCCCCTCCGGTTTCATATGGTCTGTCCGTGCAGCATAGGTTCTCATCTTTTTTCTGTTCACCTGTTCATCAGGGATGGGCTTCAGCAGGAGTTGAACTCTGTTTGACTATTGCACTGTCAGTTTAACACAGAACGAAGCGCTCCCTCTCCTGTTGCCAGGAAGCCGTTGCATCTACGTACGTCGACTCGCCTGGTCTTTTCAGAACTGTGAGGGACGCATACAACACGCCAGCATGTGCGGTACACCTTTTACTGTATAATACGTTTAAGATCATGAACGACAATCAGAACAACGCGGATGGGGTGAATATTGCCCGGAAAACTCCTGAATTCGCATGAACAAAAGTGATATACGGCTCGAAATCCTGAGTTATGCCCGGAAGCTATTGGCGGAAGTAAACAACCTATCCACCGCACAAAGCGACGAGCTGCTGAAACTTTTGAACGTACTGATCGAGGCCATCGAACGAAACCTCGGTCCGGAGGAAGCAGAAAAGCAGGGACGCCCGCTCGCAGAGACGCTGGTCCAAAATCGGAACCTGGTCTTCACGCTGAAACAGCAGGCCGATGAGCTGGATGCGCTGAAGAAGCTCAGCCTGAACCTGACTTCCAGCCTCGATCTTCAGACCGTGCTGGATGCCGTGGTCACAGAAGCCATGCGCCTGGTCAAGAATGCGCGCACGGCCCATATTTTCCTTTACGATAATGGCAAGCTCGAGTTCGGCGCGGCCCTGAATGATGATGGGCATCGCAACACCCCACTGGCGCTGCCGCGCCTGCATGGCCTTACATACACCGTGGCCCGCAACGGCGAGCAGATCATCATCGAGGACATGCAGAAGCATGCCCTCTACGCAAACCTGCCCGGCGAATGGCTGGGCTCCATTATTGGAATACCCCTCAAGTTCAACGACAACATCGTTGGAGTCATGAACCTGTCCCGCACGACTCGCGGCGGGTTCAGTGCCTCGGAGCTGCGGCTGCTCGGCCTGCTTGCGGACCAGGCTGCTGTCGCCATCTCCAATGCCAGCCTGCACCAAACCGTCAGCCGGCAGGCCTTCAGCGATATCGTCACCGGGCTTCCCAACCGCCGAGCCCTCGACGAACGGCTGGAGGAGGAAGTCCTCAAAGCGCGCCGCACGGGCAATACATTTGCCGTGATCATGATGGATGTGGACGGGTTCAAGGCGGTCAATGACACGTACGGGCATGCCGTCGGCGACCAGGTGCTGCGGGCCATCTTCAACTTCCTGGCGACCGGCCTGAGGTCAACCGATTTCCTCGCCCGCTACGGCGGCGATGAGCTGACCCTGATCCTCAGCCAGAGCGATCCCCCCTCTGCAGTGGTCGTGGTTCAGAAGATCCTCGAGAACGTAACCCAGTTCTACTTTGAAGCCCCGGGCGGCGAGAAGCTGCACTTGAGCCTTTCCTGCGGGATCGCCATGTTCCCCGTGCACGCCAACTCGGCTGCCAATTTGCTGCGCGCGGCCGACGAGGCGCTCTACCGCGCCAAGAAACAGCAGCGCGGCTGGTATCTGACGGCGCGCGGGTTCACCGGCGAACTGCACTCCTCCACATAATACCAGGACCGGGCTGCTCTCTTAGCGCTTTTGATCGTACGTCTCCCCGAACCATCCTCCAGGAGTCTCTACATGCCTAACAAGGTCAAGATCATTTTGAATCCGATGGCCGACATGAGAAATGCCTGGAAGACCGCCAATGACGTGCGTCCGATCATCAGCGAGTACGGCAGCGCGGACTGGAGCGGCACGGTCTACCCCACCCACGCCACGGAGCTGGCGAAGCAAGCCGGCGAACAGGGTTACGAACGCGTCATCGCCATGGGCGGCGACGGCACCGTGCATGAGGTGATCAACGGGATCATGCAATTGCCGGAAGGGCACCGCCCCGTGCTGGGCGTCGTGCCGGTGGGCTCGGGCAACGATTTCGCACATGCCATTGGCATCCCGCTGCAGCCGGATCGCGCCCTGGCCTGCGCGCTGAATGGAAAGCCATCCGCCATCGACCTGGGCGTAATGACCGATGATCACGGACGAAAGGAATACTTCGACAATACGCTCGGCATCGGCTTCGATGCGGTCGTCACCATCCGGTCGCACCGGCTGCCCATCGTACGCGGCTTCCTGATGTACCTCACGGCGGTGATCCAGACCATCCTTCTCAACCATGATCCTTCGGTCATGCAAATGGAGACCGATGGCCGGAAATGGGAACAGAGCAACCTGCTGCTTACCATGTGCAACGGCCCGCGCGAGGGCGGCGGTTTCCTCATTGCGCCCGATGCAAAGCTCGACGACGGCCTGCTGCATTACGCCATCATCCGCAAGGTGAGCCGCCTGATGATGTTCCGGCTGGTGCCGGAGGTCATGAAAGGCACGCATGGGAATTTCGAGCAGGTCACGCTTGGCTCCTGCACACGCATGACCGTCAAAGCCGACCGCCCCATGTATATCCATGCGGATGGCGAGATCTACACCAGCTTCGGCAGCAACCTGCGCAACGTATCGTTTGAGGTGCTGCCGGGCGCACTGCAAGTGGTGCGCGGGTAAACTCCTTCCTGCTTTCTACTTTCTCCCTTAGAATGTAGACATAGAAAGTAGAGCATGCCCGACCTACTCCAATCCCTTCAGAACCACGATATAGGCTTTCTCCGGATCGTCGCCGGGTTATGGGGCGTGGACCTTGAATCCAAGGACCTGGACGACGCCACCAGCGAGCTGGCCGCGTCCCTGCTCGATCCGGACCTTGCCCTCGAGCTGGTGACCTCTCTGAACTCGGAGGCACGCTCCGCCGTCGAGGCTCTTGCCGCGGAACGGCGGGCGGATGCCCTGGGCGGCATTTGCCAGGCGCTTCGGCCAGGTGCGCGAGATGGGCGCCGCCAAACGCGATCGGGAAAAGCCGCATCTCAACCCCGCATCCACCTCGGAAGTCCTCTTCTATCGCGCCCTGCTCTTCCGAGCGTTCTTCAATACCGATAAGGGCCCTCAGGAATTCGCCTATATCCCCGATGGCCTGCTGGAATTCGTTGCGCCTCCATCGACCAAACCGCGCTCCACGGGGAAGCCCGCAAACCCGTGCTGCCCGCCAGCCCCGTCGATCCATCTGACAACTCCGAGCCACCAGGCCGCGGCGCGACGCCCGGCGAACGAAAGCATATTCTGCCGGCGAACGACCGCATCCTGGACGATGCCACCACCCTGCTGGCTGCCCTGCGCTCAGGGCATGAACCGAAACCCGATGTCAAACTCTCTGTTCTGCTGGCTGCCGCAGGGCTGATCTCCGTTCCGGCAAAGACGAGTGTTGCAAAGTCCTCCAGCAAGCCCCAAAGCGGTCCGCAGATCAACTCCGAGAAAGCCAGGGCCTTCCTGGAGGCATCCCGCCCGGCTGCGCTCCAAATGCTCATCGATGCCTGGAGGAATAGTGAGGCCTTCAATGAGCTGCGCCTGATGCCGGGGCTGGTCTTCGAGGGCGAATGGGAGAATCAACCGCTCGTGACGCGCGATTTCCTGCTGGACCTGCTGCAGGGGATCCCGGATGGCGCGTGGTGGAGCCTGAACGCGTTCATCGGCGGCGTCAAGAAAACGTATGCAGACTTCCAGCGCCCGGCCGGCGATTACGACTCGTGGTTCATCAAGCGCGCGGTAGACGGCACGTATCTGCGCGGCTTCGCCTATTGGGACCAGGTGGACGGCGCCCTGATCCGCTTCTTCATCACGGATATCCTCTACTGGCTGGGGATGCTGGAGCTGGGCGCTGCCGAAGAGGGAGGACCCATAATGGCCTTCCATCTATTGGAATTTTCCAGCCCAAAGATCGAAGAAAACGGAAAGATCTCGGTGGCATCCAATGGCCGGCTGAGTGTGCCCCGGTCCGTACAGCGAGCGGTGAGGTACCAGCTTTCCCGCTTCTGCGAGTGGGATGATGAAAAGCCGGATGGTTACCATTACCATCCCACGCCGCAATCGCTGCTGAAGGCCCGCGAACAGGGCTTGAAGGTGGAGCACTTGCTGAGCCTGCTCGCCAGGCACGCGGATGCCGGGATCCCGCCGGCGCTCGTGAAGGCCCTCAAACGCTGGGAACTGAACGGCACGGAAGCCAAGGCTGAGACACAGGTGATCCTGCGCGTCAGCCGGCCCGAAGTGCTGGAAGAGCTGCGCAAATCCAAGGCCGCCAGATTCCTGAGCGATCCGCTGGGGCCGACGACGATCGTCATCAAGGCCGGCGCACAACCGAAAGTAATGGCCGCTCTCGCCGAGCTTGGCATCCTGGCAGAAGATAATACCGCCGAAGCCAGCGAGGATGGCGAAAAGTGAATGATGCGAAGGCGTTCCGGGGAGTCAAAGTACATGCGATTGTCACGAGCAATAGGTGACAATCGCTTAGAGGAACTCTGAGCATCTCGCTATAATGGAAATACACCATGGCACAGGAGAAACGCATGTCCAAACTTGACTGGCTCGCGAAAGAGATCGACGGCTTGAAAGAGCAGGGCTTATATAACCGCATCCGCACGATCGGGTCGGCGCAGGGGGCACGCCTCGTGGTGGACGGCAAGGATGTGCTCAACTTCTGTTCCAACAACTACCTGGGGCTGGCAAACCATCCGAAGATCGTGGAGGCTGCCAGGGAAGCCACACGCAAATACGGCGTTGGCCCGGCGGCGGTGCGCACCATCGCCGGGACGACAGACCTGCACATAGAGTTGGAGAAGCGCCTGGCGAAATTCAAAGGCGCAGAGGACGTCATCACGTTTCAGTCCGGCTTCACCGCCAACCTGGGCACGATCGCGGCACTGGTAACCAAGGAAGATGCGATCTTCTCAGACCGGCTGAACCACGCGTCGATCATCGATGGCTGCCGTCTCTCCGGCGCCCGCATCGTGGCCTACGAGCACAACGATGCCGCCTCACTGGAGGCTGCCATCCAGGAAAACGCGGGCTCGTACCGCCGCGCCCTGATCGTCACAGATGGCGTCTTCAGCATGGACGGCGACATTGCGCCGCTGCCCGCGCTGTACGAGGTCGCCAGCCGGCACGACATCATGTTCATGGTGGATGATGCCCACGGCGAGGGCGTGCTCGGCAAGGGCGGGCGCGGCATCGTGGACCACTTCAACCTGCACGGCAAGGTCGACATCGAGATCGGTACGCTCTCGAAGGCCTTTGGCGTGATGGGCGGCCTGGTGGCAGGAGACAAGACCATCGTGGAATGGCTGCGCCAGCGCGGCCGGCCGTTCCTGTTCTCGTCCGCCGTTACCGCGCCGGATGCGGCGGCCTGCATCGCCGCCATCGATCTGCTGGAGTCATCCACCGACCTGGTGGACAAGCTGTGGGATAACGCCAAATACTTCAAGACCGAGATGAAGAAGCTGGGCTTCGATACCGGCGTCAGCGAGACGCCCATTACACCCGTCATGCTTGGCGAAGCGCCGCTGGCGCAGCAGTTCAGCCGTGAGCTTTTCGAGCAGGGCGTATTTGCCATGGCGCTCGGGTTCCCGACGGTGCCCAAGGGCAAGGCGCGCATCCGCGTGATGATCTCCGCGTCTCATGACCGCGATGACCTGGGCCAGGGCCTGGAGGCATTTGCAAAGGTGGGGAAGAAGCTGGGCGTGATTCAGTAGGCAGTGAGCAGTAGCCACGGGTAAGTAAACAGGTACCAATAGTCAATGGACAAGAAGGGCGCTTGGCGCCCTTCTTGCAATAAATAGGAAAAGGCGTGGGTACAAATGAGCGAGTTCACGAATTTTGATCTGATCGAAAGGGCAAGGACAGTCCTGCGGCCCAGGAACCTGGCATATGAAAATACCGCAGGAGGTATTGGCTGCGCGCTCCTCACTTCGGAGGGCAATCTGTACTTTGGCGTATCCATCGAGATCGGCAGCGGCATAGGCTTTTGTGCAGAGCACAGCGCCATGGCAGCCATGATCACGGCAGGCGAAAGCCGGATCGCAAAGATCGTCGCCGTTTCAACGGATGGCAAGATCGTGCCTCCATGCGGCAGGTGCCGGGAATTCATGTTCCAAATTGACACGGCGAACCTTCGGTCCACGGTTGTCATTTTGGGCCCAGGCCGGGTTGCAAAACTGGAGGTGCTTTTGCCCCATCCTTATACGGAGGTCTGGGACGCGAAGCTCCCAGGCGGCCCGCGGCCTGAATAGGGCGAGGCTCACGATATAGTTTCCCGAAAGCATTCACGTCCCTGTTCATAAATGCCGGAATTGAGTATCATTTGGCCTTCGGCGCCAGAAACTCAAAGTCGTAGCCGCGACTTATTCCCATCTTCAGCGGTTCAATCGAATTACGACAGGCGACCTCAACCTAACACACTGAGGACTCTATGTCGCCTGTTCGCGTTCCAAAACCACAGCCATCCCCATTCTTATTGCCCATCGACCGTTCCAAGCTCACCCGGTATGCCTGGCTCTCGATCCTGGCTGCTTGCCTGACGATCGGTCTTAAGGCAGCTGCGTTCCTGCTTACCAATTCAGTTGGCCTGCTTTCGGATGCACTGGAGTCCGGCGTAAATCTGGCAGCCGCGTTGATGGCGCTGGCGATGCTGACCGTCGCTGCAAGGCCGCCCGACGAGGAACATGCCTTCGGGCACAGCAAAGCGGAATACTTTGCCAGCGGGGTGGAAGGCACCTTGATCCTGGTGGCTGCCGCCAGCATCATGTGGGCAGCCATAGAGCGATTGTTCGCACCGCAACCAATTCAAGGATTGGGATTCGGCCTGGGCCTCTCCATGCTGGCATCTCTCATAAATTTCGGCGTCGCCGGCGTGCTGCTTCGAGCCGGGAAACAGCACCAATCGATCACGCTCGAGGCCGATGCTCGCCACTTGATGACAGACGTTTGGACCTCGGTCGGCGTCCTGGTGGCGTTGGGGGCTGTCACGCTGACGAAATGGCAGATCCTGGATCCGATCATCGCCATCGGTGTTGCGATCAATATTGTTTGGTCAGGGGTCGGCCTCATCCGGCGCTCCGTATTGGGGCTGATGGATACTGCCATTCCAACCTCGGATGAGGATAAAGTCATGAAGATCCTTGATGAGCAATCCGAGCATGGCATTCAATATCATGACCTGCGCACCCGGCAAGCCGGCGCCGATCAATTCATTTCCTTCCATGTCCTTGTCCCCGGAAAATGGACGGTGCAGCGCGGCCATAACGTGCTCGAGCACATTGAGTCCGAGATCCGGACGGCATTGCCATCAGCCATCGTCAGTACCCACCTGGAGCCCGTCGAGGATCCCGCGGCCTGGGAAGAATCGATCATGGAACACGACCATAAACCCAAATGATGTAGCTGGAATGCAAAAAGGCCGAGGTTTTCACCTCGGCCTTCTTTGTTATTCACGGGAACGTTAGCCTCAAGTGCGAAACGACTTGAGCGCCGCGTCTCGATCGGGATAGATCGGGATGTTCTGCAGGAAACCCGCAATATTAAGCACGTAATATACCCGTGGAGATGCCCCGGCTAGTTTGAAGTAGGCAGACTTATACGGTTCGCCGTGCTTTTCCTGCTCCCATCTGTCCACTTCATCCTGTGGCGTGAACAGCTTATAGATGTTGTGCAGCGCACCCAGGCCGGCGCTTGCGATAAAGTCCACGCCCTGCAAGTCGATCAACAGGAAGCGTATTCCTGCGGCCTTCTCCGCTCGAGCAACGTCGAGAAGGTCTTGCTGCGTCTGTCCGTCCAAATTGCCCGCCAGGTGGAGGATCTTTACAGGGCCTTCCGTTTTGGTGATTGTCAGGGTGTCAGTCATGGACCGCCTCCGGCAAAGCACGAATGATCGACCGCGTTAACGGGGCTATTGTAAGCCTCTTCGATTCGGATATGCTTGGCAGCCTAGCGAGCCAGCCTCTCCCACATTGCCAGTTGCGCGTCCATCTCTTCCTGGACGCGTGTGTACTCCATCCCGAGGCGCGTGACCTCGCCCGCATCGGCAGGCGGATTTTCCAGAGCGGCGGATAAGTTTGCCAGTTCCATCTCGAGCGCAGCGATCTTATTCTCCAATTCCTGCGTCTCCGCCATCTTCCTTCTTTCGTCTTTCGTCTTTGCATTCTTCATCCTGCGGGGATCGGCCTGCAGGGTGCGGGATGCGATACTGCTCCTCGCCTGAGCTGCTGCGCTCGCCAGTGCGGAGGCGCGCGCAGCCTCCTTCTCGCGCTCCTCTTTCAACTGGGAATAAGTGCCTCTAAAGACCGCCAGGTGCGATCCTTCGGGATCGATCTCCCAGATCTGCGTCGCCAACGCATCCACGAGGTAACGGTCATGCGTCACAAGCAGGATGGTGCCCTGATAACCGTCGAGAACCGACTGCAGCACCTCCTGCGACGGGATATCCAGATGATTGGTGGGCTCGTCGAGCAGGAGCAGGTTGGTATCCTGCAGCGCCAATTTTGCCAGAGCGAGCCGGCCGCGTTCGCCGCCGGAAAGCATGGACACGGTTTTGAAGGCGTCGTCGCCGGAGAACAGATATTTGCCCAGGTAATCACGACCCTGGGATGGCAGCATGCCGGGCGAGGCGCCCAGTATCTCGTCCAGCACCGAATTCTCGGGGTTCAGCCCTTCGTGCGCCTGCGCGAAATATCCGATGTGAAGGCTCGCGCCGAGGATCAGCTCGCCGGCGCGCGGTTCAAGCTGCCCGAGGATGGTCTTGAGGAACGTGGACTTACCCGCGCCGTTGGGGCCGATGAGCGCCGCGCAGTCGGTGCGGCGCAATTCGATGTCGGGCGCGCGAAAAAGCATCTTATCGGGATACCCGATCTCCAGATCGAGCGTACGGATCACCAGATCGCCGGAGCGCCCGGCCGAATGCAGGTGCAGGTGGAGGTCCGGCGTGACGCGGCGCGGGGGTCGCAACGAACGGACGCGCCTCTCCGCCTCATCCACGCTGAACGGGCTGGTGGTCGTCTCCACATCCAACTGCGACCAGCTCTGAGACATGACCGCTTCCATGCCCACCTGCTCGATGGCCTGCACGATGCGGGTCAGCCGCCGCAGTTTGCCTTTGGCCTGCTGCACGTTCTGGCCCGAGATATTCTTCTTGATGTACTCCAGGTCCTTCAGGAGCTTGTCCCGCTCGCCCTCAAAGACCTCGATGCGGTGGTTCCAGCGGTTCTCGCGTTCCTGCAAATACAGGCTGTAATTGCCGCGATAGAACTCCGCGCCGCTGACGGCCATTTCCAGCAGGGCGTTGCAGGCGTGGTCAAGAAAATAGCGGTCGTGCGATACGATGATGGCCGCGCCTTCCCATTGGCTGAGGTAGCCCTCCAGCCATTCCACCGCCGCAATGTCGAGATGATTGGTCGGCTCATCGAGCAGAAGGAGATCGGGATTGGAAAGCAGCAGCCGCGCCAGGTAAGCGCGTGTGCGCTGCCCGCCGGAGAGATGATCTAAGGAGAGCGTGAAGTCGGCGGGGTCAAAGCCCAGACCCGTGAGAACTTGCTTGATGCGGACCTGGTAGACGTAACCGCCGCGGCGTTCGAAGTCCTCCTGCAGCTCGCCATAGCGGACGAGAGCCGGCTCGCGCTTCGACGGGTCTGACATCTCCGCTTCGAGTCTCTGCAGCTCTTCCTGCTGCCGGATGAGGTCGGCGAAGACTCCCACGCAGGCATCCCAAACCGTGCCTTCGAGCTGGAAGTCCGCTTCCTGCGGAAGGTAGCCGATGTGCAGCGACCGGGCGCGCGTGACCTTCCCGGCAGAGGGCTCTTCCAGGCCCATCAGGATTCGCAGCAGCGTGGTCTTTCCGATGCCGTTGGGGCCGACCAGCGCAAAGCGCGCCCCCTTGGAAATGGAGAACGTAACGCCGTGGAAGAGGTCTTCCGCGCCGAAGGATTTCGAGAGGGAATTGGCAGTGATCAGTGACATGTTGGTTGAGGTATAGGGCGGGGCAAAAAGAATTATCGCTGAATTTCTTTCAAATCCGGCGCCCTACCGTTACAGATCGGTCAATGGATTTTCGTGGTCTTCCGCCCACATACCCGGATTTGATCCGATGTACCGATGAATTCTATCCCAATCTTTATCATCACGAATGATGTGTTCATAATAATTGCGCTGCCAGACGGGAGAGTCCTTTTGGCCGCGCATAAGATGCGCTCGATAGGAAACTGCGGACTTGTAAGAGCGAACAATTGTTGGGATTGAGCCCGGCACAGGTCCCGCGAATTCTTCTGTAGGGGCACGGCGTGACGATCCATCGTCTAAATCCTGGGCACAACTCGCCGTGCCCCTACGGTCATGGATGACGATAATTCCATGCAAATGGTTCGGCATAATAACAAACGCACCTAATTCAACAAAGGGAAAACGTTTCGGCAATTTCTCCCATTGATCTTGAGCAACCTGGCCCAGAACATTCAATTGCATCTCGTCATTGACGATCTCACCGAACAGGCACTGTCTTCCGGCTGTCACAACCGTCACGAAATACGCGCCGGACTGGGCATAATCATATCCCGGCAACCTGACCGATCGGCGATGCAGACTCTCTTCCGCAGGCATCATTGCTCTTCGTCGTCGTTCCTCTGCTCGGGGATATGGCCCGGCTTCTCCTTGCCCAATTCCAGCGAACGCTGGTAGGCCGCCCATACCGCGCGGGATATGGCCGTGCGGAAGCCGGCTTTCTCCAGATAATACAATGCCTCGGCCGAAGTGCCCCCCGGCGACGTTACCTGATTCCGCAGCGTTGCCGGATGGCGCTCGGCCTGCTCGTAGAACGAGGCCGAACCCTTGAGCGTCTGCAGCACCAATTGCTCGGAGATGCGCCGCGGAAAGCCCATGTGCACACCCGCGTCGATCAGGGCCTCGGTGAACAGGAACACGTACGCCGGGCCGGTGCCGGAGAGCGCCGTCGCCATATCGAGATAGCTCTCATCTTCCACGAACACCTGCTCGCCCAGCGCGCCCAGGATCTGCCTGGCAACCTCGCGCTGCTCCTCGGAGGCCTCTGCCGAGGCGGTCCAGACGGTGATGCCCTCGCCGATCTGCCCCGGCGTATTGGGCATGGAACGGACGATGGCCTTGTGCTTGAGCCCCGCGCCGATCTTCTTGATCGATGCGCCCGCCACGATCGACAGCACCAATGCATCCGGGCGCATGTTCTTCAGCCCCTTCATCACTTCGCTCAGCCGCTGCGGTTTGACGGACAGCACCACCACATCCGCCGTGGAGACGGCTGCCGTGTTATCGACAGCAGCGCGGATGCCATACTTTTTGTGAAGCTCCTCGCCCCGTTCGAGGCGCGGGCCTGAAGCCGTCAGGTTCTCCGGCTTCGACAGCTTCTGTCGCAACAATCCGGCGATCATGGCTTCGGCCATCACGCCCGGTCCAATAAAAGCGATCTTCTTATCCATCATGTCAGCCTCCAAAATCGCAACCATTATAACGAAACGGACGGACTTTCGTCCGCCCGCGGTACCCTCGCGAACAACTTCCTGCTCGGCTCATCGAAAGTAAGTCAGAGCCATCCTCAGACGTTCTTCCACATCCTCCGAGGCTTCCTTGGGCAGCGACTGGATGGCGGTCTGCGCCTCCACCACGGAGTAGCCCAGCGCCGTCAGCGCCGCCAGGACCTCGCTGTCCCGGTCCGACATGCTCGCCACCTGCGACAAAGCGTCCACCGGCTTGAGTTTGTCATGCAGGTGCAGCACGATCTTCTGCGCGGTCCGCTTGCCCACGCCGGGCACGCGGCTCAGGAGCTCGCTCTCTTCGGTGAACACGGCGCGCTGTACGGTCTCCACGGTCAGCGTGGAAAGCACAGCCAGCGACACCTTCGGCCCCACGCCATCCACGCCCAGCAGCATGTGGAACAGCTCGCGGTCGGCCTGGGTCTCGAAGCCGTACAGAGTGAGGGCATCTTCACGCACCACAAGGTGGGTATAGAGCAGCACGCCTTCGCCGGCTTTCAGCCGGCCGCTCAGCGGCGCGGGCACGAACACGCGCAGCCCCACCCCGCCCACTTCGACGGTGAGCGCGTTATCCTGGACCTGGGTGATCTCGCCGCGCAGCGTTGCGATCATGTGCTTATTTTTACCACAAAGTTTGCAAAGGACAACCCGTTATGAATCCCCTGCCAGGCACTTCGTAAATCACGTTACGAAACGTCCCGCAGGTTTGGTCTCCGAAACGACTTGGCTTACCGGAGCCTGCAGGATGTTCTGCGTCAGGTAAGTTAGTAATGTGTTGTGTTGAGGTGGGTGATCGCAACCGCCAGCGCATCGGCGGCATCGTCGGGCTTCGGGATCTCCGGCAGGCTGAGCAGCGTCCGCACCATTTCCTGCACCTGCCGCTTCTCGGCAGAGCCATATCCGGCAACCGCCTGCTTGATCTCGTTGGGCGTGTATTCCGAGACTTCCAGGCCCGCTTCTGCGATCGTGAGCATGGCTACCCCGCGCGCCTTCTCCTACAGCGATCGCGGTGGACACATTGCGCTGAAAGAACAGCTTCTCGACCGCGCAGGTATCGGGATGCTGGCTGGCAAAGAGTTTGTTAAGGTCGCGGTGAAGCATGAGCAGGCGCTGGTGAATGGGAAGGTGCGCAGGCGTAAGGATGACGCCAAACGCTATCATCTCGAGCCCGCCGTCGTCCAGCAACCGGACCACGCCATAGCCCGTTGTCGCGATCCCCGGATCGATCCCCAGAGCAACCGTCATGGTCTACAAATCCCACGATGGAGGCCAGGCCTCCATCTTTTCTTTGTTTGCTTTTGCAAAGGGATTTTTGTGTGTGCTTCCAGATGATTAACTATGCAGCTTCCAATGCCGCCAGCGCTTCTTCGGACACCTTCAAGTTCGAGAAGACGTTCTGGATATCGTCCAGCTCTTCGATCGTTTCCAGCGCCTTCATCACGTGCAGCGTCTGGTCCACGCTGAGCTCCAGCTCCTGCTTGGGGATCATGCGCAAGCCGGCTTCCTCCGGCTGGACCTTCGCCGCGTGCAGCCGGTCTGCGATGTCCTTGAACGTATCCACGGGGCCGATGATCTCGATCGTGCCGTTATCATCGTTGACGTCGTTGGCGCCGGCCTCGATCCCTAATTCAAACGCCTTGTCATAATTCATGGCGGTGGATGGGAAGGAGAAATAAGCCACCCGATCGAACTGCCAGGCTACCGAGCCAAGCTCTCCCATGGTGCCGCCCGCCTTCGTGAGAGCATGCCGCAGTTCCGCCACGGTGCGGTTACGATTATCCGTTACACATTCGACCATGACCGCCACGCCGTGCGGAGCATAGCCTTCGTATGTGATTTGCTCAAAGGCGGCGGCGTCCTTGTCTTCTCCGGCGCCGCGCCGGACGGCGCGCTCGATGTTGTCCTTCGGCATATTCTCCGAGCGTGCCTTATCGACCGCCAGCCGCAGGCGGAAATTGCCATTGGGATCGCTGCCGCCATCGCGCGCGGCCATTACGATCTCGCGTGTAAGACGCGTAAATACTGCACCGCGCTTGGCATCAGCCGCGCCCTTCTTGCGCTTGATGGTGGACCACTTTGAATGACCTGACATAATAGCTCCTTGCGATACCACTTGCGTGGGAATTTGCGGTGTAGCCGCGAATTATACCATTCGTCACTAATGAAGCTGTTTGAGCGAGGGCATAAGCCCGGGCAACGGGCTACGCAAAGAAACCAACACCCATCGTGCCGGGGCCGCCATGCACGACGATGGCCGGCGGCAGTTCGTAAATGGGCACTTCGGAGAGCTGCATGCGGTGCTTAAGGGTGCCTGCCAGCGTTTCGGCCTCGTCTCTTGCGGCAACCTGCAGCACGGCCAAATGCGCCGCCTCAGATTTCGGACATTGGGTCTCCACGATCTCCACCAGGCGCCCCAGGGAGCGTTTGCGCGTACGCTGCTGTTCGTAAGCCTCCGCCTGCCCATCGCGCAGGGTCAATATCGGCTTGATCTGTATCAGCTCGCCCAGCAGCGCTTTTGCGCCGCCGATGCGCCCGCCCTTGGCCAGGTACTCGAGCGTATCCACCACGAAGTAAAGCCGGCCGCACGGGATCATCGCTCTGACCGTATGTTCGATCTCGTCAGGCGTCTCGCCGCGCTTCGCCATTTCATCCGCTACCAGCACAAGCGCCCCCAGGTTGCAGGATACTGTGAGCGTATCGATGATACGGATGTCCACGCCGGGGAATTCCTGCGCCGCGGTCTGGGCCGACCTGACTGTGCCGCTGATCTTCGCGGAAGGCGCCACCACGATGACGCTCTCCCCCCGGTCCCTTGCTTTTGTGAAGATGGGATAATAGAGCGTTGGCTCGGGAGCGGCGGTCTTTGGCAGCTCCGGCGAGGATTTGAGCTTTTCAAGGAATTTGGCGGTGTCCAGTTCGCCATCATCATGAAACGATTGGTCACCAAACATCACGATCTGCGGAATAAGCGGAACCCCGCGTCCCTCAAGCAATTGCCGCGGCAGCCCGCAGGTGGTATCAGCAACAATAACGGTCATGGTGCCCTCCGTGAACCATCATAAGCGTGCAGAGGCCGGATGCCAAGTAACATCCTTCCGTATTTTTGCCTGCCCTTATCCGCCCAGGCAACGGCAGCCTGAAAGCGAGCCCCTGAATAAGCCTAAAGTGACAAGGTATGTAATAAATGCCGGCCGCATGGGTCAGGCTTTTTGCCGCGCGGCCCGGGCTGTCATCTGCCCCCGCAGTGTTTGGATATCCTTGTCCACTGTCAGCAATGCGCCCAGGTAGAAGATGAAGCACAGTCCCCACGCGCTCATGCAGATCCACAGGATGGCGTTGCCCTTGCCGTACAACACGGAGAGCACGCCTGCCAGGATCGGCGCGAAGGCCGCACCGATGTTCTCAACGAAGTATTCCACCGCCTGCGCCGTGGAGCGCACCTCCGGCACGGTGATGTCGTATACGGTCGCCACCACGTTGGGCGAGGAGAGCGGCATGAAGATGGCCGTCAGGGACATCCAGATGAAGAAGACCGTCTGTTGAGGAACCGGCGTCTTCATAGCCATGTACAGGAAGATCGCGCCCAGGAGCACCCCTGCGCTGGATACGATGATGCGCCCTTTCTTCGTGCGCTTGAACAGCCAGTCGCCCAGCACGCCGCCCAGGAAGTACCCGCCGGCCAGGATCACGATGACGGGCGCCATGGTGAGCAGCACCGCATTGTTATCGTAGCCGCGGTCGGCCATCAGATAGCCGAAGAAAAAGAACGTGATCACATTCCAGGGGAACACGCCGGCAAATCCCTGCAGGAACACGAACCACATGGTCTTCTTCTTGAAGATCGCCCGGGCCTCCTGCCATGAAAAGTGGAACTGGCCGATCTCCTCCATCCCCTCGAATTCGGGCTCGGCCTTGCCGCGCGGCATCTCCTTGACGCCGAAATAGATCAACACCGCCACGACCAATCCCAGCGAGCCGGTGATATAGAAGGCCTGTCTCCATCCGCCGATGAGGGGCGCAATGATGAGCGCCATGATCATGCCGATGAGATAGCCCAGCGGCTGCGCCAGTTGCAGTAGGCCGTAGATCCTGCTCCGCAGACTGGGACCGAAGTAATCGGCAACCAGGGAGTACAAGCCCGGATAAGCGGAATCGTCGATGCCGGTCGAGGCACGCGTCACGAGGAAAGCGCGGTAGGTCGGCGCGATGGCGCTGATCCAGGTGGTGGCGCCCCAAATGAGGGACGCCAGCGCCAGCAGCTTGGCACGCGCGTATCGGTCATAAAGATAGCCCCAGATCGGGTACAGCACGGTGCCGATCAGCAAAGCGCCCGAGTTAACCAGGCCCCACTGCTGGTCATTGATGCCGAACTGCTTCTCGATGGTGTCCTGCATGCGGGCCGATCATCAAACGGTCGGTCTGATGCAGCAGCATGAACAGGAAGAAGACGATCATCACGAACCACCGGTAGCGGGAGGCGCGCTTCCGGCAAATTGACTTCAGCCGGCTCAGCCAGCACCTGTTCCTTTATCATCAGACAGCCTCCGGGGAGTACGTTTACACGCTTGCAGACTAGTGTATGACACAACGAAAGCGGCGTCAAATGAAAGCAAACAGCCTCCCGTACGGGAGGCTGTTTTTGACCTTTACATGTTTCGGGGTTTCAGACCCCTGCTCGGTTCGTCGTTTAGTAACGGTTTATCAGCAGGAGCACGCCTGCTCCCAGGGCAGCAATAGCCTCAATGATCCGCAGACCGGCGACATCCACGCCCAGAAGCCCCAGGCCGAACAGGATCAGAAAGACCGCCAGCAGGATGAACCCTACATTTCCATAGCGTGCCATTTGTGCCTCTCCTTCTTTCATTAAGGTTAACGGGAACGATCGCAACCGTTAATGGATAACGATTAGCTCTTGATCCGTTATCGCCGGTCGGCACGCCTAGCCTTCCGGGCCATGATCTCCTGAGATGATCTCGCGCGCCAGGCTCTTCAGCGTCTCGGCCTGCGATGCATCCATGTGCCCGGCCTTCCAGTATTGCTCCAGCAGCTCGAGAGGCGAAAGGCTGCTAATGGTCTGGTCGGCTGGCAGGCGGATGCGCGTCTCACTCTGCGGACGCTTGACCAGGTGAAACTCGAACGCTTTGGCGGCGTGCTTCCGCAAGGCCGCCTCGTCGATCATCGTATCGTACTCGCGCGGATATTCAACGGTCAGTTTGATAATGGCGCCATCGATGGTTCGCAGGTTGGGCAGTGCATCCATGAGGGTCCCCATCACGTCCTGGTCGGCCTGCAAAATGACGCGCAGGTCGATGAAGCGACGCGCATCCTCCAGCTTGATCCAATGCACATCGGTCTTTCCGCGCTCCACATCGGCGATGACAAAGAAACGGTCGTCCGCCGCCTCGCCAAAGTCCACGCGCTCGATCGAGCCCGGATAGATCACCGGCGGATGCCCGCCCTCGTTCACGTTCTGGGACTTATGGATATGGCCCAGGGCCACATAATCGAGACGAGGGTCCCGTACGAGCGAGGTGGGCAGCACGAGATCGGAGCCCAGCATCACCATGCGCTCGGAGCCGAAGGTGGCGCCCTGAACCGAGGCGTGCGCGGTCAGGACGGTCGGCAGGTGGATGTCGGCCTCTCCAAGCAATTGATCCACGAGCTGGCTCAGATGCTCCTCGATGTTGGAAAAGATCTCGGCCTGGTCGGCCGCGTTGGTATCCACGGAGGCCATCAGCCCGGAGCGTGAGATCCACGGGATGGCGATCACCTGCACCGGCAGGTCCCACAGATCGTGCGGCCCCAACAACTCAGGCTTCGACAGCACCCGGACGTATGGCACTTGCAGGGTGTCGAACTCGTGGATCGCATGGGCCCGCCCCGCCGCCGGAGAGAGGTCATGGTTGCCCACCAGCAGGAGCGTCGGGATTTTGGCCTGCGAGAGGCGGATGATGCGCCTGCCCCACTCACGCTGGAAGGTGGGCGCGGGCGACCGGTCCTTATAAGCGTCCCCGGCAAAGATCACCATATCCACGCGTTCGTTTATGGCCCTATCCACGATGGTATCGAGCGATTTCAGGAAGTCCAGCACGCGCAGCGGCAGTCCCGTCTCGGGGTCATGCCGGCCGTAGTTGGCCATGTCAATATGCGCGTCTGCAAAGTGAAGTATTTTCATGATTGGATTGTCCAGCGGTCACAGGGTCTCATATCAGGATCTGACTACGGCGCGCTGCCCCATTGGCCCAGCATGCCGATCCCGGCCTGGAAGTTCTTGTTGTAGTAGACGCTTCGTTGCACATCCGCCACCGCCTGCACGGTATTGCCCAGCGCATGTTCGGCCAGGCCGCGCCAGTAGAGGCTTTCTTCCAGCGTGTTCACACCCAGAAATGTAGGATCGAGGGTCGTGTTTGCAAGTTGGATCACGTCCTGGTAGCGGCCCGAATAGAAATACGCCCAATAGGGGCCGGTCTGATACCACATCATGCGCCAGGGACGCGTGCTGTAATTCGAATCGAGGGTGGCATAGATGGAGAAGGCCTGATCGTATGCATTGGCCGCATCCACGTATTGCTGAAGCGCCACCAGGCTCGTCCCCTTGGCGAACCATGCAAAGAAGAGCGGCGTGCCGCTCACCGTTTTGATGTCCTGCGTGTTGATCTCCAGCGCATGCTGCGCGGACCATTGGGGGTCTGAGTAAGGACCCAGCAGCTTCAGTACATCGGCCTCGCGGTCCGCCGGGTAGACGACCATAAACACGCGGTCAAAGGCACGCCACCCGTCGCATGAAGTCATTGTACGAAACGTGATAGTTGGGACCTTTGAGATACGTGTCCTGGACCAGGAAGTATTTCTTGACGTCGTCGTATCCGGTAACGAACTGGTAGTGTCCCATCCAGCTGGTCCTGCCGGTCGTATCGTCCTCGTAGATGCCTTTTTCGGCGATCACCGGAAAGCCGCTTGCCAGGAGGGTCTTAAGCATCTGGCTGTCCCCGCCATAGCGGGTGAGGGCCCTGTAATCGGTTTCGTTATTGACGAAATCCACGAGCTCATAGGGCATGACATTCTTATCGCTCTTGCCGCGGTCGATGAAGTTCTTCGACGGATCGTTCTCTCCCGGTTTAACCGCCTTCGCCACGTCATCACGGTTACCCTTCCAACCCCAAAAATTGAGGGCCATGGTGAGGTTGGCCGGCGCGCAATAATTCCAGCGGTCAAACTGGTCCACATATTTCACGCCGGGCAGGTTCACCACGGCCGGCAGAGGCATGGGCGTAGAGGTGGGCGCCGCCCTGGTCCCCGGAGCAACCGTAGAACGACTCCGGGGCGTGGCAGAAGGTACTCTGCGCGCGGGTGTGCGCCTCCATGGTGGCGTTGACGATGGCCTCGATGGCCGCCTGCTGTGTCGGCAGGAAAACCGCCTGCTCCGGAGGGTTGAGGTAGTATTTGATCTGCGCACGGAGATCGTCCACCCGGTGCCCCACCCGCTCATGCACCGGCGGGACAAAGTAAATGCCAACCCCCACTACGATGGCAATAGAGAGTAACCAAGTACGTCTAAAGTTCTTGAACATGGAGAAGATTATACTGCCCCTTGATTAAGCAAAATTAATGCCCCACTTACATACAAAAACATACAAAAATAGGCGACCATCATAAAATGGTCGCCTATTCTCTCTTCACTATTCTCTATTCACTGCACTACAAGCTTATTCCTTGACTTCGCCTTCGATCACGTCGCCATCGTCGCTGCCGCCTCGCGGCCCGGTTGAGCCGCCCTGGGGCTGGCCCTGGCCTTCCGGCTGCGGCTGACCCTGGGCATAGAGCTGCTGGCTCAAGGCATGGAAAGCGTTCTGTGCCTCGTCGGTAGCCCGCTTGATGCGGTCGATATCCTCGCCCTGGGCCGCCTGCTTGAGGTCGTTGATCTTGCCCTCGATGTTCGAGCGCTCGGTCGACGGCACCTTGTCGCCCAGCTCGCGCAGCGTCTTTTCCAGTTGATAGCCCAGATTATCGGCCGTATTGCGGGCGTCGATCAGCTCGCGGCGCTTCTTGTCTTCTGCTTCATGCACGCGGCTTTCCTGCACCATCTTGTCGATATCGGACTTATCCAGGTTCGTGGAAGCCGTGATGGTCACCTGCTGCTCTTTGCCGCTGGCCTTATCCTTGGCGGTTACGTGCAGTATGCCATTGGCATCGATATCGAAGGTCACTTCCACCTGCGGCACGCCGCGCGGCGCCGGCGGGATCCCATCGAGCCGGAAGCGGCCCAGCGACATGTTGTCGCCTGCCATCGGGCGCTCGCCTTGCAGCACATGGATATCCACGGCGGTCTGGTTGTCGGCCGCGGTCGAATAGGTCTCGGTCTTGCGCACCGGGATGGTGGTATTGCGCTCGATCATCTTGGTCATGACGCTGCCCATCGTTTCGACACCCAGCGAAAGCGGGGTTACGTCGAGCAACAGGATATCCTTGACCTCGCCGCCGAGCACGCCGCCCTGGATCGCCGCACCGATCGAAACCACCTCATCCGGATTGACGCCCTTGTTCGGCTCCTTGCCGCCGGTCAGCTTTCGGACCATGTCCTGCACCATGGGCATGCGCGTCGCGCCGCCCACCAGCACTACCTCGTTCAGGCCGGAAGCGCTGATCTTCGCGTCGCTCAGCGCCGACTCGAACGGCCCGCGGCAGCGGTTCGAGCAGGTCTTCCGTCATCTGCTCGAACTTGGCACGTGACAGCTTCAACTGCAAGTGCTTCGGGCCCGAAGCATCGGCTGTGATGTAGGGCAGGTTGATCTCCGTCTCCATGACGGACGACAGCTCGATCTTGGCCTTCTCGGCGGCCTCGCGCAGGCGCTGAACGGCCTGGCGGTCGGCACGCAGGTCGATGCCCTGATCCTTCTTGAATTCGTCGGCGGCCCAGTTCACGACGCGCTGATCCCAGTCGTCACCGCCCAGGTGCGTGTCGCCGTTGGTCGATTTCACTTCGACCACGCCCTCGCCCACCTGCAGCACCGACACGTCGAACGTGCCGCCGCCCAGGTCGAACACCAGGATGGTCTCATCCTTCTTCTTATCCAGGCCATAGGCCAGCGCGGAGGCCGTGGGCTCGTTGATGATGCGCATGACTTCCAGCCCGGCGATCTTGCCGGCGTCCTTGGTGGCCTGCCGCTGGCTGTCGTTGAAATAGGCCGGGACCGTGATCACCGCCTGCGTGACAGCGCCGCCCAGGTAGGCTTCTGCATCAGCCTTGAGCTTGCCCAGGATCATGGCCGAGATCTCCTGCGGGCTGTACTCGCGTCCCGTAATGGGGATCTTCACGCGCACATCGTCCGCCGGGCCTTTGACCACTTCGTACGAAACCATTTTGCGCTCGACGTCGGTCTCTTCGAAACGGCGGCCGATAAAGCGCTTGATGGAATAGACTGTGTTCTCAGAGTTCACAATAGCCTGTCGTTTGGCCGTCTGCCCCACCATGCGTTCGCCGTTCTTGTTGAACGCCACCACGGACGGGCATAAACGCCCGCCTTCTGCCGTGGAGATCACGGTCGCCGATCCGCCTTCCATGACGGACACAACACTGTTGGTCGTTCCCAGGTCAATACCTATGATTTTTCCCATAGCTCATACTCCTTGTTTCGTCGGTCATTGCAGGTCACTGCCAGCCGGATCTTTCATTCGCCGGCATCCAACAAGCGCGGGGCTTGGACGCAATGACGTAGCTTATTGATCTATAGGATACACGAGCTACGCAAGAAAAACGTTAACGCCACATAGAAATTACATGAGATTGCCCCGAAAAGACGTGCAAAAAGGGCCGCACAGCGCGGCCCTTTTTCCCGGTGAAGAATGCCACCCCGGCACGGATCAAGGCTCGCTCACCTTCAGCCTGTCGAAGGCCACCGTAAAAGGCACATCCTGGAACGAGGAGGCCGACACGCCGACCTTCCCCTTTTCCAGCGAAAATTTCTGCTCCTGCCACTGGCGCAGCCGGGTACCGTTGATGATGGGCGTCAGCAGTGCGCCCTCACAGGAGAGGCCGATGTCGTTGGCATCGGCCTGGATCTTTTCCGATTGTCCCTGGTATAGCGGGGTATAGCGCGCCACTCCTGCCGCCAGCCACTGGCCGAACAGCAGCTCATACGTATGGTCGGCGAAAACGTTCAGCTCGTACCAGCCCTTCTGCTCATCATATCGGCACACGATGCCGGCTGCCCCGTCCCCCGCGGTCCGGCTCTGGACTTGCGCCTCCACCGTTACATCTCCATACTCCTGCGGCTCATAAAGGGCATAGGCCCATTGGCCGGCTGCCGCAAGGTCGAAGACCAGGAATCCGTCGCGGGTCGCCGGGTCCGAAGCCGGCTGCCCGTTATCGACCTGGCGAAAGGTCCAGCTCGGAAGTTCGCCGTTGAAATCTTCAGTGAAGTCGCGCGGTGCCGGAGTCGGTATCTTGCTGGGCGTCGCCGGGATTTCGGTTGCCGTAAGGGCGGTCACGCTCGCCTGAGTGCCGCCGGCAGTCCCCGCCGGAGAATGAACGGTCGGAGACGGGACCGCGCCCGTTGCCGGCACCGCAGGCCGTGCACAAGGCAACCCAGCGCCAGGAGGCTAAGTTTGATGCATCGAAGGATCATCAATTCATTCTAAATGACGAGAGCCGCCTGCGGAGGAGGCGGCTCTCATTTACACATCGTTCAGGATAATTACGGCTCGCTGATCTTGATCGAGTTCGAACTCGACCTTCACGGGCAGTGTGTTGAAGGATGAAACCGAAACGCCCACCTTGCCCTTCCGCAAGACATACTGGTTGTCGTCCATCCGGCGCGTTTCAAAGCCGTTGATGTTAAGTAGAAGTGTGCGGCCCTTGCAGGTGATGGAGTAGTTGTTGATCTCCTTGCCCTGCTTGATCTTGTTGGAACCGCCGTTGGCAAGCCGCGAGTACACGATCTTATTGTCGGGCGTGTAACGTCCGTAGAGGATGTCGTAAAGCCCATTGTTGGCAAGGTTGAATTCGTACCAGCCCTCTTCCTTGCTGTAACGGCAGACCAGGCTCACGTTGTTGTCATTGGTGCCGCGGTTCTCAACCACCACGTCCAGCCGCACGTCGCCATAGTCATAGCCATCATAGGTCGTGTAGACCCACAGCCCCTTGTTCTCCAGATCGAACACCAGGCGGCCATCGCTGACCTTGAGCGACATGTTACCCACATCGCCCGGGGCCACTGACGCCAGCGAGCCGGGACTGGTGAGCTTAATGGACGCATCGACCACGAAGTGCGACCAGTTACCGCTCTCATTGTCGAATTGCTCGGTGAAATATTGTTCCGCCACGGGCTCGGTTGGCGGCGGCGCCACGGTGTCTACGGGCGCGGCCGTGTCGACCACTACCGGCGGCGGGGGCTCAGTCGGCGCCGCGGTCGGCGGGGCTCCTACCGGCTGGCAGGCCAGGATCGCCAATAGCAGTATGCAAAACATGAAGAATGCTGGAATTGAACTCGATCGTTTCATAGTTCCCTCTCCCTCGAACAGGACCCCAAAGGGTCGGCTTTGGATCCAGCAGGCACCCTCCCACTGCTGAACACTGACGGTGATTGCAATATTACATCCTTAAAACAAAAAATGCACAGCAATGCTATGCATTTTCAATGGTGGAGATGGCGGGAATCGAACCCGCGTCCGAAAGATTCGACCCACGGAAATCTACGAGCGTAGCCTGCCGAAGTTCTTGCCGCAGGGATCTCGGCGGGCAGGTAACCCTGCAGCCATCTGCTGATCTTAAGCGTATTTAGCAGAGTGATACGCAGCACTCCATCATTGTCTCGCCCAGTCCGTCACCAGATGGAGGATGGGGCCGGTGGACGCAGCCTCACGAGGAGACTGAACTGTCATGTCATCGCTTATGCAGCGAGGGGCATAGCAGCGTAGGAAGTGCGATTGGCACTTAAGGTTTTGCGCGGATTTTACGAGTTCGGCGCCGCTCGGCTCGCATTCCGGGACCAGCCTCTCCCGTCGAAGCCTGTCATCCCCAGGGCATGGGAAGCTCTCCCGATTGCAATAATCATTATAGCACCGGCATATTAGAAAATTGTTATAGCTAGTGTGCATTCTTCTGCGGGCTCTGGCCCCTTGCCTCTTCCCGAGGCCGACCGGACCCGGGAACCATGCTTCTTTCCCCGCCGGAAAGCCAGGCGGGTTCCACGGTTGGCATGCGCCTGCCATGCAGGGAACTTGCCTGAACAATGGCTTTATGCTAGACTTTGTTTGCCTGTCTCCAGTTTGCCCTGGCCGGCAAAGCTTACATCTGTTTCTCCTTCATGCATCGAAGACAATGTTCCGGGCAAGCGGCTGCCGGAATGTCCCATCCCGCCAAGCATCTGTAGCCAAATAGGAAGGTATCCGGGACACCATGTCTGAAAAGGTCTTGATCGTTGATGACGATGTAGATACCTTGCGGTTGGTCGGCCTCATGCTGCAGCGGCAGGGATACCAGATCACCGCGGCAACCAACGGCGAGCAGGGTCTCGAAAAGGCATTCGAAGAGAGGCCGGACGTCATTCTGCTAGACGTGATGATGCCCGACATGGACGGCTACGAGGTCACGCGTCGCCTCCGAAAGAACCCGGTCACTGCCACAACCCCCATCCTGCTTTTCACAGCCAAGACGCAACTGGATGACAAGGTCGCGGGCTTTGAGGCCGGAGCCGACGACTATCTGACCAAGCCAACCCATCCGGCGGAACTTCAGGCACACATCCGTGCCCTGCTGGCGCGCGTCCAGCCGAAGAAGCCCGAGGAGATGGACACCAACATCCGCCTGCAGCATGGACGCGTGATCGGCGTTCTGGGCGCACGCGGCGGACTGGGCGCATCCACTCTTGCCTGCAACCTCGCTGGCGCTTTATTTAGCCGCACCCAGGCAGATGTGATCCTGGCTGAGATGACACCCGGACAGGGCACGCTCGGCATGGACCTTGGCGTGCCGAAGCCCGGAGGCCTGAACGAGTTATTGTGCGGCAAGCCCGTTGAGCTTACACGCGAGAAAGTGGAGTCGGAGCTTGTCTCGCATGGTTCCGGCTTGAGGCTGCTGCTCGCCTCCGAAAACCCCCGCGATGTCCGCCTGATCAATCAAGTCGAAAATTACCCCGTGCTTGTAACGGTCATGGCCAGCCTGGCTCGCTTCGTCGTCCTCGACCTCGGAGCCGGCCTGCCGCCGTTCGTCGAGAGTCTACTGCCCCTCTGCACAGACCGCATCGTGGTTGTGGAAGGCAGTCCCAACGTCATTGCCCAAAGCAAGATGCTGCTGGAGGCGGTTGTGGGCCTTGCACATTGACCCGGCTGCGATCAGCGTCGTGCTCAATAACCGTATCCGCACCGATACGCAGATGCCTGGGGCGGAAGTCCAGCAGGCGCTTGGTCATTCGATCTCGGCCACTCTTACGCCTGCGCCCGAAATGTTCGCAGCGGCCACCCGCATGCACACGCCCGCAATCCTCGATCAGCCGAACAACCTCACCTCGCAGCAAATACTCAAGTTCGTAGATCAGCTTTTGGAACACGAAAAAGTGAAATGAACTCCCTTCCGGTTTCCGTCCGGGATGCGGTCCAGTTTGCTGGCGAGCTACTTACAAAAGCGGAACACGCGGTTATTTTGACGGGGGCGGGGCTCTCCACGCCCTCCGGCATTCCCGATTTTCGATCAGAAGGCACAGGCCTGTGGTCTCGCGACGAACCTCTTGAGGTCGCGTCGTTAAGTACGTTTCGCACCGATCCCGGCAGGTTCTATGCGTGGTTTCGCCCATTGGCGAGCCAGATCTTCGATGCAAAGCCGAACCAGGCTCATCTTGCGCTTGCCCGGCTGGAAGAGGCAGGCCATCCCCATTGGATCGCCACGCAGAACATAGACATGCTGCATCAGAAAGCCGGCTCGAAGAATATTATCGAATTGCATGGAACCCTGGGTACTTTATCGTGCACCCAGTGTTTCCAGAAAGTGGAATCCTTGCCTTATCTTAAGCCATTTGTCGATGACGGGGTCATTCCTCACTGCCCGCAATGCGGCGCGGTGCTCAAGCCCGACGTGATCCTTTTCGGCGAGCAGTTGCCGCAAAAGGCCTGGTACGATGCACAGCGCGCCTGCCGCTCCTGCGATCTCATGATCGTGGCGGGCTCCTCCCTCGAGGTGCTGCCCGTTGCCGGGCTGCCCATGCAGGCGCTCGATCGCGGCGCCCATCTCCTGATCGTCAATAACTCACGCACCTATCTGGATGTGCGCGCCGACGCCGTGATGCAGGGCGATGTGGCCGACATCATTCCCGCGATCGTTGAACAGGCTCTCCATGGCTGAGATCAAAACCGAGCGATTGGATGGCTACCGCCGGCTGGTGGAGATCACCCGCGATCTCGCCTCCACGCTGGACCTGGACGTGCTGTTGGAGCGGATCGTGACAGCCGCCGCCGAGGTAAGCGGCTCAGAGGCTGCTTCGATCCTGCTCTACGATAACCTCACCCGCCAGTTGTATTTCCAGGTGGCGACCAACCTCGACGAGCCCACCATGCGGGGCCTGGTGGTGCCGCTCGAGGGCAGCATTGCCGGCTGGGTGGTCATCAACCGAAAATCGGTGCGCCTCGCCAACGTGCAGGAAGACCCGCGCTTCTTCGGCCACGTAGATCAAATGACGGGCCGGCCCACACAGTCTCTGATCGGAGTGCCGCTGATCACCAAGAACAAGGTGGTCGGCGTGCTGGAGGCGCTCAATAAGGAGCGCGGCAAGTTCACCGAGGGCGACGAATCCATGCTGTCGGCGCTGGCTGCGCAGGCCGCGGTTGCCATTGAGAACGCCCGCTTGTTTCAACAATCCGACCTGATCTCAGAGTTCGTCCACGAGCTTCGCACGCCGCTGGCTTCCCTCAGCACCGCCACCTACCTCCTGCTGCGGCCCGAGATGTCGCGTGAACAGCAGGATCAGATCATCCATAACATTCACGCCGAAACCCTGCGGCTCAACTCCATGGCTTCCTCCTTCCTCGACCTGGCCCGGCTGGAATCCGGCCGCGTCCAGTTCCGCAAGACCAGCTTCAGCATCCCCGACCTGCTCTTCGAGTGCAAGGACATCATGAATTCGAAGGCGGAAGACGATAAGGTGCAGATCCACATTGAGGCGTCAGAAGGCCTGCCATTCTGCGAAGCCGACCGCGACAAGCTCAAGCAGGTGATCCTGAACCTGTTGAGCAACGCCATCAAATACAACCGGACCAACGGCTCGGTGATCATGAGCGCTTCCGCCGCCGAGGCGAACATCTGCATCGTCATTCAGGATACGGGCCTCGGCATCCCGGAAGAGGCCCTGCCACACCTGTTCCAGAAGTTCTTCCGGGTGCATGATGCCGAAGGCGCGGCCTCCGGCACCGGCCTGGGACTATCCATCTGTAAGCAGATCGTGCAGGGACACGGCGGACGCGTGGAGGTCAAGAGCAAGCTGGGGGTCGGTACCGCCTTCACGGTCATGCTTCCCCGCTCCAGCAAGACGATTCCGAGACCGTAGGCGTGGCGATCCATTCCCGCTTAAAAGCGAACAGGCGCACGGTGTGCGCCTGTTCGCTTCATTATATGGACTTGTGGTCTTTAGGCCCCGCGCTTCCCCAGTTGATGATCGAGCATCAACACGGCGGTGCCGCGCGCTTCCACCAGCTCAAGCTGCTGGACGATCTCTGCCGCGTTCTTTTCCTCTTCCACCTGCTCCGTGATGAACCACTGGAGCGCCATTTGGGCCGCATAATCTTTTTCTTTCAGAGCCAGCTCATAGAGCTCCGTAATGCACGCGGTCACCCGCGCCTCATGCTCTGCCACCTGCTTGAACAGGTCCAGCGATGTCTTCCACTCCGTATCCGGTGCGGCGATGGCTTCGAGCATCACGCGTCCGCCGCGGTCCACCACGAACTGATAAAGCCGCATGGCATGCGCCCGCTCTTCGCCATCCTGCACGTGCATCCATTTGGCAAAACCGGACAGATTTTTGTTCTCGAAGTAGGCAGCCATGGAAAGATAGAGATAGGATGAGTACAGTTCCCGGTTGATCTGGGCATTGAACGCGTCTTGCAAAGTCTTGCTGATCATGAATTTCTCCTTGGGGAATTTAGGGTGGACACACTGTCTTCCGATGCTTCAAGTGAAGTTATCGTATGCGGCTATATGCGGCTGTAGTGGCGGCTTTAGCCGCTTCTTGTACTGGCAGTTCGAGTAGCTATCGCAGTGGCAATTGTAGGGCGCCTCTAGCCGCTCATTCCTCCGCAATCCCTCCCTCAACAACTCGCCGCATCCACGATTGTAACCTTATCTACCTTATTCGGGATAATGCAGAGGAACTCGAAAGGCTCTTCGCCCGTATTCTGATAAAAATGGATCTCACCTTCCGGGATGAAGACCACGTCGCCCGCCTTCACCTCATAAGTATCCTGCCCGATGCCCACCTTCGCCTGGCCTCGCAGCACGTATTGCTCGTGCTCCACGGTGTTGGTATGGCGGGGCATTCCACCGCCCTTCTTCATAATGAAGCGCCGCAGCGCAAAGTTTGGTCCCTCCTGCGAAGAGATCAGCACCTGGATGGTCGTGTCTTTTCCTGTGACTACATCTTTCGCTTCCACATCATTTGCATGTTTGACGGTCATCTCAAGCCTCCATATTATTCCAAGCGGTGCGCTGCCCTAAGAGAGTGTTTCTTGAATCTTCTGCTGCATGCTCACACGTTGTACTTGCTTCCGAATTTCGAGATAGGGGTGGTGTTTTCCCACCCCTATCTCGAAATTCAGACCTCTCCCTCCCCTTTAGGGGAGGGTCGGGGTAGGGTCTATGCGAGTAATTACCATTTAAGAAACAGTCTCTAAGCCCGTGAGCCTGGTTAGTCTTTCCGAATGCTTCCCTCGCGCACCGTCCACACTTCCGAACTCTCAACGAACTCCGGCGGGAACATGGTCGCGTCCGTGGCTGTGAACAGCACCTGCTCGCTCTCTCCGGTGTAGTTTAGCAGGTCCGCTCGCCGCTGCAAATCCAGTTCCGCCATCACTTCGTCCAGCAGGATCACCGGCCATTCGCCGGTGCGTTCCTTCATCCAGTTCACCTCTGCCAGTTTGAGCGCCAGGAGCGTGGTGCGTACCTGGCCGCGCGATCCATAATCGCCCAGATCAATGCCGTTGGACAGGAATCGCAGCTCATCCCGGTGCGGCCCCACCGTGGTAATGCCGCGCGCGATCTCCTCCGAGCGCACCTGCCTCAGCCGCGCCAGGAATCCCAGTCGGATCTCCTCGAGCCTCAGACTGGAGCGGTCGATCTCTGTCGTGATCTTCATCCCCATCTGGCCATCCGGCTGCGGCAGCGGATCATAGGCCGGCTGGAAGTTCAGGCGCAACACTTCCTTGCCATGCGTCAGCTCATGGTGGATGCGTGCCGCCGGGCGTTCCAGTTGCTGCACGGCCTCGATGCGCCATTGAAGGATGCGCGCACCCAGGCGCGCAAGCGTCTCATCCCATGTATCCAGCTCGCGTGCGTCGCCGCCGCTTTCGCTCAACGATTTCAGCAGCGCGTTGCGCTGGCCGAGCGCCTGGTTGTATTCGTTCAATATGCCCGCATAGGCCGGGATGGCCTGGGAGAGCGCCAGGTTCAGATATCGCCGCCGCTCGTGCGGCCCGCCTTCCAGGATCTGCGACATCTGCGGAAGGAAGATCACCGCATTGAAATGACCCACCAGCTCATGCAGCGGCCTCTTCACCCCATCCAGCAACGCCTCTTTCCGCAGCCGCTGCCCGTTGATGCCGGTCGGCTCCAGGATCAGGCGCACTTCTATCTGATGCTTTTGATCATTGCGCGTGTAATCCCCTACAAGCCGCGTGACCGCCAGGCTGTTCTTCGCTTCCACAAAATTGATCAACTGGCGGTCTGTGTGCGTTTGGAAGGACGTGAAGGACGCCAGGTAGTAGATAGCCTCCAGAAGACTGGTCTTGCCCTGTGCATTGCTGCCTACCAGCAGCACAACCCGCCGAGGAAGGTCGATATCCAGGCGGGCGAAGTTGCGGAAGTTCGTGAGCGACAAGTGTTGCAGGTACATGGGGTCGTTGCAGTTACGGGTTCAATATCATTTCCAACTCGATCTCATCCCGTATGGGGATGCCCTGCTCACCGATTAATGGAATGCTGGGCTTTATTCTTCTCGATTCATCGACCGCCTCACGGTTCACCCGCACCAGCGTAAAGCCGCGCTTCTGATAAAACCCAAGCGCCCTGAGGTTGTCATTGGTCGTGATCAGCCATACTCGCTTGCAGCCCGCCTGTCTTGCTTCGGCGGTTACTTTCTCTATAAGGCTTGTCCCGATTCCCTGCCCCTCCCGCAGGCTATCGAGCGAAACGATCTCGCACTCGCTCTCTCGGAACGTGTAAGTGATGACGCCCACCCATCGGCCATCCTCCAGGGCAATGAAGCCATCCACGCGATCCGGACGGTAGATACTGCCGTGCGCAACCACAAAATCGTCGCCCCAGCGTTCCTTCCAGAAACTCCTCAGTTCCTGTAAGTCCTCCGGCTCACTGCGACGATACGTGACGGTCACATCGCATCCTCGGCGCGCTATACACGGTCCTCTTCCTCATCCGGCTCAGGCTTCCATACCTTCGTCGCGCGGTCCGGAAACACCACGCCGTTGACGTGGTCGATCTCGTGCTGGAAGATGCGCGCCAGCCAGCCTGCGGCTTTGACCTTCATGGGCTGCCCCCGCCGGTTCAGGCCTTTGACCTGGATCGTCGAGAACCGTTCGACCTCACCCACCAACCCCGGGATCGACAGGCATCCCTCCACTCCCAATTCGGTCTCCTCAGATGTCTTCACAATTTCAGGGTTCGCCATTATATACAGCTTCGGCTTGACCTCTTTTTCCTCATCGTCGTCTTCGGGCGGCTCCGCATACTCCACCACGATCAATCGTTCGGCGATGCCCACCTGCGGCGCGGCCAGGCCGACGCCCGGCGCCTCGCGCATGGTATCGATCATGTCGTCGATCAGCGTTTGCAGATCCTTGTCAAATGTGGAGACCGGGCGCGCCTTTCCGTCTCAGGACAGGGTCCGGTAAAGTAACGATCGTTCTAAGTCCCATACTTCTGCACCTCAAAAAATTGTCCCCCGATTTTACCTCGACAATCCTCCAACCGAGCGGCAACTCACTCGCTTTTCGGCTTGGGCTCCGCCTCTGGCTGAGTCCGTTGTCTCCGAAGCTCCGGCTCGTTTTCGTAATAGGCCACCAGCCAGTCGGACATGCGTTCCCGTTCGGACGCTGCGTCCACTTCCCGTTTTCGAGCGATCCGTACCTCGCGCCGCCGGTCAATATCGGCCTGCACGCCGGTCGGGTCCAGCACATCTTCAAAATCCAGGTGCGCACCGCCCACCGTGATGTAAACCGTCCCATAATTTAGAATGTACCCGGTGAACCCCATCCGCTCCAACTCTGTACTCAGGATGTTTTCGAGCGGCGCCGCGTGGCGCTCTTCGGTCCCGAACGGCTTCTTGTCGATGTCGATGATCTGGTCGGGCGTCACCTGGAAGATGTCGTTCCGCCAATCGATGTACTGGTAGATCCACCAGATGATGACCGGGATCAGGATCACCGGCAGCACCAGCATCACGGTGTCGATCTTCCACGCCCGGTTGGGATCGATCAGCATCTTGCCCGGTGTGCGGATCAGGGTGATCAGCCGGATCACCATGCCGGCTACGAGCAGGAAAAAGAGCACGGTCGGCTCCCAGATCTGTTTCAGGAGCACGTACCAATGCTTGCGATATGTGATCGTGCCGCTGTCTTCCACCCGCAGTTTGAACCAGTTGCTGCCAATTACCTTCAGGATCGAACGACGATAGAACGTCGGCATGGCCTGCCGGTCCGATGTCACCTTCACGTCAACTTTCGTCTCGACCGTCAGGCCCATCTTCTGGCGCAACACGTTGCGCATGGCCTCTTTTTCTGTGCGTGACGTGGAATGCTTGGTGCGAGTCCACTGCTCTTCCACCAGATGCGCGGCTTCATTCGGCCGCGGCACATGGCTGAACGGTATCTTCCCTACATACGTGCGGACGATCACATTACCGTAATCCAGGAGCCGGCCGACTTGGTCCGTCTCAACTCCCACGGAGAGCACCGTGCTGAGCGGGGCTTCCTGCCGGCTGTCGTATAGGCCCACGATCTTCTCGAGCCACACCACCCGCTGGTTGGTCAGGATGTAGTAATCGTTTCCCCAGTCGATATAGCTCCAGACGACCCAAGCCGCGATGATAACGGACGTAGATTCCCGCGCTCAAAATGGTGAAGAATGAACGCGTGATAAAGAAGTAGATTGCAAAGATGATGGGTACCGCGCTCGCCAGCAGCGGCCCGCTCAAGGCCTGCGCCAGCAGCACTTCATGTTTGCGGGCCATGAAATAGATCACTTCGCCGGGCTGCAGCCACTTGAAATTCAGCTTGCGCGCAAGCCTGCGACTGTCTGAGCCGACATCCAACGCGGCCTTCAGCCTCGGGAATTGCTTGAGCAGCATGAAGAGCTGCTCGGCCGTGAGTGAAAATATCTCGGATTTCTGGGTCGCGATGACAGTTGCGCTGTGCTTCCGTCTGGCCAGCAAGGCTTCTTCGCCAAAATAATCTCCATCCACCAGTTGCGCCAGGTCTCGCACTTCCTTCTCGAGCAATTGTGTGATCTGCACCGTTCCCTGATAGATAATGAAGAAGCGGTTTGCCTCTTCTCCTTGCACGAAGACATGCTCTTCCGGCACAAAGGTCTCTTCCTTTAACATCCCGGCAATGACCCCCAGGTCCTCGTCCTTCACGTCGTGGAAGAGGTGGATTCTTCGAAGGAATGCGGCGCGTGCCTCGTTGGAAATCACGATGTTATTCTACTGCCTCACGGACGATGCTGCAACCATAGGGGGGCGTCTGCGCCACGGCAGGCAGACGGCCGTCCAATAACGCCTCCACCGCCTCGTCCAGGTAGAAGCGCGTCGGCCGCCTCTGCCGGAATGACACATCGTCCACCGCTCCGCCGTAGCGCAGCACCCCCTCCCGGTCAATGATAAAGACCTGCGGCGTCGTGACCGCCTCATACAGGTCTGCCACAATGTGCTCCCTGTCCATCAGGACCATCGGCAGGCGCCGGATGTCGGGCGGCCTCCGCCATTGCATCCGGTGTTTCGATGCGGTTGGCGGCAATCGGCAGCAGCGCCACATCCTCACGCCACTGCACAAACATCGCCATCAGGTCCCGGTCTGTCCGCTCCGAGTGCGGGCATTCACATGACCAGAAGTTCAAGATCACGATCTTACCGCGCAGGTCTCGCAGGCGGACGAGTTCGCCTTGTAAGCTCGTGAGTTCAAAATCGGGGGCCGGTTGATTGATTTCCACCAGGAAATTATATCTTAGCCCGCCTCCTCCCTCCGCGGACCCGAACATACCCTGTGAGTTATTCCTTAACCACAGATGAACGCGGATGAACACGAGAGCCTGGACAAGATGCCGTCAAAAGGTCTGAAAATCTCTTCTATTTGCGCTTACATGGTACTCGCAGAGTATCTGTAGTGAATTAACCTTCGGCAGCGGAGGAGCGCAAGATATGCACATCTCCCGTCTGGTAAAATCCCTTCATGAAGAAATGGCAGTTTTGGCTTGGAGTCTTGATCAGCGTCATCTTCATCTGGCTGGCCTTGCGCGGATTGCGCCTCGATCAGTTCTGGGGCGCGGTCCAGAGCGCCAATTACTGGTGGCTCCTGCCCGGCATTGCGGTCTACTTCGTGGCCGTGTGGGCGCGTGCCTGGCGCTGGCATTATCTGCTGAAACCCATCAAGGAGCTGCCCACCCGCACGATCTTCCCGATCACGACCATCGGTTACATGGGCAACAACATCTACCCCGCCCGCGCCGGCGAGGTCCTGCGCGCCGTGATCCTGAAGCGCAAGGAAGGCGTATCCGTATCGGCATCCCTCGCGACCATCGTCGTGGAGCGCATCTTCGACGGCGTGGTCATGCTCGGCTTCGTGTTCGTCAACCTTCCCGAGCTTGCCAGGCTGACAACCAATTCGGGCTTCGTCGGCAACATCCAGCAGGTGGCGGTGCTCGGCACCGCGGTCTTCCTTGGCGCCCTCGCCATTTTCCTGCTCGCCGCCATGTTCCCGGCTGTCACCGTCAGGGCCGGCGGCTGGTTCATCGATCGCCTGCTGCCCGCGCGCATCCGTCCACGTGTTACCGCCCTTATGCACAGGTTCCTCGATGGTCTGGCCTCCCTGCGTTCGCCGCTCAATATCCTGATGGTCTTCATTACATCCGTCGTGATCTGGCTCCTGGAGACCGGCAAGTACTGGTTCGTGATGCACGCCTTCAACTTCAGCGTTTCCTTCTTTGCGCTGATGCTGATGAACGGCATCGTCAACCTGGCGACCACCATACCCTCCGCGCCCGGCTACATCGGCACCTTCGACGCCCCCGGCATCGCCGTCCTGACTGCCTATGGCGTCCAGCAAGCCACCGCCGCCGGCTATACCCTCGTTCTGCACGTAGCCCTTTGGCTTCCCATCACGTTGCTGGGAGCCTACTTCCTCACCCGCGAAGGCGTCCGCTGGAACGACTCGCTGCGTGCCGAAACGCAAAGCACTCTGTAACGCAAGTCGGATCGGTGATCCGACCCGCCTCGCCCGCAGACAATGCGTAGGTCGGAGTGTCGAAGACATGGTCCCCGCTTTGGCATTTAGGGGATCCCGTGCAGCGGGGGCACTCCGACCTACCTACCACTATCGCTTCCTGCCTTTTGTGTCCTTGGTTCCCTTCGTGTTTAGCTCTCTTGTATTTCGCGTTTAGACCTCTCATGTTTCAAGCGAGTAATTCCATCGCTGCACTCCACGGAGCAACTTCATGAAAATCGCTATCATCGGCGCGGGTTTCGGCGGCATGGCAGCCGCCTATGACTTGCGCAAGGCCGGCCACGCCGTCACCATTTTTGAGTCCGCCGATTATGTCGGCGGGCTTGCCAGCGGCTTCAAGGAACCCGATTGGGACTGGTACGTCGAGAAGTTCTATCACCATTGGTTCCAGACCGACGAGTCCATGCTCGGGCTGATCCGCGAGCTGGGATACGATGACAAAGTCATCTTCCCGCGGCCGCTCACGGTGATGTATGACAAGGGCCGCTTCTACCCCTTCGAACTCGATCCTCAAGATGGCCCTCTTCCCCGGCCTGGGCTGGGGCATCGACAAGATTCGCTTCGGTTTCGTGGGTCTCTTCCTCCGCCTGACAAATAATTGGAAGGCTCTCGAGAAGACCACCGCCGACGCGTGGATGAGGAAGTGGGCCGGCAGGAACGTTTACGAGAAGATGTGGAAGCCCCTGCTGGTCGGAAAGTTCGGGCCCTACTATCAGCAGGTGAACATGGCCTGGATGTGGGCGCGCATCAAGGCCCGCACCACCCGGCTTGGCACCTTTGAAGGCGGCTTCCAAGCCTTTGCAAACCTGTTCGCGGCAAGGCTCCAGGAAGCCGGCGTCGAGATCCGGTTGAACTCAGCCATAGAATTCATCACCCGCGATCCAGCCGCAGGCCGCATCGGCAGCGAGACCCGCATTGATGACCTGCCTCTCCTCATCGATTCAGGCAAGACCGAAGCCTTCGACCGGGTGCTGGTCACCACCTCCCCCGCCCTCCTGGCAAAGTTCTGTCCTCAATTGCCGAAGTCTTATTTGGAGGGCCTGCTGGAATTGAAATCCATGGGCGCGGTCGTCATGGTGCTGTCGCTTAAGCAGCAGCTTTCCAAGCAGGGCTATTACTGGTTCAACCTGCCCAAGGAGGCCGGCTATCCGTTCCTGGCGCTCGTCGAGCATACCAACTTTGTCGGACCTGAGCACTTCGGCGGCGATCACATCGTCTACGCCGGCGACTATCTCGAAACGGGTCATGAATACTTTTCGATGACCGACGAGCAGCTTCTCGCCCGATTCACACCCGCCCTCAAGAAGTTCAATCCCGCCTTCGATGAGGGCTGGGTCAGGAAGGTATGGGTCTTCAAAACCAATTACGCGCAGCCGGTCCTCTTCGTGGATCACTCGAAGAACATCCCCGCCATACAGACCCCCATCGATGGCCTCTACTTTGCCTCCATGAGCCAGGTCTACCCCTGGGACCGCGGCACCAACTTCGCCGTGGAGATCGGCCGGCGCGCCGCCCGCATGATGCTCGACGCCGCGGCCTGATCCATCTGCAAGTTCCACTCTGTTGAAAGGGTAAATATCTTTTTCGAAGACCTGACTGCGTACGAAAGCACCTTTCTTAAGCAGCTGCTTCAGGCCAGGGGTTAATTCGTTGCATGCAGCAAAACAGGAAGAGGATGTGCAGGCAGTTCTGCTCTGCACATCCTCTTCCTGTTTTTTCGGATCTCCCGCAGTCAGTTGGATCGTGGATGAGGGGCGCTAAGCATACGGCAGGCCAGTTCCCAAATCAACTTGCAAATCGGAATGTCGTGTAACCGAGGCAGCCCATGAACCCTGGGCTGTTATTTTTCATGACAAATGGCGCCTGAATTCGGGATGACAATCGATACATTAAAGATAGTTTTCGGATTACTATTCTCTGGCTCTATAGCCTCTTAATGCATCGACGATTACAGGGTGGTGCGTGATCACGGCGTACCGCGCGCCTTCAGTATCCAAACCCAAATATTGTTTGCCCGACTGCTTATAACCGCCCCTTTCGCCCTTTATGCAGTGAGCAGTGCGACATCATCAGGTTTTTCAGGATCGTGGGGCGTCACATGCAGGCAGCAAAAAGCACGAGATTCAGCGGAGGTAACAGGTGAATTCTCATTCCACCGAGGTTAACGACGAAACCAAACGCGTCCGGCGTTTGATCACTATTCTGGGTATCCTTCTGGTTCTGGCGGGGCAATTCTGGGATTTCTCAACGCCGTTACCCGATAATGTCCTTCTTCCTCCTTACATGTGGTTGAGCATCCTTGGCATTCTTCTATTTATTTGCGGCCTCGTGCTGCGCCCGGTTCCTTTCATCCAGTCTCTTGCGGCGCGCCTGCCGCATGCCCGGACGTTTTCGTGGGTGCTGGCAGCAGCCGTGGCCTCGGTCTTCACCGCTGCAGCCATGATCCGCTTTGAGGCATATAACCGCCTCAACTATATTCCCATCCTTACTTTATGGCTCATCAGCATCATCTGTTATTTGACTGCGTTCTGCAGCGAAGTGCTGGCGCGGGTTCAATGGCGGGAATGGTTTGGAGAGCACCGGAACGAGATCCTGGCGCTGGCTTTGATCACGATTGCGGGCGCCTGCCTCAGGTTCTATCTGCTCGGCGACATCCCGCGCATCATCAACGGCGACGAAGGATCAATGGGGCTGATTGCCCAAACCACCACCTCCGGTGATTTGAATAATCCCTTTGCACTGTGGCAAAACTTCAGCGCCCTCTATTTGCAGATCACGAACCTGCTTTTTCGTTTTTTCGGGACCACACCCTTTGCCCTGCGTCTCCTGCCTGCCATCGGCGGTACGCTCGCCATTCCCGCCCTTTACCTCTTCGCGCGGCTGATTGCCGGGCGCCGCACGGCGCTGATCGCCGCCACACTGCTGGCGATCTCCCATACTCATATCCATTTCAGCCGGATCGCGCCGGTGGCTTACATCCACGACACCTGGCTCATTCCCCTCGAGCTGTACTTTCTATTGACCGGCATTCAAAAACGCAGTTCCTGGCGCGCAGCCATCGCAGGCATCCTGCTGGCCCTGCATTACTCGGTGTATCTCACCGCCCAGGTGGTTACCGCCCTGATCCTGGTCTATCTGCTCATCAGTTTTCTCTTTCTGCGTTCCTGGCTCAAACCGGCCCTCCGCCAGGTGGCAGTCTTTTGGGGAGGCTTCCTGATCGCTATCCTGCCAGAGGCTTGTTACGTTTGGGGCCACCCAGACGAGTTCTTCAGCCGTCTCAATGCAGATGGGAGTGTCCAATCCGGCTGGCTGGCTCAGACCATGGCTCAAACGAGTCAAAGCGCCGTACAAGTTCTGGCTGGGCGCGTTGTGCACGCCTTCCTGTCACTGATCTATTATCCGGCCATTGACTTCTATGGCTCGCCAATCCCCATGCTCACTTTCCTTTTGGCAGCGTTGTTCCTTTTGGGCCTCGGTATTGCGCTCTGGCGCACCCGTTCGCCGGAGCACCTGTTATTGAATGGCTACTTCTGGGCGCCTACGCTTGCCGTTGGCATCTTTGCCACGCCTCCATCCGCTGATTCCTATCGGATGCTCACGGTCCTGCCAGCAGCCTTCCTGATGGCCGCCATTGCCCTCGATCAGATGCTGGAGCAATTGGGCCTGGGATGGAAGGACTCGCGCAAGGCCTATGGCCTCGCAGTGGGTACAGTGCTCGTGAGTTTATTGGTCTTCAATCTGTGGACGTACTTCGGGGATTTTGGCGGACAATGCCGTTTTGGCGGCACCCCATCGGATCGGTTTGCATCTTACCTCGGCAGTTACGTTCGCACCATTGATAACGAATCTCAGGTCTACCTCTTGAGCGATACCGATTATTTCTACGGTTCCCATCCATCGGTTGATTTCCTGAGCCACAGCAGGTCGATCGTCAACTTCCCCGGGCCAGTGGACACATTCAGCGCTTCATCCGGCGAAACCATCATCGCCAACCCGGTGCGCATCAGCGAGCTTGAGACCTGGATACACGAAAATCCCGGCGGCAAGATCAATTACCTGCACGACTGCACAACGAGGATTTTGCTGGCTTATCGAGTGCCTTGAGACAGAGACCATAATAGGATCCTCTTGTTATGAGGTGTGTTCTTAGTGAAAAGAGTCGCTCTAGCTCATAACGACAGATTCATCCTGACTCTCGTCCCGGACTCCGGCGCAAACTCCACCTCCAGCGTTCCCCCGAACAGCCGCGCCCGCTCGTACATACCCGCATAGCCCAGATGCCCCTTGCGCACAAGTTGATTGAGATCCGGTTGGCCTGTGCCGCGTCCATTATCCCTAACGCCCAGTACAAGCCGGTCCTCATCTAGCTGCAGTTCGACACACACCTGTGTGGCGTCCTGCCGCGTGTCTGCGGATATTGGTCAGCGCCTCCTGTGCCACGCGGAATATCGCGAGTTCCATCTCCGGCGCTAGGCGGCGCGTTTGCCCCGGCTGTATGTTTTCCTGAGAATCGGAAAGTTGACAGGAGCACGTAACCCCCGGCGCATCCCGTTCCAGGTCCGCGCACAGCACTTGCAGAGCTGCAGAGAGTCCGAGGTCCTGCAGGATGGATGGACGCAGCGCATTGCTGATCTGCCGCACTTCGTTCAATGTATGTTGTGCCAGCCCTCGCAGCTCATCCAGGCGTCGTTTGGCCTGCGCCGGATCGCTGTCCATTTCGCCGCGGCATAGTTCCAGCCGCTGTGCCAGTCCCACCAGTTCCTGCACCGTCCCATCGTGCAGCTCATGAGACAGGCGCTGGCGTTCCTCCTCCTGGCTCAGCAACGCCTTCTGCGCATATTGCCGCAGCGTTGTCTGCTGCCCCGCCAGTTGGATCACCATCTGGTTGAACGATGCCGTGAGTGACCTTAGCTCCACCGGCCCGCGTTCCTGCACCGGGTAGAAGACGCTGCCCGGTACAGCATCCTTTGCGGTGCGTGCCAGATCCGTGATGGGTCGTATGATCCTGCCGATGCTCACCGACAACATGCTCAGGCTCAGCAGTGTGCCCGCGATCAGCAGGGCAACCAGCACCAATTGATAATAGAAGGCCGGCATCATCACCAGGCTCCAGGGCTCAACCGTGACCAGCGTCCGGTCGCTGCCCGGCACCTGCGCGTACGAGAGCGTCACCTGGTCTCTCGACACATCGGATGTGATTAAAAGGCTGCGGGGCAGGCTTTCGCCTCCAAACTCTCGAACGCTTGCCGCACCTGTCCCCCGTTCGATCAATGCTGTGCCGCTTTGTGAAAGCACCTCGCCGGAGGCATCGACTATGAACATTTGCTGACCGCAAACGGGCAGGCCGGATGCTCCTTGCGCTGCTTTCCCCGCCATCGCATCCGCGCAGACCTGTGCCTGGGCCGCGTTCCGATCCCCCACAAGCTTCGTCGTCATCTCATAAAGCGCGGAGGCCGTGACCAGTATGGAAAGCAGGCCGAAGAAAGCCAGAGGAAACAACGAAGCCCCCAGTAATTGGTACCGGATCGTCGTTCCGCCCGATACCCGACTTACCCTTTCTCCTGCGAACGGGACTGTCTGGAGTGTCTCCTCTTCAGTCATTCGCGGCCTCCAGCGTGATCCATCCGTGGCTGATCGCGTACGCGATTGCCGCCGACCGGCTGTTCACCGACAGCTTGCCAAAGATATTCCGCAGGTGCACCTGCACCGTCTGTGGGCTGATGCTCAGCGCCTCGCCGATCTCCCTATTCGATTGGCCGCTGGCACTTGCACGCAGCACATCCATTTCTCGCCCGGTCAGACGTTCGTTCGCAGCCGCGCCGCGGTATTCCTGCCGGCTCGATAGATGACCCACCACTTTCGCCAGGATGCGCGGCGAAAGCACTGCCCCGTTCGAATGGATGGAGCGGATCGCGTCCGCCAGCTCCGCGCCGCTGGCGGTCTTGAGCAGGTAGCCGCTCGCCCCTGCCTCCAGCAGCGGGAAGACATAGCCATCGCCGTCATATGCCGATAGCACCAGCACCTTCACTTCGGGGTAGCGGCTCGTGATCTGTCGCGTGGCTTCCATCCCGCTTAGCACGGGCAGCCGCACGTCCATGATGACCACGTCCGGGCGCAGTTCCCCTGCCAGGCGCACAGCCTCAGCCCCGTCCGCCGCCTCGCCCACGATCTGGAAATCCGCCGATTTTTCCAGAAGTTGCCGGGTTCCTTCCCGCACGATCTTATGGTCGTCCGTAAGCAAAAGAGTGATCGTCATGGTATTTATCCTCGCTGCCATCCATTCAAAGTATCGCTGACTCCGTCCATCTTCCCTTAACCAGCCTCACGAAGTTTGTTCTTCGCTCTCTCCCCTACTCTTCTCCCGCTATCGTAACAGCCTTGGATACACCTGCCAGTGACGAATATACCTGAAATCAGGTAGTCAAAGTACATCTCTTCACAGATGCACTTCCAGCCCCCTCCGCCTACAATCAACATAGCGTTTTTGCCTCATCTATAGTCCGCAAGCAATAGGAGAATGATCTATGGAAAACATTGATCCCGCCGCCACTGCTCTTGTATTGATCAGTGCGGCACTCGTCTTCATCATGACCCCCGGCCTGGCGTTCTTCTACGGCGGCCTCGTACGCCGTAAGAATGTCCTCACCATCATGATGCAAAGCTTCATCTCCCTCGGCATTGTGACCATGATCTGGGTCTTCGGAGGCTTCAGCCTGGCCTACGGCAAGGATCTGGGCGGCCTCATCGGCGACTTGCGCTACTTTGGCCTGAACGGCGTTGGGTTTGCTCCCCAGTTGGGGCAGCACATTCCCTTCCTCACCTTCTTCGTCTATCAGGAGATGTTCGCCATCATCACCCCCGCCCTGATCACCGGCGCTTTTGCAGACCGGGTCAACTTCAAGAGCTATCTCATCTTCCTCGTCATCTGGAGCGTTGTCATCTACATCCCCTTAGCCCACTGGGTTTGGGGCGGCGGCTGGCTCCAGCAGATGGGCCTGCTCGATTTTGCCGGTGGCACGGTCGTGCATACCAGCGCTGGTTTTGCAGCCCTGGCATCGGTCTTTATCGTTGGCAAGCGTAAGATGCAGCCCGGCGAAAAGACCCTGCCCCACAATGTTACCTATGTGGCGCTTGGCACCGGCCTGTTGTGGTTCGGCTGGTTCGGCTTTAACGGCGGAAGCGCCCTGGCTGCCAATGGCATTGCCTCCATCGCATTCGTGAACACGGATATCGCTGGCTCCTTTGCCATGATCACCTGGTTATTCCTATCGTGGATCAATGAAGGCAAGCCCAGCATGACGGGCGCCATGGTCGGCGCGGTCGCCGGCCTCGCCACCATCACCCCTGCCGCCGGTTTCGTGCAGCCGTGGGCTGCCGGCGTCATCGGCGTCATTGCAGCCTTTGTCTGCTACGGAGCCATGCAACTGCGCGCCCACTGGGGCTGGGATGATGCGCTCGACGTCTGGGCCTGTCACGGTGTAGGCGGCTTGCTCGGCACGATCCTCACCGGCGTCTTCGCGGCTTCTGCCGTCAACGGCGCCAGTGGCCTGATCGAGGGCAATGTGCATCAATTTGGCGTGCAAGTCCTTGGTGCGGTGGTCACCGCTGCCTTCGCCTTCGGCATCACATGGGCCGCGCTCAAAGTCATCAACATGTTCCAGTCCGTCCGTGTCCCGGAAGATGTGGAGATGCAGGGCCTGGACGAAGGCCTCTTCGGCGAGCAGGCTTATACGCTCTAGCCGGAAGCGCGCTTCTCAGAAACGCAGACAGGGCACAGACTACTGTGCCCTGTCTTTCTTTCCTCGGCTAATCCTCGACAAGAGAGGAATTATCCAACATAACTCGGGCCCTCCGTTGAGATTCCCCCAGTCGTTTACTCCGGAGGAACGATCTGCGCAAGCTTATCAATTAAAGGTGGCAGCTTATTTCGAACCGTATCCCAGACCTGTCCGATGTCAACCACGTCGTACTCGTGGATCACGAGATTTCGCATGCTCGTCATTTCCCGCCACTCAATGTCCGGATATTTTTCGCGCATCTGTTTGGAGACGCGGCGCGCTGCTTCGCCAATGATCTCGATCCGGCGAACGACTGCGTCCTGACATTGGGTATCCCGATAGAACTCGTCCCAGCTTTTGTCAAAGACCTAGTCGAGCGCTAGCTTGGCAGATTCCAGGATGTCTACAAGATAAGCATCATCACGCGACATCGATCACCTGCGCGGATGCTAAGATAGCTTTACGGCGGAGATAGTTGCGGCTGCTCTCAACGCCGCGCCTGCTGATCAGATCCACTTGACGGCCAAAGATGCGGCTCAGCTCGCCCTGCATGCGTACCATTTCAAAGAGGGTCACGTTGGCACCCGGCGCAAAGGAGATCAACACATCCACGTCGCTATCGGGGCGAAAATCGGCGCGCAACGCTGAGCCGAATATGGCGAATTCGGAGACCTTCCAGCGTTTACAGAAACGGGCGATCTCCTGGCGCGGATGGAAAAATGCTTCGCGGGCATGCAGTGCTCCCAGGAAAGATTATAGCATGAGGAGAGAGTGTAACCTTGAACACCGGCGCGTGGTCTCGCTTCCAATTACCCCGCGCCCTGCCTCTTTTCTCTGGTTACTGCTTACTGATTACTGATTACTGGTTACTGGTTACTGCCTACTGCTTACTGTTCTCTGTTCTCTTTTCTCTCCTCACTGTTCACTGGTCACTTCCTACTACTCCCCTCCCACCGCCATCCTCAGCCGGTACCCCACGCCCGGCTCCGTGATGATATGCTGCGGCTTGGCCGGATCCCGCTCGATCTTACGGCGCAGGTTGCTGACGTTCACGCGCAGCAGGTGCGTCTCGCTCTCATAGGCATTCCCCCACACCGTCCGCAGCAGTTGCCGGTGTGTCAGCACCTTGCCCGCGTGCTGGATGAGCGCGCGCAGAATATCATATTCGATGGGGGTCAGCATAACGTCCTGCCCCAGCACCGACACCAACCGCCGCGCCAGATCCACGGTCAGGTCGTCGCTCTGGAAAACTGCATCCTCGGCAAGCGGGACCGTGCGCCGTAGTGCCACACGGATGCGCGCCATCAATTCTCCTGCGCCAAAAGGCTTGGTCAGGTAATCGTCCGCTCCCGCATCCAGCGCCGCGATCTTATCGCCTTCCTGTTCGCGCACCGAGACAATGATGATCGGGGTCTTTGTCCATTCCCGCAGGCGCCGCGTCACCTCAATTCCATCAATGTCCGGCAGGCCCAGGTCCAGGATCACCAGATCGGGCCGTTCCGTGGCAACGGAGCGGATGGCATCCTCTCCTGTTGCCGCCTGGACGATCTCATACTGCCCGCTCAGGGACGCGCTCAGGAATCGCAGGATCGGTCGCTCGTCGTCCACCACCAGGATGCGCGGGATCTTTTCGCTCATTTCAATGCCACCGGCAAAGCGATCGTCAGGCGCGTTCCGCCTCCGGCCCGCCTCTCTGCCCATATGCGCCCGCCGTGTGCCTCCACGATCCCTTTGCAAATGGCGAGCCCCAATCCAGTGCCGGTGACGTTCTCGGGTCGCTGCACGCGATAGAACTTATCGAACACCTTCTCCAGGTCTTCTTTGGGGATGCCGATGCCCCGGTCAAGCACCGAGATCTGCACCATATTCCCTGCCTGCTGTGCGCAGACCTCCAGAGATGAATCCTTGGACGAATATTTGAGCGCGTTGTCCACCAGGTTGTTGAGCACATGCACGATCAGCACAAAGTCCGCCGAGATCATGGGTAGCCCATCCGGGACTTCTACATCAATGGCGCGCCCTGCCAGCCGCTCCTCCATTTGTCCGATGGACGTACCGATCAGGTCCTCCGCGTCACACGCCTCCTGTCTGACCTTCAGCGCGCCGGCTTCCAGGCGCGTCATGTCCAACAGGTTGCTCACCAGGCGATTCAGCCGGTCGGCCTCTTCCCGGGCGGTCCGCACCAGACTCCGGTGAGCACTGCTATCCAGATGCTGATTCTCCTGCTCGAGTGCGCTCAGGGCTCCTGTTATGGAAACCAATGGAGTCCGCAGGTCATGCGAGATCGAGTTAAGCAGCGCCGTCTGCAACTTGTCCGCGGCCGATAGCAGTTCGCTCTGCTTGGCTTGCTCCGCCAGCACCGCGCGCTCTATCGAAAGTGCGGCCTGGTCCGTGAACGCCAGCAGCGATTGGCGTTGTTCCAGGCTGAGAATTCCTCCCGATTCCGGCGGGCGAATGCCCAGTACCCCCACCAGTCCGCGGCCCGTCCTCAATGGATGACAGCGCATCGCGGCTTCCGGCAGTGTATCTGTGCCGCGCCCTGCCGGCTGATCGTGTTGGAACACCCAGTTCGCAACGGCAAGTTCCTTCGCATCCGGTTCATACCCGGAGCTGTGAGCGAAAACGCTCACTTCGCCGTTCGCAGGCAGGAAGATGGCAACCTCACGCCCGAAGACTTCACCGATATGCGCGATGATCGTATCCGCAACCTGTCCCAGATCTTTCGCAGACGTAAGATCGCGTCCCAGGTTATACAGCGCGGTCGCGCGCGCTTCGCCCCGGACGGCAGCCTCCGCCTGCTCGCGGACGCGCACGGTCAGTGTGCTCACGACCAGGCTGATTGCCAGCAGCGCGAGGAACGTGAGGAAGTATTGCGTATCGCTGACGGCCAGTGTCAGATACGGCGGGATGACGAAGAAGTCAAAAGCCAGCACGCCGGTGACTGCCGCCACCAGCGACGGCCCGCGTCCCAGGTAGACCGCAGCCAGGACCACGACTGCCAGGTAGATCATGACCAGGTTGGTTGGCTCGATCCGCTCGCGGACGAACAGGCTCAATAGCGTTGCCAGGCCCACCATCCCCAGGCTGAGCAGATAGCGCCTGAACGGTCGGTGCGGCCGCCATCCTTCGGGCACCACCGGCTGGCTTGATCCCGTTCTCGCGCTGATGACATAGATATCTATGTCTCCGCCGCCGTAGATCAATTGATCCACGACCGACCCGGACAGCCATTCCTGCCAGCGCGGCCTCAGCGGCTTTCCGATCACGATCTTCGTGATGTTATGCTTGCGCGCGTACGCAAACACCGCTTCCCGAATGGAATGCCCCGCGATGGTGCGGGCCTTGGCTCCCAGGCTTTCCGCCAGCCGCAGCGCCTGGTCGATGCGCGCCCGGTTGGTCGGGTTGTTTTCCGGCTTGGTCGCCACCTCCACATACACGGTGAACCACTCGGCATTCAGCTCGTCGGCGAGGCGGCGGCCCGTGCGCACGACTTTTTCTGAATAGGGGCTGGGGCTGATGCATACGAGCAGCCGTTCCGTCGCGGGCCAAACGGCTGGGATGGCGCGCGTCCGCATATACGAGCGCATCTGGTCGTCCACACGTTCAGCGGCCCGCCGCAAGGCCATTTCGCGCAGGGCGGTCAGGTTCCCCTTGCGGAAGAACTCACGTATCGCGCGCGCGGCCTGGTCCGGGATATAGACCTTGCCTTCTTTCAGGCGCGTGAGCAGCTCATCCGGAGGCAGGTCGATCACTTCGATCTCAGACGCCTCATCGATCACGCGGTCGGGCACCGTCTCGTGGACGATGACGCCGGTCACCTGGGCCACAACGTCGTTCAGGCTCTCCAGGTGTTGAATGTTGAGCGTGGTGTAAACATCGATTCCCCCATCCAGGATCTCCTCGACATCCTGATAGCGCTTGGCATGTCGCATGCCCTGTGCATTCGTATGCGCCATTTCATCCACGAGCACCAGGGCGGGATGCCGTGCAAGGATTCCATCCACGTCCATATCGGAGAGCTTGATGCCCCGGTAGTCAATGGAGGCTCTCGGCAGGATCTCCAACCCGGCCAGCATCGCCTCGGTATCCGCCCGCTTATGCGTTTCAATGTAGCCGATCACCACGTCCATGCCCTCGCGCTTTCGCTGATGAGCGGCTTCCAGCATCGCGAAGGTCTTGCCTACGCCCGCGGCATATCCCAGGAAGATCTTGAGCCGGCCGCGCCCGCGTTCCTCTGCCTGCGCTTGCGCCAGCAAAGCTTCCGGGTTAGGCCGGCGATTTTCTTCCATGGATATATTCTACGTCAATTGCAGTGCGTCTACCGCGCGCTACTGCAGCGCATCCAGCGCCAGGTTGAGTTCCAGTACATTCACCCTCGGCTCGCCCAGGAAGCCGAATTGTCGTCCTTCGGTATATCTGGCTACGAGAGCCTTCACGGCCTCATCCGTGAGACCTCTGGCCTGCGCAACGCGATGGACCTGATAATCGGCGGCCGCGATGCTGATCTGCGGGTCCAGTCCGCTTCCCGAAGCGGTTACCAGGTCCACTGGGATGGGCGCAGTATTTGTTGGATCGGCCGCCTTGAGGGCATCGATGCGGTCCTGCGCCGCCTTCACGAGAGCCGGATTCAGCGGACCATAGTTCGAGCCGGATGAACCGGTGAGCGTCTGGGCATTGAAAGCATTGTACGGAAAGTCGCCCGTGTCTGACAGCCGGCCCCAAAAGTATTTGGGGTCATCGAATTGCTGGCCTATCAATTCAGAGCCAACCGGTTTTCCATCCTGCGATGATCAGGCTGCCATTGGCCTGCTTCGGAAAGAGCACTTGCGCAATACCGGTCACGACCAACGGATAGATGACGCCTGTGATTAGCGTCAACAGCAGTAACATCATGAACGCGGGTCGAAACTGACGGATCATTCTTATACCTTCCTTGCCACAGCATTTTCCCCTGAAAAGACGCTTTCCTTCTCCTCAGGTACTTCCATTTCGAATGTATTGTCCAATACGCCCTTCAATCCGGCTGCCGGGAGCCTGAACAACGGGGCTTCGCTCTTCGCCGGCATCCGGGCAGGAGGGATCGTATAGACTCTCACCTGCCATTCACCTTGCTGCTCGTCCAGACCCATCAGCGCCCGCCGATTTGCACGCAGCCAAACTTGGACGAAGCCATAGATTAGGAACAGGATCCCCAGTTGGGCCAGGATGTGCTCCGTGCTCGTGAGCGGCAGCCTCATTTCAGGCAGGAACAAAGCCAGCAGCATCGGGATCATGACGTACAACTGCCACCATTGTGGTTTTCTCACTTTCGCCTGCACCTTTCGATGCCTTTGGTTCATATCATTCATTTCGACTCCCGGAAATCTTCCAACAGACCTCGTGAACCTCGTGGATCAGGTTCTGCCTACGCTAAATGCAGCGCCGCCAGCAGCATATCGATTAGCTTGATCCCAATGAACGGTGCGATCAGCCCGCCCACGCCGTAGATCAACAGGTTATCGCGCAGTAGCCGCGCCGCGCCCACCGCGCGATAGGGCACTCCGCGCAGGGCCAGCGGGATCAGGGCGATGATGATTAGCGCGTTGAATATCACGGCAGAGAGGATCGCGCTCTCCGGCGTGCTCAGGCGCATGAAGTTGAGCGCGCCCAGCACCGGATACGTGCTCGCAAAAGCCGCCGGGATGATGGCGAAGTATTTCGCCACATCATTGGCAATACTGAAGGTGGTCAGCGCGCCGCGCGTCATCAGCAATTGCTTGCCGATCTCCACGATCTCGATCAGCTTCGTTGGGTTGCTGTCCAGGTCGACCATGTTCGCGGCTTCGCGCGCCGGCTGCGTACCGGTGTTCATCGCCACCGCCACGTCCGCCTGCGCCAGTGCCGGCGCGTCGTTCGTGCCATCGCCGGTCATTGCCACCAGCCGCCCCCCCGCCTGATTCTCGCGGATCAGCTTCAGCTTGGCCTCCGGCGTCGCCTGCGCCAGGAAGTCATCCACCCCCGCCTCCGCCGCAATGGCTGCCGCCGTCAACGGGTTATCGCCGGTGATCATCACGGTCTTGATGCCCATCTTGCGCAGCTGCGCAAAGCGCTCCTTGATGCCGCCCTTGACAATGTCCTTAAGGTTGATCACCCCCAGCGCGCAGTCGTTCCGCGCCACTACCAATGGCGTGCCTCCCGCCATGGCGATGCCATCTACCGCCGGCTTCAGGTCGGGCGGCAGCCTGCCTCCCAGGTTTTGGACGAGCGTCATGATGGTATCCGGCGCGCCCTTGCGGATCGAGATGCCGTCGAAATCCACGCCCGACATCCGCGTCGTGGCGCTGAACGGAACGAAGTGCATGCCCTGCGGCGCGTCATCGCTCGATCCCATCGTGCGGCCGCGTAGACCGTACTTCTCCTTCGCCAGCACCACGATGGACCGTCCCTCAGGGGTTTCATCCGCCAGCGATGCAAGCTGGGCCGCTTCCGCCAGCTCTTCACGCGTCGCCTCGCCGACCGGCGTGAATTCAACTGCCTGCCGGTTTCCCAATGTGATGGTCCCGGTCTTGTCCAGCAGTAGCACATCCACGTCCCCGGCAGCTTCCACAGCCCGCCCGGACATCGCGATCACATTGCGCTGGATCATGCGGTCCATCCCCGCAATGCCGATTGCCGACAGCAGCCCGCCGATGGTCGTCGGGATCAGGCAGACCAACAGCGCGATCAGCACCGTAATGGTGATCGGCGTTCCCTGCCCGGTTGCTTGACGCTATACAGCGAGTATGACAGCAGCGTGGAGCACACCACCAGAAAGATGATCGTGAACCCTGCCAGCAGGATGTTCAACGCGATCTCGTTCGGCGTCTTCTGCCGTTTGGCCCCTTCCACCAGGTTGATCATCCGGTCGAGGAATCCCTCGCCGGGGTCGGCGCTCACGCGCACGATCAGCCAGTCAGAGAGCAGCCGCGTCCCGCCCGTCACAGCCGACCGGTCGCCGCCTGCCTCACGCACCACCGGCGCGCTCTCACCGGTGACCGCGCTCTCGTCAACCGACGCGATCCCCATCGTGATCTCGCCGTCCGCCGGCAGCAGGTCGCCGGCCTCCACCAAGTAGAGATCGTTCTTCTTGAGCTCTGTCGATGAAACGACTTGCGTTTTCGCCAGCGCCGCTTCCATGTTCTGCGCCGGGCCGCGCAGGCGTTTGGCTGGAGTATCCTGCCGCGCCCTGCGCAATGCATCTGCCTGTGCCTTGCCGCGGCCCTCCGCCACGGCTTCTGAGAAGTTCGCGAACAGCACCGTGAACCATAGCCACAGCGCGATGGCTCCGATGAATGCCGTAGGCGCCTCGCCCTTCCCGGCCAGGCCTTCGACCCACAATGCGGTAGTCAATACGCTGCCGACCTCCACCACGAACATGACCGGGTTGCGCACCATCCAGCGCGGGTTGAGCTTGCTAAAGGATTCAAGTACTGCGCGCCGGTAGATCCCGGCCCGAAAAGTGGATTGCTTCCTGAGTTCGGTATTCATGTCTTGATCCGTCCTAATGGCCAAAGACCATCAAATGCTCGACGATCGGCCCGAGCGACAGCGCCGGGATGAAGCTCAGCGCGCCGACGATCATGATGACGCCGACCAGCCAGGCCACAAACAGCGGCGTATGCGTCGGCATCGTCCCGGCGCTCGCCGGCACTTTCTTCTTCTGCACCAGTGAGCCGGCGATCGCCAGCGCGGGGATCGCCAGCCAGTAGCGGGCGAAGAACATGCAGATGCCCAGGGCCGTGTTGTAAAAAGGCGTATTGGCGCCCAGCCCGGCGAACGCGCTCCCATTGTTGTTGCTCGCCGACGAGAAGGCATACAGCACTTCGCTGAAGCCGTGCGGACCGCCCGTGTTCCAGATGGTCGCCAGCCCCGCCGGCGCTACCACCGCGATCGCCGTGCCCACCTTCGCCAGCAGGATCGGGATCAGCAGCATCAGCGAAGCCATCTTCATCTCGTAGGCCTCGATCTTCTTGCCCAGGTATTCCGGCGTGCGCCCCACCATCAGTCCGGCGATGAACACCGCCACGATGACGAAAGCCAGCATCCCATACAGGCCCGAGCCCACGCCGCCGTAAATGATCTCGCCGAGCTGGATCATGAACAGGGGCACCAGCCCGCCCAGCGGCATGAACGAGTCGTGCATGGAATTGACAGATCCGTTGGAAGCGGCAGTTGTCACGGTCGCCCACAAGGCCGAATTGGCAATGCCGAAGCGCGTCTCCTTGCCTTCCATGTTTCCGCCCGGGTTGATATTCGTTTGCGTTTGGTCCACGCCCAACGACGCAAAGGCCGGGTTGCCCCGCTGTTCCGCCCATACCGCCAGCGCCAGGAACGCCACCATGATGACGGTCATCGTCACAAGGATCGCCCAGCCCTGGCGCGTGTCCCCCACCATCTTGCCGTACGTGTAACACAGCGCCCCCGAGATCACCAGGATGGACAGCATCTCAATGAAGTTCGAGAACGGTGTCGCATTCTCAAACGGATGCGCCGAATTGACGTTGAAGAATCCGCCGCCATTCGTCCCCAACTGCTTGATCGCGATCTGCGAAGCCGCCGGACCGACCGCCAGAACCTGTTCGGTCACAGCCTGGCTGTTTGCATCTGTAGTCGGCTGAAGCAGAGAAACGGTCTTATAGGGGCCAAAGGTCTGGACGACGCCCTGCGATACCAGCAGAAGCGCCACGACCGCGGCCAACGGCAAGAGGATGTACAGCGTGGTGCGGGTAAGGTCCACCCAGAAGTTGCCGATGGTCTTGCCGGAGTGCCGCACGATCCCTCGGATCATGGCGATCAGCACGGCCATGCCGGTTGCCGCCGAGACAAAGTTCTGTACGGCCAAACCGAGCATCTGCGAGAAGTAGCTCATCGTGACCTCGCCGCCATAGCCCTGCCAGTTGGTATTGGTCGCAAAGCTTGTGGCAGTATTCCAGGACGAATCAGGTGATACCGCCCCTAGGCCCTGTGGATTAAGTGGCAGGAAGCCTTGCAAACGCTGCAACGCATACACCACCAGCAGACCCAGCACGTTGAAAACGATCATGGCGACCGCATACGTCTTCCACGTCATTTCTTCATCCGCCTTGACACCCGCCGCCCGATAGATCAGCCGCTCAATGGGCTGCAGGACCGGATCCAAAAACGTCCGCTCCCCCTGGTATACGCGTGCCATGAACGAGCCCAGCGGCTTCGCCAGCGCCAGCAGGACGACAAGATAAAAGACAATTTGAAACAAGCTATACGGATTCATCCGAACCACTCCGGTTTCAAAAGTGCGAGTACCAGATAAATGAACAGGCCCAGTGTGATCAGGCCGGCGATCAGATAAAGACCATTCATGACTTCTCCTCCATCAGCCGTTCGCACAGCACGATCAGCCCATAGGTCAGGGCCAGGAATAGGAGTGTCAAACCTATATAAATCAAATCGTTCATCGTCCGCCTCCATTGCGTCTTATAGCGGCTACAGTGTAAGCACTTGGGGGTCAAGTACGAATAAAAAAACGGCCGGAGGCCGTCAAGAAACCGTCAAGATAAGCTATTTATCGCTCGTTGTAGGTCGGGCTGCCGTAGCGCATCACCGCGGAGGCCCCGCTCCCCGCGGGGCTAGCCCGACCCCTCTCGCCGTCCTCACCCATATCTATCCCCCATTCCTCTGCCGCTCCCCACGTCGTTGCCGTAGCGCACTGCAGCGAAGGCCCCGCCTTCCGCGGGGCGAGGCGTTCTTCCCCGACTGCGCAGCGCCCTGTAGGAAGACGGCGAGCAGTCTAGCGAAGCGGAGATCCCGCTCCGCGGGCGGAGCGGGAGCAATCTCCCGTTCTGCAAGCCGAGCCCACCAAATTAGACACTCCTCCCCATTCCCTTTTCCCTCGTCCTGAAAACATTGTGATTGCCAATACCCCCACCGCCCTCCCCGATTCACGAATCCCGACTCCCAATTCCCCGTCTCCCCGTCCCAGCAATTAGCTTCATCACATGCTCAATCACTTCCTCCGGCCTCAGCCCAATATCCTCCACCCACTCATCTTCCGGTTCCTCCAGCGCCTCAAACTGACTTTGCAGCAATTCCGGCCTCATATAGTGCCCCGTGCGCCTCTCCAGCCGCTCCCGGATCACCTCATAGCTGCCCTTCAGATACAGGAACCTCACCAGCCGTGGATCGACTCGCAGCACCGCTCCGGTATTTCTCCTTCAAGGCCGAACACGCCATCACGCCGCCCTCCCCTCGCCGCAGATCGTCACGGATAACCCCGGCCAATGCCCTCAGCCATCCGGCGCGGTCCTCGTCCGTCAGCGGAATACCGGCCGCCATTTTTGCCACATTGCCTGCCGTATGAAAGTCATCCCCTTCATAAAACCGGTAGCCGAGCCGCTCGGCAAGCCCTTTGCCGATTGTCGTCTTGCCGCTTCCGGAAACGCCCATTACGATCACAAACACAGGATCCTCTTGTGTACCCCGCTTTGTATGATACGGACATAACACGCAGGCATCATACGATCATCGTCCTCATTCCAATCATATAAATCATAGTTCCGCCTCTTGTCTGGAACTATGATTAGAATGATTTTAGGGAGGACTATGATTTTGCGCTCAGACAATCATAGTATTCATTCCAATCAGATAAATCACAGTTCCGCCTCTGGTTCAGACCTCGTCGGCATCTGTAACCATAGCAAACGAGACACCCAATGCCTCGAAGTGCTTCTCGCCGCAGCGGATCTTGTCGGATTCGGATGTGCGTAGCTTGAGGAATTGCTCCTTCTTTACGCCCTTGGTCTCGCGCACCATGTAGATGGTGTCGTCATCGTGCTTGACAATCGCCCAGTCGGGGATGTATTTGCCGACAGGGGTGTCGATCGTAGAACTTGTCGGGGAGTTTGATGAAGAGCTTGATGTCTTCGCGCTGGTCCAGCTTCTTGGCAAACTCATACTCAACCACAGAGCTGTAGACTACATATTCGTGGATGAATTCTGACCTGCAAGGCAGTTAGATAATTGATAAGTTCCTCGTTCTTGAATAGCACCATTTCCCATTCGGCTTCCTTGCCATCCACAACAAGCTTTTCATATTTGATGCCATCCACCAGCAAGCGGTGCAGTTCATGCTTGAGAATGTAGGCAACCTGATCCATGAACTTCTGCGGATCAAGGAAGAATTCTTCCAGCCGGCCTGACTCTTTCAGAATGCGGACCAGTGTTGAACGGGTGAGTTCGGTTTGTTCTTGCAGGTAGGCAAGAATATCGGGAATGGGACGAGTACGATAATCCACTTTCTCTTCGGCTACATTCATGGCGGTGGAAGTGACGCCGCCTTTCTTGACATCCACCTGTCCTGCACGTGACACGGATCTTTGGCGCTTCGATGTGCGGCATGTTCTTGATGGCACTGACTGCTCTTGACGACCAATTCGTTCGTGTCTAAACTCCACGCGATACGTGGTCCGCGGCTTGATACGGTTCCATAGTTCGATAAATTCGGGGCTGAGCTGCTACAGCTTTCTTGAAATGGTTGGGGCCTTCCTGCTTTTCGCGGCGGATGTGGCGCTCGATCAGATAGGAGGAGAGCAGGTCGATCACAGCAGGAGCAAGGTCAGAGAATTCTTCGGGCAGGTCGAGCTTGAAGTCTGCGCGGCGCGGGTCAAAGCTCGGCTGGATGCGATTGTCTTCATCCAGCATCTTTTGTTCGATCAGGGCTGTCCGAATTTCCTGGCGGCTTCGCGTCCAATGGGTCTTTCTTCATCGTCCACGACCTGGGTCAGTTTGGATAAGGCGGCCAGCGGCACTTTGCCGAAGGAGACGCCTTCGCTTTCGTATTCGGTTTGCAGGCCGCGGGCAAAGTCCTCGTAGCTCTCGTTGGCCATGACGTAGAGCTTGTTGATCGATTCGTCAAGACACGCTCGCCGTTCTGATCCACGGGCAGGCGCAAGCCGCGGCCGACTCTGGCGGCGTTCACGCTCGGTGCTCATTTCACGCAGGTGCAGATCTGGAAGACGTTGGGGTTGTCCCAGCCTTCGCGCAGCGCCGAGTGGCTGAAGATGAAGCGCAGCGGCTCATCGAGCGAGAGCAGCCGCTCCTTGTCCTTCATGATGAGGTTGTAGACCTCGTCGTCGGCCTGGGTGTCGCCGCGTGTGTCCTTCAGAACGCCTTTCTTGTCCTGTGCGAAGTAGCCGTTGTGGAGCTTCTCGACCGGCTGCTTGAGCCAGTCCAGACGCTTGGATAGCGTGGTTCCTTGGCAAACTCGGCCAGCGCCTCCTCAAAGGCCTTGGCAAACTTGCCCGTCACCGGCTTGCCGGCCTCGTCGTAATCGCGGTAGTTGGCCACGCGGTCGATGAAGAACAGGCTCAGCACCTTGATGCCGCGCGTCACGGACCTGCAGTTCCTTCTCCAGGTGCCGCTTGACGGTGTGCTTGATCTGGGCGCGCCACACGTCGTCCCGCATGCCGCCGTTTCCTCGCCCAGACGCAAGACGCGGCCGTTGGTGAAGCGGATGTACTCGTTCGCCTGGCTCGGCGTTGATCTCGGCGATCTCGTAAGCCGTCCTTATATGCAGCGCGCTCATTGGAGAGGGCGAACAGGTCGGCGCCCGTTCTTGACGGTGACCGACTTTCTCTCGTGGGCCCTCCTCGGTCTGGACGTGAATGCGCAGCTTGGCCTTGATGCCCGTCTTGTATTCGATCTGCTCCACGCGGACGAAGGCGTCGTTGGCGCCGCCCTCGGCCACGGCACTGGCAACCACGATCTGCTTGACCAGCCTCAGCTCAAAGGCCCGCACGGGGTCGAGCCGGTAGACCAGGTTGTAGGGGTTGCGTGTGCGTGGCGGAGTAGCGCAGCGTGCAGAGCGGGTTGAGCGCCTTGATCGCTTCCTGGGCCTTGTCGGTGGAGTCCACGCTCTGCGGCTCGTCGATGATGACGATGGGCCGCGCCGCCTGCACGAACTCGATGGGCTGGCGGCCCGAAAGCTTGTCGCTTTCCTTGTAGATGACGTTGCTCTTCTGCTCGTCCTCGGTGCCGGTGAAGTTCTTGCGGAAGGCGTCGATGTTGATGACCAGGATCTGCAGCGTGTTGCTGATGGCAAACTGGCGCAGCCGGTTGATCTTCTTGGCATCGTAGACGAAGTGTTCAGGCGGGTTGTTGTAGAGGGCCCGGAAGTGCTCGGCGGTGATTTCGATGTTCTTGAGCACGCCTTCACGGATGGCCACGCTCGGCACGACGATGATGAACTTCTGGAAGCCGTAGCGTCGGGATAGCTCGAAGATGGTCCGCAAGTAGACGTAGGTCTTGCCGGTGCCGGTCTCCATCTCGACTGAGAAGTGCGGGCATGCTGCGGCGATGTTGGCAGGCGCGTCGAACATGTCCCATGCCTCCAGTGCAGCCGCAGGATCGGCAATTCGATGTCGTTGCGCTGTTGGACGGCGCGTGTGTTCGCTGTGAATTTGTCTTCGTCCAGGAACAGATCTGGTTGCCCACGCCCAATTCGGTCTGTGCCTGACCGGCGAAGAGACCGCCATAGTCACCGAGTTGATGACAGTATATTCAGGCGCGCCTGCGGCTGGCCTTCGAAGAGGTCGGTTGACCGCCGCCACGGCATCGAGCTGGAATTGCTGGTTGGGGTCAAATTGCAGTTTCATTTATACCGTCTTGAAGACGATGATCTTTGGTCTTGAAGATCTGCACGGCGTTGGCCTTCAGTTGGTCGTTGCCGGCAAAGCCTCTGTCAAGACAGACGACGCGCTCCGGCTTTCTGCTCCGCCATGGCGCGGATGAGTTCCAGGGTCAGTCCCTTCTCAAGACAGATCAACATGCCGCCGCCTGCCACGCTGTAGACTACGCTTGCCTTCCAGCTTGAGTTGTTCTTGACCGGCGTGGTGAGTGGGAAGCCGCTCTTGAGCAGGATTTCATAGAGGATATCGTCGCTCGTCCGTCCTCGCGGATGTGGTCAATGTGGAGTTCGAGCTGCTTGTTCGAGCGCCTTGCCATCGTTGGGCGCTTGCAGCGTCCCAGCTCTTGAAGTTGGACTCGGCCAGTTTGAAAACACGGAAGCCACGATCTGGCTTGCTACCATTCAGCGGCAAGTTGTCCCTGCTTCTTCGTCATTGAGCTTCTTGATGACACGGCGTACACGCTCTTTGCTGATCTCGGCAATATTCGGGGCTTCCCGATTAGTCTAGTATTCTGCGCTAGTGCGCTGCTGCACTATATCTGGATCAAGCATGGCTGGTAATTGCACTAACACGAAGCGCCTTTTCCATCATCGTACCTATTAGCTCTAAGACTGCTTGTGCCGTCGTGCCGGATCCCGCGAAAAAATCCAGGACGAAGCATCGTTCGGTACATGCGCTCATCATCTCAGTAACTAAATCTACTGGCTTTACTGTGTCGAAGATCCATGATTTCTACCTAGAAGTCTTGTAGTTCGGCTTTTCCAGCTTGTGATGTGCTCACCCTCTCAAGATGAGACCAGAAGGGTATTAGCCTGTTTGTTCGTCCGCTTCATCTTCAGGATATACTGCTCTCTCATACCATTCCATCTACAATTTCCACACGTCCACGGATTCTAAGATCTCGTGGCAGTTTCTTCTCCGATTTGCCATTGTTTGCCTTCGTCGCGGCATAAGGCTTCCAGTATTGGAAATCGCAATGTGGGTCTAGCGTAGGCGCCATCAAATGCCGCGCTCTATTATTTCAAAGCGGCATGGTCCAAATCTGCCTTGATGGGGATATTTACGCACTTGCCCATTTTGAGCGAGAATAAAAGGAGGCAGCTCAATACTTGGCATCTTGAATAAATCATGACGTATTCGATGTTTTGCTGAAGTCCAAATCTCGCTCGTCCAATATTATCTGGCTGTGTTGTCGTTATCCAAGTTAGTACACCGACAAATGATGCCTCTCCAAATATCTCATCACACAAGCGATGGAGATTATCCATCTCATGATCGTCAATGCTGATAAATATTACACCGTCTTCCTGCATAAGGTTTCGCGCCAAATAGAGCCTCGGATACATCATGTTCAGCCACTTGGAATGGAAACGTGCCATCGGCCTCTGTATTTGTGCCAAATCTTTTTCCCTTGGCATCGACTTGGCCCGTGTATTCCAAATAGGTCTGCAGGCTCTCGGTGTAGTTGTCGGGGTAAATAAAGTCATTGCCCGTGTTGTAGGGCGGGTCAATGTAGATCATCTTGACCTTGCCCAGATACGACTTCTGCAGGAGCTTCAAGACTTCAAGGTTGTCGCCTTCGATGATCAGGTTTTCGGTCGTGTCGAAGTCGACGCTCTCGTCGGGCACGGGCAGAGCGTCCCCAGGCTGGGGCCTGAATGGTCTTGAAGCAATCCGCCTTGCCAGGCCAGTTCATGCCATAGCGTTCCCGCCCACGTCCACAGTCTCGCCCAGCGCGAGCTTCAGCGCTCGAAGTCGATCTTCCGCCCTCGGTGCGAATCTCGGGGAACAGGCGCAGGAGTTCCCGTTTCTTGTCTTCGGAAATGTTCTCAGAGGTGAGAGCAGTTTTTCAGGAGTTGGATCAGTTGCTTTTGAACCCATATCGGCCTCTTACTTCTTGGAAATAATGGTGTATTTGCTCTTTAGGTTATTCAGGAAATCATCAAAGAAAATAACTTGTACGTTCTTTAGCGAATTGTTCAGCAGTTTGTATGCTTTCTGCCCCTTTTGATCCAACATGCCACGCTTGCCAATCAGAACGTACCCCCTCGGACGGACAAGGTTGATTTCTATACCGTTGTTCTTGAAGTCCGCAATAAGTCCGTTTGCATGGTTCTCCAGCTCAAATATGTATTTTTCAACTTGAGCGATAGCCTGGCTGGCATCACCGCTCCAATAGTAGTTGTCGTGGCTCTTGTCATAGCTGAGGCATCTAAAGTCGGGGCGTTTTATTTCGAAAACATCCACAAATTGAAACTGGTCAATTAGTAAGAAATCCGGGATGGTGATACTTAATCCGATGTTCCTTCGGTCTATCAGGCTAATATAAGAAGAGTTGAAAAACAAGATGTTCCGTTTGAAGAACTCCTGCCAGTCGTTTTCTTTTTGTGTTGTTTTTTGCAGAAGTCTATCATATTCGTCGATTATGTTCTTTAGTTCTATCCTGTTTGACTTATCTCTCAAATCAGTGAAGCGTATTTTTGCCAGGAGTCCGGATTTTGCTCTCGCGGATTTATCCATCAACGGTGGCAGGATTTCCACTAACTTGCTGATGTCGGCCTCATCAAGCTGGGCGACTACACCTTTCTTGGACAAGATTTGGCTTAAGGTTCCAGGGATGTACTCAGGAGCCCTGCTGACGGCTTTGAATCGCCGAGGGAACATATCTGCCATTTCGTTCACGGCAGCCTGCTTCAATCTATTCGAGTTTTCCTTGTATAAAGCGACGAGCGATGTTGTCATTGCCTCGTACTCTTCTTTGTTGAAGTAAAGCTTTCTTCCTTTGATCGAAGATTTTTGTGCTGCAACTACTATCTCATCAATCGTCGCGAAATTGTCCTTGACTAGGTAGAAAAGAGGCTTCAACGCAGTTATGAATCCATATCCGTTTTGATTGAAGCCGGCGGGCTTCTTCGTAACACCCTTAAAGACCATCTTCTTAACCACATTTCCTTGAGGCGAATCCTTCAGAAATATATATTCATAGTAATTCTTGTATTTATCAACCCGCCAAACCACATTCCCTAGTTTCCGCTTCTTACTTCCCTTAATATGTTCGCCTCGCTCGTTCATACTACGCTCCATTTCAGAACGAACAATTGGTCAGCCTTAGTGATTTGTTCCAGTCGCTGGCTGATCTCGTCCAGCAACGCATCCTTCTTCTTTTCCAGCTCCCGACTTGCCTGAATCATAGTCGCGCCAAGCTTCGTCACGCTTGGATTCAAGTCTTCTTAGCGCCTGCTGCTTTTCGAGTTTTTCAGGCAGGTTCGGCGCCAGGCGCGCGGCTTTCCGGGTTTCCTTGATCGCATCGTCGAGTTCATCCAGTTCCGCTTTCAAGGATGCGCGGCGGTCGTCGGCCCAGCGGTCCAGCTTATCCATCTCTAACTCGAACCAGTGCCCGTTCCGCCGTGCCATTTCATCCAGCAATGCCTTTTGTTTGCGGACCTGCACTTCGTCTAATTTAGACTGTATCTCTTGTGGCACAGGCACAGATGGCCCTTGAACGCCTGGCAAATCAAACATTCGCCTGCAATGGGCCTCATCCAGCAATTCGCCGTTATCGGTTACGCCTGAGAGAATCAGTGTATCTTCAGTTTCCAGGCTGGTCACTGTCAATTTTGTGCAGATAAGCCAGCCGGCCTTTCCGCATAATGGTTCCAAAATGGAAATTTGCTTCCTGCTTCCGCTGTAATCAAAGGAGATTTCGCTGGCCTGTGTAGCAATGTTCTTTGCTTGATCCAGCAACCGCTGCGCCAGTGGATGTCCTACGCGGTACGTGTTGGATTCATCCACAGGCTTTCCCATCCGATAAGGCCCCGGGTGGATTATTTCGCCCGAAAATGGATTGGTATGGAGCACAAAGCTGAATTCATTTTCGGCAAAATTGGCGAAATCATGCAGGAGATAACGCGTCACCACCCACAGTTGCTGATTAAAACGATCCAGATAATCACGACTTTGAATGCGTACTTTTTCAACGACTTCTTGATCAAAATTGTCGAGTAATTTCTCGCGGGCATCCTGCTGGCCCGCGGCAATCTCTGTTTCCAGTTCTAGCTGAAGTTGGTCGAACTCAAATTGGATTTGCTCCTGTGTGCGGCATTTCTGGTAGATCCCGGCGATGCGCTTCTCAAAGTCCACGCCCGATTCCACGGCGCCCAGCACCTCATCGCTTGCACCGAAAACGCCATCAAAAAGCTTGAACTTTTCGTCTAGCAACTCGTACACCCGCAAGTCGGCGGCATTCCTTTTGTTCAGGAAATTTACCACTACCACATCGAATTTCTGCCCGTAACGGTGGCAGCGCCCGATACGCTGCTCGATCCGCTGCGGATTCCAGGGAAGATCATAATTCACCACCAGATTGCAGAACTGGAGGTTGATGCCCTCCGCTGCGGCCTCGGTGGCTATCATGATGGAAGCTTCGTCCCTGAAACAATCGACCAAGGCCGCGCGCATGTCGGCCGTTGGCGAGCCGCTTACGCGATCCGTGCCGGCGTATTTTTCAGCCCACTGCTGGTAAATTTCTCTTGATCTCGCGTCAGTGTTTGTGCCGTTGAAAATCATCACTTGCCGGCGAATTCAGTCGCTTCGAGCACATGAAAGAGGTACTCTTGCGTTCGGCGTGATTCGGTGAAGATGACTGCTTTCTGTTGTAGCGTCGCGGCGCCCTTTTCTTTCTGTGCCCTCGTCTGCCGCCGCAAAGCCATTCCGCAGGGCTGTCATCAAGACTTCGCCTTTGGAATTTTTGATGATGGATTTAGCCAGCGCGGTGAAACTCGCGCAGTTGTTCCATTTCCCGCTTGAGTTCGATCAATTGCTGCGGTGTCAGGCGTCTGTTTTCTGTTTGCGCCATCCTGAGCTTCCTCTTCATCCCATTCGTCGGCCAGTTCTTCCAGCTCCTCCCAATTGTCCGGCAGTTCGGCAGGAACCGTGTCCACGGCCTCAGATTCGGCAGCCGCAGCTTCGAGCTTGTGAACCAGCCCGTCCAATGTGGCAGAGATAGCATATGTCGAAGATGCCAGCAATTTGCGAAGGATTAGACGTGATGAGCTGTCGCTGGCTGGCGGGTAGGGCATAAAGGGTCGGCTGCTGCAAGTATTCCGAGACGAGATCGTAAAGTCGCTGCTCATCATCCGTAGGCACGAATTCCTGCACCAATGCATGACGGTTTGTGTACTTCACATATTCAAGAACCTGCTTGCGCAGGGTTCGCTTGCAGATTGGGCGAGCCGCTCTCGCAGTTCTTCAAAGTCCACGCCATTGCTCAAGCGTGTAAAGCGCGCTCGATAACTCTGCAAAGTCGCCGAAGGCATAATCGTCGATGATGCTTACAAGCCCGTACAACTCCAATAGGGAGTTCTGCAAAGGCGTGGCTGTTAACAATACCTTGGGGAAGGGCGCTACAGCCTGCTTGATGGCATTGGCGATCTTGCTGGACGGCTTATAAACGTTGCGAAGGCGATGGGCCTTCGTCAATAACGACCAGATCCCAAGGCGTCTGCCGGACGTAAGGCTCTTTTGTACGTGCAAACTGATAAGAACACAGCATGACCCCATCCTGCTGGAAAGGATTGAAATTCCCGGTTCTTACGAATTCATTGAAAGTGCGGCTCTCCAAGATGACCGAAGGCAAATGGAATTTATCCGCCAGCTCCTGGCTCCACTGCTTACGCAAGTTTGCGGGCACGATCACCAGCAATCTTCGTTTTCGTTCGGCCCATTTTTGTGAGATCAATAATCCCGCTTCAATGGTCTTGCCCAACCCTACCTCATCCGCCAGGATGGCGCCCTTAGAGAAGGGGTTGCGGAACGCAAACAGCGCCGCTTCCACTTGATGTGGGTTCAAGTCCACTTGTGCGTCAGCCAGAACAGAGGCGAGTTTCTCGACACTATCGGATGAATGCCGTCTGGTTAGTTCGTGGGCAAAGTACCTGGCGTGATAATCCGTGATTTCCATGACTACGGGGGTTCTCCAACAGAGTCGGGTAATCCACCCTTTCTCCGACAAGCATCCAGCGCAAACGCAATATCGGACAATGTCAGCCTCATTTCAAACCTGCAAGGCCTTTGCCCCTCTCCAAATTCGAATTCTGAATTTGGGGAGGGGTTGGGGTGGGGCGTTCCAATCTGCGTTTATCGTGTTCATCTCCGGTTGCTTTTCCCCTCTTTTTTCCCAAAACATTGTAGTACTAATACAAGGGCGTACGCCGGCGTACAAGGGCGTACATTCTCCTTACCTTGACCCTAGAACACATGTTCCCTATAATGATCACGTAAGGCGGCATCCCGCCGCCATTATGTATTTCGGTGATACGAATCACCGAAGGAAACCACCATGCTTACAACTCACCCTGCCTCACCTCATCCGACCTTGGACCTTCGACTTTTGACGTTGCCCCGTCTATCCATCTCTCATCTGTACATACCAAAGTGTTCTTCGCGACGCACGCTCTACTCGACAAATGAGCGCATTGTTCCTCATTGTTTTCTGTGAGAGCAAGGTGGTAAAAAGCATGATTTTCGACCCCCATATGTGGCAGGCCTAGCCGTGCACCGCGTCCAAATCGTCCATATATGGCCTCCATTGAACCTCCAAAAGGCCTCAAAATCGGCATTTTTCAATGGAGAGGTGGAAAGTCGCGCAAGGTCGCGCAAGGCGGCGTCATGCCGCCCTTGCGCATGTCGCAGATAACTCGCAGACCGCGGCATTCCAGCCGCCATTGCGCACATCGGCGAGACGACTCGCCGATGTCGCAGTACCATTCGATCCCCATTCGAATTCGCATGTACGCATTTCCGTTCGTCGCTCAGGTTTTGGACGAACGTCATGATTCTGCGAACACTAATCCGAATCTACATAAACCTACGTTGACCCTTGCGCACAGCAAGCAGAAAATAGACAAGTTAGATAATCAGCACCGCTAATGAGGGTCAACATGGGCAACGAAACTCGCAACACCGGAAGATCCCGCACTCCCAAAAACTCAATGCTCTTTGAGAAGGTCGTGCCCGTGCTCCTCATCGCCATGGGCGTTCTGACGGTCGTGCTGATCCTCTTCGCCGCCGCGGTTCTGCTCGGCTTCATCCATTTCTAGTCCCGCCTGGAGATGTACATGTCCATCAATCAGCTCCTTCCCTTCCTCTCCACCGCAATCATGCTGGGCTTCACCATCTACGTATTGCAGCGCTTCGCCGTTCGCCGCGCCCCGCATTTCCTGTTCTGGGGCATCGGCCTCGCCATGTTCGGAGCCGGCAGCTTCGCCGAGGCCTACCTCTCGCTCTCCTGGAACCGCTGGGTGTTCTTCGTCTGGTATCTCTTCGGCGCCGCCCTGAACGCAGCCTGGATCGGGCACGGCACGCTCAACCTGCTTTTCCGCAAGCCCTGGGTGAACGTCGTCACCGGCATCCTCGTCCTCGGCAGCCTCTTCGCCGGCTACCTGATGATCCAGGCCATGCCGAAACTGGACGCCGCCTCCTTTACCACCGCCAAGCCGGTCAGCGAGCAATATGGCACCAAGGTCCTGGAGCCGGGTCACGACCCCTCCCGCCGGCGCTCAGACCGCCTCCACCACCTACCGCGGCCAGCAGGTGACGGTCGTCCGCGGCCTCCTGCCTCTCGGCACCCCCGTCCGCCTCACCACCCCCTTCTTAACATCTACGGCCTGCTCACCCTCGTCGGCGGCGCCATCTGGTCCGCCTACCTGTTCTGGCGCAAGCGCGTCCTGCCCAACCGCGTCATCGGCAATGTGCTCATCGCCGGCGGCGCCCTGCTCATCGGCTCTGCCAGCACTCTCACCCGCCTCGGCTACGGCCAATTCCTCTACCTCGGCGAGCTCGCCTGTGCCATCCTCATGTTCATCGGCTTCCGTTTTGCAGCCCGTCCCCAGCCGGAGGAGGCGCCCCAGGCGCTCGCCGCCCCCGCGGATTAGCCCGCCCATCCCGGAGCCCGCCATTCCCCGCCTCGACAAATAAACCTCGGGCTGAATGAGGTGCAGCCCGCTTCCATATTTAAGACCGGTGCCGCGTCCTTGCAATGCCCGCCAATCCGTGTAAAATGGAGCTATCAATCGTCAACGCCGCGACTGCGGCGTTCCCTTAACTCAAAGGAGTTCTCCATGTACCACACCATCATCATCGTGGGCAATCTCGGTAAGGATCCTGAGATGCGTTACACCCCCTCCGGTCAGGCAGTCACCTCATTCTCGGTCGCTTCCAACCGCAAGTACACTTCCTCGAACGGAGAGCAGGTCAATGAGACCATCTGGTTCCGCATTTCGGCCTGGGGCAAGCAAGCCGAGATCTGCAACCAGTATCTAAAGAAGGGCTCCAAGGTTCTCGTCGAAGGTCGTCTCACGCCCGATAAAAATACCGGTGGTCCGCGCATCTGGCAGAAGCAGGATGGCAGCTTCCGGCGCTTCGTTCGAGGTCACTGCCGGCACGGTCCGCTTCCTGAGCACCCGCGCAGACGGCGACGGTGGCGGCGGCATGTCCAGCGAAGCCGGCGATATGGCTACCGCTCCCGCAGAAGACGATATCCCGTTCTAGCCTCCCACAGGCTAAATCGAATATCCGGCAGCCTAACTCGTTAGGCTCCTTCGATTTCCACTAACCCGGGACAACCTTCCATGTCTGTGCCTACCAAGCCCCCTGTTTCACCCACCCTCGAGATCCCACCCGGACTCGATACCGTCTATGCCAACCTGGCGCGCATCTCGCACTCCCCCGCCGACATCGTCATCGACTTCGCACATCTGCTGCCTGCCGATACCAATGCCGTGGTCAAAGCGCGCGTCCTGATGTCGCCCTCTCTCCGCCAAGCTGCTGCTGCGGGCCCTCACCGAAAACCTTGCCCGCTACGAAGCCGCCTTTGGCGATATCCACGTGCCGGTGAACACCTCGCTCGCCGAGCATCTCTTCCGTCCTCATCCCCCCACCGAGCCCGACCCGTAAGGCCGGGCTCTCTTCCGCAGTTGGCAGCCATGCATAAACTTGAGAGTATTGCCGATCAGATCCGGCACGATTTCGATGCCCGCACGGCGGCCCGTGACCGCGCCCTCTCGCAGGCACGCCAGTTGACGCGGGCCTGCTCTCTCGCCATCCGCGCGGTTCATCGGGACGAGTCGGACGTAATGCAGGAGCGCCTCGCAGAAGCGCGCGGCCTGGCTGGCTCCCTGCAGACCGACCTGGCAGGCTATCCCGATCTTTTCTATGCCGGTTATACCCAGGATGCGCTCAAGGAATACGTGGAAGCCAATGTCACCTGCGCCCTCATCCAGAACCGGCCATTGCTCACGCCCGAAGAGCTCGGCGTCGCGGGCTTCACGTATCTGAACGGCCTCGCCGAAGTCATCGGCGAATTGCGCCGCCGCACGCTGGATATCCTGCGCCACGGCTATTCACAGGAAGCCGAGCGCCTGCTCACCATCATGGATGATATTTACTCCGTGCTGGTCACCATGGATTACCCCGACGCGATCACCAGCGGCCTGCGCCGCCAGACCGATCTGGCACGCAGCATCATCGAAAAGACGCGCGGCGACGTTACGTTCAGCCTCCGCGGCGAGCATCTGGAACAGGCCATCGGCCGCCTCAGCGCCCAGCTTAACGACGGCGCAGCGGAGATGCCGTCAGGCAGCGAACAGGCGCTGCCGTCTGACGATCAAGAATAGCTCTCATGGCTAAAGCGGGAAAACGGTATCCCCTTCTCCTCTACACGCGCATGATGGATCGCTGGTGGCCGCCCATCTTCCTGATCGGGCTTGCCCTGGCAGCCCTCGCCTGGTGGTTCTATCAGGACCTCTACACGCGCCTCACGCAGCCCTGGCAATGGATGACTCTGGCCGGCCTGGCCGGGCTCTCGATCTTCGCTTCGCTGCTCATGCTGGCCCTCCGCAAGAGCGCCTACGTCCGGGCCTTCGGCGACCACTTTGTGGTTGCAACCCCATTTCTCAGGATGAACGTGTCCTACCGGCGCATACGCCGCACGACAACCGCCAGCATGCTGGTCTTATTCCCGCCGGCGAAGATGTCGTTCCTCAAGCGGGACACGATCGCGCCGCTCTTATCCGGCACGGCGGTCATTGTCGATCTCAATTCCCTGCCGATGCCGAGAGCTGCTTTGCGCCTTTTTCTCTCCCCCTTCTTTTTCAAGGACCAGACGCCGCATATCGTGCTTCTGGTCCGGAACTGGATGGCCTTCAGCACCGAGCTGGACAGCTTGCGGGCCAGCGGCGATGAACCTATTCGAGTAAAGCGAAAAGGCCAGCCTTCCATCCTTTCGCAATTGCCTCCGAAATGAACATCTACTTTGCCTGCTCGATCACGGGCGGACGAGAGTATGAAGCCGTTTACCAGGACCTCACGGCAGCCTTGCTTGCCGACGGTCATGAGGTGCCCACGGCTCATCTCGCTGACTCAACGGTGGTTGCGTTGGAGGCCGTCGTTGCGCCCGGTGAAGTCTACGAGCGCGACGTGACCTGGATTCGCAATGCAGATGCCCTGGTCGCGGAAGTGAGCGTCCCTTCGCATGGCGTCGGTTATGAGATCGGCTACGCACTGAACGCGGGCAAACGGGTGCTGTGCTTGTCTCAGCAGGGGCGGAAAGTTTCCAAGATGGTCAGCGGGAATCCCGATCCGAACCTTTTGCTCAGAACATATACGGACAATGCAGACGCGATTAAGGCCCTTCGCGAATTCCTGCAAGAACTGAAGTAATTCAGCATATTCTCCACATAATCCATTAGTGAATATCATCACGAACAAACTGTGACATTTGATAATGCCCAGGCAATTGCCCGTGAAGTAATATCAATGCGGAGACGGCGCAAAGACACCTCCAAGATGCTCCTCACCGTCTCCTCCTTTGGCGAAAGCCACCGCCGGCGCTCTCCGGCGGTGGCGCTTTAACGGCATAAATAAAGGACCGGCTTCGCCAGTCCTTTAATATTCGCCGAAATCATTATGGGGAAAATAAGCCTACCCCGCATCGACTGCGATTCCTGTGAAGGCTTGCCTCATGCCTCCTTGGGCTCGTACGCAGGCAAAACTACGATGAAGGAAGCACCTTCATTCACAGTGGACTCCACCCATACTCTGCCGTGGTAGCTGTCGACAATGGATTTCACAATTGCCAGGCCCAGGCCCGACCCTTTTGTTCCCGCAACATTGCTTGCCCGATAGAATTTCTCGAATATGCGCAGCTGCTCATCGCGTGGGATGCCGGGCCCGGAGTCGTTCACCGCGAAGATGATCTGATGGTCCTCTGCCCGCACCACGATGGTGATCTTGCCGCCATCAGGCGTGTACTTGATGGCGTTGCCCAGCAGGTTCTCGATTAGCTGGCGAATGCGTATCGGGTTGGCGCGCAGTGCCGGCAGTCCGGTGGCAACCTGCTGCGTAAGCTCAAGATGCTTCTGCGTGACGAGCGAATCAAACAACCCAAGCGAATAGGTAAGGATGCTTTCGAGCTGCACGCTTTCCCGCCGGGAATCAAAACCGGATTCCAGGCGACCGAGGTCCAGCAGCTCATTGACCAGCGCGGTGATGCTTTGAACGCTGCCCTGGATGCGCCGCACAAATTCCTGCTGCTGCTCGGTGAGCGGACCCACGCGCTCGACGAGTTCGGCATAGCCCAGCACAGCGGTCAGCGGAGAACGCAGGTCGTGCGAAACCGTATGCACGAAATCGCTCTTCATCTGGTCCAGTCGCTTGAGATACGTGATGTCCTGCATGGTGATGGCCGACCCCACTTCCGGGATCGGGGTATGCTGGGCATTGAACACGCGCCCGTCGTCAAAATTGAGCTCATAATACTTAACGGCGCCATCCCCCGACTTGGCGAGCAGGGCGCGCAGTTCATTGTGAGCGATCACATCCTCAATGAGGCGGCCGCTGAGGTCCCTGCCATCCAGGCCAAAAGCCTCCCGCGCGACCCGGTTGATCAGTATGAGCTTCTTCCGGTGGTCCAGCACGATGACGCCGTCTTCGATGCTGGAAAAGATCGAACTCAAGGCGTGATTTCTCGCTCTCGGATAGCTGGGCCCGCTTCTCGAGCGAGGACGTCGTGTGCTTGACCTCGCGGCGGATCCAATCGCCCAGGTGACTGGCGCGTG
>CAWDUZ010000015.1:0-12672 GCA_963805515.1 uncultured Chloroflexia bacterium | reverse complement strand
GAAGCTGGGGACCAGTGGGTAGGGAACACGCAGAAATCGTCCATCAGGGCAGAAAGGTCGCCGAGTCGCCGCCAGCAACGATCAAAGTGGTCGCGCCCGTATGAATGTCGGCCGCATAGACATCAAAGCGGGCCGGATTCTTGGATGAGTATTGGAGCACGTAACGTGAATACAACAGGTACGCACCATCCGGAGACCAGCGCAAACTGGAGTAGGATGCATGCGCTTCATCCAGCACAACGTGCGCCTGCGTGCCATCGGGCTTTGCGAGCCACACCTGATTACTGCTTCCCGACGGGTCGGACGATCTGACGTTTCGATCGATCGCGATCCATTGGCCATTCGGTGACCAGACCGCCGAGAAATCGGTTTGGTTATCCGGCCCCCCGAGATCAGTTATTTGGCCGGAGGCCAGGCTATAGATTTTTGCGTGCAGAGGCGGCGGCTCACCGGAGGCAGCTTGGTCTCCAAATAGCAACGATTCGCCGGTGGGGTTCCAGGTCTCCGGGATCGCGGCTTGAGATCCCAGTGGCAGCGATAGCTGGCGGCCATTTTTCAAGTTGAAGATCATCAGCGTGTTGCTGGCGGTTGCAATGTAACTGAGCCACTGGCCGTCGGGCGAGAACGAAGGTACCGCGCTCGCAAAACCCGCATCCTGAAAGACTGGTTGCGTTTTTCCACTTTGCATGTCCAGCCACCAAATGCTGAAGCGCGGCAGTGAAGACGGATCTTGGAATGTCGCCAGACGCTCATACGCGACCTTTTGGCCGTCCGGATACCAGGCGGTCGAATCACATTCGGCCTGAGGGCACTCCAGCGCCAGGTATCTCTGCGTTCCATCGCTGCGCATCGCCCAGATGGAGGAGCCATCCGTCGCATCAAAGATGCTGTACAGAAGAGTCTTCCCGTCCGGCGAAATTGAGTATCCGGTTATGCCAGTGGGCTCGTGTGTATATTGAACCGCTTTTCCTGATGAGAGAGGAAGCATGAAGAGCTGCTCGCGGCCGGCTCCGTCCGGCGCGATGTAAAGCACACGCGCATTGCGCAGCTCAAACCCTGTTGAGGGGGGTTGCACGGGCGAGGCGGATGGTCTTGGCGCGCTGGCAACCAGCGCGGAGAACCGGAATGAGTAAAGCGCGTTCACGGTCAGTCCGGCTCCCAGCCCCACGACAACGACCGCGCTAGCCAGCGGAGCATAGATGCCGAATTTGGATAACCAATCCTTTTGGACGAGCCAGCGCATTCCGTGCACCATCGCGATGCCGATCCCCATCAGGATCAGCGCCAGCCCGATACTGAACGCGACGATCAGCAGCATGCCGAGTGGCACGCGGTTGACCGCCACTGCCACTAGGAGTATCGCGATGGCGTCCGGGCATGGGACAAGGCCCCCGCTAACGCCGAGTGACACCAGAGACCTGATGGTCGGCGCTCCTTCGTGCAGATTTTCTTGAGATCCTGATGGATGTGGATGACTATGTGTGTGACCTTGATGGTCGTGATCATGGTGGGGATGGTCGTGGCGTGCATCGGCCGGATACCGATGGGCCAGTTCATGTCTCCTTTGCAGCAGGAGATTCACGCCGAAAGCGATCACGAGCACGCCGGAGATCACTTCCAACCAGGGAAGGATGGCCGTGGGGAGGATGTAGCGCGACGCCAGCAAGGTCACCAAACCGAGTCCCAGGACGGAGCCCGTGTGGGTGATTGTAACAACTGCACCCAGCAGGATCGCATCCTGCGTTCTGCCGCGCGAGCCAACCAGAAAGGCGCCCACCAGCGCCTTTCCGTGTCCGGGCGTGAGGGCGTGGAGGCCGCCCAGCGCAAGAGATAAAAGAAATGCCCCGGGCAGGAACCAAGGCGAGAATTGGCCGGTCTTGACCAGGTTGGTCATGATGGCTGTAACCGGGTTGGGATTAGCGGCTTCGCCTGGAGCGGGTGACGCACCACCCAGCTCGGCAGTCACCTTCGAGACTGTATCGGCAAATCCAGACGGAAGATTCGGCGTACCGCTGGCCCAGGTTTGGAGCCAGGTGCCATCTCCAGCCGGCGGCGGAGAACCCGCGCTCGCCGAGGGCGGAAAATAGACCTCAAAGTGAATCTGTCCATTGTTTTGTGCAGGTTGCTGGAAGGCGAACGCCGCCTCGGCCGTCAGTAAGAACGTATTAAGGCTGTTGCCTTCCAGGTAGGTATTGTGGAGTTCGATCGAATGTTTGCCGTCCAGTTTTTCTGGCCAGCCGATCAGCAGCCTGATTTCAATTGCTCCCTCGCCCGTCCGCATGGCATCCACGCTCTCCGGCCAACGAACACTTTGCACCTGGACGCCACCCAGAGCCCGATCGTCCAGCGTAATGACCAGCCCGGATATATATGGCGCGGTCCACGCCTTTGCCGCCTCTGGATCAATGGCTCCATCGGGGGCACTATGCGTCGCTCCCCATACTGCGTCTGCCAGGATCGGTCCTGGAACGATATTCCAGTCAATATGCAGGCCGTCGCGTGCGATCGTGATGGACTGGCTCTGCGCGTACATGTCTGCCGGATGAGCTCGTGCGCGCATAGGAAGGCCTGCACAGCCTAGCAGGATCATTAGGATAAGCGTGGGCCGCAGGCGGCGGGATATTCGCGCGATGGCTTTTCAATTCCGAATGCATTTGCCGCTTTCCGTACTCCCTATCATCTGGTTAGCCTCCGCATGTGCCCTCCCCATTATATGGGAGCGGGGCGGCAGCACGCCGTTTCTTAGCTTGGCTTAATATGAGGGAGCGGGCGCGCCTGATATACTCTCAGCGTCTATTGCGTGGAGAGAATACGCTAGGAGGCGCGTGATGTGTGTATTTTGTGCTGCGATCCCGGTTGCCGCTACCACCGGCGTTGCTTTGAACGGTAAACAATTGCAGGCCAAACGAGAAGCACAGTCTGCGGGCGTCGAGAACCCCAATGTCAAGCCGGTCATGCAGATCATGGCCGGCGTGGTATTCCTGCTCCTGATTGGCTCCGTCACGTACCATACTCTTACCTATCTCCCTTAGCATCCCAGGCTGGACGTTTACAAGCCGGCCATCGGCCGCCTCTGCATCCTGAGAATCATGTCTTGTCGCACCGTTATTGAAAACGGTTTTCAATGTCATTTAGGTCGCAGGCTCCATGCTTCCAACCTCGCCTCGGCGCACTTCAAATCTGGATTTGTGAACCCACATGTCGTCCGACAACTTGCTCACCCAACCCAGCGATGATCAAGAAGCTCACGTGCCGCGCAGCGCTTTGGGTCAATCCCCGCCAATGGATCTTGATGCAGAAAGTAAGACCCATAGGAGAAGATTTCTCAGGTCAGTCTCAGCTTGGCTGAGTAGGATTCCTGCCGGTCTTATTGCGGATTCCCTCCGCAAGGCATGACTCATCTTTAATTATGTATGAAGATCGAAAACAACAAATCCATGCAGCAAACAACTTCATCCCACAATACTCATTATCCGCGGATCAAGCTTGGCTTCACCTGGCTGGCGCTCATTCCCATCAGCGCGTGGGCCGTATCCACCATCTATATACCGTTGTCCAGTGAGAATTTGAGTTGGGTCACGAATTGGACCGCAACGTTGACGATCCTGCTTCTAATGGGCCTGTCCGTGCTTTTCCACGTCGTGGCGCATCTGGTTGCGGCCCGCATCACACACAACCAAACTCCCGACACGCTGACAATATTTCTTTTTGGAGATGCGGCACAGGGCTGGCCGGGTGCGGCATCCAACTGGCAGGAGATGCTGATTGCGGTCGCAGGGCCATTCATCAATATTCTGTTGAGCGGGCTGGCCTATCTCCTGTGGAACGCACAGATCAATGTCTTTCTAAACCTTATTGCCCTCTTTGCCTGCATTTTTAATGTCTGGCTATTCTTGATCAATCTCTTGCCTGCCTTCCCATTGGACGGCGGACGGGTTCTCAAAGCCAGCCTCCAGGACATGCTCGCATCCCGATCCTCGCTGGCGGTTCTCATCAGGCGCTTCGGAATCTTTTTCGTTCTGGCTCTTGCCGGCTGGGGGATCTTCCTGTATCTTCAGAATTCGCGTTTTAGTCCACAAACCGCGTTGATCACATTTGCGCTGGTGATTCTGTTGGCAGATGGTCTGCGGATACAACCGGCCCCGCAGGATGCAGCGGCATCTCCCCCTGGACGGAACTCAAAACTTCCCTGGCTGCGCGTTTTGGGCATGGCTCTGCTCGCTCTCATAATGCTCGGCGCTTTCTGCTCCACCTTGCTGACGGACAACGGTTTGGACGCGCCCGGAGTTGCGCTCTCCGTGGAACCGATGGTGAACCTCCCGGCCCAATATCGTCACGTGCACAAGGGCACTTTTCTTCTGACTACCGTCTTTACGCACGCGCCGATCCTCGCGGGTGAATGGATGCTGGCGCAGGTGAATCCCGACATGAGGATTGTCCCGCCCGAGGTCGTTGTACCGAAAAGCACTTCAATACAACAGCAGGCAAAAGAGGACTATCAAATGCTGGACGAGAGCGAAGCGACTGCCATCGCAGTCGGCCTGCGCCTCGCCGGTTACCCATCCGCAATGGTTGGCAAAGGCGTGCGGGTCCAAAGCATCCTGGCTCGAGAGTCACGCAAACGGCATTCTACAGATCGGGGATGTGATCGTGGCCTTGAACGGCCAGCCGGTCCAAACAACCGGTGATTTGATCGAAAAGGTCAAGGCACAGCCGGCCAACACTCCGGTCCGATTGGACGTGATACGGGATCAAGCGAAGATGGAACTGAGCGTGCCGCTCATGCCTCCTGCCTCGTCCGCGGATGCACCAAAGATCGGAATTACGATCGGTTCAGCCGGTTTTGACTTCAAGCCTCCCTTCCCCGTATCCATCCAGACGCAAAAGATCAGCGGCGGTCCCTCCGCCGGCCTGATGTTCACCCTCACTCTCTACAATGCCCTGTCTTCCAAAGACCTCACGGGCGGAAGGAAGATCGCCGGCACCGGTACCATCAACCTGGATGGGACCGTGGGCCCCATTGGCGGCGTAAAACAAAAAGTCCCAGCCGCGGAAGCGACGGGCGCACTCTACTTCCTTTGCCCGGCCGATAATTACGCCGATGCCGTGTCCGTGGCAAGAACGATCAAGGTCATCAAGGTTTCGACGGTCCAGGACGCGCTCAACTTTCTTCACACGCTTCCGCCTATATAACCTTGGTCATTGCACTTCCGAAAGACCAGTTGCTTTTCGCCGATATTGAAAAGGAGTCGACATGAATAGAAGAATGTTCTTTATAGCCGCCGCAGTAGCCGCAATCGCTGTCGTCTTCAGCTTTCAGGCTGCCTCCGCCCATACCACCGTCCATGTTGGAGACTATGACGTGGAGATCGGATGGGTGGATGAGCCGCCGGTGATCGGCCAGCGGAATGCAGTTGTGGTGAACGTTTCCAACACCAAATCCCCCGACGCAACCGTGGATATCTCGAAGCTCACGGTCAATGTGACCTACGGCGGGCAAACTAAGACGCTCACTCTCCAGCCCCTCAGCGAAGACGCGACCAATCAATACATTGCACCGATCCTCCCGATGGTAGCCGGTCAATACACTGTGCAATTACGTGGCCAGTTGGATACTACTGACATCAGTCAGGATGTCACGCCGGAAGAAGTGGTCTCTGCTGATACTCTGGAGTTTCCGAGCGCGAGCGAGCGACAGCGGCTGCTTCATCCCAGTCAGCTGCCAGCCCCAACTGGAGTCAGTGGCTGTCGATCGTCGCGCTGATTGCCGCTTTGGCTGCTCTGCTGCTGGCCCTTCGGAAAACACGCTAGCATCCGGCTCGCGAAGCCCCGAATGCGAATTCGAAAACATCGCTTCTGGCTGGTGGCCATCGTCCTGCTCTATTGCGCTGGCATGGTCACGCCGGCGTATGCGCATGCTCTGTTAATTCGCTCAAATCCGGCCGCCAACGCCATTCTGCCCGAGCGCGCCGGCGCAGGTGGAGCTCTTCTTCAGCGAGACCGTCGAGCCCGGCCTTAGCACGATCTCCGTTTTTGATTCGAACGGCAAGGCGGTTGACGTCGGCGATGTGCGTGTGGATCCCAATGATCCCACCCGCATGACGGTTTCGCTTGGCTCCCTGCTGGACGGAGTCTATACCGTCGCCTGGAAGGCCGTCTCCGCCACCGATGGGCACCTCACCAGCGGTTCGTTCCCATTTGCGATCGGGAACGGCAACGCCGCCGCCCTCGCTGCTCAGACCCAGAAGACAAGCTCGCAGTTGCCCGCCAGCGCTCTAGTTTCCAAGTGGCTGTTGCTGGCTTCGCTGGCCATGCTCGTCGGTCACTTCTCATTTACCCTCCTGGTCTGGGATCCGGTGCTGAGATTCGGCGGCGAGACGCTCTCCGCCGAAATGCATCGGCCCGGGTTGTGGGACGGCCTATTGCAGCTTGCTTGGATAGGCCTCTTCATCGGATTGGCCCTGAGCATCCTATCTGAAGCCGGCCAGTCCACCGGACATGAGCTTGCGTGGCCGTGGGCCTCGGATGCAAGCCGCGTCCTCCTTGACACGCGCCTGGGCATCATCTGGCTTGTCCGTTTGGGCTTGTCGTTGATCGCGATCTGGTTGATGAAAAGCATCGCTGCCCCCTGGAAGCGCTGGGCCGCATTCACGACCGGCCTCGCTTTGCTCTTGAGCATCAGTCTCACGGCTCACGCAGCTACAGAGGCCCATCCCTTGCTGCCGATCCTCAGCGATTGGGTCCATTTGATCGGGATGTCTTTCTGGCTCGGCGGCCTTGGCTATTTGCTATCCGGTCTGCGCCAGCTGCGAAGATTGGAGCCGGTGCTTCAGACGCGGCTCACATCCATCGCCGTGGAGCGCTTCTCTTCGATGGCGCTTGTCAGTGTGGCCCTGATCGGTGTCACAGGCCTGTACGCCGCGTATCTGCGTGTCGGCACCCTCCAGGCGCTTGTCACATCCATCTACGGAGATGCACTCCTGATCAAGCAGGTCTTCGTTGCTGCGCTGCTCGTATTGGCCGCCGTCAATTTGCTGTTCATCTCACCGCGCCTTAAGAAGGCACGGCTGCAGGCCACAGGCAATGTTTCCCTCGTCGAACATTTTGCAAAAATGGTATCGGCGGAGGTCATATTGGGATGCCTCTTGCTATTGAGTGTCAGCCTGCTGACCTATCTCCCTCCGGCTCGCATCATTCCGCCGTCATTCGATCTGAGCGGCAGCGCCGCTCGCCGGCGATCTGCGCGTCGACATCAAGATCTCGCCCGGCACCGTCGGGCAGAATACCTTTACCGTGCACTTGACCTCGAATGGCCAGCCCGTGCAATCCGTGAAAGAGGCGCTCTTGCGATTCACCCCCGGCCAGAGCAACGTGCCGCCATCCGAGGCTCAACTGCTCGCGCAGGGCGGCGGTGATTATTCGGTCAAGGGCAGCTTCCTGAGCCTGCCCGGAAATTGGCAGGTGCAGGTGGTTGTACGGCGCGAAAATAAGTTCGACGACTTTGCCAACTTTAACTTCGGCATTGTTCCTCCCGGCGCCAATCGCGAGAACGCAGCTACACCCAACATCGCCGGCGGCATGCTCGTGCTGGACGGCTTGCTCTTTGCTCTTGCCATGTTCTCGCTGATGCCTCGCCGCTTAAGCGTCGCGCAGCCGGCTCCGGAGTCCTGTCTGCTATCCTGATCGTCTCCGGTATCTTCTACATCACCCGCCCGGTTGTCGCGGTTAACGCCCAGGCCAATCCCATCGCGCCGGACTGCAAAGTCCGTAGCAGCAGGGCAGGCTCTCTTCGTCGCGCATTGCGTGATCTGTCACGGCCCCACCGGCAAAGGTGACGGCCCGCTTGGCCTTACCCTCGTCCCGCGTCCTGCGGACCTCACCATCCATGCCGTGCCCGGTGTTCATACCGACGGGCAGCTCTATGAGTGGATCACCAACGGCTTCCCCGGCTCCGCCATGCCCGCCTGGCGCAACAGCCTGTCCGACACCGACCGCTGGAACCTCGTTAATTTCATTCGGACCATGGCCCCAAAGACTCAATCATGAAGAGGCAAGACATCAAAAATTTGCTTTGCGAGGTGATGATTGTGGCCGCCGTTCTGAGCGGCTGTTCGATTGAAATCACTCAGACCTGCTCTAAACGGCATCTCCCTCCAACCCGCAGATCAGCCTCAAAAGAAGATCCGCATGATTTGGAAGAATATGGGGCTGCAGGGTAGGCTCATGTACATTTCTTCGAGCTTTGGCTCGGAAAACGGGAGTGTATCCATACTGTTCCATGTGGAAGTACTCGACCTTGCCAGCGGCAGCCTCACTTCCGTCTTTCACGCGCCTGCTGGCGATTTGGTCGAATTCCTAAGCGCTTCACCGGATGGCAAACAGATCGTGATGCAGTATCTGCCCGCGCTGGAGACGATGTTGGTTCCGGATCAAAACAGGAACTGCTATACAGCATGCCTCTGGATGGCTCCCAGCCTCCGCGTTTGCTTCTTCCTCCCCCTTCCTCCTCGGATCTCTATTATCAACCCACCTGGTCGCCGGATGGTAAGTATATCTACTTTTCTCACGTCAATCTGACGGCTTCATCATTGGCTCCGGCCAGACTTTTCCCCGATTATGAGTTGTCCCGGCATGGCTTATCCGGATGGTCAACCGCCGGTAAATTGATGGACCACGCTTTTTGGCCCCGGCTTTCTCCGGACGGCTCCATCTCACCTATGTTTCCGTGGATCCGGCGGGATGGGTCGAACCGGCTCTTTGTTGCCAATTCCGGATGCTTCGGCCGCACGCCAGGTCGTTCTCACCGGCCCTTATGTTCCAAGGATCATCGACGCGCCCTTCTTCTCTGCTGACAACCGCACCGTCTGTTTCAGCGCTGCAAGTCCGGTCACGTCCTTCACGCCCACCTGGTCGAGACCGAATATTGGGGATCACTGTCGCATCCGCGCACATTGTCCCCTCGGATCTCTGGTGTGTGTCCGATGCATGGCGGTACGCCCACTCAAGCTCACTCATCTTGCAGCATTAGGCTTATATGCGGCCCCCGCTCCGGATGGCCGGCACATCGCTCTCTATACTGGACAGAGCTGTGGCGGTCATGGATTGGGACGGGAGCAATCTGACTCCTCGTTAACGTTACCGGCGGTATCCCGGGTCGGTGAGTTGGACTTCGCTAGGCGATCAGACGGTTCTATTGATGACGAGGAGAACAACCTTGATCAAGCCGCGCTTGCTGCCGGCATTTCTGTTCTTTTCCGTCTTATTCTCTTCCTGCTCGATAGACATTTCGCAGAACGTCCCAGCGACCTCCTCCTCCTATCGACCCCGGCGGCCAGTCGACGCCCGACATCTCTTCCACCGCAGTGCGGCGCCCGGGAGCGTGCAGCCTGCGGTCGACAAACCTGCCGGTCACGTGGGCCGACCTCCACTTGACCGGAAAGCTGCGTCTACACGGCCGCAGTCCTGACCAACAATAACGGCTACATCGACGTCAACTCTCTGGACCTTGTCACACGGGCGCCGTCACGCCGATCTTCCAGACTCCCACCGCGGGCTGGGTCGATTCGGCCGTGCAGTTTCCCCGGATGGCAAACAGTTGGTCATTTCTTATGCGCCGCCGGTCGGAACTCCCAATGGAGGCCAGGAAACCCTTTACATTTTACCTGTGGATGGTTCCAGGCTGGCACAGCACCTGTTTACCCCCGCCGATCCCAAGGACCAGAATGCTCAGGTAGTTTGGTCTCCGGACGGAAAATATCTTTACTTTGCGCACCTGAATTATCAAACCCCGGCCCGCTGGCAATCTGGAGCGTGGCGTATCCCGGCTGGAGAACCGGAAAAGCTGCTGGACAATGCGTATTGGCCGCGGCTCTCGGCTCGATTCCACCCGGCTAACCTATGTAACGCCCGATCCTCAAACCGGGTATCAACGATCTCTTTGTCGCCGGGGCAGATGGGACACAGCCGCGTCCAGGTTCCGCTTTCGGGTCCCTATATCCCGTCCGTGATCGACGTGCCCGATGTTCTCGCCGGACGGTCAAACGATCCTGTTCAGCGCGCCGGATCCGTCGCAGTCTTCGATAGTCTGAATGGCTGGATACGCCTTCTTACGATCGAGCTGGTACACCCGGCAGATGGTTCCATTCCCTCCGATTGGTGGTCGGTGCCAGTTTCCGGAGGAGTCGCCAAAGCAGCTCACCCATGTCGCAGCTCCTCTCTCTGTTTGGAAGTTATGCACCCGATAACCAGCACATTGCCAGCTATACCTCCAACGGCATCTTCGTGATGGCCCCCGATGGGACGAGCGTTACAACGATTGTTCCTGATATCGGCGGCATCCCCGGAACCGTGAATTGGATCCCGTGAGGAAGCAAATTCGACTTCTGGTCTTCGGCATGGCAATCCTCTCAACCACCTGTGGATGCTCCGTGAGCATTGCACCGCCGGCTGCTCTGGCCGCGACCGCAGCGCCCCTCAGTTTGGCCTCTCTGGGCCTCCGGGGCCGTTTGGTGTATCAACGCTCGACGCAGAACGGCAGTGCCATTTCCATGAGCATTGAGATGCTTGACCTGGCGACGGCACAGTCCACGGTGGTCTTTCAGGCCCCTGTCGGCGGCTGGATCAATTCCATGAGCGTGTCCCCAGATGGTCAGGAGCTCGTCATGGCCTATGTGGCTCCGCCGGCGGATACCAATGCGGCGGAGGCACCCCCTCAAGACCTATACGTCTTGCCCATCGACGGTTCGGCGGAGCCCAAATTGCTTTTCACGCCGCCTCCTGGTCGCTATCATTACCTGGAGCCGACCTGGGCTCCGGACGGGAAGTACTTGTACTTCTGCAGATTGGATTACAGGTTCGCCAATCTCCTCCTTGGCCGCATGGGCTCTTATGAAATCTACCGGATGAGCTACCCCCGCGGAGAACCTGAGCGGGTTGCCGAAAATGCGTATTGGCCACGCCTGTCGCCGGATGGTACACGTCTTGCTTACGTGGCGACCGATGCGGCCGATAAGTCTAACCAATTGTGGATCTCGCAGCCAAATGGATCAGGCGCTACGCCGGTCCCTCTCCAGGGCAGCTTTGTTTCGTCGGTTATCGACGCGCCGCTTTTCTCCGGTGATGGGAAGAAGATACTTTACAGCGGGACAATTCCCACCTTTCCTGCGCAGCCAGGCTTTGGAGATAAGCTGCTCGGCATCACGGTTGCATCCGCGCATGCCATTCCTTCCGATTGGTGGTCCGTATCCGAAGCGGGCGGACAACCGGCCAGGCTCACTCGACTGGCCGCTCAGGGTCTATATGGCAGCTTGTCACCAGATGGCAAGCTGGTGGTGAGTTACAGCAACAATGGCATCTTCGTTATGGCCCCCGATGGCACAAGCGTTACAACGATCGTTTCCGATATCGGCGGCATCCCTGGCACGGTCAACTGGCTGCCCTGACGGATCACGCAAGGCATGTAGGAAATATCCTCGATATGAATTGCTTGCTCGCATTGCTCCTGGCCTTGTCTTTCTTGATCTCAGGCTGCTCCATAAACATCTCCCCATCGGCCTCTCCGTCGCCGGCTGCATCCACAAGCGCGCCCGGTCAGCCGTCCTCCCCAAGCTCCGCGCTCGGGAACCTATCTTCCCTCCCGCATACGGCCATACCGGTCACGTGGGGCGCGCTGAGCCTCACCGGCAGCCTGGTCTATCAATCCTCCGTTCAGAACGGAAACGATCTCACCATGAGCATCCAGGCGCTTGACCTGAAAACTGGAGATATCACCACTATCTTCCAGGCTCCCGCCACCGCCTGGATCGATTTCATGAGCGTATCGCCCGATGGGCGCCAGTTGTGATGGCCTATTTGCCTCCCCGCGCCGGCAACACATCCAATGGCCCCGGGCAGCAGGCGATCTACGTAATGCCTCTGGACGGCTCGCAGCCCCCGCAGCAGCTCTTTGCGCCGCCATCCTCGGGCGACGAATATTTCCAGCCCACCTGGTCGCCGGATGGCAGGTATATTTACTTCGCGCAGGTGGACTACAGCGCTCCGCCCAGAGTTCAGGGGCAGCATTTCTCCTATTACGAGATCTATCGCATGGCCTACCCCGGTGGTCAGCCGGAGAAGGTGGCGGACAGGGCCTATTGGCCGCGCCTCTCGCGGGATGGCGCTCGGCTCGCGTTTGTTACGCTCGACCCGGTGGACGGGTCCAACAAGCTCTTTGTCGCGAACCCCGATGGCACCGGCGCCTATCAGGTGCTCCTCTCTGGCCTGTATGTGCCGCCCATCATCGATGCCCCCGTCTTCACCGCAGATGACGCCTCCATCCTGTATAGCGCGGTCGTGCCCACTCAGCCTTCACAACCCAACTGGGTGGACAGGTTATTCGGCATAACGGTCGCCTCTGCCCACACCGTTCCCTCCGATTGGTGGTCGGTTCCCATCGGCGGTGGCACGCCCACCCAGCTCACGCATATCGCCGCCGTCGGCCTGTTCGGCAGCTTATCCCCCGATGGCAAGTACGTAGCCAGCTACAGCGGCAGCGGCCTTTTCGTAATGAACCCGGATGGCACCGGCCTGACCATGCTCGTCAATGACATGGGTGGCCTCGCCGGCACCGTAAACTGGATTCCCTAGCCTATCGAATTCCGATCTTCGCCTGTTTGCCGCGCCTTGGTTGGTCTC
>CAWDUZ010000014.1:0-498603 GCA_963805515.1 uncultured Chloroflexia bacterium | reverse complement strand
CGCGCAGCACGCGCGCCAGCCATCGCCAGGTGTCGAGGTCGTCGGGACGCGCCGCGATCGCCGCGCGAAAAGCGTGGATGGCGTGGTCCAGCTTGCCCTCCATCGCGCGCGCCTCGCCGAGCACGCGCTGCCAGGCAGCAGGCGCGGGTTGGGGGGAATGACACGCGACGGCCGCGTCGAGGAGCGCGGCGGCGCTGGCGACGTCGTTCAGCACCAGCGCCGCGTCGGCCAGCGTGCGCAGCGCGGCGGCGTCCCCGGGTGGCGCTTCGCAGGCCTGTCGAACCAAAGCCGCGGCGTCCTCACGCCGCCCGGCGCGCAACGCGTCCTTGGCCAGCTCGGCCAGCTCGGCCAGCCGGGGCCCGGCTCTTCGCCGACCTCGCCGCCGCGGTCGTCACCGTCGCTGCCGCGTCTCACACAGGGATGCTAGCGCAAGCGCGACCCTAGGCTGATCGGCCTATTGGTCGCGCGGATCGCTTCACCCTAGAAGACCGAGAGCACGACAAAGGATGACCGGACCCGCCGCCGCGACCCCGACGCGCGCCGGCAACGGGCCGTCTGCTCGAGGAGTGTCCCATGCGAACGAGTCGTCGAACTTTTCGGGGTGAGCGCGTCGTCGCGTGCGGCCTTCTGGCCGCGACGCTGGCGCTTGGTGGCTGTGGGTCGTCCAGCGATACGGGCGGCACCGGCGGTGCGTCGAGCGGCAGCGGTGGTCAACCAGGCACCGGCGGCGGCAGCGCGACGGGCGGCAGCTCGGCGTCGGGGGGCAGCACCGGCAGCACCGGCAGCGCCAGCGGCGGCGCGGTCGGCTCGGGCAGCGGCGGCGCGACCGGCGGCGCGGGTTCGGGGGGACGAATCGGCGGCACCGGGGGTGACGCCACGGGGGGAACGGGCGGCTCGACCCCCGCGACCGGCGGTGCTGGTGGGGGCAGCGGGGGCAACGGTGGTGGCGGTCGCGGGGGTCGTGGGGGCGGCGGCGGCGGCGCGACGGGCAGCGGCGGCGCGGGCCAGGGCGGCGGCGGTGCCGCGGGCGGAAGCGGCGGCATGACCGGCAGCGGCGGCGCGGGCGGCGCGACGTCCAGCTCGACCAGCACCATCGTTCCCGATCCGTCGTGGGCGTGCGGCATGCCGGCCGGGATCGCGCCGCCCACCATGGGCGAGCTGGTCCTCACCGCCACGCTCCAGCTCGGCGCCACGCACGACGTCGGCGAGACGCCCTATGGCCACCGGCGCATCCTCGACGTCAAGGGCGGCTCGGTCACCGGCGCCAAGGTCACCGCGACCGTCCTGACCGGCGGCTTCGACTTCGAGCTGACGCTGTCGAACGGCGCGATCGAGCTCGAGCAGATCGACGTGCTGAAGGCCAGCGACGGCACGTTGATCCTGATGCGCAACTGCGGCGTCGCGCCCGCCGGCGACGGCGAGGTGCGCCTGGTACCCGACTTCGAGGTCGCCACAGGGAAATCGCTCGCATGGCTGAATACCGGTAAATTCGCGGGCACGCGCACCGTCGACATGGCGGCCGGGACCATCGCGATTGCCGTCTACGACATCACCAGCGTCGCCGCGGGCGAGCCCACCATCCACCTGTCCGATCCCGCGGGCGTCCCCCAGCAGCCCTGGGACTGCGCGACGGGGACGGGCACCCGGGGCGCCTCGGTGTTCACGGAGAACGTGACCCTGGGCTCGTCGCTGTCCATCGGCTCCAGCAAGCGCGGCACCCGCAACATCATCCCGATTACCGGCGGAACGGTCAGCGGCATGCTGACCGGGGCCGTCATGCCGGCGGTGCCGACTATCAGCTGCTCGGCGGTACCACCAAGCTGGACGCGCGCTACGTCCTGAAGTCGAACGACGGCGATTTCTTGCTGGTGCGCAACTGCGGACCCATCGGCGGGCTGGTGCCGCTGTTCGAGGCGCGCAAGGACGGCCCGCTCAACTTCCTCAACACGGGGAAGTTCCTCAGCTCCGATCCCGGCTCCGGCGCCGGGGGCGTGTCGATCACGTTCTACGAGCGCAAGTAGGCGCGCCGCTCGTCGGCGGGCCCCACCGGCGCGGGGCGCGAAGCGTCCGCGCGCGCGCCGTGCTCGACGCGCGCGCCCGCGCCGCGCAGCGCGCGGAACAGCACCAGGTGTCCGAGCAGCGCCGGCGCCACGCACAGCGGCACGATCCAGGTGAACGGCGCGTGGAACGGCAGCAGCAGCGGGGGGCCGTCGGTGAACGTGCGCAGCGGCACCGGGCTGGACGTGATCGCCACCCGCATCACGTTCAACAGCAGCGCGATCCCGACGACGTTGAACACCCACAGCAGCGGTCGCACCCGCGTCGGGCGCGACCACGCGACGGCGCCGACGACGATCGCCGCGACGCCGGTGACGATGTCCAGGTTCTGACCGGCGAACGTCATCTGCACCGGCACCGAGCCCGCCGCGTACCAGGCGTGCAGGACCAGCTCCAGCGGCAGGCGAAACGCCTGAAACAGCACCAGCCACGCCAGCGGCAGCGTCCCCAGCCGCCGTCCGAACGGCGATGCGGCCAGCAGCACGACCGCCACGGTGATCACCCCCGGATAGGCGAGGAAGGCCGGCGTCCCCGCCAGGCGCGCGAACGCGCCGCCCTCCGCCAGCAGCGCCGAGCCGACCATGACCGCGACCAGGGCCAGCGCGACCTGTCCCGCCCGCCGCCGCGCGACGCGCGCGCGTTCGCCCGGCGCAGGTTCTTCGCCCGGCGCGCCTTCGCCCGGCGCGCCTTCGCCCGGCGCGCCTTCGGGCGTGAACGCACGATACGTCGCCAGCGTCAGCGCGACGCACACGCCCAGCACGATCGCGACGAACGCCGCCACGCTGCCGCCGCCGGGCCACACCATCTCCAGGGATTGTTGGGTCATCTCATTCGCTCCGGTTGGGTCTCCGTTTCGCCGACCCCACGATGATGCTTGCTTTTCAATTAGAATCTACTAATAGAAAACTAAAGTGAAAACGTACCGGCAGTTCTGCGGCGTGGCCAAGGCCCTGGACGTCCTCGGCGAGCGGTGGACGCTGCTGATCGTGCGCGATCTGATCCTGGGACCGCGGCGGTACGTCGACCTGCACAAGAGCCTGGTTGGGATCACCACCAACCTCCTGGCCCAGCGCCTGAAGATGCTGCAGGCCGAGGCCTTGATCGAGACGATCGCTTTGGCGCCCCCTGCCGTCGGCCACGCGTACGCCCTGACCACCGCGGGCCGCGAGCTCGAGCGCGTGGTGTTCGCGCTCGGCACCTTCGGCGCGCGTTACCTGCGCCAGCCCGTGCCCGGCGACGCGGTCGATCCGCGCTGGGCCATGGTCAGCCTGAAGCGTCGCTATCAAGGTTCATCCCAGCGCGGGCGCGTCCAGCTACGCCTGGGTACGCAGCCCTTCGCGACGACGTTCGCGGGGGCCGACTTCGTCGTTCATGACGGCGAGCTGCCCGCGCCCGAGGCCACCATGTCGGGCGAGATGCCGGCGTGGTTTCGGCTCTTCACGCGCCAGGCGACACTGCGGGATGCGCTCGACGCCGGGGCGCTGCAGGTGATCGGCTCGCGGCGCACCGCCACCGCCCTGGTCAAGGCGCTGGGCCTGCGCGCCTAGCGGACGCGCGAGAAGGCGCGACAGAGACTCCGAGCCGCGCCGGGCCCGATAGGCCGCGCGGGCTGGCGTCGAGCGCCCCTGGCGTGGAAACTGGCGGGCCATGCGACCCACCCCCCGTCTCGTCGTCATCGCCCTCCTTTCGCTCGCCGGCCTGCCGTCGCTAGGTTGCCTGCGCCCGCCGCCCGTCACGGCCGCGAACGGCGCCACCGCGGCGGATGGTCAGGGCGGCGACGCCCAGCCGCCCCCGCTCGAGAAGATGTCCGAGCTCGATGCGTGGGCCGCCGTGCCCCGCATGACCCCCGGCATCAACATCGGCAACACGCTGGAGAACACGACCGTGTGGGAGACCGGCTGGGGGCAGCCCTCGATCACCAAGGAGCTGAGTCGAGAGCATCGCGCGCCTCGGTTTTCGGACCGTGCGCTTGCCGGTCGCCTGGGACACCTACGCCGACGAGGGAACCATCCTGCCCGACAAGCTGGCGCGCGTGCGTGAGGTCGTCGACTGGATCACCGGTGCCGGGATGTTCTGCGTGCTGAACATCCACTGGGACGGCGGCTGGATCGACTCGGACGTGAAGGAGAAGTTCCCCGACACGTTCCAGACCTTCAGCCCCGAGGCCGAGAAGAAGTTCAAGTCGTACTGGGAGCAGATTGCGAAGTTCTTCGCCGGCAAGAACGAGAAGCTGATCTTCGAGGCCCTGAACGAGGAGACCAACTTCACCAACGCGGGCCCGGTCGCCAAGCAGTACGCGACGCTGACCCACGTGAACCAGCTGTTCATCGACACCGTCCGGCGGACCGGCGGCAACAACGCCAAGCGCCTGCTGATCGTCACGGGCTACAGCACCGACATCGAGAAGACCTGCGCCGCCGCGTACAAGCTGCCGCAGGACACCGTCCCGGGGCGCCTGTTCATCTCGGTCCACTACTACACGCCCTACCAGTTCTGCGGCCTGACCGAGGACGCGCCGTGGGGGAAGATGCTGACCACCTGGGGCAGCGCCGACGAGGTCAAGCAGCTGAATCAGCTGTTCGACAAGATGGCCGACTTTTGCACCAAGCACGACATCCCGGCGTTCATCGGCGAGTTCGGCGTCACCGAAAGAAGGAGGCGCCGTCGCGCGTGCGCTGGATGTCGGCTGTCGCCAATGCGGCCAACGCGCGCCGGATGATTCCCGTGTTGTGGGACACCGGCCACGACATCGCGCGCGGCGAGCCCTACAACCCCAGCCCCGAGCTGGCCGAGGTCTTGAAGACGCTGAAGCCACCGCCGCCCGCACCGGCGGCGCCCGCCGCACGGCGGCGCCCGCCGCGCCCGCGCCGCCGGCCGCGTCACCGGCGTCCGAGCCGGCCCCCGCGAACGAGCCGGCGGCAGCGCCCAGTCCCGCCGACGGTTCAGTCGCGCCGGCTTCGCCCACCGCCCCGGCCGCCGCGGCGGCCGCCCCGAAGCAACCCTGAGCGATCGGCGGTCGCCTCAGCGCGCACGCGGCACGTCGTCACGACGGCGCCGCCGCGCCGGTCGCGCGCGCGTGATGAGCCACGGCAGCAGGCCCGCGAACAGACACAGCGCCCCTCCCCCCTCCACCCGCGAGGTTCCCAGCGCGCACCCGCACCCCGAACCGCCGTCGCTGGTCGCGTTCGCGCCGCCGTCGCTGGTGCCGGCGTCGGCGCCGCCGTCCGCGACGGTGACCGTCACCGACGCGCTGGCGATGAGACGAGGCGCCGCCCGCCCCGTGCTCTCCCAGATCTCCGTCAGCCGCGAACCCCGGTCGTCGGTCGTGTTGGCCCGCGCCAGCTCTTCGACGAGCTCCCGCGTCGTCGACTGATAGAAGACCCGCGCCGTGACGACCAGGGCGCCGGGTGCCAGCGGCGCCAGCGACGCGAACCGCACCGGCACGTCGTCGTAGTTTCGCATCCCGCCCGGCGCGTTGGCGGCGCCGTAGTCCGCGCCCACCGGCGCCGTCGTCGCGAGGGCCGCGGCGCCGCTCGGTTGGAACCCGAGCGGGGGGATGCGGTTGTCCTTCACGATGACGTCGTTCCGGGCGAGGTGCCATTCGCCGTGGCTACCGTCGGGCAGGTGCTCGGCGTGCACGGCCTCCCACACGCGCAGCTCCGTCGTCGGATCGAGCCGCGCGCCGTCGTCGTCGTAGCGTCCGAGCAGCGCCACGGTCGTGCCGCTGGCGTCCTGCAGCTCGACCTGCAGGAACGCGCGCCGCCCGTCGGCGTACCCGGTCGGGAACTTGTGGCCGCCGAGGTTGGTGACACGCACGCTGGCGTCGAGGGTGGTGTCCCCCGCGCGTGCCTCCGTCGGCGTCACTTCGAGGCGAACGGCGCCGGCCAGCATCGCGACCGTGGCGGCCTTTGTCGCGGCGAAGGCCGCGCTGCGCTCGCCGGCGAGGTCGGGCGCGGCGGCCTGCACGGCGTCCAGCCCCCACTCGTTGCCGCCGACCAGCAGGTGCATGCGCGGGTTCGCGCGGCGCTTCGCCGACGGGTAGGTCGACGTGCTCAGGGACTCGCCGTGCGCCGCCGGCATGTGGCAATCGGCGCACGATCTCGAATCGGCGCCCGCGAGCGCATAGGCCGATGACGCCCACTCGGTGTACGTCGTGTCGAGCGGAAACGGAAACCCGGTGTCGTCGCCGGCGGCATCGAGCAGATTGCGCAGCGGGCTTTGGACCTCGTGACACTGTCCGCACAGGGCCGAGCTGCTGGCGAACGCGTCGCCGGCGGCGGCGTGGGCCGGACTGTCCGCGTCCGCCGAGGGACCATGGCGCACGTCGCGCGGATCCCAGGTGAGGCGCGCGTTGCCGACGTAGCGGCGCCAGCGGGTCCAGGGCGTCGAGCGCCGCGATCGTCGTGGCGTCGTGTTGCAGCGCCGGCTGCACCTGGGACGCGTCGATGGCCCGGTGACAGGCCTCGCAGTCGACGCCCTGGTTGTCGTCGTCGTCCAGCGCCGCGCCGATCCCGGTCGCGTGCCCTTTGACGAAGCCCTTCGGCGTGTGGCAGCGCAGACAGTACGCGCCCACGCCGGGCGCGTCCTGCTCGGCCACGGTCAGCGCGGCCAGGTACAGGGGATCGCGGGTCGCGTTCGCCATCATCGTCCCCGACCACGTGTCCCACGGGCGGAAGGTTTGCCCGTCGTCGTCGAGGCCACCGGCGTGGCAGCTACTGCACTTGCTCGCCACCTCGGCGGGCGGCGTGGCGGCGTCCAGGCCGCCCGGTTGCGTCCCTTCCGGGGCCAGGATCGGGCGGGCGCTCGGTCGGCCGCGCGCCGGGTTTCAGCCCCGGTGCGAGCACCAACACCGCCGCGCCACCCACTGCCGTCGCCCGCGCCATCGCCATCGCCCGCGCACGCCGGTGCCCGCGTCGCGCCGGGCGCGGCGCCCGCGGGACGTCATCGCTGCAGGCCGACGCGGTAGAGATAGCCCTGCGAGTCGGACGAGATGTACAGCGCGCCGTCGACGGGAGACACGGCGATGCCCACCGGGCGCACGTTCTGCTCGCCTCCCGGCACGTTCCACATCCCGTCGCGCGACCCGCTGGCGTCGCCGCCCGAGAACACGACCTCGTGCGCGAAGGTCGTCGTGTCACCGCTGTTCGTCGGCATCGGCGCCGTGCCGTCGGGGTTGAACGGAACCCAGACGACCTGATAGCCGCTCGACGGGCTGCGGTCCCACGAGCCGTGCAGCGACACGAACGCGCCGCCCCGCCACCGCTCGGGCAAGACCCCCGACGGCCCGTTGAAGAAGATGATGTCCATCGGGGCGTTGTGCGCGGGCAGGAACGTCACCGGCGGCGTGGCGTTGGCGGCGGTCTGACACCAGGCATCGTCGCGCGGGTTGCCGGGGAAGATCGCGGACCGAACCTGCGTCCCCGGCGCGACGCCCGCGATGCGTTCGGCGACGAAGCAAAACGGGTAGCCGTGGTGCGAGCCCGCCGTCAGGCGGACGATGACCTCGCCGGGGTTGTCGTTGTGGACGTCGCTGCCCGCGTACGTGACGTCGTCCTGGCCGTTCTGAACGCCATACATCCGCCCGGCGGCGTCACGCGCGAACCCCAGGATGTTGCGCATGCCGTCCGCGAAGATCTCGCCGTCCGTCGCCCAGTTCCAGGGCGTGCCCGGGACGAAGCTCGCCAGGTCGAAGCGCTTGATCTGGTTGCGCTGTGGGTCATAGGTGGTCGTGGTGCTGCTGGTGACGTTGCCCGCCGAGCCGGACTGGACGTACATGAAGCCGTCCCAAACGTGCACCGTGTGCTTCGGATGTCCGTCGTCGGCTTGTCCCGTCAGCAGCTCCTCGCCGTCGCCGCCCGCGTCCATCGTGTTCGACCACACCCAGCGGCGGACGCCGCCGGGCGTGCCGGCGTACAAGTAGCCGGCGGCCTCGTCGATGTGAATGTTCTGACCGTTGCCGCCGGTCGTCGCCCAGGTGATGATCTCGTCGCTCTGGAACATGCCGTCGCCGTTCGCGTCGCGGAATCGCCTGATCTGACCGGGCGCCGTCACGCCCCACAGATCGCCGTTCGAGCTGAAGGTCAGCTGGCGCAGCTCGCCCTGTCCGGTGGCGACCGTGCGGGCGCACAGCCCCGCCGGGACGTAGTGGTTGTCCACCGGCAGCGCGGTGCCGCGGCACGGATCGGGGAACGCCACGGCGCCGCCATCCCCCGCCGCCGCCGCCGGTGCCACCACTGGTGCCGGCCTCGCCCCCGGGTCCCCGCTCTCGCGCCCCCGCCGCTGCCGGGCGTGCCTCGCGTCCACGAGTTGTTCCTCCTCGAGCTCGAGCACGTCGTCCCTTCCAAGGTCGCGAGGCCCAGAACCACGGCCATGGCGAGCGTACTGCGGCGGTACGTCATGATGACAAGGTTAGCTCAGTCGCGGCGGGAGGCCGATCCGCGCGACCTGCCCGGACGCGGGGGCAAAGGACCGCTGCGGGCGTCACCCCCCCGGGCCTCACCAGAGACAGTACGCCCCCCACGCCAGCATCATCCCCGCCACGCCCACGATGGTCTCGCACATCGTCCACGTCTTCAGCGTCTGCGGCACCGTCAGACCCAGAAAGTCCTTCACGATCCAGAAGCCCGAATCGTTCAGGTGCGAGAGGAACAACGATCCGCAGCCCATCGCCACGATGATCAGCGCGACCTGGTTCGGGCCGAGCTCGGGGTGGTGACCCAGCACCGGGACCAGCAGACCCGACGCGGTGGTGATGGCGACCGTCGCCGAGCCCGTTGCGACGCGGATGAACACGGACAGCAGCCAGGCGTAGATTAACGGCGGCAGGTGCATCGCTTCGCCGGCGCGTCCGATGGCCTCGGCGACGCCGGCGTCGCGCAGCACGCGCGCGAATCCGCCGCCACCGCCGACGATCAGCAAGGTCATGCCCATCGCGGCGATGCACTCCTCGGTGAACTTCAGGATCTGCCCGCGGCTGTATCCGCACCGGGTGCCGAACGCCCACGCCGCCAGCAGCACCGCGGCGACCAGGGCGATGGTCGGGTTGCCCAGGAACACCGCCGCCCGCCGCGCGCCGCTGTCGGTGGGCAGCGTCAGCTCGGCCAGTGTGCCGAGCAGCATCAACACGACCGGCGACAGCACACACGACAACGTCAGCGCGAACCCGGGCGCGCGAAAGCCAGACGGCCGCGCGCGCTGGTTGTCGACCAGCGGCGGCGGGTTGGCCACGACGCGCTTCACGGCGAACTTGGCGAACAGCGGACCGGCGACGGCGGCGGTCGGGATGCCGATGATGAAGCCCCAGAACAGCACCAGCCCCATGTTGGCGTGCAAGGCCGCGACGGCGACGACCGGGCCCGGGTGGGGCGGCATCAACCCGTGCATGACCGACATGAACGACAGCAGCGGGAGCGCCAGGCGCAGGAACGGTTGCTTCGTCTCGTGGGTCAGCGTCAGCAGGATCGGCAGCAGCAAGACGAACCCAACCGCGAACCAGGTCGTCAGGCCGACCACCAGCGCCAGCAGCACGATGCACCACTGGATGTGCTTCGGACCGAACAGGCGCGCGAAGCGCTTGGCCAGCACCTCGGCGCCGCCCGACTCGGCCAGCAGCTTGCCGAGCATCGTGCCGAGTCCGATCACCGCGGCGATGCCGCCCAGGGTGCCCCCGACGCCGTTGCCGAACGACGCGACGACGGCCGCCATGGTGTACGGCGTGCCATCCGCGGCGGGCCGATCGAGTGCGACGGCGGCGGCGCCCACCAACAACGAAGCGAGCAACAACGCGATGAACGCGTTGACCTTCAGGCGCGTCACCAGCACGACCAGCGCGCCGATGGCCACAAGCGCGATCAGCACCAGCTTCACGTCGTCGGGGCTCACGAGGCGACCCACTGTCGCACGAATCCCCGAGACGGAAAACCCGGACCCCTGGCGGCCGCCGCGGTCGTCAGGGCGCGAACCGGCCCAGGTGCGTCCGATAGATCGTGCCGTAGACCGGCGACGGCGTGCCGTCGTAGTTGACGATCAGCGACAGCGGATCGCCCCACGTGTTCCACGTCCACGCCAGGTAGCCGGTGTCGTGCTCGTCCAGCCAGGTCATCAACGGCTCGGCGAAGTCGGCGGCGTCGCGCTGGCCGATCTCGGTGGTGACGACCGGGACCGCGGCGGCGACCGCGCCGACGACGGTGTCCCAGCACGCCGTAGTGGAGCAGGCGTTGAAGTCGTACACGTGCCACGCGGCGGCCAGGTTTCCGGTCGCGTCGTCGGGCTTGTACGCCAGCCATCCCGTCAACGTATTCGAGTACTGGACCCCGCCGAGCAGGATGACGTTCAGCGCGCCCGCGGCGCGCACGGCGTTCACCAACTCTTGCATTCCCGCGACCTGGTAGCTGATCGCGGTGCACGTGCCACCGTCGCGCCAGCACCGCCACGCCTCGTCGTTGTCGCGGTTGCCCGCCGGGTAGGGCTCGTTGAACAGCTCCAGCACGACGCGCTGATCGCCGGCGAAGCGGCGCGCGACGTCCGACCAGAACGCCGGCGTGTGGTCGCGGTTGGGCATGGGCGTCTGCTGGGTGGCCTGGGTCGTGCCGGGCGCCGACCAGTGCAGCTCGACGATGGGGGTCAGCCCCCACGCCAGGATGCGCGCGACGTAGTCGAGGATCGCTCGTTGATACGCGGCGCCGGCGTAGCTCGGATCGACACCGTTGATGTCCAACCAGCAATCCTCGTTCATCGGGACGCGCACGGCGTTGGCGTTCCACGATCGAATCGCGGCCAGCGAGGCGTTGTCGGCTCGCCCGTCGAAGATCCCGTGGCCCTGGACGCACGCAAACTCGGTCCCCGACCGGTTGACCCCGTGCAGGTGGACGGGCTGGCCGTTGGCGGTGACGATGCGATTGCCCAGCACCGACAGCTCGGGCGCGGGCGTCACGTCGTCGGGGGGCTGCACGTCGCCCGAGGGGACGCCCCCGCCGCTGCCCCCGCCGCCCGTGCCCGCGTCCGGATCGCCACCGCACGCGACCATCGCCCAGAGCAGCACGACCGGCGAGACCCGGCGGACTCTCGCCGAGAAGCGGCCCGGGAAGGCGAAGGCGGCGAACGACACGGCCCTGATAAGAGTCCCGGCTCCGGGGGCCCGGTCCATCATCGCGCTCGGGGCGACGGGGCGGCAGGGCCGCAAAGTCACGGCCCCACAAGAAAACCGTGATCAGATTCGCCGTTCCCCCGAATCTTCCGGGAATCGCTAGGGATTGTGGGGGTTCGGCGCACTGGGCCGCGCAATAGAGCGAGACATGGCGCGCTGTTCCGTGCTACCGATCCAGGCATGAATGCCGCGGCGAAGACCAGCTGTCAGACGATCGAGAAAGCCCTCGGCAAGTCGTCTGCGTTCCGGAAGGTCGACGCCGGACTGTACGTGGTCAAGCAGGGCTCGTCCCTGGTGATGATCAACGTCCTGCCCTGGAACCCGGATCGCGCCGTTGTGCGGGTCGTCGCCCAACTGGTGAAGGGCGTCACGATGGAGGTGCCCCTGGCGCTGCGGTTGCTCGAGATGAACGCCAACCTGCGCTTCGGTGCCTTCGGCTACGTGCCGGTCGGCGACGTCATCATCTTCTCGCACACGCTGCTCGGCGGCTCCACGCTGGACGCCGCCGAGTTGACCGCGACTGTCCGCGATGTCGCGATCATCGCCGACGAGTACGACGACCGCATCGCCGCCCGCTACGGCGGACAGACCATGCAGGACCTGCTGGAAGAGAGCGTCGTCGAGCACCTGCGCGCCGCGCACGGCACCGACGCGTTCCAGCCCTAGCGGCGCGCGGCGCCGGGACGGGGCGCGTGCGCCGCTTGCTCCCCGCTACGGCAGCATGATTCGGCCAGGGGCGTTGTTGGCGCCCGTGACCGTGTGGCACGAGTTGCAGTCCCCCGTCGTTTGCGCCGTGATCATCGCGCGCTCACGTCCCATGTACACGACCTTGGCGGTGTAGGGCATCGCGACTCCACTCTCCGACGAGAAGTTGCCCGAGGTCCCCGGCAGCAACGTCATCACCTTGCCGTTCGCTTGCGTGATCACGATCTGCGCGCCGTTGACGCCGTCGGCGCCGTTGCAGTTGTCCGGTTCGTTCAACGACGGATATACGGTCCCGGCTATCGTCAGGCGGGGCCCCTCGCCCATGCTGGCGTGGCAAGAGATACACGCCTGTCCTGGGTTCATGTCGGCCGAACCGTGGTTGCCGCGCGTCCACATGGTGCCGCTCGTGCAGGTGATGGTCGGCGTCGTGGTCGTCGTCCCTCCAGTCCCATTGTTCGTGGTGTTGCCACCACCGCCCGTACCCGTGGCGCCACCACTGCCAGCGCCGCCAGCGTCGACGGTCGTGCCGACGCCCCCGTCGCCGGTGTCGATGCCGACGCCAATCTCGGCCGTGCAACCGGCCAGCGCCACCAGCGCCGCGCCCACCAGCAGCGTCGCGCGGCGAACGCGCCCAGTTGCTTCGACGCGACCACGGGACATTCTCTCCTCGACGGTGAACAGCTCGCTCATGTCTTGCCAGTACCTCGGGCCGCACAATGGCAGGCGCGTCTTGTCCGAGGAAGACGAACAGGCTCGTGTGCGCTAGGCCGAACACCTCATGCGTCGATGTGTGCGCATGCGATGCGCCAAGTGCGTCTTGTGTGCGTCAGGAAAGTGACAGAACCAGCACGTGATCGCCGTCCCTGACGTCGAGAGTGCTCCGCGACTCGATCGGCAACCGCACGCTCTCGCCGGTCAGCTCGGCCACCGTCGCGAGCGCGACGAAACCGCGCCGGTCATGAGCACTCCCGCCGCGACCGCCGTTCTCGTCGCTGGACTGTTCGTGGGCAACCAGAAACGTCGCGGCCTTGTCATCGGGAGCCGCGCTCGCATCGACCCGCACGCGCGTCGTCTGGCGCACCAGCACGACGTCGTCGATGAGCGCCGCGAAAGTGCGGCCCGCCGTCGAACGGATCGATCTGCTCGGCGTACTCGAAGCCGATCCGCCGCAGCATCTTCTCGACGCCGCGGGTGTCTGCGGCCCGACCTTGCCGATGACGCCCTGCACGTCGTCGGGCAGCAGCTCGCGTAGATCGGCTCGTCGGGGAACAGCGCGTGGATGAACTCCTTGTTGTCCTTCGACAGCCGGTCGGCCTCCTGGTAGGTCAGCCCGGTGAAGTGGCGACCGAGGGCCTCCCACAGCTTGGACTGGTCCCGTCGGGCTCGAGCGGCGGCAGCAGCTCGAGACAGCACCTCGTCGCGGAACAGCGGGCGGTGCATGCGCGATGAACAGGAACCGCACGTACGACAGCGGCTTGCCCAGCGCGTCCGGGTTGCGGCGGTACTCGGGCAACAGGATGAGCCCGCCGATCTCGGTCGGGCCGTTGTAGTTGTAGCCGATGCGCAGGACTCGGTGGACGAAGTAGCGGTCGAGCGTCAGCCGAGTAGCGCTCGTCTCTCGAGCACGGAAGAAGATGTGCGGCGCGCGCCGGGTGCCGTGCTGCGCGTAGATCATCGACGTGCCGAGGACGCGGCCGGTCGCGATCGGTGAGGACGAACACGAACCGCCGATCCGCGACGTCCCGCTCGGCGTCGAACGACTCACGCGACGCCCTGATCAGCTCGGTCAGGCGCCCGCGATCGGCGGGCAGGTTGACCGAGTCGAGGTGCGCCGCGACCTCGAGCAACCCGTCCAGGTCCTGCTCCCGCGCGTCGCGGATGATGAAGTTCATCGCGGGCGGGGCCAGTCAGGGCAGTGGCGGCAAGAACATGTGCTCGCCCAGCTTCGTCGCCAGGACGGTGAAGGGCGACGCGGGCGTGCTCCCCGACGGCAGGAACACGGAATAGTCGCGCATGACCAGCGGCGCGCGGCCGTCACGCAGCGCCGCGACGTTCTCACGCGCGACCCGATCCAGCAGGTCGCCGAGCGCGAATACGGAACCGGCGTGCGTGTCGTGCAGCAACAAGATCCCCCGTCCTTCCAGCCGCGCGAGCCGCGTCGACAAGTAGTCCAGGATCTGCTCGGATGCTCGTGTTCTTCCAGTCCTGCGGATCCAGGTTCCAGCCCACCGACACCAGCCCCCGCGCCGCCAGCGCGGCCTCCAGCTTGCGGCAGCGCGCCCCGTAGGGGGCCCGGAACAGCAGCGGCCGCACGCCGGTCACGGCGGTCAGCACCTCGGCGTTGGCGTCGATCTCGGCGGCGGCCTCGTCGGGGAACTGGCACAGATCGCGGTGGGTCATGGTGTGGTTGCCCACCAGGTGTCCGCGCGCGGCGATCTTGCGCACCAGCTCGCGCCGGGCGACGTCCTCGGGGCGATCCCCAATCAACCTGTGGCCGGTGATGAAGAAGATCGCCTTCAGCCCGCGGCGATCCAGCTCGTCGAGGACGATGGGCGTGTACTTCAGATCCGGACCGTCGTCGAACGTCAACACCAGCTCGCGCGGCGACAGGCTGGGGTAAAAGCCCGTCTTCGCGCCAAAGCCGAACGCCGCCGGCTGCGCCCCGTCGAGGGCGTCACCCACGTTCGCGGGCCGTGACGCCTTCACGGGCGGGTTCAGCGCCGGGGGATCGTCCGCCTCGGCGGCGGACGCCGATGGATGCACCGGGTCCGTCGCGCCTGACGGGACCAGCGTCAGCGCCAGCGCAAAAGCCGCGGCCGCACCTGCTCGAAACACTTGACCTGAAAGTTTATCCGAAAGGGTTGGGCAAGGAACAAAACAAGAATTCGGCTGAAGATTCCGCCGGATTTAGCTTTTCGGGCCAGCTCCGCCGATGGCGCTAGACTGACGCCGCATCGCCCGGGACCTCCGCCAAGGAAGACGACACCGTGGAAAGCCTCGTGAACCCAGCACCTGACGGCGGGCCGCTCCCACCCGCGGCGCCCGCCCGTGAGGGCGGCGCGCCAAACCCAGCTCCCGAGCGCGCGCCATCCCCACCGCGGATCGCGGGGGCTTCGGCGTCGCCCGGCCCGGCGGCGGGGATGTTCCGCATCGCGGCGATCGCGGGGGTGACCGGGGTGTGCCTGGGGGCCTTCGGCGCGCACGCGCTCCGCGACCGCGTCACCCCCGACCTGCTCGAGATTTATCGCACCGGGGTCCTGTACCACCTGGTGCACGCCGTCGCGCTGCTGGCCCTGGCCGCGGCGACCCGCGCCGGGCTGGTCAGGTGGCCTCGGCTGTCGGCGGGCCTGTTCGCGGTCGGGATCGTCGTGTTCTCCGGCAGCCTTTACCTGCTGGCCGTGACCGGTGTCCGCGTGCTCGGAGCGATCACGCCGCTCGGCGGCCTCGCGTTCATCGCCGGCTGGACTTCGCTGCTTTGGCGACCGCGTCGCGCGCTGGGCGATTCGTGAAGCTCGCGCTCGAATAGCCGTGGTCGGGTCCGCAGCGCTCTAGCGCCGCAGCAGCGCCCACGCCGCCACCGCGCCCGCCGCCAGCACACCGAGCCACAGCGCCGTGCCGCTCAACAGGCGCCGTGGATCGGTGCTGACCTTCGCGGCCTCGATCTCGGCGATCCTTCGCGTACACGTGTCCGCCGCATCGCGCAGCCGATCGAGACGCGCATAACGCGGCTTCAGCGATGGCAAGTCGGGACGGGCGTGCAGCGCGGCTTGACCCAGGGCGACCCCTGCCGCCGCGAGCTCTTCCTCGGCTTCGCCGCGCGCGCGTGCATGTCCGTTCAACGTGGCGCGCATCGCCGCCGTCGCCCGGCGGCGCGCCGCGGTGGCGTCATCCAAGCGCGCGCGCGCGGCGCCCGCCGCCGCCTTCAGCGCGGCGGCCCGCTCGCGCAGCGTGGCCTCCTCGTCGCGAGCGGAGCCCCTTGGAAGGCCTGGGGCAAGGCCGGGGACGGCGGCGTCCCCCGTCGTGGTCACGTCGCCCGCGTCGCCCAATGCGGTTCTCGCGATTCTCGCGCAGCGCGGCCTCCACGTCGGTCAATCCCGCCTGGCACTTCTCCCATTCCTTCGTCGCGTGCGCTTCGGCCTTTCCCAGACGCAGATCCTCGCTGGCCTGCAGCGACTCGGCGCTGGTCAGGTCGGCGTGTGCCTGCGCCCGGCGCCGCTCGGCCTCGGCTACTCGCGCCAAGGGTTGCGCCAGCTCCGGCGCGTTCGGGCGCTCCTTTGCGAGCGTGTTGCCGAGATTCGATCCACGCGGCCCGCAGCATGTGCTCGATCCCGTCGCGCTCGTCGCGCAGCCGGCGGCGCTGCGACTCCGCGTGGAAGCGCCGCCGCCAGTGCTTGACGACGTAGGCCATCGCCCCGAGCGCGCGCCCCGCCCGTGATCGGCGCGCCGCGCTGGGTTCGGTCGTGGCCGCGTTCGGGACGGCGAGCGTGGCCGCCAGGCCCGCCCCCGATTCGGGAGCCGGCGTCGCGTTGCCCCAACGCCCGGCCGCCTTGCTCCCCGGGGTGCCGGCACCGTCTCGTCGTCGGGGCTCGGCCGCGCCGACATGACTGCGGAGCCGGCGCCCACATTGCGAGCAATAGGCCAGGTGACCCGCGTTTTGGTGCCCACAGCGCGGACAAACGTTGGCTGCGGCGAGCATCAGGCGCGATTGAAGTGAGCGAGCGACCATCTGCGCATGGGGAGCCGGCAGTATAACGCTCGCTCTCCGGCGGTCGTCGCGCGCGTGGCCGTAGCCCGAGCCGCCAATAAAGAAAGGCCGACGTCTCTTCCGAAGAAGAGACGTCGGCCTTCCGGCAAGGAAACGTGAAGGGACCTACCTGTGAACGTCTGATCAGAAGACTAGAGGGTCGGATCCTCGAAGGCGGCCGTGCCCGCGGCGCCGCCCATGCGACCGCCGCCGCCCGTGGTGCCGGCAGTGCCGCCGAAGCGACCGCCGCCGCCCGTGTTGCCCGCGGTGCCGCCGAAGCGACCACCACCACCCGTGTTGCCCGCGGTGCCGCCGCCCATGCGACCGCCGCCACCCGCGTTGCCCGCGGTGCCGCCCATGCGGCCACCGCCACCCGTGTTGCCCGCGGTGCCGCCCATGCGGCCGCCGCCGCCGGTGTTGCCTGCGGTGCCACCCATGCGACCGCCGCCGCCGGTGTCACCCGCGGCGCCGCCCATGCGGCCGCCGCCGCCGGTGTTGCCTGCGGTGCCACCCATGCGACCACCGCCGCCGGTGTCACCCGCGGCGCCGCCCATGCGACCACCGCCGCCGGTGTCGCCACCAGTGCCCGTACCCGAGCTGCCGCCCGTGCCGGCGCCCGAGCTGCCGCCCGTGCTGGTGCCCGAGCTGCCGCCCGTGCTGGTGCCCGAGCTGCCGCCCGTGCTGGTACCAGAGCTACCACCGGTGCTGGTGCCCGAGGTGCCGCCCGTGCTCCCCGTATCGCCACCGGTGCCGTCTCCAGAGCTTTCGCCGCCGCAGCTCGGCACGCCGAGCGTCAAAAGACCTGCGCCGCAAAGCGCTAAGAACAAACCGTGAAACTTACGTGGTCGCTTGCCAGACATGGGTGTTCCTTCCTTTCCTAGAACCACCCGTTTAGTGCTGGCCCCACATCGGCCCCTTCAAAAAAAGAACCGAAGAGGGTAGCGAAGGGCATCTGGATCCCGCCGCCCCGTGATCTCAGCGGCAATCAGGCGCGCCCGGCATGCAAGGGGGACAGCCCTGCCAGACCGTGATGTCCTTGTCCGACGTCGTCTGCAGCAGGCGACACGAATCGCCAAACACATCGATCGTCATGCTCCCGGAGCCCTGCCGAAAGGCCCAGCCATTGACGTGCGCCTGATCGAACGGAATCTCCGCCTTATTGATCTGCAACTGGACCCGACCGGGATCAAAGACGGACTCGGTGAGGTCAATCACACACCGCGATGCTGCTGCGGAACCGACGGCGCCGTAAAGACTGTTCCCCAGCGACTTGCCGTCGCGTCCTGGCAGAACCGGCGAAGGCGTTCCCCCGGTCCCCCCCGCACTCGCGAGCATCCGGAGGCAGTCATCCTGCTCCACGCCACCGCCGACGCCGATCACGTAGGTCGCAATCTTCTGGTTGGTCGCCCCTTGCACAGCCTTGCGCGCGTCCGAGCACGACTGTCCGGTGTCGTTGCCGTAGCAGTACGGCGGGCCGTCGGCGATCAACACGATGTACTGATTGGTGAACGGAGGGGCGGGCGAGAAGAAGGCCCCCGCCGCAAGCTTGATCGCAGCGTCGATCGGTCGTGCGTCGGACGCCGCCGTGCACGACTGATTGCCACAGGCCAGAGCGCCGGTGATAAAATCCTTCGTGTTCGGAGCCGGCGGAATTGCAGGGCCGCTGACGCAGCAGACACCGGGGCCGCACCCATCGATGGCCGGGTACTCCACGTAGCCGAATTGCACGCCCGCTTGGAAGCTGCTGACGACGTCCGAGATCGCCGCCCCCGTGACCGACATCCTCGTCCCCCAGTCGAAGTTCGAGGCCATCGAAGCGTCGCGACCGACCACCAGCATGACGTCGACCGACGGGATCTCTCTGCCCACGGGAACCCTGTTTACGTTGCATCCCATGTGATCGTTGGATCCGGGGCCATCACTCCCGGCGTCGCCCCCGGCGTCGCCAGCGGCGTCGGGGGTGGCCCCCGACTTTTCCGATGCCGCGTCCATGACGTCGCCCGCGTCGGGCGTCTCCAGCATCAGTCGCTGGGTGCAGCTGGCGCCTAGCGAGATCGCGAGCAGCGTGGGGATGACGGCGCCGCGCACCACCACCTCACGGGCGACCCGCCACCGTCCCGGTCTCGCCGAGCGCGCGCTCCGCCGGCGCGCGGTAGCGCCCGCGCGGGAAGGAGCCGAGGTAGGCCCGCATGGCCTTCGCCCCGTCGCCACGGTCCTCGTTCCACAAGCACACCGCGCGATGATAGCTCGCGCGGTCGGCCGTCGCTTGCGAGCGCGCCGCCGCGATCGCCACGTCGTACGCCGCGATCGCCTTGTCGCAATCGCCGCGCTCGCGCGCCAGATCGCCCGCCAGGCGCGAGATCTCTGCGCGGCGCTCGTTGTCGGGATGATGCGCGACGAAGTCGCTGGCATCCGACAGCGCCTGCGCCTTGGCCCCCATCGAGACCAGGGTCTCGATGACCGAGATCTCGGCCTCGACGCTCAGCAACCCGCGCGGGTGGCTGGCACGGTACGCCCGCCACGCCGACACGGCCTGCACGGGCTGATGAAGATCGTCGCGCAGGAGGCTGCCGATCTCGTACTCGGCGTTCTCGCCGACGGGTCCCCCGCGCAACGCCAGCGAGCGGTACAGGTTCAACGCGCGCCGACTGTCACCCGCGGCCCGCGAGCTGCGCGCCTGCGTGAGCAACACAGAATCGTCATTGGCCTGCGGGGTCGGCTGCACAGCGGGCGCCGCGGCCGGCGGCGGAGCGAGGCGCGCCTCGGTCGCAGGCTCGCGCGGCGACGGGGTTGGCGGCGCGGTGGTGGCGGTCGCGGTCGCGGTCGTCGCGACCGTCGTGCCGCGCGCGCCGACCACCGCGTTGTCGGCCGCCGAGCTGGTGGCGACTGCGGCGGCCGCCGTCGAACCCGCGCGCCCGGAGGCGGACACCGGAGCGCCTGCGAGCGCGACCACGCGTTCGTGACCGCGCCGCCGCGAGGTCGCCCTCGACACGGAGGTTCGGTCATCGCCAGCGCCGCTCTTGGCGCCCGGGCCCGACCCCGCCTTTGCCGCATCGACTGACGCCACCGCGTCCGAATTCTCCCCGAGGTGCTCGCTGGCGACCGCGGGACTCGACCACGACTGTCCCGCTGTGATCCGCGCCAGTCGGTGATCGCTCCAGACCTCGACGACGCCCGCCGTGACGGCGACGGCGGACCGGCCCTCGCGCAGCGCCACGCTGAATCGCGTGCCCACGACGACCACCCGGTACTTGTCCACGCCGACCGAGAAGGTCTTACCCGGGGCCTGGTGCGGAACCGCGAACTGAACCTCGCCCGCCGAGACGGTCGGGTGGCTCTGGGAATCGAGCGCCAGCGCCGACTCGGAGGTCACGACCGCGTCCACCTTGCCCGGCAGCGCCAGGCGCAGCGTCTCGCCCTTGCCCGCGCGCACCAGAGCCGGCGTCACCAGGCCCGAACGCGCCGAACCGTCGACCAGGACCGGGACCTCGGCGGGGACGACCGCGGCCTTGGGGGAAACGCCGAGCGGCGCCTTGCCGGACAGCAGGAACACAGCCGCTACGGCCGCCGCGCCGCCCAGGGTGGTCAGCGCGAGCCACTGCCAGCGAACCCGCCGCGGCTCGGTCCCGACCGGCTCCTCCAGGGCCCGGATGTGCGCCTCCAGCCCGGGATCGCGCGCCAGGCGAGCCCACACGCGGCGCAAGGCGACCTCGTCAGCGTCGCGCTCGGCCGCTTCGTCGAGCGCCTGGCGAACCGACACCTCGACCTCGTCGGCGGGCTGGGCCAGCCAGCGGTCGGTCGGGGTGCGGCGAGGCGGCACGCGCTCGCTCACGGCGAGACCTCCTCGTCTTCGTCTTCATCGTCGTCGTCCGGTTGCCCCTCGCCGGCTAGCAGGGGCGCCACGGACGATCCAGGCTTGCTCCCCGATCGCGGGCGCGGCGTGCGCGCCGCCATCTTCGTCAGATCGAGCCCGGGCGTGGTGCAGGCGCGACCAAACGGTGTTCACCGGACACTCGGCGATGCGCGCGATCTCCTCGACCTCCAGGCCCTCGATCTCGAACAGGATCAGGACCATGCGCTTCTTCGGATTCAGCCTCTCGAGCAGCCGCTCGAGCAACAGCCCGCGCGCCGCCTTGTCGGCGGGATCGCGATCGGGCGCGGGCGGCGGCTCCCGGCGCAGCAGCGTCGACAGCAGCGTCCCCGCCTTGCGGCGCTGGATCATCTTGCCCGCAGTGCGGGCGGTGATGCGGTAGATCCAGGTCGAGAGCTGAGAGTCGCCTCGAAATCGGGGCAAGCTCCGGAAGATAGCCAGGAAGACCTCCTGGCAGGCGTCCTCGCGCTCGTGATCACGGATGCCCATCGCCGACAGGAACCGGTACACGGTCGGCGAGTGCCTCTCGTAGAGCAGCCGGTACGCCGAGCGGTCACCCCCGCAGCACCGCGCGACGAGCTCGGTGTCCTGGTATCGCGCCGCCGAGACGGGCACCAGCCCTGGCGTCTTCACGCCGGCCACCTGGGAGGTAGCGGGCGGCACGAGCCGTGACGCGAGAATGAGAAAGAGGGAGGGGGGATTCTCACAGTTTACCTACTGCTGATTTGTGAAGGTTAGTGTCCCGGCCCCCATGAATCTCATCGAAAAACCCACCCTCCGCTGATTCCCAGCGTGGCGTACGCCCAGGGGGATTGAAACAGGGGACTCGATGCACCCCTGACGGACAGCTCCTGTCGCAGTGTGACAAGCCCCAGCCGCAGATTCGCCTGAATTATCAGGGGACCTGTTATTGGAAGGACATACGCGACACGCCCCTCGAGGTTCAGCCCGGCGCGTATGTGTCGGACGTCACTTGTTTGGCCCGCGAAATGCGAGGAGTACAGCAAGAGGTCGGCGGTGGCCCCGACCCCCACTCGCAGTCCTCCGCGGCCGGCGGCAAATTGCCGCATGATCCCAAGATCAACTGGAAATCGTCGTGCCGAGGCGGTGGCCGAGGTGTCCCCGACATCGGCGCTTCGCGTGAACGACGGTCCGATGCCGATCGAGGTCAGCACCATCCATTTGCGCACCGGATCGGGGTGGCCCTTCAGATCGAAGCTCGCACCCAGGCGGCCTTCGATTTCCAGCGGTGCGCCGGGCGCGCCGCGCGCCGCGGCACCGACGTCGAGCTCGAGCGCGCGGCCGGCGGCCGCCGGACCGGCCGGCCCTCTGGCAGTGCCGCCGTCCCCCGCGGGCCCGGCGGTCCCCGCGGGACCTGGCTCTCGGGCGCCTCGTACTCGACGTCGTGCAGGTACCGATCGACGATGGTCGCCAGCGTGTCGGCCAGCGCCAGACACTGGGCGCCCCGGACGCCCCGCCCGGGCGCGGGCAGGGTGCGCTTCAGCCTCGTCTCGCCCGAGCCGTTCACCAGCGCGAACCGGATCGAGGTCCCGTCCGGCGACAGGTCGAGCACGACGCGAAGCACGTCGCTTCGCTGCATGGTGCTGTCCGCGGGCAGCACCGAATCGGGCACCCTGGCCACCAGCGCGTCGCCGACCTGCCCGGCCGACGGGCAGCCGTCGGCCGGCGTCGCGGGCGCCACCACGATGTAGCCGAGGATGGGCAGCGCAGCCAGCGGGATCACGCGATCCATCCTAGTCATGCTCCGCCGTCGCGTCGCCGGTTGGCGCGTGCGATTCGGCGAGCGCGCGGACACCCGTGACCAGCGCCCGTGCCGCCGCCTGAAACGTGGCCGGTTCGGGGAGCAGGCTCAGCACCAGGTAGGCGCCACCCACCAAGTCGAAGAAGTAACCCGGGTGCACCAGCATCCCGTCGCGCTCGAGGAGCAGCAGCGCCCAGTCTTCGTCGGTGTGGACGGCGGGGACGCGCAGGATCGCCGACCAGCCGCCATCCGCGGGGAGCAGGTTCAGCGGCGCGTCTGGTGACAAGGCAGCGCGCAGGGCGGCGCGGTTTTCCGCCACGCGCGCGGCAATGCGCGCCCGCACGTGCTCGCCCAGAGTGAGTAGCCGCGGCGCGCCGCCTGGACCGGGCCCGACACCGAGAAGTACGTGTCCGCGATCAGCTCCAGCCGACCAAGCGCGAGCTCGGCTGCCGCCGCCGGCCCCCCAACTGCGATCCAACCCAGCTTGAGTTGCGGCAATCCGCAGCTCTTCGACAGGCCGCCGAGCGTGAACGTCGTCGCGCGTGTGGGTTCGCTCGCGACCAGGCCGAGGTGTTCGGGGCGGGGCGCGTGAACGTAGTCCGCGAACACCTGGTCCGCGACCAGGGCGATGCCGCGCGCGGCGCACACGTCGTCGAGGGCGTCGAGCTCGGCGCGGGTCAACACCGCGCCGGTCGGGTTGTGGGGGCTGACGACGACCAGCGCGGCGACGCGCCGTCGCGCCCGCGCCGCCGCGTCGAGCGCGCCGGTGACGGACGCCAGGTCCAGGTGCCAGGCGCCGTCGAACGCCAGTCGGTAGGGCCGCGGGCCCAGGCCCTCGAGCCGGACCAGGTAGTCGAACAGCGGGTAGCTCGGCTCGGGGACCAGCACCTCGTCGCCCGGGTCCCCGAGCAGCTTGAACAACATGCCGTAGGACTCGCTCGACGAGGCGGTCAGCAGAAGACGATCCGGCTCGAGGGCGCCGGGACCGGAACCCGGCGTGCCCGCGCGCCGCGTGTTCGACGAGGCCGCCCAGGCGATCGCGACGCGTGCGTCGCGCGACCCGCGCGCCGACGGCGCATGGTGGGCCAGCGCCTCACGCACGTCGGGCCCAGCCAGCGCATCGGCCAGAGCGTCGGGCTCGGCGCCGAGGCCGACCGCGGACGGGTTGCTCTCGGTCAAGTCGACGATGCGCAGTCCGCGCGCGCGGCGTGCTTCAGTAGCGGCGGCCAGCCGATTTTCGCCTTCGTGCCAAGGGAGGCGCCGGGACATGCGCGGGCCGAACCTCGCCAGGGCATCCGGGGACATCGCAACGAATGTACAGTTTCTCCGCGGCTCGCGGAGCCCTGGACACGAACGCCGGATTCCGTGCCGCACAACTTGGCGCTTGGCGTCGGTGGTCGGATACAATGATGATTCGTCATGGGTCGTCATGGGGCTCGATCTTCGAGACCTGCTGCGCGCGCAGCTCGCGCTTCACCCGCGATTGTCGCAGCAGGAGCTGTTCGTCGACGCGAACGAGGGGGCGCGGCTGGCGCCCCACCTGCCCCCGCTGGTTCCCTTCGGCGGGGCGTCGTACGCGGCGGGGGACTGGATCCTCGACTGGGACCACCGACTGCCCTCGCGCTACGCGGTGCTGCGCCTCTACGCGTACTACACCGAGGCCAAGCAGCGCCAGGCCCATGCCGCCCTCGAGGCCCGCCGCGCGGAGATCGCGCGTGACGATCCTGTTCCCGGAGTTCGACGTCCCCGACTTCTCGGGCATCCCGGCCGACGAGGCCTACGAGACCGAGCTGGAGCTCGGCTCGCCGCCCGCGGGGCTTCGCCTGGTCAGCGAGTGGCGGCGTCAGATCGAACCCGACGTGGCGCGGAGGGCGGTGGACATCGTGCGCGAGTCGCCGCTGTTCGGGGCGCTGGCCGCGCGGCCGGCCATGCGACCACCCGGCCTCGGGGACCTGGAGGCCGCCGAGTGGACCCCACCGTGCGAGAGCGGCCACGCACGCTGGGGCATCGACGTGTGGTACCTGCTGACGTTCAACGGGATGGTGGGCGAGGGCCGGGCGTTCCTGGTCGACGGTGAGGAGCCGCTGGTCGTGCGCGAGCGGGACTTCCAGTTCCGCGCCGGGTGAACCGCCGGTCGTGGCCGCGCCCGTCCACGGCGGCGCGGTCGCGCGAATCGGGCGAGGCGGTCGCGCGCCGTAAAGCGCCGCACGTCGCCGACATCTGTTGACAGGCCATCCCACGCCAGGACAGAACTGCCGGATCATGAATTTGACGCCCTTCCGGCGGGTCCTGTGCGCCAACCGCGGCGAGATCGCGATCCGCGTGTTTCGAGCGTGTAGCGAGCTCGGGATCGGAACCATCGCGATCTTCTCCGAGGAAGATCGGGTTCACCTGCACCGCTACAAGGCCGACGAGGCCTACCTGATCGGCAAGGGCCTCGAGCCGGTGGCGGCCTACCTGGCCGAGGACGAGATCATCGCGCTCGCCCGGAGCCCAGGCGTCGACGCCATTCACCCCGGCTACGGCTTGCTGTCCGAGCGGGCGTCGTTCGCGCGCAAGTGTCGCGAGGCGGGCATCAACTTCATCGGCCCGTCGCCCGAGGCGATCGAGGCGCTCGGCGACAAGATCGCGGCGCGCAAGATCGCCGAGGCCGCCAAGGTCCCGGTCGTCCCAGGGACGCCCGAGCCCATCGTGCGCGTCGCCGACGCCGCGCGCGTTCGCCGACAAGGTCGGCTATCCGGTGTTCGTCAAGGCGGCGGGCGGCGGCGGCGGGCGCGGCATGCGCGTCGTTCGCGCGCCCGGCGATCTGGAAGAGGCGCTGGCGCGCGCCCAGTCCGAGGCCAAGAAGGCGTTCGGGGACGACTCGGTCTTCATCGAGAGCTGGTCGTGCGCCCGAAGCACATCGAGGTGCAGGTCCTGGCCGACGAGCACGGCAACATGGTGCACCTGTTCGAGCGCGACTGCTCGGTGCAGCGTCGCCACCAGAAGGTCGTCGAGTACGCGCCCGCGTGGTCGCTGTCCGAGAAGCTGCGCGCGAGCATCGCCGCCGACGCGCTGAAGGTGGCCCGCCAGGCCAACTACACCAACGCCGGCACCGTCGAGTTCCTGGTCGGCGAGGACGGCGCGCACTACTTCATCGAGGTCAACCCGCGCATCCAGGTCGAGCACACCGTCACCGAGGCGGTCACGGGGCGCGACCTGGTGCAAGCGCAGATCCGGATCGCCGAGGGCCACAAGCTGTCGGATCCCGAGATCGGCATCGCGAACCAGGCGGCGATCAAGCTGCGCGGCTTCGCGATCCAGGCGCGCATCACCGCCGAGGATCCGCAGAACGACTTCCTGCCCGACACCGGCAAGATCAACGTCTACCGCCCGGCCGCCGGCCTGGGCGTGCGGCTCGACGACGGGTCCGGCTACGTCGGCGCGCGGGTGTCGCCCTACTACGACTCGCTGCTGGTGAAGCTGACCGGCTCGGGGCCTGACTGGGAGTACACGCGGCGCAAGGTCGTGCGCGCGTTGCGCGAGTTCCGCATCCGCGGCGTGAAGACGAACATCGCGTTCCTCGAGCACGTGCTCGCGCACCCGACCTTCGTCGACGGCAAGGTGCACACCACCTTCGTCGACGAGACGCCCGACCTGGTCCGCTACCGCCCGCGCAGCGATCGCGCGACTCGCATCCTGCGTTACGTCGGCAGCATGGTGGTCAACGGTCACCCCACCGTGCGCGGCAAGCCCAAGCCGGCGGCGGGCGCGCTGACGCCAGGACCCGCTCGTGCCCCTGGTGCCCGACGGCCCGCCTCCGCGCGGGACGAAGCAGATCCTCGACGAGGAAGGTCCCGCCGGCGATCGTCAAATGGCTGCGCTCGGACAAGCGCGTGCGGCTGACCGACACCACCTGGCGCGACGCCCACCAGTCGCTGCTGGCGACGCGCCTGCGCACCTACGACATCACGCGGGTGGCGCCCGCGACCGCCCACCTGTGCAGCGACTTCTTCTCGCTGGAGATGTGGGGCGGCGCCACCTTCGACGTCGCGTACCGGTTCCTGTCGCGAAGACCCGTGGCGCCGCCTGGACGAGCTGCGCGCCAAGGTGCCCAACCTGCTGTTCCAGATGCTGGTGCGCGGCGCGAACGCCGTCGGCTACACCAACTACCCCGACGACGTGGTGCGCGGGTTCATCGAGGAGGCGGCCGGGGCGGGCATCGATGTGTTCCGCATCTTCGACGCGCTCAACGACGTCGACAACATGGAGGTCGCGATCGAGGCCGCGCAGAAGACCGGCAAGATCGTCGAGACCTCCATCTGCTACACGGGCGACGTCAGCGATCCCACGCGCACGAAGTACGACCTCAAGTACTACGTCAACATGGCCAAGGAGATCGTCCGGCGCGGGACGCATCTGCTGGCCATCAAGGACATGGCGGGCCTGATCAAGCCGCGCGCGGCGACGATGCTGGTGAAGGCCATCAAGGGACGCCGTGGACGTTCCGATCCATCTGCACATGCACGACACGTCGGGCAACGGCATCATGTCGTACGTCGCCGCCATCGAGGCGGGCGTCGAGGTCGTCGACGGCGCCGTGGGATCGATGGCGGGCATGACGTCGCAGCCGTCGCTGGAGACGTTGCTCTACGCCCTCGAAGGTTCGAAACGTGACCCGCGCGTGCCGGCGACGACGATCGAAAAGCTGTCGGTCTACTGGGAGACCGTGCGGAACTGGTACGCGCCGTTCGAGGCGGGCCTGAAGGCTCCGGCCGCCGACGTGTATCACCACGAGATCCCGGGCGGGCAGTACTCGAACCTGCGCGCGCAGGCCGAGGGGCTGGGCCTGGGCGCGCAGTCGTGGGAGGCGGTCAAGCGCGCCTACGCCGAGGTCAACCGGCTGTTCGGCGACATCCCCAAGGTGACGCCGTCGTCGAAGGTCGTCGGCGACATGGCGATCTGGATGGTCAAGCAGGGCCTGGACGCGCACGCCGTCGAGGCGCGCGCGCCCGAGCTGACCTTCCCCGCCTCCGTCGTCGACTACATGCGCGGGGGCCTCGGCAAGCCGCCGGGGGGCTTCCCCGAGCCGCTGCGCACGCACATCTTGAAGGGCACGCCCCCGATCGAGGGTCGCCCGGGCGCGACGCTGCCGCCGCACGACTGGGTGCGCGCCCAGCAAGAGATGGAGAACTTGGCCGGCACGACCGTGTCCCGGCGCGACGTCGTCTCGTACGCGCTCTATCCCAAGGTGCTGCGCGAGTACATGGAGCACCGCGCCCTGCACGGCGACACGTCCGTGCTGCCGACGCCCGCGTTCTTCTACGGACTGCGCGTCGGCGAGGAGGCGTGGGTCGACATCGAGCCGGGCAAGACGCTGATCGTGAAGCTGCTCTCGGTCGGCGACGTCGAGGCCGACGGCGCGCGCCTGGTGACCTTCGAGCTGAACGGGCAGCCACGGTCCATTCGCATCCTCGACGAGTCGGCGAAGGCCACCGGCCCCAAGCGCCGGCGCGCGACGCCGGGGCGCGCGGGCGAGGTCGGCGCGCCGATGCCCGGTCGGGTCATCGATCTGGTCACCAAGGTCGGCGAGCGTGTCGCCGTGGGCCAGAAGCTGCTGGTGACCGAGGCGATGAAGCTGGAGACGGTCGTGAAGGCGCCCGTCGAGGGCCTGGTGCGCGAGATCCTCGCCGGCTCCGGTGAGAGCGTGGAGGCGGGCGACCTGCTGGTCACCATCGAGGAGACGCCCGCGACGCCGTAGTTTCGGCGTCCGTGCGACACCATCATGGCCCGCGGGATCGCCGTCGTCGGCAGCCTGAACGCCGATCTCGTGGTCGCGGTCCGCCGCTTCCCGGCGCCCGGCGAGACCGTCACCGGGCACGACTTCGCCGTGCTTCCCGGCGGCAAGGGCGCGAACCAGGCGTGCGCCGCCGCGCGCCTGGCCACGACCGAGCTACCGGTGCGGATGGTGGGGCGGGTCGGCAACGACGGCTACGCGGACTGGTTGCGCCGCAACCTGGCCAACGTCGGCGTGGACGTGACCTACGTGGGGCGCGACGACGCCTTGCCCACCGGCATGGCCATGATCGCGCTCGATCCCGGCGGGCAGAACCAGATCATCGTCATCCCAGGCGCGAACGGGGCCTTGGTGCCGGCGGCGCTGTCGGCCGCGCACCACGCGATCGCCGAGGCCGCCGCGCTGCTGCTGCAGCTCGAGATTCCGTTGCCGACGGTACAGACCGCCGCGCGCATCGCACGCGAGGCGGGGGCGCTGGTCATCCTCGATCCGGCCCCGGCCCGATCCATCCCGGACGTGCTGCTGCGCTCGGTCGATTACCTGACCCCAAACGAGAGCGAGCTGTCGGTGCTGACGGGGGGCGCGCCGCAATCCAGCCTACGCCGCGGAGACGCGGTGGCGCGCGCGCGGCAGCTCATCGCGCGTGGCGCGACGCGGATCCTGGTCAAGATGGGGCGCCAGGGTGCGCTGCTGGTCACCGAGGCCGGCGAGCAGCTCTTCCCCGCCTTCCCGGTCGAGGCGATCGACACCACCGCGGCGGGCGACGCGTTCAACGCGGGCCTCGCCTTCGCGCTGGCGACGGGCCGCGGCGAGGCCGACGCCATTCGCTTCGCCGGTGCGACGGCGGCCATCTCCGTCACGCGCCCGGGCGCGCAGCCCAGCATGCCGACGCGTGCCGAGGTCGAGTCGTTGCTCGGAAACCCGGGGTGACGACGGCGCCTCTGGAGCCGTGGGTTCGCCCCGGAAACGCGGTTCATACATCGGCGTCGAGGGAACCACATGTCGGCTGGGAAACAATGCTGACAATGCGATTCACACCCTGGCGTCCGGGCGCTAGAGTGCGCCCCGTTTGCTAGCGTCGCCTCCAGATCGCCCGGTGGGACGGCTGACCGCGCTGACTCCGCTGATGCGCACCTCGGTCCGGCCTCACCGCAAGACCCATGCGCCGGCCTCGCAGGTTTTGGGATTCGCTTGCGCCGCGGCCTTCATCGGGGCGGCTTGCCCGCGCCACCGCGAGCAACCCGCGCCGCCCGCGACCAGCCCCGCCGAGGACGCCCGGAGGCCGTCGAGCGCGCCGCCCCCCAAGCCGTTTCGCATCGCCATGATCGCGAAGAGCTCGAACAACCCGTCGTTCCTCGCCGCGCGCATGGGCGCCGAGAACCGCGCGCGAGAGCTGTCCGCCGAGATCAACATGCCGATCGCCGTCGAGTGGCTGACGCCCCCGCAAGAGGACGCGACGGTCCAGGCCAAACGCATCACCCAGGCCGTCAACGATCACGTCGACGCCATCCTGGTCTCGATCTCCGACGCCGCCGAGCTCACCCCGGTCATCGACGACGCCGTGTCGCGCGGCGTGCCGGTGATGACGTTCGACAGCGACGCGCCGGATTCGCGCCGGTTCGCCTTTTGCGGGGTCGACGACATCGAGGCCGGCCAGGCGGTGATGCGCGAGCTGGTCCCGCTGGTGCCCGCCAAGGCCAAGATCGCCATCCTCGCCGGCAACGAGGGCGCGCTGAATCTTCTCCAGCGCGTGCAGGGCGCCAAGGAAGAGGTGGCTCTCCACCCCGGCCTGAAGGTCCTGGGACCGTTCTTCCACGTGGAGACCCCGCAGGCGGCGGCCGCCGAGGTGTTGCGGGTCCGCGCCGCGCACCCCGAGAATCAAAGGATGGGCGATGGTGGGGGGGTGGCCGCTCTACACGCGCACGCTGCTCGACGAGATGGATCCCGCCCGCGAGAAGATCGTCTCGATGAACGCGTTGCCCGCGCAGCTGGTCTACGTCGAAAAGGGACTGGCTCCGGTGCTGCTGGCCCAGCCCAACTACCTCTGGGGTGCGGTCGGGGTGGCGTCGATCGTCGACAAGGTCCTGCTCCGGAAATCCGTCCCGACGATCATCCCGATGAAGCTGGTCCGGGTCACGCGCGGCAACCTCGGGTCCTGGGCTCGTCAGCTCAAGGACTGGGGCTTCGCCGACGTCCCCGAAGAGTACGTTCGACTGAAGAACTGAAGCGATCCCAGGCCCTTGGCTTCCGTCCAGGATGTTTCTGGCGGAAACACGGGCGCGGTGGATTCACAGAAATTTCTTAGTGATTGTGCGCAAATAGCGGCGGCGTTGCTGACGTGTTTCCGAGATGTTTCGGTGAGGCAAAATCGCGGTCCGCAGACCCAAATTTCTTTACAGGGGCTTGGCATGGTGGCTACCTTTCGCCCCAGTCAACGACCTAGGGGGATTTGAATGCGTTTGTCCGCGAGTGCACTAGCTCTAGTTTTGCTCACCTCATCGATGGCCTTTGCTCAGGAGCCGCCGGCCGCCGAAATGCCGCCGCCGGCCGAGGCCCCGCCGCCGCCGGCCGCCCCCGAGGCGACCCCACCGCCACCGGCTCCCGTTCCCGTGGTGACCATGGCCCCGCCCCCGCCGATGCCCGAGGCGATGCCCGCTCCTGCCGCCGCGCCGGCCGCGCCGGGATGGAAGGAGCTCGTGACCGTCGAGGGTCTGGTCGATTCCTACTACATGCTGAATTTCAAGGGTGACCCCACGACGACGCCGCCCGGCGGGCGGGCTTTCGACGTCACCTCCAACAACTTCGCGCTCAACTACGCCAAGCTCGGCGTCGGCTTCTCCGCCGAGAACGTCGGCGGTCGGATCGACATCGGCTACGGCCAGATCGGCGCGATCATCAACGGGTTCTCCGCCAGCGGCAGCGCTGGGGCCGGCGGGTCGCTGTACACGTCCGCTCTCATTGTGCAGCAGGCCTACGCCTCATTGACGTTGGGCATCCTCACGCTCGACTTCGGCAAGTTCGTGACCAACTCGGGAGCCGAGGTCATCGAGGCGAACAAGAACTGGCTCTACTCGCGGTCGTTCCTTTTCAACTCGATTCCGTTCCTGCACACGGGCGTTCGCGGCAACCTGAAGTTCAGCGATCAGTTCACGTTGGTCTTGAGCGTCGTCAACGGCTGGAACAACGATCCTGACGAGACCGGTGACAAGACGTTCGGCGCCTCCGCGTTCGTCACCCCGACCGACCAGCTCAGCCTGGCCCTGAACGCCTACGTCGGCAAAGAGACCTCGAACCCAATTACGGGCACCATGGACACGCACCTCAACCTCGATTTGGTTGCCGGGTTCACGGTGAGCGATCAACTCGCCCTCAACTTGAACTTCGACTACGTCAAGTTCGGCGACCCCTACCTGTGGGGTATCGCGGTGATGGGTCGCCTGATGGCTGCCGAGCACCTAGCCCTGGCCATCCGGGGTGAGTTCCTGAAGGATCACGGCCTGTACGGGCTGGCAGCCGATAGCAACATCTTCGAGGGCACCGTCGGTGCCGCCCTTCCGTTTGGGGGTCACTACGAGCTCCGTGGCGAGCTTCGCGGCGACTTCTCTGGTGATGACGTCTTCACGACCGGCACCGAGGTGACGAGCAGCCAGTTCACCGGTACCGTCGCCGCTCTGGCGTTCTTCTAAGCGAACCGCGCACTGAAGTAAGAAGGGCGGGGGCCGCACAGCCCTCGCCCTTTTTCCTTTCGGCCGGCGGACTCGGCTCGCGGCGCGCTTACGCGCCCAGGCCCAGGATGTCGTTCAACACGCCGGCCGCGGTCACCGCCGGGCCCGCGCCCGGGCCGGTCACGACCAGCGGGTTCTGGCGGTAGCGGGCCGTGACGAACGCGATCTGGTTGTCGGTGCCCTTCAGCGCCGAAAACGGACTGGACGCGTCGACGACCTTCAAGCCGACGGCGATCCGGTTCTTGGTCACGGTCGCCACGTAGCGCAGGGCGCCCCCCTTGGCGCGCGCGGCCTGCGCCTTCTTGGCCCACTCGCTGTCCAGCTCGCCCAGGCGCCCCAGAAACTCGGGCAGCGGCAGGCGGCGGTAGGCATCGGGGACCAGCGACTCGACCTGCGACGTCCTCCGGCTCGCCCGCGAAGCCCAGCAACCGGCCCAGGATCAGCGCCTTGCGCCCGACGTCGGCGCCCGACAGATCGTCGCGCGGATCGGGCTCGGTGTAGCCCTTGTCCATCGCGCGGCGGAGCGCGTCCGAGAACGGCGCGCCCGCGGCTCGATCTCGGTCAGCAGAAAGCCCAGCGTCCCCGACACGCAGCCCTCGATCTTCATGACCCGGTCGCCCGACTCGACCAGCTTGCGGTGCGTGTCGAGGATCGGCAGCCCCGCCCCGACCGTCGCCTCGAACAGGACGCGCCGGCCCCCGCGGGCGGCCAGCTCGAGCAGCTCGGCGTGCGACGCGCGCGGTCCCGACAGCGGGCGCTTGTTCGCCATCACGACGTCCATCCCCGCGCGCAACGCTTCGCGCACCATCGCCGTGGTGTCGTCGGCCGTGACGTCGACCAGCATCGGGCTCGACAGCGCGTGCTTGGCCAGCGCCGCGACCGCGTCGGCGGGCTTCGCCGCCTGGCCGTCCGGCGACTGCGCGAACCCGCGCCCCGACTCCTTCAGCGACGTCAGCTCGCGACACCTCGCGCGCCGAGAACCCGTCGGCGTCGAACACGTAGCCGCTGCGGTCGATGGCCCCGACGATGCGCACGCGCGGGTTGCTGGCGCGCCCGCCCCGGGTGTTCTCGCGCGAGCCGCGCGTGTCCTTGCCCGACTTGGCGATCATCTCGGCCAGCGAGCGGCCGATCTGCCCGAAGCCCAGCAGCACCACGTCGACGTGCTCGCCGCCCGCGACCGCGCCGCCGCCGATCTTCGAGAGCTGGAACGCGTCGTGGATCGCCTGCTGGGCGCGCGCGGCGTCCGCCCCCGCCACCACGAACGAGATGTTCAGCTCGGACGAGCCCTGCGCGATGGCGACGATGTTGATGCCGATGTCCGCCAGCGCGCGGAACACGCGCGCCGCGATGCCGGGGTGGCCGGCCATCCCCAGGCCGACGACCGCCAGCGTCGACAGGCCCCCGCGCACCTCGATGCGGTTGATCTCCTCGCGGGCGATCTCCTCGCGGAAGACCTCGCTCAGGCGATCGCGCGCCTTCTTGGCCACGACCTCCGGTACCGAGAAGCAGATCGACTGCTCCGACGACGACTGCGAGATCAACGAGATGCTGATCCCCTCCTGAAACAGCGCCGAGAACGTGCGCGCCGCGATGCCGGGCACGCCCAGCATGCCGTTGCCGGCGACGGTCACCAGCGCCTGGCCGCCCATCGCCGACAGCGCCTTGACCGGATAGCGGTCCAGCGTCCGCCGCCCCGAGATCTCGGTGCCGGGCGCGCGCGGGTCGCCGAACGGGCGCACGTAGACCGGGATGTTGCGGCCGGCGACCGGGATCAGCGCGCGCGGGTGCAGCACCTTGGCGCCGAAGTAGGCCAGCTCGGCCGCCTCGCGCACGTGCAGCTGCGGGATCACGCGCGCGTTCGCGACGACGCGCGGGTCGGCCGTCAGCAGGCCGGGCACGTCCTTCCACAGCAGCACCTCGCGCGCGCCCAGCGCCCGCGCCAGCAGCGTCGCGGTCAGGTCGGTCCCGCCGCGCCCCAGCGTCGCCGCGGGACGGATCGTCCCCGGATCGTCGTCCTCGGTGGCGGGCACCGCGCCCATGAAACCCGGCACCACGGGGATGATCCCCTTGTCCAGCTGGGGCCGCAGGACCTTGCGCGCCTCCATGTCGGTCAGCATCAGGTTGGGCGACGCGCCCCCGTAGGGGCCGTCGGTGATGATGACCTCGACCGCGTCGACGTAGCGGGCCTTCTCCCCGGCCGCCTCCAGCGCCGCGACGAACAGCAGCGCCGACAACCGCTCGCCGCGCGCCGCGATGAAGTCACTGGTGCGCGGTGTCAGCTCCTTTAGGACCAGCAGGCTGGTCAACAGCGCGTCGAGCTCGTCGAACGAGCGGTCGATCTCCTCGGCGGGCGCCTTGCGCGCGGCCTTGGTCGGCACCAGCCCCTGCAGGATCTCCTGGTAGCGGCGCCGCAGCGCAATCGAATCGGCCGCCAGCCCCGGCTCCTGCCCGCTGCGCGCTCGCCGCGCCAGGCCCAGCAGCCCGTCGGTCACGCCCGACGGCGCCGAGCACACCACCGCGCGCGGCCCGGGACGGCTGGTGACGATGCCCGCGGCGCGCTTGAACGCGGCGGCGTCCGCCAGCGAGGCGCCGCCGAATTTATGGATCTCGGGCGACAGGCGTTTGGGTGCGGCGCTCATTTTTGGAGCCCAAAGGTGTAACACGGATGCCGTACACGGGGATGGCGACCGGGCACCGTCCGCAAAGGGGGCGGCAAGCTGCTAAATTCGCGCCCATGCCATCCCGGTCGGTCTTCCGCTGCATCTCAGGATGCGAGGGCGAGTACCCGCTCGACGAGGTCATCTATCGCTGCCCGAACTGCGGCGACCTGCTCGAGGTCGTGCACGACATGGAGGCCCTCAAACGCCGCAGCGCGGCCGTCGTGGATAAGAGCTGTTCGACGAGCGCTACATGCGCACCCAGTGGCCGCTACGGCTCGGGGGTGTGGGGCAAGAAGGAGTGGGTCCAGCCCGCACGTTCGCGACGAGAACGTCGTGTCGATGTTCGAGGGCGGCACCAACCTGCTTCTGGGCCGAGCGCTACGGCCGCGAGCTGGGCCTCGACGAGCTGTGGGTCAAGCAGTGCGGCAACTCGCACACCGGCTCGTTCAAGGATCTGGGCATGACCGTGCTGGTCTCGACGGTCAAGCAGATGATCGCCGACGGCAAGCCGATCCGCGCCGTGGCCTGCGCCTCGACCGGCGACACCTCGGCCGCGCTGGCGGCCTACGGCGCCGCCGCCGGGATCGCGCCATGGTGATCCTGCCGCGCGGCAAGGTCTCGACGGCGCAGCTGGTGCAGCCGCTGGCCAACGGCGCCGCGGTGCTGGCCATCGACGGCGACTTCGACGGCTGCATGGCGCATCGTCCAGCGCCTGGCCGAGGAAGAGGGCGTGTACCTGGCCAACAGCATGAACTCGCTGCGCCTCGAGGGGCAGAAGACCGTCGCCATCGAGATCGTGCAGCAGTTCGACTGGGAGGTCCCCGACTGGATCATCATCCCCGGCGGCAACCTCGGCAACGTCAGCGCGCTCGGGCGCAGGGCTTCTCGATGATGCGGGAGCTGGGGATCATCTGGTCACCTGCCCCGCATCTGCGTGGCCCAGGCCGCAGCGGCCAACCCGCTGTACCTCGCCTACAAGAAGGGCTTCGACATCGTTCGAGGCCGTGGCGCCCAAGACCACGCTCGCCTCCGCCATCCAGATCGGCAACCCGGTCAGCGTGAAGCAAGGCCATCCGCACGCTGCAAGAAGTTCGACGGCGTGGTCGAGCAGGCCACCGAGGCCGAGCTGGCCGACGCCGCCGGCGCGCGCCGACCGGACCGGCATGTTCAACTGCCCGCACACCGGCGTCGCCCTGGCCGCGCTCGAGAAGCTGGTCGCCCGCAGGCACGATCGAAGTCCGCGCGCACCGGGTGGTCGTGGTCAGCACCGCCAACGGGCTCAAGTTCACCGACTTCAAGGTCCGTACCACGAAGGGCGACCTGGCCGACGTCCCCGCCCCGCAGCTACGCGAACACCCCGCATCAGTCTGCCCAACGACTACGGGCAGGTGCGCGACCCGGTGCGCCGGCTGCTCGACGCGACCCCGGTCACCCGCTAGGGCGGCTTCGCCGCCGTGAGGGGGTATCACCCCCTCACGAACTCCCCCTGTGGCCGACGACGCCGGCGCGGCAAAGCCGCGCCTCCCGGTGCTTCGACGCGCTCGCAGAGCCTCGCTCCGACGCTCCGGTCGCCTTGCGGAAAACTCGCCCCGCGCCCAGGGGTCGGTGGCCTGCCCGGTCGCGCCGCGTGGGGACCTCGCACTAGATTGTTTCGGTTTTGTTTCCTGCCAATTTCAGGCCGGAAACCGGATACATGCGAGCGTTTGCTCCCCGCCTTTCACCCGTCCTGGGCGTCGTGTCACCTGTGCTAGAGTGAGCCGTTTCTGTACCTTCAGAGGATTCGAGGACATGTCCCAGCACGACCCAAATTGCCCAGTCCACGGCCAAGGCCTTTATGACCCGGCTCACGAGCACGACGCCTGCGGCGTCGGCTTCGTCGTCGACATCAAGGGGCGCAAGTCGCACGCATCGTCCAGGACGGGATCCAGGTCCTCCTCAACCTCGAGCATCGCGGCGCGTGCGGCTGCGAGAAGAACACCGGCGACGGCGCCGGCATCCTGATGCAGATGCCCCACCGGTTCTTCGCCGAGGAGGCGGACCGCCTGGGCATCAAGCTGCCCGCCGCCGGCCAGTACGGCGTCGGCGACCGTCTTCCTGCCGCCAGATGCGAGAGCCGCGCCGCGTGCGAGCGAGCATGGAAGAGGTCGACCCTGCGCCGAGGGCCAGAAGTTCCTCGGCTGGCGCGACGGTGCCGACCGACAACTCCATGCTCGGCCCGACCGCCAAGGCGTCGCAGCCGGTCATGCGCCAGGTGTTCATCGGCCGCGAGGGCCGCGGTTCGCGGCATCGACCAGACGACCTGGCGTTCGAGCGCAAGCTGTACGTCATCCGCCGCGTCGGCGCCGCAACGTCCGCCAGTCGAACCTGCCGGGGCGGGCCAACTTCTACTTCGGCAGCCTGTCGGCGCGGACCATGGTCTACAAGGGCATGCTGAACCCCGACCAGCTCCGCGACTTCTATCCCGACCTGCCGACCGAGCGATCGAGTCGGCGCTGGCCATGGTGCACTCGCGCTTCAGCACCAACACCTTCCCGAGCTGGGAGCGCGCCCATCCCTACCGGCTGATCGCCCACAACGGCGAGATCAACACCCTGCGCGGCAACGTCAACTGGATGCACGCCCGCGAGAGCATGTTCGCGTCGAAGCTGTTCGGCGACGACATGGCCAAGATGCATCGCCGATCATCGACGCCGAACGGCAGCGACTCGGCCATGTTCGACAACGCGCTGGAGCTGCTGGTCTGGCGGGCCGCTCGCTGCCGCACGCGATGATGATGATGATCCCCGAGCCGTGGTCGCAACCACGAGTCGATGACGCCAGCAGAAGCGCGCCTTCTACGAGTACCACTCGCTGCCTGATGGAGCCGTGGGACGGCCCGGCCGTCGATCGCCTTCACCGACGGCATGCCGATCGGCGCGGTGCTCGACCGCAACGGCCTGCGCCCGTCGCGCTACTACGTCACCAAGGACGGCCTGGTCGTCATGGCGTCCGAGGTCGGCGTGCTCGACATCGCCGCCGGAGCATGTGCTGCACAAGGGCCGCCTGCAGCCCGGCCGCATGTTCCTGGTCGACACCGAGCAGGGCCGCATCATCGCCGACGAGGAGATCAAGCGCGCAGATCGCCAGCGAGCAGCCCTACGGCGAGTGGCTGAAGCGAGAACCTGGTCAGCTGGACGACCTGCCCGAGCCGCCCGAGGTGCCCGAGCCCGATCACGAGACGCGTGCTGCAGCGCCAGCTGGCCTTCGGCTACACCTTCGAGGACCGAAGCGTCATCCTCGGCGCCGATGGCCAGCGACGGCGTCGAGGCCGTCGGCTCGATGGGCAACGACACGCCGCTCGCGGTGCTGTCGAACCGGCCGCAGCTGCTCTACAACTACTTCAAGCAGCTGTTCGCGCAGGTCACCAACCCGCCGATCGACTGCATCCGCGAAGAGATCATCATGTCGGTCGAGACGTCGATCGGGCCCGAGGGCAACCTGCTCGAGCCGCAGCCCGAGGCTGGCGCGCCAGTCGAGCTGCAAGCGCCCGATCCTGACCAACGAGGAGTTGGCGAAGCTGCGGCACCTCGACGGCAACGGACGCTGCCCGGCTTCAGGTCGTCACGCTGCCCGATCCTGTTCCCGGTGACGCGAGGGCGGCGAGGGGCTGAAGGCGGCGATGGAAGAGCTGTGCGCGCAGGCGCGCCGCAGGCATCGAGGACGACGGCATCAACATCATCATCCTGTCCGACCGCGGGCACGACCGCGAACATGGCGCCCATCCCGGCGCTGCTGGCGGTCGTCGGCCGTGCATCACCACCTGATCCGCGAGGGCACGCGCACGCGCGTCGGCCTGGTGCTCGAGACCGGCGAGCCGCGCGAGGTGCACCACTTCGCGCTGCTGATCGGCTACGGCGCGGCGCCATCAATCCCTACCTGGCCTTCGAGACCCTCGACGACATGATCCGCGCAGGGCCTGCTGCCGAGCGTCGATCCACAAGGCCGCCTGCAAGAACTTCGTCAAGGCCGTCACCAAGGGCGTCGTCAAGGTCATGTCGAAGATGGGCATCTCGACCGTCCAGAGCTATCACGGCGCCCAGGTGTTCGAGGCCGTCGGCCTGCAGCCAGGACGTCATCGACGAGTACTTCACCTGGACGGCGTCGCGCGTCGGCGGCATCGGCATGGACGTGATCGCCGAGGAAGTGCGCCTGCGCCACCAGCGCGCGTTCCCCGACCGCCCGCTGACCGGCCACACGCTGGATCGCCGGCGGCCAGTACCAGTGGCGCGCGCGACGGCGAGTACCACCTGTTCAACCCCGAGAGCGATCCACAGGCTGCAGAACGCCTGCCGCACCGGCAACTACGAGATGTTCAAGGAGTACTCGAAGCTGATCGACGACCAGGCCGAGCACCTGTGCACGCTGCGCGGCCTGCTGCGATTCAAGCAGACCGCGCAAGCCCGTTCCGCTCGACGAGGTCGAGCCGGTCGAAGCCATCATGAAGCGCTTCAAGACCGGCGCCATGTCCTACGGCTCGATCAGCAAGGAAGCGCACGAGACGCTGGCCATCGCGATGAACCGCATCGGCGGCAAGAGCAACACCGGCGAAGGCGGCGAGGATCCCGAGCGCTACACGCCGACGACGAACGGCGACTCGCAGGAACAGCGCGATCAAGCAGGTGGCCTCGGGCCGCTTCGGCGTGACCAGCGAATACCTGGTCAACGCCAAGGAGACTGCAGATCAAGATGGCCCAGGGCGCCAAGCCCGGCGAGGGCGGCCAGCTGCCCGGGCACCAAGGTCTACCCGTGGATCGCCAAGACGCGCCACACGACCGCCGGGCGTCGGCCTGATCTCGCCGCCGCCCCACCACGACATCTATTCGATCGAGGATCTGGCCGAGCTGATCCACGACCTGAAGAACGCCAACCGCGACGCGCGCATCAGCGTCAAGCTGGTGGCCGAGGTCGGCGTCGGCACCATCGCCGCCGGCGTCGCCAAGGCGCACGCCGACGTGGTGCTGATCAGCGGCCACGACGGCGGCACCGGCGCGTCGCCGCAGACCAGCATCAAGCACGCCGGCCTCCCGTGGGAGCTGGGCCTCGCCGAGACGCACCAGACGCTGGTGCTGAACAACCTGCGCAGCCGCATCGCGGTCGAGACCGACGGCCAGCTGAAGACCGGCCGCGACGTCATCGTCGCCGCGCTGCTCGGCGCCGAGGAGTTCGGCTTCGCCACGGCGCCGCTGGTGGCGGTCGGCTGCATCATGATGCGCGTCTGCCACCTGAACACCTGCCCGGTCGGCGTCGCCACGCAGGATCCGCGAGCTGCGCAAGAAGTTCACGCGGCAAGCCGCGAGCACGTCGTCAACTTCATGCGCTTCATCGCGCAGGAGGTGCGCGAGCTGCATGGCGCGAGCTCGGCTTCCGCACCATCGACGAGATGGTCGGCCGCACCGAGTCGCCTGGAGACGACGCAGGCGCGTCGATCACTGGAAGGCCAAGGGCCTCGACTTCATCGAAGATCCTCTACCAGCCCGACGTCGGCCCGCGACGGTGGGCCGCTTCTGCAGAATCGAGCAGGACCACGGCCTCGACAAGTCGCTCGACGTCACGACGCTGCTGGACCTGTGCCAGCCGGCGATCGAGCGCGGCGAGAAGGTCGAGGCGACGCTGCCGATCCGCAACGTCAACCGCGTCGTCGGCACCATCACCGGCAGCGAGGTCACGCGCAAGCTACGGCGCCGAGCGGCCTGCCCGAGGACACGATCCAGCTCCACTTCAAGGGCTCGGCGGGCCAGAGCTTCGGCGCCTTCATGCCGCGCGGCATGACGCTCGACGCTCGAGGGCGACGCCAACGACTACGTCGGCAAGGGCCTGTCGGGCGGCAAGATCATCGTCTTCCCGCCGACGGAGGCCACCTTCGTCGCCGAGGAGAACATCATCATCGGCAACGTCGCGCTCTACGGCGCGACCGAGCGGCGAGGCCTACATCCGCGGCATGGCGGGCGAGCGCTTCTGCGTCCGCAACAGCGGCGTGCACGCCGTCGTCGAGGCCGTGGGCGACCACGGCTGCGAGTACATGACCGGCGGTCGCGTGGTCGTCCTCGGCCCGACCGGGCGCAACTTCGCCGCCGGCATGTCGGGCGGCGTCGCCTACGTGCTCGACGAGGCGCGGCGACTTCGCGCGCCGCTGCAACAAGGAGATGGTGGGCCTGGCCAAGCTGGAGGACGCGGACGAGATCGCGGCGGTGCACGCGCATGATCGCGCGTCACGCGCAGCTCACCGGGTCGCAAGCGCGCCGAGGAGATCCTGGGCGCGTGGTCGACGTGGCTGCCGTTCTTCACGCGCGTCATGCCCAAGGACTACAAGCGCGTCCTCGACGCCCAACAGCGCATGCGGGAGTCCGGCATGTCTCAGGAAGAGGCCGAGATGGCGGCCTTCGAACAGAACTCCCACGACGCCGCCAGACTGGGTGGCAAGTAGGGGGGGCAAGTGGGGGGCAACCCGATTCCCGCGGCCAACGCCGCCTTCTGACGACGCGATCGAGAGGACTTTCTGAAGCGATGGGTAAGACGACGGGTTTCCTAGAGTACGAGCGGGTGGTGCCGGAGTCGCGGTCTCCGCTGGTTCGCATCAAGGACTGGAAAGAGTTCCACGAGCACATGCCCGAAAAGGCGCTGCAAGAGCAGGGCGCCCGGTGCATGGACTGCGGCGTCCCCTTCTGTCACACCGGCACCATCCTGGCCGGTGGCGCCAGCGGTTGTCCCATCAACAACCTGATCCCCGAGTGGAACGATCTGGTCTTCCGCGGACAGTGGAAAGCAATACATCTTCCTGTTAACCTACTTTTTGGACCGAGTAACTGCTCGACGATGGTCTCGCAAGACATGGGAGATAGGCCAACCAGTCTTCTCCTTCGGCCGGGCGGGTCGCTGCTCAAGCACGCCCCGACCGCGGCGCAGATCGAGGCCGTCGAGGCGGCCGGGACGGCGGACGAGGTCGCGCGCGTCGGCGGTCGCGCGGTGCACCTGCTGCTGGGCGACAACTACCACGAGGCGAAGCTGACCAACGCCGCCATCGAGAAGCACCTCGGCGTCGCCACCAACCGCAACCTCACGGTCATCCGCGCCCTCGCCGACAAGTGGTGCCGGTGAACTTCTCGCGGCGAAACGCCTGAAGGTCCTTGTCCTCGGGCGTCGTCGCCGCGATAGAACTGTCCTCGCGTCTGGTCCGTTCTCGGGAGGAACTCCTTTGTCTGAAGTCATGCCGTCGCGCCGTGCCGTCCTCGCTGGTGGAGTCACCGGAGGTGCCGCGCTCGCGGCCGCCGGCTACGTCGCACCCCGTCGTACGCCGACGAGCTCGACCCCACCACGGCACCGGCCAGGACCGGGTGCGGCTCACCGTGCTCGGCAGCACCGACCTGCACGGCAACGTCTACAACTGGGACTACTTCAAGAACGCGGAGTTCGACAACGCCGCGCACGACGACATCGGCCTCGCGAAGGTCGCGACCCTGGTCAAGGCGATGCGCAAGACAGCGCAAGGGCGAGCCGATCCTGACGCTCGACGCCGGCGACACCATCCAGGGCACGCCGCTCGCGTACTACTACGCGAAGATCGACCCGATCAGCGACTCGGCGTCATCCACCCGATGGCGCGGGCGATGAACCTGGTGAAGTACGACGCCGCCGCGCTCGGCAACCACGAGTTCAACTACGGGCTCGACACGCTGCGGACCTTCGAGGAGCAGCTGGACTTCCCGCTGCTCGGCGCCAACGCCGTCGACCCGGTGACGAAGCGGCCGGCGTTCCGGCCGTACCTCATCAAGACCTTCAAGGTCGGCCGCGGTCGCACGCTGAAGGTCGGCATCCTCGGCCTCACCAACCCGGGCATCGCGATCTGGGACAAGGCCAACGTCGAGGGGAAGATGGAGTTCCCCGGGCTGGTCGAGCAGGCGAAGAAGTTCGTGCCGGAGCTGAAGAAGAAGGGCTGCGACCTCGTCGTCGTCTCGGCCCACTCGGGCGCCGACACGTCCTCGTCGTACGGCGACGCGCTGCCGTACCCGGAGAACGCCGCCTCGCTGGTCGCCGAGCAGGTGCCGCACGTCGACGCGATCCTGGTCGGCCACGCGCACAAGGAGATCGCGCAGCAGTTCGTCGAGAACAAGAAGACCGGCCAGCAGGTGCTGCTGTGCGAGCCGTACTACTGGGGCATGCGGCTCGCCGTGATGGACCTGGTCGTGCAGGAGGTCTACACTCGCGCACGGCAAGCCGGCGTGGCGTGCTGGTCAACGCGGCTCGCAGCTGCTCAACTCCAACACGGTCGACGCCGACCCGGCCGTGGCGCGCGGCGGTGCCAGCCAGCACGACATCGTCGTCGACTACGTGAACTCGCCGGTCGGCACGTCGACGGAGGAGCTGTCCGCGGCGCGCGCCGTCGTCGAGGACGTGCCGATCATCGACTTCGTCAACTACGTGCAGGCCGACGCGGTCAAGGCCGGCCTCACCGGCGACGCGCCGTCGCTGCCGGTGCTGTCGATCGCGGCGCCGTTCAACCGCGCGGCGTCGTTCCCCTCCGGCGAGGTCTCGGTCCGCGACGTCGCCGGGCTCTACATCTACGACAACACGCTGCTCGGCGTGAAGGTCACCGGCGCCGACGTGAGGGCCTACCTCGAGTTCTCCGCCCGCTACTTCAAGCAGGTCTCCGGCACCGGGCCGTTCACGATGGCGCAGGTGACCAACGCCGTCACCGCCGACCGCCCCGAACGGCACCCCCGACTACAACTACGACGCCGTCGCCGGCCTCGACGCCCCGCTGACCTACGACATCGACATCTCGCCAGCCGGTCGGCTCGCGGATCGTCGGACCTCGCCTACGACGGGGTCCCGGTGACCGACGACCAGGCAGTTCGTGATGGCGGTCAACAACTACCGCCAGTCCGGTGGTGGCGGCTTCCCCGCCGTCTCGACCGCCGAGGTCGTCTACAACCGGCAGAACGAGATCCGCCAGCTGCTCATCGACTGGGTCACCGCCCACGGCACCATCGACCCCGCCGACTTCGCCTCCGTCGACTGGCGCCTCACCTCCGGCGGCACGCCGATCACGGTGACCTGAGCCTGCCGGGCGCGCATCCGCTTGTAACGCGGTGTTAGTGGGTCTGTGAGCACCGTTCTGACGGGTTCCCGGACCCACTAACACCGCGTTACAAGCGATCGGCGGCGCGCCACCTTCCGTCCACCGTCGGGCCCGCGGCGGCGTTTTCCACAGGCCATCGATCGTGACCGCGCGCGCCGGTGGCCCACCGGGTGATCGTCGGTCAGTGACCGATGCAGTCGAGGATCGCCTACTACCTCGGCACGCCAACACGGATTGATCCTACGGCGCCAGGCGCTGGCCGCCGGGCATGCCCTCCGACCAGGTCAGCCTGCTGCGTGCGCACGGGGGAGTGGGTCGCCGTGCGCCGCGGCGTGTACACGACGCGGGCGCACTGGGAGTCGCTCGACCGGTACGTCGGGCGACCGCGGCTCGAGGTGCTGGGCGCGAGCCTGACCATGCGCATGCCCCACTCTGTCAGCCACGACTCGGCCGCCTACCTGCATCGGCCTCCCGATCCTCGAGGCCAGTCCCCGTCTGGTGCACGTCACCAGGTTCGGGGTCGCTCGGCAGCCGGACGCGAGCACGGGGTCAAGCACCACAAGGCGCCGTGCAGGCCGGACCAGATCGCGTTCGTCGACGACGCGCCGGTCCTCGACATCGCTCGCACCGTCGCCGACATCGCGCGCGAGCACGGGACTGCGGCACGGCGATCGTCGCTGCGAGCTCCGCGCTGAGGCAGGGACGCGTCGCGAGGTGCGCTCGAGGCGGTCGAGCCGATGCGCTACTGGCCCCACGTCACCGCGCGTCCGACGCGCCATCGACTGGCCGACGGTCGGTGCGAGAACGCCGGCGAGAGCCTTGACGATGCTGATGCTCAAGCAGCTCGGGATCGGCACGGTGCAGCCCCAGTTCGGCCTGCAGGAGCACGGCCGCGTCGCGTGGGTCGACTTCCGGGTCGGCCGCCACCTCTGTCGAGTTCGACGGGGCTCAAGTACCAGCGGATCGAGGCCGGCGGGTACGCCGACGCGCTCGCCCGACGAGGTCGTGTGGCGCGAGAAGCACCGCCAGGACTGGCTGTGCGGCTTCAAGCTCGGGATGTCCCGCGTCGTCTGGGCCGACGTCCAGCCGGACCAACTGGGATGCGACCGCGCAGCGGCTGCTGCGCGAGATCCTCGACACCAACGCCCGCTTCGGCACCTCGATCGACGACCTGCGCCGTACGTCATCCGCGGCGTCGGCGCTGACGCCCGCTCGCCACTTGTAACGCGGGGTTACGGGATCTAGGCACGTGTCAGAACGCGTGCCTCGTTCCACTAACCCCGCGTTACATGAAAGTGCGGCCTCACTCGCCGCGGAAGACCGGCCTCCGGCCGGCGGCGAAGGCGTCGAGACCCTCGGTGAAGTCGCGGGTGGTGAAGAGCGCGCGCTGGCCGGAGTGCTCGCGGTCGAGGGCGGCCTCGAGGTGGGGGAGCGTGGCGGCGTTGATCGCCTTCTTCATCCCGGCCAGGGCGAGGGCCGGGCCGGGGCGAGCCGGCGCGCCAGCCGCGCCACCAGCGCAGGGAACTCGTCGTCCGGCGCGACGTGGGTGATCAGCCCGCAGGCGAGCGCGTCGGCGGCCGACAGCGGCTCGCCGAGCAGCGCCATCCGCATCGCCCGGGCCCGCCCGATCGAGGCCGCGACGGTCGCCGACGAGCCGCCGTCGGTCATCAGCCCGATCCGCGAGAACGGCAGCAGGAACGCCGCCGACTCGGCCGCCACGATGATGTCGGAGACCAGCGCGGCCGAGCAGGCGACCCCGGCGGCGATGCCGTTGACGGCCGCGAGCACCGGCTTGTCGAGGCCGACGACCGCTCGGATCACCCGGTTGGCGCCGTCCATCGTCTCGACCGGGTGCTCGCGGCGCGAGCCGCAGCGACGCCATGTCGGCGCCGGCGCTGAACCCGGCGCCGGTGCCGGTGATCACGACGACGCGTACGTCGTCTCGTGCCCGGGCCCCTCGAGCGACGTCGGCCAGCGCCGACCATCATCGGGCCGTCGACGGCGTTCAGGACCTCGGGCCGGTTGAAGGTCAGCCAGAGGACGCCGTCGCTCGACGCGGACCTCGAGGTCAGCCAACGCTCACCCCCGCCGCCCGCAGCTCGTCGAGCGCCGCCGCGGTCGACTCCGGGCGCGACGCCCGCGCACAGCGCGGTGAGCAGCCGGGTCGCGAAGCCGGCGCCGGCCGCGTCGAGCGCGGTCGCCCGCACGCAGTAGTCGGTCGCGATCCCGCACACGTCGACCGCCGTGACCTCGTGCGACGCGCAGCCAGTCGGCCAGCCCGACGCCGTCGACGTGCGCCCCTCGAAGCCGGAGTAGGCCGCCTCGTGCTCGCCCTTGAGGAAGATCGCGTCGAACGGCTGCGGGTCGAGGTTCGGGTGGAACGCCTCGCCCTCGGTGCCGACCCCGCAGTGCACCGGCCAGGACTCACGGAAGTCGGGCGTCGCGGACCAGTGCGCGCCGGGGTCGACGTGGTGGTCCTTGGTCGCGACCACGTGGTCGTAGTCGGCGCCGCCGGGTCCTGGGCCGACCAGCGGTGCAGCACCTCGGCGATGTCGGCGGCCACCCGGGCACCGCCGGCGACGGGCAGCGACCCGCCCTCGCAGAAGTCGTTCTGGACGTCGACGACGATCAGCGCGCGCCTCATGCGGGTGAGGCTACCCGTCACGAGAGGAGGGTCGGGATGACCGGCTCGCCCCGCGACATCTGCTGGATCGCCACCGGCAGCTCGGCCCGCGACGGCGAGGTGCCGCGTCGCGCGCGCCGCTCCAGCGGCTCGCGCCCGACGACCTCCCCGGCGCGCACCAGCGGCACCAGCAGCGCCCGGTCGTCGCCGTCGTCGACGGGCGGGTGCCCGATGCCGATCACCTCGGCCTCGGCGACGCCGGACGGCGACCGCCGGCGCAGCGCGTACTTGCGACCGCCGACCGACACCTTGTCGGCGCTCCGCTTCGCCACCGGCTCCAGCTCGCCGGCGCGTCCTCGCGCGACGACCAGCTTGTAGACGAAGCCGCAGGTCGGGTGGCCGCTGCCGGTGACCAGCTGGGTGCCGACGCCGTACCCGTCCACCGGCGCCGCCGCCAGCGCGGCGATCGCGTACTCGTCGAGGTCGCTGGTCACGATGATCCGGGTGCCGGTCGCGCCGAGCGAGTCGAGCTGCGCGCGCACCTCGTGCGCGAGCACGCCGAGGTCGCCCGAGTCGATGCGGACGGCGCCCAGCGCGGGCCGGCGACCTCGACCCCGAGCGCGCACCGCCTCGGCGATGTCGTAGGTGTCGACCAGCAGCGTCGTGCCGGCGCCCGAGCGAGTCGACCTGGGCCCGGAACGCGTCGGCCTCGGTGTCGTGCAGCAGGGTGAAGCTGTGGGCGCTGGTGCCGGCGGTCGGCACGCCGTACCGCTGCCGGGCGGCGAGGTTGGAGCTGGTCGCGAAGCCGGCGACGTACGCCGCCCGCGCGGCCGCCACCGCCGCCTCCTCGTGGGTGCGCCGCGAGCCCATCTCGATGCACGGCCGGTCGCCGGCGGCCAGGGTCATCCGCGACGCCGCCGACGCGATCGCCGAGTCGTGGTTGTAGATCGAGAGCAGCACCGTCTCGAGCAGCACCGCCTCGGCGAACGTCGACTCGACGACCAGCACCGGGGAGTGCGGGAAGTAGGCCTCGCCCTCGGCGTAGCCCCAGACGTCGCCCGAGAAGCGGTACGACGCCAGCCACTCGCGCGTCGGGGCGTCGACGACGTCGGTCGAGCGCCGCCAGCACCGGCTCGTCGAAGCGGAACGCCTCGATCGCGTCCAGCGCCCGGCCGACGCCGGCGACCACGCCGTAGCGGCGCCCCTCGGGCAGCCGCCGGGGGAACAGCTCGAAGACCGACCGCCGGTGCGCGGTGCCCGAGCGGAGGGCGGCCTGGAGCATCGTCAGCTCGTAGTGGTCGGTCAGCAGCGCGGTGCTCGGTGCTCCGGGTGCACGGTGGGCCACGCACTGGGCCAGTGTGCCAACATGGAGGACGTGTCAGCCCCCGTCGAGGTCGAGCCGACCCTCACTCCCGACGAGATCACCCTGACGCGCCAAGCCGTGGGTGACGATCGTGTGGAACGACCCGGTCAACCTGATGTCCTACGTCACCTACGTGTTCCAGAAGTACTTCGGCTACCCGAAGAAGAAGGCCGAGAAGCTGATGATGGAGGTCCACGAGGACGGCAAGTCCGTCGTCAGCACCGGCACCCGCGAGGAGATGGAGCGCGACGTGCAGGCGATGCACGAGTACGGCCTCTGGGCCACGATGGAGCACGCTGAATGAGCCGGCCATGAGCGGCTTCCACCGCCACCGCCGCAGCAAGCTGATCATCGCCAACTTCACCGGCTTCGAGGCCGACCTGCTGCGCTCGCTGGCCGTCCCAGCTCGTCGAGCTGCTGCGCAACGAGGCGGCCGTCCCGCGCGACGACGTCGACCCGTTCGAGGCGATGATGGACTTCTCCGGGCCCGACGCAGGAGCCCGAGGACCCGGTGCTGGCCCGGCTGTTCCCGACGGCCTACCCGGAGGACGAGGAGGCGGCGGCGGAGTTCCGCCGCTTCACCGAGGGCGCGCTGCGCGACGGCAAGGCCGCGGCCGCGGTCGCGATCATCGACGGCGCTCGAGGAGGCCGGGCTGCCGCCCGAGCTCACCGAGGACGGCCTGATGATCGACGTCGAGCTCGACGAGCCGACCGCCGAGACCTGGATGCGGTCCTTCACCGACCTCCGGCTCGCGCTGGCCACCCGGCTCGAGGTCGAGGACGGCGACGAGGCCTACTGGCACGTCGCTGCCCGACGACGACCCGCGCGCCCAGGCCCACGACATCTACGACTGGGTCGGCTACCTCCAGGAGACCCTCGTCCAGGCGCTGACCGACTGATGCCGATCCCGCCGTTCGTCGTCGAGCTCCGCAAGCTCGTCGGCACCCGCGAGCTGTGGCTGCCCGGCCGTCACCGCCGTCGTCCTGCGCGGCGACCCCGGCGCGCTGGAGGTCCTGCTCACGGAGCGCGCCGACAACGGCGAGTGGGCGCCGGTCACCGGCATCCTCGACCCCGGCGAGGAGCCGGCGGTCGGCGCCGCCCGCGAGGCGCTCGAGGAGACCGGCGTCGTGGTGAGCGTCGACCGGCTCGCCTCGGTCGGCGCCAGCCCGCAGGTCGAGCACGGCAACGGCGACCTCGGCGTCTACCTCGACCTCACCTTCGCGTGCACCTGGCTCAGCGGCGAGGCCCGGGTGGCCGACGACGAGAACACCGACGTCCGCTGGTGGCCGGTCGACGCGCTGCCGCCGATGAGCGACGTTCCTCCGCCGAGCGGATCGACGACGTCCTCGCGGGTGAGACCGCGGCCCGCTTCCGCGCCTGAGCCTCGTAGGCTGGACCGGTGCTGACCATCGACCAGGCGACGTACGACGCCATCGTCGCGCACGCCAAGCGGGACCACCCCGACGAGGCGTGCGGCGTCGTCGCCGGGCCCGAGGGCAGCGACCGGCCCGAGCGGTTCGTGGAGATGGTCAACGCCGCCGGCTCGCCGACGTTCTACGAGTTCGACTCCACCGACCTCTTCCAGCTCTACAAGGAGATGGACGCGAACGACGAGGAGCCGGTCGTCGTCTACCACTCGCACACCGCGACCGAGGCCTACCCCAGCCGCACCGACATCGGCCTGGCCAGCGAGCCCGGACGCGCACTACGTGCTGGTCAGCACGCGCGAGCACGGGAATAACGAGGGCCCCGTGGAGTTCAGGTCCTACAGGATCGTCGACGGCGAGGTGACCGAGGAAGAGGTCACCGTCGTCGACGAGCTGCCCCGCTGAGCGAAGCAACCGAGGAGAGCACACCGATGGCCATCGAGGTCAGGATCCCGACCATCCTGCGCACCTACACCGGCGGCGAGAAGGCCGTCAGCGGCGAGGGCGCCAGCCTGAGCGCGCTGATCGACGACCTGGAGGCCAACCACCCCGGGCTCAAGGAGCGGCTGATCGAGAACGGCGACCTGCGCCGCTTCGTCAACGTCTACGTCAACGACGAGGACGTCCGCTTCATCGGCGGCCTCGAGGCCGAGCTCAGCGACGGCGACCAGGTCGTCGTGCTGCCGGCCGTCGCCGGCGGCGCAGCCTGACCGGGCGTTGTGGGGCCAGCCGGTCGTCGGCCTGTTCTTCCTCAACGCCTCGCAGGGCAACCTGCCGACGCCGTTCATCCAGGCGCTGCTGGCCCTCGGCTACCGCCCGATCCCGCTGACCGGGGACTCGGACCAGAAGGTCGTCGACATCGGCATCCAGCGCACTCTCGAGGCGCTGGTCTCCCACGACGACGACGTCCTCCTGTGCAGCCACGACGCCGACTTCGTGCCGCAGATGCGGCAGCTGATGAGCGGCGGTCGCCGGCTCGGGCTGCTTGGCTTCCGCGAGTTCGTCGAGCACCCAGCTGACCGGACTCGGCCTGACCCTGCACGACCTCGAGGACGACGTCGACGCCTTCCAGGCGCCGCTGCCGCGGGTCCGGGTCATCGCGCTGGCGGACTTCGACCCCGAGCAGTTCCTGCGCTGACCCGGGCGTCTCGGCCCCGAGGAGGATGCCGGGCCGCTCGTCGCCGGATGTCATGCTGGAGACATGCGCTACGACAACCTCCTCGCCTCGGTCGGCGGCACGCCGCTGGTCGGGCTGCCGAGGCTGTCGCCGCACCCCGACGTACGGCTCTGGGCGAAGCTCGAGGACCGCAACCCGACCGGCTCGATCAAGGACCGCCCGGCGCTGAAGATGATCGAGGAGGCGGAGAAGGACGGCACCCTGCGCCCCGGCTGCACCATCCTCGAGCCGACGTCCGGCAACACCGGCATCTCGCTGGCGATGGCCGCCAAGCTCAAGGGCTACCGGATCGTCTGCGTGATGCCGGAGAACACCTCCGAGGAGCGCCGCCAGCTGCTGCGGATGTGGGGCGCCGAGATCGTCTCCTCGCCCGCCGCCGGCGGCTCCAACGAGGCCGTCCGGGTCGCCAAGAAGGTCGCCGTCGAGCACCCCGACTGGGTGATGCTCTACCAGTACGGCAACGCCGCCAACGCGCTCGCGCACGAGGAGGGCACCGGCCCCGAGCTGCTCGCCGACCTCCCCGGCATCACCCACTTCGTCGCCGGCCTCGGCACCACCGGCACCCTGATGGGCGTCAGCCGCTTCTTCCGCTCCGCCAAGCCCGAGGTGCGGATCGTCGCCGCCGAGCCGCGGTACGGCGAGCTGGTCTACGGCCTGCGCAACCTCGACGAGGGCTTCGTCCCGGAGCTGTACGACGCCGCACTCATCGACTCCCGCTTCTCGGTCGGGCCGCGCGACGCCGTACGCCGGGTGCGCGAGCTGCTCGAGCTCGAGGGCATCTTCGCCGGCATCTCCACCGGCGCGATCCTGCACGCCGCCCTCGGCCAGGCGGCCAAGGCCGTCAAGGCGGGGGAGAGCGCCGACATCGCGTTCGTCGTCTGCGACGGCGGCTGGAAGTACCTCTCCACCGGCGCCTACGAGGGCACCGTCGACGAGGCCGAGGAGCGCCTCGAGGGCCAGCTCTGGGCCTGACCGCATGGTCCGTCCGGTGCTCTCGGGAACCCAGACTCCGACGGACTATGGGCGGTCAGGCCGGCCTGGGGGTTACGGTGACCTCGCCATCGGCTCGGACCGCGTCATCCAGGCCCTCGAGGGAGAGCATCCTTGCGCGAGATCGTCGTCTTCAGCGGCAGCGCCCACCGACCCCTCGCCACGGCGATCTGCGACGCCCTCGGCGTCGAGCTGTCGTCGGTGGAGATGACCCGGTTCAGCAACGACTGCCTCCAGGCCCAGCTCCAGGCCAACTGCCGGCAGCGCGACGTCTACATCGTCCAGCCGCTGTCGCCGCCGACGCAGGAGCACCTGATGGAGCTGCTGCTGATGGTGGACGCCGCGCGCGGCGCCTCCGCCGCGCAGATCTCGGTCGTGATCCCGTACTACGCCTACGCGCGCTCGGACAAGAAGGACGCCTCGCGGATCTCGATCGGCGGCCGCCTGGTCGCCGACATGCTGGTCGCGGCGGGCGTCGACCGGGTGCTGACGATGACCCTGCACGCGCCGCAGGTGCACGGGTTCTTCTCGGTGCCGGTCGACCACCTGACCGCGCTCGGCGTGCTCGCCGACCACTTCCAGGGCCAGGACCTCTCCGACGCGGTCGTGGTCTCGCCCGACTTCGGCAACGCCAAGACCGCCGCCCAGTTCGCCCGGCTGCTCGGGCTGCCCGTGGCCGCCGGCAGCAAGAAGCGGCTCGCCGACGACCAGGTCGTCATCGACGCGATCGTCGGTGACGTGGTGGGACGCCGGGCGATCATCCTCGACGACGAGATCGCGACCGGCGGCTCGATCGTCGAGCTGCTCGACCGGCTCGCCGACCAGGGCTGCACCGAGGCCGCCGTCGCCTGCACCCACGGGCTCTTCGTCGGCAAGGCGATCGAGCGGCTGCGCGGCCACCCGATGATCACCGAGGTGGTCACCACCGACACCGTCCCGCCGCCCGACGGACTGGCCCGAGCTCACGGTGCGCTCGGTGGCCGGGCTCTTCGCCCAGGCGATCGAGCGGATGCACGCCGGCGAGTCGATCAGCAGCCTCTTCGACGGGGTCGACCCGTCGCTGGGCCCGCCGCAGCCCCGGCTCTTCGACTAGCGGACGCGTGCGACGAGACGCTGACCGGTGCGACCTGCGTGTCGAGCCGTGCTGCGTCGTAGCTCTCGCTGACCTGCAGCGACTGGTCCGCGTCGATCCCGCTGCCCGGCACCGCGCCGAGGCCGAGCAGCATCGCGGCCAGGTTGGCGACGTCGCCGTTGCGCACCGGCTGCTCGCCGGCGTACGACGGCCGCGCGCTGCCGGGCGCGTTGAAGCCGGGTTGATGGCGTAGAGGTCGCCGTGGTCGACGCCGGCGCCCCACGCGAGGAACGGGATCCGGTAGTTCGCGATCTTCCGTTTCGCCGAGTGGTCCGTCGAGGCCGGTGCGCGAACCCGTGGTCGGCGGTGAGGACGACGGTGACGTGGTCACGCAGGTCGGCGTGGGCGGAGATCGCGCGCAGCAGGGTGCCGAGCTGCTCGTCGGTGCGGCGCACGGCGTCGACGTACTGCGCCGACATGCCGCCGTGCTCGTGGCCGGTGCGGTCCGGCAGCGAGACGTGCAGGAACGTGAACGTCGGCGCCTCGTCGATGCAGGTCGGCGCGGGCCAGGGCGACCAGCCGCTTCTGGTTCTCCCGGACCGTGAAGCGGTCGATGCCGCGCGGCCAGGACCGCTGGAAGAGGCCGAACTTCGCCTTGGTCGAGAGAGAGCGCTGTCGAGCCGCCGTCGGCGTGCACGACGCAGAAGATCGACTTCGACGCCGTGCCCGGCGGCCTCCTGCACCGTCGAGCCCGCGCGGTCGTCGTCCCAGGTCACGCCGTGGCCGCCCTTCGCGGCGTCGATCCGGCGGCCGGTCATCATGCTGGTGTGGTTGGGCAGGGTCACTGTCTGCTCGAACTCGGTGCGGGCGTCGAGCGTGCCGGCGCCCTCGTGAGCAGACGGTGGAAGGTCGGCGCCCCGCCGCTGCCCGAGCCGCTCGATCGCGTCGGGGTTGAGGCCGTCGACCGAGATGGCGAGCACCGTGCGGCTCGGCCGCCGCGTGGCCGACGCGGTCGCCGCCGGTGGCGCCGGGGGTCGTGCCCGACGTCGTGCTCGCTCCGCTGAGGGCCGCCTCGTCGGGCGACGGTCTCCGAGCCGTCGCTGCAGCCGGCGAGCCGGGACGAGCAGGGCGGCGGAGGGCGCGCCGTGGCGAGGGAGCGGGCGCGCGGCATGCGCCGAACGGTACCGACCGTGACGGCGATCTCCCGTGACTGCGTCGCGTGCCCTGCGCGAGAGCGCCCCGACGCCCTAGCCTTGGTGCTGTGTGCGCTCAGTGACGACCGCCGAGTCCCGGGAAGCCCCGATCGGCATCTTCGACTCCGGCTTCGGTGGCCTCACCGTCGCCCGGTCCGTCATCGACCAGCTGCCGCACGAGTCGATCGTCTACGTCGGCGACACCGCCCGCCAGCCCTACGGCCCCAAGCCGATCGGCGAGGTCCGCGAATACGCCCTCGAGTGCCTCGACCACCTCGTCGAGCAGGGCGTGAAGGCCCTGGTCATCGCGTGCAACTCCGCGAGCGCCGCGATGCTGCGCGACGCCCGGGAGCGCTACGACGTGCCCGTGGTCGAGGTGATCTATCCCGGCCACCCGCCGCGCGGTCGCCGCCAGCCGGACCGGCCGGATCGGCGTGATCTGCACCCGCGCCACGGCCGAGTCGATGGCCTACGACGACGCCTTCGCCGCCGCGCCGCACGTGCAGCTCTTCACCCAGGCCTGCCCGCGGTTCGTCGACTTCGTCGAGGCCGGGATCACCGGCGGCGACGAGCTGATCGGCGTCGCCCACGACTACCTCGACCCGCTGATCTCCGACGGCGTCGACACGCTGATCCTCGGCTGCACCCACTACCCGCTGCTCACCGGCGTCATCTCCTACGTCATGGGCGACAACGTGACCCTGGTCAGCAGCGCCGAGGAGTGCGCCAAGGACGTCTACAAGATGCTGGTCCGCACCGACCTGATGCGGCTCGGCGGCGACCCGACGTACAGCTTCCTCACCACCGGCGCCCCCGACGAGTTCGAGACCATCGGGCGTCGCTTCCTCGGCCCGGAGATGGTCGCCGCCTCGCAGTTCGTGGGTGGGTCTGGCATGAGGCTCACGATCGTCGGCTGCTCGGGCTCCTACCCCGGCCCGGACTCGCCGGCCAGCTGCTACCTGCTCGAGGCCGACGACGCCGAGCGGCCGCACCTGGCGGATCCTGCTCGACCTCGGCAGCGGCGCGCTCGGTGCGCTGCACCGCGTACGCCGACCCGCTGGCCGTCGACGCGGTCCTGCTCAGCCACCTGCACGCCGACCACTGCCTCGACCTGTCCGGCTACTACGTGCTGCGCAAGTACCACCCCGACCGGGCCGCAGCCGCGGATCCCGGTCTGGGGCCCGGTCGGCACCGCCGACCGGATGGCGCGCGCCTACGACCTGCCCGCTCGACCCGGGCATGACGCCACGAGTTCGACTTCCGGGAGTGGGCCGGGACCGTCGAGATCGGCCCGTTCACCGTCGAGCCGGTCCCGGTGGCCCACCCGGTGCCGGCCTTCGGGCTGCGGGTGTCGGCCGACGGCGTGACGCTCGCCTACAGCGGCGACACCGGTCCCTGTGCCGCGCTCGACGACGTCGCCCGCGACGCCGACCTGTTCCTGGCCGAGGCGTCGTTCCGCGTCCGGCGACGACAACCCGCCCGACCTGCACCTGACCGGCGCCGACGGCGGCGCGACGGCCGCCCGCGCCGGCGCCAAGCGGCTGCTGCTCACGCACGTCCCGCCGTGGCACGACCCCGAGGTCGCGCTCGCCGAGGCCGCCGCGGTGTACGACGGCCCGGTCGAGCTGGCGCGCGCGGGAGCGACGTACGACGTCTGACTGGGTCCTGCGCCAACCGGGTGAGCTGTGCCGGCGCCGGCTCAGGCCAGCCCGGCGTCGTGCACGCAGATCGCGATCTGCACCCGGTTGGTGACCTCGAGCTTGTCGAAGAGCCGGGAGACGTGGGCCTTGACGGTCGGCACCGACAGGTAGAGGTCCCGCGCGATCTCGGCGTTGCTCAGCCCGCGGCCGACCGCCAGGGCCACCTCCCGCTCCCGCTCGGTCAGCAGCGCGAGCCGGGTCTCCGCGTCGGCGGCCCGGGCGACGACCGCGTCGTCGGTGGCGTCGGCGTCGCCGCGCAGCCGGCGGATCAGGGTGCGGGTGACCGAGGGGGAGAGCATCGGCTCGCCGTCGACCACCCGCCGGATCGCCTCGAGGATCTGTGCCGGGGGCGTGTCCTTGAGCAGGAACCCGTCGGCCCCGGCCGCCGAGGGCCGCCACCACGTGCTCGTCGGCGTCGAAGGTCGTCAGCACGATGACCCGGGGCGGGTCGGGCCGGGTGTGCAGCTCGCGGGTCGCGTCGAGTCCGTTCAGCACGGGCATCCGGATGTCCATCAGCACGACGTCGGGGGCCAGCTCGCGGGCCAGGCGTGACGCCCTCGCGGCCGTCGGCGGCCTCGCCGACCACCTCGAGGTCGGCCTGCCCGCCGAGCATCAGCCGCAGCGCCGAGCGCACCAGCGGGTCGTCGTCGACGACCAGCACCGTCGTCGGGCCCGAGTCATGCCGCCCACGGTATCCAGCCGTGCAGCACGAACGTCGACCCGTCACGCCGGTGCTCGAGCCGCCCGCCGCGCAGCTCGGCCCGCTCGGCGAGGCCGACCAGGCCCAGCCCGGCACCGGGGGTCCGGGTCGGGCCGAAGCCGAGCGGGTTGCGCAGCAGGACGTCGATGCCGTCCTCGGGCGAGCCGCTCACCTGCACGGTGAGCAGGGCGCCGGGTGCGTGCTTGCGGGCGTTGGTGATGCCCTCCTGGACGATCCGGTAGACGGTGCGCCCGACCACGTCGGGCACCGAGCCGGTCCGAGACGAAGTCCTCGAACTCCACCCGCAGGCCCGAGTCGCGGGCCTCGGCGACCAGGTGCGGCAGGTCGTCGTACGTCGGCTGCGGGCGTGCCGGACAGCTCGCCGGTGCCCTCGTCGCGCAGCACGCCGAGCACGCCGCGCAGGTCGGTGAGCGCCTCGTGCGCCTGCTCGCTGGATCACCCCGCGCTCGCGCGCATCTCGTCGGCGGTGAGGTCCTCACGGAAGGCCAGCGCGCCGGCGTGCATCGAGATCTGCGAGATCCGGTGGGCGAGCACGTCGTGCATCTCCCGGGCGATCCGGGCCCGCTCGTTGCTCGCGGGCCTGGGCGACGCGGAGCTCCTGCTCGGCCTCGGCCCGCTCGGCGCGGTTGCGCAGCGTCCAGATCAGCTCGCGGCGCGAGCCGACGTACATGCCCCAGCCGAGCACCGCGGCGGTGAAGATCGCGTTCGACCAGGATGTTGACCCACATGGGCTCGCCGTCGTTCGTGGGGAACACGGTGGTGAAGAACTGCGCGGCGGCGAACGACGACCGAGCCGACGAGCGCGATCTCGCGCCAGCGACGCCGGGTGGCGAGCGACGCCAGCGCGAGGACGGCCGGCCCGGCGACGGCGCCCGACACGGCACCGGCCAGCGGCCAGGGCGAGGGCGATCGGCACGCGGCCAGCGGCGCCGGAAGAAGACCGCGACGTAGCCCGCGAGCCCGATGGCAAGGTCGGCGAAGACCCAGTACGGGTGGTCGTCGACCTGGCCCTCGGCCGACCGGCAGCCAGGCGATCGCGCTGATCACCAGCATGAGCAGCGACGCGCCACACGTGGCTCCACAGCCGCAGCGGCGGCTGGTACTCCTCGGGGGCGGGCCGGTCCACGCTGCCAAGGCTAGGCGGCCCCGATCGCGCGCGCAGGCTGCCGGGGTCGCGGGCAGACCCCTACTTTGGTCACCGCGTCGCTCCTCCGCGTGGCCGATGCGTCGTCCTGGGCGCCGGTCAGGCACAGTGGCCCCATGATCACGGTCGAAGGACTCACCAGGAAGTACGGCACGTTCACCGCGGTGGACGACGTGAGCTTCGTCTGCCAGCCCGGGAGGGTGACCGGCTTCCTCGGTCCCAACGGCGCCGGCAAGACGACCACGATGCGCGTCATGGTCGGGCTCACCCCGCCCACCTCGGGACGGGTGACCATCGGCGGTCACCTCTACCAGGACATCCCCAACCCGGGCCGCCACGTCGGCGTCCTGCTCGACGCCTCCGCCCAGCACGCCGGCCGCACCGGTCGCGAGATCCTCGAGCTCGGCGCCATGACGATGGGCCTGCCGGACTCCCGGGTCGACGAGATGCTCGAGCTGGTCTCGCTCAGCCAGACCGAGGCCAAGCGCCGGCTGCGCAACTACTCCCTCGGCATGAAGCAGCGCCTCGGCATCGCCCACGCGCTGCTCGGCGACCCGTCGGTGCTGATCCTCGACGAGCCCGCCAACGGCCTCGACCCCGCCGGCATCCGCTGGATGCGCGGCCTGCTCAAGGGGTACGCCGAGCGCGGCGGCACCGTGCTGCTCTCCAGCCACCTGCTGCACGAGGTCGAGATCATCGCCGACGAGATGATCCTGATCGGCCACGGCCGGATCGTCGCCCAGGGCGACAAGAAGTCGCTGCTGGCCGGCGCCGCCGGCTCCGGCTCGACGTTCGTCACCGCCCTCGACAACCACGCAGCTGTCCGAGGCGCTCACCGCCAAGGGCTTCGCCGTCGCCAGCGCCGGCGACGGCCTCCGGGTCGAGACCGAGCCGGTCGAGGTCGGCCGTACGGCGGCCGAGCACTCGATCGTCCTCACCGACCTGCGGGCCGCCGACGGCGGGCTCGAGGACCTCTTCCTCGAGCTCACCTCCGACACCCAGCGGGAGGTGCTCGGATGAGTTCCACCACCGCCCCGGGCATCGGCCACGCGCTCGACCTCTCCTCGACCACGCCGACGCCGTTCCTGCGGCTGGTCCGGGTCGAGCTGCGCAAGACCTGGGACACCCGCGCCGGCCTCTGGCTGCTGATCTCGACCGCCGTCCTCACCGCCGCGGTGATGGTCATCCAGCTCGCGGTCGTGCTCACCCAGGACCTGGTGGTCTCCTACAACGACTTCCTGACGTCGACGAACTTCTCGATGGCGCTGCTGCTGCCGGTCCTCGGCATCCTGCTGCTGACCAGCGAGTGGAGCCAGCGGACCGCGATGGTGACCTTCTCCCTCGAGCCGCGGCGTCCGCTCGTCGATCGCCGCCAAGTTCGTCGTCGGGATCGGTCTGGCGGTCGCCGCCGTGGTGATCGCGCTGGTCCTGGCGACGATCTGCAACGCGCTCTACGGCGTGCTGTCGGGCGACACCGTGACCTGGGACCTCGGCTTCCCCGTCGTCGGTGGCTTCGTGCTGCTCCAGGTGATCGGGATGCTGACCGGCTTCGCGTTCGCGGCGCTGCTGCTCAACTCGCCGGCCGCGATCGTGCTCTACATGGTCTACTCGTTCGTCCTGCCGGGCCTCTTCGCCCTCGGGGCGGCGCTGATCGGCTGGTTCGAGACCCTGCAGCCCTGGATCGACTTCAACTCCGCGCAGGGCCCGCTGGTCGACGCCACATGACCGGCGAGGACTGGGCCCACTTCGCCGTCTCCGGCTTCATCTGGCTCGTCGTTCCGCTGGCGATCGGCGTGTGGCGGGTCCTGCGCGCCGAGGTGAAGTGATGAGCACGACGGCGCCGGGCCTGGGCCATGCCCTGGACCTGTCGTCCACCCGGCCCACGCCGTTCCACCGCCTGGTGCGGGTCGAGCTGCGCAAGTCGTACGACACCCGAGCCGGCTTCTGGCTGCTCGCGGTGATCGGCTTCCTGGTGCTGCTCACCGAGGGCATCGTGCTCGCGGTCACGGTCACCCAGGACGAGGCTGATGACGTACGGCGACTTCGTCGGCCGCCGCCGCGTTCGTCACCTCGATCCTGCTGCCGGTGCTCGGCATCATGCTGGTGACGGCCGAGTGGGGCCAGCGCACGGCGATGGTCACCTTCGCCCTGGAGCCACGCCGGCCGCTGGTGTTCCTGGCCAAGGCGGTCGGTCGGCGTGATCCTCACGCTGGCGACCATCGCCATGGCGCTCGTGGTCGGGCTGGTCTGCAACGTGCTCTACGGCGCGCTGCAGGGCGACGCCGACTGGACCTTCGGCTGGGCCGGCTTCGTCGGGTTCCTGATCACCCAGATCTTCGCGATGCTCGGTGGCTTCGCGCTGGCGACCCTGTTCCTCAACACGGCCGCGGCGATCGTCGTCTTCTTCGTCTACCGCTGGGTGCTCCCGGGGCTGATCGCCCTGGGTGCCGCGCTGATGGACTGGTTCGACACCATCGCGCCCTGGATCGACTTCCAGTCGGCCCAGGGTCCGCTCTACGACATGTCGCTCGACGGTGACGAATGGGGTCACCTGATCGTGTCCGGCTTCATCTGGCTGGTCGTCCCGCTCGCGATCGGCGATGTGGCGGGTGCTGCGGGCCGAGGTGAAGTGAGCCGCGCACTAGTCTCGGCCGCATGACGTGCACGCGAAGACGGCCGGGCCGACGACGAGCTGCGTCCGATCACGATCACCCGCAACTGGCTCGACCACGCGGCGGGCTCGGTGCTGGTCGAGTTCGGCGCGCACCAAGGTGCTCTGCGCGGCGTCCGCCTCCCGGGGCGTCCCGCGCTGGCGCAAGGGCTCCGGGCTGGGCTGGGTCACGGCGGAGTACGCCATGCTCCCGGCCTCGACCAACACCCGCTCCGACCGCGAGTCGGTCAAGGGCCGGATCGGCGGTCGCACCCACGAGATCAGCCGGCTGATCGGCCGCTCGCTGCGCGCGGTCATCGACTACCAGGCGCTCGGCGAGAACACGATCCAGCTCGACTGCGACGTGCTCCAGGCCGACGGCGGCACCCGCACGGCCGCGATCACCGGCGCGTACGTCGCGCTCGCCGACGCCGTCGCCCACCTGCGCTCCACCGGCGCGCTGACCGGCGAGCCGCTCACCGGCTCGGTCGCCGCGATCAGCGTCGGCATCATCGACGGCGTCCCGCGCCTCGACCTGCCCTACGTCGAGGACGTGCGCGCCGAGACCGACATGAACGTCGTGATGACCGGCGAGCGGCAAGTTCGTCGAGGTCCAGGGCACCGCCGAGGGCGCCGCCTTCGACCGCGCCGAGCTCGACGCCCTGCTGGCGCTGGCCGAGAAGGGCTGCGCCGACCTCACCCGGCTGCAGCGCGAGGCCCTGGGCTCGTGACGACCCGGGTCTTCCTCGCCTCGCGCAACCGCAAGAAGATCGAGGAGATGGAGCGGATCCTGCGCGAGCACCTCCCCGACGTCGAGGTCGCTCGGCATCGACGACGTCGACGGCTACGACGAGCCGGTCGAGGACCAGCCGACCTTCGAGGGCAACGCGCTGCTCAAGGCGCGCGCCGGCATCGCGGCCACCGGGCTGCCGTCGCTCGCCGACGACAGCGGGCTCTGCGTCGACGCGCTCAACGGGATGCCCGGGCGTGCTCTCGGCGCGCTGGTCGGGCCCGTCTCCGCCGCAAGGACGATGGCCCGCAACAACGCGCTGCTGCTCGCCCAGCTGGCCGACGTGCCCGACGAGCGCCGCGGTGCGCACTTCATGTGCGCGGTCGCCTTCTGCCACCCCGGCGGGGAGGAGCTCGCCAGCGGGACCATGCCGGGCCGGGTGATCCGCGAGACGCGGGGCAGCGGCGGCTTCGGCTACGACGTGCTGTTCGTGGCCGACGACCGCCCCGGCCTGACCACGGCCGAGCTGACGCGTCGACGACAAGGACGCGATCTCCCACCGGGGCTGGGCGCTGCGGCGGATGGCGCCGATCGTCGGGTCGGATCCTCCGCGGCTGACGGGTTCGGCCGGTCAGGTACTACGGTCCGGGGGTGACCCGACACTTCTTCGTCCGACGCAACCTCGCCCGGTTCCTGCTGCGGTTGGCGCGGTGGAAGACCGTCGGCGAGGTGCCGCGCAAGGGCATCCTGGTCGGCGCACCGCACACGTCGAACTGGGACTGGGTCCTGACCATGCTGCTGGCCTGGGACAACAACGTGCAGATCCGGCTGCTGGTCAAGGAGTCGCTTCTTCAAGGGTCCGCTCGCCCCGATCATGCGGGCCTCCGGCGCGGTCGAGCTCGACCGCGCGAACCCCGGCGGCGACGATCCGGACGCTGCTCGCCGACGCCGAGACCGACGAGACCTTCCTGCTCGGCATCGCGGCCGAGGGCACCCGCAGCAAGAGCGACTACTGGAAGTCCGGCTTCTACCGGATCTCCCAGCAGACCGGCCTGCCGATCACGCTGGCCTTCCTCGACGCGCCCTCGCGCACGGTCGGCTGGGGCCCGACCTTCGCGCTGACCGGCGACGTGGGCGCCGACATGGACAAGATCCGGGCCTTCTTCGCCGACAAGACGCGGCATCAAGCCGGAAGGGCACCACCGAGCCGCGGCTGCGCGAAGAGGATCGAGAGGGCTGAGCGTCAGCGCACGTGCTGGGCCGGCTGGTCCGTCACGGCCAGGCGCTTGGTGAGCAGCATCCCCCACAGGGTCGCGAAGACGAACATGACGATGGAGTAGACGGCCGCCGGGACCGAGATCTCGATCTGGTCCAGCACCTCCACCGCCACGTAGATCGCCAAGGTGCGCGTTGTGGAGGCCGATCTCCATCGAGCAGGCGATCGCCTGCGTCGCGCGGACGCCGGCCGCACGCGGCACGACGTACCCGACGACGAGGGAGATCGCGCAGAAGAGCATCGCGGCCAGGCCGACGTCGCCGAAGTAGCCGGTCGACGTTGTCGCGCTGGTCGACCAGGATCGCGACCACCAGGATCGCGAGGAACGACGCCGAGCCGATCCGCACGGGGCGCTCCATGCGCGCCGCGAACGCGGCGGACCTGGCCCGCACCAGCATGCCGATGAGCGACCGGCACCAGGACGATCGCGAAGACCTCGACGACCTTGACGAACTGGAGCGAGACGGTGTCGCCCTGGTCGTAGTAGTTGATCGCGAAGTTCGTGATCAGCGGCAGGGAGACGATCGAGATCACCGAGTTGATCGCGGTCGAGCGAGATGTTGAGCGCGACGTCGCCCCGGAACAGGTGGCTGAACAGGTTGGCCATGGTGCCGCCCGGCGACGCGGCGAGCAGCATCATCCCGATCGCGAGCAGCGGTGGCGAGGTCGAGCAGCCGGACCAGGCCGAAGCAGACCAGCGGCAGCAGCACGAGCTGACAGGCGAGCGCGACAGCCACGGCCCGCGGCGCCGCGGCGACCCGGCGGAAGTCGTCGGGCGTCAGCGTCAGGCCGAGCCCGAACATGATGACCCCGAGCGCCAGGGGGAGGGCGACCGTGGTGAGCGCGGAGTCCATGCGCGGACTCTAGTGACCGCGGTCACAGTGCGTGTCGGTTCGCCGGATCTGTTGCCGGTGTCCACGAGTGCCGAAGGGGGGACTTGAACCCCCACGCCCGAAGGCACAGGCATCCTAAGTGCCTGCGTGTCTGCCAGTTCCACCACTTCGGCGAGCGGCGATCAGTCTAGGGAGTCCGGTGATGACGCGGAGGTTCTCCGCGTGGTTCTTGTGGTGGTCGCCGGGTCGGTCGAATGGGCAGAAACTGCGCGACTTCCGCGCCGGATTCCTGCGGTTTGGGACCAAACCACAGGCCCGGCCGACCAGCGCCGGCTCGGCGCTCAGGCGAGGTTGAGCTCGAGGTCCTTGCGCAGCTTGGCGACGTGGCCGGTGGCCTTGACGTTGTACTGCGCGAGCAAGACCTTGCCGTCCTCGTCGACGACGAACGTCGAGCGGATCACGCCCTGGACGGTCTTGCCGTAGAGCTTCTTCTCCCCGAACGCGCCGTACTGCGTCAGCACCGACTTGTCCGGGTCGGAGAGCAGCGTGATCGTCAGCCCGTCCTGCTCGCGGAACTTCGCGAGCTTCTCGGGCTTGTCGGGGGAGATGCCGAGCGACCTCGTAGCCCGCCGCCTGGAGGGAGTCGAGGGAGTCGGTGAAGTCGCAGGCCTGCTTGGTGCAGCCCGGCGTCATCGCGGCCGGGTAGAAGTAGACGATCACCTTGCGCCCCAGGAAGTCGCCGAGGCGCGACGTCGGTCGCCGGTGTCGTCGAGCAGCGTGAAGTCGGGGGCGGTGTCGCCGGGGGAGAGGCGCGGGGTCTCGCTCACGGGTGGCTCCAATCCGTTCTGGCGGCGGCTGCGAACCACTTGTCGCAAACCATGTGCAATAACCTAGGGTGGGCGCGAAGCCCGATTAATCGGGCCCGGCCCAACCTACCGACCGCCCGAGGACCACGAGGAGACCGCATGCACGTGCCCGACGGATTCCTCGACGCGCCGACGTCGGTCGCCACCGGAGCCGCCGCGGTCGTGTGCGTCGGCGTCGCGCTGGCCGGCGCCCGCCGCGAGCTCGACGACCGGACCGCGCCGATGGCCGGGCTGGTCGCGGCGTTCATCTTCGCCACCCAGATGCTCAACTTCCCGGTCGCCTCCGGCACCAGCGGCCACCTCCTGGGCGGCGCGCTCGCGGCGGTGCTGGTCGGCCCGTTCACCGCCGTGCTCTGCATGAGCGTCGTCTTCCTCGTGCAGTGCCTGCTCTTCGCCGACGGCGGCATCACCGCCCTCGGCACCAACGTCATGCTGATGGGCGTCACCACCGTCGTCGTCGGCTGGCTGGTCTTCCGCGGCCTGCAGGCGGTGCTCCCGAAGCGGCTCGCGCTGGTCCCGATCTGCGCCGGCGCGGCCGCCCTGGTCTCGGTCCCGGCCGCGGCCACCTTCTTCGTCGTCCTCTACGAGATCGGCGGCACCGCCGACATCCCGCTCGACAACCTCGCCACCGCGATGATCGGCGTGCCACGTGCTCATCGGCATCGGCGAGGCGGTCATCACCTTCCTCGCGGTCGGCGCATCATCGCCGTCCGCCCCGACCTCGTGTACGGCGCGCGCCGGGTGCTCGCCGCGCCGCGAGCTCGAGGTCCGCCCGCCCGCGGGAGCGGCCGCATGAGGGCCGTGTCGACCAAGTGGGTCGCGCTCGGCATCCTGGTCGTGGCGCTCGTCCTCGCCGGGCGTCGTCAGCTACTACGCCTCCAGCCTCCCCGACGGCCTGACGAAGGTCGCGCAGGACCAGGGCTTCGCGGACACCGAGAAGGACCACCACACGGCCGACGGCCCGTTCGCCGGCTACCAGGCCAAGGACGTCGACAACGCCCGGCTCTCCGGCGGCCTGGCCGGCGTCGGCCGGGGTCGTCGTCGTGCTCGCCCTGGCCGGTGGGCTCGCGCGTCGCCGTCGTACGGCGCCGCAAGCCGGTCTGCCTGACGATGGGCGCCGGACACGGCCACACGCTGCACTTCCACGGCCACTCGCCCGTCCACCGTGCGCCGGCGCACCTGAAGATCCTGGCGCTGCTGGCCTTCATGCTGGTCGTGGTCGCGACCCCGCGGGACTGGTACGCCGCCTTCGGCGTGCTACTTCCTCGTCGTCGCGTCGGTCATCGCCGTCTCGCGGGTGCCACCGACCTACCTCCTGAAGCGGATGGTCGTCGAGGTGCCGTTCGTCGTCTTCGCGGTGCTGCTGCCCTTCGTCGCGACAGGTCCGCAGGTCGAGGTGCTCGGCGTGAGCGTCAGTCGAGCACGGTCTGCGAGGCCGGGTCGCGCTGCTCGTCAAGGGCACCCTCGGCGTGCTCGCGAGCCTCACCCTCGCCGCGACGACCGAGCCGCAGGACCTGCTGGTCGGCCTCGAGCGGCTGCGGCTGCCGCAGCAGCTGGTGCAGATCATGGCTTCATGGTCCGCTACCTCGACGTCGTCACCGGCGAGATGCGCCGGATGAAGGTGGCACGCGAGTCCCGCGGCTTCTCGGCCCGCAACCCGCGGCACTGGCCGGTGCTGGCCCGCTCGCTGGGGGCGCTGTTCATCCGCTCCTACGAGCGCGGCGAGCGGGTGCACCTCGCGATGCTGTCGCGCGGCTACACGGGACGGATGCCCCGGTGACCACGCGATGAGCACCCCGGTCCTCGACGTCCGCGGTCTGGCCTACGCCTACCCCGACGGCCACCAGGCGCTGTACGGCGTCGACCTCCATGTCCACGAGGGGGAGCGGGTCGCCCTGCTCGGCCCGAACGGCGCCGGCAAGACCACCCTGGTGCTGCACCTCAACGGCATCCTCACCGCGGGCGCCGGGTCGGTGTCGGTCAGCGGGATGCCGGTCGACAAGGCCAACCTCCAGGAGATCCGGCGCCGGGTCGGCGTCGTCTTCCAGGACCCCGACGACCAGCTGTTCATGGGCACCGTGCGCGCCGACGTCGGCTTCGGACCGGCCAACCTCGGCGCTGAAGGGACGCCGAGCTCGAGCGTCGGGTGCTGCACGCGCTCGACCAGGTCGGGCATGGCGGACTTCGCCGACCGGCCGCCGCACCACCTGTCCTTCGGCCAGCGGCGGCGGGTCGCGGTCGCGACGGTGCTGGCCATGGAGCCCGAGATCCTGGTCCTCGACGAGCCGTCGTCCAACCTCGACCCCGCGTCGCGACGCGAGCTCGCCGACATCCTGCGCTCCCTCGACGTGACGGTGCTGATGGTCACCCACGACCTGCCCTACGCCCTCGAGCTGTGCCCGCGGTCCGTCGTGCTGAGCGACGGCTCGGTGGTCGCCGACGGGGCGACGTACGACGTGCTGACCGACGACGCGCTGATGCGCGCCAACCGCCTCGAGCTGCCCTTCGGCTTCGACCCGCGCACGGTCGTTCCGCGTCCTGACCCGGCGCCGGGCCCGGTCAGGGCCGGTTGATAGCCTCAGCCCGACGCCATCGACGGAGGAGAAAACGTGAGCCAGGACCCGACGCTGTCCTCCCTCGAACGCGAGATCGAGGAGACCCGCGAGCGGCTCGCGGCCACGATCGACCAGCTGCATGTACCGGGCGAAGCCGAAGACGATCATCGGTCGCGCAGGTGACGACCATCAAGGCAAACTTCGTGGACGCCGAGACCGGTCAGCCGCGCACCGACAACATCCTCAAGACCGTCGGTGGCGTGGTCGGGGCGATCGCCTTCTTCGTCGTCGTCCGCAAGGTCGTCCGCTGAGGTGTCCGACAAGACACCCATCAAGATGCTCCACGACCGGGTCCTGGTCGAGCTGGATCGCGAGCACGGCGAGCGACGGTCGTCCGGCGGCATCGTCATCCCGGCGACCGCCGCGATGGGTGCCCGGCGACTGGCCTGGTCGAAGGTGGTCGCGGTCGGGCCGCACGCCCGCTCCGTCGAGCTCGGTGACCGGGTGCTCTTCGAGCCCGAGGACAAGGCCGAGGTCGAGGTGCACGGCGAGCTCTACGTCGTGATGCGCGAGCGCGACGTGCACGCCGTCGCCGCCGAGCGGCTCGCCGACGACTCGACCGGCCTCTACCTCGACCCGGTGCGTCCCATCTGCTCGTGACTGCACCGGGTGACCTGATCGGCCCACAAGGGCAGCGGCCCCGATCAGGACCTTGACGAGCGTGACGACCGCACGGTCCGCTGATGTCGCTGCCGCATCGCGAGCGCGAGTCGTGCTGCTGACCGTGCGACTGGACGCACTCTGGGCATCACGACTGCGACCCGTGGGGTCGACGTGCGGCCGGTGATCCATAACCTCCGCGCCCGACCGGCCGTTGAGTCGGCATGCTCCGACGTCTCGTCGCCCTGCGGCCACGGCCACCCTGCTGCCGATCGTGACCCTGACGGCTCCCGGAGGAGGAGCCGACGCGGCCGCGCCACACCGGGACCGCTACCGGGCGAAGGTCGAGATCACCGAGCACGGCATCCCGCACATCACCGCCGCCGACTTCGGGTCGCTCGGCTACGGCAGCGGGTACGCCGCCGCCCAGGCCTCGATCTGCACCCTCGCGGACACGCTCGTCACCGCCCGTGGCGAGCGGTCCCGGTGGTTCGGGCCGAAGCACCGCTACAACGACCAGGTGACCCTGGAGGCCTCCAACCTCCAGGTCGACGCGTTCGTCACCGACCTCCACGACCGCCGCGTCGTCGAGAAGCTGCTCGCCGACCCGCTCGCCGGTCCCGGGCAAGCAGGCACGCGCGATGGTGGCCGGCTACGTCGCCGGCGCCAACCGGTACCTGCGCGACACCGACGCACGGCGTCACCGACCCCGCCTGCCACGGCGCCCGCTACCTGAAGCCCGACGTCGCAGCCGATCGACCTCTGGTACGGCGTCTACCTCGCCAACCTGCTCGCCTCGAGCGGCGTCTTCGTCAAGGAGATCGTCGACGCCGCACCCCCGACCCTCGACGACCCCGGCCTGCCCGAGCTGCCGGTCAGCGCCGACCGAGCTCGACCGCGACGCGCTGCTGACGGCGCTCGGCCGTGACCCGGAGGCGCCCGTTCGGCTCCAACGCGACTGCGGTCGGCGGCGACGCCACCACGACCGGCCAGGGCATGCTGCTCGGCAACCCGCACTTCCCCTGGCGCGGGCGCTACCACTTCACCCAGCAGCACCTCACGATCCCGGGGAAGTACGACGTCGCCGGGGCCTCGCTGATCGGCTCGCCGGCCGTCAACATCGGCTGGAACAAGGACGTCGCCTGGAGCCACACGGTGTCCACGGCCTACCGCTTCACGCCGTACGAGTACAAGCTCGCCGGCCCCGGCACGACCTACCTCACCGACAGCGGGCCCGCAGCAGCTCGAGCACCGCGAGGTGAAGGTCCGGGTCAGCAAGAAGGACGGCGTCGCTCGGCACCGTCGACCGAGGACCTCTACCGCACGCCGACGAGGGCTACGTCGTGGACTCGCCCGCGACGCTGATGCCGTGGGCGTCCGACCAGCCTCTGGGCGATCCGCGACGCCAACGGCGAGCAGCTGCGCACGGTCGACACCTTCCTCGACATGGGCAAGGCGAACCGACGTCCGCGACCTGCTCCGCCGCCAGGACGCGGGCGGCGGGATGCCGTGGGTCAACACGACAGCCGCCGACCGCGACGGCAACGTCCTCTACGCCGACCACTCGGTCGTGCCGAACGTCCCCGACGACCTCGCCGACCAGTGCATGACGCCGACCGGCCGGGTCCTCGACGAGCTCGCCGGCCTGCCGGGCCTCGACGGCACCTTCGCCGACTGAGCTGCGCCTGGCGCAGCGACGAGGACGCCGAGCGGCCGGGCATCTTCGGCCCGGGCAACCTGCCGTCCGAGGTCCGTCGCGACTGGGTGATGAACGCCAACGACTCCTACTGGCTGCCCAACCCGGAGGAGCCGCTCGAGGGCTACGCCGGGATCATCGGCTGCGAGCGGTGCGAGCGCACGATGCGCACCCGGATGGTCTCCCACTACGTCATCGACCGGCTGTGCTCCCGCTCTCAGAGGCCGCGGCCGGGGGAATTGACGCCGCCGCAGGCTGAACAGCCGCAGCTGCCGTCGCGGTCGGCTCCGTGCTTCCTGTTGTGGGAGCGGGTGTTGCACCGGCGGATGAAGCCGGTACTCCCAGTTTGACCGCATAGACCTGCGCACGCGCATCCAGATCGTTCGGGTGGCATTGCGCGCATGCTGCCTTGGTATCTGCCATGGGCGCCACCATGCCGGTATGCGCTGCAGCCTCGTCCGTGGCCTGGTTATTGCCCCCGTGGCAAATGTAGCAGAAGTCCCCGAAGGCGTGCGACTGGTGCCAGCCAGTGCCATCTTTGTTGACCGGGTCTTTTGCCTGTACCTCGTGGCAGTTCTTGCACGACGAGGCCTGTGATCCGCACTGTGCCTTCGCCGGTTGCGGCAATGCCAGCGCCACCCCGCAGACCCCCAGGATCAATAAGCCCGCGGTCCCCAACAATATGCTTAGCTTCCTGCGCTTCATGGTTGAATTCCTCTCCCTAACCGGATCTAGCCTTCGGCCGCTTCTTCCATCAGGCCGGCGCGATAAGCCATACGATCGCGCATCACCGTCCGAAGAATATCGAGTGCCTGGATGAGCCTGGCATCTGCCAGGTGATAGGTGACTGTGGTTCCTTGCCGCACGGCGTATACCAACCCTCGATCCCGAAGCACCTTCAGGTGCCGCGAGGTTGTCGGCTGGATGACGTTCAGCTCATTGGCAAGTTCCGTTACGTTTCTCGGCGCGTCTGCCAGAGCGTATAGCATTAGCAGGCGCGTCGGGTCGGACAGCGCAAAACAAAAGTCCGCCTGGAGTTGGGAGATTTCCTGCGCAAGTGCTTGTGAGATCATCTGCTTATCCTGCCTTTATATGCATACATGAATATATGCAATGCCATAATATCCCTGTGAAGGAAGGCACAATAGTGGGCTTTGTCACATGGCGAGTGCTATAATGTCACTTGAAATGTGACATCGCACCGTAATCCGAGTGACTCGGTCGCCATTGCAGTCAGCAGTTAAAAGCCTGATCCCCATGCAAACTCAACATGAAGCCATCTCCGTCAACGTTGGCAATCGCCTCCGCGAACTGCGCGAGGCCCGCGGCGCCTCCATGCGCGGTCTCGCAGCCAAAAGCGGCCTCTCCGCCAACGCCCTCAGCATGATCGAGCGCGGCCGCACTTCCCCCTCGGTTAGCACTCTCTACAAGCTCGCGGATGCTCTCGGTATTCCCGTAACGGAATTCTTCGCTCCCGGCCCGGACAAGCAGAATGTCCTGCTCATAAAGGCCGATAGTCGCACGCGTGTTCCCTTCGCCAATGGCATCTGGGAAGGCTTGGGTGGCGAGAAGTTCACCGGCCGCGTTGAGCCCTTCGTCCTCACGCTGGAAACCGGCGCCTCCAGCGGGCCGCATACCATCGTCCATACCGGTCACGAATTCGTCTATTGTTTGCGGGGACAATTGGAGTACCTGGTGGAAAGTAAGCGTTACGAATTGCAGCCCGGGGATAGCCTCCTCTTCGCCGCGCAGCTCAACCATCGCTGGCGGAACCCCGGCGCCACCGTTACCAATGCTCTGGTAGTCCTCTCCGGCTTCTCTGAAGGCGAAGCCCCCAATTCCCTCCACTGGAAGCCCGGCCCCAAGCCCCAGCCCTAACGCCCCCTATCCCTCAGCTCTCTCCCCTCACCGCCGCTCGCGTTCGTAGTAACGGCTTAGCGGCAAAGTCCCCTTCAGGGGGAAGGTTCCCCCTCTCGGTTCACCCGTGTAGATGTAGTGAGGGCTTTAGCCGTGTATGTCTTGACTCACCGAAAGCCGCGATCACGGCGCTCAGCAAATAATGCCGCAGCTGCCGCGGGCAACGACAACTGTAGTGACGGCTTCGCGGAGCACCCCTCTGGGGCCATCCGTGTATGTCTTGACTCAGCAAACTCCCCTCCACGAGCCCCAACGGATGCGCACTGATTCCCAATACCGAAGGCCTTAGCCGTCGGAATCACAATTAGCCCATGGTCCAGGTGATACATTGCCAACCGTCCACTATATTCCCTGCTTTTCCGACTCCCAATTCCCCACTCCCGATTCCCGGCACTTCCCCAAACGTTGTAGTACTAATACAAGGGCGTACGCGGACGTACAAACTCTCTGCATTGACTCTAGCACGTATGTTCTGTATCATAGTTCCATGCAGCCCCACGTTTCCCCGCCGCATCTCCATTTCCCACCAGCCAGGCCTCCGCGCTCCGAACCCGCACAGCTCTCTCCCGGATGCCCCTCCGATTTGCTTCCCGCCTCGCTATTCAATAGCAACGAGTTGGTTCCACCCGTCTTCCAGTCTGCCCCGTTGGCTGGGGTGCTCCGGATCTGTTCGCCCTCCCGCATCCCGTGCTTCTTGCTTCTCCGCGCTGCACGCGAAGTATGCATTTCCGCGTTTCTTTTGCCCGTTAACATTCTTATCCCCTCTAGGTCGCATAGCCGCCAAACGTATATCGCCCTTGGCATCCCGTTCCGTCTCTCTAATAGCGGCACACTGCGTTCACTAGGCTATCCGCAAGTACTATTCGAACCTCATTTGAATTCGCACCCTGCAATCGCGCAATGCGGCGTCTCGAAGACGTTGTCCCCGATCTTGCGGATCCCGCACCGTCGGGAAAGCCGCTACAGCCCGTGGATTTTCAAGTGTTGCACACATCGGCGATACGGATCGCCAATGCCTCACGCCAGCTCAGCTATTCTCTTCGCCCTCTTTCTACTCCCGATTCTCCATTCTCTATTCTCTTTCCCCCAAAAAAAATGCCCCCGCATCCCACAATGGGGCGGAGGCATCTGGAGCTCAACAGCACCTTTACAACTGAATAAACACGCTCGGACCTAAGAGTACATCCCCCAATCCAGTGCAGACGGATCTTCCATCATCGCGAAATCCCAGACGTCCGGCAGCATCTCGACCGTCACCGGCTTGTTCAAAGCCTCTACAGCCTTCTGCCGGGTCATCTCGATCATAGCCGGCCCGTAAGGGCAGAAGGGCGTGGTAAGGATCATCTTGAGATGCGCGATGTCGTTTTCCACGCTCACGTCGCGCACCAGTCCCAGCTGGATGATATTCATACCGATTTCCGGATCCACCACTTCGCTGAGTTTCGTGCGCACCACATCGACAAGGTCCGGATTGGAATCGTGAATCGTCCACGTAATTTGATTCGTCGTCTGTTCCTCTGGCATCTCTAGTTCCTTTTTTCGTAGTTTGCGCGCTGCGCTGCGGCAGGCTGTTGCACAACGTACGTGCAGTGTGCGGCGCCGCTCAGCAGACATTGCACTTTCTCTGCCGGCACCGCCAGCATCTTCGATATCAGCGCCTGGTCCACCGTGCACACCTCCGGGTGGCTCACGCCGATCTGGTAATAGGGGCAGGAGATCTCATGGATCTCGTAGTGCTCGCCGCTCTTCTCCCATTCAACGGTAAAGCCTTCCTCCGCCAGCATCGACTTGACGAAGTCCAGCCGCTCTTCCATGCTCAGCCCCAGCATCTGATCGGTATACTCGCTCGCCAGGTCCTCGGCAATTTGACTGAAAAGCTGGCTGACGACCGGCGCAGGCATCGTCTCCTTCATCTGCGCCAGCAGGCGGGTGGTGAGTTGCAGGTACCGGGTCGGGAATTTCTCCATCCCGTCCTCGGTCAACGCGTACACCAGGCGCGGGACGTCCAACGCCATGCCGTTCTTCCTCCGCAGACACCAGGCCTTCCACCTGCAAGTTCGTCAGGTGGTGCCTGACGGAGATAGGGTTGATCCCAACGGCTGCTGCCAGTTCGTTGATCGTCCGGCGCGGCTGCCGCAACAATGTTTGAAGAATTCGATCACGGGTACTTTTCATGCGAGCCTTCTTATCCCCGCTGGAAAAAGCAGGGAGCGTCCTTCACTATCTGCGCATGAGTATACCCGTCGCCTCGCCATCTGTCAATATTATAGATAAATATCATAAATATCCCGGCCCGGAGCCGGCCCTTGCGTTTTTTACCGCTTTTTACGGCTAATAGTCCTGCCGCAGAATAGCCTGACGGGCCTGTCGGATAGGCGGAATTCAATAGCTTCTACACCTGCTGGGCGTCTGAAAGGTGCCAGACGTTGTCCTCCCACTCCCCAGCCGGGTTCACCAGTTCGTTGAACTTGTCCCCAGACTCGTCGCCGCTCTTGTTGAAGGCGTCGTGGCTCTCCCATTCCATCAGCCACAGCACCTCGTTCGGGTCTTTCTCCGACCGGTAAACCTTCGCCCAGTGGCAGCCTGCGCTCCTGGCGTTTTCTGCGAACATCACTGCCGCTTTCCTGGTACCTTCGAAATCGTGGACCTTAACCTGCATCGTGATCAGCACCGACATGCCAACCTCCGTTTGGATTGCTTCAAATAATTCGCCCCATTCTACTCCGATTTAGCCGCCGCCATTCTCCTGCTTGATTTTTTCGGCAGGCGGTTATACAATAACCTTGATCGATCTGCGTGCGCTGTGTCTGGCCAATTTACAGAAATGGAGGAGTAATGTTGTCTGTCTTGCGCATTAGAAGTAACTGGCTCTATCTCGTTGGAATACTTGTCCTGCTGGCAGGCGGCTTCGGCGCCATGAAATGGAGCGAGCACGATTTCGAGGAGGGCTTCGAAGGCAAAGCCAAAGTCAGGGATAGCGGCATCGTCTCGCCTCAAGTGATCGCCTCTTCGCCTCAAATGCCCGCGCAGGTTTCCGCGGCCGCTCCCGGTACCGGCTTCACGCCGCAAACCCGCTTGGGGTTCCATGTCGATAACGAGTGGGAGCCTGCCATAGCCGCCGACCGGTTCAATCACGTCTACGTTCTGTACCCCCAATATGGAGGCGTCCCCGGCTGCCCCGGCTGCTACAGCCCCTCCATGATCTTGCAGATCAGCGGCGACAGCGGCAAGACCTGGGCCTCTCCCTTCGTGATATACCCCGCGGGTTCCACCGCCTATCAGGTCGATGCTCAGATCGCAGTCGACCCTGTGGATGGGCGCACGGTTTATGCTGCCTGGCTCCAAAACAACAAGTCCGACATCGTGGTTGCGAAGTCAACCGATTTTGGCGTCACCTGGACGGTTGTCACTGCCGATCATACGAACGCCGGGCACCGACAAGCCGATCCTCGCCGTGCGCGGGCAGGATGTCTATGTCTCCTATAACCACACGCAGACGGCCTATGTGACCTCCTCGCATGATGGCGGCGTTACTTTTACTGAAGTCAAGATAAATCACAATGCCAAGCTTGGCTGGTCTCTGGCGAGCGGTGGGACAGTCACGCCAAATGGCAACATCTATTTCTCCTGGGATGGCTATGAGGCCAATGGCGGCGCCAAAGGCAACGTCAATCTCTACGTGAGCAGTTCCTCAGACCAGGGAGCCACGTGGGCCACGCACACCGTGGACGTCTCGTCCTCTCCGCCGGATTGTTCTGCCTTTAATTGCGGCTGGGCCTTCCTGGGCCCCGCCATTACGCTCACTTCCGACTCCTCCGGAAAGCTCTATCTGCTTTGGAATGCCGGATCCGTCGCCAAGGGCCCCGAGCGCATCTACTTCGCTGCCTCGTCTGACGGCGGCGTCACCTGGTCTGCTCGCCGCGACGTTTCGACCGCTCCTGCTGGAACACATCATGCCTTCCCCGCCATCGCGGCTGCGGGAAATGGAGACGTGCGCATTGCCTGGATGGATGCCCGCGCTGCCAATGGCGGCATGGATCGCTGGAACGTATATTATCGGAGTTCAACCAACGGCGGTTCCACCTGGACCTCCGAGAAAGACATCTCCACCTACGTGAGCGGTCATACCTACATCTTCCAGAACGGTTTTCGCTTCCCCTTTGGAGACTACTTCGAGATGGATATCGACCCGGCCGGTACCGCCCATGCTGTTTGGGGTGAGGGCTACGACTACGACTCCCCCGGCTCCATCTGGTACAGCCAGGGCAAGTAGAGTCCATCGCCGCGCGGCATGCCCTTGTGCCTGCAAAAATACGAGCCGCGATCGCGGCTCGTATTTTCAACTTCGTCTGTGACCTGGCTTATCTCCAGAAACTCGGGAAGAACGTCCTGATTAGCGTGTCAACGATCAGCGCAAGCACGAAGTAGTTGCTGAAGACACGGTTGTGTACGAAACAGACCGTGGAAAACCAGCGCGGCCAGATCGGGTAACCCGCCGGCGGCTCCGTTGGCCGCGGCGTCGACAGCCTGCGGATCGCTGCTTGCGCCGGCTTGATCGCCACGAGGATCAGCAGCATCACTGGCGTAAAGAAATGAGCGACGAAGATCAGATAGATCGTGATGAGGTAAGACAGCACGATGGCTGCGATCGTAACGTTCCGCGCGGCGGTCTCTCCGAGGAGCACCGGCAGCGTCCGCACGCCTTTGACCTTGTCTTCCTTCATCTTGTCGGTATGCTTGCCAAGGTTGATGGTCACTACGTTGAGCCCGATCGGAATGCTCGCAAGCACAACCATCCAGTCCCACACGCCGGTCAGCACGTAGAACACTCCGGCGATCATCAGCGGCCCCCAGATAACGAATATCGATAGCTCTCCGATGCCAATGTACTTGAGAGGGTAGGTGTAGAACAGCAGGATCAACGCCCCAAATACGAATAGCCAGACGACGATCGGCGCAAAGTGCGTGTAAAAAATCGCGTAGACGCCTGCTAATGTTGCCAGGAACCCGCTGACCCCGAACCAGAGCAGGTGTGTGCGCTTGTCCCAAAAACCCTGTGCCAGCGGATGCACCCCGTACTGCGTACGGAAGTAGTTATCCTTGTCGATGCCGCGGCTGAAATCCGTGTAGTCATTGATGAGATTGTTCGTGCCATGCGCAATGAAGAGCCCGAGCGTGAGGATGATCCAGGTCAGGAAATCGAAGGGTTTGGTGCGCGCATACAAATACTGCCATGCCAGCAGCCCGCCTATCAAGCCGGAGTAGAGCGTCACGGTGCCAACTGCTGAGCGGGTGGCAATGAACCACTTGGACAGGACGTCCAGCGCATCCCACTCCTTCTTGTCCTCCATCCTGATCAACTGTGAAAGGGATTTGCGCCACATGGCAAGCGTGCTGTTCATTTTGCCTCCTTTGGGATTTTCCGAAAGGTTCTCTTGATGATCTTTGAGTGCGGAGCGGGGCGCCAATGACAAGCGGGATCACATCAGGGGCGTAGTGAGCCACAACAAACGCACTTCGTCAAATTCGGCGGTCGGTGGCTGGTGCCTCCGTGCGATCCGGGTCACCGCCCAAGGCATCCTCCCAGCCCGCTTCTTCCACCGCCATAAAGATATCCGTTGCGGAGATCAAACCGACCAGTGTTCCGTGTTCGTCAGCCACAGGCAGGTGATGGATCTTGTGCTCCTGCATTACCTGTGAGCATTGCAGCAGCGTCCACTCTGCGCGACCTGTAATGATGGGTCCGGACATGATCTCCCGTACGCGCGTATCAGCCGGGTTGCGCCCGGCGACGACGATCTTGTCGCGGACGTCGGTGGTCGTTACTATGCCGAAGGCAGCATTTTGCTGGCTGATATCGACCACCACGCTATGGATGTTTCTGCGCCTCATCAGCGTCATGGCGTGCGAAACGCTGGTGTCTGGATCCACCACAATAACGGGGGTGCTCATCCAATCTCGCACAGTATGGGGCATTCTTGCTCCTTTCGGATGTGAGGACGGGATTACCAATAACGTTGCCCGACCGGATGTGTAACCCTCGCCACACGCTGGACTTTCATGCTTCTGAACCTGTCCTCGCTTCGCTGCTCTGGGCCGTGGTTCTTGTTACTGGGGGAGTGGCTTGCCCCGCGGTGACCGAGCACGCCTTAATTAGCAGGCTCATTAAACAAACGACCGGCAGCCTTTTCATGTTATTTTTGGAGCACATTCCAGGTTGCCCCGCCGTCGGTTGTCTTGTACAGTCCTCGGCCCCCGTTCACGTCGCTCGTGAGGACGAATCCGGTTTCGGTGGTGACGAAATCCATGCCACTGAATGTATCGCCGAAGGTAACGTCTGGTGCCACGGTTGTCCAGGTTTGGGCGCCATCATGTGTGACATAGAAGCTGCTGCCGTTCCAGACAAACCCGTCCTGTGGCGAAACAAAGTCCATGGCTCCGCCTTGGGGGATGAAGGTCGGGGTTTGCAGCCAGCTCGTCCCGCCATCGCGTGACACGTAAATGGCGAGCATGACACCGTTCTGTGAGGATACTGTTACGGGAAGGTACGCGATGCTCGAGCTTGTGAACAGCGGCCCGCGCGTCTCGAAGTCTGCCTGGTCATAACCATCTGGCGGCTTCACATGGACCGCCTCCCACGACGCTCCTCCGTCCTTCGTTCGGTAGAGGTAGATGGTTCCCGGCGTATAGATCACGCCGCCCACCCACGCCGTCTGAGCATCCACCGGGCTCAGACCGTCCTTCAGCCCGCCAAGTGGAAGGCTGTCACCGGCATTTGGATCGTTCGGATCGTTCGTATAGGATCGGCTCCAGGTCGAACCCCCATCGTTTGTATGGAATATTGCCACGCCCATCGATCCGGCGCCCGCACCCAGGCTGGCGAGCACCCAACCCCGCTGGGCGTCCAGGAAATGTATGTCGCCGCCCCCAAAGGCAACCGGCACATTTTCCCAGCTCGTGCCTCCGTTGCTCGACTTGTAAAGCGTTCCCTTGAGCATATCGTTGGGGTCTGGTATCAGGATCCACGCATGTTGCTGATCCAGAAAGTATGAATTGGCTGAGAATCCAAGGGGAGTGCTATTCTTCGGGCTGACGTCATGCCAGCTTGCGCCGCCATCCGCCGTGCGCAGCACTTTGGCGTCGCTGATTCCCCATCCGTTTTGCGCGTCCAGCATGTGAATCGTTGCCAGGTCGGCTGGCGAGATCACCGCACCGCTTAATATTACCGGTGTGGCGGTCGCAGGTGCGAGGGTTGGCCCCGGCGTGATCGGTCTGGGTAGAAGCTCCGGCGTGCAAGCTGCCAGTATGATTACCAGGATCCCGATGAGCGTTCTTCGTATCATGCGATCCTCCAGTGGCATAACGACGGACCATGCAGCGTTGATTTCATACCGGGTAGCCTATCCCAGCCACTCGACTATGGTCGCTTCTCCCTGCCCAACTCCAACACACAACGTTGCGAGCCCGTAGAAAGGCCGGCTTGCCGACGCAGCCCGGCGCTTCATCTCATGCAACAGTGTCGTCATGATCCTCGCTCCCGAGCACCCAAGCGGATGCCCAAGCGCGATCGCTCCACCATTGACATTCACGATCTCGGGATTCAGGTCCAGCTCTTCAAGGACCGCCAGTGACTGAACCGCAAAGGCCTCATTCAATTCCACGAGGCCAACATCCTGAATTCGTAACCCGGCCCGCTTCAACACCTTGCGTGTGGCCGGAATGGGCCCGTACCCCATTACGCGCGGCGGCACGCCTGCGGCCGCAGACGCCACGATGCGCGCCAATGGCTTAACATTCAGCTGGGCCGCCTTCGCTGCGCTCATCAGCAGCACAGCCGCCGCTCCATCATTCAGACCCGACGAGTTGCCTGCCGTCACCGTCCCGCCCTCTGCCCGAAAAGCCGGCTTCAGCCGGGCAAGCGACTCCATGCTCGTGTCGCGCCGTGGCCGTTCATCGATTTTCACTTCGATCGGCTCGCCCTTGCGCTGCGGAACAGGAACAGGCAGGATCTCCTCCGCGAACTTTCCGGAGTCGATGGCAGAGATCGCATTCTGATGGGAGCGGACCGCGAACGCATCCTGCTTCTCCCGCGTAATATGCGGGCGCTCCTGCGCGATATTCTCCGCCGTTTCGCCCATCGACTCTGTCCCATACCTGGCCTTCATTTGCGGATTTGGATATCGCCATCCGAGCGCGGTGTCCCACGCTGTGAGGTTACCGAACGTGAAGCCGCTCTCCGCTTTCGGCAGTGAGTATGGCGCGCGGCTCATCAACTCCACGCCGCCTGCAATGAATATCTCTCCCTCGCCCGCACGGATGGCGCGGGCGGCTTGGTTTATGGCGTTCAGCCCCGAGGCGCACAGCCGGTTGATCGTGATCCCTGCCACGTGCAGCGGCAATCCCGCCAGCAATGCCGCCATGCGCGCCACGTTTCGATTATCCTCGCCGGCCTGATTTGCACAGCCGAGATACACCTCTTCGATTTCCCCCGGATCGATCGGATTGCGTTCGACCAGGCACTTGATGACATGCGCCGCCAGGTCGTCCGGACGTACGGATGCCAGCACGCCGCCCAGCGCGCCGATTGGCGTGCGCAGGGCATCAACGATTACTGCGTCGGTAGTGTGGTTTTCCATGATTTCCTCGGCTGGATTCTATCACCGGGGTTAGTGGCGATTGGGCTCGATCAAGTCCGCGCCCGCTATTGTTTCTTCAATTCCTGGAGTTGCTGCTTCAAAGTCGCGATGATCTGCTCGTGACCTGGCAGCCCTGCCAGGTTATGCATCTCGTACGGGTCCGCCCGTAGGTCATATAGTTCCCGCTCCCCTGTCTCGTATTCTACATACTTCCAGTCGGCCGTCCGAACGCCGTAGAATGTGGGTATGGCGGTCGTCAGCCCTTCATCGGGCGAAGCCGCTTCCTGGAAGTGCTCAAACAGAAAATGATCCCGCCATATTGTCGCCGGGTCGGTCAGCAGCGATAGGAAGCTGACGCCGTTGACCTTGCCGGGAATCTCTGCGCCTGCTAACTTGGCAAAGGTCGGCGCGATGTCAATGTTGAGCACGAAGTGCTCATCTGTCCGTGCCTGGGCGGTGAGCGGCGGATAAGACAGGATCAGAGGGACGTGGATGCAGGCGTCGTAAGGACAATTCTTCCCGAGCACGCCGTTATCGCCCAAAGATTTGCCGTTGTCCGTCATGTAAAAAATGGCGGTTCGATCCCGCTCTGATAGTCCATTGAGCGAATCAACGATCTTTCCCGTTCCATCGTCCACCGCCATGATTGACCGCAGGATCCTCTCGTAAACATGGTCCAGGTACGCTGCATCCGGCTTCTCCAGCGTCTTCAGCCAATCTGGCTTTCCGGTCAGGTCGCTCTGCAGAAAATTCGGCGGTCGGTAGCGCTTGAATTCGCTGTCGGTCTTGAACATGTCTTTGTATCGCTCGGCGGCAATGTACGTCTGGTGTGGGTTGTAGTAGTTCAGCATTAGGAAGAACGGCTGATTGCCTGAATCCTGGATGAACTTCAGAGCCTTGGCCGTCAGCACATCGGTGCTGTACGATGCCGCGCTCGGCGCCATACTGCACCAACTTGCCATTGTCCGACATGGTGTAACCGTAGTAATAGCCGCCATCATTCTTGCCCTGTGCCATGAAGGCATCCCATTCGTCCCAGCCAGGCGGTACATATCCAGGCGGCGAGATGGAGTCGTAGTTGTTCAGATACTTTCCTATCAGGGCAGTTCGATATCCGCGCGCCTTGAGCCACACCGCGATGGTGGACGCATCTTTGAAGACCGTCGCTCCACCTTGCGGAGATCGATCTGTCTCCACTCCGTGATTATGCGCGTACAGACCCGTGAGGATGCTGGCGCGGCTGGGGCAGCAAAGTGGCGTCGTCGCGAACGCGTTCATAAAGCTGATGCCCTTGCCCGCCAACTCCCTCTGGACATTGGGCATGTACTGGACCGATTGGGGAGGTTGGTCGTCGGTCAGGATGAGTATGATGTTTGGTCGCTTCGGGTCCGGGCTAACAGCAGCGGTCGGCTGTCTGCTCGCGCCGGAGCACGCCGATGTCTCCAGCACCATGACGAGGATTGCTATCGTATGAACTATGTGTAATTTTCGCATGAGGGGTTATTGATTACCTGAATGGGAAGTGGAAATGAATTCTAACACTAGGATTACACGGAAATTTGGGCTGAATCTACGGGTCTCATCGTCGCCGCAGAGCCGCAATGGAATTGGGCGGTTCCGCGAAGTTATCAAGAGTCCTCGCTATTCGTGCTTCCTATACCACCTTACAGCCACATTACAGCATTTTGGTTCGCTCATAAAAGGGTTGCGGAAGTTGCGGATTAGCCTAGAATCCCGTGCCAGCCTCGCGCTGAAATCAGATCTCCTTCGCCCTGCGCCCTCGGGCCGGGCTTTCCCCTACAAGCTTCTAGCTCTCCAACTTCGAGGAAATCCTTCACAGTGAGCTCGGATACTCCGGGCTTTTGTCTTTAGCTGCAAAGGAGCAGTATACTCATGAGAATCAACAGACTGGAAAAAGCTTTTGCTGCAATCATTCTCCTTAGCCTCATGGCTGGGCTGGGGCTTTCCCAATTGAGCGCTCGCCCGGTCATGGCAGCCTCTAATTATCTGCACACCTCGGGCAGCAAGATATATGATTCCTCGAATTGGGCCGTTAAACTTGAGCGGCTTGAATTGGTTTGGCCTCGAGACTGCGAATAACGTGCCGCACGGATTGTGGTCTCGCAGTTGGCAGAGCATGCTCGATCAGATCAAGAGTCCTCGGCTATAACGTAATCCGCCTGCCTTTTTCGAACGCCGTGCTGCGGGCGGGGGTGATGCCGAATAGCGTTGATTACACACTAAATCCCGACCTTGTAAACCTCACCTCCTTGCAAGTGATGGACAAGATCATCGTTGGCGCCGGTCAGCGCGGCATCAAGGTGATCCTCGATAATCATCGTTCTACGCCCGGCGGCGGCCCTGAATCTGGTGGCCTCTGGTACGCCAATGGCTTTTCCGAGTCCGCTTGGATCGCGGATTGGCAGATGCTCGCCAATCGATATAAGAACAATGACACCGTCATCGGCGTTGATCTGCGCAACGAGCCCTACGGCGGTTGTTGGGGCTGTGGCGATCCAGGCAAGGATTGGCGTCTTGCTGCCGAGCGCGGCGGCAACGCGGTTCTGGCAGTCAACCCAAACCTCCTGATCTTCGTTGAAGGTGTTTCCACATACAATGGCCAATCCACCTGGTGGGGCGGTAATCTTATGGGTGCAAAGGACTTTCCGGTTCGTCTCAACGTCCCCAATCGTCTCGTATATTCCCCGCATGAATACCCGCAAACCGTTGCTTATCAGCCCTGGTTCGCCGACCCCACTTACCCGAATAACATGCCGGCGATCTGGGATCATTCCTGGGGCTACCTCACCAAGCAAAACATAGCTCCGATCATGGTTGGCGAGTTTGGTAGCAATCTCCAGACGAGCAGCGATCAGCAGTGGTTTCAGGCGTTCCAGGCTTACATGAAACAGAATGCCCTGGGTTGGACCCTTTGGTCGCTTAATCCTGACTCTGGTGATACTGGCGGCTTGCTCGCCGACGATTGGAAGACCGTTGTGCAAGCCAAGCAGGATGTGCTGAAACTCCTGCAATATCCCTTCATCGGGACCGGCGGCACGGTGGCTGCCACCTCCACGCCCGCCAAGACTGCCACATCCCCGGCGCCCGCCTCCACTCTCCTGCTCTCCAATTTCGAATCGGGCACCACCTCGGGCTGGGCTGCATTCAAAGATGCCGCCACGACAGTCGCCCCGAGCATAGTCTCTCCGGGCGCGGTGGGGGACCATGCCATGAAGGTCAAGTACAGCCTCTCTCCGAGCGGGTATGGCGGCGTGCAGCAGGCGTTCACCGCGCCGCATAACTGGAGCAACTACGCGCGGTTTGAGTTTAGGTTCTATGGCACCAACACAGGCCATACGATCCGCTTGGAGCTTGATGGACAATCGTGCGCCGGGCAGCACTACGGATACATCTGAGCGTTTTGAGTACCTCTTCAAAGACAGCTTCACTGGCTGGCGATCGATGTCGCTGCCCTGGTCCAGATTTACCCGGCGCATCAGTTGGCAGCCAACCGGCGCGCCGAATAACGGTCTCACGCGAACACAAGTGTGGGGCTACAGTTTCGCCCCGCTTAATGGCAACGGCACTTTCGAGATCGACCAGGTTCTATTGCGAACAGCAGCCCTTGCTGGCGCCGCCTCTCTGGAACTCCGGACCCTCTCTGCCGGCACCCACGCAGCCCGCACCTGCGGCCACCGAGCCGGTCGCTTCCGCTACCTGTGTCCCTCCTCCTTGCAGATTTTGAATCGCCCGGGCGCCGCGATAAGCCTTTTTCGTGATTCGGTCTCTGTCATTAGCGCTCAAGCAGTCTCACCCGGCCAGGCCGGTAGCTCCGCCCTGCAGGTCGACGCAAGCGTTGCTCCCGGTGGATGGGCCGGCGTTCAAATGCTCTACGCCGCGCCAGCCGATTGGACCACATACAAGAACTTCGATTTCTGGTTCAATGGCAGCAACACCGGCAATCCTATGCGGCTGGAGATCTTCGACAACCGTCAAGCGGGCAGCACGGCCGATACCTCAGAAAGATACGAGTATCGCTTTACCGACGATGCAAGCGGTTGGAAGCACTTTACTTTGCCATGGTCGAGCTTCTCTCGCCGCTCCGATTGGCAGCCCGATGGCGCTCCGAACGATGGCCTCGGTCTATCGCAAGTCTGGGGATTCAATGTCTCGGTGATCAGCGGATCGGGTCGTTTCCAGATCGATCAGGTCAAACTCACGGCGCCGTAGGCTCCGGTGCTGAGAGGCTTCGCCCTCTCAATCCACGCAAATCCCCCTTGATTATTCATCGGAGGCGACCCGCAGGGTCGCCTCCTACCGTTTAAGGATAGGATTTTTGTACTAATGAAGGATGACGCATGGCACTATTCGCACCCGAACTAAACCGGGATAATGATGCTGGCGTGATATTTGCCAAATAATCTCCAACTTCTCAACTAAGGAGGCTAAATGCCGGCAGCAAAAGGTTGGATCGATGTAAATGACCAGTACTGCAAGGGCTGTGAGTTGTGTATCAGCGCCTGCCCGCCTGAGGTCATGGAACTGGATATGTCCCGCTTGACTCCGAAAGGTTACCACCCCGCGCACACATTCAAGGACGGTTGCACGGGGTGTGCTATCTGTGCCATCGTCTGCCCCGATGCGGCGATTACCGTTTATCGAGAGATCACCAAGGCAGTGCCTGCCGCCGCGTCAATCCAAAAGTAATGCAGCTGAGCCGGGCCTGGGCCCGGCTTCCCAAAACATCAATGGAGAGCACATGACTCGTGAAATGTGGGAAGGTAATCAAGCCATCGCAGAAGCGGCGGTCCGCGCAGGCCTCGAGGCCTACTTCGGATACCCTATTACGCCTCAGACCGAGGCGCTGGAATATCTGTCCAGGCGCATGCCCGAGCTGGGACGCACCTTCGTCCAGGCGGAAAGTGAGCTGGGCGCGATCAACATGGTCTACGGAGCGGCCTGCGCAGGCGTGCGCGTTATGTCCACTTCCTCCAGCCCCGGCGTAAGCCTCATGATGGAGGGGCTCTCTTACATTGCGGGCACCGAGGTTCCGGCTGTTCTGGTGAATGTCATGCGCGGCGGACCCGGTCTAGGCAACATCGCTCCGGCGCAAGCTGATTACAACCAGGCCGCCCATGGCGGCGGGCACGGCGATTATCGTAATATCGTCTTGGCTCCCGCCTCTGTCCAGGAAGCCGCTGACCTGATGGGGTTGTCTTTCGACCTCGCGGAGAAGTATCGCACCATCTGCATGGTCATCATGGATGGCTCGATTGGGCAGATGATGGAACCGATCACATTGCCCGAAATGAAGCCCGTCCAGCGCAAGGATTGGGATTGGGCAACCAACGGCAAGATGGGGAAGCGCGAACGGCGCATCCTCACCTCGATCTATTTGGATCCGCCCGAAGAGGAAAAGACAAACCTGCGCTTGCTGGAACGCTGGAAGCATGTGCAGGCCGACGAGGTCCGCTACAAGGAATACTTCCTGGATGATGCAGAGTTCGTCATCATTGGGTTTGGAACCGCCGGGCGCGTGGCGCTCTCTGCCGTTCGGGCTGCCCGCGAGGAAGGTATCAAGGTCGGGCTCCTCAGGCCCATCACGGTCAGTCCATTCCCCACGCAGCAGATAGAGAGCCTGATCTCGAAGACCAGCGCCTTCCTGGTGGTTGAAATGAATACCGGTCAGATGCTTGAGGACGTGCGGCTTGCCGTGAAGGGCCGCGTCCCCGTGGAATTCTACGGACGGCTCGGCGGCGTGGTGCCATACCCCAATGAGATCGTCAACGAGATCCATCGCATGGCAAAAGGCAGGCCCGCTGTGGAGGTCCATCCGCGCGAGGCCTGGTTCGAACGCATGACGGCCGCGAATTGATGCAGGGATAGCGAGGACTCATGGTGACAAAGGCTCCCAATAATCTTGTTTACGAACGGCCTGACGGCTTTACCGACACGCCGACCCATTATTGCCCCGGATGTACTCACGGTGTCGCGCACCGCCTCGTCGCCGAGGTGCTCGAAGAGATGGGTGTGCTCGAGAAGACCATCGGCGTTGCTCCCGTGGGCTGTGCGGTTTTTGCCTACAACTATTTCGATACGGACTTCGTCGAAGCGCCCCATGGCCGTGCACCCGCCATGGCGACCGGCATCAAGCGCGTCCTGCCCGATCGGGTTGTCTTTAGCTATCAGGGCGACGGCGATCTTGCATCTATCGGCATGGGCGAGATTGTTCACGCCGCTGCGCGCGGGGAGAACATCACGGTGATCTTCATCAACAATGCCAACTATGGGATGACTGGCGGCCAAATGGCGCCGACCACGCTGCCCGGCATGAAGACCACATCCTCTCCCAAGGGCCGCGACGTGGAGACCCAGGGCTTCCCGATCCGCGTCTCCGAGTTGCTCTGCACGTTGGATGGCGCCGGCTATGTCGTTCGGCGTTCGCTCCACGATCCGAAGAACATTCGCCTCGCAAAGAAGGCCATACGGATGGCGTTTGAGACCCAGGTGCGCGGGCTGGGCTTCTCCATGGTGGAACTGCTCTCCACTTGTCCCACAAATTGGAATCTCACGCCGGTGGAATCACTCAAGTTCGTCGAAACCAAGATGGCCGCTTACTTCCCGATAGGGGATTACAAGGTCAGTTCAACTGTGGCTCAGATAAAAGTGTAGTGGAGCGAATCATGCAAAAAGAGATCATCATCGCAGGTTTCGGTGGACAGGGCGTCCTCTTCGGCGGTCAGGTCGTGGCTTACGCAGCGATGGATGCCGGTAAGGAAGTGACCTGGATTCCGTCTTATGGACCCGAAATGCGGGGCGGCACCGCCAACTGCACGGTTGTCATTGCAGATGAGGAGATCGGCTCTGCCATGGTCGAGCACCCGCCGCTTGCCATTGCCTTGAACCTTCCCTCGTTCGACAAGTACGAGGTCGAATTACAGCAGGGCGGCACGTTGATAGTCAATAAGTCCATGGTCGACCGCCCGGCCCGCCGCGAGGATATTCACGTCGTCTTCGTGCCCTGCAACGAGATCGCCGAGGAGATAGGCGATAAGAAGCTCCTCAACATGGTTGCGGTGGGCGCGCTGTTGACGGCCTTGCCGGACCTATCTCTGGCGGACGTGGAGAAGGCGCTCAAAGGTCACATGCCAGCGCGACATCAGGATCTCCTCACCAAGAATCTCGAGGCTCTCAAACGAGGTTACGCAGCCGCTCAGTCAGCCAATTAGCGACAACGGAACAACGCGAGAATCCTTTCACCTTCTAACTCCAAGCGCCCGCCTCCAAAAGAGGCGGGTTTTATTGTTATCCATTCTTCAAGTTGGCTCAGTCGCGGCCTATCCATATGACCAGGGGCAAGACCCGTCCGCGGGCGGGGGGATTTCATCCTTCCTCTCGCGTATTATTTACTGGGATCGGAACGCGCAGAAGCGTTTTGAGAACCCATGCCTGAGTCTGGCCCGGTAGCCTCAGAGTGTAGACCTCTTGGAGATCGCACATGAAAAAGATCCTCGTAACTTATGCAACGCTTGCTGGCACCACCGCCGATGTGGCGCGTGCAGTTGGAGAAGAGATTGCAAAGGCTGGCATTGAAGTTGATGTTCTCCCGCTTGCGGATGTGCGCGCTCTGGACTCCTACAGCGGCGTGGTGATCGGCGCGCCTATGATCATGGGTTGGCATCGCAGTGCGCTAGCCTTCCTCCGCCAGCATCGCAAAGATTGGCAGAAGTTGCCTGTTGCAGTCTTCGTTACGGCCATGAGCCTGACACGCACCGCTTCAATGCATCTAGGCGGCATGCCGCTGTGCATCGACGACAACTTGCCGAAGCCGCCCGCAAAACCTGGTCAACTATCATTCCGTGAGCGTTACGCGCAGGTCGACCACTATGCGCGCCCGATTTTGAATGCCCTGTCTCCGGTGAAACCCCGCAGTCTGGCATTCTTCGGAGGCCGCTTGGAGTATGGTCGTTTGCCATGGTGGGGCGTCGTGTTTGCTATGTTCATCATTCAGGCCCCCGCGGGTGATAGGCACAATTGGTCGTTCATACGCATGTGGGCGGCAAGTCTGCCGGAGATGTTCGCACGGACCGCTTCGACGACATCGCACACCGGAGTTTGAAGATTCAGAGAGGCTTTTCAATGACTTCGCTCGCCATAACGGATCCAATCGGACAGACCTCGAGAACCGATCGCGCCATCTCGAACCGCATTTTTGCAGCACTGATGATCTTGTATGCTGCGATTGCCGCCATCACCGTCTTCTTGCCACAGGGTCCCGCTGTGGATATGGCTCGCTCAGGTCAACTCCCGGCTCCCATCGGCGTGGTCGCTCTCGTGAGTGCGCTCCTCGTCTTTGTGCTGTACGGCTCACTCGGCTCCATTGGGTTGATGTTGTCTCGCAAGCTGAGTCTGCCTGAGCTCTGGGATTCCACTGTTACGAGTTGACAGCGTTTTGTTGTTCCAGCCCTGATTGGGATCGCTATTGGGATCCTAATCATCATTGGCGACGCGCTTTTCACTCCGATTAACGGTATGGGCCATTTTCCGCACCCGCCTTTCCCGACCTCGGTCTTTGCAGCCATCGGTGCCGCCATCGGTGAGGAGACCATGTTCCGGCTCTTCTTCATCTCGTTCTGGACCTGGCTGCTCTCCCGCGTTATATTGCGCGGTCGCTGGCAGACAGGTATTTACTGGGTCGTCTCGATCTTCTCAGCGGTTTCGTTTGGCATGGCGCACCTGCCGTCAGTGATGGTGCTGGAAGGCTGGACCAGCATGTCCCAGATCCCGCCCGTCCTCATCGCGGAACTCATTCTTCTCAACGGCATACTGTCGCTGTTCGCTGCATATTGTTTCAAAAAATTTGGCATTCTCGCACCCATGGGCATCCATTTGTGGGCAGACGTAGTCTGGCACGTTATTTGGGGTTTGCTGTAAACCTCGTCTAGGAAAGGAGTATTGCTGTGAAAACTGCTGCCGTTCCATCACCGCTCAACTTTGGTGTCATTGTGCTCGCCGTGTTGTTTCTAGCCGTTGTCTTCGTTGCCGTCACCGGCCGGCGCGTGCCCGTGATCTCAAGCATGCGCGCCGCCATGCTAGCCTTAATGGTCATTGGCATGGCTATGTGCGCCCTGGGTGGTATCGGGCGGGTAGGCGCCCTGGGGCAATGGGCTCATCCGCTTGCCATCCTGGGATACCTGCTGGGTGCGCTGATCCTTCTCGTGGCGCTTGGCACTATCTTCGCCTGGAAGCTGCCCTATGTTCACAGCGATCAACAAGCGGTTGTCTTGGTTGCGGTCTTTACCGCTGCCAAGATCGTTCTCACGCTTATTCATAGCCTGCTCCCGCGCGCCGGATGACCAGCGTTGCTTGATCAATTAGCGGGTTCCTACAATGAAAAGATCAAGCACTCTTATCCGGCTCTCGCTGTTGGTCGCCGGCTTCATGCTCCTCAACAGCCATAGCTTTTCTCTACCGTGACGGCGGTCTTCCTTTCCCCTCACAACGGCTCGGGGCGAACAAGTGCAGATGTATTGCCAGGCGCCTTATCGTAATGCAAGAGTCCGAGGAATGCCTAAAGTAGCGCACCGTCGTAAAGTACCGCGCTAAATCACGTTCCAAATTGGCAGATGCAAGCCTGACTGGTAAGAAGCCCGCCCGCTGGCTTGTCGGGTGCGTATGATCTACGAGTCCGTTGACTCTGTCTCGCTGCCCAAGATTGGCTTTGGCACTTGGAGGATTGGCGGCGGTTCATCGCCCGATCCCTCCATGGATCTCCGCAGCCTCGCCGCTTTACGCTCTGCTCTTGAGCTCGGCTACACCCACTTCGATACCGCGGAAATTTATGCCGGAGGCCATGCCGAAGAGCTGATCGGGCGAGCGATCAAGGATAGCGGCACGGCCCGCGAATCCCTTTTCATCACATCCAAAGTGAAGCCCGGTCACTTGCGCTATGCTGACGTGCTGCAGGCATGCGAAGCCAGTCTTACCCGGCTTGCAACAGATTATCTGGATTTATATCTCATCCATTGGCCCGGCGCGGGCGCCGGGCTCCCGGATACTTTTCGCGCGCTGAACAAGTTGGTTGCTGATGGAAAGGTGCGCCACCTTGGCGTCAGCAACTTCAACCTCAAGCTCCTCCAGCAAGCTCGCGAATTGGCCGCAACGCCGATCCTCACCGACCAGGTGCCGTATAGCGTCACGGACCGCACCTACGCCGAGAACGGCGTCCTGGCCCACTGCCAGGCCAACGACATCCTTCTGACCGCGTACTCTCCCGTTGACGAAGGCCGGCTGAAGCCCGGCAAGGTGCTTGCCTCCATTGCCCGCGCTCATGGCGTCACGCCGTACCAGATTGCTCTGGCCTGGCTCGTTGTGCAGCGCCGTGTCATTACCATTCCCATGTCGCAGGATCGCGTGCATCAACGGCAGAACCTGGAGTCAGCTGATATCGTCCTCAGCGAGTCCGAGATTACACAACTCGCTTGAGCCCAGCAATCCAATTGGGGGCTTTGCGACGTATCATAATCTGAAGTCTTAGACAAAGCCTATCTGAGTAGTTTATAATGCCGCCCATGCAGTCTGGCAGCCAACTCCTCCCACAGCGGACGGATCGGCCCAAGGAGCAAACGGGCCGTGCTCCTCTCTACCGTGTCATCATTCACAATGACGATGTGACGCCCATGGATTTTGTGACGTATATATTGACAAGTGTTTTCTCTCTCCCCGGCCCCAATGCATTCACGATCATGCTAGCCGCGCATCTGAACGGTTCGGCCTATGTACAAACTCTCACCAAACGGGAGGCAACCAATCGCATCAACCATGCGCACTTTGCCGCTCGCATGAAAGGTTACCCTCTTCTTTTTACCTTGGAAACGGAATAAGTGTCGAACCCTTTGGAAAGCCTCACGCAGATCAACTTGGATGATCTGGTTAATGCATTTGGCTGGAAGCATCACCCGCGGCTATCGCGCATGGTCCGCACGGTCTTCCTCCGGCCCGCCCGCGACTTTGCACGTCAGATGGTTGACTTCGACCACGCGATCGGTCGAGCGAGGCTTGGCGGAGGCTGCCTGCCTCACGGAGCGCCTCTACGTTCGCGATGTGCGTGTCTTCGGTGCGGACTGTCTGCCTGCCGGACCGTGCCTGTTCCTTGCGAATCACCCCGGGATGACCGATACTCTTGCCCTTTTCACCGCTTTGGCGCGCCCCGATCTGCGTGTCATTGCTCTGGATCGGCCCTTTCTCCTTTCGCTACCGAATCTTAGCCGCCAACTCTATTATGTGACCGACTCTCCTCAGGAGCGCGTCTCGCTTGTTCGGCGCGTCCGTCCGTCATCTGAAGTCTGGCGGCTCGGTCCTCACTTTTCCCGCAGGCCATAATGAGCCCGATCCGGACGTTTACCCCGGTGCTATTCCCTCTCTCCAAGTCCTGGACCGATAGTGTCGGTGTCTTTGTGCGCCTCGCGCCCGAGACCGCCATCGTGCCCGTCTGTGTTCGAGGCGTGAGTTGGGCTGCTGTGGCGCACCATCCGTTCATGCGTCTGCGCCGGACCACGGATGATCGGCAGCTTCTCGCCTCCGCGATGCAGTTACTGTCGAATGTTGCGTTGCGGACGCATCCCGTGACGGTAAAAGTCCAGATCGGTGACCCCATTTATGCAAGCGGTCTCGGGTCAACCGATACAGAAGTGATCCATCGCGCGCGTGCTGCATTCGATGCAGTCAATGATCGAGCATGTGCCTGCCGGGGAGGGGCAGAGTGCCCTATGACTGAGCTTCCAGCGTCCCTCGAACCTGCGCTGCCTCTGCCACCGGAGCCCTTGCTCGCTAACGATGCTGTAGTCGCGCATCCGTTGCCCAGTACCGGCGCTATTGGCGAGCCGTGGAAGCGCCGCGTACCTGTGTGGCCCGCTGCAAAATGGGCCCGCCGCGTGGCCCTCATTGCGGTCGTTGGCGCTCTTCTTCTCCTTGCCCTGCGCAACGCTCCGTTGCACGAGATCTGGGCGTCCCTCCGAGGTCTCCAGCCTTCCCAAATTGCCCTCCTTTTGGCTGTCGACCTATTGATCTATGTCCTCATTACAGCTCGTTGGTGGTTCGTCGCTCATTCTCAAGACCGCCGGATTGCGTATCTTCCGCTGCTCGCCGTCCGTCTGGCCGTCTTTGGCGTCAGTTATTTTACTGTTGGTCCACAGGTAGGTGGAGAACCCCTGCAGGTTCTCTACCTGCAGCGAAAGTACGGATTATCGTACACCCGGGGTGCCGCATCCGTTTTAATGGATAAGCTCCTCGAAATTCTGGCGAACTTCCTGCTTCTGTCGGTCGGCCTGGTGGCGGTTTTGCGTTCGGGTCTCTTGGCAGGTGCCGGGTCGTTGCCTTATGCAAGCGTTCTGGCGCTGGCTGCGTTGGCAGCCTGGCCCTTCATTCATATCACGCTGCTCTATCGGCGCATCTATCCTCTCTCGGCTGTTGTGCGAGGACTATCGCCAGGAATTAGCCAGACTCGCGCGGTGCGCTTCGTGCGCGCCTCCGAGCATTTGGCTGGGCAGTTTTGCCGGCGACACCCGCGCGCCGTGTTGAGCGCTGTGCTGGTCTCTCTGCTTGCTGCAGCCGCTACGGTCGGCGAGTATGCCCTGATCACCGCTTTCCTGCACCTCGGTCTTCCGTTCTGGCAAACGATAACTGCCTGGACAGCTGGATGGCTGTCCTTCCTTGTCCCTTTGCCCGGTGGATTGGGCGCTTTGGAGGCAAGTCAGGTTTATGCGTTGGGTTTCTTTGGGATTTCCGCCGCATCAGCTCTCAGCGTAACGCTCGTATTGCGCGGCCGCGACCTCTTAATTGGAGGCTTGGGCCTCTTGCTAGCTGGTAAGACAGCACATCATCTCTAAATCCGAAATCCAATTCCGAGGCGTATCGCTAGATATATACGCAGACCGCTCCTGAGAATCAGGTGTTGTAAGGACAATAGAAAGCAAAATCATGAACAAATGGACGATACATCGTGAAGTCGCAGCCCGCATCCCAACCCGTCATGGCGAGTTTCAGCTCATGTTGTTCACAAGCAGCTATGACCGGAAAGAGCACATGGCCCTCATCATGGGCGACGTGGAAGATCAGGAGAATGTCCTGGTGCGAGTCCACTCTGAGTGCTTCACCGGCGATGTGCTGGGTTCGTTGCGGTGTGATTGCGGCGAACAACTGGACCGCGCCATGGAGAAGGTTGCGCGTGCGCAGCGGGGTGTCATTCTCTACCTTCGGCAGGAGGGGCGGGGTATCGGGCTCCCCGATAAGCTCCGCGCATACAATCTGCAGGATGAGGGCCTCGACACCGTTGAAGCCAACCTGAAGCTCGGCCATCAGCCTGACGAGCGGGATTACACGATTGCCGCTTTGATGCTCAAGGAGCTCCGGATCCGCTCCATTAATCTGATCACGAATAATCCGAAGAAGATCAGCGAGCTGCGCGGCCTGGGCATACTGGTTCGCCAGCGCACGCCGATCGAGGTTCCCCCGCGTCCCGAGAATCTGAGATACCTGCGCACGAAGGCTCGCCGCATGGATCACCTGCTCCAGCTTAGTAATCACCATTAGGTCTGCCAGTCGAACGCCATGTCATATCGAACGGAGGAAAGTGCAATGCGATTGCAGCCCCGGCAATACGCAATAATGCTCCTTATTCTTCTCACCGCTGCGCTTCATTTTGGCGCGGCGCTCGACCATCAGTTGTTCCCGGAAGGCCCGGACCCCTTGTTTCTCCTCAATGGATTGGGTTACCTCGGTCTCTTGGGTGCCTATTTCCTCCCCATCCCCATCTTTCAGGACAGGCACAAGCTCGTCTGGCGCGTGCTGATAGGCTACGTCATCCTCACGATTGTCGCCTGGCTCATCATCTGGGTCGGCATCAATGTGATCGGAAACCATGTCCCATTCTTCAGCCGGGACTCGCTCTACGGCGTGCCGGCCAAGATAATCGAAGTTATTCTCTTGATCCTGCTCCGGCAGGATAAACCACAAAATTAGCCCGCAGGCAAGTACAATACGGGCATGAAATGCCGCGCCGTGTACTTCACCGCGCCCGGGCGCATCGAAGTGCGCGAGGAGCAGATTCCTCAGCCTGATTCGGGCCAGGTCTTGGTGGAAGCCGAACTGTCAGGTATTAGTGCCGGCACCGAGATGCTGGTCTACCGCGGCCAGTTCCCGCGTGACTTGCCCGACGCCAACGACAACATCAGCGGCGATCTGCGCTATCCCCTTTGCTATGGCTATGCCTCCGTCGGACGCGTCAAGACGCTCGGCGCTCTCGTTGATAAGTCCTGGCAGGACCGCCTCGTCTTCTCCTTTCAGCCTCACCGATCCCACTTTCTGGCCGCGCCTGACGCTGCTCTTCCCCGTCCCCGATTCCCTGAACCCCAGCAGCGCCGTTTTCCTGCCCAATATGGAGACCGCCGTCAATCTCGTTCAGGACGCGGCGCCGATCCTGGGCGAGTGTGCGCTTGTTTTGGGGCAGGGCATTGTTGGTTTGCTGACTGCCAGCCTGTTGCGCGAGTTTCCATTGCAGCGCTTGGTCACCGCGGACCGTTATCAAGTACGCCGTCAGGCATCATTGGACCTCGGCGTCCACGCCTCTCTCGATCCCACCTTCGACGACTTTCACTCGGCTGCTCATTTATGCCTTCCTCCCTCAACCCCCGGTTTTGATCTCACTCTTGAGCTAAGTGGCAATCCTTCCGCCTTGGATGATGCCATTGCATTGACGATGTTCAGCGGGCGCATTGTAGTCGGTTCGTGGTACGGCGAAAAGCGAGCCTCCATCGATCTTGGGGGCAAGTTCCATCGCTCGCGGATCGAGATTATTTCATCGCAGGTCAGCACGATCTCATCAAAACTGAGCGCGCGCTGGAGTAAGTCCCGGCGTTTCGACGTGGCTTGGGACGCTCTGAAACGCATCCAGCCTGAGAAGTGGGTGACCCGGCAATTCGCCGTGGACGACGCGGCGGATGCCTACCGCCTGCTCGACGAATCGCCAGAGCAGGCAATTCAGATTGTCTTTACGTATTCCTGAGACATCGGAGTCCGCCCAATCGATTGGAGGTGTGGATATGTATACGCTCGGCGTCCGTCGCGATTTCATTACGCGTCATTTCCTGATAGGCGGGGACTGGGGCCCTGAGAACTTCCCGAACTCCCATCACTACGTCCTCGAGCTGCAACTCCAGGCAGCCGAGCTCGATGAACATGGCTATCTGGTGGATATCGTGGACGTCTCGCACCACCTCGACGAGCTGATCGCCTATTACGGCGAGAAGATGCTGAACGACCTGCCCGAGTTCGAAGGTCTCAACCCAAGCCTTGAGCACTTCGCCCGCATTCTTGCGACGGCCCTCAACGCGCGCATTGCCGCTCAAAATATCAACGGTCTTAAGGTCATCCTCTGGGAGAACGCTGATGCGTGGGCAGCCTACTCTGTTGACAGATCTCAGGCCAAGCAGTCCGGCATCTGATTTCGATTTACGAGTTCCGCTCGCGTCCCTCCATGAAAATCGGCTTGGCCATATACGGCTCGCTCGATACCGTGAGCGGCGGCTATCTCTATGATCGAAAACTGGTCGCCTACCTGCGCTCCCGCGGCGACGAGCTGAGCATCATCTCGCTTCCATCCGGCAACTACTTTTCCCACCTTCTTGATAACCTGCGCTTTCGGCTTCCTCACGGCCTGGATGTTCTCATCGAGGATGAGCTGGTTCATGCTTCTCTGCTGGTCGCCAACAGCGCGCGCCTCTCTTCACTCTCTGTTTCCCCGTATCCGGTCATCAGCCTCGTTCACAATCTGCATTCTTCAGAGCAACGCGCTTCCTGGGAGAACTCGATCTATCGCCGCATTGAGACCAGCCACTTGCGCTCCGTGGACGGTCATATCTTCAATTCAGCTGCAACCCGGGCCTCTGTGCATGCACTTGTTGGCGACAAGATTCCGTACATTATCGCCTCCCCCGGCGGAGACCGGCTCGGCACCCTGGACCTCGAAAAAGTGATGCAGCGCAATTCCGTCGGCGGGCCTTTGCGTCTCTTGTTTCTCGCCAACGTCACGCCGCTCAAAGGTCTCCACGTTCTGCTGGATGCGCTCAGTCGTCTACCGGCGGGAACCTGCACGCTGGACGTCGCAGGATCGCTTACCGTTGATGCTTCCTATGCAAAGCGCATGCAAGAACAGGCGGCAGCTCTCTCGTCGCCTGTGACCTTCCATGGCATCCTGGATGGCGCACCCCTCATTGATCTCCTGGCGCGTAGCCAGGTTCTTGTACTGCCATCGTTCTATGAGGGGTTTGGCATCGCCTACCTGGAAGGCATGGCGTTCGGTCTGCCCGCCATCGGGACTAACGCCGGCGCCATCCCGCAGATGATCGCGAACGGCGAGAATGGCTATCTCATCTCCCCCGGTGACGCGTCGGCCCTGGCGAAGCTTATCGAGGGGTTGGCAGCGGATCGCCAGCTGCTTGTCCGCCTCTCATCAAACGCCTTGAATTACTTCCATTCATGTGCCACATGGGAGCAGTCTGCGGAGAAGATCCGTAGCTTCTTGCTTGAAATGGTGAGCAGTGCCGGACTAAGCCGGGCGAAATAGCGCCGCAAGCACCAGGGCCGCAACCGCGCCTGTGATCGCACACGCCACATTAACCCAGTCGTTATTCAGCCACTCCCCACCCTCGCACATGCACCGTTTCAGTGCCGCACGTGTGCAGTGGGTGCTTCTCGGTCTCTTTTTGGTCAAGCGGGCAGAAGTAGATTGCTTGCAGAGTTGCTCCCAGCAGCGAATCGACCAGGGAACCCGCTAGGCCGGCGATTGCAACGTCGACCAGGATGAGCCATTGCCCTCCGGGCAATAGCACGGTAGCCAGAAATCCGATTACGCCCGCTGCCAGTAGCGACGCCGATGTCCCCACAACCGAGATGGCCCCGGAAGTTCCCTTTTCAACTTGATGCCCGAGTGACGTAATGAGCCGCGGCCGGCCCGGATTGAGGACACCCAGCTCCGTCGCCCAGGTATCCGCATTCACAGCCGCCAGCGTGCCGGCAAAGCCGATCCAAGGCCATGCTGCTTCCGGAAACAGGGCGTGCAGGATTACGAATAGTCCGGCCATTCCGCCGTTACTCAATACCTGTGCCGCGTCACGCTGCCCGCCCTTGGAATATTTTTCTTCAAGCCCCAGTTTCAGGCCTCCGAAAGCATGTGAAAGTGCCGAAGACAGGATGAAGAACGCCAGCAGCAGTATTGCCCAAGTCCATCCGCCCAGCCCAAACACGATCGTGCCCAGCGCCGCCGCGGCGTACGCCCCCGACCTATCCAGGCTCTTAACCCTATAGGCTAGGTACGAAGCCGCAGCCGCCAGTAACAATCCCAGGAGAATCTGCATTTCGTCACTCAGCCATCAAGGCCGCCCCATGCCGCTACACCGGAGTTGAGATGATGAAGAGAACTGCCACCAGGAACAGCAGGCTCGTCAGAGCGCTCGATGCCCAGATGATGACCGAGAGCGCTTGCTGGTTTTCCCAGCGATAAAAATACAGCCCTGCTGCCCAACTGGTCATGGCGAGGAAACCACTCAGCAGTGGCAGTATCACGAGTTGCGATGACGGTACCGCGCCCGCGCTCCTCCCCGGCCCGACTCCAAGTGCAACTTGCTGTCAGCGATGGGATCAAAAGGCTGGTCCAAACGATCAGCCCGATATTCAGGAATAACGCCGCCAGCCAAAGATACCGGACCAGCCCGGAGCGCCATGCCTTCGCCAGCACGAAGGACGGGTAGATCGATTTCGGCTTTGCGGTCGATAGGCTTCCGAGCTCTGCGGCCCGCGAGAAGGTCTGCGTGAATTCCGCCGGGTCGGCAGGCGATATTGCATACACTCGCTTGGCGGTTGCCACCAACAGCAGGTTCCTCCGGTCGCTTGCGATGAACTCGACGATGCCCAGATCTCGGTGGCGCCGTAGGCCTAGCAGCGCCCCCGGAAGCACAGCCGAAGGGAAACTTAGCGGGTATGTGAGGTCTTCGATTGGTCTCACCCATTCGATGTCCATCAGCGGTATTTCTTCGTCGCGTAGCCCCCACCGCAGTTCCAGGCTGTCTCGGTTCAATACATACTCCGCGCGGAACAGCGCAAAGGCTCTATAAGCTAGCAGGGGGATCGGCGCGAATGCGGCGAGCCCAACCAGCAGGTAGATGGCGAAGTTCACGCCCACCGCTTGCCGCGATAGATTTATGAAGCCCCAGGTTGATATCGTGAGTAGGATGGCAAGCAAGATCCCATGAAAAATGAGGCCGGGTCGCTTGGATGGGGGGAATAGTCGCGTGTTCACATTGGCTCGCCGGGGCGCTGCATCCGGCCTGCACTAGGCGTTGGCAAGCTCAGCGCGCAGGGCGATGCTGACCGCATCCACTTGTTCCTCGGTCATTACGCCCGAGAATGGCAGCGCCAGCCCGCGCCTTCCGAGATCCTCCGTCACCGGAAAATCGCCTTCTTGATAGCCGAAGCGCTCCTGCATATAGGGTTGCAAATGGATGGGGAGGAAGTAAGGCCGAACCGCGACCCCGCGCGCCTCGAGTCTCTTAGCGAGCTCTCCGCGATCCACCTTGTGGTCGAATCGCACGACATACACGAACCACGACATGCGGGTGGTGAACGGTTCGACCACCGGCGCCTGCACGCCAGGGATTTCGCTCAAACGCTCCGCGTACCAATTCGCCACCCGATCACGCTTCTGCAACAGTTCTTCAAGCCGGCTCATCTGGACGACCCCCAACGCCGCCGACATTTCATCAAGCCGGTAGTTGTAGCCCAGGAATGTGTGCTGCAGCCAGGTGTCGCCCGGCGCGCGTCCCTGGTTGCGGAGAGCCCGCATCATATCTGCACCCTTCGCGTCATTCGTAATAACTACACCGCCTTCACCCGTCGTGATCTGCTTGTTGGGGTAGAAGGCGAATACCGCGTAGTCGCCAAACGTTCCTGCCGCCTTACCCTTGTACTCCGCCCCCAGTGCTTCGCAGGCATCCTCGATCATGGACAGATGGTTGTCGTCCGCCAATTTCCGGATCGGGTCCAGGTCGGCGGGCTGCCCGAAGACATCTACCGGCAGCAAGGCCTTCAATGTGCGCTTCGAGCCAGCCCCTTTGCGGGGCAGCCACTTCTCCGCCTTGCTACCGCCTTCGCACAGATCGTGCGTAGCCTGCGCCGCTTGCTCCGGGTCCATATTGCCCGTCCGTGGATCCACGTCCACGAAGATCGGTATGGCATTCTCGTACAACAAGACGTTTGCCGATGCCACAAAGGAGAACGGCGTGGTGATGACCAGGTCGCCCTGCCCGATTTGCGCCGCGCGCACGCACAGGTGCAGCCCTGCCGTCCCCGATGACACGCCCACGGCATGACCCATGCCGGTCAGGTCCCGAAACGACTTTTCGAAATCCACGATCCAGTGCCCCATGCTCAGGATTGGGGTGTTAAGAACGTTTTGAACTGCCTGGCGCTCTTTCTCCGTCAGGTCCGGCGACGACATGGGTATGGTATTTGTCATTGGGGTGTTTTGGTCAGGGAATGGATGCTCAGCAGCGCGCTTCCGAATGGGACCAGATGGTTTGCTCCGCGCAGGCGCGCCTTCAATTCTACCATTCCGTCCTTCATGCCGCGTTCGCCCACCGTCGCCCGCACCGGGCAGCCGATCAGGTCCGCATCCGCGAACTTCACGCCTGCTCGCTCGTCTCGATCGTCGAATAAGACAGCCAATCCTGCATTCTGCCAGGTTTCATATAGTTTCTCGGCTTGCCCGCGCGTGTCCAGGTCTTTGCCAGGCAGGTAGAGCAGTGATACATCAAATGGCGCGGCTGCCGCTGGAAGTGTAAGGCCTCGCTCATCGTGATGAGCCTCTGCCACTGCGGCGATGATTTGCTCCAGTCGATATCCGTTCGCATCTGCCAGCAGTTCTGCATTCACCATGGATAAGGGGCTGCCGCAGTCGGGGCAGGGGGCGCCATCTTCCGGCATGCTCAGATCCGCCACGATCTCTGCCGTGTAATCGCGCCCGTAATTTGTGTTCTTGAAATGAAAGCCGGCTTCATTCGCTCCTGCCGCAAGGTTCGGCGATAATGGGATCAGGTCGTCAACGGCAATGACCGCTCCTGTAAGGCCGATTGGTGATGCATATCCCGGCGCGGCGCCTGCCGCTTTGATCTCATCCAGCGTCGCAAGCCGCACCTCCCCAACCTGTTCCATGAGTTTCGCTTCGCTGAGTTGCATATCCCCGCGCACCACCACGAAAATGAATTTCCCGTCCGCCTTGCGTGTATACATCAGGGCTTTCGCGGTGTTTTCTTTCGGGATTCCCAGGAAGCGCGCCAATGCCTCAATTGTGTTGCTGTCCGGAGTCTCCACCTTCTCGATTGGCTCAGGCGCTTCGACCGGCGGGGCGGCTTTCCTTGAACGCGCGATTTCTCTACGCGCTGCGTAATGGCATTCAGCGCATTGCAGCACTTCTGTTCGTCCCCCGGAGATTCCGTAGAAGAATTCCCCGCCCTCTCCCGCGATGATCGGCAGCTCCAGCGCTGCGAAAAATTCCGCCGGTGCGGTCTTCTGCGCAAGTTCTTCCAGCCGCGCGTACATCCTTCGTCCAAGAGGCGATAGCTCGCCATCGCCTCTGACGTAGCCAGCGCGTCCAAGAAACCCTGCGCCCTCGGTTCGCGCGCGTGCCGGGGCTTGTCTCTGCGTCTCGATTTTCAGCTCGCTATATCTCATTTTCGTCAAAAGGCCCTAAAGGCCGTCGTGACCTTTAGGGCCGAGTCTCCTCTATGTGGCATTCTTCTTTTTTCGCACGAGGGAGCCGGTATCGTCAAGCTTGGGCTGCGGTTGTGCAGCAACCGGCGGCTCCGGACTTGCCTCTGCAGGTGGCATCTCAGCAGGCGCGGGCTCGGTTCCGGCCTCCAGGTCCAGATCCACGCTCTCCTCCATGCGGATTTGCCCGCGCAGGAAGGCCCCTTCGTCAGTAACGAATGCCGTTGTAACCACGTCTCCCCACACGCGGCCGGTCGATCGGATTTCGAGCTTCTGTGTTGTTATATTTCCTCGTACTGCTCCTGCTACCACCACTGTATTGGCTCGCACGTTCTCGCATGTAACGCGCCCTGTTTCGCCTACCACCAGCATCCCCCTCAATGCGATCTGGCCCTCGAAAGCCCCTTCGATCCGCACCCCTCCCGAGCCGCTCACAGCGCCATGCCAGATGACCCCTGGCCCCAGCACGGAGGTGATACGCTCTACAGTCTGTACGGAGTTGGATGAGTCACTTGGAGTTGAGGCACGCTTAAACATCCCCTTGATTCTACCTTATTATGGACGGGCAGCTGTTCGCCGTTTTTTCTTTTTTGCTATTTCCTTGGGCGCCAGCATGGTGCCGCGGCAGGTTGGTGCGCCGCAGTGGCAAGCATACCGTTCTTCCAGGCCATCTGCATCGTCGGCATGGCGCGTCAGGTTGTAATCGTACAGTAGTTCATCGCCGGCGGCGATGTCTCGCAGCGCCTGGATGTAAACATGCCCTCTTTGTGTCACGGCTTCGCAATTCGGCTCGCACGAGTGGTTGATGTATTGTGCCTCGTTGCCGCCTACGCCGCCATCGATCACGGTCCGGCGGTCCACTGTGAACAGCAGCACGCGCGGATGTTCGGTCGCATCATCATCGTAGCGGCGGTCCGCTTCCGCGTGCGTGATGCGCTCGCCGGTGTATTCAATGATACGGGCACCCTTCCTGATGGGCTCGGACGCGAAGGCGCCCAGCCCTTGGATCGCGGAAGGTCTGACTTCCAGCAGTTTTTTTGGCATGGCTTTGGTTTGGCTTCCTTTAGGAAAGGACGATCGGTGCTCCTGCATTGGTAAGGTTTACAACGATGGCATTGGCCGCGCGGTACCAGGTCTGCGGGAGAGATCATGATTTCATTTCCCCACTGGCCCGCTCCCACTCCCAGGATTGGTTCGTTCAACAGGGAGTGCTCAAGGAAGGACCTGAATCCCTCCGGTTGCCAGCCGAACGGGGGGATGGATCCGATCACGTAACCGGTTGTCTCCTTTACGATCTCTGGCGCAGCCATGCGGATGTTTCGCGAGCCGATTGCTTTCTTCAAGTTGCCGGAGATGGCGGACTGGTCGCCGCCTAGCATCACGAGCACGCACTCGCCTGTGTCGGCTTGGAATATCAGGGTCTTTATCGCCTGTCGCTCCGGGAATCCGAGCGTGTGCGCCACCGACGCGGCTCCCTTGTCCGTATTCGGAGGAAAACTGCGCGCCTCGTAGGGGATGCCGAGCTGCTCTAGGTATAGATGCGCAGGTAGTTTCATATCCTGGTCCAGCATCTCCGCTGCCCATTTCGCGTGGGCGGTCAGCGTCTGTGCAAAGCCTGCCCACACCAGCTCATCTCGCCAATCTTGTTTTGCCATGTCCACCGCTCTCTCGAACATCTCCAGATTCCCTTCGCTGATCTTCAGCGCCGCAAACCGTACGCGTTCCAGTTGATATTCGTCGCTGTTTTGGCAGAAGGGCAGGTTTTTTCCGCATTGGTTTGCCAGGATTCTACCCACGGTCTCCGCTTCATTAGGAAATATCGCCTGGACAAGTTGCCACGTTTGCGGGCTTAAGCCTTCCATGCATTTCACCTCTATGCGGGTGTTGTCTTCGGTTTTGGCCGGTGCTCTCACTGCCAGGTAGATGCCCAGCAGGATCAACACACCGCCGGCTAGCACGGTGATCGTCGGCGTTTCATGCAGCAAAAAGTACGCCAGGGTGGCCGAGCCGATGGGCTCTCCCAGTGTGGTCAGAGCCACGATCGCTGCAGGCAGGAATCTCAACGCCCAGTTATATGTCGAATGCCCGATCAGTTGCGGCACGAGTGCCAGGAGGATCAGCCAGACGTAGGTGATCGGCTTGAACCCGATGACCGGCACCCGCAGTATCCACATCGCGATCAGCAGGCTCAGCCCGGCCGCGCTATACACTAGAAATACATACGGCACCAGGTCGATCTTGACTTCGCAGTCGTCGTCCGATGATCAGGTAGCCGGTCACCGCCCAGGCGCCCGCGAGCGCGAGCGCATCCCCTCGCAGGCCCGTCCCCCCAAGCACCTGTGTCATGTTCTCACACACCAACCCATTGTGCCATCTGCAGCCGCCTGAGACGGCAATGATCGCTCCGCCCAGGAGTGCCAGCCCCAGCCCGGCAAATGCCCCGGACGACAATCGCTCTTTCAGGAAAAACGGGGAAACTAACGCCACCCACAGCGGGCCAGTACTTACCAGCACGACCGAACTGGCCACGGTCGTGTACTCAAGTGACGTGATCCATGTGGCAAAGTGCAGCCCCAGAAACAATCCGGAAGCGACCCCGAAGAGTAGTTCTCTCCGCGTCAGCGCCGCGAGCTGACCTGCGGTAGCGAGTTAGCGCAAGTGGCGCCAGCAGGATGCTGGCAAACATGAGGCGCAGCCCCGCGATCGCCAGGGATGGCGCGTCTTGCTGTGCGAATCGGATAAATATCGAGGCGGTCGATACAGCCAGGATCGCAATGAAGATGGCGGACGATGTGAGTAAGCGTGTCGGCATTTGGTTCATGGATAGTGCGTTTGCGCAAGGATTTCACGGAGTATACCCTCGCCGCGCGCAGAATTGTGCACCTGCGCACAGCATAAGCGAATTATTAATGATCGCCTCAGTTTCTTGACACCCGTAGACTGCGATACTACAATTTTGCCGATTAAGGTCATAAACATCTACATCGCAGAGACGAACTCATCATCCAAGGAGAGCAACATGGCATTCGAGCTTCCTAAACTTCCGTACGCTGTCGACGCACTGGAGCCTTACATCGATGCGCAGACCATGACCATTCACCATGACAAGCACCATGCAGCATATGTGACGAACCTGAACGCCGCCATCGATAAGCATCCCGAGCTGGCCGGCAAATCGCTGGAATCGCTCCTGGGCGATCTCAACGCAGTCCCCGAGGACATCCGCATGGCTGTGCGCAATCATGGCGGTGGCACTTGGAATCACAATATGTTCTGGGAGATCATGGGACCCAAGGCAGGCGGCATGCCCAAGGCTGAGCTCGCAAAGGCCATTGATTCATCCTTCAAATCCTTCGACGCCTTCAAGACAGAATTTGAAAAGGCCGCGAATACCCGCTTTGGGTCCGGCTGGGCCTGGCTGGTTCGCAAGGGCAGCGGTTTGGCGGTAGTCTCAACTGCCAACCAGGACAATCCGCTTTCGGATGGATCTACTCCGCTGATGGGCATCGATGTTTGGGAACATGCTTACTATCTCAAGTATCAGAATCGCCGCGCGGAATACGTAACCAACTGGTGGAACGTGATCAATTGGGATACGGTCGCGAGTCGCTTCGCCGCGAAATAAGTAGCCGCTTTGCACCGCTTACCATGAAGCATGGATTCTGATCCATGCTTCTTTTTTGTTCCAACATTCATCGTCGGTTCCCCCGATCTCCGTCCTCCTTGTCTTTCTCTGCCGTCGTTGCGCCCTTGCCAGTCGGCGCTCTTCTCTTGCTTGTTCTTTTCTCACGGCCTTGCGCAACCTCCAAAGCGGGGGATATAATGGGCAATCTGGGTTGCTAATTTCGCAAAAGGAGAGAAACGATGACGCATATCATCACCAGCCTGTGTGTTCGCGATCGCGGCTGTATTGAAGTGTGCCCCGTTGAGTGCATGGTCCCCGGTTTTCCCAAAGATCAATGGCCTTGGATTTACATTGACCCGGACACCTGCATCGACTGCGGCGCGTGCATCCCCGAATGCCCCTATGCAGCAATCTTCCCTGAAGATGAAGTCCCCTCGGCTTATACCGCCAAAGGCGGCGAGTACATTAGCACGAAAGATCTAACCGGCCACTTCGAAGGCACGAACCATTTTGGCAAGCCCATTGTCCTCGAGACTACTCGCCAGCTTGCTGCCGGTGAAACGGTGGATCTCACGCCGGATATCAAGCCCAACTACGATTTCTTCAAGGAAGGCCCCGGTTACAACACCAAGGATGTCGACGACGGCACCTAAATTGCGTTGGGAACAGGGAAGGCCCGCTCATCGAGCGGGCCTTTTGTTTTGCTGCTTCGCGCCGATGGAAGCATTGGCGCTTTCCGTGCTCCGGTCACGGGCTCATCGCAGACTGGATCAACTGCTGTCCGATGCGCTGCGCCGAAAGCGGGTAATTACCCTCGACTAATACCGCCAGTCCAAGCGGCGTTGCTTTCCAGTTCGGCAGGGTGCCCGCCAGGAACCATGTATCGGTTTCGTTACCGGCTCGCGCCAGCCCCGTCCATTGCCAATAAGTTCCGTTGTGAGCTGCATACTGGGACGCGGTTTGGTCTGCAAGCTCGGGCGCGATTGCCTGGTGCGTCTGGCCCACCGCTGGCAGGATCACCCAGCCTTGCTGGGGAGTATCTACCGCCAGTGCAATACGGGCTACCGGTCGAACGCCCTTGTTGCTCAATGTGGAAGCCGCGATCGCCATCTGCAGTGGACTGACGCGCAGGCTTTGAATGCCGCTGCTGTTCATCGCGCTGGCGACCGGCATCCGCAGTTCGGGCGTCGAATACAAGCCCAGCTTTTGATACAGTTCCACGAGGTCGGCCTCCGTGGGCTGATCCGGATGACCCGACGCCGCTGAGAAAGCAGGTCCGGCTGTCCCCAACGGGTACAGCCCCTGCGCAGCCCGATTCAGCAGCAGCGCATGCTCATCTTTTGGAAGCAGCGCGCCGATCTGATCCAGCTTGTTCGGATCATAAGTGGGATGCGACGACATGCTGAGCACCTCGCCGGTCTGCGCGTTGAGCAGCACGACCGCCCCCTTCAGATCCCCAAGAAGATCATCGGATTCTTTCTGGAGTCTCAGGTCGATGCTCAAGCGAACGTTCAGGCCGGGCGGGGGCGTGCCATACAGAAGATAATCCCATAGGATCACGCTGCTGGGATTACCCTGAATGCCGCGCAAGTAGGGATCGAGCGATGATTTCAAGCCAGCCTGTCCATATATCCGGTGCGTGTAGCCAGTGACTGGCGCAAGCAATGGATAACCATAGAATCTCTCCAAGCTCCCGCTTGTACCACGTGTAACATCGATAGGTTGGTTGTTTCGGTCCAGTATGGCGCCTCGCGGCACGAACCGGTCCGCAATTGCCCGCCGCGGGTTATCGGTTCGAGCCAGCAGGTCAGGGGCACGGGCAACGGCCCACCATGCATCAGCCAAGCCCCGCAGCCAGAATCCCTGCTGCCAGCATCCCCGCGATCAGTATGTAGGGCCGCACCGATTCAAGCGGTGCTGGCTCCTGGTCTGCCTGGTCACTGATAATGCTAAGCAGAGCCACGGCAACAAACGAGGTGAGAAGGGAAGATCCCCCATACGACACGAACGGCAGTGTTACGCCCGTGAGCGGCAGCAGGCGCAAATTGCCGCCAATGATTACCAGCGCTTGCAGCCCGAGATATCCTGTCAGCCCCGCTGCAAGGTAACGCCTGAACCTATCGGGCGCGCGCATGGATGCGATCAGACCCCGCGAAAGCAGCAACGCGAATATCGCCAGCAGCGCCAGGCTGCCGGCTAAGCCTAATTCCTCTCCGATCGCCGAAAAGATGAAGTCTGAGTGTGCCACCGGAACGAGGGTCGGATTCCCGATCCCGGGACCGCGTCCCGGAGTGCCTCCATTGGCAATGGCAATGAGCGATTGGATTATTTGGTACGATCCTCCGCTTGGGTCGTTCCATGGATTGATCCAGGACTCAAGCCGCGCGTGGATGACATCGACAAAGAAGAACCCGGTCAACCCAGCTAGCAGCAGAGCGATTGCTGTCGCCACCAGTACGCGCCGCCGGTTGGTCGCAAGGAAAAGCACCGCCGTGTAGAGAAGGATAAAGATGCTGGCCGTTCCAAGATCGCGCTGCACGATCAACAGCAGGATTGCCAGGCCGGTCACGAATACCGTCGGGGCCAGCATTGGAAAAAAGCGCAATTTCAACGGGAGCCGGTCGGCAAGGTATGCGCTCAGGTAAACTACCAGAAGCAGCTTGAGCGGCTCGGATGGCTGCAAGTAGAATCCGCAGCATCCCAGCCAGAGTCGCGGCCCGAAGCCAGCTGGGTTGGTTCCGAGCAGCAGCGTAAGCGCCGTCAGCGCCAGGCCTCCGCCCAGCAATAGATACTTATATCGCCGCAGATATCCAAGCTTCCGGGGCGCAAATGCAAGTCCCGATGAAGGCCGCAAGGCTCACCGCCAGCCAAAGCGCCTGTCGCAGTCCCAACCCTGGTTCCAGCCGCCACACCGTAAGCAGGCCCAATCCGCTCAACATCGCAGCAAGCGGCAGCAGGTACGGGTCCCGGTCCGGCAACTGCCGCGCCGCGATCCGATGTGCCGCGAAGATGCCTCCCGCCCATACGGCAAATCCGATCCAGTGCGAGTATCGATAGGTCACGGCCCAGGTGTGGGCGCGCACCGCGGGCGCCAGCGTCAGCACTAGCGAATACAATGCCAGGAACAGGGTCGCTGCGCTGAGCAGGCGGCTCTCGCGGTCGTCAGTCATGGGCTTCAAACCAGCAGGCTGGCGCCCGGCCTTCCAGTGGATCGTTCCGACATAGGCCGCGCAAAAATTGCAGATCGCCCCAATCCCACTTTCTTTCGGGCGCTTCCACCAGCGCACGTGGCTTGCCGTTCCACATGAACGGGTAGATGCTTGTGGAACAATGCCATTGGATCAATGTGCTCAGCAGGATGCTCGTAATGAACGCATACCTCCACGCCGGCGCGGCAAGCACCTGCGCTTTTAGCACGGGCATCAGAAAATATACGAGGAAGGGGATAATGTCGACGAAGTACCGTGGCCCGATTGACCATGCCCCTCCCCAATCCTCGAACAGCGACGTGGTGATCCAATGTGCCAGGATGATGCCCGCCACATAACAGTCCAGGTTTGCAAGCGAGAGTTTACTTCTCAGCCGCAGGTACGCTCCGTAGATGCTGAACAGAAAGACCGATGAAAAGATCAAAAGTCCTCGCGCCGGGCTGATGAGTGTGCCCGCGAGCGCCTCGCCAAACACCTTCGGCGTCGCAAACCTCTCGAACAGCTGATAGGAGTAAGGCGGAAAGATATTCCCATAGCTGATCCAGTTTTGTGCCATATAAGGAATAAGCACAAGGCCCAATCCGGCAATGTACAGCCACACGTGCTTCCGCTGATTGAGCTAGGATGTAAAGGCCGAAGAAGCCCACCGCCAGGCTGTTCGTTGGCCGAATGAGATACGCAAATCCCAGGAGTAAGCCGATCCACAGGAAAAGTGCGCCCCTCTGTGTGGCAAGCAGGGTCAGGTAAAGCGCTGCCGATAGGAACAGCGCCGATGGACCATGCTGCCACAACGCCCGGCTCGCCGTGGACCACATCGACGTGGAAAATGCGAAGATAAGAGCTACCGCCAGCGCTTTTCCCGCTCCAAGCTCGCGCAGGGCGATCAGATAAATCAGCCCAGCTGCCAGCGCCGCGATCGCCGACGCCATCAGTTTCTCAAGCCTCGCCGTTCGGGCATCCGGTGCGTGCTGATCCAAATAAGTATAGAAGTCGGTGGGGTATACCAGCGGATAGATTTTGTTCACTGCCCAGACTGCCGGCGTGACCAGCAGTGGGGTGGCGATTGGGTAATAGGAGTAGACGTGCCCGCCCACCTGCCTCAACCGGTAGTCGATCTGCAAATTCATTAAGCTGCGATACTCATCCAGGTCGATGTTGTGTTGCTGCAGCAGGCTCGCGGCCACATGGAAACTCCACGCAGAATCCGTGCTGGTTGTGACCGGGCTGATGATATAGATCAAGCAGGTGGTCACAATGATCGCGATCAGCAACAGGCAGCCCACGCCCCGCGTTGGCTGCCGGCTCGGGCGGGGCGCGTCTGCGCTCGCCATACCTCTAGTCCCCTATATATTTCTTGATCAGTGGACTCAATTTCTGTAGCGTCGCGGCCGGGATCCGGTCGCGCTGCGTGATCAACGCGCCTGCCAGTGCATTTCCGCAGTTGCAGCGACGGACGGTATCCAATCCGCCCACCAGCTTTACGAGCGCCTCTTGCGCGATCTGGGTGTTCTTGTTCAATATCTCGATGACCATCTGGACTGTCACCGGCGCCTCGCTTACATGCCACACGTCGTAGTCGGTGACGTGTGCCATCGCGGCATAACAGATCTCTGCCTCACGCGCCAGGAAGGCTTCCGGGCAGGCCGTCATGCCGATCAGCGACATGTTCCACCCGCGGTACGCATTGGACTCAGCCTTGGTGGAGAATCGTGGCCCTTCCATTGTGACAAGGGTGCCCCCCGCATGAACCGTCGCTCCGGTGGCGCGCACCGCCTGTTCAAGCTGCAGGGATAGGTCATCGCAGAACGGGTCGGCCACGCCCACATGTGCCACGAGCCCTTCACCAAAGAAGCTTCTCGGCCGGTTCTTCGTGTTATCGAAGAGCTGGTCCGGAATGACGATATTCCCGGGCGCGTAGTCCTGTCGGAGCGAGCCGCACGCACTCACGCTGACGATTCGCTCCACGCCCAGCAGTTTCAGGGCGAAGATGTTGGCTTGATACGGAACTTCCGAAGGGCTAAGGTGATGACCCAGCCCGTGCCGCGCCAGGAAAGCCAGCCTGCGCCCGTTAAGCGCTCCGATCACGATCGGCGCGCTCGGCTTGCCGAATGGAGTTTCAGGAAAGTATTCATCGATTGCTTGCAAGCCGCCGATGTTGTAGAGGCCTGAGCCTCCGATGATCGCCAGATCCACGTTTTCAGTCATGTCACTCCTCATTGGCCCCGGCTTGCACTGGCATGCTATCCACGCTCAGGTTCACGACCAGCCTGGCTTCTCCGCACTTTATTTCATCGCCATTCGTGAGCACGGCCGCGGTCGTCAACCTTACCTGGTTCAACGCGGTCCCATTGGTCGAATGCAGGTCCTCGACCCACCACTGCCGGTGATGAAAGCTGAACTTGGCATGCCGTGCAGACATGGCCTCATCCTCGATTCGGATCTCGCATACCGGGTCGCGCCCTACGGTGACCTCGTTCTGCGAGAATGCACGGAAGACCGGATCTGCATTCTGCGCTCTGAACTTCCAGGCGGATAGGGGGCACCTTCGGGCGAATGGCGCGGAAGCCGGCTCTCTTCAGATCCTCCCAGATCATCCAAAGCGCCAGGCATAGAAACAGATATAAAGCTATGGCAAGGATGACGCGTAGAACCAGGACGAGCTGACCACTCATTTTCTCTTTTTTGGCGTGGGAGGCAGTTGTACGGATGACCGCCGTCGAGCGGTTGGCGCTGGCCGGCGTGCCCGGCGTTGTATCCGAAAGGTCGGGCCGGATATGGGGATTATCCTGCCCAAAGATTAAAGACACGCCCGCCAGCGATATGACGTCGCCCGGATACAGTATAGTTTGGTTGGCCCGTTGCCCATTGACGAACGTGCCCCCGGTGGAGTTGAGATCGAACAGGACGAAGCGTCCCTTGATAGCCCGAAGTTGCGCATGGTTACGGGAGACGCGTGGATCATCCACTACGATCGTATTGTCGAGCCGCCGGCCGATATTGACCACCGGCTCGTTGAGCTGCACCACTTTCACTCCCTCCACGATGACGAACGCGCTCTCTGGAATACCGTCGCTCTCGTGCTCGGTAGGATCACTTTCCATGTTTGCCTTCAGATCCTTGGTTTCTCCAACCGCTGCCGCTCTAAACGATGCGATCAAATTGAAATCGCCGGGCGCCACCGCTGCATCCTCGGCAATTGTAATGCTCGGTGGGAACTCGAATCTTACATCTCCCTGCTTTGCCGCGGCTTTCAGAATATCGATCAGCGTTTCGAGCAGCTTCGGGTTCTTCCAATACGCAATCGAATCTGGATGAGCCAGCAGCGTGTAGACATTCGGCGCGATAAGTCTCCCGCGTTCATCCGCCACAGCGCTCGTGTGCATCGCGCCTGTGAGCTTTTGAACCAGGAGATCTTCTGCTTTCTGCCCCGGTAGCACGCTGATTAGGCGCACCTCGATAAGTGCCTGGAGGCGCGCTTCGAGATCTTGAAGATTTATTTGCCGCTTAGCCTGCCTGGATGATTATACTGCCTCCGGCGCATACGTTCTGCAAGCCGGCAGCCGTTCTATACAAGCTAAGCGATTGTTTCATATAGCGTGGGGCTCTTTGACCCTAATTAGAACTTCGGCTCTCTCCCTCAAAGCGGAATAAGCATCAGCGCGGCATGAACTGTTTTAGTCCATGCCGCGCCGTTTGTCATCGCAGGAGTCTTTGGGTTCAGAGAATATGCCCGCAGTTCGGGCACTTTGCCTCACCGGTCGTTACGATAAATCCGCAGTTGGAACACGTCCCCGGTTGCGCATTTCCCAGCGGGGCGCCGCACGCGATACACGATGCCTCTCCGATTGCATTCGCCACTCCGCAGTAGGCGCAGTTCACGCGTCGCAGCCTTGCCGATAGCTCACGCGTCGCGCCGGCCGCACGCGCGGCGCGCTCCACCTCATTCCACACCCTCTCGGTGAGCTGAAGGTTCTGTACATCCTGCGCGATATCATCCAGCCGGCCGAGCAGGTTCCACGGATTGATCAGCGCAGCCATCGTCGTCCGTCCCAAAGATGCGGCTGTGCTGAACCATTCCAATTGCCCCAGGCGTATCATCACCCCGTCCGGTGCTTCCTGGAATGTAACCGTGATGGCGGTCTGTCCTCCGGATGCAGCCCCCGGCCGTGTGGCGATCTGGACAGCCACGCCGTCCGGCTGTTGCACAAGCTGTGCTCGCAGGTTACCCCGGTTGAACTCCCCGAGTAGTGACTGGGCAAGGTCCAGTGGTTTCAAGTCGCCGTGCAAGAATTTCTGGTCCATGTTATCGATTATAATCGCGAAGCGATTTCCCTTTCACTCTAACCTACGTTATGCAGCGATTCTGGTTTCAATTCAGTGCTTGGATGGGCTTTGCCGCGTCTCTTCTCGGTGTTGCTCTCGCATTGGCCGGCAGTGTCTCAGTCCAGGCGCAGACGGGCGTCACAGATACGCCATTGCCAGGCGGTTCTGCGCCGTTTGTTACTGCTCAGGAAGAGGGCGCTAACGTCCGCTCCGGGCCGAGCAGCGTAATTTATCCGGTCATTGGCCGCCTGGGCGTTGGCGAGACGGCTCCCGCCATTGGCGTTTCCCCTTATCCACGAATGGATCGAGATTTCCTTTGCGGGCGGTGCGCGTGGAACGGGCTGGGTCTATACCGCTTTCGTGACTCTTTCCCCGGGTTTCCTTCCTGAGGTTGAGCCGCCTCCCACGCCTCAACAGCTCGCGACAGCGACCATCGATCCTACGCTCGCCGCGGCCTTCAGCGTTGAGCCCACCCAGACCCGTCTGCCGACCTTTACCCCGCCCCCGCCGCTTACGGTGCCTGCATTCGCGAACTCCGGTGAAGGCTCGGGTGGCTTTCCCATGGGCATAGCCATCAGCATCATTGCGCTGGTCGGCGCCGCGGTTCTCGGGATATCGTTCTTCGGTCGGCGCTGATGTCCCTTCGCAAGTCTATCTCGCTCGCATCTTTGGTCGGCCTGCTGCTCTTGCTGGCTTTGGCCTTGCCTGCGCAGCCCCCGGTTTCTGCCCAGCAACCGACGGGCTCCATTCCGACCGTCACCGGCACGCCCAGCGGCCCAACGGTCTCTGTCGACCCCAGTCTCGAACAGATCGATGTATACGCCGGCCCTGGCAGTTTCAACTATCCTGCCATCGGCATCCTGCTCACTGGCACGAAAGCGCCCGCCCTCGGTCGGGCGCGCGGCGATGACAACTGGATCATGATCCGCTATGATGGCGTGCCCGGCTCCATCGGCTGGGTCTACGCCCTCTATGTTTCGCTGAACGGCACCGGGGGCGCCAGCCTGCCTCTGGTTGATGTTCCACCCACTCCTACCGCCGCGTCCACTCCCACCATTGACCCGACCCTTGCGGCAGCTTACATCCCCGCAGAAAATGCCACCCGCCTTCCGACATTCACTCCCGCCGCGCCACTCGCCATTCCCACCTTCGTGGATGAGGGTCAACGTGCCGGGCGTATCCCCATTGGCCTGCTCATCTTCGGATTCGCGGTCGTTGGCGCCCTTGGCACTATGATCTCGTTCCTCCGCGGCCGCTGACCGCTCGCGCTAGCCCAAAACAAAAGGCCTCGGAGATCATCTCCGAGGCCTTTTTCTTATCCGTAAGTAGCCGGCTCTTTAGTTGTTGCACGAACAGGATCCGCCGCACGCGCACCCCTCTTCGCCATGCTCGTGGGCATGTGCCTGCTGCGCCGCCGGACTATCCACCAGGAAGCCCGCGCCCCGTTCCGGATCGTTCACGAAGTCGATCTTTGCGCCCTGCAGGTAGTCCATGGAAACCTCGTCCACGACGACTCTGACGCCATCCGCATCGAACGTCTTATCCACATCGCGAATATTGTTGTCGAGCGCCATGCCGAAGCTGACCCCGCTGCAGCAACCACCACTCGAAAGGTACACGCGCAGCGCGTATCCTTCAAGTTTTCGCTCGGTCATTATGTCACTGACCGCTTTGGATGCGGCGGGCGTAAGGGTGATTGTCTTAATGTCGATTTCTTGTAACATGAGATCTCCTATCTTCGGCAATATTTATCTAGTTTATCAAATAAACTGCCCGCTGTCAACAAGTCACGGATTGTAACACACGGAACTTTCCGCCATCCCATCATCACCTGGCGCGCTCCCATTTAGGCTCGCCCGGCGCTTCGGTAGGTCGAACCACATCGCCATCCGCCCTTGGAACTCCCTTCGCCTGCCGGCTCATGCAAGCTTCATGCTGCTTTTACCCCGGACTTAATATCTCCCCGTTCTTGACACAAACTCATCGCGCCTGTAAAATCCTTCTGCTTAACGGACGACGCTCGGGCAGATTGCGGTCTGCCCATATATTTGTCACCCGCGGGTGTAATTAATTCATAATATTTCGGGAGGAATGAACCCAAATGTACGCAATGCAAGGACTTACATCATTGGAGGCGATCGCGATTTGGACCGTATTTGGCATTGCCATTATCGGTCTGCTCTACGCGCTCGTTCTTCGCTCTCAGATCCTTCGAGAGGATAAGGGCACGGAAAAAATGCAGGAGGTTTGGGGAGCGATCAAGGATGGCGCTGACGCCTACCTTAAGAAGCAACTGCGCTCCATCCTGCCCCTCATCATCATTTTGACATTCGCATTGTTCCTGTCGGTCTATATCGTCGCCGCCGTCGGCGGAAGCCTTGCAGGTCTTCAAGACATATACGCCCGATCAGGTCCGCCTCATCATCGGTGTAGCACGCGCCGTTGCCTTCATCATGGGAGCCTCCTTCTCGCTCACCGTTGGACAGATCGGCATGCGCATGGCAGTGCAGGCCAATGTCCGCGTGGCTTCGGCCTCCCGGCGTTCATTCGCTGACTCGCTGCGCATTGCGTACCGCGCCGGCACCATCACCGGCATGCTGACCGATGGCCTCGGCCTCCTCGGCGGCACACTGATCTTCATCTTCCTCGGCATCGCAGCTCCTGACGCACTGCTGGGCTTCGGCTTTGGCGGTACGTTGCTTGCGCTGTTCATGCGCGTCGGCGGTGGCATCTTCACCAAAGCCGCGGATGTTGGCGCTGACCTCGTTGGCAAGGTCGAGGCTGGCATCCCTGAGGATGATCCCCGCAATCCCGCCGTGGTCGCAGACCTCGTCGGTGACAATGTCGGCGATTGCGCCGGTATGGCCGCCGATATCTTCGAGTCCTACGAAGTCACGATCGTCTCCGGTTTGATCCTTGGTCTGGCGCTCTGGCGCCTCACCGGTCGGCTGGAATGGATCATCTTCCCGCTTGATCGTCCGCGGCATCGGCGTTCTCTCGTCGATCATCGGAACCTACCTGGTCCGCGGCGGCCCCGGCAAGGGTGGCGACGCTATGGCCGCTATCTTCCGTGGATTCCTTTCATCGGCCGTGATTTCGGCGGTGCTGTTCTTCATCGCCGGCTTCCTGTATCTCCAGGATCCCAAGTTGGGTGGCTGGTGGCGGCCCCCGTCTGCGGTAGGCGTCGGTGTGCTTCTGGCTATCGTGATCGATCGCCTGACCGAATACTTTACCGGCACACACGCCTCACCGGTCAACGACATCAAGAAAGCTGCTGATACCGGCCCCGCCACTCTGATCTTGCAGGGCATCTCCATCGGATTTGAGTCGTCGGTGTGGTCGGTCATCGTGATCGCCCTCACGATTCTCGCCTCCATCTTCATCTTCGGCTCTGTCCCTGGCGCAGATGTGACGGCTCGCACTACCTATATCCTCTACGGCGTTGCCATGACCGGCATCGGCATGTTGACCCTCACCGGCAACAACGTCGCCATGGACTCCTTCGGACCCATTTCTGACAACGCCAACGGCATCGGCGAAATGTCCTGGTCCGGCCAGTCCGACAAGGCCACCCGCGATGCCCAGCAGATTATGGCTGACCTCGACGCGGTCGGTAATACCACGAAGGCCATCACGAAGGGCGTAGCCATCGGCTCGGCTGTGATCGCCGCCGTCTCCCTCTTCGGCTCCTTCCTGGTCGACGTTTCCACCGCCCAGGCCAGCGTTGGCGTTCCGGTAGCCGAGCGCATGCAGGCCGTCGGCATTCGTGTCGATATCCCGCAGGTATTCATCGGCATGCTGATCGGCGGCGCACTTCCGTGGCTCTTCTCCTCATTCGCCATCCAGGCGGTGTCGCGCGCGGCTTCTCTGATCGTGCTTGGAAGTGCGTCGGCAGTTCAAGTTGGGCGTGCTCGAAGGCAAGATCCCGCCGGATTACCGTCAGGCGGTTGACATCTCCACCACTGCTGCGCAGAAGGAACTCGTTTCGCTCGCTCTGCTCGGTATCCTCACCCCCATTGTCGTTGGCCTGATGCTTCAAGGTCGAGGCCCTCGGCGGTTTCCTGGCTGGCATCATCATCTCCGGCCAATTGCTGGCGGTCTTCCTCAATAACTCCGGCGGCGCTTGGGACAATGCCAAGAAGCTCATCGAAGACGAGCCGAAGGATATCAAGAAGAATACCGGCAAGGGCTCTGAGCGCCACAAGGCCGGCGTGGTCGGTGACACGGTCGGCGATCCCTTCAAGGATACAGCCGGTCCCGCGCTGAACCCGATGATCAAGGTGGTTAACCTGGTCTCGGTCATCATCGCCCCGATCATCGTCCTCTACGAGGGCGCCACCGGTGTGACGCTCGTCATCGTTTGGGTGGTTGCGCTGATCCTCCTGGGAGCATTGGCCTGGGCCATCATGCGCTCAAAGGCTCCCGCCCCGAGCATCACCAGCTAATTTGCGAGCTGTAGACGTGCCCAAAAATCTCCCGGCAAATTTGCCGGGAGATTTTTCATTTACACTGCTGACCGCGAACTCCGCAGCCGTACTCAGTTTTGTGTTGTATCCGAGGACTCTACTTGCCAGGTGCCGCCAACAAGTTTGCACTGCTTCTCCACTCCCATCGGCGGGTTGGTCGCCTTTAGCTCGTATGTGACTTCGGTATCGCCAGGCTTGCCAAATATCGGTTCCAGATTCAGCCACGCCGGTGTATTGTATGGGTTCGGGATCATTCCCAGGTATAAGTGCCGCATGCTGTAGTTGCTTTCATAAGCCACATACTGATAGCCATCCCGGTACACCTCTGTCCAGAACGCGATATTGTCAGTTCGCGATAGCTCTTCGAGCCGCGAGTATTCCGGTTCAGTAGTTGAGCAGGCAAACAGGTCCGTCCTCAGGTAATACCGGAACGCGCCCAGAGTAAGTACACGCTCTCCCGCGTGAGCGGTCTCATTGATCGGCGTCAGCAGTTCGCATGCCGCTAGGTCGCGACAATGAGCGTTTCCTTGCCTATCGAGTGGCGAGTACGCGTCTATCGAGATGTAGATGGCCCTGATTGCGAGGAACCCTAGAAGTATGATCATGCCGCATCGCACGAAGACTCTCAGCAGTGCATCGACATTCTCGAGTGCGCTCGCTATCAGCGCTGCCACAGGTATGAACAGGATGACCCAAAGGAACATCACGTACCGAATTTCGAACACCATGAATGTCAAAAGGATCCACGCAAGAAGCGTCAGGACGGTTGCTGAGACCAGACGCGCAAGCGGACCGGTGACCTTGGCCCGATCTCGCACGCTCTTGAGAAGTCCGAGCGGGATAAGTCCGATGAAAAGTGGTGAGATCGAACCCAGGCTCTGGGGCGTATTCAAGAATGTGACTGTGATCGGATAGATCAGCCGGAAAAGCCATATTTCATTCGGCGAAAAGGACCACTGCCACGTCCCGGCGCTGAGCTTCTGATAATTCCGAATGAACGCGATTGGGTCGCCGAGAATAATCCAGTTGGATGCAAGGTGATAGCCAAGCCAAGGCAATGCGCCGAGGCTGGTCCAGAGCAGGGCTCGGACAAGCTCTCCCAAGGCTGGTGATGGCTCCTCGTGCCTGCGGAGCAGTCCACGCTGGAGTTCGAATATGCCGATCAACGCGCCCACAAGGAAGATGTTATACGGTCGCGCTGCCATTGCCATTCCCGCCAGAAATCCGGTCAGCACGTAAACTTTCACCGAGCGTCGCTCCGAATTCACAACCATCCAGTAGGCAGCCGCCATGGCAGGCGCGCTGCTGGCAAGGTCGATCTTGCCGTCTCCCATCAGGTCTAGGATTGCCGTCGTGCTCACGATCATCGCAAGCAGCACCACTCGCCCTCTATTCGATAGCCCTAGTTGCTTTGCCAGGGCCAGGCTGAAGAGCATTAAAATGATGCCGCTTGCCCAGGAATACAGGCGGGCCGCCTGGTCTCCGAACAGCTCGATTAACGCCGCGTACTGTATGCTCGTGTGGAAAAGGCTCACGACGAATGAGTCGTCTACGAAATATCGCACGGAGTGCGTCAGCGCTGTGATTTTTGCGTCCGAAAAATACAATGCAACAGAATCGTAGCTAAGCCGCGCCGTCGCGTAGAATAGGCTGAAAAGGATGACCATCAGCGTAAGCAGCAGAATCGGTTTCTCGTTCGCAAATGCCCCGGTTGCGTGTCGGAGCTGCTGCCTAAACCCGTGCTTTACGAGGAACGCCTTGAGCGGCCCGATCCCAGCGCCGATTGCTATCGCCATTGCAAGTGCCACGAAGAGCGGCTTCAGCTGGCTGAGCTCCGCCAGTGTAAGGAAGACTACCGAGAGCAGCCCTCCTCCGATTATGAATGCAGTTCCAAGTCGGGCATGCGACGTTAGAATGTCGTCCGGGCTGAACCCCTCCGTGTTATCGAGCTGCGAAAGGGCTCCGGCTCCGGCGCATAAGCACGCTGCGCAAAAGAGCAGCATGCCGGTTATGGCCAGCAAAGTGGAGCCGGCATAGCTCAAAATGTCGACACGCGCGAGTTTTGACCCCAGCGTGGACCAGTTCTCCAGAGCGCTTCCTTGCACAGTGCTGCCGCTGCCCGGGTATCGGATGAAGATGGATAGGCACAGAATCGCCCATACCAAAATAACTGCCTTGAGGAGTGTTAGTCGGATGTTCGTTGTCTGCATGGATGATCCTGCCCGGGTCTCTAGCTCGTTTTGTTGCATCCCGTGTTCCCTATGAAAATACTCTTGATAGGCAATTACTACTATCCCGAGCATATTGGCGGCGTCGAGATCGTGTCCTTCAACCTGGTGAAGCATTATCGGGCACTCGGCCATGAAGTGCGGTGGGTTGCCGCCGATGTTCCGCCAAAGCGCAGATCGGTTCAAGAAGGCGATGTGCCGATCCGTTCGTGGAATATCGCAGAGGCGCGACTTGGTTTTCCTAGCCCTTTTCCCTATCCGGGAGTTTGGGCGAAATTATATGACAATATCAGGTGGTGTGATGTTGTGCATCTCCAGGATTGCCTTTACTCAATTAACATTCTTGCCTTCTTGATCGCAAAGCTTCTCCGGAAAGCTATCCTGATCACGCAATACGCCAAGACCATCCCCTATCCTCAGGCGTACAAGCGTGCACTTCAGCGATTAGGCTATCAGACCTTCGGGCGCCTGATGTTTAGGGGCGCCGACCGGCTCGTTTTTATTACCGCCAATGTTCGTGACGGTATGCGCCACATTAACCCGAGAGCGCGGTACGAGGTGGTGCCGCTCGGTGTGGATACCGACTTCTATGCGCCGATCTCTGAAGCGCAGCGGGTGAAAGCTCGAACGCGCATCGCTGGCGATCCCTCTGTGCCGCTGATTCTTTTCGTGGGGCGGATGGTCGAGCGCAAAGGCGTGGGGTTGTTGCGGTCATTGATTGAGAAACATGCAGACTGGCATTGGGTGTTGGTTGGCCGACCGGACGATTACAAACCGGCTGACTGGAAAATGCAGAACCTGACTTACTTTGAGCATGTGTCCGAAAATGAACTAAGGGATTTGTATGCATCAGCGGATTTATTGCTTCATCCTTCAAAGGGCGAAGGGTTTACGCTTACGGCGGCTGAATGCGTCGCCTGCGGAACCCCCGTTGCCATCTCCGAAGAGTCGCTCTTTGAGATTGATGAACATGTTCGTGGTTTATTCCTGGCTTTGCGCCCGGAAATGCCGAGTATTGAAAGCGTGCTGCTTAGAGCTCTGAATGACATGGATGCGCTCAACACCCGTAGAGCTCACCTTAGAACCTATGCCCTAACGCGATTCAGCTGGAAGAGCGTTACAGACGTGTACGTGAAAATTCTGAATGAGGTCGTATATGGTAAAACATGCTGAGGCACAAAACCCGAGTTTTGCTTCCCGAAATCGCTATTTTCTACTGGCCTCCGGAATGCTTTTGTTCTGGCTGATCAGCTCGAGCATTTTCCGCGCAAACCTAGGCCTTCGAATCCGGTTCTTCAACGATGACTCCGATAGGAGAGTCTATTTCGTCCGTGGAGAATGGCTGCCAGAGCATTCTGCGGCCTACCGCGATGTCTTCAGTGAGTATCCCCAGGTGCCAACATTTCTCTTTGGGATTATTCACATTCCTGTAACTGATGTCAACCAGGACGTGGCCTACCTAAAGTATTCAGCCATCTTCTCAGCTCTGATGATCGGCGCTTTGCTCTGTCTGGCACTAACCCTTGATTATATGTTGCCAAGTAAGCGAAAGTATCTTACTTTCCTCGTGCTGCTTCCTGCATACATCTATTTCACATACAACCGATTCTGATGTGTTGCCCGCACTATTATGTCTGCTGAGTTTGCTTGCAGTTAGGGAAGAGAAATGGTCATTTGCAGCAATCTTGTTGGCAGTGGCGACGCTGACGAAATGGTATCCCGTTCTCCTCGTCTTGCCGATTCTAGTTTTCATGTTCTACCGGCGAACCCGCAAGATCCTTTTGTTGCGCTTTGTAATCACTTATGGAGTCGTCTGCATTTGTCTAGTGTTACCTACATATTTATCTGGAGGTGTAAACGCGCTTCTAGTGCCCTATCTCTTTCATGCTGGTCGGGTAACCGAGCCCAATTCTCTTCCTGGGCTCATTGACCCTATGCTGAGGGCTCTGCCACTTTACAATAACTCTGATGTAGTGCTCAAAACAATCTTTTTGCTGCTGCAAGTTTGCGTTGGCGGTTTTGCTGTGTTTGTCAGGCTCGATACGTTCCAAAAATTGCTGACTTGGTCTTTGCTGACAATCGCTACTTATATCCTTTTCGCGCGTATCTACTCTCCCCAGTGGGCTCTCTGGATTTTGCCATTCTTAGTTCTTCTTGCATGCGACCGATTTGATATGGCTTTGATTTGCGTGTATGGAGTGGTTACCTATCTGGAGTTTCCAATAGTCTATGATTTCATGGGAGAGGCATCGAGATCGATGCGCGTTATGGGGCTATTGAATGCCCTTTTGCTCATCCTCATAATCATTCGAGCTGGCGTCCGGTTTGTGCGGCTTCACAATACTGAGACCTTGGTGGCGAGCACCATTCAAGCTTGAGTTGGTCGGCTATCACCTTATGTCTGAGCCCAAAGTACTGACGACAAAACTGGTCTAGGCTATTTGTATACTGTCCACTTGTGCCAAGCTGCCCCAAAAGACCAGCCGCAAGCTGTCGTCAAGCCGATTTGCGCGAAATTCGGCGAGGGTGGTGGCGCTTTACAAATGTGTAGGAGTCCAACGACCATTAGCAAGGAACTTGGCATTAATCTCCTTTCAGGGTTCGGGTAACGGAGTTGTTGCCCAATCTAAATGGACAGCGCAATCAGAAGTTGAAGCAGATTGCTCTTGTTCAAAACGGAGAACTACCGCCGAGCTAGGGTTGGGGAATTCAATCAACAAACGAAACTTCCCGGTGTCAGCAAGATTAAGCACTCGAGCGCTCAACATCGATGTGGGATCCGAGAATGGAAACACCTGGATGACAACCTTCATTGGAGCACACTCTTCATCCGAGAATTCGGCTTCTCCGCTGATAAGCACCCGCCCTATGGAGGCGCAGAGTCCACATAGAGGTATGATGCTCCCGGGAATGAATCTCGCAAATCAAGGATCTGCTCATGGCGGCTGAGTGGGTACGTAGCAATCTCCCCGCTAGTTGGATAGATGGAAATCCAATCTGGCTGTGAGCCGGGAGTCTCTGGAATATCTTTCTTCATACATTCAAAAGTGGAGAGAATATCTGCAAAAGAGGTGGCGGATTGGCGCTCATAGACTGATATTACGTTTCCATTAGCAAGCCGGAATTCTTCCGGGGTCTTCTGAAAATCGTGGCTCATTTCTGATTCTTGCGCGAAGATGTCGAAGACAAACTTCGCAACCTTCTGCTGCTCTTCTGGTAGTGTCAACATCCCATTTTTAGTACCACACAAAAGTGGAAAATCTCAGGCCTTCGCTATGGCGAATTGATGGGGCGTCAGGCCTCGCAAGGCCTCGTGCGGACGAATGGCATTGTATTCATCGATCCAAGGTTCGATGATCTCTCGCACCTCCTCCAGGGAATGGAACAGATAGGCATCTAGGATGTCTTCCCGAAACGTGCGGTTGAAACGCTCAATATACGCATTCTGCGCAGGCCTTCCGGGCTGGATATGAGCCAGTTCAATGCCATGGTCCTGGGCCCAGCTTTCCAAGCGCTGTGAGATGAGTTCGGGACCATTATCCATGCGGATCTGCCGGGGCACGCCTCTCCACTGCAAGAGCAGCTCCAAAACCCGGATCACGCGCTCGGCCGGCAAGGAGGTATCCACTTCGATCCACAGGGCTTCCCGGTTGTAGTCATCCAAGATATTCAAGGTGCGAAAGGCTCTCCCGCTCGCCAGACTGTCGCTCATGAAATCCAGCGACCAGCTCTCATTCGCCTGGGTCGGTTGGGCCAGCACCAGGGCAGTGCGGGCTGGCAGCCGTTTCTTAGGCTTGCGGCGCAAGTTCAGGGCTAATTCACAATAGATGCGATGGATGCGTTTGTGGTTCCACGCATAGCCCTGGTGCTTCAGATAGTGGATCATTTTGCCATAACCCCAGCGGCGATGCTGCTCGGCCAGCAGGCGTAGAGCCTGCTCGATCTGCGGCTCATCGGTCTTCTTCGCCTGGTAGCGATAGACACTGCGGCTCAATGCCAGAACCCGGCAGGCCCGCCGTTCGCTCACGCCCTGCTGGGCGATGGCCTGCTCTGCCAGCGCTCGTCGCTGCCCAGGCTCTATAACTTTTTTTCGACAATATCCCTGAGCACTTTATGATCCAAACTCAACTCGGCATACATCTGCTTGAGCCGGCGGTTCTCGTCTTCCAATTCCCGCAGGCGTTTGAGGGTGCTCACATCCATGCCACTGTACCTGGCCTTCCATTTGTAGAAGGTGGTCTTGCTGAAGCCATGCTGCCGGCTGAGCTCCTCCAAGGAAACGCCCGCTTCTGCTTCTTTCAGAATGGTCACGATCTGGCTCTCACTGAATCTGGATTTCTTCATGTGGATCTCTCCTGGGCTGATTGTGCCACGAGTTTTCCACTTATGAATGGTCCTATTTTAGGGGATGGTTACCGTAGGTTATGCTGGAATGGCGTCGTGATCAGGATGGTATCTGCCTGAAGCAGGGGTTCCAATGGGTAGAAATCTCTCGAGTCAACGTCGGGCGAATACAGGATGTTAAGACGGGTGTCTCCTCAGTAAATGGCTCGTTCCGCTTGGTAAAGCAGATCGCGATTCATTAACTGCGAAGAATCGACAACATAGATCTTCTTTCCGCCAGCGGCGGCCCGGCGAAGATAGGCGGTCAGCCGAACGACCTCGTCGTAGTCCGCACGGTATAGGGGTGGGTAGTTGAAGGTCGTCTGGATCGGAACGAGGCTTGTAGGCGCCAGCCCTGCCCAGAGATTGCCGCCAAGAACGAAAGCTAGACCGGATAGCGCGATCACACGGGTGTTTGACCTTAATCGGCTGATCATCCAAGCCGTCAGTGCAGCGATCCCAATGATAATGAAGGGGTCCAAGTGCAGTGTATATTGCACGCTTGCCTGGCGCGGCACTAGTATCCACAAAACGAACGATACAACTCCGAATAGAGGAATGAACGAAAGCTGAGCGACCCCGATGCCCGCCAGATTAGATTTCACCCGATACTCATAAACTCCGGCGATCAGCCCCCCGATTGCAAGAACCCACAGGATTCCGTAGGCTCCCACAAAGAATGCCGAGACTTGCGGCGGAGCGAGCGCATAGGACTGATATAAGGTCACGTAGTTTGTGCCGCTCAGTCGTCCGACTAAGGAGGGCGCAGCCAGACTTACAGTCAGCACGAAAGCGACAAGTGCCGCCCCGAGTTGCGTTATCACGCTTCGGAGCGCGGCAAGGATCGCTCCCCCTTTCCATTTCCCAGTGCTCAGGGCTCTTATGAATGAAGTTGTTCCGACGCAAAAGAATAGGGCCACTGAGCTATAAGCGAAATGTCGACGAAATACCATTGCCAATGCACTGAAAAAACCGATTAGCAGCCCGCGCTTCAACCATTGCTTCAGTTCGGGATCTTGCAAATAGATAAGGACTGCAGTAGCGATTAGCAGACTGGCTCCAAGGTCAGGAAACCCTCTCAAGGCAGAGACCCACAACGGAGGAATGGCTAGGCCGATAAAGAAGGTGATCCAGCCGATGTTCAGTACTGCTGGAAATAGCGTCCTTGCAATTTTCCCATAAATGATCGCTAATGGAATGTAGTAAACGAGTGCAAGGCCCAAGATGTATCCCAGCCTCGAGTACTGAAGAGTAGGATCAGCGGAATGAGTGGCAGTGCAAAGTAGTCGTTGTATTCAAGCCCCGTGGAAAAATACACGGACCGGAGCGCTGCAAGCGGATTCTGCACAAAGATGCTGCTTGTGTTAAATGCCTTGTCCGCATAAGAAGCGTAATCCCAGAAGTAAAAGGTTCGCTCGCTCTGCAGATAAAGCGTTGCCAGGCCCGCAGCGAATATTATGCTAAGAGAGAAAAGGAGAGTGGATTTTCTTGAGATGCGTATCGCCCCGGGCATGTTGCGCGCCTTATGCCTATGGAATAGATCTCTTCAGGTTCAGCATGCTCATCAGGAAGCTTGCCAATATTACTTGTACGCCGCTTACCAACGCCAGGCTGCCGCCAAACACGAGGCGCACGCTGTTATCAAAACCGATCTGTTCGAAGTTCGGTGAGAGTATGAGCGCCCTGGCCATCAGGAAGAGCCCAAGCAGTACGAGTGCTCCTCCAGTCATTAAGCCCTTTTCCAGGTTGATGTATTTGAAGGCGCTAAAGAATCTCGGTTGCCGTGGAAGTAGTCCGGCTTGGAACGCATACACACGCGTGATCACCGCAAAGGAGAGCGTGTTCAGCCCGACATACATGAGCGACCCGGTCGCGATGAACGTGTGAAAATCAATGTAGCGAAAGCCGATATCCACAGGCCCGAAGAAGAGGGCCAGGCTGATTAGGCTGCCGACAGCTGCTAACAGCAACCCCGGATATAAGAACAGCCATGCCGGGCTATATATAAGGAGGAACCGAAGGTGCCTCCACCCGTCGCGAAAGCTCCGCAGATGCGGTGGGCGGTCACGTCCATCCGGCGAGAGCGTGGTCGGTATTTCACATACCCTCATGTCTAAGAGCGAAGCCTTGATGACGATCTCACTCGCCAGTTCCATGCCGCTGCTTTGCAGGTTCATCCGTTGGATGGCTTCCTTGGTAAATCCCCGCAATCCGCAATGAAAGTCATTGGCGGGACTTTTGAAGAACAGCTTACCGATAAAGGACAGCACCGGGTTGCCAATGTATCGGTGATGCCACGGCATGGCGCCCTTCGCAATACCCCCCCTGAATCGATTGCCCATTACCAGGTCATAACCGTCGCGCAGTTTCTTGACGAACGGCATCAGGTCGCTCAGATCGTAGCTCTCGTCGGCGTCGGCCATGATGATGTACCCGCCTTGGGCCGCCTGAATTCCGCCTCGCAGACGCGCTCCCGTAGCCTCTCTCTTGGATATCTACCACCGTCGCCCCGTTCTCTAGAGCGACTTCGCGCGAACAGTCTGCACTGCCGTTGTCCGCCACGACGATCTCACCGCGAAGGCCCTCGCGCTTTAGGAAGTCTGCGGCCTGCGCGACGCACCTGCCTACCGTGCGTTCCTCGTTCAGGCATGGCAGCACGATACTGAGGTCCATTGTTTCCGTTTGAGGCCGAGCCGATTTGGACATTGGATATCCTCAAGTCTTGGTTGGCCCGCGTTTCCCGCATTCGGCCAGATCAGAGATGTGCGGATATTCTAAGGCAGAGAGTGCCTTCACGCATCCCTATCAATGGCTTGGCATGAAGTTGAAATACTGATTTTGGCGTGCTGCCGCAGGGGGGCACTTGTGGCTCTCTGCCTCCTTCCCCCGCCAAGCGGGGTCTGCAGGCCAAAAAGCAGCCCTTCGACAAAACGTTGTAGCACTAATACAAGGGCGTACAAGGGCGCACAAACTTAGTCCTTGACTCTAGAACGCCTGTTCCCTATACTGATTGCATGAGATGCCTTTCGCCTTCTCCTCAAAAGCCCCCCGAAGGATTCCTTCCTCTGCCGGCGTCCTATCCCCTTGCATCTTCCTACCACCCTCCTTCGATCTTACCTTGTTCTTCCCCCTGCCCTCGGAAGGGCGTCCTGGACGCCTGCCCTCGTCAGAGGGTCGTTGTTAAAGCTCTTTTGGTGGCTGGCTTCACTTATTCACCATTTCCTATTCCCTATTCTCCATTCTCGGTCCCTGTACCATTCGACCCTCTATTCGAACCTCTCCTCTTCGGCGCTCCATTTACCCGTAAGTTACGGCAAGCACGCCGCATTCGAACCTCTTTTTAAGAACGCGATTCTCATATTTCTCACCCTCCAGGACGTAGTGAGGCCGAGGCCTTTCAGGCATCACCCTCGTAGTCCTCGGAAAGTCGATTGCCACCGCCCTGCACCTTTAACAACATAATAATGACTTGGCCATGCTAAATCCTGCTGTCAGCGCCGCCGCCTTGGCTCTTGGCTGAACATCGCAGAGCAGTCGGAGCGGGACGGACATTCCGCTTTTGGGAATACCGTCCCCGATTTTGTCGGAGCAAAGCGCAGATATCATCCCCTCGCGGCACTGGAAGCCCTTTGCCTAAGGCGTTCGATTACGGACGAAGATCCCACACGTCCTCCGTCTCGTATATCGTTGAGTACCTCGGCGCTGATTTAAGCTCGTTGATAAGTCGCTCCCCTAGCATACTCCTACCGATCGCGCGGCACCCGCTCAGGATTGGTGCGCTTCTAGCTACATAGAGATAATCATAATGGAGCGGGGCTCCCGATGAAGCCGCGAGCTCCTCAACGCAGGAGAGCGGGCTGGTCGTCGAAAGGCACTCCTCAGACGCAATCGCATCCGCCTCCACCTGCCTGAAGTCCTGTCCCATCAGCCATTCCTTGCCCTGAACGGTGGTCAGGCTCATTCGTCCGGTCAATGCTGGGAACCATTCTTGCGGACCGTTGCAGAACAGGTCGACCTGGGTATTGCCGGTCAGCACTAGGAATCGGCTCCCGGCCGGCGTGTTGGCCGCGATCCAGACGAACGCCTCACGGTTTGCCTTCGTAAGCGTTGTTCCTGCGAGCAGAGTTCCGAAATACGCGGTGCTTCCTAGCATATACGACCCGATAAATAGGAGGAATAGCGGTACCGCCCAACTTCGAAATGGATTGCTGGAGGGTGTCCGGGACGACCTTTGTTCATAATCCGCGAGCGCCGGAAGAATCACATCGCTCAACGTGATACCTGCTAGCAGTGCCAGCGGTATCATGGCGATGGTCTGTGCGCTACGCGGCTCTACAATAAACGGCAGGATGAACCAGATCGGGATCAGAAATTGCCGCTTGGCTGCTTGGACTGCAAAGCCGATCATGCCAAGCACAGCGACGATCGTCATCAATGGCTCGTCCACGAAGTTCAGCAGAAATGGCAACAACAGTGCGTACACGCCGTTTAGGCCGGTCTGCCCGGCAGAGATAAGCGTTTTCAAACCGGGGCCGAGAGCCAGCGGCACCCACCATATTGCCGAGAGTACGAGCGTCCCTGCTCCGATGATGACCGCCTGCAATGCGCTCTTCCTCGTGCGCCCTCTAAAAAACCAGAAGAGGACCGCCGCCGCCGCTGTTTGCAGCGCCGCCTCTGGGTGTGAAAGTACGACCAGGGTGCTGAATAAGATGGCTAATATCAGATTCTTCTTGCTGTAGTTTGCGAAGCCCTTATAGATGAACAGGAGTGCTAGCAGAAGGAAAACCTGCCCAAAGCTCCTCGTCAGACCGCCGCCCATGATCTGCCATGTAATGGCCCGTGGAGTAAAGGCATACATCAATGTTCCAACCCCTGCATCCAGCGATGAACCAAGAATAGCTTTTGCAAGCAGATAGATTGCCGGCAGCGTGCCGATGAGCACGATGCCCGGCAGCCATTGGATTACGCTGATCGGGTCGATATGGAAAAGAGAGGAGATCGCCGCACCCGCGTATAGCCCCAGCGGTGGATAGGCGAATGGGATGTTGATGCCGTTGTACTGCACGGTCGCCGGGATCCGCATCCCGTTTGCCTGGATGGCTCGTACCATCACATAGAAAAGTCCCCCATCGTTGACCGGAAATCCGGCGATCCACGGGATGAGCAATCGCACCCAGCCCCCAAAGATGACGGCCGCCATGGCGATTAGAGCGCCAGCCTGCTCCTGCGTCGGCGTCCGCAGTCCCTTCAAGGTCTCCTACTTGACATACTTCTTCTTCCACTCGAATAGCTTGTTCAGCGCCTCTATAGGCGACAATGCATTGACGTCCACCGCTTCCAGTTCGTCGATCAGCGGGCTCGTTTCAGGGAACAACGCGGCTTGTTGCGCCGCATGTGGATTGATCCGCACTGCCTGCCCGGACGACTTTTCCAGTTCGGACATGATCTCATTCGCGCGTTGCACTACCGGTGCAGGCAGTCCTGCCAACTGCGCCACATGGATGCCATACGATTTGTCCGCACCCCCAGGCACGATCCGGTGCAGGAAGACCACCGTCCCGTCCGCCTCGCTCACCGCCACGTTGTAGTTGCGGACTCCTGGCAGGAGGTCGGCCAGTTGGGTCAGCTCATGATAGTGCGTCGCAAAGAGCGTCTTGGCCCGCAGCCGTGGATGGTTATGGATATATTCGACAACGGCCCACGCGATCGATACGCCGTCATAAGTGCTTGTGCCTCGTCCGATCTCGTCCAGGATCAGCAGACTCCTACGCGTGGCATGATGCAGAATGCTCGCCGCCTCGATCATCTCCACCATAAACGTAGATTGGCCCGCGTGGATCTCATCCTGTGCGCCGATGCGTGTGAAGATGCGGTCCACCAATCCGATGCGCGCATGCTCAGCCGGCACGAAAGATCCGATCTGCGCCATCAATACGATCAGCGCCGCTTGCCTCAGATACGTGGATTTGCCCGACATGTTCGGCCCGGTGATCACCCGCACGATCTCGCCCTTCTCAAAGATGACGTCGTTCGGGACGTATCGGCTCCCGTGCAGCGACTGCTCCACCACCGGGTGTCGCCCGCCGCGGATTTCAAGCTCGGTCCCTTCCTCCACCTCTGGCAGCGTGTACCCGTTCAGAGCAGCTACCTCTGCCAGCGCCGAAAGCACATCCAGCTCGCCCAGCGCCCGCGCAGTTTGCAGCAGGCTCGGCGCTGACTTCGAGAGCGTCGCGCACACCTCGCGGAACAGCCGCACCTCCACCTCCCGGATGCGCTCTTCCGCGTTGAGCACCAGCGTCTCGTACTCCTTCATCTCGGGCGTGATGAAGCGCTCGCCATTCACGAGTGTCTGTTTCCGGATGTAGTTCTCAGGCGCTTTGTCGGCTGCTCCACGCGAGATCTCGATGTAGTAACCGAAGACCTTGTTGTAGCCCACCTTCAGGGTCTTGATGCCGGTCCGCTGCCGTTCGACTGTCTCAAGATTGGCGATCCAATCCCTCGCATGCTGGGAGGCCTCGATCACCGAATCCAGCTCCTGCGAATATCCGTGCCGGATCGTGCCCACGTTTTGCAGCGTTGCTGGCGGCTCATCTGCTATTGCTGACTCGAGCAGCGCCAATTCCTGCTCGCAGCTTTGAGGGCAGGGGATCGCTGAACTGCTCTGATCCTTGAGCGCCGGCTCCAATACGGTTACGATGCGTGGGATATCCCTCAGTGTATCCCGCACCGCGATCAACTCTCTGGGTTGGACGTGACCAGATGCAGTTCGGTTCACAAGGCGTTCGAGATCGGCCAGCGGCTTGAGCAGCGTGCGCACCTCTGCCCGTTCCATCCCTCGCTCGAAGAAGAACTGGACGCCCGCCTGCCGCATCCTGATCTTTTCCATGCTCAGGAGCGGCTGGCTGACCCATTGATTCATCAGCCTCTTTCCCATCGGCGTGACCGTCTCGTCGAGCACTCCCAGCAGCGAGCCTTTGCGCTCACCGCGCAGCGTCTCCTCCAACTCTAGATTGCGGCGTGTTGCAGCATCCAGGGTCATGAATTCGTCGAGGCTGTAATGCCGGAAGCCGGTCAACAGGTTGAGCGAGTTCGGGCTGAGTTTCCTTTAGATACTGCAGGATCGCGCCCGCAGCCCGCACCGCAAGGCTCTGTTGCTTGAGACCAAACCCCTCAAGCGTGGATGTCTTGAAGTGCTGCCAACAGGGTCTCTTCGCACTTGCCCGGCTCGAAGCGCCAGGAGGGCAGGGGCGTGAGGTGGCCGTCGAGCATATCTCCGAGCATCTGCGCGTCCGAATGGATGATCTCGGCGGGGCGCAACCTCGCAATCTCGGCGCGCAGTGTAGTCTCGGGAAGCTCCGTGGCGGCAAATTCGCCGGTGGTGATGTCCACGTAGGCCACCGCCGCCTTCAGTTCGCCGGGCATGGATGCCTCCGACAACACGACGGAGGCAAGGTAGTTGTTTGCATCGCCAAGCAAGAGCCCGGGCTCGATCACCGTGCCAGGTGTCACGACGCGCACGACCTTGCGCGGGAAGATTCCCTTGGAAGGTTGGTCCCCAACCTGCTCGCATATCGCGACGTGATAGCCCTTCTCCACCAACCGGGCAAGGTAAGTCTCCACCGCGTGATAGGGAATGCCCGCAAGCGGCGCTCGCACCCCTTTGCCTACCGGCCTCGACGTCAGGACGATGTCGAGCTCGCGCGCGGTGGTCTCGGCGTCTTCATCGAAGGTCTCGTAGAAATCCCCGAGCCTGAAAAAGAGTATGGTGTTCGGATACTCTCGCTTGATCTCAAGATACTGCTGTCGGATGGGTGTTACGTCGTCAGGCATGGCTTTATTCTATGGGCATGAGAGTAAAAGGGCAAGGGGAAGAGATTATAATGAACCGGAGTTCCACCGTGTTCCGCAGGGGATCCTGGTAGGACGCTTGGGGCATGCGGGGCTACTTGCACAATACACCATCACATCGTTAAGAGGCTTCTATGTACAAACTGGTTCTACTCCGGCACGGGCAGAGCACCTGGAATCTTGAGAACCGCTTCACGGGCTGGACCGATGTCGGATTGAGTGAACAAGGCTATGCCGAGGCGCACGCCGCTGGCAAGCTCCTGAAGGAAAGCGGCTACGTCTTTGATCTCGCCTACACGTCCGTCTTGCGCCGCGCCATCCAGACCCTTTGGATCGTGCTGGAGGAGATGGGTCTCGAGTGGATCCCCGTGATCAACGCCTGGCAGTTAAACGAGCGCCACTACGGCGATCTGCAGGGCCTGAACAAAGCGGAGACAGCACAGAAATTCGGAGAGGCACAAGTCAAGATCTGGCGGCGCAGCTATGATGTCCCGCCGCCGGCCCTCAAGCTGACCGATGAGCGCCATCCCAAGTTCGATCCACGCTACGCCTCGCTCACCGCAGAGCAGTTGCCTGCCACAGAGTCGCTGAAGATCACGCTGGATCGCGTGCTTCCGTACTGGCACAGCACGCTGGCTCCCATGATCAAATCCGGCAAGCGAGTGCTCATCGCGGCGCACGGCAACAGTCTGCGTGCCATGGTCAAGTACTTTGATAACATCTCGGAGGCCGAGATCACGGAGCTCAATATCCCGACCGGCATCCCGCTGGTCTACGAGCTGGATGATGATCTCAAACCCATCCGCCACTATTACCTTGGCGACGCGGAGGCCGTGGCGAAAGCGGCCGCTGCAGTTGCCAATCAAGGCAAGACCAAGTAGCACGATAGTCCAACACCAATCGCTTTTGGCCCTCAGGTTTTAGAGACCTGGGGGCCTTTGCATTAAAATCAACGCATGCCTCTGCATCCTGACTTCATCAACGAGCTGCGCAAGCACTTCACCGGCGATATCCGTAACGACCTTGCTTCGCGGGTCCTTTACAGCACGGACGCCTCGATCTATCAGATCGAGCCATTGGGCATTGTCATCCCGCGCACCCAGGAGGACTTGCAAGCCGCTGTCGAATTGGCGGCGAAGTACAGCGTTCCGATCCTGCCGCGTGGCTCGGGCTCATCGCTGGCGGGGCAGGCGGTGGGCGAGTCGCTGATCATCGACTGCTCGCGGTGGCTGGATAGGTTGATCGCGGTCGACGCCGGAGGCGCGCACTGCGACGGTCGAGCCGGGCCTTATTCTCTCTCGCCTCAACTCTGGCGCGGCGAAGGTGGGGCTGCAGTTTGGCCCGGACCCGGCCTCTGCGGAGAGGGCCACAATGGGCGGTGTCATTGCCAATAATGCGACCGGCGCGCATTCCATCCTGTACGGCATGACCGCTGACCACCTGCTATCTGCTGATGTGGTGATGGCCGACGGCAGCTTGGCGACTATAGGAGAAGAGTCACTGGAGCTGCGCCAGCGCGAAGCTGCGGAAACTTCGCTGTTCTCTAACTTCCTGAGGGCGGCATTGCAGATACGTAAAGACTCGGCAGAGGCCATCAAAGAGCACTATCCTAGGTCATGGCGCAACTCGGCTGGGTATCGCCTGAACTATCTGCTACCGTGGTCGGCAACGCGGCCGGCGCAATGGGATGGGGATGCATATCCATCCGCTGCACCTGGCAAGGTAAATCTCGCTGCGTTGCTGGCTGGCAGCGAGGGCACTCTGGCAGTCATCCGGCGCGCAACCGTACGCCTTGTGAGGAAGCCTGCCCGCACCGTGCTGGGTATCCTTGCGTATGAGAGCGTCGCGGCCGCTTGCGACGCCGTGCCTGAGATCCTGACACATGGCCCATCTGCGGTGGAGCTCATACCGCGCATGATCCTGCAACTCGCACGCGGCGTTCCGGGATACGCCTCGCAGATGGGCTGGGTAAGCGGCGATCCCGCGGCCGTGCTGGCAGTGGAGTTTAGCGGCGATGATCAGGCGGCTCTTAACGAGGCGGCGAAGAGGCTGAGAGGGGATGTTGTCATTGCAGCGTCAGCGGAGCAGCAAGCCAGCGTCTGGAATGTCCGGCGAGTGGGGCTCGGCATCCTAGACTCGCGGCCGCAGTCTGCGAGACCGGTGGCATTCGTGGAGGATTGTGCCATACCGGTGGAACACCTCGGTGAGTTCGTGCGGGAGGTGGAGGGCATTCTGAGGGAGCACCACACGGAGGGCGGCATTTACGCGCACGCCTCGGCAGGCTGCCTGCACATCAGGCCCATCCTGAACCTAAAGAGCCGCGAGGGCGTGAGTTCTCTCCACCGGATCGCGGAGCAGGTGCTGGCGCTCACGCTTCGGCTCGGCGGCGCCATGGCATCCGAACATGGGGATGGCATCGCACGCGGGGAGTGGCTCAAGCAGACGTACGGTGAGGAGCTGATCGCGGCCATGCGCTCTCTCAAGCGGGCGGCCGACCCGCAGGGCTTGCTCAACCCCGGCAAGATGTTCGATGCACCGCGGATGGATACGCACCTGCGCTATGGAGTGGATTATCAGGCCCGCCCGTGGGCGCCATCGATGGACTTCTCCCGAAATGGCGGGCTGGCAGTCGCCATCGAGCAATGCAACGGGCAGGGCGTTTGCCGAAAGGATACCGGCGTCATGTGCCCCTCGTTTCAAGCGACCCGCGAGGAGATGCATTCTACGCGTGGGCGAGCGAACTTATTGCGTTCGCTCATTACGTCCGAGACCGCGGGGGGAGCAACAGGCGTTTGGAACCCAGCACTTGAGCAGGCAACGTTCGAGGCGCTCGATCTGTGCCTGGCGTGCAAGGGCTGCAAAGCCGAATGCCCGAGCGGCGTGGACATGGCGAAACTCAAGTTCGAGTTCCTAAATAAGTACTATGAGAAGCATAAGCGACGACTGCGTGACTATCTGTTCGGCTACTTTCACGTCACGGCGGGATTGCTCTCGGCGGTCGCCCCGGTGGTCAATACGGCGACATCGATACCCATTCTTCACAGGCTGGCGGCGGGAGCGTTAGAGGTCACTGTGGACAGACCGTTCCCGAAGTTCGCGACGGGGCGAGCTCATCCGGCCCTGCATTCGGGCAGGCCTCGGGTGCTGTTTCTACGCGATCCGTTCACGCACTACATTGAGCCGGATGTCGAGCAGGCGGCGTTCGACCTGCTGGATGCCGCCGGCTTTGACGTGGTGCTGATAGCGCCTTTGGCTGCAAACGCGTCGCTGATGTCCAAAGGATTTTTGCGGGCTGCGAGCAAGCATGCTATCCGCGTGCTCAACGAAATGAACAGGCTGGATCCCGCCGAGGGAACTTCCCATCGTTGGCTTGGAGCCGTCGGAGCTGTATGCGCTCAAGCATGAGACCGGCGGACCTGGCACCGGAGCGGCGCAGTTGAGGCAGAAGATCGAGCGGCGAAGACGTGGCTGCTTGAGGAGTTCCTAATCAGGTCCGGTGCGCTTGACAGTCTGCGCGTAGCCACTGAGGAAGGCGAAATACTGTTTCACCCACACTGCCATCAAAAGGCAGAAGGGCCAGCCGGGGATGGACTGCCAGCGGGCAATGAGGCGACGCTGGCATTGCTGCGGGCATGCGGGTATGCGGTGAAGGTGGCGGATGCGGGCTGTTGCGGCATGGCAGGGACGTTCGGGTACGAGAGCGAGCATTATGAGCTTTCGCAGCGAGTGGGGGCGCTCAAGTTATTTCCGCAGATCAGAGGGGCGACTGGAGTGACGGTTGCGGCAACCGGAGCGGCGTGCCGCATGCAGATCGCACAGGGGACGGGTGCGGAGGTGCAGCACCCGGCGGTGCTGGCAGCGAGGGCGCTAAAGGGAAGAACACCGGCAAGATGAATTCGAGAGGCTAAGCTTCGGCGTGCGCGCGCAGGATGTGAGCGGCAACGGCGAAGGCCACGGCAGACGTTGAAGGAACGCTTTTGGCCGCGCATGTCCAGGTGCACAACTTTGTCAGCGAGGGCGAGGAGGCCAGGGTCAACGCCGACCTGCTCGTTGCCAACGACCAGGACGCAGGTCTGGAGGGAGAGAAGGTCGGCGGCCGCTTCGTCAATGGATATGGAGCTCGGCGTGTGTTCGAGGACCCAGATGGCAGAGGCTTGCTGCTTGAGGGAGTGTTGCCAAGTCCACGGCGTTGCGGTGAGAGGACCAACTCACAGAGTCCTGAGCGCCCAAGGCGGTCTTGTTTACATCCTCGTTGGCGGGGGTGGGCGTGATGCCGCAGAGGTAAAGATGGTCAAAGCCGAAGCCTTCGGCGGAGCGAAAGATGGAGCCGACATTCCAGGCTGAGCGGACATTATCTACAAGGGCCTGGAGGCAGACGCCGGTTTGCGATGGCTGCAGATGCGAGAGGCTGCTCTCTTTCCAGCGGGCCTTCGGCAGCGAGGACGGTGACGCCGAGACAGATGGGGCAGCGCTCGCCGAAGGGGCTGCCAGCCAACAGCGGGTAGCGCAGACCGCACGCGGGGTTCTGGCAGAGGCGGACTTGAAAGGATTGAGCAGGCATCGGGCGAGATTATACTGCCGGGGATCGGAGTGGCGAAACAAGCGCGTAAGAGGGAGATTGCATCGGGAAGTACACTCTTTGCAATGACATGGATTGCTCCAACTCTGGTCCCGGGCACGGCGGGGTGCGGACGGATACTGACGAGTGAAGGGTCGCCGTGCCCCTACTGACGATGCGAAGTCGGGGGAGAACACATGCTCTGCCCCGCTGAAGCGGGGTCTACGCTTCGCTCCGACTTCGCAAGTACAACTGGCGTAGGAAAAGCGGCCTACGCCTTCGGCGTTCGGTGGCAATGAAAAGGTTCTCGCTCCGCTATGAGGCACGGCGGGCATTAAGGGACCTGGAGGAGTGAAGGTGCAGAAACGCCTGAAGGCGTTACTACAATTGGGTACGGCGGGGTTGAGGCGGATGAGGAGGAGTGAGGGTCGCCGTGCTGCCACGGGGGCAAGAGCAAAGCGGTTATAATTTTCACAGATGAGAATGCGATCGCTTGGCGCATTGTATGCGATGGGGCTATGCTTGCTGGCTCTCCTATTGCCTGGGCTGAATGTTACAGCGCGGCCACTTGCGCGCAACTCGAGGCCGAGCCCGTCGGATGTTATCGACGAGGTGAATTCGCTGCGGGCGGCGCACGGCCTGCCACCCTATAGCACCAACTCGATCCTGATGGGGACGGCGCAGGGGCAGGCCGACTATATGGCGTCCACGGGCACCATCGGGCATACGGGGCCGGGAGGGTCATCAGTGACGAGCCGGCTGCTGGCGGCAGGGTATCCGCTGGCGGGGGACCTGTCGCTGGGAGGGCCGAGGTCCGAGAACGTGGTCGGGGGGCCGGGGATGTCGCCGAGCGGAGCAGTATCCACATGGACCGGGGATAGCCCTCACCTTAACACCATGCTTTCACCCAACTTGCAGGATATCGGCGCGGGGGTGGCGGAGAAGGATGGCATGATCTACTACGTCATTGACTGCGCGGCGCCGACCGGGGGAAGCGTTGTGCAGTTCTATACGCCGGGGGCAGCGGAGGCTGCGCTGAGCGGGGGTGACGACCTGATCATGCCTGTGAAGATGAGCACGCCGGATAGTAACGGCGATATCGTGCATGAGGTGCAGGCGGGGCAGAGCCTGTGGCAGATCGCGATCGCCTACGGGGTGAAGATCGCGGATATTCAGCGGTTGAACAACCTGGGGCCGAGCCTGTTGATCTACCGGGGCAATAAGTTGCTGATCAAGCATGCTGGCACACCAACACCGGCAGCGGCGACTGAGACCGAGACAGCGGTTCCTGATACCGAGACAGCCACGCCTATGTCCATTGACACGCCAACACCAGTGATCGTGGCGACCGTACGACGATACCGGCTGCGCCAGTGTCTGGAACGGGCGCGGGGTGGGCCGTAGCTGCCATTGCGGGGGTGGCTTTGCTCTCGGCGGGCTTTGTCGCGTGGGCCGGACGGAGCCGAACAATCTAAGAAGAACGGAGCAATCGATCATGAGCGAGATGCGAATTGACGCCCTGCTACCACAGGAGATGGCGTCACGCTGCCGAGTACCTCGGCGTGCGGAAGGCGGAGATGCCGTTCCGCAAGACGTTTATGCTGGCGATCCTGGCCGGCGCTTTTATTGCGCTGGGCGGGATCTTCGCGACGACGGTGAGCGCCGGAGCGGGAGCGGTAACAGCAGCAGATGGAACGGCGGCTTTCACAGTGGGACTGCCGTATGGCGTGGTGCGGCTGCTATCGGGGCTGGTGTTCAGCCTGGGGCTGATCCTGGTGCTGGTGGGCGGCGCGGAGCTGTTCACGGGCAACAACCTGATCGTGATGGCGTGGGCGAGCGGGAAGGTGAGCGGGCTGGCGTTGCTGCGGAACTGGGCCATCGTGTACCTGGGCAACTTCGTGGGGGCGCTGGGAACGGCGGGGTTGATGTTCATGACCCGGCAATATACGTTCGGGGCGAACGCGGTGGGGGTGACTGCGCTGAAGACCGCGGTGACGAAGGTGGACCTGGGATTTCGTGCAGGCGATCGCGCTGGGCATCCTATGCAACGCGCTGGTGTGCATGGCGGTGTGGCTGACGTACAGCGCCCGGAGCACGGTGGATAAGATCCTTGTCGCTGCTGTTCCCGATCACGGCCTTTGTAGCGGCGGGGTTTGAGCACAGCATTGCGAACATGTACTTCATCCCATTTGGCCTTTTGATCAAGAACCTGGACCCGACCTTCACGTCTGCGGTGGCAGGGCAGGTGGCGCACCTGGACACGCTGACGTGGCAGGCCTTCTTCCTGAACAACCTATTGCCGGTGACGATCGGCAATATCATCGGGGGCACGGTGCTGGTGGCCGCGTTCTACTGGGTGATCTACCTTCGGCCCTCTGGTTCTGAGTTTTGAAAGGAGCAGATATGAAAGCCTATGTGTTGATCAAGACGCGTGCAGGCGACATCAAAGAGGTGGTGAAGACTTTGCGCCGGGTGGATGGCGTCAAGGAGGCGCACATGACGTTCGGGCCTTTCGACATCGTGGCTGAGGTGGAGGCGGGTGACCTGGCGAAGCTGGGGGCGATCACGGCGGCAGGCATTCAGCCGATCCCGGGGGTGGAGCAGACGCTGACGTGTTTGGCGGTGGATATCTGAGGGCAGAGAGAAGTGAATAGGGATACCAGGTGAGCGGTGAATAGTAACAGTACCGTCGTGAAGCGGGATCTCCGCTTCGCTCCGACGAGTCCTACTCAGATTTAGCTCTCAGGCAAGAGGCTGAGAGCATAAGGCCGACGATGGTGAAGTTGTGCTTCGCTGAGGTGAGGCGATTATTCTGTTGTTAAGGTGCGGGATGAAAGTTGTCGGCTTTCGGCTGTCAGCCTTCAGCTAGAAGCAATTGGGGGCGCAGCAAGCAGTGTTGGGAGGTTGGCAAAGATGAGAATATGGGCATGTTATTAAAGAGGTTCGAATAGGGCGGGCTTGCCGTAGGTTACGGGTAAATGAGGCTGCGGAAGAGGGGAGGTTCGAATCGAGGGTCAAATGGGACAGGGAAAAGGGCTTTACCACGAAGTGCACGAAGGAAGAACAAGGTAAGATCTGAGGATGGCGGTGGGGAGTTGCCGGTTGCAAGCAAATAGTGAAGAGTAACCAGTAACCCGACATACGCGAACAGTCGGCGGCGGGCTGAAGCCCTGCCTCAGAGGGTAGAAGTCGGCTGAAGCCGACTGGGGAGTGCGCGATGGCAAGCGGCGGGAGGGGAAGAGTTCGGATGCATCGACGCGGGATCATCCAAGTAGGAGATTGCTTCCTTATATCCCGTGACAGAGACAGGTCTCCCGTGAGTAAGGGGATGCGATGCCCTAAGTACGGCTCGACCCGCGGAGAGCGGGATCTCCGCTTCGCTACGACAAGATTGGGGATGATATCTTCGAGAAGCCGTCTTGCACGACTTTCCACCTCTCCATTGAAAAATGCCGATTTTGAGGCCTTTTGGAGGTTCAATGGAGGCCATATATGGAAATTGGGACGCGGCGTTCGGGTAGGTCTGCCATATATGGGGGTCTGAAATCATGCTTTTTACCACCTTGCTCTCACAGAAAACAATGAGGAACAAAGCGCTTCTTTTCGAGTAGAGCGTGCTCCGCAAAGAACACTTTGGTATGCACAGATAAGAGATGGATAGACGGCGTAACGTCAAAAGTCGAAGGTCCAAGGTCGGATGAGGTGAGGCGGGGTGAGTGGGAAGCATGGTAATTGCCTGCGATCATTATAGGGAACATGTGTTCTATGGTCAAGGGCGGAGTTTGTACGCCGGCGTACGTCCTTGTATTAGTACTACAATGTTTTGGGGAAAGGCCGGGAATCGGGAGTTGGGATTTGAGATTGTGAACGGCGGCGGACGGAGGTCTAAGAGAGATATCCTGCCCCGGGGTGCGGGATCTTCGAAGGGATGGAAGAAGGATGGTGGTAATAGAGGAACCTTGGGAGAGACTGCATGGGCGTGGGGATTGGGATTCGGAATGGCGGAAGAACCGGCAGATAAGGCTGGGTGGCGGAGAGCGTACAGAGCGCACAGCGGTTTGCCAGGCCCCGAAGGTTATCAATAGCGAACCGGTGTTGCTAATGCAAAGTTGAAGGTGCAATTGCCTATGAGCCGATCAATAAGCGTCCACTTCAAAATCCCAATCTCCCACATTTGGTTGCAGCGCATAGCCACGTTGCTCAATATTGAGATTATCGAAATAGTTAATGCTACGAAGTATATCCACACAATTCCCCAACAACAGATCGATGCATGGGATTCAGCGAGACACGAGCAGGATCACGTCGCGGACATCCAGAGCCAAGCAGGTTTTCATATCAGAAAGCATCTCCGGAGCGGGAGCATATATTACGTGGACGGTGCGGGCAAAGTTTGCGAGTTTTATTACGAGTTTAGCGGAATACCGCAGTATGACATTCTTATCGCTGCCAGTGCAGTGCGCGAATGGTTCTTTCCGGCAAGAGAGAAGTTCTCGGCGGCCGCGAAAAATGAAATTGTTGAGAAATTGGGGAAATGGTTGGCGGAATCAAAGATCAATGCGCATTTGTATTCAGTCGGCCCTCTGCAACTATTCCGTTCGTGAAGAAATTCTAATTGGCGGGCACCAAAGAACCTAAACGCAGGAGGTTACGGAAAGCGGGCGGTGGGGGCTGAAGTGCGATTTCAGTAGATAGACGTCGGCTAACCATATCCAACTCGCGAGAACGGTCGGCCTGGACCGCCGCGCACGGCCTCTGCTATACTGGGGACATGACGATCAAGAGATTGGATCACGTCAGCGTCGTCGTCGACGACCTTGCAGCCGCTATCGCTTTTTTCACCGCGCTCGGCATGACGATCGAAGGCGAGACGCCGGTCGAGGGCCCGTGGGTGGACCGCGTCAACGGGATCGAAAGTGTCCAAGTCGACATCGTTATGATGCGGACCCCAGATGGGCACGGGCGGCTTGAGCTGACGAAGTTTCGCAATCCAGAACTGGTCGAGATCGAACCGGCGATCGCACCGCCGAACACGCTGGGCCTTCGGAGCGTCATGTTCACGGTCGAAAGCGTCGACGACACCGTCGCCCGCCTGCGCGCCAACGGCGCCGAACTCATCGGCGAGGTGGTCCAGTACGAGGACATGTACAGACTCTGCTACATGCGAGGCCCTGCGGGCATCATCGTCGCACTGGCCGAGGAACTCTCCTGAAGCGTTCACCGCCTTCGGAGAAACCGGTGGCGCCCTGGCGCTCCTTCGACTTGATCCCATGGCACGCAACCCATCCTGCTTTTTCGCCTACTTGCGTCCCCGTTTTGTTCGGAGTACTTAGTCCGCATCTGGATAGAAGAGACATGACCGCAGGTTCTCCTGCGGTCATGGCAAAGTCCCATGTGACAGAGTTGATGCTGCCATCTACTTCGGTCCGGCCTGAAGGGGATAGGCTAGTCGGAGACCAATAGAAGAAAAAAGTCTGACGGCGATTTGTGGAAGCCGTTTATGCTTTTTCCAATCGGTTAGCAGACTGGCAAATTGGCGAGCGGGCGTCCTCTTGTCGTGCTTATCACAGATTTAGGGTTTTCGTGGCAGAAGTATAGGAACGCAGCCAAGCGGATTAGCAATCAAGCGTAACTGAATAGGCCCACCTGCGGGCATTCGATGCCCTAACGGGCACTTTGCCCTTACGGGTACTACCTGTGACCAAGCGTATTCAGACCGCGGAGAACACTCGGCATCTGCGAGGCTCAATTCCGGCCAGGCTATGATTTTGCCCCGCGAAAACGGCAGGCTGTCAACCTAGCAATTCGGAGTCTTAGCCCAGATGATATAGATCTTTCGTATTCTGGTGCGTCCTATACTGCCTGCATAGAACATTTCCTTCTGCCTAGGCCCTGCTTCTTCACCTTCACGGCCTGCTCTCCTGTATGATTGTGAGGAGTACTACCAGCAACGGCACCAGGATGACGACCTGCTGAACGCCATAGCGCTTGGCGTGAGCGAGTTCGGGTTCACCTTCAGCTTTAACGGTCCCCGCCCGGGCGATCAAGACGGCGTAGACAAAAAGAGGGATGTAGTTCGCGGCGATGCCAATGAGCCAGAAGCCCAGGATAGTTGCCCAACCCCAGCGCGCAGCGCTGAACCAGCCTGCACGGACGGAGAATATCCCGAGCGCGAGAGGCAGCACGATGCCCAGCGTGTACTCGGCCACGATGAGCCGCGTGCCCAGCCAGGCCATGTCGACGGCAGCCAGCTTGCGTATTTTGATCATCTTCACCCTCTAAGAGTTGCGTATGAGGAGAGTTGAAGCCGCTACTACAGGTCTAGCTTGCCCTGTTTGCCTTGCCTCTTCTTGATCTTCTCGGCTTTCTTCAATGTCTCACTGGAGACGAAGGCAGTCATGGATACTTCTGCTTCGTTGAGTAATTCCTGTACCTTTAGGATTTGGATTTTCGGATAATCCTTTACGGTTTCTACCCATTCAAATAGGTCAGATGCATCACGTTTCTTCTATCAGGAGACCATCCTCGAGGGCTTGAGATTGATTTTGGAATATTGCCATTGCTGTTGCCATGCGTTTGAAGCCGAGTTTTCGATAGAATGGTTCTTTGCCAAGGGCAGCGTACAGAATGATCTTTTTATGCCCCTTTGAGAGAGTGATAAGTCTAGTCACAACTTCCTTGCCAATACCACTTCCTTGATGGTCTGAATGAACTGCCACGCCACAAATATACGAGCAATCTCTCCATCTGCCACCGCTCGGCCAACGGCAATCAATCTTCCGGAATCATAGGCAAAACACTTGAACATGCTATTTGAGAACGCCACCTTCAAATCGGAGGAGCTTCGTGGCCCAGCGGGGCGGCTAGATACAGTCGGTAGAGTTTTTCCCAGTCCACGTGTTCAGATGAATACGTCCACTCAATTGCCATATGGTTTCCTTATGATAGAAATGCGCCTGCCATTGATCGTACAGTGAGAATTACCGGCAATAGTTGTCTCAAACGCAGACCGCACAAGTTTGGAAGCCGAACGCTGACCGGTATTATGCGAGCGGCTTATGGGAGGGCTGTTTCAATTCCTGTGGGATGCAGAGCTTCACAATCAAGCGTACTCACGCTCGGTTACGCTTTGGGGATAGGGTTTCTTGCTTTTTTGAGGGCACACTTAGCTTCCGATGTCGGGCCTCCTAGTACTACGCGCCGTATGACTTTGCGCATTTACTTTCATCGTGGACAGAATTTCTGAATAGGTTCGCCGCGGTCGCTTCGGCGTCAGCATGCAGAACTTGCGTACTCCTAGTTTGATCGTTAGAGCAGCGATAGGAATAGCAATAGCAGCAGGTATAGATAACTGAGATATTAGGATTGTTAGGACGCCGGTTGCTAGCTCTCTGATGTCACCAGATACTAGTTCGTCGACCAGAAAAGATGGCTCCTTCTTTTTCTCGGGATTGCAAGATTACTTTGTATAGATCGTATTGGACTGCATTCCAAAGTTCTTTCCCCATGCGTTCCTACGGTGCCCTGAACTTGGCGCCTGGTGGGGCCCATTCGTAACGTAATGCTACGCCGATTTCAAAGATGATCACATATGAGTTTCTTCTGAAAGTCTGATGGCTTGTTGGGCGCGGCTGGCCATTTTGTCTTTTTCCTGCCTGAAGATGCTTCGATCACTTCTTGTGAGAACGGCTTATCTTCTTCGTAGAACTTCGGCTGCTTTTGCCGAGCTTCAGGCCCAACAGGTCTGTCAATTCCTGCTGCTGATCAGGTGTTATGCCTTTTTCGTTAGGCGGCCTGAAGTCTGCAATCGCGGCTGCCTGGGCAATTAGTTGCTGTAGATCTCGCTTGCTAAGTCGGCTGTTGGCTCGGCTAGAGAAAAGCGGTGCAAGGCAATAAAGTATTCTTGAGAGCAACTACACTTGTATGTCCTTGCTATTGGGTTACTTCATAATTGATGTTTCTAGCCAAATTCTCAAGATCGGGTAGATTCTATTAGCTACAGAGGGCTAAAATAGAATAGCTGCCGCGTAATCCTGTCAGTTGCTCTCCTGCTTACTTTGTAGGTCAGTAAACAATCTGAAATCTTAGTTAGTCTCTCCCTCAGTAAGGCGTCCAGACCAGCGGAAGGATGTTCCGTGAACCGTGAAGCAGCTTCGTTGGGCGATCATTCGGTGGTCTTGATAGGTTGCGGCAGCGCTACGGGCAGCCTGGGGTTTTCAGTTCGTTTGGCTTTGGCCGAGGACCAGCTTAACCGTATGCGCCCGCCATCTCTGTTATCCCAAGAAAGTGGAAAATTGGGAGGCTCCAATTTTGGCACCACCGAGACTATTGAGGCCATGAGGGGTCTAACATATATACGCGGGGGTTTGAGTTTCCACGATTTACTGCAAAGAACAAGGCGATTAGTGCACCTTCCGTCCAGTCCAAGAGGCGGCGTCCTTGACACCGTAGTGCTGAAGCCAAGAAGAGCCACAAGTCAGTTTCGCCCTGCCGCTGAGGGGTTTTAGCCAAACCACCTGCTTTGCGTCGGAAAGACTGAAGGAGATATAGTTCTTTGTCAGGCTGCAGTTCTGCAACCTTTGGCGTAAGTGGCCTTGACGTACCCTATTTCCCCCTGAACCAGGGCGTGCTGTTGGCTGGCCACAACTTGAGATCGTGTTCCACCGCTGTGATGAACTGAACAACGCTAGTAATCATTCCCCGCCCTCCTTCAAAGATGATGCTGAGTGCTAATCGAATATGCTACTTGGCGAGCTCGAAGATGGTTAGCTACTGTTGACTGCTCCTTATTAGATGCGCCAAAAGTGGGCCCAATAGGAATCAAACCTACGATCAAGCGATTGCAAGTCCCACCCTACATCTTTAGTATATATGACTTTCCCCTGATTGCAACAGTTTTGGAGACTGGTCAATTGCCTGTACGCCAGCACGGTCCACCGCAGGCGGCAACAGCTTGCCGGTCGCTGTTTCAACTATCGGGCGTGACGTCCTGCGGATTCGCCACCAATAATATTTTCCCTGCGGTCATGTCCTTGACATACGTTTCAAGCGCCTGTTGCGCGGCTGCCAGTGGGAAGCGTTTGTGAATTGGAGATCGCAGATCGGTATCCAAAAGGGATTGCGCCTGCTCCGGCAAGCTGGAGCAACTGGAGGAGATTCTTCCGGCGAAGCCAATTTGGGAGGAACCAGCCGTCGAAATGCAAGTTCTTGATAAACGCGGTGCGCGCGTCGATGATGCATGCATCATCTGACAGGCGCGAATACAATAGAATGGTGCTGTCGTAGGGGGCAGCGTCGGCGAGGTGCTGCGTCATGCTGCCGCTGATTGCGTCGAGAAGCAGAGTGGCCCGTAATTTGAGGGCCATGGCTCGCAATTGCTCGACGAAATCCGGGTCAGTGCTGTTCAGGACGTATTCGCCGCCGAGCCCGCGCACCCAATCCACCTGAGCCTGACGCCGCACAACGTGAATGACGGGAAGGCCGCGGCGCTTCGCCAGGCGCAGTAGCATGCCGCCCAAAGCGCTGGCTGCGGCGGTGCTGACGATGGCGCGATGCCTGCCGCGTTGCGCAATTTCCAGGATGGCGAGGGCGCTCAGGGGATTCACCAAGAGCATCGAGCCTTTTTCAAAACTCACATTCTTATTGAGCGGAATGCATTGCTGCGCGGAGGTGACCATGTATTCCGCCCAGATCCCGTCGCCGGTGAGCAGGGCGGAGCAGGCTACGCGGCGTCCCTTCAACAAGCGTGGAAACATTCCATCACCAGCCTCCACGACGGTCCCACTGCCTTCCAACCCAGGCGTGAAGGGGAATTGACGCCTGCCGCTGTAGCTCAGGCCCGAGAGCGATCCGAGATCGGATGGGTTGATGGGCGAGGCCGCAATCCGAACGAGAACCTGTCCGGCCTGGGGATGCGGGGTTGGGACTTCGCGAAGTGTCAATCTACCGTTTGGCTCATCCAATTGAACCGCGTGCATGGTGGATGGAATGGAGTTATTTGATTGCATGTTGGTCTCTTGGAGAGCGGATTATTAAATTCCGCTGGCGCCTTGTCTTGTACGACGGATTTCATTCGGTGGTCTCGACCTGCAGTTGCGAGATGCTCGTTGAAGCCCTCAAGGATGGGCCGCGCTCCTTCAGACACTCCGACGAGATTATAGGCTCTCGAGCCAAATGACAGTGAGAATGGGGATGATCCAAGCGACAAGCTGCAATGCCAGCACGACGAGAGCCGGTGCGGGGCGCTTTGGCAGCCACTTGACTGCGAAGTATGCTGCTATCGGCAGTTGCGCCAGCATAATGAGTTGAAAGATGCGAGCCGGTGCGCCTTCATCCTGGTTATGGGCAATTCCGAAAATTGACGCATGGCCCAGAATCAACATCAACGCCGCGAGCGACATCGCTAATGGAATCCACGCGGTCGGCTGTTTGAACAAGGGACGGTATTCTGAAGGGCTTGTTCTCCTTCATCGGCATTATATGACTTGCTGCCTTCAGGTCCAATCAAAGACTATCGCAAGATGAGAGGGTGGCTCCGACTCCGAAATGGGGCGCGGCGGGTTGCGACGGATATTGAAGGAGGGATGGGTGCGGCAACGCCTGAAGGCGTTACTACAGTCCTTACGGGTGATATGGGGCAGGGCGGGGTAAGGAAAGATAGTGATGAGAGCTGGAGCGCCGTGTCCCTACGTTAGGCTGAATTGATCAGCATGAGCCTCCAGGTAAGCCCAGCCGTCCACATTGGGAGGCGCCTGCAGACCTTGATTAAGGACGGTCGTGATGTTTGTGCGATGCTCGATGCCGTGGTCGATAATTTGGATGAATACGGCCAGGGCCTGATAGCGGAACTGCTTGCCATCGGCTTCTTCAGTGACTTGATCGGTTGGCGTGATATGTTGAGCCAGGTCCACGAGCGCCTGTCCAACCTGAGTGGCGTAGGGCGCCATCTCGTCCAAGCCGGGGCGTTCGTCCCATTTGAAAGGTGGCTGCGGACGGCTGCCGGTCAACAAGCTGATGTAGTATTCCTCGCCCGTAACAATATGTTCCAGGGTGTCGCGGATCGTGCCATAGGCGCCGGGGATCATGGCCGCCAGCTGAGCCTCGCTTAATTTCTGGCAAGCCTGGAAGACGCGTTGATTGGCCCAGTTGTTGTACAAGATGAATTCCATGAACGTTGTTTCAGGCAATACACCCATCAGGTGAACCTCCATAAACCGGGACGCCATTTACTGCTTGTTGCATAAATATCTAAACAGGTCGTAACCGGTTGCAGGGCAGAAAGTAATATTCAGGTTTAGATAATTACGCAGTACCTTGTAGATAATTACGCAGTACCCTGTAATAGCTCATAAACGGTCGGAGAGTAGTATACATTAATCACGTCTTCCAGGACGAACTCATCGGGGATCATATGGATCGCGACCCTGCCCGGGGTTCTTCCCTGGTGTACATTCAAACAACACGCTTAGCTGGTTGTTGAGCGGGTTGGGAGGATGCGCCACGACCACACACGCTGCAGGGTCCGCGCCGCCGGTAATAATAGCCCAATGTCGCCACCGCAAGGGCTACACCCCAAACCGGGAACAGCAGGGTGGGGCCGAGCTGGAAGATGACCGCTCCCGGGATTTCGCTGGCCTTCGCCCCACTGGCCGCCATGTTGGCGACCATCTGGGGTAAGCCCGCCGCGATGGCGACTCCGCCCACCACCAACACCACCGATACGAGGGCGGCCGGGACTAGCGCCAGTCCGATCGGGACCGGGCGTCCAGCGAGGCCGATCATCCAGCGCGGGAAGACCTCACCCCAGCGCTGCACCAGTCCGAGCATGAGGACGGCCCCCACCAGGCCGAAGGTCGCCAGGAAGAGTCCCGAGATCCAGAGCCCCTGCGCTTGACCTTGACGCCAGTATTCTTCGCTCATCCCGAGCGGGAAGCCCAGTGCCCAGGCGAAGCGGGTGAAGGCGTAGAAGAGGGGCGCGACCATCGCTATATAGACAGCGATGCGGCCCCAGCGCGCGGCCTGGTCCGGCGCCTGCCAGCCCTGCGGACCGTCTTGCCGGCCGCAATACAGGCAGGCGCCCGCGCTCCGGCGGGCGTAGCAGACGGTCGCCGCCAACCAGAGGAACCCGCCGATGAGACAGAACAACTGGTGGGCAAGGACCCACTTGATCTGAGCCAGCGTATCCAGGTAGATCTGGCCGACGCGGGCACCTGTGAGCAGGCCTACTATGGCATACGGAATGTAACCGAGCATTTCCAGCAAAGTGAGGTCGGCCATGAACAGCAGGAGGACTGCGGCGAGCAGTGCGCCTGCGGTTATGAAGAGCAGGCCTGAGCGCCCCGCTTCGCAGCCCGCGAAGCATCGCCGCTCCCATCGCCGCGGCGGGAATCCCGGCGAGGATCACGACGGTCCAGGCCATGCCCGGTCCGAGCCGCGCAACCAGCGGCCCCGTCCCGCTGGACATAATTGCGGGGGTGAACGGGAACCCGCGGCCGCTCACTGCCCAATAGAGTCCCAGCGCCGCGTACATGAGCGACCATGCCACCGCCGCGTAGGGCGCCCAACTCTGCCAATCGCCTGCCCATCCACCACGAGCGGGCACTGCTCGCACCGTTCCAATCGCCTGACTCTTCAACATTGTCCGCCTCCTTCTCAATCACTTATGCTACAAGTCGTCTCAAAAATACTTTGCAGGCCAAGTAGGAGATTGCTTCCTTACACGCCCTTCGGGTGTGCTCCGCGATCGTCGGCAAAAAACGCCTCCTCGCCCCGGCGAGAGCAGGATCTCCGCCGGGCGGTCTTCGCTTCGCTACGGCTGCGCTACGGCAACGACGTGAACTATTTTTGGGATAGTTTGTACACAGCGCAGACGCCCGTCCGAGACGATCAGTAGACCAATGGGATCAGGCGCCTGGTGTGCTGGCGATACGTTCGATACTCGGGGCCGAAGCGATCTTCCAGGGCCCGCTCCTCCTCGGTGATGCGCAAGACGATGAGGATGATGTGAGGCACCAGGATGACAATCGTCGAAAGCCAGTTGACCATGGTGATGCCCAATCCCAGCACGGAGAGCAGGAGGCCCAAGTACGAGGGGTGTCGAATGTACTTGAAGAGGCCGGAGCAAATGAGCTTGTGATCGGGCAGTATCTTGACGTCGACGGTGAAGTATTTTCGGAGCTCGAGGATCGCCGACCAGCGGATGATGATGCCAATGAGGATGAGGAGTAATCCGAAGGCGCTGATGGCGTAGTTGGGGCTGAACAGCCAGCGAATATCCCGGAACTTGGCGAGAAAGCCAATGGCCGTGCCCAGAACGATGCTGGTGAGCCCCACGGCCATGATGACCGCATTGCTGATGCGTCCCTGGGCTGGCGTTCGCGCGGCCGCCATCCCCGCGCCGGAACAGATTGATGGAGATCTCGGAGATCAGAAACCCGCCAAGGATGGAGAAGTTGACGATTTCGAAGATCGCTCCCAGAGCGTTCATGTTAACTCCTTTCAGCGGGTATTCGCTTTGGAGCCAAAAAAATCTGCGGGGGTCCTATTTCCATTGTATGTGAGCCGCATGCGTGAGGCCCCCGCCAGGAGGAGAGTTTTGCACTAGCCGCGCGGCTAGTCTGTGCTGAACCGGCTCCTTTAAAAGCAGGTGATGGCCAAAACGGGATTTGGCCATCACCTTAGTACATAAAAAGGACAGGCCGGTAAGCCTGTCCAAATTCGGTCTCGATGTTCGGTCTGCCAGCGAGGAGGCGAAGCGCGCACGTTGCGCATTCGTGACCTGCCCTTGCCGGGGCTCTCAAGGCATTACTTGTTATGCATGCCAATCCATGATGGTTCGGGTGATGGGAGGCAGCGCCTGGTCGAAGTTGGCATTCAAGAGTTTGCCGGCCTTATCCTTGAACCAGCGATCGAACGATGCCTGGCTCTCGGCGAAGAGGCGGTTGGCCTTGACTGGATCGGTGCCGGCAAGGCAGAGGATGAACATCTTGCCACCATCGGGCGTATCTTCGATCGCCCAGACTTCCTGGGTGGCCCCAGTATCCACTCTCGACTTGGTAAATTCGGTCATCTTCGACTTGACTTCGTCAGCAAAGGCTTTGACCATTTCCTCGGTAGTACCTGATGGGACCGGTAATGCGAGCAAAAGCGTTGACATGATTATTCTCCATTAGTAAATAGAATAGGATTCGACCAGCGTCTCAAGACGCTGCAAACGACAGGGCATATGGACAGACGGGTGCTATATATGCTATTGGGCGTAGGCCTCCAAGGTCTGGTTGGGATGCACCATTCTATACCTTTTTGGTCTGGATGCAGGGCGATTCTTTAGATCGAAGAGTGGCGAGACAAGTAGGTGAAAGCGAGATTGCTTCGGGACAGTACCCCTCGCAATGACAATCGTTTGGGGAGGAGCACCGGTACCTTTGTTCACAAGGACAGGTACACACGCAATTAGCCACTGCTTTATGTCTAACACGATCTGGACTGAGAAATGAAAAGGACAGACCGGCGGGTCTGTCCTTTAATACGGAGGCCTTGCTTGAAATACTACTTGTGAAGATTCTGTGCGGCGAGGAAACTCAGGCCATTCTTTGTGAGCTCGCAGGGTGGCTATTGCAGTACCGGCACGGTTTGCGGCGGAGAAGGAAGACCCAGCACTTGCGCTATCAGTGGAACGGTACACAAGGCGATTCCCGGCTATCGTTCCCACATAGCGACCATCCGGGCCATAGACCTTCTCGCCGCTGATCCGCCCGACGACCTTGCCGGAACGGCTGTATACGATGCCGCTTGAAACCTGAAGCAGAACGCCCGTTCTTGGGGCGACTATATATATGACGCACACCCCACGAAATTGCGAAACCGTCTCTTCTAGTTCTCGTTCAGGCTTTAGGCGCCGTGTTGCTCACAAAACGCTTGAACATGCTTCCACAAACGCTCGGCGGCGTCCTTATCGTATTCCTCAGGTAGACCTGGGTCAGTAAACAAGTGACCACTACCCGGGTATTGGAAGTACTCGGCATCAGCACCTGCTGCGTTAACGGAAGCCATAACTGACTCGACCGCACCCTCGATCTTACGGCGGTCATTAACCATATAATGTAACTGTGCGGGAACTCCTTGCGGCCAATGGTCGGCCCCTATCATATTGAGCGGCAGAGCGCCCGAGCAAAGCACTGCTGCGGCAACTTTACGACGGAGCGCAACGTATGTTGCCATACCTGCCCCATTGGAAAAACCCATCACAATGAAGTGATCGGGTAGATCGGAAACTGCGTCGAGCGACTTTTGCATTAGAGTGGGGAAGCCCACCCCGCTCACGTAGTCATTTGCCTTGTCATAGTCATTAAATGTCTTGCCGTCCCCATAATAATCAACCACACGAACATCATGACCAGATGCGCTCAGGCGACGTTCGGCATCTCGTATGCCCTGTGTGATTCCGAACGATGGATGAAATAGTGCGATTGTGCTCATGATTTCTCCTACATGCACTGTAACGAACATGTTCTTCTTGAATGCACAGAAGCGATCCTGCGCTACTCTTGCAGATTGTCGGCCATCGTATGTCGAGCGGCCTCTTTCAACGCTCTGGCCACTTGTGCGCAAATGCACAGTCATCGTTCCTGGTGTAAAGATCAATGTCTTCGTCCATACACATGCTCCTACCGGTGCAAGTTTCTTGCCGCTACAAAGCTGAGGCCGTGTTTGGTCAGTTCGCAGGCGGTGTCGTTGGCGGCCTCGACCTTCTTCATGAAATTGAGCTGCATGCCATCCCAATCACCTGAAGCGATGACTTCCTGCTTCTGCCGGAAGTAGTCCAGAATGTCGGATGGATGGGCCAGTTTGGCTTCAGCTTCGGGGTTTCCACCCTCATGCTTGGCGGAAATGTTCGCCACATGACCGGCGATCTGCATTAGCTCCGCGCGGCGGTCATAGGGCTGCTTGACGATGGACTTCCAGGTCTCGGTGATGTGATGCTCGAAGCGGACGACGTCCTCGAAGCCGAGCGCCTTGCGGAACTCGCGCGGTGAGCTCCATGGTCTCGTTGTTGATCGAGTTGGACCAGTTGAAGCCGATCAGCGGGGAGGTGCCGTCGTCGCGGCTGAACAGCTTGGCTGCCATCATGATCCAGAGGGCATGATAGGGATTGTCCGAGCCGAAGAAGACCGAGATCTTGAACTCGATATCCACGCCGAGGCGGTAGAGAAGGAAGCCGAGCAAGATCGTGCCGGCGTTGAAGTTCAGGGCGGACTTGATGCCGTAGTTGGTGTAGTAATAGAGGAACTCGTCCAGCCAGAGGAGGGCATGCTCATTGGGCTGACCGATGCCGCCGAAGTAGCCGGTGATGGTCTCGGGGCCGCCGAGGTGGGGGTTGGAGCCGTCGGTACCCTTGGTGTCGAGGGTCTCGACGAAGGAAGCGCCGATGATGTCGAGGGCGGCAACGATGGCGGGCAGGTCACCGTCGGCCTCGGACTCCTTCATGTTGCGGACGGCGATGAAGCGACCGGGAACCAGTGACTGGTCCGCGAGGGCGCGCTCGACCATGGGGCGTACCCAGGGGAAGTACTGGAGGGCGGAGACTTCCAGAGTTACGGCAGATGTGTCGGCGAATTTGGTTGTAGAGGCGGCTGCCGCCGAGGATGCGACGGCGGTAGTCGGCGACCGAGACGAACCGGGCGCTATCGCGCTGCTCCACGAGCCATTTGAGGTCTTTGAGGTGGTCGGGGTTTTTGGACTCGGCCTGCTTGAAGAGGTTTTCCAGGCGGCGGGAACTCGAGGTGCTTGCGGTTGATCTCCTCGGGCGTGCCGTATTTGGCGACGACATCGAGGAAGGCGTTCATCACCTTTGAGTGCGGGTCGAGTAGGACGGCGTTGATGGCGTCGAGACGGTTCTGGGGAATGGCTAGAAGGTCACGGTATTTTTGATCCATTTGTAGGCTCCTGTAGAAAGCTATCAGCGCTCAGCGCTCAGCGTGATTCAGCGAGAAATCGTGCCACGGAGAAAGTTGAAACGATCTGACGCAAAGATGCAAGGGGGCAACGATTCCCTTCGGGAAAGGACGTGCATGCGGTAATTGGCGTTAGCCGAGCTTCTTGAGGAGCTCGTCGTATTCCTCATCGGGCATGCCGAACCAGTTCTCCTTTTGCGGGAACTGCTTGCCGATGACCTCATCATGATAGTTCTTGAGGCCATTGAGGATGACCTCGCCGGCATTGCCGTAGACCTTTGCCATCTTCGGCTTGAACTTCGGATAGAGGCCGAACATGTCATGGTAGATCAGGAGCTGACCGTGCGCATGCGGGCCGGAGCCGAGCGACATGATGATGCAGCCCTCGGCGCGCTCGGTGATGAGCTGGCAGAGGCGGTCTGGGACCATCTCGAGGAGGATCATGAAGGCGCCGGCCTTTTCGAGGGCCTTGGCGTCGTCGACGATCTTCTTTGCGAGGGACGCGGACTTTCCCTGGACCTTGAAGCCGCCGAGGGCGGAGACAGATTGGGGCGTGAGGCCGAGGTGGCCGATGGCGGGGATGCCGGCATCGACGATGCCCTTGATGCGGTCTGCCATGGCGGCTCCGCCCTCAAGCTTGATACCGTCGCAGGCGGATTCCGCCATGAAGCGGCCGGCGTTGCGGATGGCGGTCTCCATGCTGGGCTGGTAGGTCATGTAGGGCATGTCGCCGATGAGGAAGGCGGTGGGAGCACCGCGCCGGACGGCCTGGCTGTGGCGGATCATGTCGTCCATGGTGACCGGGCAGGGTGGAGTCGTAGCCCAGCATGGTCATGCCGAGGCTATCGCCGACGAGGATCATTTCGATGCCGGCCTGCTCCTGCAGGTAGGCGGTGGGGTAGTCGTAGCAGGTGAGCCAGGTGATGGGCTCGCCCTTGGCGACCTTGTCAAAGAGGTAGGGCAGGGTGATCTTTTTTCGTGCTTCGGGCATTTTTCCTCCGGATAGAGAGAGTGGTGCAGAATGTGCAAGTTGGTTCGCGATAGCTCGCGAGGGACCTGACCCCGACCCCCTCCGCTTCGCTACGGGATGCCTCGCGACCTTCCCGGAGCGGGAAGGGGTGCCTCGTGGACGCAAGAAATTCGCGAGGGAAGCGGGTGTCTCCAGCATCGAGATGGATGCCACAAAAAACGCGCTTTGAGATAGCTTGTAACAATCAGTATAGGGGAAAGGAGGGGGATGCACAAATGACGAAAATCACGATTATGGGGCCCGAAACTGTATAATATGGCGGCTGCCGGGACCTGGCTGGGAGGAGCGGCGGCTAAATCCCTTTATGCTATGAAAATTGCTGTTTGGGTTTTGATCGTAACACTGCTGTCAGGCTGCGGGCCGGAGGCGGCTGCTCCGGTGACGGCTACTGCTGTGATGACGCGGGCGGCCGTGGCCACGGAGGCGGCGACTGCTGCGGCGGTTAAGCCGGTAACGACGAAGACGCCAAGTGTATCGGTTACAGAGCAACTGATGTATCCGTACACCATAGACGGGCTGAGGCATCACAAGTTTGAGAGCGGGGCGATCCGGATATTGAAGACGGTGGCGAAGACAAGCGACTACACCGGATACTTGATCAGCTATCCCGAGCGACGGGCTGACAATCACGGGGGTGATGCAGATCCCGGCGCAGGGGCACGCGCCTTACCCGGTGATCCTGATGGATCACGGCTTCTTCCCGCGCAAGGAATACAAATCGGGGGATGGGTCCGATCGTGCGGCCGAGTATCTCAACAAGCACGGCTATTTGACGCTTGCGTCGGATTATCGCTCGTGGGGCGACTCGGAGGCCGGGCCGAGCCTGTACTACTCGGGGCTTGCAATCGACGTCATCAACCTGCTGAACGCGGTGCCGTCCATTCCGCAAGCCGATCCCACGAGGGTGGGGATCTGGGGGCACAGCATGGGCGGGGCGGTGACGATGAAGGTGCTGGCGATAGACTCGCGGCTGAAGGCGGGAGTGCTGTATTCGACGGTGAGCGCCGACGATGCCGACCCGGTGCAACGGTGGGGGTTGGGGTGCATTGGCGATATTGCCGCCGGGGAGAACCAGCTAGGATGCAACTCATCGGACGTTGTGCCGCTGGACCTGCCGGCTGAGCTGATCAAGGCGTATTACGAGGCGTCGATGGACCCGGCGGTGCTGCACGAGACATCGCCGATATATCACCTGAACCTGGTGACAGCGCCGGTGGAGATCAACTTTGGGACAGACGATGGGAAGATCATGGCGGGAACGCCGCCGGAGTGGTCGAAGAAGCTGTACCAGGCGTTCAAGGATGCGGGGAAGGATGCGGAGCTCTTTGGATATGAGGGCGAATTCCACTCGTTCAATGGAGATAACTGGATCGCGTTCATGGAGCGATCGGCGCACTTTTTTGATCAGTATGTGAAGGGGGCGAAGTAGAGGGGTCGGAATAAACAGGGAACGGTCGGAGGCAGGGCAAAAGCAATGAACGGATCGGAATAACATCCCGACCTACGGACGCGGGAACAGCGGGCGGAATAGAGTTCGGGGGCAGCGGTGTGGAAGGAAGCAAGGAATGGTCGGAATAGCATTCCGACCTACAGATGCGGAATAATGTTCGGATGGACTTTTGAGATGAAATGATAGGAGGGGCGTGCTACATAGAGATGCGGAGGGCAGGTCGATGCGGGAAAATCTCTTTGTGGGAACGTGGAAGCTGATCTCGTGCAACGCGACCCGGCGGAACGGGCAGGTGCTGGCAATCTACGGTGAAGAGCCGGTGGGCAGGCTATTTTACGACGAGGCCGGGAACATGTCTGTGCATCTCATGCGGGCCGCGGCGCGCCAAATTCAAGCACGCGGATAAGTTCCGTGCGAGCGACGAAGAGATGCGGGCGGCGTACCAGGGCTATGAAGCCTACTTTTCCACCTATGAGATAGACGCTGCGCAATGTGTGATCCGCCACCGCGTGGATGGAGGGCTGTTCCCGAACTGGACAGGCTCGGTGCAGTCACGCTACTACAAGTTCGAGGGGCCGGACCGACTTGTGCTCAGCACGGAACCGATCGATGGTCCATCTGCGAAGCGGACGGTCGTGACGCTAATGTGGGAGAGGCTCGCTTGAGTTCGCCGGGGGAACAACGAGCAGAACAGGAATGACAATGCCCAGGCCGAAGTGCCTGGGCATTTTGTTATTTGGAGCAGACTGGGAAACTTCTACTGTATAGGGGTCGGCGGAGAGTCATCAGATGATCGAGCGGGTCCAATGGAGGGCAGACCCTCGTCTGCGGGCGCAAGGATCTCCTTGATTGTCCCGGAATCGGAGCGGTCACCGTTGAATTGAAGCACGGCCTCGCGGGCGATGTGATAGAGCCAGACGCTGAACGGCGTCTGGTCAGGCTCATACCATTGAAGGTTATTCCACGCCTTGGAGAAAACGCGGGCGGTGAGGTCTTCAGCGGTCTGAGCATTCGCGAGATTGAAGTACATATAGCCGTAGACGCGGTCTACATAGTCGTCATACAAGATGGCAAAGGCGTCGGCATCTCCGGCTTTGGCGAGCGTCATAAGCTGGCGCTGGCGGGGCTTCAAGGCGCTGCTCCTAAGAAGAGTACTTTGCCGCACGAGAGGTGGCGAATAGCTAATGTCCATGTTCATGTCACTCCATTTGAATGGTGCTCTAAAGGATCGCCGTGACCATTAATCTCGGTACTCCCAGAAGCCCTGGCTCGTCCGAGTTGTCGGTCCGGCTAAGCATGAAGGCGAGCTTATGCTGTTCACCTTCGCCGATGTTGAGCTCATAGCATTTGACCGGTTCGGTAGTCAATTCCGGAGAATCTGCGAGGACCTGGGTACCATCCATGAGAATTGTCAGATCTCCTGACGTTTGGTCAAACGATAGTTCCATCCGATGCTGCTCGATCTCGCCGACCGTGAAATCAAATTTCATTTGTCACCACCTTTAGGTCGATATTGCACCGAGTAGGAATTATAATATAAGCCTCTCGCGGCTTTGCCTCAATCGGGAGAATGCCTATGGAGGTTAGGAGAATCCCGAGTTAAATTGTGTGAAGATGATAGAACGGGGTGGATTCACTGCACGCGATGGAGATTTGTTGGACAATATCATGCAACAGTGAGTGACTTCATTGCTGTGCAGGACCTAACCCCCAACCCCTTCCCGAAACGGGAAGGGGTGCCTGCAAGACTATGACGAAGGCAACGAGCCGCACGACCTTCCGGGAATGGAGCTCAGCTGCCGATCCGCTCCGCGTGTGCTTCGCGAGGGAAGAGGCGCCTGCAATATTAGGAGAAAGGCAACGAGCGAGGCGAGATCATCCAGGAAGTGGTCAGCGCTAATTCGTTTTGGAGGCGCCCCAGAGTCCGAAGCCGGCGTTGCGGCGCGCTTCACGGCGCTCGTGCTGTTCGTGGATCTCCTCCACGTGACCGACCTTTTCCTCGATGGCGCTCTCAAGCCAGTGCCGGCCCTTTTCGGCGGTGGCGTGGCTGCCCGCGCCGTACGCGCCGGTGCGCGTATCATCGTCCCAGGGCGGGTTGGCGACGAGCGAGCCGCCTTCGATCCAATCCATGTAGTAGGAGGGAGTGGAGATGAAGTCCGTTTCGTCGACCACGCGCTCCATGTGGCAAAGCTCAGGGTGCAAGTGGAGCATGAAGGAAGTCTCCAGCTCGCAGGCGTGTCCCATGCCGCCGATGGGGGACGTGCGATATTTCTCGAGGGCGGCGACGCCGATTGCGCCGGAGGTGTGGAGGAAGGCAGTGGCACAGAAGATGCGGCGATAGCGCTCGCCTGCGTACTTGACGATGTTCACGAGGAAGGATGTGTTGCCGCCGTGCCCGCTCATCAAATAGAAGCGGTCGAAGCCGCGGGCGACGAGCACATCGATCACGCCAAGCCAGAAGTCCTCGAAGGTGCGACCGCCGGCGCTCAACGTGCCGGCGAAGGACGGGCGGTGCGTGCTCACGCCGTAGGGCATAACCGGAAGCGTGAAGGCTCGGGCGGAGGCCTGGGACGCGGTGCCACGGGCAATCGCATCGATGATGTGGGTATCTACAGAGAGGGGGAGATGGAAGCCGTGCTGCTCCGTGTGACCGATGGGCATTAAGATCACCTTGCCGCGTTCGGAATCAGGAGGCAGAAGGGGTTCGTCACCTGAAGGGTTTGAGACGGGCAGGGCGATCTGATAGTCGGGCTTTGGGAGCTGGAAGTAGGGGCGCTGGTCCTGGTCTGCGGGGTGAGACAGAACACGCGAGTGAAGCCATCCTCGCGGAGGTTGGTGAGCAGATTGCCCACATAGCGGCCGAGAATGATCTTAGGCAGCTCCAGGCCACTGCCGCGCCAACCGAATGGGAAAGCAGGCAGGAGCCCAATGCGAGGCGGGTTGGACAGAAGGGCGGCCAACTGATCCAGGTCGTAGCCTGAGCCGAGCGGAAGTATAAGTGGCACATCGCGAGGCAATGCGGCAACATCAGGCCAGGTCAGTTCATCGTAGTTGAAGAATTCTGCCATGCTGGGCTCCGATCTGATTAAATGCGCATAGGCATTATAGCACCATAAACTACTCAAAATATATTACTATAAGAACACATACATGCAAATCACAAGTCTACAAAACGCACGGATAAAGTACCTGGTAAAGCTGCGCGAAGATAAGCGGCAACGGCAGCGCGATGGTCTGATGCTGGTGGAGGGCTGGGATGAGATCAAGCTGGCGCTGGGGGCGGGGTATAGGGCGCAGACGGTGATCACGTGCCCGGAGCTGACGAGTTCGAACTCTCGAAGCAGAAGGGGTAGAAATCATCAGCGTGATGCGCGGTGTGTTCGAGAAGATATCGTATCGAGATAACCCCGATGGGTGGATAGCGGTCTTTCCAACGCCGCGCCGGTCTCTTCAGGACCTGCGGCTTGGAAAGGAACCGCTGGTGATCGTGGCCGAGTTGGTCGAGAAGCCGGGGAACCTGGGCGCGATCCTGCGGACGGCGGATGCGGCGGGTGTAGATGCGGTAATAGTGTGCGATCCACGCGGCGATCTGTACGGGCCAAATGTCGTCCGTGCGTCACGGGGGACGGTGTTCACGGTACCAACCGTGGAAGCGAGCAACGCGGAGACACTGGATTTCCTACGGACACATGGAATACGCATACTCGGAGCGACGCCCAGCGCCGAGGCCGTCTACACGGGCGAGGATATGCGGGCGGCGGTTGCCATCGCAGTAGGGACGGAGGATGAGGGGCTCACGGAGTTCTGGCTATCGAATGCGGATGCCAAGGTGTTAATACCAATGCTCGGCAAGGTGAATTCGCTGAACGTCTCGATCGCCACGGCGCTTATTGTGTATGAGGCGGTGCGACAGAGAAGCAAGTAACAGGAGGACCCTATGGCCTTTATCCGTACCATCCCACCGGAGGAAGCCGAGGGAGAGCTCAAAGAGATCTACGAGCATGAGCTGCAGACACAACAATACGTAGCCACGGGCACCATCAGCCTGAGCCTGCGCCCGGAGGCCTTCGAGGCATGGGAACAGATGGACGCGAGGAATACTTCTGTCCGAACTGCGATATGGGGGGATTGATACGGCCCAAGAACAAATACTCGGAAGCACAGAAATTGCAAATCCTTGAGCACTACGAACGTTACAGCCCTGAGGGCATCAAGAAGAAGTTTGGCATGAGCCCGGCAACGCTGAAGCGGTGGAAGCGGACGAGGGGCAAGCAGAGACGCATGAAAGCGAGGTCGTAGAGCGCCGAATACTTACCACAAAGACGCCAAGCCCGCCAAGAAACGTATTCTTGGCGGGCTTATTAGTTGCTATGACGCAGAGGCATGGCTAGTCTGCGCCGAGGGCCTCTTCGGCCGGTTCCTCGACAGGCTCGACCTTGTCGACCACGCCGTATTGGACCTCCAACTCGCGGCGGAACTGCTGCGTGTAGAGCCGATAGTAATGGCCGCGCTTTTGCAGCAGCTCTTGATGCGTGCCTTGCTCGGCGATCCGACCGTCTTCGATGATCAGGATCCGGTCGGCGCGGCGGATGGTGCTCAGGCGGTGGGCAATGATGAAGGCAGTCCGGCCCTGCATCAGGGCTTCCATGCCGCGCTGGATGAGCGCTTCGGTAAGCGTATCCACGGAGGAGGTCGCCTCGTCCATGATGAATAGCTCGGGGCGAGCCAGGACGGCACGGGCCAGGCTGATCAACTGCTTCTGACCGACCGAAAGGCGGTTCCCGCCTTCGCCGACGTTGTCATCATAGCCCTTGGGCAGCGTCACGATGAAGTCATGCGCGCCGGCGATCTTTGCAGCCTCCTCGACGGCCTCGTCGGCTGCGTCCAGCCGACCGTAGCGGATGTTGTCGCGCACGGACCCGGAGAACAGGTGCGGCGTCTGCAGCACGATGCCGATGCGAGAGTGGAGCGACTGCAAGGTGTAGTCCGTGTAATCGCGGCCGCCGATGCGGATGGTGCCTGAACGGGGCTCGTAGAAGCGGCAGAGCAGGTTCACGATGGTCGACTTGCCGCCGCCGGTGGAACCTGCCAGGGCGATCATCTCGCCAGGTTTGACCTTGAGCGAGAAATCCGTCAGAACCGGCTTCATATCTTCGTAGCTGGAAATCGACATGGTCGAATTCGATCTCACTGAGCAGGGTTTGGACGGGCACGGCAGCCGGCCTGTCACGTACCTCCGGCGGGGTGTCGATGAGCTTGAATATCCGTTCGGCCGAGGCGACCGAATGCTGCATCTCGGCATAGACGCGTGCCAGGTCCTGCACGGGCCACATCATGAAGGCGAGGTACGAGACGAAGGCATTGATGCCGCCGATGGTGATGAGGCCCAACTGGATCTGAATGCCGCCATACCAGACGATGGCGCCCAGGGCCAGCGCGGCGATGATCTGCACGGTGGGGAGGAAGAGCGCCGAGAGCCAGGCGGCGCGGATAGGAAGCGCGGTACATGCTGCCGGTGAGATGCTGGAACTCCTTCAGGTTCTCGTCTTCGCGGCCCAGCGCTTTGACAACGCGCACGCCCTGGATGTTCTCGTTGTACGCGCCGGTGATCTTGGAGTTGGCACGGCGGCTTTTGCGGAACTCCACGAGGATCTTCTTGCGGAACTGGACCGCGATCAAGACCATGAGGGGAATGATCACCGAGACGATCAATCCGAGGCGCAGATTGATTACCATCATGAAGATCAGCGACGTGGTGATGTTGAGGATGGACCAGGTAATGTCCACGACGCCCCAGGTCACCAGCTCGGCGACGCGGCCGGAATCGGAGGTGACGCGGGCAATGAGCCGTCCCACGGCGTTTTGCGCATAGTAGGACAGGGATAGCTCCTGCAGATGGTTGAACATCATCTTGCGCAGATCGTACTGGATGCGCTCGCCCAGCACGCCGGCCAGGTAGACGAAGATAAACACCGTGGCGGCCTGGAACAGGATAATGGACCCGTAGATCGTCGCCAGATGCGTCAGCGCGGCCGGGTTCTTCAGGTTGATGCCCTGGTCTACGAACTGCTTGTTGATGTAGGTGAAGTAGGCATCGGTCGTGGACGTGAGTGCGATGGTGATAAAGAAGCCCACGACCCATTTCCAATGAGGGCGCATCAAGCCCGCGATCCGGCGGATGATCGGGCCGGTGAGCTGGGATGTATATTCTTCTTCTTCGAGTTCGATAAGTTCGTCGATCATGATGTGAATTCTCCAGATAAGGGAGAGGAGGGGAATTATGAATTCAGAATTATGAATTCTGAATAATCAAACACCTTCTCCTTTTGCTCCCTTAGGCAATTGCTTTCCGGTGCGCTTCTTCACCTTGGTTACGATCGTGACGAAAATGGCGAGCAGTTCGTCTGTCTCCTTGCGGAGCGATTGGAGCTTTGTGGCAGAGACGATGTCGGCCTTGACGAGTAACTCAAGCCAATACGCAGTCTCATCGAGTTCCTGTAATGAGCCTTGCAGCTTGTTGATAAAGTCGGCGTCTGACTTCGAGCGCTGGCTTTCGCGAAATTGTGCACCGACAGACGTGCCGGACCGCAACACCTGCTTGCCAAGAACTTGTGCCTGGGGACTCTTTGGCAATGACGTGTATAGCCGAACGATCCTCAACGCGTACTCGGTCGTCCGCTCCCGCAGGCCCTGATTTGCTGATGTGACCATAGTCTGTCCTGTGTTTCAGAATTCATACTTCAGCAGTCACGCTTCTTAGCTCGTTCTCCAGCTCTTCATCAATGCGTGTCTGAATCTGGTAGATCTGTCGGTAGGTGCCGTCTTTTTGTTCAAGCAACTCGCGGTGCGTGCCGCTTTGGAGGATCCTGCCCTTGTCGAGGACGAGGATCAGATCGGCATGCATCAGGGATTGGATGCGATGTGCGATGATAAACGTCGTGCGGTGCTGCATCAGGCCATATAAGGCGCTACGGATCTCTGCTTCCGTCTCCGTGTCGACGGATGACATGGAATCGTCGAGGATCAGGATGCGCGGGTTCTTGAGCAGGGTGCGGGCAATGGTGATGCGCTGCTTCTGCCCACCGCTGAGCGTGACGCCTTTTTCGCCGACGAGCGTGTCATATCCGTGGGGAAATGACAGGATCACATCATGGACGGCGGCTGCCTTGGCGGCCTGCTCGACGTCTTCATTGGTTACCGATGTGACCCACACCATAGAGGATATTCTCCCGGATAGAACGGCTGAACAAGAAAGGTTCCTGCTGCACTATGCCGATCTGCTTGCGCAGATAGTCCCGCGGATAGTCACGCAACTCCGCTCCGTCCAGGCGGATGCTCCCGGACGTGTAGTCATGGAAGCGAGGCAGGAGGTTCACCAGCGAGGTCTTGCCTGAGCCGGTGGAGCCGAGCAGGGCAATCGACTGCCCCGGCTTGATATGGAAGGATATGTCCTGCAGCACATCGGTTTTGCCGTCTGCGTAGACGAAGGAGACGTGATCAAATACGATGTCGCCCTTTGCAGGCTGCGTAGGCTGAAGCCGGCCTTCGCTCAATGGCTCGCGTGCTTCCTTGACGATCTCCATCAGACGACCGTACGACACCATGCCGGTCGAGGTCTGCACGATCATGCGGCCGAGGTTCCGGATGGGCCAGATGAGCCACACGACCAGGCCGACATAGGTGAGATAGTTGCCGATCGTGATCTCGCCGTGGATAGCCATGAGCGCAGCCGTGACGAATCCAAAGAGCATCTGAAAGCCGAGGACGACATCTGAGAGAGGCCAGAATAGCGCGTGCATGATGAGCAGCAGCCGACCCTTGACATACTTGGTCCAGTTGTCCTTTTCGAACTTGGCCTTCTCGTAATCCTGCCGGGCAAAAGCCTTGACCACCCGCACGCCAGTGAGATTCTCCTGGAGGGTCGTGGACAAGATGGCTTCCTGCGCCTGGTAGTCCTCATAGCGTTTCGTCAGCTTCTGGAAGAACCAGAGCGATACAAGAAGGATGAACGGGATGACGATGACCGAGAGCCATCCGAGGCGGGCGTTGAGGTTCAGGATCGCGACCCAATTGATGACGAAGAGCAGAAGGATGCGGCCAATGCCGATGGCCTGCTCGGAGAAGAATCGCCTCAGAGAGTCGACGTCGGAGGTGACGCGTTCGATCAGGTCACCGGTGGGCGTGCGGCTGTGATAGGAGAAGCTCAGGCGCTGGATGTGGTCGAAGAGGAAGTCGCGCAATCGGCGAGTAATGCCTTCGGCGGTATAGGCGGCGAGCCGTCCAGACAGGAAGGAGAAGGCGCCTTCGACGAGGGCCAACGCAATGAACCCGACGCCGATTATGGTGAGCGTCCGGATCAACGTGCCGGCAACGTAAATCTTCTGCGTAAGAACCTTGTCTGCGAAATAGCCAAGCAGCAGGTACGTGCAGGTCTTGGCGAGGGCTGAGACTGCCAACGCGCCAGTTGCCGCGGCGTAGGGCCAGCGGAAGTCGCTCATCATGCGCCATACGCCAACCGCGCGGTTCTTCGTGAGCGACTTGCGAAAGTCAAATGTATCGGTGCGAGTAATAAGATCTGACATGATTTCCTCTTTGTCCCGAATCTGCATCCATGCAGACGGGGACGACAAACACGCAAATAAAAAGCCACGGTGCGGAGCGCAACCGTGGCTGACGTCTAAAAAAGACAGCTTTGACCTATAAGGCGGTCAACAGGCGCACTCCGAGGCATGAACCAACTTCCAGGATCCTGCCGGACAACGAAAACGATGATGCTGCTCATGAAGTGCGCCTCCTTTCTTTGGGATAGTTTCTTAGTGCCGGATGAGTTTATCATGGGGAAATGATGGATGTCAAGGATTTTATGGTAAAAAGCGTATCGCATTCTGCATCCGGACGTTTAAAACAGCGTATTTGCAGTTTCGCGGCAAGTTCAGAACGGATGCAATCATTCCTGGCTTACAGGTAACAGGCAGGCCTACCATGCAGCGGCAACCCCCAATGACCAAATGGATCACCGAGCAGATTACCAGAACGAGACGAGCTTCGTGAAGTATTTAACGTAGTGCTCTTCTCGGTCTTCGGATGGTCGATCCGAGGCTTCCTGTTCAAGGTGCCGGCCCTCACACTCTATTTTGGGTTGAAGAATAACCTTGCGGTCCTTTGCTATATGCTGGCATTTGCACTCGTGGAAACGCTGATCGTGACGGGCGTCCTGATCCTGATCAGCATGCTGCTGCCAGCCCGATTCCTTCGACAGGGGTTTGCGTATAAAGGCTTCCTGACGATCCTGGTAGCATCGATCGCACTGATCCTATTCCAAGGTTATTCCCAGGTCAATCTTCCTCAAAGAGATGCTGGCTGACAATTATTCATCGGTGCCGCCATTGGTCATAGGAGTGGTGGTGGCTGCGGCCGTACTGGCGGTGCTGTTGTGGATCTTTCAGCGCTGGCCACGCTTTCAGAAATACCTGTTGTCCCTGTGTGGAGCAGTTCGGCGTGTTCGCTTATATCTATGTTCCGCTCGGGTTGATCGGCTTAATGGTTGTTATCATTCGGAACCTACCTTAGATACGGGTGAACATGAGTCAATCCAAACCGCATTTTTCGCGCCGGGATTTTCTAAAGCTGGCGGCGCTCGGTCCGCTGGCGTGGTACGTGCAGCCGCTGATAAAGTCGGCACGCGCAGCGACAACTTTCGGCGGGGGATAAACCCAATGTCATTATCCTGGTCTTCGATGCCTGGTCCGCGCATGACATCCCGCTATATGGCTTCCAACGCAACACTACCCCCAATGTGGCGCACTTTGCGGAGAACGCCACGGTCTATCATAACCACTACAGCGCCGGGACATTTACAGTGCCGGGCACGGCCTCACTCCTGACGGGCCTGATCCCCTGGACGCACCGCGCCCTGCAGCTTGGAGCGGGCGGGATCGCAAAGCCGCACGTTGAGCACCAGGTCTTTGCGGCTCTGGGTCAGACACATAAGACCGTGGGGTTTGCGCACAATCGCTTTGCCGACCTTTTGGTGAGCCAGGCGGAGAAGCACCTGGATGTTCATATCCCCAGCGGAAGCTTCAATTTGGGCGACAGCGTCTGGGCGAGCCTGCCATTCTTCAAAAAGGATGTGCATGTGGCCTTTTCAAGCTTTGATGACAATATCTTCAAGGCAGGGGATGGTTATGACGGCTCGCTTTTCCTTGGGCCGGTGCACCGGGTCCTGGAGATGCAGAAGAAGCTCAAGCAGACGCACGAATTAGGCGAGCAATTACCCGACAGGGCTGCCCGAATCCACTACCGGGCTATTCCGGCTCGAAGACCTGGTCGACGGCGCACTGCAGATCCTGGGCAACCTGCCCGAACCTTCCTTCACGTACCTGCATTTTTACCCACCTCATGGCTTGTACCACCCGACGGAGCAATTCGCCAATGCATTTGACGATGGCTGGTCTCCGGTTGCCAAGCCGCAGCATCCCATTGCGTACGAAAAGCAGACGCCTAAGTTCCTCAGCGACGCTCGCCGGCTGTACGACCAGTACATGGCAAGCTGGGATGCAGAGGTCAGCCGGCTGTTTGACTTCCTGGGCTCATCCGGACTGCTTGAGCGCAGCTATGTTGTGCTCACTTCAGATCATGGCGAGATGTTCGAACGCGGGGACGTGGGCCATTGGACCCGGCTGATGTACGACCCGATCATGCACATCCCATTGATGATCTCGGCGCCGGGACAAAAGGAACGACGAGATGTTCATTCCCCGACAAGCAGCATCGATGTGCTGCCGACGCTGGCGCATATAACGGGCAACCCGAGCCCCAGTTGGGCAGAGGGGCAGCTCCTGCCGGGATTCGGCGGCAATGAGGATCCGGGACGCAGCCTCTTCACGGTGGATGCGAAGAATAACCCGTCCTGGGCACCGCTTACCCGGACGACCCTGTCGCTGACGAAGAATCAGCAGCGACTGACCTATTATCTATATCCTGGAGAGTGGGAAGGGTATGAGTTCTACGATCTGGAAGAGGATCCGGAGGAGATGAAGAACCTATTCGGCTCAAGCCCGGCAGCCGCGCTGCAGATGAAGGACGAGCTAATGCAAAGGTTGTCGGAGGCCAACGCGCCCTATCAAAAGGCGCCGGGCTAAGGAAATTAAGTAGGGTAGGGGAGCGGCGAGGATGAAAATTGTCCCAGACGCGTAGCCAGGGGGTTACGTTTCGTCACTATCCGGATCGTTGAAGATCTTATGATATCCGTGGTCCAACTCATCATTCGACAGGTGTGCATAGCGTTGAGTGACCTGGATGCTTGTATGGCGGGCCAGTTCCTGAGCCATCTTGAGATTTCCGGATGCACGGAGCACCGTGGTCACAAAGTAGTGCCTGAATGAATGGGGCGTGATAGGGCCGCTGGCTGTTTCGCCCAGCGCCTGTTCCACGCGCTCATGGACTATGTTTTGGCCTGTCCGCGTTGCAAGGCTCTTGACCCTTTGGCCGGCACCCTTGTCATGGCGGGCAAAGAGGGGCAGGGCAGCCAGCGGCTTGCCGGAGGCGCCATCCAAGGCTGCGCGGGCCGCCAAGTAGTCCTTGAGAGCTTTTAGAGAGCGTGTGGAAAAGCGGACGATGGCCTGTTTATCGCCCTTGCCGATCACAGCAGCTTGCCCCTCATTCCAGTCAATGTCGCCGCGGCGAAGCTTGCAAGCCTCATGAACACGCAGGCCGGTGTCAGCCAAAGTGAGTAGGAAGGCGCGATCCCTTAATGCGCGTAAGCGTTCTGCATCATCAAGGCCGGTGGTGAACGACGGCTCGCTGACGAAATCAAGCACACGTGAGATGTCTTGTGCCGGGAATTGCGGGAGCCGTATGCCAGGACGGCGGGCCCGCTGGCGGATCAAAAGGCGAAGTCGTGGAAGGTTTACATCCGCAAGGCGCTCCGCGGCGAGATATTCATAGAAGCTCGCCATGGCTTGCACGTAGAGCCGTTCTGTGGCGGGGGAATGATCTTTGAGGTATTTGACGAGCCAGGTGATGGCGTCCTCGCTCAGCTTATCGATGGGGGCCTCGGCGCTGTTCACGCCGTTCTTACGAAGGGCAGCACGGAATACGTTGGCTGCATTGGCATACGTCCGAGCCGTGTGGGCGCTACGAGCGAGCTTCACGCCGTCCAGATATTTTCCCAAGGCCAGATCGACCGTATCCATGAGTTTATTATACGAAGTTCGGTAAGAATGTCAATGGTTCCGATAATGTAACTTATCAGAAACATAACCTCAGAACGTAGAAAGCGAGCCTTCAGAAAGAATTTGGAAACTCCCCCACCGATGATGTTGCCTAGAGAATTTCACCACACGCGAAAGAGGACAGACCAACCAATGGGTGGTCTGTCCTCTTTGTTTTCATTCCTTGAACCGGTGAAGCGAATTTCCAATCGCTCCCCTGCCCCGCCAAGCAAGGCGAGCCGCGCCTATCTCGAATTCGTGCGCTTTGGTGGATAGGACGTAGCCCCGCCTGACGGAATTGCCGGCTGTAGATTTTTCTTTGCTGGCGCCCGGATGACCAGCCAGTAAGCAGTGAGGAAAATGACGACCAGGAACGTCACAGCATACAGCAGCTTCGCCATGGGCAGCGCTAAGTCGGTGCCGGCAAACAACCCGTGAAGCGTGGCACCCAGGTAGCCGACCAGGCTCAGCATGTGGATGCTCCGAAATGCCTTGGAGCCGATGGCCTGGCGCATGTAGAACGTGACGGTGACCAGGAGAAAGAGGTAGAAGCCGATCACGCCAAGCCCCACCCAAAGAGGCCGGTACGTATCAATGAACGGGATCAGGATCTGCCAGATGGAGAAAGGCAGGTACTTATCCAAGGCGAGAACTATTACGTGCAATAAGACAAATCCCAGTCCAAGAAGCGACAGGAACTCATGGAAATCGTAGCTATCGTCGCCGGCCACGGCTGGCGAGAGGATCTTGGTGGAGATCGCCATGCCCCAGACCATGGAGAGCCAAAGGAGGATATAGGAGGTCAGGCCAGCTGCACGCGTTACATACCACCAGGCCTGCACAGAGTCGACGGCGAACAACGATGTGACCGCCGTAGCAACGGGCTGGCCGACCGGCGACCGTGCGAGCCAGAGAACAGCCAGGACGACCAGGTACATGGAGCCGACCAGGGCAACCAGACCTAGGGTTTTTGCGAACTTCTCCATTGCCGATCTGCCTCTACTTCTGTTGTAAGAGCTGAGTGCTGTCATTCAGATAATCCTTACTGTTTTGCGACCCTGAGACTTTCCCATCGTAATCGACGCAGACCATCGCAATTTCCGGACGCTGCAACAAGAGGCGGCTTGCTTCCCTGGCACCGCCGATCAACAAGGCCTTTGCGTAGGCTTCGGCCAAACCCGCTTCGGGCGCCAGGACTGTGACGCTGAGCCAATCGGTTTGCGCCGGCTGCCCGGTCCGAGGATCAATGAGGTGATGCTGACGCTCGCCATTCCGGCTCCAAGTGCGCTTGCTGACCGTCGAGGTGACAACGGCCCCTTCTGCAACTTCCAGGACGGCTGCAGTCTTGTCGGGGTCACGCGGGTCCTCGAGCTCTACGTGCCATCTCGATCTATCAACGGGAGTGCCCAGCGAAGAAGAGATCGCCGCCGGCATTGACCGCCCCTGCCCTAGCATGGGCCTTGAGCCGCAGGGCAGCCTGCTCCACGATCCAGCCTTTCGCGATGCCGCCCAGGTCAACCTGCATGCCTTGCGGCAAACGAACGCGGTGGCTTGATCTGTCCAGCTCCATGGCGGAGAATGCCGGCCTCTCTGCGCGGGGTTCGTCCGCAACGTGCAAATCGCCTCGAGCACGAACTTCATCCATGCTTACGTCGTAGCCAGCACGCTTCAGGTCTGGAAGGACGGACGGATCAAAGAGGCCGCCGGTCTCCTCGTAGTAGGCCATCGAAAGGGTCAAGAGTTCCAACATCTGTTCCGAGACGTATACCCACCCTCCTGCCGCCGCATTGAGCCTTGAAAGCTCGCTGTCTGGCAGGAAGCGGCTGAAACGGCGCTCACAATCCTGAATGAAGGCGCGGGTGTCTTCCAAAGGGACACCGGAACCGTTTTGGCTCTCTGCGGCAAGGAGCACCGACGTGTTCATGGCTCGAAATTCGAGTGTCTGCATCAGCTATGAACCGCCTGTTCGGAAGATCGGCGCGGGAGCGTTGCCGGGCGCCTGGAAGCTTTGGAAGTTCTGAAACGCGTTGTTGGTGCCATCGTTCCCGAATTGAAGAGCCTGAAGGGGCGCCAGAGTCGGTACGGACTGCGAACTGAAAGAGGATGCCTGTTGGGGCTGCAGGGGCTTGGGTGCATGCGCCAAGGCCACCCAGCCAAGCAAAAAGCTGAGCAAACTCGCCAGGGTGATCCAACTATGCAATGCAAATCGAAAGAGTTTCATGTTTACCTCAAGCCTAGCTTTCCGATATATCCGGATGGAGAAGAAAAGGTACCCCAGTGACGTGACGGACGAAGAGTGGGCGTTTGTGGCTCCTATCTGACCCTGATGAAGGAAGAAGCGCCGCAGCGAGAGTACAGCCTGCGGGAGGTCTTTAATGGTTTGCGCTGGATGATCCGGGCGGGAGCCCCGTGGCGCTACATCCCCAACGACCTGCCACCTTGGCATGCCGTGTACGAACAGTCGCAACGCTGGATCCGGGCCGGGGTCTTCGAAGCCATGGTGAACGATTTGCGGGCGCTGTTGCGCCTGGCGGAGGGCCGGCAAGAACAGCCCACGGCGTCGATCTTTGATAGCCGCACGCTCCAATCGACGCCCGAAAGCGGCCCCCGAGCGGGCTATGATGGTGCCAAGCGCAAAAAGGGCAGCAAAACTCATATGGCGGTCGATACTCTGGGGCATTTGTTGGCCTTGTATGTCACGCCTGCCAACGAGCAGGATCGAGCACAAGTGGCGGAATTGGCCCACCAAGTCCAGGAAGTCACCGGCCAGTCGGTGGAGGTGGCCTTCGTCGACCAGGGATACACCGGGGACGAACCGGCCCAAGCCGCTCAGCAGCAGGGTTTGGAGTTGCAAGTGGTCAAGTTGCCGGGAGCCAAAAAGGGGTTTGTCCTGTTGCCCCGCCGCTGGTGGTCGAACGCAGCTTCGGCTGGGTGGCTCGCTTTCGCCGCTTGACCCGCGACTACGAACGCCTGCCAGAAACCTTGGCGGGCCTGACCTATCTGGCCTTCTCATCTTATGCTCAGAAACTCTCGCTCTATGGCTCATGTCCTCTAGTCGGTTGATGACAATCTGGCCATCAGAAGTGATCGTGATCAGACCGCGCTGCTGGAGCGCGAGCAAAAGCGAGCGGACATCCTGCATCTGCTGCTGGGCCTGCTGAACCTGCCCATTCTGCGCATCCAACTGCTGTTGGTACTGCTGCTCGCGTGCCTGATATTGTTGTTCGCGGGCCTGGTACTGCGCCACAAGTGACTGCAACTGCTGAACCTGGGCCTGGTTGTTGCTGCTGGAACTGGAGACCGCTACCTGCTGCGAGGCGGATTGCGCTGCAACGGTTCCGCTCGGATTGAAGAGAGCGGCCCCGCTGATGGCCAGAATGGCCATGGCCACGCAAGCAGTGCTGAGAACGGCGGCCAAAAAGGCCGCAAGTCGTTTATTCATGGTTCCTCCAGACTTGATATTCATAGTTCCGAGTATACGGACCGAAGATTACGGTCACATGACGTTCCGAGAATTGGGTGCCGGATGTGCCTGTCATCTTCTAATCATGTGCTCATGCTAAAATAACGCGTTGGGAGAGACTGAGATGAGGATCCTGCTTGTAGAAGACAACCGCCGACTGAGCAACTCCTTGCGTGCGACGCTCGTGGATGATGGCTATGCTGTGGACGTTGCCTATGACGGGGTGGAAGGCGAGGAACTGGCCGTTTTCACCCCGTATGATGTGATGATCCTGGATGTGATGCTGCCCAAGCGGAATGGGATCGAGGTGTGCAAGTCACTGCGGGAGCAGAAGATCGCGACCCCCATCCTGATGCTGACGGCCCGCGATGCACTCGAGGACCGCGTAACGGGCCTGGATAGCGGCGCTGACGACTACCTCGTGAAGCCGTTCGAGATCAAGGAATTGCGTGCGCGGGTGCGAGCGCTGCTGCGACGCCACTCCACGAACAAGGCGGGAGACCTGACGATCGATGACCTGCGCCTCGACCCTGCTGCGCACTATGCGTGGCGTGCAGACAAGGCGATCGATCTCACTGCCAAGGAATTTGCATTACTCGAATATATGATGCGAAACCCCAACCGGCTCATCACGCGGGAGATGGTCATTTCGCACCTCTGGGACTATGACCAGAGCCTGGGATCCAATGTGGTGGATGTCTATATCCGCCGGTTGCGCCGCAAGATCGACGATCCGTACGATGTAAAACTGATCGAGACTGTGCGCGGAGCCGGATATCGCCTGCGCAAGCCGGAGTGAGAGGGATGCGATTTCTTCGCTCGACTCGGCAGCCGCCTCTCGCTCTTTTTCAGCAGTATCCGATTCCGACTGACACTGTGGTTCGTGGTGATCCTGGCGGTGGTGCTTGCGGTCTTCAGCATCTTCATCTATATCTCGCAATCACGCGACTTACGTGTCGACGCCGTCCAGGAAATGCAGGCAAAGTTGAGCAGACTGGAGACGTATTTCGGCAGCGAAGCGTGGCAGAACTCCAACCTCTCCCCGGCTCAGGTGCCGGATTCCAATGGCCAGTCGCTGCTGCAGCCCGGCGACTTTATTCTCGTGTCCACAACGGATGGGCAGGTTGTGCAGGACTGGGGCGCCAAACCGCAGGATCCTGCTCATCTCGTAAGCAGTCTGATCTCCGCGTCAAACCAGAGCCGGGCCATGGCGGTGTACCAGCAGACGATCTCGCTGGCAAACCAATCGAATACAGCAAGCTATCTTTTCATCGCTGTACCGGTCATGCGGCACAACTCTCTGCTCGGCTTCCTGATACTGGGAAGTCCGTCGCCTTTGAACGATCAACTCGGGAGACTCAGCATCTCGCTGCTGCTGGGCAGCCTGGGCATGCTTGCAATCGCCCTAGTGGGCGGGCTATGGTTCGCAGACCGCGCCATGCGGCCAGTGAAATCCATTACGCAAACTGCACGGGCGATCAGCGAGAGCGACCTGAGCCGCCGCATCAACATGCGCGGCCGGGATGAGCTGGCCCAGCTCGCCGGAACCTTCGACAGCATGCTTGCCCGCCTGCAGAGGGCCTTTGAGCGCCAACGCGAGTTTGTTGCGGATGCAAGCCATGAACTGCGCACGCCGTTGACGATCATCAATCTTGAGGTCGGGCGGGCACTCTCGGGAACGCGTAAGCCTGCGGAATATCAGCGCACGCTTCAGGTTGTGGATGCGGAAAACATCCGCATGACAAGACTGGTCAATGACCTGATGACCCTGGCTCGCATGGATGCAGGCCAAACAATCCTGCAACGCGAGGACGTGGACCTCAGCGAGCTGGCACTGGAGGCTTATGAGCGCATGCAGCCGCTCGCGGAACGCCGCCAAATTTCATTGGATGTTGGAGAATTGCCGGAGATGACCGTGCGCGGGGACCGCCAGTACTTGATCCAGATGATCAGCAACCTGGTCGAGAATGCGATCAAGTACAGCCAGCCGGGGGGCCATGTAAGAATTGAGACGGGGCTGACGACAGCAGGGAATGAGCGGAAGGCCTTATTGCGAGTCTCGGACACCGGGCCGGGAATACCGCCGGAGAATGTGCCCCATCTGTTCGAGAGGTTCTACCGGGTGGATGCAGCCCGTGCCCGCGACCTTGAGGAAGACACTGACTCCCCTACTGGCACCGGACTAGGGCTATCGATCGTTTCATGGATCGTTGAGAGTCACGGCGGGCAGATCAGAGTGCAACAGCGTGATCGGAAAGGGAACCACCTTTGAAGTAACGCTGCCGCTTCGTAACGCCTAGACCAACTCGCATCCTCTTGTTTTGCCAATTCACCTGTACGGATATCCCCATAACTTGACAATTAGAATATACGTTCTATAATATGGGCATGCTCCGAGGCAGCACTTCTGTGTGCAATCATAAAGATCTTCGATTTCGCCTCGTGAAATAATGTCCAGCATGGATTCCTTCATCCGCCTCCAGATGCTTTCCAGCCAGATGGAGCTTGAGCCGGCCGAAGATAGCGGCGTCAAGCAAGCGGCGCGGTCCACGGAAGCGCCAGCAAGCGAACCTCCAGCGTGTTTCACGCCCAGGCAGAAGGATGCTGTCTACATCCATCCTGCGCAACTCCCCAACGGCAAGAACATCAAGCTACTGAAGACACTGTTGACGTCGGCCTGCGAGAGGGATTGCTATTATTGCCCTTTCAGAGCCGGCCGCGATTTCCGACGCGCCACCTTCAAGCCGGAGGAGTTCGCGAATGTCTTTATGGAGCTCCATCGTAGTGGAGCAGCCGAGGGCACATTCCTGAGTTCTGGCATTGCGGGCGGAGGTCTGCGTACGCAGGACAAGCTGCTGGACACGGCAGAGATACTGCGGCGGAAGAAAGGATTTCGCGGTTACCTGCACCTAAAGATCATGCCTGGCGCAGAGCGGGCGCAAGTAGAACGGGCGATGCAACTGGCCGACCGCGTATCGGTCAACCTCGAGGCGCCGAATACCGCCCGATTGGCGCTGCTTGCACCGCATAAGGAATTCATGGAAGAGCTAGTCACCCCTCTGAAGTGGGTTGAGGAGATCAGGCGCACCCAGCCTGCCTACAAAGGCTGGAATGGCCGCTGGCCTTCCACTACCACGCAGTTCGTTGTAGGCGGCTCGGACGAAAGCGATCTGGAGCTGCTGAAGACAACTGCCTGGCTCAATTCGAACGTGGGCCTCAAGCGAGCGTATTTCTCTGCATTCAACCCGATCCGAGACACGCCCTTCGAGAACAAAACACCGACAGACCCGCGGCGCGAGCATCGACTCTATCAGGCTTCGTTCCTATTGCGGGATTACGGATTTGATCTGGAAGATCTTCCTTTTGCGGACGATGGTCATCTTCCCCTGCGGGTAGACCCGAAACTTGCATGGGCGCAGCTTAACTTGCTCCCGAGACCCATCGAGCTCAACCATGCGCTGCGGCAGGACCTGCTTCGGATCCCGGGCATTGGACCGCGGGGAGCGGCCGCGCTGCTGCAGGCGCGTCGCACACAGAGCATACGCGATCTGTCATCGCTTAAGAAACTTGGCATCCAGGTGGAGCGTGCAGCCCCATTCATATTGTTGGATGGCAAGCAGCCGGCACAGCAGCCCTCTTTATTCGCTGCAGCCGGACATGAAGCGATGTGATAGCACGAGTTGTCTGATCGTTGGGGGGAATGCAGCAACCTTAAAGTTTCGAATCCACTTGTCTAAATCCTTGCAATTCAATGCATAACATTATATAGTGTGAATAATCCGAATCGCAGAATGGATGAAACGCATCCAATGCGCCTCAATCTTCGGAATAAGACTCTGCCAAACTCATTACTGGTGGCTTATCGAAAGGAAATGCAAACCTAACATGAATACCCCGGACACACTTGTAATCCGAACCAACAACAAATATCGAAGCTTAACAACTACACGAGCATACGAGAGAGGCGAGATCATCTGCGCCATCCCGACCGAGTCGCTGTATGACAAGCCGAATCAATTCACGGTGCAGATCGGTGTGGATCAACATGTGGAGGTCAAGGAGCTTGCCTCCATGAACCATTCCTGCGACCCCACGACGATCCTGGACACAACGCGGATGCTGGTCTTCGCGACACGCGATCTTGCGCCCGGAGACGAGCTGACATTCTTCTATCCATCGACGGAATGGGAGATGAGCTCGCCGTTCATCTGCATGTGCGGCGCAGCGAGCTGTATCCACGTGGTTGCAGGAGCGCGCTTCCTGCCATTGTCCACGCTGGAGAACCACTTCCTGAACCATCACATACGAGAGCTGATGATCCAGCTTCTGAATAATACCGAGCAGCACCTGACCAATATGGAGCGCGAGCGCAAGTCCCGCGGGATCTCAAAGAAGAATCCACCCGTTTCGTAAGCCTTCGCGGACGGCTTGCGTCCGATTCGTGGCGTTCAGCTTGGTATAGATCGAAGAGATATGGAACTTGACGGTGTGCTCGCTAATGCCGAGCGCGAGGGCGATCTGCTTGTTGGCGAGGCCCTTCGCGAGCCACCCGAGGACTTCCGCCTCCCGGTCGGTGAGCGGACCCTGGGCAAGGCTCCCCTCTTCGGCGCTGAATAGAAGCGGGCGCGCACCAACGATCAGTCCTTCAGACAGAGCGTGGACGGCGGCGGTCAATTCGCCGGCAGAGGTCTCGAGCGGCAGGATGCCCCAGACACTCGATGAGCGCATGGCCCACTGCAAGTTCAGGGGCTCGTCCCGGAGAAACAGGACCGGCACTCCAGCCGGTGGATCCAGCTCATCTTCTGAAGCCCCATCGACCTGGATGAATGGCAGCGAGGCCGACGTCGTGATCACGACGTCGGCCTCGCTATTTTCAATCTCTGCTGCGCCCCATGTGCTGCGCTCATCGATGATCCGTACATCTGGATCAGATGACAGCAGCGACCGCAAGCCCGCACGCAATGCGGGCGATGGAGCAACCAGCAGCACGCGGATCAAACTATTTCCTCTCTGCCACCGTCACGTTGATAGTCTCCGGTTTGCCACCTCGCAGGACCTCCACAGGGACTGCCTTGCCGACGGTCTCGCTGTTGAGCGAGGCAAACAGATCGTCTGGGTCACCCACGGCATGCCCACCGACGCCGACCAGGATGTCACCGACCAGCAAAGCTGCCTGAGCGGCGGGGCCGTTCTCTTCGAGCCACAAGACAAGCAATCCGTGTGCCTGCTCCCGCTTAAGAGCCTTCTGCCCGGGCTCCGGGATGTCCACGGTTTGCGTGCGAACTCCCAAATAGCCGCGCTTGACGCTGCCGTGCTTGGCGAGGGCGTCCGCGATGCGCCATGCGGCTTTGACCGGGATCGTCAGAGCGGAACCTTGCGTGAGCCCTGAGGTGTTGAGTCCCGAGCACTTCGCCTTCGGTGTTGACCAAAGGGCCGCCGGAGAAGCCGGGGTATGAAACGGTTTCGGTCTGAATGTATTCATCGAGCAAGCCGCCGCGGCCCGTGCGAGCCGGCCCGCCGATGGCGGTGACGATGCCCCACGAGGCTTGCATGCCGGCCTTGTTCGGCCTGCCCAGGGCCAGGACGAGCGCGGCGATCTTTGGCAGACTGTCTGCAATGCGGGCCGGCGTCAGGGTCTTCTCCGAAAGCCGGAGGACTGCCAGGTCGGAGCCGGGGTCACGACCTGCAAGCGTTGCAGTCAGCGCCTTGCCATCCGCGCCCGCCACGCTGAGATTATCTTCGCGCGTGATCACATGATCGGCGGTCAGGACCAGGTCTGCCGCGAACGCAATGCCGCTGGCGGGATAACGCCGGCGGCCGTCCACCAAGAGCGTGGATGCGCCGGCTTTCTCAACCGCAGCGCTTAGCCCATTGGAAAAATCTGTAAGCGTGCTCATCGAAACTCCTTTCAAAATATAACATGCTTCCCCAGAGGAGGCATATGTTTTTAGCGGCGGGGAAAACCTGCCGCCTGCATTCGAACACCCACCGATGCAGTGTAGCCCGACGCCGGGCATGGCGCATCAGGCAATTGGATAGGGATTTAGCTGCTCGTTCGGGGAGGTTGTGAAAGCGGCCGCGGGATATCAGCCGCCGGATATTTCACGCGAAGACCAGTGTTCAGGTCACTAACCGCTCGCGTTGAGCCGCTGATAGGCGCCCACCCAGGGCTTGCCAAGCCGGTGATTCTCGGCGATCTGGATCTTGCCCAACCGCTGCCCCACTTGAGCGGAGAGGGCGGCGATAGCTGCCCAGTCTTCCTTTTGAATGGCAAGGCGCATTTTCTGTGCGACCGGCTCGGCCCAGGCCCATTCCATTCGGAACTTATCGGCCTTGACCCAATAGCCGCGCTTTTCCCACGCGGCCACACTCGCATCGATCCCTTCGGAGATCAACTCGAGGGCGGCAACCATGAAGGCCGTCAGATCATGCGTTTCGGCACCCGTGTCGCTTTGGCGCGCCAGTTCGCGAAGCGCCAACACGATCATCTTTGCGAGCTTCGCTCGCTGTTTTCCAACGGAATCAGGGTTGATAATACGCGACATAGGGCCGGATTATACCAAAGGAGCCCTCTGCAGCCCGCGGATAAGGCGAACTTGCGGTGAAGTGGCGCATAAGCGAAAAGTTAACACAGGGCGCCCTTTATTGACGCTGCCCTCCCCGTGCTTTATAATTCCGCCGCATTCCAGACAGGGGACGTGCTGGAATTGGCAGACAGGCATGACTTAGGATCATGTGCCGCAAGGCGTGTGGGTTCAAGTCCCACCGTCCCCACTTCTGGTTCTAAGAGGCCGTGCAGTCCAGCAGCCTCAAGCTCGCTCACTGGAGAAGACATTGAAATTCGAAAAGACGATCCAAGATGATCATCAGGCCCAGGTCGTTGTTGACGTGGAGCCTGATCGCCTCGAGGCCGCCCGGCATCGGGCAGCTCGCAAGCTTGCCGAGCGCGGCAAGATCCCGGGGTTCCGACCGGGGAAAGCGCCCTATGAAGTCATTCTTCGATACTACGGCGATGCCGCCGTTTATGAGCAGGCGGTCGATCTGCTGGTGGACGAGCTGTATCCCGAAATGCTGAAGGAAGCGGCCATTGACCCCGCCGCCGCAGGCTCGTTGGAAAAGATCGATGGCACGGAAACCCCGCGACTGACGTTCAAGGTGCCCCTGCGGCCTGAAGTGAGCCTGGGCGAGTACCATGAAGTACGGCTGCCCTACGAATTCCAGGCGCCGGGTCCGGAGAAGCTGGACCAAGCGCTCGAGGAACTGCAGCAGATGTACGGCTCCACGGAGACGGTGGACCGGGAAGTGCAGCAAGGCGATTATGTGCTCGTGGACCTGAAGTCTGAGAAGGAATCTCTGACGCGGCCGGGTTTCGCAACGCTGGTCCGCAAGGAGGACCGTGAAGATGAATTCCCATTCCCTGGCTTCGCGCGCGAGCTGATCGGGCTCAAGGTCGGAGACGTCAAGACACTGAGCCATGAGTTTTCGGCGGAGTTCCCCGATCAAACGCTGGCCGGACAGACGGTTGAGATCGAAGCAACACTGAAGAATGTACGGAGCCTGACGCTTCCGCCCATCGATGACGAGCTGGCCAAGATGGTGGGCCAGTACGAATCCCTGCATGCACTCAAGGATGTGCTTCGTAAGGACATCGAGGCGCGTGCCCGTGCTGAATACGACGATGAGTATTATGCAAAGCTGGTCGACATGATCAAGGAAGGCGCCACCATCAAGTATGCGGCGCAGACATTGGACCATGAGGCGGAGCACGTCGTGGACGATATGAGGCAGAGGCTGGCGCAGCAGGGCCTGGACCTCGAAACATATTACAAGATGCGAAAGACCGATGCGACCCGCTTCCTCGACGAGGAGGCCAAGCCGGTTGCCCGAAAACGCCTGGAGCGCTCGCTGATCCTGGATGAAGTCTCACGGCAAGAGAAGATCGGCGTAGACAATGAATCGCTGGACCAGGAGTTCAACAGCACGCTGGTGGACCTGCAGTCGCAGGGCGTGAATCTCAATAGTATCAAGGGGGGCAAACAGGGGCAGCAACGAGTAGCGGAAGCGGTCGCGATGGAATCCGCCAGCCGGCTGCTCACCCGGAAGACGCTGGAGACATTGAAAACCATCGCGATCGGCGAGTACCAGCCGCCGGAAGAGCAGGCCGAAGATGCGGTTGCCGAGACGCAGCCGACTGCGGTAGAGAGCGCTGCCGAAGCAACAGCCAATGACGAGGCCGGTAAGAGTGCAGAGCCTGCCGCATCTAATACACCGAGAGACGATCAACTTAAGAGCGAGGAATGAGAGACGAGATGAATATTCCAAATATCCAGAATGTAGTTCCCATGGTGGTTGAAACCACGGGCCGAGGCGAACGCGCTTACGATATCTACTCACTTCTTCTGAAGGAGCGGATCATCTTCCTCGGTACGCCGATCGATGACCAGGTTGCGAACGTTATTGTGGCGCAACTGTTATTCCTTACTCATGAAGATCCTGAGAAGGAAATCCAGATGTATATCAACTCGCCCGGCGGGCAGGTGTATGCGGGTTTCGCGATCTATGACACGATGAAGATGATCCCGAACTCTATCAGCACTGTGGCCGTGGGAGTGACCGCCTCATTTGGGACCGTCCTGCTGACGGCTGGGACGAAGGGCCGCCGATTTGCGCTGCCACATGCAACGATCCACATGCACCAGCCTCTGGGCGGCGCCCAGGGCCAGGCGACCGATATCGAGATCGCCGCGAGGCAAATCCTGCGCCAGAAGGCGTCGCTGAATGGCATCCTGGCCAGACATACGGGCCAGCCACTGGAAGTCATCGAGCGTGATACCGATCGCGATTTCTATCTGGATGCGAAGGGCGCCGTCGAATATGGCCTCGTGGACCAAATGCTGGAAATGCCGGAAAAGCCGGAAAAGCAAAAAGAGAAAGCCAGGGGCTGAAATTCCTTCGACCAATAGCTTACGAGCGGGCGGGCTAATAACCCGCCCTTCTCGCGTCCCGGGTCGGGCCTATGCGTGACCTGTGTACATTCTCCATCGTTGCATGTGATCTGAAGGCCCACGCCTGGGGCATTGCCGTGGCATCCAAGTTCCCGGCAGTCGGTGCAGTGGTGCCATGGGCTAAGGCAAAAGCCGGCGCGGTGGCGACCCAATCGCTTGCGAACACCACCTTTGGCCCGCGAGGGCTCGAGATGATGGCCGGAAGATTATCTGCCGAAGAGACCCTATCGAAATTGCTGGCACGCGACCGCGATCGGGAGCACCGACAGGTTGGGCTGGTGGATGCGTCGGGGCAGGCGGCTTCGTTTACAGGCAAGTCCTGCGCAGAATGGGCTGGCGGCCTGACGGGTCCGGGCTACGCGATACAGGGCAACATATTGGCAGGCGCAGTGGTCATCCAGGAAATGGAGCATACGTTCCGCGAGGCTGCCGGGGAATTACCGGAGAGGCTTTTTGGCGCCCTGGACGCTGGCAGCCGGGCCGGTGGCGATCGCCGCGGGAGGCAGTCAGCGGCGATCTATGTGGCGAAGGCGAATGCCGGCTATGGCGGGCACGACGATCGCTGGGTGGATCTGCGAGTGGATGATCACCTGAATCCAATCGCGCGCCTGGGCGAACTGCTGGAGTTGCACCGCCTGTATTTTGGCAGCAGTCCAAAGGCTGAGCGTGTGAAACTGGAAGGTCAAGTTGTACGAGATCTTCAGGAGCGGATGAAGGCACTCGGTTACTATACGCCGGTTGATGGTCAATACGATGATGCCACTCGGGAGGCCTTCCGAGCCTTTATCCACAACGAGAACTTTGAAGAGCGGGCTGATCCGGATGAGGCGTGGATCGATGGCCCGGTGCTCGCATACTTGATGAAGCAGCTGAAGTAGATACCTGAAATGATCCTAAAGGAAGATTTGAAAAGAGAAACGAACCTCCAAAAACTGCTGCCCGCCGTACGCGGCGTGGTTCTTGATATGGACGGTGTGCTCTGGAAGGATGCCATGCCGATCGGGGATCTGGCCCGTATTTTCAACTCGATGCGTTCAACGGGTCTCAAGATCATGCTTGCTACCAATAATGCCACGATGACCGTGGACCAGTACGTGAAGAAGCTGGCCGGTTTCGGAGTCAGCCTGGAGGCGTGGCAAATTGTCACTTCCTCGCATGCCACTGCAGCTGCCCTGTCGAAGGCCTTCCCGGAGGGCGGCGCAGTTTACGTGGTCGGCGAGAACGGCATTCTCACCGCATTAGCCCAAGCAGGATTTTCGACAATTATCGATCCGGAAGATGAGACGCCAGTAGTGGCGGTGGTAGGCGGCATTGACAGAACACTGACGTACGGGAAGCTGCGCCGGGCAATGACTTATATCCGGGCCGGGGCACGATTCTATGGGACGAATCCGGATACGACGTTTCCAACGCCGGGAGGGCTGGTCCCCGGAGCAGGGTCCATTGTGGCGGCAATTCAAACGGCGAGCGGCACGGATCCCGTTGTGATCGGCAAACCAGCCCCGTTCATGTTCGAGCTGTGCGCGGAACGCCTCGAATTGGCCATGGATGAGATACTTGTGGTGGGCGACCGGCTCGAAACTGATATCGCCGGTGGTCAGGCTGTGGGCGCTCGGACTGCCGTGGTTCTCTCGGGGGTGAGCGTGCGGGCGCAAGCCGAGGCCTGGCAACCGAGACCGGATATTATTGTAGAAAACCTGGCTGCCCTCGTGGCGGGGTAAAGATCCTGGTTCCGATGCTCGTATATGATCTAGAACTTCCGGCGCTTGCGGATACTTTGAAATCCTGGGGAGAGCCCTCGTACCGCGCTACCCAGATCTGGCAAGGCCTTTATCAACAATATCACCAGTCTCCGCTTGAGTTCTCCAATCTGCCGAAGCCGCTGCGGGAGAAGATGGCAGAGACGTTCGATTTTAACGGGATCGAGCCGGTACGTACCCTGGATTTCAGCGATGGGCAGACGCGTAAAACGTTGTTCAAGCTGCAGAACGGTCAATTGATCGAAGCAGTGCTGATGCGTTACGACAAGCGTCGCACCCTGTGCATCAGCTCGCAGGCGGGCTGCGCCATGGGTTGCGTATTCTGTGCCACCGGACAGATGGGCTTCAAGAATCACCTGACAAGCGGGCAGATCGTGGCACAGGTGATGTACTATGCCCGCATGCTGAAGGCCGAGGGTTTAGCCGTCACCAACGTGGTCGTGATGGGCATGGGCGAACCATTCCATAATTACGATAACACTATGAAAGCCATTGATCGCCTTAATGACCCACAGGGCTTCAACTTCGGCGCACGCCGCTTCACCGTCTCGACCGTGGGGCTGGCACCCATGATCCGCCGCTTTGCGGATGAGAAGCGACAGGTGAATCTGGCTATATCCCTGCACGCCGCGGACGATGCGTTGCGGCTTAGCATGATGCCGGTGAATAAGAAGTACTCCATCGATGACGTTCTGGACGCGTGCCGCTATTATGTGGAGAAGACCGGGCGGCGTGTGACGTTCGAGTGGGCACTAATTCAGGGAGTCAATGACACCCCTGCCCAGGCGCAAATGCTGGCGAAGAGGCTAAAGGGATTACTTTGCCACGTGAATGCGATCCCCTTGAATCCCACGCAAGGCTTTAACGGCAAGGCGACGACGCGTGATAGAGGCGAAAAGTTCAAGGCTGCCCTAGAGGAAGCAGGCATTGCCTGCACAATACGTGTGCGCCGCGGTATTGACATCCAAGCGGGCTGCGGGCAATTGGCAGGAGAGAGCAAAGTTTGATGTTCTCTTTGTTAGTGGATTTGTTATAGGAAAGGTTCTTGTTATATCAAGTGGCTACACGCAATTCTATAATAGTATTGTCGCCTCGACCAAGGCGAGGGCCTGGCATACTCATTAAGCCTTATCCAAGCTATTGCTTGCAAGATTGAAACGTCTGCATTATATATATCCAATTCATTCCCACTCAGAGTTGATCATGGAAGCACAAACAGACAAAACGAACTGGCTCGAACGTCCGCTCTTCTCCACAGTGCCTGCTTTGACCTATGAGGTGCTGCTCTTCGCGCTGATCATGCTGGCAGCGGTCGCTTCACGTTTCTACAACCTGGGCGCCAGGGTCATGAGTCATGACGAGAGCCTGCATACGTACTTTTCGTGGCTGCTCTACAAAGGCGACGGTTATCAGCACAACCCAATGATGCACGGGCCGCTGCAGTTCCACCTGATCGCCCTTTCCTATTTTCTGTTCGGCGCCAGCGATTTTACGGCGCGCATCCCAGCCGCCATATTCAACATAGCAACCATCGCACTGACCTGGAATTGGCGCCGCTATCTCGGCAAGACGGGCGGCTTGATCGCCGGCTTCCTGATGCTGATCTCTCCGATCATGCTGTTCTATGGCCGCTATGTGCGCGAGGATCCCTACGCGATCTTCTCAGGCGTGCTGATGCTTTATGTGGTGCTTCGCTACCTGGAAGGCGGCCAGAAGCGCTACTTGTATCTCCTCGCCGTCAGCCTGATGCTGCACTTCATCGACAAAGAAACATCCTTCATCTATACGGCGGCACTCCTGCTGTTCCTGGCAATTTATTTCATCTTCCGAGTGACACGCCGCACGTGGGACGACGCACGTTCATACCGAGTGTTCATCATCGCGTTGATAGTTGGGGTTCTGCTGCTCGGTGCAGGAACCGCCATCAGCCTCGGCGGCCAGCAGCCAGCCACGCTCGGTTCAACCGAGGTAGCCCCACCGGCGAATCCGTCGGCGACAGCCTCGCCGCTGCAACCCGCGGGAGGCGCCACCTCCGGCATCGCTTTGGCGGTGATCGGACTCTTAGCGATCGTGGCAGCAGGCTACTACCTGATCCGCGGTTATACGTGGGGACGCGTGAAGACCGAGCGTTCGTTCGACATGCTGCTACTAACCGGCACGCTGGTGCTCCCGATGCTGATCCCCTTCCCCATCAAGCTGTTGGAGAGCCGGCTCAACATCCAGATCCCGACAACGGCTGCCGATGTGCAGGCTCTGACCAGCCAGAACGTGCTGGCAGTTGGCATCTTCATCGCGATCGCTCTCGCCCTCTCCATTGCAGTGGGCCTGTTTTGGAACAGGGACTGGTGGAAATATGCGCTCGCCTTCTGGGTGCCCTTCACGGTCTTCTACACCACGATCTTTACGAACACGGACGGTTTCTTTACAGGCGTGGTTGGATCGCTGGGTTACTGGCTGGCACAACAGGGCGTGCAAAGAGGCAGCCAACCCTGGTATTACTACATCCTGGTAGAAGTTCCGATGTACGAGTTTTTGCCGCTGCTGGGAGCCATCACGGCGCTCATCATTGCACTGCGGCACCGGAAAACGCTATCACCACCACCGGAGCCGGTCGTAGCAGTAGCTACAGAACCCGCAGTGCCGGCCATCGACGCACCCGAGACTCTTCCAGTTGAGACAGAAGATGCGCTACCGTCTGATCGACGTAACTTCTCTAACACCCTTGGGCTGCTTGTCTGGTGGAACTTCGCCTCATTCGTAGCGCTGAGCGTGGCCGGTGAAAAGATGCCGTGGCTTACGTACCACCTGGCCTGGCCGATGATCCTGCTGGCTGCCTGGGGCCTTGGGTACCTCATTGATACAACAGACTGGCAGCGGCTCAGGGAGCAAAAGGCGCTGCTTGTGCTCGCCGGGGTCTTCATTTTCTTTACGAGTTTCTCTGCGGCAATGCTGGCGCTCCTTGGGCCCACGCCGCCATTCCAGGGCAAGGACCTGACAGGGCTTCAGGCGACAAGCGCATTTATTCTTCCTGCTGTCGTGGCGCTGGCAAGCGGCGCGGGCCTCTTATACCTGCTCCGTGATTGGACGGGGCGTCAGGTAACGCGCGTGTTCGGCCTGTCTTTCTTTGCATTGCTCGCGGTGCTGACGATCCGGGCGGCGTTCCGCGCGGCTTATATCAATTACGATTATGCGACCGAGTTTCTCGTGTATGCACACTCGAACACCGCGGTGAAAGACGTGATCCGGCAGGCCACTGAAATCTCAGAACGCACCACGCAAGGGATGGGCATCAACATCGCGTATGATGCCAGCGCGCCGGATACCGGCGTGTCGTGGCCCTTCGTTTGGTATCTGCGTGATTTCACCAACCAGCATTCGTTCGACCAGCCCACGCGCGCGCTGCGCGACTCAACGGTGGTGGTGGTGGATGCAAAGAACTTCGACAAGATCGACCAGGCTCTCGGCCCGGGCTTCTACCGCATCGACTACATCCGCATGTGGTGGCCGAACCAGGATTACTTTGGGCTTGTAACGGACCGCCAGGCGGCGCCTTTCAGCGAGACTTATTCCTGCAAAGGGCGTGCTGGGGTTCTTCCGGCTCTTCCCCACCAAAGATTTCTCCCGGATCTGCTCGGCAATCCTCGACCCTGCGATACGGACGGGCATCATCAACATCTGGCTCAACCGGGACTACACGGAGTACGCAGCCGCCACCGGTCACACGGACCTTACACTTGCAACGTGGCAGCCGTCCGATGAAATGCGCATGTACATCCGGAAAGACGTAGCGCAGCAGATCTGGAAGTACGGAGCTGCGCCTGCTCCAGAGGCGGCCGCGGTGGATCCGTACCAGGGCAAGACCGTCACCTTGACGGCAGACCAGGTGATCGAGGCCGAACGTGGCGACGCCCGCCGCTGAGCGCACCACGCTCACTGGCATTCGCTCAGGACGGCTCCTTCTACGTGGCCGATTCTCGCAACAACCGCATCCTGCACTTCGATGCGAGCGGAGCGTTACTAAACCAATGGGGAACGAAATCCGCGAACGACACCAACAATCCGAACCCGAATGCGGCGGCGTCCACGTTCAATGAACCGTGGGGCGTGGCGGTCGGGCCGGATGGCTCTGTTTACGTGACGGACACGTGGAATTACCGGGTGCAGAAGTTCACGGCGAACGGCCAGTTCGTGAAGATGTGGAGCTCCTTCAGCCAGGGAGGCCAGGCAGGAAACCTTCTACGGGCCGCGCGGCATCGCGGTGGATGCCAAGGGCCACGTGTACGTTGTGGATACCGGCAACAAGCGGGTCGTGATCTTCGACAAGGACGGAAACTTCCTGACGCAGTTCGGGTCGGGCGGACTTGACCCGGGCCAGTTCGACGAACCGGTCGGCATCGCCATCGATCCGAACGGCGTAGTGTACATTACCGATACATGGAATCAGCGTGTGCAATCGCTGACACCGTCGGCGGATGGGCTGACCTTTACGCCGCTGAAGCAATGGGACGTTGTGGGCTGGACGGGCGAATCGCTCGACAACAAACCGTTCATCGCCGTGGACAATGCGGGGCACGTGTTCGTGACGGACCCCGAGGGCTACCGCGTCATCGAATACACAACGGATGGCGCATTGGTGCAAACGTGGGGAGACTACGGAAATACGACGTCGACCTTTGGAATCGCGTCAGGGATCGCGATCGATCCAACAGGGACACGTATGGGTCACAGACGCGGGCAACAATAGAATCATGAAATTCACATTACGTTAATCATGACTTCGCCCAGCACAAGCTGCTGGGCGAAGTCATTTAATACCCCGGTGGTATAATGCCGAGGCTTTCATTCCAGCACAAGGGACACTGCATGAAACTCCACGAATATCAATCGAAACAAATATTTGCCAGGTTTGGCATCCCGATCCCGAAGGGACGTGTAGCGGCCACCGCAAGCGAGGCAAAAGCAATTGCCGAAGAATTGGGTGGCCGCGTTGTTGTTAAATCACAAGTCCTGGTGGGCGGACGAGGCAAGGCGGGCGGCGTGAAGCTTGCGAAAGACCCCGCGGAAGCCGAACAGCTTGCAACCCAAATCCTTGGGATGGAGATCAAGGGCCTGCCGGTGCGCAAGGTGTTGGTGGACGAAGCTGCGGCCATCGATAAGGAGATCTATTTTTCCATAACGAACGACCGGGCTGCGCGGAAGCCGGTCATGATCGCATCTGCGGCGGGCGGCGTGGAGATCGAAGAGGTCGCTGCCAAAACACCGGAGAAGATCATCAAGGTCCACATCGACCCGCTGCTGGGACTGCGGGACTATCAAGCCCGCGACATCGCGGCCTCCATCGACCTGCCGCGTGAGAACTGGAAAGAATTCGGCAAGCTCGCCAACGGTCTTTGGCGCGTCTACACAGAGACGGATGCCACGCTGGCGGAGATCAACCCGCTGGTCATCACCATCGACAAGCAGCTCATGGCGGTGGACGGCAAGATGCTGATCGACGACAATGCGCTGTTCCGGCACTCAGACCTGGCTGAGATGCGCGATATCGACGAAGAAGCCGCGGCCGAAACAGAAGCGCGGAAGTACGGGCTCTCCTATATCAAGCTGGATGGAAACATCGGCTGCATGGTAAACGGCGCAGGCCTCGCGATGACGAGCATGGACATCGTCAAGCTGTTCGGAGGCGAGCCGGCCAATTTCCTCGATATCGGCGGCGGAGCGGGCGCGGACAAGGTGGCGGCCGCGATGCGGATCATCCTGTCTGACCCGAACGTCAAGGCGGTACTGCTCAACATCTTCGGCGGCATCACACGCTGCGATGAAGTGGCTCACGGCATTCTGGCAGCCATGAAGGAGATCCAGCCCAAGGTGCCGATGGTGGTGCGCTTGGTGGGTACCAATGCGGAGGAAGGCCGACAACTCCTGGCCGACGCGAAGATGATCACGGCTGATACGCTGGCCGACGCGGCCAAGAAGGCGGTCGCTGCAGCAAAGGGCAAGGCCAAATAACATGAGCATCCTGATCAACAAGAACACACGCCTCCTGGTGCAGGGTATCACCGGCAATGAAGGGCTCTTCCACACCACGCATATGGTGCAATACGGGACGAACGTAGTTGCAGGCGTAACACCGGGCAAGGGCGGCGAATGGGTGATGGATGGCAAGATCCCCGTTTTCGACTTCGTGAAGCTCGCCGTGGATGCAACAGGCGCGAACGCAACCGTCATCTTCGTGCCCTCGCGCGGTGCGCCCGATGCCATGTTCGAGGCCGCAGATGCCGGCATCCCGCTGATCGTCTGCATCACCGAAGGCGTTGCTGTCCAGGATATGATGCGGGTCCGCAACTACATCGATCAGAAAAAGGTGCGCCTGCTCGGACCCGAATTGCCCGGGCATACTTACGCCCGGCGAATGCAAGGTCGGGATCATTCCAGGCGATATTGCGATCCCAGGAAATGTCGGCGTTGTTTCACGCTCGGGCACGCTGACGTACGAAGTGCTCTATGCGCTCAAGCTGCTGAACTTCGGCGCATCCACATGCGTGGGAATTGGCGGCGACCCGATCAATGGGACGAACTTCATCAATGTGCTCGAAATGTTCGAGCATGATCCGCAAACCGAGAAGGTGGTCATGATCGGCGAGATCGGCGGCACGGATGAAGACAAGGCCGCGGAATACATCTCGTCGAAGATGACCAAGCCGGTGGTGTCGTTCATCGCCGGGCAGACTGCCCCTCCAGGCAAACGCATGGGGCATGCGGGAGCGATCATCGAAGGCGGATCGGGTACGGCGGCTGACAAGATACGGGTACTGGAAGCTGCAGGCGTGAAGGTCGCCAAGCATCCGGAAGAGATCCCCCTGCTGCTAACCAAATAGATCCATACTACAACCATAAAAGTAGTAGAGCCGCCATCATGGCGGCTCTACGGTTATAATCGCTACAAATCATGTCGGCAGATCGAGTGGCAAGTTCGATCGCTTTCGCGGCCAAAAACCGCGGCAGGATGGCTGAAATCTACTTATGGCTGTCGATGTAAGTGACGGCGTCGCCCACGGTGGTGATCTTCTGGGCAGCCTCGTCCGAGATTTCGGCTCCGAACTTGTCTTCGAATGCCATGATCAGCTCGACGAGATCGAGTGAATCCGCCTCAAGCTCCTCGCGAAAGCGGGCTTCGGGTGTTATCTTGGCCTCATCGGCGCCCAGCAAATCGACGATGATCTTCTTCACTTCGGCATACGTATCAGCCATGGGATAATCCTCCATCAGTCAGCATTTTTGACGCGCCAATTGTAACACAGGCAAGTCTTGGGTAATTCACTCACAGGAACACCCCCCGATGGGAAAAGTTGCGCCACTCCAACAGCGAAAAGCCGATCATATCCAGATCAATCTGGAGAAGGATGTACGGTCGGCGGTGACGACCGGCCTGGAACACCTGCACTTCGTGCATGAGGCTCTGCCGGAGATCGATCTGGATGATGTCGATACAAATTTGACGCTATTCGGAAAGAGCCTTGGCGGCGCCCATCCTTGTATCATCCATGACCGGCGGCACCGAGCAGGCTGGAACCATCAACCGGCGGCTGGCAGAGGCGGCGCAGGAGTGTCGTGTGGCGATGGGGGTCGGCTCACAGCGTGCGGCGCTGGAGCATGCCGAGCAGGCCGAGACGTTCCAGGTGCGCAGGTATGCGCCGGATATCCTGCTCTTCGCAAACCTGGGAGCGGTTCAACTGAACCACGGATATGGCATTGACGAGTGCCGGCGGGCTGTTGAAATGATCGAGGCGGACGCGCTGTTCCTGCACCTCAACGCTCTGCAGGAAGCGGTGCAAGACGGCGGGGATACCAGGTTCGCAGGCTTGGCGCGAAAGATCGAGTCTATTTGCAAGCAACTCGATGTGCCGGTCATCGCCAAAGAAGTGGGCTGGGGTATCTCCGAGCGCACTGCAAAGATGCTCACGGAGTGCGGCGTAGCGGCAATCGATGTGGCGGGCGCGGGCGGCACGAGCTGGTCACAGGTGGAAATGCACCGCGCCTCCAGCGAATTCACGCGGGAGCTGGCCGCGACCTTCGTAGGCTGGGGCATCCCCACCGCCGACTCAATCCAAATGGTACGGCGAGCCGCACCGGACATCAAGGTCTTCGCAAGCGGCGGCCTGAGGGACGGGCTTGATATTGCGAAATGCATTGCCCTGGGGGCGATGCTGGGAGGCATGGCGGGGAACTTCCTTAAGGCGGCGGCGATCTCCGCGCAACGTGCAGAAGAGGCCGTCAGCCTGACGAAGAAACAGATCGAGGTCACGATGTTCGCAGCCGGATGCCGTGACTTGAAGAGCCTCAGCCAGGTAGAGCTACTGGCGCGTTAGGAGCGGGCGCCGGTTCGCGCCTCTCGTATGCCCTCCGCTGCTAAAACAGTTGCTCTTGGGTTGGTTATCGGGATCACGGGGACTGCGTTGCTGCTCATGGCGGCCTACTTCTCCATGTCCGCGGCGAACGCACCCTCGATGAGCTCCCATGCCGACCGCAACCGACATAACGCCGACGATGACGCCTCCGAGCGCGACGCCTTCACTGGCGCCCACCTTTACACCGATCCCCACGTTCACTTTGCAGCCCGCACCCACACTAGACGTTACGGCTACGCCGACGAACACGCCTGACCCGATACAGTCAATGCTCGATAGCGGCGGGCTCGCATTCAGCGGGCCATTGTCGAACGCAGAGCAGATCCTGCTGTACACATCATCCATCGGTTATGCTCAATCGGATCCAAGAGAAAGCCTGCGCTTGTCAGAGGAAATCAACGGCGCAGGGTATGGCGATCCGAGCAATATCTGCGGCCCGCTCGCGGCTGCGATCCTGCGGGATGCAGGGCTGATGACGCTCGATATCACCCCGCACGATTTCTGGCTGCTCAACCCGGATGCGGCGACGGATCAAGCAATCCTGCGAAGAGCATTCCCGTCAGACCGGTACACTCATTCGAAGAACGTCACGCCCCTGAACAAGATGGATTGGAGGAACGCGCCACTTGAGCCGGGAGATTTCCTTTTCATCTGGCACGGCTCGTGGGGGAATTTCGACCACATGCTGGTGGTTAACCGTGTGGACAGCCAGCAGCGCGCGTATGCAGTCACGAATTATGGCACGGAACAGGGCTATGTGATCGCAGAGACCCTGCTGTACGATCCGAACGATCCGACAGCGGGCATCTTCCATATTTGGACCAGGGAACGCGATGCAATTCTCGGCTCGACGGGCTTCGGCGGATTCGATCTCTGGCGCCGCCGGATGCCCTGAATTCGATCACATCACAGTTTCATGGAGATCCAAACAGCATGAGCCTACAAGAGCAGACCGCCAACATGCTCCCCGCTTTGGAAGCGGAACTTCAGAGACAGATACGCAGGCTGGATCAACCCGGCTCCGAGGCATTCCATGAGATGCTGGCATATCACATGGGTTGGACGGGACAGCCAAGGGCCGCGTCCGGGCAAGCGCATTCGCCCACTGTTGATGCTGTTGGTTTTGGATGCCTGTGGCGGGCAGTGGCTACACGCATTAGCGCCGGCAGCCGCAATCGAGATCCTGCATAATTTTTCGCTCGTCCATGATGATATCGAAGACAATTCGCCGACGCGCCACGGACGCGTTACCGTCTGGAAGAAGTACGGCCTCCCTATGGCCGTCAACGTTGGTGATGCGATGTTCGCGATATCGGATCAGGCTATGCTGGACGCAATCCAGCACTACCCCGCTGATATCGTCGTGAGGGCTGCAAACAGACTGCATGCCGCTTCGCTCGCACTTACGCGCGGCCAGTTCCTTGACATGTCCTATGAGAAACGGACGGACCTATCGGTGGAGGATTATTGGCCCATGGTCGAGGGCAAGACGGCCGAGCTGCTGGCAGCCGCGGCAGAGATCGGCGCAATACTGGCAGGAGCGCACGAAAGGACAATTCAACAGTACGGCAGCTTTGGCTTGAACCTGGGACTTGCCTTTCAAGTGCAGGACGATATCCTGGGCATCTGGGGCGATGAAAGCGCAACCGGTAAGTCGGCGGCAAGCGATTTGGTGGAGGGCAAGAACTCGTTGCCTATCCTTTACGGAGTCGGCCAAAAGGCTGAATTTGCGCGCAGGTGGCCTGCCGCAAATGCGACCGCGGACGAGATCGCCATGCTGGCGGAGTTGCTTAAGAAGGAAGGCGCTTATGACTACTGTGCAAAAGAGGCGTCCCGGCTGACCAGTATAGCGCTGGATGCCCTTCGAGATGCAAAGCCGCAAGGGCCAGCCGGCGGTGCACTGGTCGAGCTGGCAGATAAGTTGCTCAACCGGAAATCTTGAACTATAATCGCATCCGTCGCGCGGGTGTAGTTCAGTGGTAGAACGCTTGCTTCCCAAGCAAGATATCGAGGGTTCGAATCCCTTCACCCGCTCAGATAGGCCCTTCCGGGCATCCGTAAAAAGCCGAGGCATTTATGCCCCGGCTTTTTGTAATTCTGCTGTTATGGAGCCTTTCCAAGCCACATGTACAATCAGGTGCGGAGGCCGACCCATGCCCAATAAAGGAACCATTTTGTATGTGGAGGACAATTCCGACAACCGGAAGCTTGTCCGCCGCGTTTTGGAAGTTGAAGGCTATGTTGTGGTAGAGGCGAAGGATGCCATGCAGGCGATCGAGTGCATCGAATCCCAGCCGATCGACCTGGCCTTGATGGACATCAACATGCCGGACATGGATGGCTATACATTGACCGCCAAGATCAAAGCGATGCCGCGCTTCGCCAGCCTGCCCATCGTGGCGGTCACGGCGAACGTCATGCGCGGTGACCGTGAGCGCTCGCTCCAGGCCGGCTGCGACGGATATATACAGAAACCCATTGATGTGGATACGCTTGCACAACAAGTCGAGCGTTTCCTGGCGAGGAACCCGAATGCCTAATCAGACTGCCGGCTCCGACATGCCGTCATTCCCCAAACCATCCATTCCCAAAGATGCCGCGGTGCTGGTGGTGGAAGACAACGTCTCCAACTTCGTGCTGATCGCCCGGATGCTCGGCTACCTGGGAATCCACTGCGAGTGGAAGACCTCCGGCTACGAGGTGCTCGAGTATGCGGATACATTGCCGCGCCTGGACCTGATCCTGATGGATATCCGGCTCCCCTATGAAGACGGCTACGGCGCGCAGCAGAAGCTGCGGGCCGCAGAACGATTCAAGGCCGTTCCGATCATCGCCGTGACCGCGGAGGCCAGCGTCGAGCAGATGCGAAAAGCACGCGACGCCGGCTTTGATGGCTTCCTCGGCAAGCCCCTGGATCCCGACCGGTTCCCCGACCAGATCCGCCGCATCCTGAGCGGCGAGCAAGTATGGGAGTACGTATAGCCCGCCATGGCTCTCACTCAGCAACCCACATTGAGCACACAAAAACGCACGGATGGCTATGAAGGGGGCCTGGCGCGGACCCTGGTCCGCACGCTGCTGATCTTTACACTCATTCCGCTTGCGATCATGGCCGGGGCCGCCTATCTGCGGGCCCGTTCGCTGCTGCGTGACCAGGTGGTGAGCCAAATGCAGGCGCAGCTGAATCATCAGCTTGGCATCATGGATCAGTCCATCAAAACGAAGGAGATCAGGCTGGATCGCCTGGTGCGCGGTCCGAGCTCCGAGCTCGCAGATCGAGGCGGCGCTGCAGGCGGGAAAGCAGAGCACGCAGTTCACGAACCTCCAACAGAAATTCAGCCACGACCTGCGAACCGTGAATGTGGACACGGGCCGCTCCACCTTCAACGAATACTTCCTGGCGGGGACCGACGGCACGATCCTGATGGCAAGCAAACCCGAGTGGGAAGGCCTCTCGCTGCGCGACGCGCCGTTCTATGGTGACCTGGCGGGCAAAGACCACGACTCATTCGCCTTTTACGACGTGGCTCCCCTCTACCCAAAGCAATTGATGCTCGCCACCGTGTCACAAGTGCGCGCAAGCGGCGGGACTCCGATCGGAATCCTGGTGGGCGTGACTGAGTCGCAGGAGCTTCAAACATTGCTGGTGGATCTGACCGCGTTGAATTCCGCATCCGAGGCCCTGTACGTGACCCAGGCGGGAACGCTAGTCGGTACGGACCGATATACCAACCAGATCTCGCCCGCCGGTTTTTCCAGCACGCAGCAACTGCTGATCAAGAATGCGCTGGACCGGGCAAAGAACAAGACGGATGGCGTCCCCGAGTCTGTACAGTTCACCGACGATAGCGGTGCGGCCGCGTTCGGACAGGCGGCCTGGCTCGACAGCATCCATACCGGCATCCTCTACGAGATCCACGAGCAGGCGATCTTCGGCTCTCTCAACAGCCTGGTGCCATTCACGCTTGCCTTATTCGTTATCTCCATCGGCGCGACGGCCATGCTCCTCGCCTTTGGAGCCAGCCGGGTTTTCAGCCCGCTCGCGAAGCTGGCCGAAATCACGCGTCGTTTTGCGGACGGAGATTTCAGCCAACGCGCCGAGTTCAGAAGCAAGGATGAGATCGGCATGCTGGCTCAATCCTTTAACCAGATGGCCGAGGACTTGAGCGATCTCTATCGTTCGCTCGAAGAGAAGGTGGATGAACGCACGCGGCAGATCCACACCGCCGCGGAAGTCGCACAGCGCATCACGTCCACGGTTAACCTCGATGAGCTGTTGAACCGCACGGTACAACTGATCGTCGATCAATTCAGCTTTTACCAGGCAAGCATCTTCATGCTCGATCCGCGCGGGCGATACGCGGTATTGCAAGCCTCCTACGGCCCCGCCGCGAAGGAAATGCTCGCACGCGGTCACCGCCTGGAAGTCGGCTCCGCATCCATTATCGGATGGGTAACAGCGAACAGGCAGCCGCGTGTCGCTTCGGATGTGTCCGCAGACCCGGTGCACTTCAAGAATGAACTGCTTCCCCAGACGCGCTCGGAAGTGGGTATCCCGATCTCGATCGGTAACCTGGTGCTGGGTGCGCTGGATGTGCAGAGCATATCCCCCGAGGCGTTCGGGCCGGACACCATCGTCATGCTGCAACTCATTGCAAGCCAGATCGCGGTGGCGATCCAGAATGTAGGCCTGTCGCAGAGCACGCAGGTGGACCTCCAGGATACGGAGCGGCTGCAGCGCCAGGGGCGCAAGGTTGTGGAAGCAAAGTCCAAGAGCGAAGCGCTGCAGACGGTCGCGGACATACTGTCCGGCACTCCCTACTCCACCCTGGTGCTGTCGGTCAATGACAACAAACTGGATACTCAGGGACAAGTCCAGGGCGACACGTCAGAAGCGGCACGAGCGCATACTGCCGTGAACATGCTTGAGGAACGGCTCGAGGATGTAAGCAAAGCCCTGGCAGGCAATCCAGTTGTTTCAGATACAGACTCTCCGAACCTGCCGCCGGTTCTCGGACAGTTCGCGCGGCACCTTGGCTACCAGGCCGTGGCGTTCCTCCCGATCCTCACGGGCGATAAGCTTGCCGGCTTGATCACCCTGGGCGCTGCAAAACATGGCATCAGCCACACCGCCATCCAACCGTACGCCAACCTGGCGGACCTCGCCGGCGCGGCACTCGAAAGGATCGCCCATTCCGAGTCGCAGGAGAGGCAGCTCTCCGAGCGGCTTGCGCTGACCAGCATCAGCCAGGCTGTTGCCGAGTCGTCCGCGGACCTGGGAAATTTCTACGGCCAACTGCACGAACAGGTCAGGCAGAACATCGGCGACTACGCCTTCATTGTGGCGCTGTACGATAAATCGACGCAGGCGATCAGCATCCCATACATGTATGAGGAAGGCCGCGTTGACAAGCTCGACGCGTTCCCTCTGGGAGAAGGACTCTCATCCGTCCTGATCCACACTGCGAAGCCTTTGCTCCTTGTGAAAGATGTAGAACAGAAAGCAGCGGAGCTCGGCGCCAAGACGCTGGGCCGGCCGGCCAAATCCTGGATGGGCGCGCCGATGAGCATCCAGGGAGAGCCGATCGGTGCTCTCATCCTGCAGGATCTTGATCGAGAGCAGGCCTTCAATGAAGAGCACCTGGACTTCTTTGTTGCGCTGGCCAACCAGGTGGCGACCGTGCTGCACAATGCGCGGCTGCTCGAGGAGAGCCGGGCGCGCACCGTGCAGCTTGAAACCGCGGCTGAGATCGCACGCGATATCAGCGGCTCACTGAACCTGGATGAGCTGCTCGTAAAGGCCGTGGGCTTCATCCGGGAACGCTTTGACTTCTATCATGCCTCCATATTCCTCCTGGACCCAGCCGGAGAATTCGCGCTGATCCGGGAGGCGACCGGGGAAGCGGGCGCACAGATGAAACGTGTGGGGCACAAGCTGGCTGTAGGCTCCAAGTCCATTGTGGGCTACGTAGCCGGACAAGGCGAGCCCCTGGTGGTCAACGACACGGCAAAAGACGCCACATACCTCCCCAACCCACTGTTGCCGGATACACGCGCCGAAGCCGCACTGCCTCTCAAAGTAGGCGAGCGTATCGTCGGCGTGATGGATGTGCAAAGCACGCATCCATTTGCGTTCCGGACAGACAGCCTGCGGACGCTTCGAATCCTCGCGGATCAACTCGGTGTGGCGGTGGTGAACTCGGAACTGTTCGCGGAAACGCAGGAGCACCTGTCACAGCACCGTCTGCTGCATCACATCACTACATCTGCGGCATCCGGCACAACGCTCGAAGAGGCATTGGAAAGCGCTGTCACCGGATTACAAGTGACCCTGGGTGGTGACCGTGTGACGATCCTGATGACGGACCCTGATAAGAAAAACCTGGAGGTCAAGGCGGCCGCGGGTTACTCGGAGGACATTATGCGTTTCCGCGTGCCTCTCGGCTCGGGCATCACCGGCTGGGCTGCCACGCACCGGCGCGCCCTACGGGTGGATGACGTAAGCGCCGATCCCGCGCTACATCCAGGCCAGCGCCGACTCGAGCTCCGAGCTGGCAATCCCGCTTCTGTACCGGAACGAGGTTCTGGGCGTTCTGAATGTGGAGAGCGAACAGACCGGCGCCTACACCCAGGATGATGAGGAAATGCTCGGGACACTGGGCGGCAGCCTGGCAGCCATTATCGCGAACGCACGACTGCTGGAGCAGATCCGGGCACAAGCCGAGCGCGAGCGCGCCATCTACGAGATCACAAGCAAAATACGCCGGTCTGCCAATATGGAGGCCATCCTGTCAACCACTGTGGGCGAGCTGACCAAAGCAGTGGGAGCTCGGCACGCGAGCATCAAGGTCGCGCTGCGCAGCCAAAACGACAATGGCGGGCAAAAGGAGCGCGAGCAATGAGCATCAATCCGCGCACCACTCCCCTGCTTGCACCAGCCGGCACCGACGCATCATTCCGGGCCTACGAAAACTGGCGCGAGAGGTTCGTGCGACCGATGCTGCTCGGGGCGCTGGCTTTTGGGCTCGTGGCGCTTATTCTAGCTCTCACGACCAACCAGGGCGTTGTCCAAAACGCGGTTTTCATCCTGTCGTACCTGGTCTTGATGTGCGTGACCTTTTTGCAGTTCCCGTATTGGGTGCGAATCGGCGCGTTTCTCCTGATCGTTTACGCGCTTCGCCTTAAGCGAGTTGATATCCACCGGCATCCTTGGCGACAGCGTGTTCTTCTTCCTGGCGCTGGTGATGTTCGCCACGCTGATGTTCTCGCCGCGCTCCGGTGGAATTGCGATGGCCCTTAGCCTGGTTACCCTGGCAATAGTTGGATGGCTGGTGCAGTCCGGTTCATTTACCCTGCTCGCGCCCAGCCCGATGAAGGCGCAAATCGCAGACTGGCTCAGCACCGGGGCCACAACGCTGCTTTTCGGCATAACCTTCATTCTAGGCCTCCGGCAACTCCAGAAGGAGTTCCTTGCCGCGCAAGCCAGGAGCGCCGAAATGCTCCACACGCTGACACAAGAGCGCGGATTGCTCGAGAAGCGGGTCGAGGCCCGGACCGTCCAGCTGACAGCGGTGAACGCGGTCGGATCGGTCGCCAACTCGATCCTCAACCCGGAGGAATTGGCCGGGCGCGTGGCGAATCTCATCACCGATCAGTTCGGCTACTACTACACGGCGCTGTTCCTCGTCGACGAATCAGGCGATCAGGCCTGGCTCTATAGCGCCACCGGTGAAGCCGGGCGGCTGCTGAAGGAGAACCGGCATCATCTGCGAGTGGGCGGCAACAGCATGGTCGGTATGGCCATTAGCACCGGCAAAGCGCGAGTGGCGCTGGATGTTGGCTCCGAGCCGGTCCGATTTGAAAACCCGCTGCTGCCATATACACGCTCGGAGATCGCGCTGCCACTGACAGTCGGTGAGCGCGTCCTGGGCGCCCTGGATGTGCAATCCACCAAAGCCGGCGCGTTCGGTCCGCAGGAGATCGATACGCTGCAAGGCATGTCGAATCAAGTAGCCATCGCCCTGGAGAATGCCCGACTGTTTGAGAATGCTCAGAAGAGCGTGGAAGAGCTACAGTCGATCCAACAGCAATATGTGCTGGATTCGTGGCGGCCTCTCTCGGGCAGTCAGAACCTGGAATACCGAACCGGCGACGAGTACCTGCCTCCCAATGCATCACAGATCGAAGTGCCACTGACCCTGCGGGAACAGGTGATCGGGCACCTCAACCTTGCAAGCGATACGGAGTGGACGCCGGAACAGAAGAACTTGATCGAGACAGTTGCCAACCAGGCAGCACTGGCGTTGGAGAATGCGCGTCTCGTGGAACAAAGCCAAACCTCGGCCATGCGCGAGCACCAGTTGGCAGAAATCACCGGCAAGATCTGGGGCTCGACCACCGTTGATGGCATTCTACGGACCGCCTTGAGCGAATTGGGACAGGCTCTGGACTTGAGCGAGGCCACCATCGAACTAAAAATGGACGCCGATGAGCAATAACGACCTCTTTAGCATCGTCGAGAACCAACCGGGCCAGGATTGGCTTCGCCTGCGCGTAACACGCTATTCCCTTGTGGGTGTGCTGGGCGGGATACTCTTTCCGATCATCGCATCCATTGTACAGATATCCGTGAAGGGGATTGCCCATCACGCTGGCTAATTTGGGCCAGGAACAGCTGAGCGATCCTTTATTATGGATCATCGATAGTGCGCCGCTCTTCCTTGGGCTGCTGGCAGGGATCGCTGGACGGCGGCAGGATCTCGTGCTCCAGGCAAACAAGAAGCTCACGGAGCGCGAGGCAGAGCTCAACTCCATCAGGGCGAACCTGGAACAAGGCATTCTGAACCAGACGCGCGAGCTGGACGAGAGGAATGCACAGATGCGTTCCGTCGTGGCCTTTGCCCGACAGGTGGCAGACATTCACGACATCGAGTCGCTGCTTCCGGCTTCCGTGGCGATGATCGCCGAGCGCTTCGCGCGCCGGGACGCGAGGCTCTTCCTGCTGAACGAAAGCGGGCAGTGGGCCATGCTGAAGGCCGCCTCCTCTCCGGCAGGCAGGGACCAGCTGAAGGATGGTTTCCGCGTCGCGGTTGGCGACGAGAGCCTTGTGGGTCGCGTGGCAAAACGGGGCAAGTTGCTGGTTGCGCCGGGGCGTTCGAGCGCGGCGGAGTTTGCTGCTTCGGCATTGACGAGAACAGTCCCCGCCGCCGAATTGGCCCTGCCGCTCGTGGTGCGGGGCAAGCTGATCGGGGTTCTGGATGTTCAATCGCAGGAATCGCGGCCGATCGGGCAGAGGGAGATCGAGATGCTCCAACTGCTCGCCGATCAACTGGCTGCATCCATCGAAAACGCCCGGCTGGTTAGCGAGGCGAATGTTACCGTTGCCAGGCTTGAGGCTGTTAGCTCGCAGGCGACCCGCGATTCATGGCTGAACTTCGTGAAGCGGCAGGATCTATCCTACCAATTCACACCGGCTGGCGTCCAGCGGATCCCAACCGGCTCCGCCGCCATGCCGGCGGGCGCCCTCAGACTTCCGCTCACTTTGCGCGGTGAAGAAATCGGCTCCATTATCCTGCAGCGCAAAGCCGGGGATAAATGGAATCCCACCGAACAGGACCTGCTGAAGAGGTTGACAGATCAGGTGGCGCTCGCGCTGGAGAACGCCCGCCTGCTGGAAGAAACCCGGCTGCGCGCCTCGCAGGAGCGGACCGTCAGTGAGATCTCCGCACGCTTCAGCCATTCCCTGGATGTCGACGCCTTATTGCAAACCGCCGTGCGCGAGTTCGCTTCGCTGCCGGATGTGACCGAAGCAGCGGTGTACCTCACGCCCGCGGAAGAAGTCATCACCAAGTCCAGAATTCCAGCGAAGTGACCGCTTACAACATGAACACGATCCGCGACACCCACGCCCCACTCAATAGCGACCAACGCTCCGGCACAGCGCTTTGGGATACGGTCCGCTATATTCCACTGCTCGCGGGGCTGCTTGCTCTTGGTTTGCTGGCAGCCTACGCACTTTCGCGGACGGGCCTTCTCGGTGATCCCGCCCCGCAGCTTCTCACGCTCGCTCTTATTACAGGCGTGCTGGCTCTCGCGCATTTTCCGGTTGCAGCACTGATCCGAGCCGGCAGAGCGACGGCCGCCTACGGTCTGTTCGCTCTGATCATGGGAGCATGGGCCGTTTCCCTCGTGCTGTTGTGGGAGGCCGCTGCACCCGTTGCCATCCTGATCGCATGGACCGCTCCGTTGGCGGGCATGGCAGCAGGCATCCGGCGCAAGCACCTGGCTTTCGCGGCCCTGTTTAGCGCTGCCGCCACAGCCGCCATGCTTTGGATCAATACCCATCCGTGGCTTTCACGCCTTAGCGGGGATAGCCCGTCCGGCCTGGCCGCGGTCGTTCTGCTGGCAAGCACCGTCGTACTCTTCGTTCTCGGCACGATCGTAGTGCGGATCATACCGTACGGATCATTGCAGTCACGGCTGGTCGTCTCGTTCATTTTGATCATTACGGTGCCGGTTCTTTTCATCACGGCGATCTCTGCGATCACCGCCTATAACAACAGCCAGAATCAGTTTGGCGACTCCACTGCAAGCCATATCGGCATTGAAACAACAACAAGTTGACGCCACCGTTCAGAGCATCGCACTGGAAATGGCCGACCTGCGAGAGGGAACAGGCAAGGCAGCCAGCATCCTTCACATACTCGATCGGACCGGCGAGACCGAGGAATTGTATCAACTCCGCCTTTCGTTGTCATCCATCCTGCTTCGCGACTTTATCAGCCAATATCCGGCAAGCCATTTCGAAGAAGTCCTCGTGCTGGATACCAAGGGAAATGTGATTCTCTCCACGGAGAAGCTGGATGAGGGTTTGATCTTTGCCCACCAGGCCTTTTTCACGGCGGGATCGCGGGACTTCTATGCAGAACTGCAGAGGTTCGGTGGCAAAAAGAATGCTTCCCTGGAATATAAGCTGGTGGCGGCGGCGCCTTTCTTTGACGAAACCGGGAAGGTTGTCCGCGGCGTGATCGTGGCGGTCGCCAATAAAGACATCGTCTTCAGCATCATGGGGCCGACCGCCGGCCTTTCGAACGCGCAAACCTATCTGGTAGGCGGCGACCGAAAAGTAATCACAGATGCGACGAAGACCCAGCCCGTGACAAGCGCGTTGCCCATTCTGCACCTCATCGTCAGCCAGATCAGCGAGGGCGTTAACCCCTACGTAAATCATGAGGGGCGCTCGGTGCTCGGGTTTTCGACCTGGGATCGCAGAATTCATGCGGCCTTCGTCGCCGAGGTGCCACGCCAGGACGTTCTAAACAGGTCACTGAGCACGCTGTTCGTGAGCGGGCTGGTTGGGCTCTTCACGATCGTGGTAGCGGTGATCACCGCCATCTCCACTTCGCGGGCCATCAGTGACCCGATCCGGGCATTGGCAAGTGCGGCTGCATCCCTGACAAGCGGTGATCTCACCACGCGTGCGACGGCCGACCGACGCGATGAGATCGGCACCCTGGCCGGGTCATTCAATAATATGGCAGGTCAGCTACAGGGTGTGATCGGCAACCTTGAGCAGCGCATCGCCGAGCGCACACAAGCGCTGGAGCAGCAGACGGTCCGGCTGCGCGCCGCGGCCGAGGTGGCCCGTGATGCCGCCAGCGCTATCGGCCTCGACGAGCTTCTCGAGCAGGCCGCCCGCCTGATCCGGGATCGTTTCGACCTATACCATACCGGCATCTTCCTTCTTGATGAAAAGAAGGAATACGCAGTGCTGCGCGCGACGCCCTCGGAAGAGGGAGCGAAGATGTTGGAGAACCAGCACCGTCTGCGTGTGGGCGAGCAGGGAATTGTGGGACGCGTCGCGGCGACGGGCGAGCCGCGCATTGCCCTGGACACCGGCGTGGACCCGGTGTATTTCAATAACCCACTGCTTCCCAAGACCCACTCTGAAATGGCCCTCCCGCTGAAGACTGCGGATGGAATCATCGGGGTCATCGATATTCAGAGCGAGCAACGCGAAGCTTTCACCCAGGACGATATTGCCATTGTGCAGGTTATGGCCGATCAGTTGGCGACGGCCATCCAACGGACGCGGTTGCTGCAACAAGTGCAATTGCAGGTGAACCAGCTCGAGCAGAGCCAGCAGGATTTCACGAAGCATTCGTGGCGCGTCTTCCAGGGAAGCGGCCGGCAGCATGTAGGATATAAATTCGATAATATCCGCCTGGAATCCGTAAAGACCATTCCTGAAGATGCCAGGTCGGTGTTCGAAAACGGTGAGGCAACGCGCTCCAATGGCGGCACTGCCAGCCTGCAACACGTGAACGGCCAGACACTCGCCGTCCCCATTCGACTCCGAGGGCAGACCATCGGCGTTGTCAACCTGCGGTTCTCATCGGCCCGCCCGCCGCAGGCGACGGCTGTGATGATCGACCAGATCGCGGACCGCCTCGCGACGGCACTCGAGAACGCCAGGCTTCTGGAGGACTCGATGCGCCGAGCGAACAAAGAGCGTGCCATCGGCGAGATCAGTTCGAAGATCAGCGCTTCGGTCAACATGCGGAACGTGCTTCAAACTGCTGTCGAGGAGCTGGGCCGCGCCATCCCCGGATCAGAAGTGCTCATTCAACTTCAGACCGACCCGGAAATTTAGAGAGAAGAGCCATTCGTCATGGAAGATGTTTCTCCGCACACCACTTCTTCACGAGGACTCATGCGCCTGCCTGTCAGCCTGCGCACGCGGCTCATCGCGGCCAATATTTTGATCATCGCGGTCTCGATCGCATCTCTTGGCTATTATGTTTATTATCGCGCGCAGGAGACAACCAAATTTCTCACGTCCGAGCTGGATTCGAGCGTCCGCCAGAAGGCCGTAGACAGCCTGACCGCCTCCATCGCGGAGCAGGCCAACGGCTTGAACGGCATCTTCACTGCCGTACGGAAAGACGTAGCCGGCGTCGGCCTCAGTACAAACCTGCTTCTTGTCAACGAGGGCACACTCGATACCACAGCCTACTGGGACGCCACAACATCACTTGCCCGCCTGCCGAATGGCAGTTGGGACAATCCATCCACCACGGATCCAGCCTCCATCTTCATACCAGGCCGTGTGGAGCTTACAGAGTCGCTAACGACCGAGTTGAATGCGCTCAAGCAGTTGGACTTTGTGGCGCCCACCCGGTTGCAAGCCAATCAGGATGTGATCGCGATCTACTTCGGTGGGCCGTCCGGAGAAACCCTTTATTATCCCAACATCGATCTTGCCAACGTCGTACCGCCGGATTTCGATGTGACACAGCGCCCCTGGTACGTAGCGGCCTCTCCGGTTCAGGATCCTACCCGCACGGTGACGTGGTCCACGCCTTACCTCGACGCAGCGCGCCAGGGCCTGGTCATCACCGGCAGTTTCCCGATCTACGATGGCAAGCACGGGTTTCGCGGCGTGGTCGCGATGGACCTGCAACTGAACCGGCTGAGCTATATCGTGTCCAGTATTCACGTGGGAGCCACTGGATACGGTTTTGTCGTCGACAAGGATGGGCGGCTGATCGCCATGCCGGACGTCGGATACAAGGACCTGGGCATCACACCCGAAGCCGCCCCGCTTGGACAGGCATTGGATCAGGATAAGCTTGCCAGGCCTCTCCCGGCAGAGTTGCTAGGCGTGATCGCGAAGATGCGCGCCGGTCAAAGCGGCTTCGAGGTGATCAAGCTAGGAAGCCAGGAGCGCTACATCATCTACCGGCCGGTTCCCGAAGTGGGATACAGCCTGGCGATCATGGTTCCATCAGCAGAGATGCTGGCAGGCGCTGCGGCAGCCAAACAGACAATCTCCATGTCGGCTACCAACACGCAGCAGATCAGCTTCGTGCTGGTAGCACTGATCCTCGGCTTCGGCATCCTGACTTCGCTCGGAATTGGCAATACGCTGATCTCGCCATTGGTGTCATTGACCGCCACCGCAGATGAGATCACCAGAGGCAACCTGGATGCGCGCGCTCGGGTACAGGGGAGGGACGAGCTGGCGACGCTGGCGCAGGCCCTTAACACCATGACCACACGGCTGCGGGATTCGATCCTATCCCTGGAGCACAGGGTTAAGGATCGCACAGCGGCACTGGAGGTCGCATCCGGAAATGCAAGCCGGCGTGCGGCGCAGTTCGAAGCGATCACACAAGTCACTCGCGCGATCAGTTCGATCCGCAACATGGATGAGCTAATGCCGCTCGTCGCCGCCGTCATTAGCCAGTACTTCGACTTCTACCACGTGGGCATATTCCTGAACGACGAGGATCAACAATTCGCATGGTTGATCGCGGCCAACAGCGAGGGCGGGCGGAGAATGCTTCAGCGCCGCCACAGCCTGAAGATCGGTTCACAGGGCATCGTGGGGTACGTGGCAGCCCGAGGCGAATCCAGGGTGGCACGCAACGTGGGCGAAGATGCGGAGTACTTCAATAACCCTGATCTGCCCGAAACCAAATCCGAGGCTGCCCTGCCCTTGCGCCGGGGCGCCGAGATTGCGGGTGTGCTGGATGTGCAAAGCACGAAAGAGGACGCCTTCACGGACGATGATCTGCGAATTCTTGCCATCCTCGCCGACCAGGTAAGCCTGGCAATGGAGAACACCCGCCTATTCGAGACGACGCGCCGCTCGCTGATGGAAGCAGAAACCCTCTATCGCCAATATGTGCAGGAGGCCTGGAGCCGGCTGCCCGCAACAAGACCAGGTGACCGGTTACCGCTATACCCCGCGGGGTGCATCTGCCGTGCTCGGCTCTCTCAACCTTGCAGCACCGAATGCGCTGGCTACCAACGCTGTTCCGACTGCCAATCCGCCGCTGGTGGTGCCGATCAAGCTTCGTGGGGAAACCATCGGCAATCTTACCGTCCAAGCGGGCAGATCCGGGGGCTGGACCCAGGATCAAGTCGAACTCGTCCGGGCGGTCGCAGAGCGCGTCGCCTTCTCGGCAGAGAACGCACGATTATTCGATGAGACCAGCCGACGAGCGGAACGCGAGCGACTGGTAACCGAGATCACTGCACGCATACGGAGCACGAACGATCCGGAGGAGATGATCCGGACCGCCCTGGAAGAACTGCGAAACGCCCTCGGTGCATCGGAAATTCAGATCATTCCGCAACTGGTACCGGGTTCCGGCGAGCCTGAAATTGAAACCATCCCTCCAACACCACAGCAGGTCCCCTTTGGAAACATGCGGGGAGACGGAGCCAATAAATGACATACGTGATCGCGATATCCAATGAGAAAGGCGGAGTCGCAAAGACCACCACGACTCTATCTCTCGGCGCGGCGCTTGCCGACGCGGGGCATAAGGTGCTGGTCGTCGACCTGGACCCACAGGCGAATCTCACCCTGGCCCTGGGCGTGGAGCCGGGCTCAGCAGCTGTCACTTCCAGCCATATCCTGATCGAATCTGCTCCGCTCATGAGCGCCCGGCTCAGCACCGAGATCGAGAACCTGGATCTCATCCCTTCGCACTCGAGCATTGAGAGCGCTGAGCAATTCCTGCCAGTGCGCACCCATTACACCTCCGGCCTGAAACGGGCCCTGGAGGCGGCCGCGCCGCTCCCGTACGAATTTGTGCTCTTTGACTGTCCTCCGTTCCTGGGCGCGATCACGACCAATGCGCTCAGCGCGGCCGACCTCCTGATCATTCCCACGCAGGCAGAGTACTTTTCGGCTTATGCTCTGCGCAACATGATGGGGATCATCCGACGAGTGCGGCAGGAAAGCAACTCCATCCTGGGTTATCGCATCCTGATCACGATGCTCGATCGCCGGAACCGCACACACCGCAACATACAGGAGCAGCTCCAGAGCACGTTCGGCGAAGGCCTCTTCAGGACCGTCATTGAAATAGACACGAAGCTGCGCGAAAGCCCGATCGCCGGGTTGCCGATCAACCGCTACCGGCCCAGCGCCCGCGGTTCCCTACAGTATCGCGATCTGGCCCAGGAACTCATGGAATATGTCAAAGAAAAATATCAACAAGCGGCTTGAGCACATCTTCGACGACGTCAACAAGGAAGATGCCAAACCGCCCCGGCAGGTAAAGAAACCGGCCCTTGGCACAGGCCTTTTGACACTTCCCAAAGCGCCGCCCGTGAGCCGCACGCGGACGCGGCAGCCGAAATCGCTGGCACTGCGATCGGAGGATACGACCCCCAGCAGTCCGGCGATCACGGATGCTTCCGGCACGATGTCGCTTGCTTTTCGCAGGGATCAGAACAGCTGGGCCACTTTGCGCGTGGTCGACGACACGGCTTCGCACGCATGGGCAAAGGAAGAGCAGCTCCTCGTAAAGCAAGTCGCCGACCAGCTCTCCCTGGCGTTGGAGAACGCACGGCTGTTTCAAGAGACCAAACGCGCCGAAGAGGCGCTCAAGCGCCAGAACGAATACCTTGCAGCGGCTGCCGAGATTGGCCGGCTTGTCACCTCCACCCTGGACCTGAATACGATATTCAGCCGCACGGTCAACCTGGTGCGTGAACGCTTCGGTTACTATCATGCGGCGATCTTCCTGGTAGAGGAGACCGGGTTCAATGTGGCCCTGCGGGAGGCTACCGGCGCTGCGGGTGCGGAGATGAAAGCCCGCCAGCACAGCCTTCCACTGAATGACAATTCCATCGTTGGAAGGGTCGCACAGCGGGGCGAGCCGGTCATCGCCAATGACACGGCGCAAGAGCCGACGCATCACAAGAATCCATTGCTGCCCGAGACACGTGCGGAAGCTGCCCTCCCGTTGCGCGTGGGCAGCCGCATTATCGGCGCCCTCGATATCCAGTCAACAAGCGTAGGCGCCTTCACGCCCGACGATCAAAGCGTGCTGCAGATCCTGGCAGACCAGGTTGCCATTGCAATCGACAATGCGCGCTCCTTTGAACTATCGCAGCAGGCGGTGAAGGAGATGCGCGAGATCGACCACGTGAAGACGCAGTTCCTGGCGAACATGAGCCATGAGCTGCGAACGCCGCTGAACTCCATCATCGGTTTCTCGCGCGTGATCCTGAAGGGTATTGACGGGCCGATCACCGATCTGCAGCAGCAGGATCTCTCGGCCATCTACAATTCGGGGCAGCATCTGCTGGGGCTGATCAACGACGTTCTCGACCTGGCAAAGATCGAGGCTGGGAAGATGGAGTTATCCTTCGACGAGATCAATGTGGCCGATATCGTCACCAGCGTGATGGCGACCGCCAGCGGCCTCGTCAAGGATAAGGATATCAAGTTGCTCCGGCAGATCGACGCAGACCTGCCTGTAGTTCGTGCGGATGCCATACGGCTCCGCCAGGTGATGCTGAACCTGCTATCGAACGCAGCCAAGTTCACGGATGAGGGCGAGATCGTGGTCAACGCGACCGTCCAAACCGGGCCGACCGGCTATCCAGAGATCCTGATAAGCGTTACCGACACCGGCAACGGTATCTCTCAGGAAGATCAAGCCAAGCTCTTCCAGGCCTTCTCGCAAGTTGACGATTCTCCGACGCGAAAGACCGGCGGCTCGGGCCTGGGTCTGTCGATCAGCCAGCAACTCGTGCAGTTGCATGGCGGGCGCATCGGCGTGCATAGCAGCGTCGGTAAGGGTAGCACTTTCTACTTCACACTGCCCATCTATCGGGTAAAGGAGGAGAAGCCCGAGGTCAATGGCCGCAGGGTGATCCTCGCCGTCGATGACGACCCGCAGGTGCTGGCGCTCTATGAGCGTTACCTGGGCCCGCAAGGATACGACGTGGTCGGCCTTACGGAGCCGGCGCGAGCGATGGAACGGGCGCGGCAGATCAAGCCCTTTGCCATCACCCTTGACATCATGATGCCAGGCTTCGACGGCTGGCAGGTGTTGAGCGAGCTGAAGCGGGAGCCGGAAACACGCGACATCCCTGTGATCGTCTGCTCCATCGTCGAAGACCAGGAACGCGGCTTCAGCCTCGGCGCGGCGGACTACCTTCTGAAACCCATACTGGAAGAGGACCTGGTCAGTTCGCTGAACCGGCTGAACGGAGATGGCGCCATTCACGATGTCCTGGTAGTGGATGATGATCCCGACTCGCTGCGCCTGATCCAAAAGATATTCCAGACGAGCGATAACTATAGACTGACTCTCGCAAATGGCGGCAAAGCGGGCTGGAAGATCATCTCCACGCATCCGCCGGACGCCATCATCCTGGACCTGTTCATGCCAGAAATGGACGGCTTTACCATCCTGGAGAAAATGAGGGAGAACGCAAAGTTGCGTGATATCCCCGTAGTGGTGGTGAGCGGCGGCGATCTCTTGCCGGAGCAGCGCAGGCAGTTAACTGAATTCGGCCGCCGGCTGGTAAGCAAAGGCTCCATCAACGAGAAAGACCTGCTCAGCATCGTGGAACGGGCGCTGAAACGCGTCGAATCTCAGAAGTGAGCACGGACAAAGGAAACATAAGAGCCATGTCGTTCGTTGTGAAATGTCTTGATTGTGGGCACGTCGCTCCCTACTTCCCGTCCTCGGCGAATTGTCCGCGCTGCAACAGCCAGTGGCGCGAGGCGGAATACGACTATGAGACGCTTGCAAAGACATTGCCCTTGCAGCTTCCGGGACGTCCCTTCGATCTTTGGCGATATCGCGAGCTGCTGCCAGTGCGAAATGCCAATCCATCACTGACCCTTGGCGAAGGCGGTACGCCACTGGTGCAAGCGGTAAATCTCGGCATGATGTTGGGCACACCCAACCTGTTCATCAAGGACGAACGACAGGGGCCAACCGGCTCTTTCAAAGACCGGCAGGCCGCTGTCACAATTGCCGCGCTGAAGGAGGCAGGAATTACCGAAATGGTAGCCGCCTCCACAGGGAACGTGGCGATATCCTACTCCGCGTATGCCTCGCGCGCAGGCGTCAAGCTATGGGCGTTTGTCACCAGCCTGGTGCCCGCCGTCAAAATGCGGGAGATTGCCCTCTATGGCAGCCAGGTGGTCAAGGTGACCGGCTCCTATGATCAGGCGAAGCAGGTCGCTGGGGAATTCGCGCGCCAGCGAGGTCTTTATCAGGATTTGGGAGCGCGGACTATCACTTCCATCGAGGCCATGAAGACGATCGCGTTCGAGATCGCCGAACAACTCACTGCCTTGCAAGGGCCGGCTCCCCAACAAAATGGCGACGGACCCGCGTGGCGCGCGCCGGATTGGTACGTCCAGGCCATCAGCGGAGGCATGGGCGCGCTGGGGGTCTACAAGGGCTTCCGCGAGCTACGGCAGATGGGCCTGATCGATAAGATCCCGGCAATCGCAGTCATCCAGGCTGACGGATGCGCTCCCATGGTGGAGAGCTTCAAACTGGGACTCGAAGCGGTTGTCCCGGTAGTCTCGCCGCGCACGCACATCGAGACCCTCGCGACTGGCGACCCTGGCCGCGCCTATTCGATCCTCAGGCAGCACGTACTTGAGACTAACGGGACATTTGAGAGCGTCAGCGACGAAGAGGCCTTTCGGGCCATGCACGTGCTGGCCAAGATGGAAGGGCTCTCCACGGAGCCTGCGGCCGCCGTGGCCTTCGCCGGCCTTTTCAAGCTGGTCCGCTCCGGCCTGTTGAAGCCGGGCGACACGATCGTGGTAAACTGCACCGGGCATACCATGCCCGCCGAGGAATTCATCCTGGGAACGAACTGGAGCCGTAACGTGGAGTTCCCGGCCAAGGCAGCCGAGACGCCTCAAGATGGCCTGCTCTCCGCACTTAACCAGGTCGCGCCAAACCGATTCCCCCGCGTCGCGATCATCGACGACACCACCGAACTCGCGGCGGCTGATCCGGCGCATCCTGCAATCGCAGGGAGATTACACGATCTACGAAGCGACCAATGGCAAGGAAGGCCTGGAGGTGATCCGCCGCGAACTGCCGGATCTGATCATTCTGGACCTGATGATGCCGGAAGTGGACGGCTTTGCTGTGCTGGACGCGCTTAAAGCGGATCAGGACACGGCCCAAATCCCCGTAATCGTTACGACGGCCAAGGAGCTTACGCCCAATGAGAAGGAACGGCTTGGCACACAGATCCAGGCGCTCATGCAAAAGGGGGATTTCTTGAACGACGAGTTCCTTCAAGAAGTTAAGGCTTTCATCAAGTAGCGGCTTCCAGAGCGCTTGATCGAGACCTATAAAGATGCAAAAGGGACGTGCGACTGGAATTAGCGCGGCGCTGAGTTCAGCGGTGTTCCTGGGGCTGTGCCCGGTCTTCGGCAAGCTCGCCATCAATGGCGGCTTTTCTCCGCTTGCGGTAGTCGCCTTACGGACCAGCTTTGCTGCGGCACTCGTCCTGCTGATCGTGCTCTCGCTGTCCAAGACCTATCTGTATATCTTTCCGATAGGGCTGCTTGGCTGTCTTCTGGCCGGGCTGATCAATGGGCTCGGCTCCATTCTGTACTACCTTGCGCTTGATCGCCTCAGCGCCAGCCTCGGCCAAATACTCTATTCACTCTACCCCTTCTTTGTTGCCTTCTGGCTCCTGATGGACAAACAATCCGTCAGCCGCCTGACCATGTTTCGCATCGCGCTGGCAACAGTGGCGGTGATCTTCCTTACCTATCTGCCTGTGCATCGCGCCGACCCGATCGGCGTGCTCATGATGCTGGGCGCGGCTGCGCTGTATGCGCTGCATCTGCCTATCAACCAGCGTGTGCTATACGAGGTGCCTGCTCCGACTGTAACGCTTTATACACTTCTGGCCATGAGCGCCGTCGTCATTCCCGCTTTTCTGATCTTCGATCGACATCATCCCTGCTGCGAACCTGAATTGGTGGCCGCTGATCGGACTCAGCCTGATGACATCTCTCTCGCGGCTGGCGCTATTCCTGGGCATCAAACGCATTGGCGGCATGCAGACCGCGTTGCTGGGCCTGGCCGAACTGCTCATCACGATCTTCTTCAGCTATATATGGCTGCACGAGCACCTGCTGTGGTCGCAGTGGCTCGGCGCCGTGATATTATGTGCAAGCCTGCTGTTGGTGAAGTTCGAGAGGCCTCATTCCGGGCCTCGAGGCACGCCTAGTGGATGGTTCTCATGGATACGCGCGCCGCAGCTCCCGGAAAATATTCCGTGGGGCCCTCACGAATAAGCTGTCTTCCCCCTAGCCATCCCCTTCGTAAACGTAGCCGGTGCCGCGCACGCTGGCAACCTTCTCCGCCAGGATTGGAAACTGCTCGAGCTTGTGCCGCAGCCGGCTGACCAGCGGGCGCAGGATCTCAGGCGCTTCGCGTTGGGATGTGTCATAGCCCTGAACGAGCAGCACCAGCTCGCGGTGCGAGAACACCTTACCTTCGTTTTCCATCAAAATACGGAGCAGGCGGCCTTCGGCAGGCGTGAGATGCTCAAGCCGCTTTCCGGCGCGTATCTGCCGGCGCGAGAGATCAACCAGGGTACCGTCCTTCAGCTTGATCTCCTTTACGAAGTCATCGACCTCAGAGGCATCCCCCATGCCGCTCTTGGATTGCAGTTTGCTGCTCCGGCGGGCGAGGCCCTTCTTTACGCTCACGAGCACCTGGGCTGGCGATGCCGGCTTCGTCAGGTAGTCATGCACCCGCAGCCGCAGAGCCTGGATCGCCGAATCCGTGGAGCCGTGCGCGGTCAGCAGCACGATCTCGGTGTCGGGCGAAGCCTGGTTCACCACCTGGATGACCTCCAGGCCGTCCATTCCGGGCATGCGCAGATCCACGATCATCAGGTCAATGGGATGGGTACGCACGTGTTCGATAGCTGCCTGCCCGTTCGGCACTGAGACGGCGTTGTAGCCCTCGAGCTTCAGAATGTCGGTCAACGATTGCCGGGCCACGATCTCATCGTCCACTACAAGGATATTGCTCTTCATGATTGCCCTCCTGTGGGCAGGAAAACCCGGAAACACGCACCCTTCCCATGATCCGGCACCAGTTCGAGGGTGCCGCCATGGGCCGTAAGAATATTGTAGCTGACCGTGAGACCCAGCCCGGTACCCCCCTCCTTCGTGCTAAAGAATGGCTCAAAGATGCTGGACTGCTGCTCCCGGCTAATGCCGTGCCCGCTATCCTGGAACAGCACCTCCACGCCGCCGCGCCGGGCGCGGCCCAATGATTTGCAGGTTGCCTCCCTCGGGCATGGCGTCGAACGCATTCAAGATCAGGTTTATAAAGACCTGCTGGATCTGGCTGCTGACAACATTCACCGGCGGCAGCGTGGCGGATAGCTCGGACTTCACGTGGATTCCGCGCTCGGTGAGCTGCTTCTGCGTGAGGTTGACCACATAGCCCAGCAATTCGGACACCTGTACCGCTTTCGGCTTGGCGGCGCCGGGGCGATAGAAATCGAGCATACGCTGAACGGTAATGGACAGCCGTTCCAGCTCGCTGCTCGCCAGATCGAAATACTCCTTGCGCTTTTCCGGCCGGCAAATCTTCGCGTCCGGCAAGGTGGAGGCAGTTCTGCACCGATTGCAGAGGGTTGTTGACCTCGTGTGCGATGGATGCGCTCAGGCGGCCAGCCGCGGCCATCTTCTCGGCCTGAAGCAGCGCATTCTGGGACTCTTCGATCTTTCGGACATACGCACGCTGCTCATCATACAGGCGCGCATTCTCTATGGATGCGGCAGCCTGCCGTGCCAGGATCTGGAACATGTCCATGTCGGCGTCGACGAAAGGGTGCTCCTCCGGGTTCCTGGCTGCATAGAATACGCCGCGAAACCCCTGCCGCACGATCGGCACAAAGATCGCAGCACCCAGGCCGGCCTTGCGAAGACGCGCCTGCGAGTTCGCATCGCCGGGGCCGGATGCATTGAGCATCAGCGGCATGCCGCTCGCATCCACCTGAATAATGAAATCCGCCAAGGTCGCACCCTGGCCCCTGAGGAAGACGAATCGCTGCTCTTCGGGCGAGTACTGGTAATAGCCGGCATGACCGCAGCGCAAGTGCCCAAGGATCGCGTTGACGATCAATTCCAGCAGCGCTTCGCTGCGGGTCTCGGTCAGCAACGACTCGGTGACTTCGAACAGCGGCCGCAAGGCATGGATGCGGGCCGCATCGCGCTTCTGCCGGCTGTCTGCCAACGCCTGCTTCACGGCCTCCAGAAGCTCGGCGCTTTTCTCAAAGGGCTTTAAGCAGCAACCCGTCCACGCCCTGCCGCAAGGCCCGAATGGCCGTCTCCACAGTGCCGAAGCCCGTCATGACGAGGATGGCAAGATCCGGCTGCAACTTCCTCGCAGCCTCGATCACCTCAAAGCCATCCACCTCAGGCATTCGGATATCGACCAGCAGCAGGTCGGCCTTGTTGTCCTTCAACCATTCCGCGGCGGCACGCGGGTCCGTCAACGATGTGACCAGATAACCGGCGCGCACCAGCATGCGCTTGCACAACAGCGCAATGCCGGGTTCGTCATCCACCACAAGGATCGAAATAGGATCCATAAGGTTAGTAGGGCAGCCAGACCGTAAAGGTCGAGCCCTCACCGGGGCTGACTGGTTACCTCGATTGTACCCCCGTGATCTGTGACGATCCCATAGGTTACCGAGAGGCCCAGGCCGGTGCCTCCACTGGTGCCGCGAGTTCGTGTAGAACGGCTCGAAGATCCGCTCCGCATCCTTTGGGCTGATCCCGATCCCGCTGTCCTGGATGGCGACCGCGGCACACGGCTTACCGGATCTGGAGCGCAGTTCCGTCTTGATCGAGAGGCTGCCGCCGGTGGGCATGGCCTGGACGGCGTTATGTACCAGGTTGAGGAATACCTGTTTCAACTGGTTGCTGTCGACAGATACCCAGGGCAGGTCCTCTTGCAGCGTCACTTCAAGCCGCACTCCGCTGGTATGGATGAAGTGCGTTGTGAGCGCCAGGACGTCCTCGATGATCTCATTTAGATCGCATTTGGCGCCGCGTGCGCTCCCCCTGCCGCGCAAAATCGAGCAGGCGCCGCACAACACCCCGGGCGCGCAACGCCTCCTGCAGCACCATCTCCACATCGGCGCGATGCGGCGCATCGGCGGGCGTCTCATCCAGGATCAACTCCGAAAAGCCCGTAACAGTGGTCAGTGGATTGTTGAGTTCATGGGCGATACCCGCAGCCATTTCGCCGACCGCGACGAGCTTGGCGGCCTGAACAAGCCGGCTCTCCGCCTCCTGTTGGGCCAGCAGGCGCGCCTGCGAACTCGACCTGCGCCGACCGCAACTTGCTGATCGTGTCCTGCAGCCGCTCGTAGTGGTTTGCGCTGGCAACGACAGTTGCCAGCACTCCAGCCAGTGATTCCATGGCAAGCAGGTCATTATTCGTGAAGGCGTTCTGAGGCGAGCTCCGCACGTCGATCAGCCCCAATACCCGACCGCCATCCTTCAGCGCCACGCACATCTCCGAGCCGGATTCCAGGCCTTGAGCAGCTTCGCTCTGGGTGTCCTGACCGCCGCTGTTCAATAGCATGCTCTCGCCCGAGCGGAACACCCTGCCCCATACTGCTGTCTTCAAGGCTGAAATCCTGCTGTCCAAACTCCTGCTGGAACGATTCGCTGCGCGACCCGCCCAACCCAACAACGGGAGCGCCCATCTCATCCCCTGGAAGAACAACGGCCGCGAGCTCGTAGGCAAAGTACTGCGCCAGCAGGTCAGCCGTTATCCGCGCGACTTCCTTCTTGTCGGTCAGCCCGATCACTTGCTGCACCACCTCGTGGATGAGCCCGAGGTTGCGTGCCCTCCCCTCCGCCTCCTCGCGCAGGCGGCCATACTCCACAAGACCTGCCAGATGGCTGGCGATCACCACCATCAGGTGTTCATCGTATGAACTGAACGGGTCCGCCCGGGTGCTCTCCAGCGACAACAGCCCGATGATCTGGCTGCGATATTTGAGCGGGACGATCAGCGTCGAGCGCGCCGCGGCATAGATCGGTTTGAAATCCGGTGATGCGTCGCTCAACCGCAAGATCCGGCCGCGCAAGTACGGCAGAATGCGGTGACCGGCGAGCGCCGCGGTCTGGGTGCTGAATTTACCATCACGGTTCCTATACTCGCGGACCAGCCTGCCATCCATCGAGGGCAGGTACATTGCGATCAACTCGGTATGGAAGGAGCGCGCCAGGTAGCCAAAAACGCGGCGGGCGATCTGGTCAAGGTTCTGGGCGGAGGATACCGCCAGCGCAAAATCATTCAGCATCGCGAGCCGGCGCAGATGGTCTGTCAGCTCGTTGAAAGTCACGATAACTTCCATGCGCTGCGCCACGCGCTGCGACAATTCCCTGAGGGTCTTTATCTTCTGCGGTGGGAATTCCTCCGGTGACCAGAGAGCCACGGCTCCGATCAAGCGCCGGCCGATCACCAACGGAAAGCAGATCCAGTACTTGGTGGATTTGCGGACCGGGTTAGGCAAATATCCCCAATCCGCGCCGCCGGCAACGGCGGTTACCTCGGCCAGAGTACGGTGGGCACGACGTAACAATCGATTTGATTCGATGGGCAGGGGAAGCCCCGCCAGACGGGCATCATTTCTCTGCGCAACGATGTTTAACGGATCGCCCCTGCGGATCCCGAGCCAGGCGCCTTGCGCCTCCACCACCCGCATGAAGCTTGCCAGGATGCGATCCACGGCGCGCGGCAGATCATAGTCCAGATCGGCCTGGAGGCTGGGCATGTAGATTCGAGTTGGTATCGTCTTCATCCTGCTGAGGGATCAGGTCCCGCAGCAGACGCCATATCCGCCGTTCCCGGGCATCCAGTGCAGGTGCGGCAACGAGGATAATGCCGGATTCGTCCTCCAGACTGAAGACATAGCAGGCGTCCCGGACCCAGTTTGGATCTTCGGGTAGTGTGAGCGGCGACGGTTCATCCCCTTCCAACGCCCGGTCCAGCCACGTACTTGTGGCCGGCTGGCCCAGGAACCGTACCAATGCAGTTTGCCTGGGCTTGGTCAGTCGATAAGCCGCCTCGACGAACCATTCATCCTTTTCGCAGTCTGCCAATACTGCCCACGCAGACGAAGTGAGCTGGCAGGTCTCTCGCAGATAGTTCTCCAAAACCTTGATCATTGGAGGTCCGGCTTCCCTTTAGATTATACGGCACGTCCAGATGGTACAATAGTATACATTATGACCAATTTGACCGTCATCGGGGGTGGATTGGCAGGGAGTGAAGCTGCCTGGCAGGCGGCAAAGGTGGTCCTCGACGTTGAACTCTACGAGATGCGCCCTGCCGCAATCGACGGGCGCTCACGTGACAGAATACCTTGCCGAATTAGTCTGCTCCAACTCGCTTGGATCAAACCTTCCCGATCGCGCCTCGGGCGTTCTTAAGAACGAACTTGGGCGACTTGGCTCCATGCTGCTGGAGTGTGCGGAGAGCCGCGGCAGTGCCAGCCGGCGGCGCACTTGCTGTTGACCGCGATGTTTTCGCCCGCACGGTAACAGAGCGCAGTGCAGAATCGACCCTCGCATTCAGGTTATACGAAAAGAGCTGACCAGCATACCGGACGGATTGGTCATCGTTGCCTCCGGCCCTCTGACTTCCCCAGCGCTTACCGAAGCAGATCGTCAACCTGACGGGGCAGTCCAACCTTTTCTTCTTCGATGCCATCGCCCCGATCGTCGCCTCGCGACAGCATCGACATGGCGGTGGCCTTTCGCGCCTCGCGCCGGAAGACCCGCTTGCAGGCACCGGCGACTACATCAATTGCCCATTCACGGCCGAGGCAGTACTACGCATTTGTGGACGCCCTGATCGGAGCGGAGCGCATTGAGCTGCGCAGCTTCGAGAGCGCCATCACGAGCGGCGTCAAGGCCGGCCACTTCTTTGAAGGCTGTCTTCCGGTGGAGGTCATCGCAGAAAGGGGCAAGGACTCGCTCGCATTCGGTCCCATGCGGCCCATCGGCCTGCGGGATCCCCGCACCGGCAGGCGGCCCTACGCGGTAGTCCAACTCAGGCAGGACAACCTCGCCGGCGATCTGTACAATCTCGTCGGCTTTCAGACCAATCTGAAGTACCCGGAGCAGCAGCGCGTCTTTCGCCTGATCCCCGGGCTGGAGCACGTGGAGTTCTTCCGATACGGCCAGATGCATCGAAACACCTTTATCGCTTCGCCCGTCACGCTGCGCCCAACCCTGCAGTTCATTGATCGCTCCGAACCTGCTTTTTGCGGGCCAGATCACAGGGATCGAAGGATATATGGGCAACATCGCCAGCGGCCTCCTGGCTGGCCTCAACGCCGCCCACATCCACAAAGGACAGGCACCGATAACCCTGCCTGAGACGACCATGCTCGGCGCTCTTTGCCATTACATCACGCATGCCGGCCTTCAGGATTTCCAGCCTATGAAAGCAAATTTCGGCATACTGCCCGCCGCTGGCAGACGCAGACCGCCGAGGAAAACGTGAGCGCGCCCAGGCTTATGCGGCTCGAGCCATCCTGGATCTCGAGCAATTTCTGGCAGGCGTGTCTGCGCCGGCGCTATGACCAGAAGGCGAAAGGCCATCTATCTCGGCAGCATAGGCGCCCTATTCTTACTGATGCTTGCCTGGTATCTATGGTCCTTCAGGCTGAACCGGATCAATTCGACCGACAACTTCGACGGAACCCGGGCATATGCAGACGTCAAGACGCAAGTTGCATTTGGCCCCCGCATACCGGGCACCCCGGCGCATGCGCGCACCCTGGACTGGATGCGAGAGCAGCTCGAAGTCCGCCGGCTGGCGCGTGGAGATCCAGCAGGCACAGTCAATGGGTCACACGATCCAAAATCTGCGGGCGTACCGTGTCGGACGCGCCACCGGACTTGATCATCGGCGCGCATTACGATTCTGCGCATCTATGCCAGCCGCGACCCCGACCCGAACAAATGGACGCAGCCCGTTCCCGGAGCAAACGATGGAGCTTCGGGTGTAGCGATATTGCTGGAGATGGCACGCACACTGCCAGCTAACAGCGTGCCTGTGTGGCTTGTTTTCTTCGACGCCGAGGATAATGGAGACATCCCCGGCTGGGACTGGCTGCTCGGCTCGAGAGCCTTCGTGGCGGGCCTGCAGGTGCATCCGAAGGGCATGATCCTGGTGGATATGGTAGGGGACCAGGACCTGTCCATTCCCATGGAATCGAATTCCGATCCGGCGCTTCGGACATCGATATGGAGCACTGCCGCACGGCTGGGACATGGAGCTGTCTTTGTGCCGCACACAAAATACGCCATCGAAGACGATCACCTGCCGTTCATCCAGGCGGGCATTCCATCGGTAGATATCATTGACCTGGACTATGCCTACTGGCACACGACGTCCGACCTGCCTGAGCACGTCTCTGCAAAGAGCCTGCAGATCGTAGGTGACGTACTTTCGACGTGGCTGGCCGGGCAGGCGGCTCAATAGATGCGAGTCATCCTAATTTCAGTCCTGTATGAGTTCGGACCTGCGATAAGAAGTAAAATTGGCATGAAGGTCGGTCCGCAAACCGAAGAGATCATGAAGGCACAGGAACTTCTCGCAGGGATTCGATCGGCCTGGTTGCAGCGTGTCTCGAACAGCCTGGCACGCGGCATGGACGCGCGTGAAGCATTCGGGCATCAACTGCAGGAGTTCTTCAATTCCCTGGAGCAAGCCATGAGCAGCGGAAATCCCGCCTGGCTTGATCACATTCTTCTGGAATGGACCAGCTCGCCGACGTTGACAGAGCTCCAGCACAAGAAGAACAATGTTGCTGAACTGCTGAACAAGATCATCGCCATAACCAATGACGTTGCCATTGAGAACCTGCCGGAAGAACAGGCGTTGGATCTGCTGACGACCGTCACGCCGATCTACACGTATGCTCTGGAGAAGATCGCCCAACTCGAGACCGAAGCGCGCGTGCAATATGTTTCCGCGGAGCTCACAAAGGTGCAGCACAAGCTGGAGCGGCTTGACCAATCCAAGTCGAATTTCATTTCCGTCGCCGCGCACGAGCTCAGGACCCCTCTGACGCTGGTCGAGGGCTACGCATCCATGCTGCGCGACATCGTGGCCCACACCGGAGACCCGCAGGCGGATGTCTTTCTGAGAGGCATCAACGGCGGCATTCTCAGGCTCCGGCAGATCATCGACGACATGATCGATGTCTCGCGGATCGATAACGATCTGCTCTCGCTCAACCTGCAGCCGCTTACGCTCGGCCGGCTGTTTGGCCTCTTGAAGACCGCACTGGAGCCGGCCGTTCAGGAGAGGCGCCTAACCCTCAACCTGTGTGACTTCCCCGGCAGCAATGAATGGATCTATGCCGATCCGGAGCGCCTGCATCAGGCATTTCGCAATTTGCTGGAGAATGCCATTAAATACACGCCCGATCAGGGTCGGATCACCGTGGACGGCAGAGTCCTCCCGGGCTTCATTGAGGTGACCGTTGCTGATACTGGCATAGGCATTTCTCAGGAGAATCAGGCATTGATCTTCAGGAAATACAGCCAGGCTGGGCCAAGCCTGCACTCCAGCGGCAAGACCAAATTCAAGGGCGGCGGCCCCGGCTTGGGATTGCCCATCACACGCGGTATCATCGAAGCACATGGAGGCACCATCTGGGTGGAGTCAGCGGGCTGTGACGAAGTCAAATGCCCGGGCTCAACCTTTCATATCCTGATCCCCATTCGGACGGAGCCTTCCGATCCGAAGATTGAAAAACTCTTCGGAAAACCACAGAAAGCGCAACTTCAAACCGATGCCCAAGAGAATCCCCCAGCCGACCCAACCGCCCCGTGAGCGAGCGTTTCTGGTCGGTGTGGATATCTACCAGCAGAAGCACAACCTCTCGCTCGAAGACTCTCTAACCGAACTCGCCCTGCTTGCCGATACTGCCGGGCTCGACGTCGTCGGCGAACTCACGCAGAAGCTGGATCGCCCCAACGTTGAAACGTATATCGGTCCGGGCAAGGTGGAAGAGCTAACGGCCCTGGCTGAGGAAACCCGGGCGCAGGTGATCATCTTCGACGATGAGCTTTCCCCACGCCACCAGCGTGAGCTTGAACTGGCGGTCGGGACCAATCTGCGCGTCATCGACCGTACGGCGCTCATCCTCGATATTTTCGCCCAACACGCCAACACCGCAGAAGGAATGCTGCAGGTGGAGCTTGCGCAGTACGAGTACTTCCTGCCGCGCCTCACCGGACAGTGGACCCACCTTGCACGGCAAGCCGGCGGCGGAGGCGGACGCACAGGTTCCACGGGCGGCGTCGGTCTGCGAGGTCCCGGTGAAACCCAGCTCGAAGTGGACCGCCGCTCCATCCGCACGCGCATATCCCACCTCAAGCGCGAGCTTGAGAAAGTCCGGGCGCATCGTATGCGCTATCGCGCTCAGCGAAAGCGCTCACGTATTCCCACAGTGGCCCTCGTTGGATACACGAATGCAGGTAAGTCCACGCTTCTCAACCGCCTTGCAAGCGCAGATGTACACGTTGCCAACCAGCTTTTCGCCACCCTCGATCCCACCACGCGGCGCGTTGAGCTTCCCGGCGGCTATGGTGCACTATTCACGGACACCGTGGGTTTTATCCAAAAGCTCCCTACCACCCTGGTTGCGGCGTTCCAGGCCACTCTGGAGGAGATCACAGAGGCCGATCTGCTGCTGCACATTGTGGATATTTCGCATCCCAACGCTCTGAACCAATTTCAGGCTGTGCAAGAGACTCTGACGGAGATCGGCGCCGGGCACATCCCGGCCGTTACCGCCCTCAACAAGATCGACCGGCTGAGCAGGCCGGAAGCCGCGCGGAACACCGTCCGCAGTTATCCGAAGTCTGTGGCGATCTCGGCGCGCACGGGCGTGGGCCAATCCGAACTGCTCGAGCTGATCAAGGAAGAACTTTACGAACGCTATGTGCGGGTTTATGTGCGGCTGCCATATCAGCAAGGCGCACTGATCTCCTTGTTCCATGAGAGCGGTCACGTGGATCATGTGGAGCACGTGCGCGGAGGCGTGCTGATGCAGGGCCGTATCCCAGGGCGGCTCGCTGCCCAATTTACGGACTGGCAGGTCAACGAAGCGGAAACCAGCGCTGGCATCAACGAGGAGGAAATCTAATGTCGAAATTGTTCGATCGGCTCTCCGAGTTCCTGGCTCACAGGAAAGGACTGCTGCCGATCATAGGTCTGGTCCTGATCCTCATCAACCTGGCGCTGCAATTCACTCTGCCGCCTGGCTGGCTCGTGAGCACGAATCTGCTGCTGCATCTGGGACTTGTCATCGCCATCCTCGGACTTATGATCGCATGGGCTCTGTAGAAGAGACTCCGAGTCAAAAACGTTTCTGGGTGATCGTCTTCGTGGCCGGGTTAATCGCCGGTCTTATTTTGCGTATTTATCTGGCGGGCTTCGCCAAAATGCCGGGCCATGGCGACTCGGCTTTCTATTTCACGGTCGCAAAGAACATCGCGGAGGGCCGCGGCCCGGTAGTGGACTACATCGTCTACTTCTTCGGCGGCCTGCTGCCTCTTCCCCACTACGCCGGCGACTTCTGGAACCCGACGGCATCGTTCCTGATCGCAATGCCCATGCTGCTTTTCGGGAAGAGCATTTCGGTCGCATTGATCGCCCCCATCCTGGCTGGCATCGTCCCGGCGGTGGCGGGATTCCTGGCGGGGCGCACCTACTCCGGCTCGTACGCGGTTGCCGCGCTGACCGGGATTCTCACTTTCTTCTCGGCCTTCCTCGTCTGGTTCTCGGTTACGACCGAAGCCATTATTTTCGCGGGCGCTTTTGGATCCATGGCGCTCTACTTCATGATGAGGCGCGATGCTTCGGGCCGATACTTCCTGCTCGCAGCGCTCTTTACAGGGCTCGCCAACCTGATCAGGCAGGACTACATATTGCTGCTGGTCACATTGGAAGTCTGCATTTTGCTGCTCGCGATCCCTCGGAGAAAGAAGATCACCCTGGCGGCCGCGGCTCTCGGCATCCACTTGCTTGTGGTGGCCCCCCTGCTCCTGCTAAACTACACAGAGCTGCATACTGTGTTCCCCGCCGGCCCTGGCAAGACCGCCTTCCTCACAACGTATGAAGATTTCCATTCCTATAACAAGCAGATTGACTGGCCGACGTTGCGCGCCACATGGGGGATCAGCGGGATCGTGAAGCGAAGGCTTCATACGGCGGGCGAGAACTTGAATCAGGTGCAGTACTTCCTCACGCCTCTGCTGACCCTGCTGATCGTCGCGGCCCTGCGTGGATGCCCTGCTTCTCCATCGCAATTCGGCCCGGCTTTGGCTCTTGTTTCCGGCGGCTTTGTTTGCTCTCCTGGAGTATGGCTTCTACACCGTTGTCGCCAGTTTTTCCGGGCCTGGCTCGCTGATCAAGTGCCTGGCGGCCCTTATGCCCTTCATCAGTATGGCGATCGTAGGATTCTTTGCCTACTACATGCAGCCGAGATATGTATTGGCAGCGGCCGTCTGCCTGGTAGCGGTGTACTCGGCCTATCAAGGCTTTCAATCCAATTTGAGTTCAACAATCTACTATAACGGTGTCTATGCGCAATACAAGACACTCCGAAGGCTTATTCTTGAGGATGCCAGTCAAAGGGGAATCACGCAGCAGTCGATAACACTTCTGGCGCGTGACACCTGGGATGTGTATGAGGGCACGGGCTTCAAGGCGGTTATGGTCCCCAACAACGACCTCAATACGATCGCGGCCGTCGCTCGTCACTACGGCGCGCACTACCTGCTGCTGCCTGCCAAGCGCCCCCAACTGGACAAGATCTATACCGGCGTCACGCCCGATGCACGCTTCCGTTTCATTGCTACGATCCCAGGTTCCGCAATGAAAATCTATTGGGTATCTTCCGGTCCTTAACCGTTCACGGCAACGGATGCCATAGGAGCGATAGGCTGACCGCGATCAGCGCCAGTATGGCTCCGATGACTGCAAAGTACGCGCTGATCTCCGTGGTCTTATGCTTTACGATGAGGTAGGTGGGCAACTGCTTGAAGACGCTTTCCAGTTCCCCTGCACTGGAGGCAGGGTAGTATTTACCACCGGTCATATCGGAAACTTGCCTCAGCGTATCCTCATCAATTCCCCGGCGGAAGCCACCCCCGCCGCCGAAGCCGCCTCCTCCGAACTGTCCTCCACCCGAGCCAAACGGCTCGCCGCTCTGGAGCTGGGGTTCGCAGTTCGGGAATGAAGATCCGCCGTCGGTACCAAACCCAATTGTGTAAACCCGCACGCCGCGATCACTTGCCTGCTGAGCCGCGTCCAAAGGCAGCGGCCCTGAATTGCTGACGCCGTCCGTTAGCAGGACAATGATATCCGGCACATAGGCCCCCTTCGCGACCGGTGTGGGCGGGATTCCCGGCGCAGTATCCGTGATGCTCGGCGCGACGTTCTTATCTAATTCGGCGATGGCATCCAGCGATTTCAGGATCCCACTTCCAATTGCAGTTCTGCGACCGACAAGCAGGCTCTCGATCGCGCTCTGAAGCGCTTCCGCATCGTTCGTCGCCGGCTGTATCTCTTCGGCAAAACCGCCGAAGGCGACAATCCCGATCTGCGTGCTGGCACTCTGATTCTGGATGAAGCGAGTGGCAGCCGCCTCGGCGGCCTGCAGGCGATTCGGGGCAATGTCCGTCGAGCACATGCTCCGAGAGACGTCGATCGCCAGAATGATGGTGGTCTGCCCGGTCGGCACGATCGTGACCGATACGGGCCTTGCAACCGCAACCGCCAGGCTTGCCAAAGCGATCAGGAAAAGCGCAAAGGGCAAATGCCGGCGGACCCATGAGTGCCCAGGCAGCGCGTCCCGCACCAGTGAGAGGCTCGAATACCGCACCACAAAGCGGCGACGGCGGCGCAGTATCCATAGGTACAATGCGATGAGCACCGGGACGAACGCCAGCAAGTAAAGGAATGCCGGCCATAGGAATGTCATGTCATTGTCTCCAAAGCACTAATACGCTGCATGCAGCTTATGGCAAGCGGCTGAACCACAAAAGCGAAAGCAAGCCGCCGATCAACAGGACTGCGGCGCTTGCACCCGCGAAGATCGACGTGACCTCGATCTTCTCCGGCTTTATCACCAACTCCGGGTCCAGACTGCCATAGATCTTGGAAAGATCCTGGGCGGTTATGGCGTTGTAATAAGTCCCGCCCGTGATCTGGGAAATGCTCTGAAGCGTGGCTTCGTCGAGCTGAGTATGCACGGTAAAACCGTTTACATGCAGTGTAGTTCCAGCGGGGCTGCCGAGCCCCACCGTATAGATGCGTACGCCGCGGTCGGCAGCCGCCTGCGCCGCGGCCGCGGGATCAGGTTGCTCGTTGTTCTCTCCATCGGTCAACAGGACGATCACTGCAGAGTCAAATTGGCCGTGTGGCACAGGGGTCGGCGTCGCTGCCGGCTCCGGTGTGAGATTCGTATAAAAGTGGGTTGACTGATCCTTGTTGGAAGCGATAGCCTTTAAGGAGACCAGGATGCCATTTGCCAGCGATGTTCCCCGCTCAGGAGCGAGGCGGCCAATGGAAGCTAGCACTGCATCCTTGTCGTTCGAGGGCGGCTGAACCGAGAATCCGCCATCGCTAAAGGCGACGATACCTATCTGAACATTTGGCGGCTGGCTTTCTACAAACTGGCGCGCCGCCACTTTGGCGGCTTCCATTCGGGTAGGCTGAATGTCCGTGGCGGCCATGCTGCCCGAGACGTCAAAGGCAAGGATCACGGTGCCCTCAACGCGCGGCAGGCTCACTTCCGTTTGAGGCCGGGCAGAGGCGATCAGCAACATTGACAACCCTGCCAGCAGCACGATGGAAGGTATATGCCGGCGGAAGCCGATCTTGCCGCCGGTCGTGGATTGCAGAAGACCAAGGTTGCCGTACTGCGCCACGATCCGGCGCCTTCGCCGCTGCAGGGCGACATAAACGCCGATCAGGACCGGCACCAGGACGAGTGAAAAGAGTGCTATGGGCCAAATGAATGACATCGAGCTCACTTCCGGCGTTTCTGCCGCAGGGTGGCAAAACGCACGATCGCATTGACGAGATTGTCGCTGGTTGAGAGTGGCAGCACGTCTACCGCCGCACGCTTGAAGGACGCGGCCAGCGCCGCTTCGCGACGCTTGGCGGCTTCCTGAAAGCGGGAACGGAAACGGCGGTCATGAGTATCCACATACATCTGCTCGCCTGTTTCCGCGTCCTCCATGATCACCGGTCCAACGTCCGGCAAATCCGCCTCGCGAGGATCGGAAAGCCTGACCGCCAGAACTTCATGCCGCTGGTTGAGCAGGCTCAAGGGGCGTTCCCATCCGGGCAGCGAGATGAAATCCGAGATCACGAAGATCAACGAGCGGCGCTTGATGACGCTCAGCGCATTTTCCAGTAGCGGAGCGAGGTCCGTGGCGCCCGCGGCCGCGAAGCGAGGCTGCAACAAGAGGTCGTTGATGAGGTGCAGCACCTGATCGCGCCCGGCCCGCGCCGGTATGATGCGCTCCACGCGATTTCCAAAGAAGAGCGCACCGACGCGGTTCCCGTGCCGGGTGAGCAAGCGCGACAGCGTTGCGACGAAATCGATCAGCACCGCGCGCTTTTCGGTTTGGACCGTCCCGAAGTCGACCGACGGGCTGAGGTCAAGCAGGAACCAGGCCGCGATATCCCTGTCCTCCGTGTACTGCCGGATGTACGGCGTGTCCATGCGCGCCGTTACATTCCAATCGATGTAGCGGATATCGTCATAGGGTTGGTATTCGCGCAGATCAGAGAAATCCACGCCATAGCCGTAGAACAGGCTGCGATAATCTCCTTGCAGCCGCCCATCCAGCCGGCGGATGATCTGCCAGTCTATGCGCTGGAGGATTTGTTCAGGCGCTGACGTTTCGGCTGCTGCGCTCATGGAGGGGCACCACCGGGATCGGGATTCGGTCCAGAATTTTCAGAAGAAGATCGTCAGCAGTCCGGTTATCGGCAAGCGCTTCGTAGGAGAGCACGAGCCGGTGACGCATCACGTCGAGTGCCATATCGAGCACGTCCTGCGGCAGAACATAGTCACGGCCGCGCACGAAAGCAAGCGCCCGGGCGGTCAGGATCAGATTGATGGAGGCGCGCGGGCTGGCTCCAAAGGTAATGTAATGCTCAAGCTCTTTTAGGCCCACGTCACCTGTCTTGCGCGTGGCCGCGACCATTCGCACCGCGTACTCGATCAGCGCCGGGTCGACATAGATCTGGTCGGTCTGCTTCTGCAGATCCAGTAACTGATCGGTGGTCAGCACCTTCTGGACGGCCTGGAGCATGCCAGTCATGCGCTCCACGACCACGAACTCCTCGGTGGAGCTGGGGTAACCTACCAGCACCTTCAGCATGAAGCGGTCGACCTGTGCTTCAGGCAGGGCATACGTGCCTTCGGTCTCGATGGGGTTCTGGGTTGCCAATACCAGGAACGGGTTCGGCACCTTGAAGGTTTCGCGCCCGATCGTTACCTGGCGCTCCTGCATGACCTCCAGCAGCGCGCTCTGCACTTTGGCGGGCGCACGGTTTATTTCATCGGCCAGCAGGAGGTTGGTGAACACCGGCCCAAGGGAGACATTGAACTCACCAGTTTTCTGGTTGTAGATACGGGTTCCAACCAGATCGGCTGGCACAAGATCCGGCGTGAACTGGATGCGCTTGAATTCACCGCCGATGACATCTGCGACGGTCTTAATAGCCATTGTTTTCGCGAGGCCCGGTACGCCCTCCACCAGGATGTGCCCGCGCGCCAGCAGCGCGACGGCCATGCGCTCCAACATATGATCCTGACCGACAATTACTTTCTTCACCTCATAAAGCACACGCTCCATCGGTTTTCTGTTCTCGGGGTTTCTGTCCTGATCCATGGGTTCTCCTTAACCAACAGTTCCAAATAAGCTCTTCATCATTGCCGGGGCAAAGGCAGCCTTCGCGCACGTTAGTACGGCGGCGAGCCCATCGCGCCGCCTGCGATGGTTATCGGTACGGCAAAACCGATTCCAATGAAGACGTTCTGTTCTGTGGGATTTACAATACCTGTGACTATTCCAATTACCTGCCCATCCCGGTTAAGCAACGGTCCGCCCGAATTGCCAGGGTTCACAGCCGCGTCGATCTGGATCAACCCATGCAGCACCGGCTTGCCACCCGGAGGCTCGAACGAACGTCCGAAACCTGAGATCACGCCGGTGCTCATGGAGCTATAAAGACCAAATGGATTTCCGACTACGAAGGCATCATCGCCCACGTGCATCGCGTCCGGATTCCCCAGCACGGCTGGAACGATCTGCGCGGGAGGGGTGTTCGCGCTGACAACCGCAATGTCATTCTCCGGCTGGCTGGCAGAGACGCGTGCGTCTGACTGTGTGCCGTCCGCGAAAGTGACCCGGATGGTTGACGCCTGGGCCACAACATGCAGGCTGGTAAGTATGTCGCCCGCATCGTCCACAATGACACCGCTACCGAGGCCGCTCTCTTTTGGCCCACGCGTTTCGATCAGGACCAGTGAAGGCCTCACCGCCTGATAGACCAGCGCCGAGAACGCGGGCGGCGGCGTGGCAGATGCCATGGTCTGGTCGACCACCTGCTTCACGTCCCCGGCGCTCAGCGGCGCCGTTCGCGGAAAGAGGATGCTGTACAGCAGAATGGCAGCCAGAGCGGCGAGCACTCCTGCAGCGAACGGTGCGCTTCGCCTTATGCCTCGGCGGAGGCGTTGCAGCCTGCCCCGCCGTCCTGACGGTTGTATTCCGTTTTCATTCATAGGGAAATCCGCGACCCAAATGACGTTCCTCGGGTAAACACAGGCCTCTGTGTTGAATGCATAATTGTTAATACGTCGCTCACCCCTGAAATATAGAACTTCTTTGTTAGACGAAGATTAGAGATTTTATCCGATTTAGTCCCAGGGCGAAAGATTCAGTTGCAGATACGCATGCGCAGAAGGCAGTGCCCCGATTCATAACAAAGTGGATGGCCTAGGCAGGTCATCCACTTGCAGGAGCTCAGGATTGATATGGGTTGTGAGTCTGTTGGAGTTGCTTACCCGTCTAATAGATTTCGGTCGCTTTTATCTGTGTAGGTGCGAATATCTTTACTGGCGGGCTCGATGACGGTGCGCTCGTTCCATCGATTCGTTGCTTCGGCGTCGGAGTATCCATACGGGCCGGTGCCGCCGCAAGTGCCGCAGCGCACGAATGAACCGACTATAGCGACGCCCAGCGAGCCACAGAATGGACAGGGTTTTAATTCGGGTACGTCATCCATGAGTTGTCTCCAAGCAAACGCCATTGCAAAGCCAAAGAGCCGGACGATCCCGCCCGGCTGATTGCCCGCGAAACGGCCTACTCGCCATCACGCTTCTTATCTTTGTCGTTCCAGGCTCTGTAGCTCTCGACTTTATTAATATATCTGAGCTCACCGTGTTGAACGATGAGGTGGATTTCCCCGTAATCCCCGAGCGAAGCAAGCAGGGAATCGATGCGTTTGATCTGGTCGAGGTTGAGTTTCTTCAACCCAAGGCTGTTCAAACCTTTCTTATCATCACCTTCCGGGTTAAGCATCGGCTACCTTCCTGGGTGAGCCCGTCGACCTGCTCGTTACAGACGCCCACCCTCGTCCAACTCTGCAGCGTACAACAGACTACTGTCCCCCGGGACTCTTTCGCCCTCGCCGAAGCCAGTATGCGTGACACCTCAGCGATCCAACCCTGAGTGCCTTGCATGATTGTAAGGCAATACCATGTGCAAAGCAAGTAACGGTCATCGCCCAAGCATGGACGATTGTACTGATTCATACCGGTAAGCGCATGCAGGAATCGCCCGCGCCTCAGATGTGCGGACCAGCCGCAAGCACCTCCTTGCCAGAATCATCCTCAAACTTCCTGAAGTTGTCAATGAACCGCTCGGCCAACTGTCGGTACTTCTTGTGATAATCCTTTCGGTCCGGCCATGAGCTCGCGGGGTCCAACACCTCGTCAGGGACGTCTGGACAAGTGGCCGGCACCTCGAACCCAAAAATGGGATCTTTGATGTAAGAGACCGTTTTGAGTTGCCCTGTCAGGGCGGCAGAAAGCAAGGCGCGCGTGTATCGAATGCTGATCCGCTTGCCGATGCCATAAGGACCGCCCACCCAGCCGGTATTCACGAGCCAGCAGGTTACGTTGTAGCGCTCGATCTTTCGCTTGAGAAGCTCTGCGTATTTGTACGGATGATGCACCATGAATGGGCCGCCGAAGCAGGCAGAGAACGTGATCTCCGGCTCGTCTCGCAGCCCGACCTCGGTGCCCGCGATCTTCGACGTATACCCCGAAATGAACTGGTACAGAGCCTGGTCGGGTGTCAGCCGCGCAATGGGCGGCATCACGCCCGATGCATCGCACGTGAGAAAGATGATGTTCTTTGGGTGCCCGGCTTTCTTCTCCGGCAGCGCATTATCGATGAACTCCAACGGATATGAGGCCCGCGTGTTCTCAGTGAGGCTGTCATCGTCCAGATCGATATGGCGAGTTACGGCATCGTAGCATACGTTCTCGAGGATGGTGCCGAACATCCGGGTAGTGGCATAGATCTCCGGCTCCGCGCTCGCCGACAAGCCGATGACCTTGGCATAGCATCCGCCTTCGAAGTTAAAGACTCCATCATCGCTCCAGCCATGTTCGTCGTCGCCGATCAGGCGGCGCGTGGGGTCGGCCGAGAGCGTTGTCTTGCCTGTGCCGCTCAATCCAAAGAATAGGGCCACATCGTTCGCATCGTTTGGGCTCACGTTGGCTGAACAGTGCATGGAAAGCACGCCTTCCAGCGGCAGCAAGTAATTAAGGATCGTGAAGACGGATTTCTTAAGTTCGCCCGCATAAGCCGTGTTTCCGATGATGGCGAGCTTCTTTTCAAAGGACAGGCAGATGAAGGTATCACTGGCGGTGTTATCCACCGCCGGCATGCCTTTGAATTCGGGCAGTCCGAGGATCGTAAATTCCGGCACGAAGCGCTTGTATTCCTCCAGCGATTGCGGAACAAGGAACATGTTGCGCACGAACATCGCCTGCCATGCAGACTCGGTTACGATGCGGACGGGCAGTCGGTACTTCTCGTCTGCGCCCGCATAGACATCCTGCACGAAGACATCCCGCCCTTCCAGGTATCCGAGCATGCGGTCATAGAGCGCTTCGAACTTCGTCGCAGCGAATGGACGGTTATATTGTCCCCACCAGATATGCCCCTCGCTGGCAGCCTCACGTACTACGAACTTATCATTTGCCGAACGGGCGGTGTGTTTTCCGGTATTGACGACGAATGGCCCGCCGGCGGTTGTGACACCCTCTCCACGGAATACGGCCTCTTCATATAATGCTTCGGTAGGCAGGTTCCAGTACGCCAGCCGCAGGTTCCCCACACCGTGATTGGAAAGGTTGTAGTCCGCCTTGCGGACTCGTGCAGTCGACTCTGCCGGAGTCTTGATATTGAGGAGATTGTTCATGCATGCCTCTGGTGCGGGTGATTTCTGGTGCCGGTGAAGCCCTTTACGCGGAAGGGTTCTCTCAAAGCCAATCCCTTATCATTTTCCGGTCGCCGATATAGATCTCATTGGGACTGGTGGGGTCGAGCGCCCACTTGATGCGCGCCAATCCCTCGGTGACATCCTTCACCGTGCCGCTGAAGGATAACCGGATATGCCCCTCCATCCCAAATTCCCGGCCCGGCACCGCGACTACAAGTGCCTTGGTCAGCAGGAACTTGCATATCTCCACCGAACTGCTGCCGAAGGCACGCAGGTCCGGCAGGGCATAGAACGTTCCATCCGGTGGGATCAGGCGCGCCCCGTTGAAGGACTTCATCTCCTGTAGCAGCACATCCCGATTGTTCTGAATTTGCAGCCGCAGCGCCTCCACGACCGATTGCAGCCCGTTCAGCGCTCCCTCGGCCGCCGCCTGGCTGACCGGCGATACGCCGGAGGTAGTCTGCGCGGTGACATTGGTCATCACGCGGATCAGGTCGCGCGGAGCCACCACCCACCCCACGCGGAAACCGGTCATACCATATATCTTCGCAACGCCATTTACGATGATCAGATGCGAGTTTTCGAGATCGCTCGGAGCAAAGCGCGTCGCGGGCACGGCTTCGTTCTGATCGAAAGTCAGCTTGTGATAGATATCATCGCAGATCAGGAAGATCCCTTTGCGATCACAGAAATTTACAAGCTTCTCGATCAGCGCGGGCGGATAGATCGCGCCCGATGGATTATTCGGGCTGTTCACGATGAGCGCTCGCGTGTAGGAGGTCACGGCCCGTTCTATCTCCTCAAAGCGCGGGATGAACTTACCGTCTTCGGGGGTCACGATAATAGGACGGCCGGAGCACATCTTTACCATTTCTGGATACGACACCCAGTATGGAGCCAGGATGATCACCTCATCCTGCGGATTCAGGACCGAATACAGGATATTGAATAACGATTGCTTCGCCCCGTTAGTGACCAGAACATTCTCCGGGGCGACCAGCCGGTCATAGTTTTCCTCGGTATAGCGAATGATCGCTTTCTTGAGCGCCAGCACGCCATCTGCCGGCGTGTATTTCACTTCCCCGCTGGTGAGCCGCGCGGCCGAAGATAAGATGGCATTGATGGGGGTCTTGTTCTTCGGTTCGCCGATACCCAGGTGGATCACCGGCTCGCCCCGTTCGCGCAAAAGCCGGGCTTCCTCATTTAATGCCAGGGTCGGGGACTCCGCGATCTCACTGGCCAGTTTGCTCAAGCGCATGCTATTCTCCTTCGCCGTCCTCGGCCCCCTTCCCGCTCTGAAATGAAAACTGGTCAGGGTAACCTGACCAGATCCAACTGGGCTTCTTACACTGACAGAACTGCTACAAGAGCAGCGGCTCCGACAGTCATTATGTCAGACAATTTGCCCACGCGGTCATTATACTATAAGCGTTTGGGGCCTTTACGCCAGCGCGCCTACTCAAGCGCCGCGAAATCGACGGGGCTGCCAAGCGGGTAACCCGAAGCGGAAGTGGCTATACGCCGGATGAGCCCCAACAGTACATTTCCTGTGCCGACTTCCACAAAGTTTGCAATCCCCTGCCCCGTCAGCAGTTGGATCGTTTCCGTCCACCGAACGCGCGACTGCATCTGACCCTGGATATCCTGTTGGATCTCGGTCGCCGAAGTCATTGCGGTGGCCGATACGTTGCCGATGATCGACAAATTGGGATCTTTCAGGCCGGCAAGTCCGACCGCTTGATTCCAGTCCTGCTGAATGCTGTCCATCAGCCTGGAGTGCGCCGCAATGGAAACCGCCAGGGGCAGGGCTCGCTTGGCCCCTGCCGCTTTGGCTCCGGCCATGGCGCGCTCCACCGCCGCCTTCGCCCCGGATATCACTACCTGGCCCGGACAGTTGTCATTAGCCACCTGCACCGGCTCATCGGGTGTGCTCGCCGCGCTGCACACGGCTTCCAACTCGGGAATGCCAAGATTAAGGATGGCCGCCATGCCGCCGGGGTTCAGCTCGCCGGCTCTCTTCATGAGCTCGCCGCGCTTTCGCACCAGGCGTAAACCGGCCTCAAAAGACAACGCGCCCGCCGCCGCAAGCGCCGAAAGTTCGCCAAGCGAATGACCGGCTACTGCTGCCGCCTTGAAGTCCCGAAACTGATCGGCGAACACGCGGTATGCCGCCTGCGAGTGGACGTAAAGCGCAGGCTGCGTGTTGATCGTATCGTTCAGCTCCGCCTCCGGGCCTTCCCACATCAGCCTTGGCGAACGGAAAGCCAAGGACGGCGTCTGCTTCCTCGAAGACCGCCTTCGCCGCCGGATAATGCTCCGCGAGTTCGCGCCCCATGCCCACCGCCTGCGAGCCCTGCCCGGGGAAAACAAAGGCGGTCGCTTCCTGCTTAAGTTTCATAGATGATGCCTCCGGTGACTTAAACACAAACGAGCCGTGTTAGTCACGGCTCGTTGCGATCACTCGGGTTTCTTCTTTTCTTTACTGACTTCGAAAATTTCGCGACCTTGATAATGCCCGCAGTTTGGACAGGCGGTATGAGGAAGCCGCATCGAACCGCAGTTCGAGCACGCTACCAGGTTGAGGCTGGGCAGAGCATCATGGGCTCGGCGCCGATCGCGGCGGCCCTTCGAGTGTTTGCGCTTGGGATGGGGCGTCATACTTTCTCCTTTACACACATTGGACGGGCCGAAGCCCGTCCATAGATATCCATTCAGGCCGCAAGATTATAGCGGCTTCAGGCAGTGACGTCAAGCCTTAATCGTCGTAGAATAAGCGCGATGGAAGTGCAGATCGCGGTTGCCAAGATAAGTAAATACGCCTCAGCCGAAAGCGGCGACACACTCGAGGCGATCGAACGTCCGAACGGCGGCGTTTCTGTCGTCCTGGCGGACGGCCAAACGTCCGGCCCCGGCGCCAAGGCTGTCTCCATGATGGTCGTCCGCAAGGTCATCGGCCTCCTGGCCGAAGGCGTTCGTGACGGCGCTGCCGCCCGCGCCGCATCCGACGCCCTCTTCACAGAGAAAAAAGGCAAGGTTATCTGCACGCTCAATATCGCCTCGGTGGACCTGCACAGTGGCACGATCGTACTAACCCGCAACAACCCGGCATCCATCTTTGTCGCACGCGGCGAAAAGGTCGATTGCCTGGACGGCGAAAGCGCCCCGCTGGGCACCTCGCGGGATATTCGCCCCGTCATCACCGAGGTGGAGATCGAAGGGGGTCTGATGGTAGTGATCTACACGGACGGCTTGAACCATGCCGGCGAGCGGCGCGGCCAGCCGATGGACGTCTGCGAAGTGATACGGTCCCTGCTTGAAGACCAGGAGCCCACACCGCAGGAATTAGCGGATGCGCTGCTTGCCTTTGCCGTGCGGCTCGACGAGAATCGCCCTGCGGATGATATCAGCGTGCTCGTCCTGAAGGTTATGCCTCGCGCCGGCGACGATGTCCGCCGCATGACCATTCGACTCCCCATCTCGGCCTGATATGAATCGCTCCCGCACCGCGCCCACTCCCATGTGGCGGGCAAGCCTGCGTGAAACGGGCATTCTGCTCCGCGAGTTTCGGCTGCCCCTGCTTATTTTTTCTACCGCCGTGATCGGGCTTGGCTTGCTGTACCATTTCCTGGCTTCGCAATCAGGAGAACCGCTGGGCAGCCTCCCCGAGGCCATCTACCTGATGCTGACGCTTGCGTTTCTGCAGCCCAGCGGCACATTCCCGCATGCACCGGTCCTCCAGCTTTTTTACTTCATCCTTCCGCTCATCGGAGTAGGAACGCTCGCCCAGGGTCTGGCCGAATTCGGCGTAATGCTATTCAATCGCCGCGCCCGCAACAAAGAATGGGAGATCGCAGTGGCTTCAACTTTTCGGAATCATACGGTTCTTGTGGGCCTCGGGCACCTGGGATTTCGCGTGGTCCAAAAGCTCCATGAGATGAAGGAACACGTCGTGGTCATCGAGCAGAACCCGTCTGTTGATATGTTCACGGCTGTTCAGAAGATGCGCGTGCCCGTGATCCAGGATGACGCAACCCGCCCTGCGGCGCTCGACAATGGCGGCGTGGCAAAAGCGCGTACGATCATACTCTGCACCCAGGACAACTCCCTCAACCTGCAGATCGCTCTCAAGGCCCGCAAGCTCAACCCGGAGATCCATGTCGTGATCCGCATCTTCGACGAGGATTTCGCCCAGTCGCTCCAGGAGCAATTCGGGTTCACAGCCCTCAGCGGCACAGGAATGGCGGCTCCGGTATTTGCTGCCGCGGCGGCAGGCGCAGACGTGACCAACCCGATCTCCGTGGAAGGCCAGCAACTGAGCCTCGCGCGTCTTGTCATCCAGCCGGATGCTGAGTTCGCGGGCAAATCCGTTGGCTACGTGGAAGACAATTATCATCTCAGCATCGTGCTCATCCGGCGCGACCACCAGACCGAAATGCATCCAAGCGACAGGAGTGTCCTGAACGTTGCAGACATGCTGGCGGTCCTGGGCGGACCGGAGCAGCTAAACAACCTGATGCACGATAATGGATGACCCTGGAAGTCCGCGCGGCCTGATCGGCGTCGTGGGGCCCTGCGGCTCAGGCAAGTCGACGCTGATCGGAGGCCTTGAGCCGGCAGGCTATCGCTGCCGCCATATTGCGCAGGAGCATTCTTATGTCCCCTACATGTGGAAGCGCATCACGGATCCGGATGTGCTGATCTACCTGCAGGCCTCCTTCGCCGTCTGCACCCGGCGACGGCAGCTCAATTGGCTGGAAGCTGACTACCTCGAGCAATTGCGCCGCTTGGCACATGCCCGTCAGCATGCCGACCTTATCATTGACACAGACGCCATCACAAGTACTCAAGTGCTAAGTCAGGCAATCAACTTTTTGGAGGGAAAGTCATAGCGCACCACCCCTGCGCATCGCAACAGCCGAAGAATCAACCAGATAGCTACAAAATTGGCATTTTTGGCAGGATTTAGGCCCCATTTGCCGGGCCGAGACATCTGTTCGGTAGTATAATCACGCAGCGCCAGCCCAAGGCTGGTATTTTTGTGGATTGATGGAGTAAACATGCGTAGGCGGAATACTTGGCTGATCGTGATCATTGTTCTCGTTGCCTTCTCGCTTTGGGTGGATTTGGTACCCCGCATCACGATTACGAACCCCCTGAATGACAAACCCCTGGTAAATCGCAACACCGAACTGAGACGAGGCCTCGATACGCTTGGCGGCCTGCAAACGCTTCTCCAGGCTGACACTATTAATTGCGCCAGTGTGAAGGCAGACGACCTGCAGGTCACGCGCCAGATCCTGGAAAGCCGTGCCAACGCCCTGGGCGTGAGCGAGATCGTGATGCAGATCGCCGGTCAGTGCCGCATTGTAGCTGAATTCCCCGGCGTCACCAACCCTGAAGAAGTCGTCTCTGCCCTCCAGCAGACGGCGCTTCTGGAATTCGTCGATATGGGTACCACCCCATTGGCCGAAGGCGCTACGGTCCAAACCGATAACGGTCAGCCTGCAAGTGCAGAGGCTCCTGCCGGTGCGGCTACCGTGGTGCCAGGCGCAACGGCTGCTGTAACGCCAACGGTCGATCCTAATGCCACTCCCGCCGCTGGAGCTACACCCGCTCCAACGGTCTACCACACGGTGATGACCGGCGCAGCCCTGGACACCGTGAGTGTGCAGCCCGGTTCACTGGCGGGTTCGTATCAGATCGCGTTCACACTTAAGCCCACCGGTGCAACAACATTCAGTACCTATACCTCCTCCCACATCGGCCAATACCTCGCCATCGTGCTCGACAAAAAGGTGCTTTCCGCTCCGGTGATCAAGAACGCCATCACCGACGGCCAGGGAGTTGTCGAAGGCGGCTTCACGGCAGACAGCGCGAATCAGCTTGCTGTGCAGTTGCGCTACGGCTCTTTGCCGGTGCCTGTCAAGGTGGTTGAAAGCCAGACTGTCGGCCCCACGCTCGGCGCCGAATCGGTCCGGAAGAGTCTGCTCGCAGGCCTGATCGGTCTTTCTGTCGTAGTGCTGTTCATGGGCCTCTACTACCGGTTGCCTGGCATAGTTGCGGATCTTGCGCTCATTACGTATTCGCTGATCACCCTCATGCTCTACAAGATGATCCCGATCACGCTCACTCTCCCCGGGATCGCCGCCTTCATCCTAAGCATAGGTATGGCCGTGGATGCCAACGTGCTGATCTTTGAACGGCTCAAGGAGGAACTGCGCTCGGGCCGCTCGCTGCAACAGGCCATCGACCTGGGTTGGAGCCGTGCCTGGCCATCCATCCGTGATTCCAACAGTTCCACGCTCATTACCTGCGTGATCCTATTCATCTTTGGCAATACATTTGGCGCCAGCATGGTCAAAGGCTTCTCCATCAACCTGGCCCTGGGCGTGCTAATCTCGCTCTTCACCGCGGTCATCGTGACACGCACATTCCTGCACTTGATATTGGACAACTTGAAACTCGGCGAGCATCCGCGCTGGTTTGGGCTTTAGGAGCAAGTCATGAATATCATCAAGAATCGCTACGTTTATTTCCTGATCTCGCTGCTGGTGATCATCCCCGGCCTCATTTTCATGGGCATGCATTGGGTGAGCACTGGCGAAGGTCCTCTCACCCTTGGCATTGACTTCAAGGGCGGCTCCCTGTTGGAAGTGCAGTTTGCCGGGCAGCGCCCCTCCGTCGCGGATGTAACAGCCCTTTACAACCAGTTCTCTACATCGGCTCAACCGATCTCAGATCCGGTCGTGCAGCCATTGGGCGACACGTCTTATTCCATCCGTTCCAAGCAGATGGACGATCCGACCAAAGGCAAGCTGGTCGCTGCCATGGCGGCGAAGACCGGCTCATCGGTCACAGTGTTGAACTTCAGCTCTGTGTCAGCCTCGATTGGTGCGGAGGTGACGAGAGCCGCGGGCGTGGCCATTCTGATGGCGGCTGTCGCGATCCTGCTGTATATCTGGTACGCCTTCCGCGGCGTCGACCACTCGTTCCGCTATGGGACCGCGGCCATTATCGCCATGTTCCACGATGTGCTCGTCGTACTCGGCGTCGAAGCCATGCTCGGCTACTTCCTGCATTGGGAAGCAGACGCCTTGTTCTTAACGGCGGTGCTCACGGTCATCGGTTTCTCCGTCCATGACACTATCGTGGTATTTGACCGCATTCGCGAGAATTCCAACATTTATCGGCGCGTGGAATACGAGAAGATGGTGAACCATTCGATCGTGCAAACGCTTGATCGTTCCATCAATACGCAGCTGACGGTCATGTTCACCTTGTTTGCCCTGGCGCTGTTTGGCGGCGAAACCATTCGCCACTTCGTGATCATTCTCTTGGTGGGCATCTTCAGCGGCACCTATTCTTCCATCTTCAACGCCTCCCCCATCCTTGTGGTCTGGAATAACCAGGAGTGGAAGAACTGGTTCAGAAGTAGGGATCGCATAGCGACGGCCTAGAGCCCGATGCTTGACTGTGGCTCTCCAAGGAAGAGAGCGCACGTCAGCGGTCCTTCAACAATACGTATTGTAGACTTTCGACACGCCCTCCCGGGCGTGTCGTTGCGTGTGGAGCAGCTTCTATCTTGAGGCTAAGGTGCAAATGGATCCGGCGTTCTTGGTCAAGGGTTTCGTGATCGGATTCGCGATCGCTGCGCCGGTGGGTCCGATCGGCGTGCTGTGCATACGGCGCACACTCGCAGAAGGACGCCTCATCGGATTTATGTCGGGCCTCGGCGCAGCCACGGCGGATATGACGTACGGCACGATTGCGGCCTTCGGGCTGACAGCCGTCCAGGATGTATTGGTTCGCCAGCAGTTCTGGCTGCACGTTGTTGGCGGCTTATTCCTTCTCTTTCTCGGCATCCGCACATTCGTTGCAGAGCCCGCGGAGCGCCTCGCCGCTGAGACTGCCAAACGTGGCTGGCTCCCCGCATACCTTTCAACCCTCGGGCTGACGCTCACCAACCCTGCCACGATCATTTCCTTCACCATGATCTTCGCCGGGTTGCGCCTTGCCGATGCAGGCGGGAATTACACCTCCGCGGCCTTCATGGTGCTCGGCGTGCTGTTGGGTTCTGCGGCATGGTGGCTTACTCTCACCTCTGTCGTCGGCGCATTCCGCGAAAGGTTCTCATCACTGTGGCTGCGCTGGGTAAACCGGCTGGCCGGCGCAGTTATCTTTGTTTTTGGTGTTTTCGCACTTCTCATTAGATGAGGGCGCCGGCATTTGCCGGGGACTATAATGATGTCGCTCATTTCCAGGATTCTTCCCGCTTAGTCAGGAGCCATAATGCCCAAAGTCGCCATCGTCACGGATAGCACGGCCTACCTTCCAGAAGAACTGACAAGGGAACTGCAGATCAAAGTGCTGCCCCTCTCGATAATCTGGGATGGACAAAGCTATCTTGACGGCGTGGATATTCAGCCCGCGCAGTTCTATGAGCGGCTTCAACGCTCTGCAAGTCTCCCCACAACTTCACAGGTTACAACACCAGCAATACAGGATGCGTTTGAAACCCTGCTCGATCAGGGCAACGACGTCCTTGGCATCTTTCTGTCTTCAAAGTTTTCGGGCACCTTTGATGCCGCCGTCCAGGCCAGGGAAATGCTCCCCGAGGCGCGTGACAGGATCGCGCTGGTTGACTCCCGCCTGACGACCATGGCAATGGGTTTGCCCGTCCTTGCAACGGCGCGCGCAGCATGCGCGGGCGAAAGCCTCCGCGCGTGCCAGGCTTTGGCAGAGCATGCCAGAGACCACAGCGGCGTTCTCTTCGTGGTTGAGACGCTGGAATTCTTGAAGCGTGGCGGGCGCATCGGCGGAGCTCAGGCGCTGCTGGGCACGCTGCTCAATATCAAACCGGTTCTGGGTATGCGAGATGGTCAGATAGAATCCGTGGAGAAGATCCGCACCAAGAGCGCCGCGCTTGCTCGTATGTTGAAAATTATCGCGGAGCGCCTCGGCAGCCAGAAGAGGATTCGCCTCGCTGCATCGCATGCCAACTCGGAGGCAGACGCGTCCCTTCTTCTGGCATCGGCCTGTTTGCAACTGAATCCCATTGAGACATTTTGTCGTCCGCTCAGCCCCGTGATCGGTTCGCACGTTGGGCCTGGCACGGTCGCTCTTGCGTACATGAGCACAGTTGCATGAGAAAAGCGGATGCAGTCGGATTTGATACAATTCCTTCGACGAAGCCGCCTTGCCGATCGAACTGCAGCTATGGTCCTCCCAGGATTGTTGGAACTTTCACGCACAACGTTGATTGTTAACTTACCACCTAAAGATTCTTAACTCGGCGCCTATCCGTCCTTAACTGACAATCTTTAGATTATCTGAATAGCCGCACCAGCCGAGGCACCCGGTACATTCAAGTTGGAAAAGCGCGTCCAACTTCTCCGATTTGTATACGAAATCGCCGTGGTTTTCCGTACTTCTATATAAGTGACACCTCGAGGCTGGATACGCGATTGGCAGAATTACCTGGGGTTTCTGTTCACTGCAGCGCCTGCGAGCTTGGGATGACCGCCTGGAGCACGCCACTCGCTGCAAGGCGTCCGGCTTCCGAGAATGGACAGATGTTAAGGAACCTTGATACTCTTTGGTATCGCTTAGCACTCATTAGTACTCATTGGCCTTTTCGTAGCTGAATCTTGTTTCTGTCTGTTTATAATTGTCAGCACTGTGACCGAATAGGCTTGGTTTGCGACGGAGTACCAGGAGAATGCGACCGGTTTGTTACCGAGATGGTATAGACTAGTAGGTATGTCATTACAAAAATGCAAGGCTCTTGCTACTCGTGGCACGATGAGGCGGGCCCGTCCGTACTTGAGAGGAAGGCTGGCTTGTGCAACAAGCTGGATCATTCGTATAATGCGCACCAACCTCCCAACTCTTGGGTGACCATCGAACCGTTACCTCGATCGCGACGCTGTGCAATGGGATGGCATGCAGCATCTTGAGACGGCATTGCGACATCGAATGAAGGGAAAAGAATGACGGAGCTTCGCAGATCTCTCTTCTTCGTTGCTATCTACATTACAGGCATCATCGCCCTCGGCGTTCTGGATCTGCAAAACGTGGCGGTCGTCAACTTTGCCAACTATTTCTATCTGGCGGCAATGGTGTTTGTCCTGCTGGTCCTGATCGTCCCCTCCCTGCATCAGGTGCCTCTTTATTCATTGTTGTTCCTGTCGGCGGTAATGTATCTCGCCCTCGTCAGAGCTGTCGATCGCAGCCACACCGGCTCATCTGCGGTCGATGTGATCGCGCTGGAGACGATTCTTGTCCTGGTCGGCGTATGGCTTTCCCACCGCTTTGCCTCGGTCTTTGCACATTCGGAATCTCTGATGGAAATATTGGCGAAGGGCACATTCCCAAGCCGCGTGACCTCGGTGGATGCGGCGAGCGGCCCCATCCGGACGGAGTTCAACCGCGGCCGCCGCTACCAGCGCCCGATCGCATTGCTTGTACTCCAACCCGCCGTTGCCGACGGCGAGATCGTGAAAGAGATCCTGAAGGGTCTGCAGCATGATGTGTTGAATCGTCTTCATCTCGCCAGGGTCGCTCAGGTAAGCAGCGCCCTACTGCGGCAGAGTGATATGCTCCTCCGCGATGAGATCGGGCAATTCGTTGTCATATGTCCGGAGACGTCGAAGGCTGACGTGCTGGTTCTTGCCTGCCGCATCCAGGAAACGGTGCTGGAACGTACCGGGATCCACCTCGCGTATGGGGCGGCCGTATTTCCATCCGATGCGCTCACATTTGAAGATCTGTGGCAGACGGCCCGCCGCCGGGTGGGCTGGCCCGAACAGGCTGGTGCACCCGAAGCCTCACAGGAGAGTGCTGTTGAGAAAGTGCCATGAGTGCTTCGACGGATGACGGGGATTGGATCGACCGGTTCAACCCCGAGGGCCGGAGGATGCCATTGCGCCTTTACCTCATTGGCAAGCGGTCCGTGGACCTGGTGCTTGTGATCATGTCTCTGCCCTTCTGGCTTCCGTTGTTGGCGGTCATTGCCGCCGCCATCGCCGTGACTTCTCCCGGCGCACCGGTTTTGTTCACACAGCAACGCACCGGAAAAGGCGGCCGGCGCTTCAGTATGTATAAGTTTCGGACCATGGTGCCGAACGCGGAACAGCTTAAGGCTCAATATGCGCACCTAAATGAGCTGCCGTGGCCCGACTTCAAGATCACGAATGACCCGCGCGTGACGCGGCTCGGACACTTCCTTCGAAAGACAAGCCTCGATGAGCTTCCACAGCTCATGAACGTCCTGCGCGGCGACATGAGCCTGGTAGGCCCTCGCCCCACGTCATTCGGACCCGAGACCTATAAGCTCTGGCATACCGAGCGGCTTGACGTGATGCCCGGTATCACGGGCTTATGGCAGATCGCCGGACGCGCCAGGCTCGACTTCGACCAGCGCCTGCGGCTCGATATAGCATATATTGAGAGAGCCAGCCTCTGGTTGGATCTGAACATCCTATTTCGGACAGTGATCGCCGTGTTCCAGCAGCGAGGAGCGCACTGATGCCGGGCAGGTGGCGTATGTCATGTCCCGCTTTCCACATTTGCCGGAGACTTTTATCCTGCGTGAAATGGTGGCTCTCGAAGCAATTGGGCTGGAAGGTGGAACTCTATCCCTTGATCTTGCAACACCAGGAATTAGTGCACCCGGAGGCCCGTCCGTGGGTCGAGGCGCGCCCATTCGGTGCCCTGGCTCTCGTTCGGGTTGGCTGCCGCCAACATCCATCAGGCCATTATGCACCCGCGCCGATACTTCTCGTTGTGGGGCCAACTCGTCCGTGAGAACTTCAGCAGTCCCAAATTCCTGCTGCGTGCCCTGTTGCTCTTCCCGCGGGCAGTCTGGATGGCCGAAGCGTTCTTGCGAGATGGCGTCGAACACATCCATGCGCACTATGCCACGCATCCCGCCCTGGTCGCATGGATCATTCATCGTCTCACAGGCATCCCGTATAGCGTGACCGTGCATGCTCACGACATATTCGTTGAAAAACCGATGCTCGCCACCAAGCTGCGCGACGCGGTGTTTATTGCGTCCATTTCCGAGTTCAACCGTGACTACCTTGTGGACGCTCTTGGCCCCTGGGTGCGACACAAGATCAGCATCGTTCGCTGCGGAATTGACCCTGCCTATTATGGTCAAAGCGAGACGCCTCGCAACGGGCGCCTCGAGATCCTCAGCGTCGGAAGCTTGCAGCCTTACAAAGGCTTCGCATTTCTGATCGAGGCTTGCGCCCTGCTGCGTGATCGGGGCATCCCGTTTCGTTGTCGCATCGTCGGCGGCGGCGATCTCCGCGGCACGTTGCAAGAGCTCATTCAAAACAGGGGTATAACAGGCAGTGTAGAACTGCTGGGACCGCGCACCCAGGATGACGTTGCCCGGCTGCTGCGTACAGGCGATTGCTATGTCCAACCCAGCATCATCACAGATACCGGCAAGATGGAAGGAATTCCCGTGGCTGTCATGGAAGCGATGACAAGCGGTTTGCCGGTCATCGCATCTGCCCTATCGGGGCTGCCGGAGCTAGTCAAGCCGGGCGAGACCGGATGGCTGGTGCCTCCGGGGAACAGCACACTTTTGGCAGACGCCTTATCAGAGGTCCACGAGCAGCCTGCGGAGGCCCGCCGGCGCGTGGCGCTTGGCAGGCAATGGGTGAAGCAAGAATTCAACTTGACAACGAATGTGCACAAGCTTGCTGCGCTCTTTGCAGAGACCGCTCCGCTGCGCCAACCGGCGAATTCGCAGCACAATTTGAACAAGAGGAGCATACAAGATGGAGGCTAAACTCTACTTCCGGATGCTGCAGCGCAGCTGGTGGATCCTGGTCGTAACTGCCCTTGCAGCAGTGGTCGCCGCTCTCGTGGTGGACTATCTGACCGCCCCCACCTACGAGGCAAAGGCCCGCCTGATCGTGGCGCCAAGCGCGTCCCTGATCTCGGGCACGAGCAACCTCGTCAATAGCCTATCGACTCTCGACAAGCGGTCAATCATCACGACCTATGCAGAGATACTTAACAGCCCTCGCATCCGCTCCGAGGCGGTCAAGATCCTTGGCCTCAAAGAGGCATCGCTTACGGGCTATTCGTACAGTGCGGTCGCGTTGCCGGATGCCAACATCATCGAGCTCTCGGTTCGTGGTTCAAACCCGGCTACCGCGGCCCAGCTCGCAAATGGCATCGGTCAGCACACTATCGAATATGTGCAAAGCCTGTACCAGGTATACGATCTATCGCTATTGGATCCGGCCGCCGCGCCGGTGCAACCGATCTCACCGCAACCCCTGCGCGATGGGGCCGTGGCGCTTGTCCTGGGCCTGGCGGTCGGGATTATGCTGGTCCTGGTCTTCGAGTTGCTCCGTCTGCCCATCGAGAGCTTTATCCGGCAAGGCAATCTGGATGACATGTCTCTTGCGCTCAAAAGAAACGCCTTCGAGCATGGCCTCACTGACGCCGTACTGGACAAGACCGGCAATTTCTCTCTCTGCATTGTCCATCTGGACGGGCTAAGCGATTACGTCAACATCCTGCCGCAGACCACGCTTCAAATGATATTGAGAAATGTGACGCAAACCTTGAAGAATCAGCTGCGCGGCAACGACCTGGTGGGACGCTGGAGCGAACTCGATTACACGGTCCTGCTCTCACGCACTTCGAGCGATGCGGCCCTCAACACAATGGAGCGTGTCCGCACAGCGCTCTCGAAGCCGATCGATATGGATGTTTCAGCCGAGCCGCTCTCCCTGGATCCCAAGATAGGCATTACAGAGTATGCCGCCGGAGACACCCCTCCAGTGCTTATGAAGAACGTCCAGGCTGCGTTGGAGCATGCCAGGGCCAACGGCGGGATCTATCTTCTCACCGGCAAGGAACAGAGCAACGTCTAGCATGAGTGTGCGGCCTCCAGACACGGCGCTTCTCACCCGGCAGATTACCCATTTGCGGGGCGATCCAGGTCTTGCGCCGCGTGCTTCCATCGTGGTTCCTGTCAACGCGGCCGCCGACTTGCATGACGTGCTAAAGTTGGCAGAAGATATCGGTCACTACGACGGCAAATCTCTGATCGAGTTTATTTTGGTGATTAATAACTATGATCCCGAAAGCCCTCCTGCCGAGGTGGAAGAGTACCGCGCGATGGGATTTACCGTTATTGCGATCCCCAGCGTGAAACATGAGGGCGCTATAGCCATTGCGGCGCGGTTGCCCGGCATCGAGCACGCTCAGTCAGACATCGTCCTCCAGTTCGATGCCGATTGCCGCATCCCGAACGCCACGTCTCTTATTGATTGGTACGTCGCACAGATCGAAAACGGAGCCGATCTTGCCTACACGCACGTCGAATACTCCGATCTCCCCGCGGGCCTCGCTATAAAGATCAGGATGTTCATGCATCACGCAAGCCGCTGGTTCCGGCGCGTCGTGCTCCGGATTCCCACGAGCCGCGGCAGCAACTACGCCATGCGCAGGTCATTGGCGCTCGAGCTCTATGGCCGCGGCGCCATGCAATACGATATTCTTGTTGGCCCGCGCATCAAATCAGTCGGCGGTCGTATTGCCTACTCCGGGGCCAGGGAGCTCGTTGTATTCACCTCAGGTAGATTCTTTAAGGGCGGCTGGAATGAGCTCGTTTCCTACATGATGTGGCGCCTCGGGTATTATCGCCGTGTCGGCGTGTTCAGATCGAACGGTGCCCTGCATGACTAGTGGATCGAGTCCCTTGCCCGTGGCCATAGGCGAACTGCCAGCATCGTCGCGGCGATCCGCATGGATTCTGGTCCTTCTCGCCATCCTTTTGGGCGTCGCTGCCGGTGTCGTCAGTGCGAATCTGGCAAGCCCGATATACGTGCTCGCGTTTCTGGCAGGGACTCATCGTCTTCGTGGCGGCCATTGCTTCGTTGGAGTTCGGGCTTGTCTTCCTCATATTTCTTAGTTACACCCGATTCTCGGATGTTGTGGTCCACTCGTACGCCGCTCCATCGGCGGCTAAAGCGCTTATTGGCGTCCTGGCATTAGCCATACTTCTTCATTGGGCGCTCTTTGGTGAACGGCCGAAGGGCCTGTTGTTACCGGCCATACTCCTTACCGCATACGGATTGGTAGGGCTTGCATCCAGTCTCTACGCAGTCGATCGAAACGCCGTGATGCAATCCCTCTCCGACTACTGGAAGGATGCATCCATCGCACTGATCGTGGTTGCGCTGCTTCGCCAGCCGCGGCAACTGCGGCATGCAGTCTGGGTCCTGCTCATGGTGGGAATTTTCCTGGGATTGCTGAGTGTTCACCAGTTCCTGACAAAGAACTACCACAGTCAGTACGGTGGATTCGCGGTGGCAATGTATATGAACATCTCAACCGGCGTCAACGACTACCGGCTGGCTGGCCCCGTGGGCGATCCCAACTTTTTCGCGCAGCTCATGCTCGTCCCGGGGCTTCTCGGATTGGAACGTCTTTTGCACGAACGGAAACCCATCTTGAAGGCATTGGCGGGCCTATCGGCCATATTGAGCTTATTAACAGTGACCTTTACCTATTCACGGGGAGCGCTGGTGGCGCTGGTGGCCGCGCTCATTCTTTACTTCGTGATCTACCCGCCTCGGCCGGCCCAACTGGTTCTTGCGGCTGCACTCGGGCTCGTCGTACTCGCATTCATCCCGCCGAGTTATTACAGCCGGGCCCTCAGCCTGCAGAACCTGCTCCCCACCCAGCACGGCTTTTCCAATATCCGACAAGATGCGGCTATTCAGGGCCGTGCGAGCGAGAACTTGACGGCCATCCTGATGTTTCAACAGCACCCGGTTTTCGGAGTCGGCCTGCGCAATTTTCCAATTCTCTATCAGGAATACACACAATCGCTTGGCCTCGCCCCCTCAAGCCAGACCAGGGCGCCGCACGACCTTTACCTGGAGGTGGCTGCGGAAACTGGGATGGTCGGCTTGGTAGCCTTTATGCTGATCGTTGTATTGGCATATAGAAGCCTCCTGCAAGCCCGGAGAAGATTCCTGCAAGCCGATTTTCTTGACTATTCAAACATCGTCACCAGCCTGGCGATCGCCTTTACCGGATACATGGCCGCCGCGCTTTTCATCCACGGCGCCTATCCGCGCTTTTTCTATATTCTCATTGGCCTCGCCTTCGCAACTCGCGGACTCCTTCAGAACATACCGGATGCCGATCAAGGCATCGTGCCCGTGCAGCCATCTGTTGATGCGGCTTAGGTTATGACCAACAACGCCCCTCAAGCCAGCGCCGACTTGACCCAAAGAACCATTAATGGCGTCTTTTGGTCCTACCTGACCTTCATAGGTGGAATGGGGCTTACATCCCTTACCACCATTCTCTTGGCCAGGCTCTTGATGCCTCAGCAATTTGGCCTGGTTGGCTACTGCCTTGTGGCAATTCAGTATCTCGATATCCTGAACACCGCTGGCATCGATAGTGCCCTGATCGCTCGCCGCGAGAACGCTGAAGAGGCCGCCAACGGGGCCTTTGTAGCCAATATCGTACTCGGCGTCGTCTGCTATGCGCTGACGTGGTTCCTGGCTCCAGCGGCCGCTCAATTCTTCAATGCGCCACAGGTAGTTCCTCTGCTCAGGGTACTCGGATTGAGTCTGCCGCTTAGCGGCTTGGGCCTTGTGCCGAACACGTTGCTCCAGCGCAGCCTGAAGTTTCGCAAGATACTCATCTCGGAGGTTTCCCGGAACTTCACGAAAGGAGCCACCTCCATCATCCTGGCTGCTCTGGGAATGGGCGTCTGGAGCCTGATCTGGGGGCAGTTGGCGGGCATCCTCGCCGGCACCACTCTTGGCTGGATTTTAGCGGGCTGGCGGCCCACATGGCGCTTCAACGCCGCCGCAAATCGCTCCATCCTCTTCTTTGGTTTTCACATTATTCTGCTGGAGATAGCCGGCGCAGTTCGCAACAATGTCGACTATCTGCTGGTCGGACGCATCCTCGGAGCCGCCGCCCTCGGCTACTACACCCTATCCTACCGGATTCCCGAACTGTTGATCCGGAGCCTGAACTCCGTGGTCGGAGACGTTTCATTGCCCGGTCTTGCAATTGCCGGCTCTGAGCCGGGGTTGCTGCGCACTTTTTACTTCGGCTACCTTCGCTACATCGCAATGTTCGTCCTCCCGATGGGAGCCGGGCTTGCCCTCACAGCGCCCATATTTGTGCCACTGTTTCTGTCTGCGAAATGGAGTCCTGCTATCGTGCCGACCACTCTTATCTCTTTGGCCCTTGGCATAGGGGCTCTTGGTTACGTGCCCGGTGTGCTCTACAAGGCGATTGGGCGTCCGGACATGCTGAATCGTCTCGCCCTCATCAAGATGCCGGTGGCCATAGCGATTTTATGGTATGCAACGCGCTGGAATATCGTCGGCGTTGCTCTTGCCCAGATCGCCGTCAGCTTAATATCAGTATCCATGGATATGCTGATCGCAAATTATCTATTGCAGTTCCCTGTCGGTGCTATGCTAGGTGCTCTTTTCCCCGCTCTGCTATCCACATTTGGTATGGCCATTGCAGTGCTCATCGTTCACAATGTGGTGCCTTCGGGCGGCGCGGTCGCGCTGATGGTGATGTTGCTGGTGGGTGTCTGTACATATGTTGGCATACTATGGGTTATCAGCCGGGAATCTCTTGTCGGCGCGGCCAGGGCGGTCCGGCAGGCCTTCCGAAAGAAAGCCCGCCGCGCCGTGCCGCTGGAGTCGACAGGCAATGACTGAACCTCGTGTCAGCGCCATCATTACGGCTTATAACAGCGAGGCTTTCATCGCGGATGCGATAGCAAGCGTATTGCGTCAATCGCGTCCCGTCGACGAAATCCTTGTTGTGGATGACGGATCTACCGATCGTACCCGCGAAATAGTCGCCGGCTACAAGACTCAGGGCGTCAGCTATCATTTTCAGGAGAATTCGGGCGCTGGCGCAGCCCGCAACGTGGGCATTGAGCGCTGTGCAGGCGACTTCGTCGCCTTCCTGGACGCCGACGACGCATGGTTGGATGATAAGAACCGGCTTCAGGTCGAGTATCTGGCCGCGCGTCCCGAAGTGGCATTGGTGAGCGGGCTATCCGTGTGGTGGAATGTGCCAAAGGGTACGCGCCAGCAGCACGGCAGGGTACCCGCCAGCTTGAAGACCTTGCGCCGGGAGATTTTGGTCCGTAACATCATCGGCAATCCTTCCATGTGCATGGCCCGCCGCACGGCCCTTCTGGAGGCAGGCCTATTCGACCCGAAGCTGCGCCTGTGTGAGGATTTCGACCTTTGGAACCGAATGGCAGCGCGTTTTGATATGGCCGTACTGCCAACGCCGGTGATAGTGTATCGATGGCACCCGGGAAACAAGTCCACAGCGCACCGTTGGGAACGGTTTTTCCGTACATGGGAAATTTCACGGCGGGCTATCTCATGCAGCCGCCCTGCCTGGCAAAGGCCATGGCTCATGGCGCGGGCGTGGAGTTTTTTCACGCACCGCAAGGCGATCTATGCGATTGAACACGGGTTTCCTCGCTGGCGGCAGATCGCCTATGAGCTGTCCGCCTCATTTGCGTACCCTTGGGATGACACCAGTGAGAAGTTGCGTACGATGATCCGGGCCATGATGGGCGATAGGACATATCAGGGCATGAAGCGTTTTGTCCGCTCGCGGCTGCACGCATAAGGCTGTAGACGATGCGTGTTGCCATATTGATCAACTCCTTTCGAACGGGCGGCGCACAGAAGCTGGTGGCAGATTTTGCCGTTGCCGCCTCGCCCCGCATCGAGCTCATGCTCATCACCCTGAGAGATCGCCCCTCACCGGTTTTGCGTGCCGCTGTCGAGTCGGCGGGCGTGAATCTCGTTGAATTGCCTGCTGACTCCCTACTGAATCTGCCTCGCTTTCGGCGCTTGCTGCGTTTATTTGCGTCTGAGAAATTCGATGTGATTCACACTCATCTGGCGTATGCAAACATCCTGGGGAGCACGGCAGGTGTCCTCGCAGGTACACCGGTCATTGCAACCCTCCATACTACTGGTTCGAACGCGGATCAGAGGTCGGCGGGAACGCGCCGCCTTGAAATGCTCTGCCTTCGCTACTTGAGTTCACGTGTTGTCGCCGTGGGCCACGGCGTCGCTTTGAGCGCCGGAGGGTTTCTTGGCAGCAAAGTGCGCGTCATACCGAACGGAGTCCCGGAACCGCCGCCAGTATCCGCCGAGATTCGGAACGGCACGCGCTCGCAATTGCTTGGCGGTTTGGCGGGACCCCTGCTTATCGCGGTTGGACGCTTTGCGGCGCCCAAGGGATACGAAGACCTCGTCGATGCCTTCGCCATATTGCGCAGAGTTAATCAGGACGCTGTGCTTGCCATGGTGGGTGACGGTCGCCTTTTCGAAGCGATCCGCGCACGCGTCAAAAGCCTCGGATTGCAGGACTCCGTCCGCATGCTGGGGCACCGTGACAATGTTGCAGAGTTGCTCGCCGCCGGCGATCTCTTCGTAAGCGCCTCACACCGCGAAGGGCTTCCGATCGCCGTCCTGGAGGCCATGATGGCCGGTCTGCCTATAGTGGCAACGGATGTCGGCGACATGCATCAAGTGGTCACAGAAGAGACGGGTCGCCTCGTCCCCGCCCACCGCCCGGACCTGCTTGCAGAGGCGCTTGCCGAGCTTCTTTCCGATCCTAAGACGCTCCTACTGATGGGGCAAGCTGCACGTCGGAGAGCGGTGGGGCAATATGCGATGGACCTGTGCGTTGAAAGGTATATTGCGCTTTACCAGGAAGTCTTGGATGCGCCGCGGCGCGGAAGGCGAACATGGCAGCCTTCGGCCTGATATTCTGGCTTTCCCTCTTGTTGATCGGCTATATCTACGTGGGCTATCCGTTGCTCATCGCACTCTTGGCATTGCTGCATCCCCATCGGCAACAGTATCCACAGGCGACTCCCACTGTCACCCTCTTGATCGCCGCTTACAACGAGGCCGACGTGATTACCGCCAGGCTGAACAATGCCCTCTCACTGGACTATCCGGCTGATCGACTGCAGATCATCGTCGCGGCTGACGGCTCCGACGATAATACAGTGGAGTTGGCAGGCAAGTTCGGGAACCGTGTGGAGTTGAGTTACGAACCGCAGCGTCGCGGCAAGATGTCCGCTATCAACCGGGCTATGCACATGGCGCGCCATGAGGTCGTGGTGTTTTCCGACGCCAACAACCTCTACGCAAAGGATGCCCTGCGCCAGCTCGTCGCGCCCTTTTCCGATCAGCGCGTGGGGGCCGTCTCGGGCAGCAAGCATCTCCTCCAGGATGGTGAAAAGCACGGCGCCGCAGAAGGCCTCTATTGGCGCTATGAGTTATTCATCCGAGAGCACGAGACGCGCCTTGGATCATGCACGGGCGTCTCCGGAGAGATCCTGGCGATCCGCCGCGCTCTTTATGAGCTGCCGCCCGACGAGATCATCAATGACGATTTCTACATTGCGCTAACGATACTTCGAAAACGCTATCGGCTCGTCTATGCCCCCAACGCACGATCCTTTGAATACGGCTCTGCGAGCGTTGGCGATGAAGCCACTCGGCGGCGAAGGATCGTCGCTGGGCGTTATCAGGCGCTGCGAGTGACTTTCGGCAGGCTGCCTTGGCATAGCCCAGTCCTGATATGGCAACTGCTCTCCCATAAGTTTCTGCGCCCCCTCGTCCCTTTCCTCATGATCCTCGCCCTGGCAGCTAACGCCGCGGCCCTGGTCTGGCCGGCGCATGGCCCCGGAATTGCCTGGTTGCTCCTCCAGCCGCCTTTCAATTGGATCTTCTTTGGGCTTCAACTCCTCTTCTACGCACTGGCTCTTGTTGGCAGCCACATCAAGATCGCGGGACCGCTTGGCAAATTACTCTATCTGCCCGCATTCCTCGTCAACAGCAACCTGGCCGCATTCCAAGGGTTGTTTGCATTCGCGGCGCGGCGCCAAACGGCAGGCTGGCAGCGCGTGCGCCGCAGCAGCCCTCCAGAGAACCCCGGGGAGCGGACAATATGAACGTACCAATTGTCTCCGCTCCCGCCTTCCCATCCATCTGCGACTCGGATGCGGCGCATGATTGCTTTCCTGGTAGGCAATATCGTCTCCGAGCCCTCTGCTGCTGCGAAGTACGGCCTGCTCTTCCGCGCCCTGGAACGCGAATACGGATCCATCTGCACTTACGACCTGACTCTGCGAAAGCTGGACCGACTCTGGAGCGGCCTGTTCTCCTTTCATCCTGATCAACGGGTGTGGAAGGAGCGCTATTTCAAAAGCCCCGGCGCATTCAGGAGCCGCTCCCGCCGGGCCAGCCGCATTATCGCCGCGCAGCAACCTCCGATAGACCTGATCTTCCAGGTGGGCGCATTGTTTGATTCGGGCCAGGGACAACCTGATGCGCCCCTCGTGATGTATACGGATTACACCGCAGGCCTCTCCGCAAATGATCCCTATCGCTTCCGTTCGCCGTTTTCCGCTCAGGAACTGCGTCAGCGCATCGAATATGAACGGCAGGCATACCTGCATGCTCATCATATATTTACGCGTAGCCGGCTTGTTCGCCACGATATTGTCGAGCGCTACCGGATACCCGCCCAGCTTGTCAGCGTTGTGGGAGGCGGCGTAAACCTTCCGGAGTTGCCTGCCCCGGTGAAGCGATCCACCACCCGGCAGCCCGTTATCCTGTTTGTTGGCTCGGACTTCGTTCGCAAAGGCGGTGACCTGTTGCTCCGTGCTTTTGCCATGATCCGTGAGAACTTACCTGAAGCCTGCCTACGCGTGCTTACTCGCGCTGCAATTCCCCGGGGACTTCCCCTCGAAGGCGTCGAAGTCATTCCCTATAGTTGGGACCGGGAGCTGCTTGCCCGCCTCTACACGGAGGCCGATCTGTTCGCCTTGCCGGCGCGCCTCGAAACCTGGGGCGATGTTATTCTCGAAGCAGCTGCCTATGGCCTGCCCTGCATTGGTACGCGTGGGCAGCCGATGGAAGAGATCATCAAGCACGGCGAGACCGGCCTGCTGGTGCAGCCGGACAATGTGGAAGAACTGGCGGCAGCGCTTCGCCGCTTGCTGAAGGATGCCGATCTACGCAGGCAAATGGGTTTGGCAGCGAGAAATAGGGTGTTCTCTCAATTTACGTGGGATGCCGTGGTTCAACGGATGGCAACAGTCCTCGATGCCGCCCTCGGCCGCGCCCCGCGAAGGATCCATACCGTGCTGAAAGCGATCTGGAGGTACCATGAAGACAATCTCTCGGCTTTCCCTTAGAGTCCTTTCGCTGGCGGCGTTCCTCACCAGCTTCGCCGCAGGACCCGCCGCCGCTGCTCTGCCGCAGCAATCGGTGAGCCAGGCAAGCATCAGCTTCGCATTGCTCGGACAGACAGATCAGGTGATGAATGGACCTTATGCCACCCTGAGCTTGGTCTTTAGTACGCCGGCGAACTGGGCTTTTCGGGATGGGGACGAACTCCAGCTCGTGCTCACCTCGCAGGTGACCACTGAAGCCGGAGCAATGATCCAGGACGGTCAATATATTGGCGCAACCATGACTGTCACGCTGGATAAGAACGTCATCGCCACACTTCCGTTGATCGCGGGTCCTGCGGTGCCGTACAAAATAAGTATTCCGGTCTCGGCGCTCGCCTCTCCTTACAACGACGGACATCATCAACTTTCGCTGTTCCTCAACGCCGGACTTGACTGCGATCGCACAGTACACCGCACATCGGTGATCGTCTCTTCGACCTCGCAATTTGCACTGCTTTACGACGAGGTAGCGCCCATAACCGACCTGACTCTGCTGCCTCGGCCGCTTTATCAGCGCAACGCCGTATTTCCTGTGCCGGCCTTTCTGATCATACCTGACGCTCCAACTGCCCAGGAGATGCAGGCCGCGCTCACAGTCGCCGCAGCCTTCGGGCGCATGACATCCGGCAACCAGTCTTTGACCATGCTGCCCCTCGGCCGCTTAACCGACGAGATTCGGAATTCGTCCAACCTCATTATGCTCGGCAAGACGTCCTTCTTCTCCACTTTGCCTGCTCCATGGACCGCGGCCACGCTCGTGCCTGCTGCCATGCTGCCGGACGATGGTCGTTTGCAGCTGGCGGTATCCCCATGGAACGGCACACGCGCCGTCCTGATCATCAGCGGCGATTCGGATATGGGCGTGGTAAAGGCGGCGCAGGCTCTAAGCTATAACAACATACAGACCGGTGCCCGCAGCGACCTGGCCGTTGTGGCAGAAGTCGGGGCGGCCAGCCAGAGTCCAGATCAGCAAGCGGTGCTCTCGCTCCCGGTGAAAACACATACCTTTGCGGATCTGGGCTACGGCGTTATCACACTTACCGGCGCGGGCTCAATGGACAGCTTCTTCAAGTTCGTCATCCCGCCCGGCATGGTCGCCGACAACGACAGCTATCTGGATCTGACGTTCGATAATTCACCCGCCGCGGATCTGACTGCATCCGATCTCTCCGTCTACATCAACGGCAAGGCGATTGGCGGAGCAGTCCTCTCTCCTCAGACCACTTCGGTAACGACGCAGCGCCTGAGGATTCCGCTCACGGTGCTACTGCCGGGCGCCAACCAGTTGAGGATCCAGGCAACGCTTGTTCCGCTTACGCTTTGCTCCAGCCCGGGAAATTCAAATCTGTGGTTGACGATCCTGCCCGAATCGGTCTTGAGCTTACCGCTCAAGCAGGCTCCCGTGGTTGTCAGCGCGGATCGCGACCTCGCCAAATACCCCTATCCATTCGCCAATCAACCGACGCTTTCCAATCTTGCTTTCGTGCTTCCAAAGGACGATTTCGTCTTATGGAACCAGGCCGCGCAGATCGCCTACGGCATCGGTCATGGCGCCAGCGGCGCCATCTTTGATCTCGCAGTCGCCTATGACGGCGAGTTAAGCGACTCTATCCGTCAAGACCGGGACCTGATAGTGCTTGGGCTGCCAACAAACTTGAAGTTCGTCAAGGACGTGCTCGCGTCGCTGCCTGCACCGTTCGTTCCAGGCAGCAATATCGCTGTGATATCCGGGCAGCAGGTCTCCTATCGTTTCCCGCCTGACATGAGCCTGGGCTACCTTGAGCTTTTGCCATCCCCGTGGAGCCCGGATCACACCGTCCTCCTTGTCTCGGGCACGAACGCAAGTGGCATAAATTTTGCGGGCAGCGCCTTGGCTAACCCACTCCAGTTGCCGGCCCTGAAGGGCAATCTGGCGATCATCGACGGAGAGAAGATCACCGCGCTTGACACGCGAACCGGCTTGGGGCTTTCTGGCCTCGCCGCAGATAACCGCGCGGTGCCGGCGCCAGTCACACCCGCCACGCCCGCTCCGAGCCTGCCATCGCGGTCCACGAGCCAGCACTCACTGATCCTGACCGCGATCGCCGTTCTTCTGGTTCTGATCGCCGTGGTCGTGTTGATCGCCATTCTGCAAATGCGCGTGGCGAAGCGAGCTCAGTAGTATGCCCAGGAACAACGCCGCGGTTGGCGCCGGATGATGCGTGTCGCCATGCTCACGCAGCGCTACCTTCCGCACGTTGGCGGCGCAGAGCGGCAGATCCAGGGTCTCGCTCCTCTCCTTCGCCGCCGCGGCGTGGATGTGGTGGTGCTCACGCGTCGGGACAGCGGCCTGGCAAAATATGAGAGCATCGATGGTACGCCGGTCTACCGCCTTCCCGCCGCGGGGCCCAAGCCAATTGCCGCACTTTCGTTCGTCGCCTCGTCCTTGGGCTTGTTGCCGCAGCTCGAAGTCGACATTGTGCATGCCCACGAATTGCTCTCCCCGGCCTCAGTTGCCGCCCTCGCGAAGATTCTTTACGGTTACCCGGTCGTCGCAAAGGTGCTTCGGGGCGGCCAGCTCGGAGATTTGCACAAGATCCGGCGCAGCGGATTTGCAGGTCTTCGTTTCGGCCTCCTGCGGAGGACAGTGGATATATTTATTGCCATCAGTTCTGAGATCCAGGCAGAATTGGTCGGCCTGAATATTCCCCCTGCCCGGTGCGCCTTGATACCCAACGGGGTCGATGTTGAGCGCTTTCACCCTGTATTAGGAGAGCAAAAGGCGATCTTGCGACAGGCTATGGCGCTTCCGCCAGAAGTTCCAGTCGTGCTCTATGCCGGGCGCCTCGTGCCTGAAAAGCGCGTTGCAAACTTGATCTCCGCCTGGCCGGCCATAAGATCGGCCGTACCCGATGCTGTGCTGATCATCGTGGGGACCGGCAGCGAAGAAAATAAACTAAGAGCAATGGCTAGCCCGGGTGTACGCCTGCTTGGAAACGTTCCAGATATCGCCCCGCTCCTGCAGTGCTCCGAAGTGTTCGTGTTACCGTCCGTAACCGAAGGACTGTCGGGTGCTTTGCTGGAGGCGCTTGCTTCTGGTTTGCCTGTCATTGCCACCTCCGTCGGCGGCGCGCCGGACATTATCCGGCACATGGAGAGTGGATATCTGATTCCGCCAGACAACGCGCAGCAGCTTCAGCAGGCGCTGTTGACTTTGCTATCCGACTCCTCGTTGCGTGCCCGGCTGGGGGAATGTGGACGTCAGCGAACTGCCTCTGCGTATTCGCTTGAGCTTGTGGCGGATCGTCTGGCCAACGTCTATCGTGCCCTGCTGCCTTCCTCGAAGATCACGGATTAACCGCGATTACAGCCTGCCCGGTAAGCGGATTTACCCGCACATATCCATTGGAGAAGTCGCGGCGCCACGTAACTCCGGCAGGATACCGAGGTCCTAAGGGGTTGCCAAGATTTCAGACCATAGTTGGGATACACCCAGGCCTGGAGATAAGAGTTGGCGTTGGCGTAACGGAACGAAGCGTTCCCGTTCGTGATCAGCAGATAGGAGCCAAGAGCGAACCTTTGCAGTTGAAAATCTGATTTTGCGCCCTGCGCCACGAGCACCAGCCGCTTCCCTGCTGCCAGGGCATTTTCCGCAAGAGACATCTGCCGGGCCCACTCAGCGCCCAAAAGCGGGGCATCCTGCAAAGCGTTGTCTCTGTAATGTGTGGCAAAAGACTTGATCATCGCACCATCCAGGTGCTGGATATACCGCACCCAAACGGCGTCATTCCGAACAGAGACAATATTGGCGAGCATCGGCTTGTGGTCGGCCCCGGAATACGTCTGCTCGATATATTCGAGAAAGCCTTCCACGGCAGCCTGATAGCTGGGATCGTTTGGATATCTCGCGAGCGCGATGCCGTGTTGACCGAATTTTGCCCGGCTTGCGTCTACGTTGTCAAGGAACAGTCCGTTCCAGCCGAATGCGGTTTGCAACGTGATCGCCCGTCTGAGCCAGAACCAGCGATAGCCCGCGTTCCCCGGGTCCATATAATAGTTGCCATCCGCGGCTCTCACGCGGTTGCCGTGCTGATCCAGCAGGAACCAATCCGGATGGTCCCGGCTGATCCTGCAGAAATCCCCCGCCAGATACGCGACTTGGTTCCCGGTCGGGCTGGCTGAACAACTCCTTGGTTTTGTGATTTCTGCCAGCAGCAAGTATTGCAGGACCTGTCCTTGCCTGCCGCTTGCGAGCAGTCGATCGCGTGCAGCCTCATCTTTGTGCGTCAGGATAAAAAAATCAAACGTGCTTGCCAGGGATTCCAGCGGCACCTGGCTGGGCGGCTTGTAGAACCACGCCAGATGAATAGCATCTCCGGGTGCGGCGCTCTGCGATGCAGAAGGCGTGAGACCCGCGGGTGCCCTCATGAGCGTTGCCTCGGAGTGGCTCTGAACATTCATAGGTGAGCCCAACGGGAGTTGGACCGCCAGGAAAACAAGCGCCAGGTAGCATCTCACGGTTCCCGCATTGTGTGACCAACTGCGCCGCATCTCATCGCGGATTCCAAAGCTGCTTCCCAATTTCGACCTCCTGGCCATGGTTTCGTTGCCATCACAATTCTGCCATCGTTACCTCACGCGCCTCGCTAACCTTACAACATCGTACATACCTGAACCACGCGACTCGCTAACCTTACAACATCGCAAAGCTCGCGCAGAGACAAGTCCTTATTTGATATTTTCTATGGGATTTGTTGCTTTGTTCGCCGACTAGTAGGAGGGCGTTTCTTAAGTCCTCTGCTGCGTGCTCACACGTTGTGCTTGCCTTCCGAATTTCGAGATATGGGTGGTATTTTCCCACCCTATCTCGAAATTCGGACCTCTCCCTCCCCTTTAGGGGAGGATCGGGGTAGGGTCTATGCGAGTAATTACCAATTAAGAAACTATCTCTAAGGCCCCAATGAGCCGCCGAGGCCGCAGTGCGCATTGGTAACAACGGGCCTTCTTCCAGGTTCTTGGGAGAAGGCCCGTTGTTTGTTCCTTGCCGCTTCCCGGACCAGTCGGACCGACTTACTCGAGCGAGCCGATTCTTATCGTCCGATCAAGCTCTGTGTATGCTCAGGGGTGAACCATAATCGCCGCACGGCCAGTCTTCGGGTTGACAAGCACCTGCCCGTTCGCGAAGTCGCGCTGCCATGCCTCACCTGCCCGATAGCGCGGCCCAAGCGCACCGCCGAGCCGGATGCCGTAATCCGGGTACACCCAGGGCTCAACGTAAGAATCAGCGTTGGCGTACCGGAACGAAGCATTCCCATTGGCAATGAGCAAAAAGGACGCGAATGCGTAGCGCTGAAGGTCATTATCTGTCTGCCGCCCCTGCGAGACGAGAATGAGCTTTTTTCCCTCGGCCAGTGCCCGTTCCACAAGCTTCATTTGCTCCTCCCATTCGGCGGATCCGAGGCGGCCATCGGATTGGTCGGTGGCGAATGACTCCATCATCGCACCGTCCAGGTGCCCTAAATACCTGAACCACGTTGCATCGTCCGCAACAGAAACGATGTTCGCCAGCATCGGCTTGCCCGAAGGTTTCGAATATCCATGTTCGATATAAGCCAGGAAGCCCTCCACTGCAGCCTGGAAACTGAACTCATCAGGATACGCCCTCAGCGAGATGCCCCGTGACGTAAATTTGGTGCGGCTTGCCTCCACGTTGTCTATGAACAGACCATCCCAGCCGAACTCCGCCTGCAACTTCTTGGCCCGTTCCAGCCAGAAGGACCGGAATTCCGGATTCCCCGGGTCCATGTAGTACTTCCCAGAGCCCCCTCGCACGCGCTTGCCTGCTTGATCCAGCAGAAACCAATCAGGATGCTGCGCGCTGATCTCACAAAAGTCCCCGGCACGGTACGCAACCTGATTGCCGTACGGATCGCTGGTGCAATCACCTGGGTCCATGATCTCCGCCAGCATTAGGTACTGAAGGATCGGTCCGCCGCGTCCGTTCGCACGCAGGCGGTCACGCGCCGCCTCGTCTTTGTGCGTCAGGATGAATACATCAAACGCAGCCGGCAGAGCCTCGATGGGGATTTGCCTGGGTGGTTTGAAGAACCAGGCAAGGTGTACCACGGGCTCCGGCACAACCGGAGCTGTCAAAGTATGAGGGAGCATGGTCGGTTGCCCGGTTGAAGATGCTTCGGGTGGTGTAGCACTCATCGGTGTCGAGCATGACGAAAGCGTGACGGCCAGGAGGATCAAGCACACGAACGCGCGTCCGGACATAGGCCGTTCGTGCTCTAAACAATCCGTTATCCCCGTGGATATCCAGTTCCCGCACCAAGCGATAACTCCCCCTCCTTTGCTGATGAGACTGCGAGGTTCCGGACTTCGACACTGGCATCAATGGGCGCAGACTCCCTCGATCACAGGCCTAATTATACGTTGTAGTATCTGATCTCTGGCTTGGGCCAACCGCCAGGCATCCTACTTTGCCGGAACCAGGTCCACAATAACTACCTCGGGCGGCGCCAGGAACCGGACTCGTGGCCCAATGCCGCCAACGCTCCCCAGTCCCCGGCTGACATACAGCGTGGTCTTCCCGAGGTGGTAAAGCCCCATCTCGAACGTCTTTCCATACCGCGAGTTGGGAAAGATCGCGCCGTAGAAAGGGCAGCCGCACTTGCCCCCCATGCGTATGCCCGGCAAGATACAGGTTTATCCCAAGGTCGTTTGCGGTGTAGGCGATGTCTGGCTTATGGTAGAGCAAGAGCGTGAAATCTCCAGCCTTTACCCCCGCCATCATGTTCCGGAGGTTCTGATCGTCGGTTTGCGGATCGATATAGTTGAGGCCAATGATGACAAAATGGTCACCGAGTTCCGGCACCCGCACGACATCATCTTCCAGGATCCGCACGCCCAGCCCGTCCAATAGGCCGTGAAGCTCAACCGGCGTCTCCACATTTCCATTCACGGCATAGATGCCCATGGGGGCATGAAGTTGCTTCACAAGAGCGTGTAGATCCCTCAACGTGATGGGATCATTGGTATAAGATTCGTTTGGAAAGTCGCCCGTCATGACGATCATATCCGGGTGCAGGCTCTCCACCAGCCCCGGGAGAGCGGCCTCCCGGCGGGTGGTGCGCTCCACGTGGATATCGCTCAGCTGTACGATCCGCACGTTATGTGTGAGGCCCGGCACCGGCACTTCGATCCGGCTGACGGACAACTCCATCGGCTCTATATAGAAGCCGTACAATCCCACGCCCAATAGCAGGACGTTGAATCCCACCAACACATTCCTCAGGGAGGCCGGGCTGGCGCCTGAATGGGCAAGCGCAAGCACACTTAACAGCAGGATCCATACGAAGAATACAGCGCCGCGCAGGAACGTAAAGCCTGCCAGCGGCGGCCTAACGCCGCCGTACGATACGCCCAGCTTCGGCAAGGCCGCAAGCCATATCCAATCCAGAAAGAAAAAGACCGTGCTAACCAGTATGCCTTGGACTGCCAATTTTGGAATGGAGTGAAAACTCATGCGCTTCCCTCTGACTACCTCATCACATCGGAATCTTGAACACGACCCGCCGTCTTGGCGGAGAGACAGGAGAACCGGGCTGAGATCGCATACAACGGCTTGAGCCTGCTCTTATCCCCAATCATTGATCAGCAGATTATAGCAGTCTATGGAATACGACCGATAGACGTAAGAAGATGAACATTATCCTGAATTAAGGCACACACAGAAGACGTGCAGCGGCCATCTACCTATTCTCTTACTTCCCTTGCCGCTTTGTTGCCATTCGATGGCCGCGAGCGAAGGATCAGAGAACTCCGGATGGAAGGCTCTTGCGCACGCCACGCTCCCGTCATTCCTCATCCAGCACATGTGATCGGTAGTCGCTCCTTGACTGCTTTCAAGATTGTCCCCTTCAGTCGGCTTTCTTTTTGCTTGCGGCGATGACCACTTTGCCACTTTGAACATTGCGCAAGCTGAACGCCGCAAACCCTGCGGCGACTAACGCCGCCACTCCGCCCAGCGCCAGTCCCCAACGCGCGCCGGCTGCCTGCGCAAACCACCCGACAATCGGCCCGCCCAATGTAGTCGAACCCAGGAAGGCTATGGACCAGAATGACATGACGCGCCCGCGCATCTGCGGCGAACTCTCCAATTGCAGGATGCTATTACCAAGCGAAGAGAAGTTGATCGAGCAGATACCCACGACGACCAGGGCCAGCCCCGATAAGAATAAGGTAGGCATGAAAGCCGCAGCCAAGAACCGCCAACCCGAAGACAAGAGATGCGCCCACCAGCTTTTGCACGTTGATGCTTTTGCGCCCCGCGAAAAGGATCCCGCCGAACGCCGCCCCAAATCCCATGGAACCGGTCAGGAAAGCATAACTGCTGGCATCTCCCTTGAATGTAAATTGGGCGATCAGCGGCAGGCTAACCTGAAATTCGAACGTGAGCATGCCAATGATCGCCATGACGAGCAAGGTCGACCCAAGGATCGGCGAGGAGGCCACATATAGGAATCCTTCACGCAGTTGTCCCTTTGTACGCGGCGCCGGTGGCGTGATGAGCAGCTCGTCAGCGCGCATCATGGCAAGCATGATCACCACGGCAACGTACGATACCCCATTGATAATGAAGCAGGGCGCCAGCCCGAAGACCGCGATGATCGCCGCCGCCAGCGCCGGCCCGATGATACGCGCCAGGTTCACCAGCGTTGAATACAACGTGACCGCGTTCCTGAGGTTACCTGGGCCCACCAATTCGATGTAGAGGGTCTGACGAGCTGGGTTATCGAAAACAGTAACCATGCCCAGGCAGAATGCCAGCACATAGACCATCCACACGCGTACAAGTCCGGTCGCCACCAGCCCGCCCAGGATCAAAGCCAGGAGGCCGGATAGGGTCTGGGTCGCGTAAAGGATCTTGCGCTTGGGCAGCCGGTCGGCAATGACACCGCCATATGGACCTAGCAATAGGATCGGTACGTACTGCAATGCGGAGGCGATTCCTAGCGCTGCGCCGGAGTTGGTCAGCCTAAGCACCAGCCATGCCTGGGCCACCGATTGCATAAAGGTTCCGGACGTCGAAATGATCTGCCCGATAAAATACAAGCGGTAATTGCGTACGTAAAGAGACGAGAAGGTATTATGACTGTATTCTCGGAGATGTCTCGATAAGCGTTCCATAATGAGGCAAGTTTACATCTATATATCGAATGACCCCGCTGGTTTGTCCTGTTTCCACCCCGCAGCCTTCAGAGCCTCGCACCTCAGCCGCTGAGCACTTTATCAGCCAGTAGGAACATAGAGATGAGCACGAATTGCGATAGCGGATAGTAGCTGGCACGATCAAAAAGGCGAGCCGCAAGTTCCACCCCATGCAAGCGATAAAGCCGAAAGCTGGGCCTTAACAGCAGCATGTATCCGATCAGCAGGCTCGCCGCGACATACATCACGCCCAGGCGCGCCGGCGAGATCAACGGCAGGAGCGCACTGGCACCTACCGAGAGTATCAGCGCACCTATGACGACCACCCCTGCCGTTCCATACCCAAACCGGATGGGGATCGTCTTCGCGTTCGCGCGCCGGTCTTCCTCGCTGTAATTCCAGTCAGACGGGATATTCTGCCCGCCGATTTCCCAAAAGAACAGCCATGCAAACAACAACAAAAGGAAGCCCGGGGATGGCGTCCGGTCCACCGCCAGGACGGCAGCGATCGGGCCGCTCGTCTTGACCAGGCCGCTCACCACCGTTCGCAGATACGTCACGTTTTGCAGCAGGCAATAGATCGCTTCCAGCGCGGCAGCAGATATCAAGTACCAGCACGATCGCGGGGTTCAACAAATAGGAACCGGCAACCGCCAGCAAAACCATGTTCCCATCCAGAGCAAGCCGCTCCTCACGCTCAAAAGCCCCTGGGCCAGCGGATGTCGCTGCGCAGAAAACTCCACGGCATAGCCTCGATTGATCCGCATCCCCGCGAATTTCTCCCGGTCGCACTGGATACCCAGCAGGTCATTCAAAGCATAGATCGCCGTGTACGCGGCAAAGGCCGTGGCAAGCGACAACAGGATCGTCTGCCACGGAGGAAAACCGCCCAGCCATAATAGCGCACAGAAGGCTGGGGCAGCGATGTCCAGCACGCCGTGTGTCGTCCGGGATAGGGCGAAGAAACGGCTCATCCATCATCCCTGTAGAACGGTCACTTCCTGATGAAGTGCATGATGTAAGTAGGGTCGCGCTGCGGTGCCAGGCTGAACTTCCGCGTGATCAGGTTATAGATCATGCTCACCGATCCCGCGTACTCCATGCCGCACTTCTCGCCCCACGACCTTAACTCCGCCGGCTTGATCAGGCCGCGGTAATTGTGCGTGCCGATCGGCAGCAGCCGCAGGATATACTCCGCCCCGAAAATAACAAAGAGCAAAGCCTCAAGGTTTCGATCGATCGTCGCAAAGAAGGCATGACCCCCCTTCCTGAGCAGCCGAGCGCAAGCCCCAACAAGCTCTTCCGGCCGCGGCACATGCTCCAGCACCTCCATGCAGGTAACGATATCAAATGTCCCCGGCTGCTCCTCCGCCATCTGCTCGGCGCTCACATAGCGATAATTGATCGGGAGTCCCTGCTCCCGCGCGTGGACCCTTGCGATCCCCAGCAGATCCTGTGACAGGTCGATCCCCATTACGCGCGCGCCCAGCCGCGCCAGCGCCTCTGCCAGTACTCCTCCTCCACACCCCACATCGAGCACGCTCCGGTCGCGCACTTCACAACTCTCCGCGATGAAGCCCATCCGCAGCGGATTGACCGTATGCAGTGTATGCATCGGCCCCTTCGGGTCCCACCAGGATGCCGCCAGGGCACTGAACTTATCTGTCTCTCGTAGGTCAACGTTCGTGGGTGGCATCATTGAACTCCCTCCCGGTCGCCGGCCTTCCATCGCCGCTCGATCGATTCCCATCTGGTTGGAAACGTGGGCTGCTCTCTCAACAGCACGATCGACAAGTATTCTATATTCAGCAGCGCTAGTGGTCAAGGATGGCTGTCGGCCAGCCAGCCTGAATCCGATTCGTGCAGCTTTCGCACGCGAGATCCAGGCGGCCTTCAAAGAAACGGTAAGGCGTCAACGGCACTTCTTGTAACTAAAGAAGAACTGCTGTATAGTATTGGAAGGTTGTCATTCCTTCACGCGGGAGAGGTCCAATGGCTGCAAAGAGAGTGTTCCAATCCATCATAGTGATCGCCCTGCTCGCCGCATCCCTTGCATGGACCGGCAGCGCCTTCGCTTGGTCAGGCTGCTCCGGCTACGTCACCGTCAATTGGGGCGATTCACTTAGCGGCATGGCAGCGGCTTGCGGGACGACCGTGGATGCCATCCGCGCCGCAAATCCGGGTATGGGCTGGCAGCTCTACGCCGGGCAGGTCATCTACATGCCCACCGGTTACTCGTCGGCTGGCTACTACCCGCCGCAGTCCGGCGGCAGCACCTACGTTGTGCGCTGGGGAGACGCCCTTGGCGACATTGCGGTTCGATACGGCGTTTCGCTCGCCAGCCTCCTGGCTGTGAATCCGCAGATTTGGAACCCTAGCCTCATTTTTCCCGGTCAGGTCATCAATCTGCCTGCTTCCGGGAACTATCAACCTTCCAACAATTATCCGCCCACCTACTACCCGCCTTCCTATTACCCTCCTACCTACTACCCCCCTGCATATTATCCACCCACATCGTATCCGCCCCCGCCCGTTTCATCCGATTTTTCGGTGCTCAAAGTCACCTTCGGGCATGGACTTTTGGTTCGCACCGGCCCCGGCAAGAACTTCAGCGAGATCAAATCGCCCTCTCGTTTCCGCCGTAAAGAATTCCACCTGGTGGTATAGAAAGAGCTCTATCACGGTGGATTCCACCGGACTGGTATGGGCTGAAGTTCAGCTGAGCCAACCCGTCAACGGTTCTTCCACCGGCTGGATTATGGTCAAGGATATGTTTGGCAGTTACTTCACCGATCCAAACATCAACCCGTAGGGGCAGCGCGCCCGCTTCTGACCTCGACACCGGCTCTCAGTCACATAGGATACACGCAATGAACGGCGGCTTTAGGGCCGCCGTTCATCTATTCAATTGTAGGTCGGATGCCTGGCTACATGCTTCTGCGCGTCACCAGGCGATAGAGGCCGATGACGATGACCGCACCCACGAACGCGACGATGATGCTCGTTATGTTGATGCCGCTCATCAGGTTTTGGCCCATGAGCAGCCCGGTTAGCCAGCCGCCCACGAACCCGCCGATGACGCCCAGCACGAGATCGAGGACCAGTCCGGTGCTCGTCTTCATCAGCAGGTGAGCCAGAAAACCAGCGATCAGGCCGACTATAAGCGTTGCAAGTATGCCCATGATTTTTCTCCTTTTGTCCTTTGAAGATGAAAGTTGCCGCCGGTGAACTTCTGCCTTCGCCAATAGTATACAGCTTTCCCGGGCCCGAGTCACGCGGCATCGACGATTCATTTATTCAACGTGGATGCGGGAAAATCATCACGCCCCAAAACCGCTCTGTGAATTGGTATACAGTTATAATTGCCACGTTTGGACGAAGGATCCGTCAGCCGGGGACATCGCACGGAGCTCATGGCTCCAGGCGCATGCTCCGAAACAATGACTTAGCTCTGGGAGAAGGCAATTCATGACCGTCGAAGAAACCAGGCCCACTGATTTCATCCGCGAAGCCGTCGCGGACGATCTGCGCGCCGGACGCTACAACTACGTCCGCACTCGCCTCCCGCCGGAGCCGAATGGCTACTTGCACATCGGTCACGTCAAGGCCTTCATGATCGACTACCTGGTCGCGAAGGAGAATAACGGCGAGCTGATCCTGCGCTTCGACGATACGAACCCGGCCAAGGAAGAGACCGAGTATGTGGAAGCGATCGAGGATGATGCGCGCTGGCTCGGGATCAAATGGGCCAAAGTGACCTACGCCTCCGATTACTTCGACCTGCTCTACGAGTGGGCCGTGAAGCTCATCCGGAAGGGTCTGGCCTACGTGGACGATCAGAGCGCCGAGCAAGTGAGCGCCACGCGTGGCACCCTCACCGAGCCTGGACAGAACTCCCCTAACCGCGACCGCAGCGTCGCCGAGAACCTGGACCTGCTGGAACGCATGAAGAACGGCGAATTCGCAGACGGCTCTCGCGTCCTCCGCGCCCGGATCGACATGGCCCACCCGAACATTAACCTTCGTGACCCGGTGATGTACCGCATCATCCACGAGCCCGCGCATCACCGCACGGGTACGAAATGGAAGATCTATCCCATGTACGATTGGTCGCATGGGCAGAACGATTCGATGGAAGGCATTACCCATTCGCTTTGTTCGCTCGAGTACGAAAACCATCGCCCCTTGTACGAGTGGTTCCTCGACCAGCTCGAGGTCTTCAAGCCTCGTCAGATCGAATTTGCCCGGCTGAACCTCAGCTACACCGTCATGAGCAAACGCAAGCTTCGCCGGCTTGTTGAAGAAGGTCACGTCAACGGCTGGGATGATCCCCGCATGCCCACTCTGCGCGCCATGCGCCGCCGCGGCTACACCGCCGCCGCCATTCTCGACTTCATCACCCGCGTGGGCGTGGCGAAGAACTATGGCATTGTCGAGGTAGCACTGCTCGAATCCTGCGTGCGCGAGGACCTCAACAAGCACGCCCTCCGCCGCATGGCCGTGCTCAAGCCGCTCAAACTGGTCATCGATAACTATCCGGACGACCTCGTCGAGCAAATGGATGCCGTCAACAATCCGGAGGACCCCGCCGCCGGCACGCGCAAGGTCCCCTTCTCCAAGGTGCTCTACATCGAGCAGGATGATTTCCGTGAGGTTCCGCCGCCCAAGTATTACCGGCTCTACCCCGGCAACGAGATCCGCCTGCGCAATGCCTATCTCGTAAAATGCACGACCGCCGTAAAAGACTCCAGCGGCCAGGTCGTGGAAGTCCACGCCACCTACGATCCCGCCACTCGCGGCGGCGACTCGCCCGACGGGCGCAAGGTCAAGTCTACGATCCATTGGGTCTCTGCTGCCCACGCGCAACCCGCCGAGATTCGCATGTACGACCGCCTCTTCACCAGGGAAGATCCGGAGGAAGGCGATGCCGGCTTCCTCACCTGTCTAAACCCGAACTCGCTGACTGTTCTGACCGGCTTTGTCGAACCCAGCCTCGCGACCGCCTCCGTCGGCGACCGTTTCCAGTTCGAACGCCAGGGCTACTTCGCAGTTGACCCAGACTCCACCGCCGGCAAACCGGTCTTCAATCTCACAGTGAACCTGAGGGACACCTGGGCAAAGATCGAGAAGAAAACTCGCTAGCCCGCGCAGCATACCTCGCCGAACCGCATCCGAGGCCGGCGCAGATACAACAAATCACACAGCGCGACGGCATGCCGTCGCGCTGTTTCATTAGTGAAGTGCGCTGTTCTCTTATAATACCAGCATGTCTAAGTCGGCCGACCTCGCCGCCTACATCTTCGAAAGTCCCAGCCGCACCTGCTTTCCGGCGACCTCACGCAGCGGATGGACGCCTCTCCGCGCTTCACCGCCTTCGTGGAGACCTACCGCGATAAGATCCGCAAGAAAGTGCGCCTGGCCCGCGAGCGGGAAAGCGCACTCGACCTCCTTGGCGAGCTGGATGTAGCCTACAGCCTGCTCTCCGACCGTCGCCTCGTTGTTGCCTACGAGCCGTATGCCAGCGCAAAAGTACGCGGCCCGGATTTTGCTGTCACCTTCCGGTCTAATCTCATTTTCAATATTGAAGTGGCCCGCATTCGCCCAGAGCAGCTCGGCCCCGGCGGGATCGATGTACCTCGTAAAGAGCAGCGCATCCTTCGCATTCTCCTGGATAAGCTCGAGCAGATGCAGCCCTCCATGCCCAACCTGCTCGTCATCCACACCCAGCAGGAAGTGGCGACCTCCATCGACCTCGTGACGCTTGATGCAGGATCTGAAGACCAGGGTAGAAGGGAAGGATCCCGCTTTCTATGCCGGCACCCGCTATATCAGCCCGGCCGCTTTCTATAGGGATTTTCTGCACCTCAGCGGCATACTGCTCTGGGCGCCCGCCGCGCAGTTGTGGGTCAACAAACAGGCCCGGCCGCCTCTCCACGACAAACTCCTGCGCTTGATTGCTTCGCTTCCTTCCGGCGCAAGTCAAGGAGTCTCGCTCGATTGACGCTCGCCTGCAAACGCTCCGCAGCTTCAAGACTCTACATGGCTCTGTGCCGCCACCGCCACGCCCTGGCATACACAACAATACCGCCTCTCGGCGGTATTGTTGGCTGATCCAGTAGGCGCGACGAATATTACCGGCGATCTTGGCTCTACTGAGGTCGCGATAAAGTCCTGCGTCTTGTTGGACTTCACATTGACGAACGACTTGCTCGAAGGGCTAAATGTCCAATTGCCGGATACTCCTTTGGACGGCGTAATGGTTCCAGACCACCCCACGGGCACGTCGAACGTATAGTCTTGGTCGGTGTAAGTGACAGTAGGAATGTAGCTGGTGCCGGAGAAATCCAGCGTGACTTCGACAGCGCCCAGCGATCCCGAGATCGAGACCAGGTCCCCGCCCGGCGTGGGACTCGGTCCCGCCGTCGCCGTGCTGCCCGCCCCAACCTTGATGACCACCGTATTAAAGCTCCCAAAAGACTGCCCGCTCGCGTTCTGCATGCGCCATGTGCCGGTGTAGGTACCGTTGCTGTCTGGCGCGGTCAGGCTGACGGTGACATTCGCGACTGTGCCTGGAGCAACAGCAGACGTGACGGCGCCGGATGAGCCCCCCATAGCATCGCCGCTGTCGAACGCGATCTGATAGCTCGTGCTCCACGTACAGGTGCCGTTGTTCAGCAGACCCCACGTCTTATCGAATTTCTTTCCTGGCGCGATGGTGGTTCCATCCGGGATGGTCACGTCCGAAACGTACACCGCGCTGTCGCAGGTGGTCCCGCCTCCTCCACCGACCCTGGCTGTGGGACTGCCAAACGCGCAGCGTCGCCAGCGGCGATGGCGGCGGAGGTAGCGTGGCCGCGGATGTCGGCGACGGTGTGCCCGTCGGCGGGGTTAGTGCCAATTGCGTCGCCTGTTGGGCGGCTAGTGTCTGGAACGCAAAGGTGTAGATCGCCTGGACATCCACCGTGGGGGTGGCATCCGCCGCTGCCGGCCCGCAAGCCCCCAGCAGCAGCATTACTGCCACAGAGAGCGCCAAAACAGCGCGTCCAGGTCTGTGAATTTTGTCGTGCATTGCTTACATCTCCTTTTGAGCTTGTCTTTTTCCGTTGGATAGGCTCGCCGGGCGTTCCGGCGGCCCGCGTAAAGGCTGCTCTACCCCTCCTGAGCACGCCGCACGCGTTCTTCTCACAGGGCGCAGGCTGCATTCAGCCATGCCGCCCGTAAGTTACGGCATATGTTCCACAGGAAAGTTTAGCATGAAAATGGCCCACCTGCCCGACAAATGGATTCGGGCTTCTACCTTTGAGACCCGAATTGTCCTGAATCCGTGATTAGCCCCCGGCGAATTCCCTTTGCTAGCTCCTTTGGCGATCCCCTTTGACAGCATCACTGAGACGGCGATCTCTCGCCGCCCCGCAAGAAGTCTCTTGGAGAATGTTTCTTAAGTCGTTTGCTGCGTGCTCACACGTTGCGCTTGCTTCCGAATTTCGAGATACGGGTGGTGTTTTCCCACCCCTATCTCGAAATGGGACCTCTCCTCCCCTTTAGGGGATCGCGAGCACATCGTCCCCACACTTGCCGTAGCGAGGACGACCCGCTTCAGCGGGGGATCCGGAGCGGAGCGCAGGGAGGTCGGGGTAGGGTCTATGCGAGTAATTACCATTTAAGAAACAGTCTCTTACAGATGAAAACGGTCTCCCGGACTTACGCCTGTTCCAGATGGATCAGATTGCCATCCGGGTCCTTAAAAGTTAAACCATTTTATGCCTGACCCCGGCCCGTGCAGATCATCTTGGATTTCGCTGACCTTGACTCCCTTGTCGCGAAGCGCTTTGTGAGCTGCCTGAAGATCTGAAGTCCCGCACCACAGCGTCATCGGGCAGGGCTGCGCATTCCCGTGAAAGGTTGTCAGGGTAAAAGTGACTCCACCTTCCGGGAGCTCAAGCGAAACCCACCAATGGTCGTCGTCTTGGCGGTAGTCAGTTGTGACTTTCAAACCAAGGTTGTTCTCGTAAAATGCTTTGGCCGTCGGCATGTCGCTGACGCCAATGGCGAGCATCATAAGTTTGCTGACTGTCGGCATTTGAGTTCTCCTTTACTGTTCTACCTGTAGAATTCATCTCATCATTCGCGCGTTTTCGGCTTGTTCAGCTTCACGGCTTCGAGAATGAGCGCCTTTAACGCAGCCTCGTCTACGCTGTCACCTTCGTGCACATCGATGGCACGGACCGAGTTGCTATCTAGGCCGCGTATTGAAGAGCTTCTTCGGGTCCTTCATCTGCGCCCCTTTGGGGAATGTCAGCCTCACGGCGTTCTTCAGCGTGTCTGCCACGCATAGTATTCCATCGTGAGACCAGACGGGACATCCCTCTGGTCTGGATGGTTTTTTCCACTTCACTTCTTCGACCAGGGCAGGGTCGGCCTTCTTGATCGCAGCGCGCAGTTGTGATAATTTCTTGCCCCGCCAGTCGCCCGGCGCCTTGATGATGGCATCGATCTGTTGAGACGCGGACTTCTCTTTCGGGGCAGCCTTCGTACTTGCTTTCATGCTCAGCTCGCCGCCTTCTTCACGAGCGCGCTGATCTTTGCCTCGTCTGCGGGGGTCAGCTCCTTCAGCGCATAGGCCACCGGCCACATGGCGCCTTCATCCAGGTTCGCTGCGTCATTGAAGCCGAACGTCGAGTACCTCGTCTTGAACTTCTGCGCGGTTTGGAAGAAGCAGACCACCTTGCCATCCTTGGTGGCATACGCAGGCATCCCATACCAGGTTTTCGCCCACAGGTCTGGCGCGCTCTCTTTGATGATCGCATGCAGGCGCTTCGCCATGGACCGATCCGGTTCCTGCAGCGCAGCGATCGCCGCGAGCGCCGCCTCTTCCCCTTCCGCCTTGGTCTGGTCGGCCCGCGCCTTCCGCCTTCATCTCTTGTACCCGAGCCTTGGCCGCGGCCTTTTCCTCGGCCGAGAATCCTGTTGGCTTCTTGTTGCTCGCGGCGCTGCTCTTGGCAGTCTTCTTCGTGGCGCTCTTCGCTGGGCTCATGAGAATCTCCTTTACCTCAAAAGTGTCTGGATTAGCGGCTTATTTACCCCATTCTATCTGAATATCGAATGACAAGGGGCAAAATGACGGAGGTTCTTCGGCTGACTAGCTTCCCACTATTTAGCATTTGTGATTTCTTGTGCAAGAATAGCAGCCGCTTAGATAGCAATATTGTTTGGAGTACAGCACCGACGCCTGGTAGGCAAGTCAGAGTTCGCCCCACTTCGCCCCGCCTGCCTCCGGCCCACAACAATCAAAAACGCCGCTTTACAGCGGCGTTTCTCCACATTCATCAGACTAATTCTATCCCTCTCGGATCTTCAGCGAGAAATAGATCAGCGCTATGGAACCAATTACGACCAGACCCTCTAAGCATCGAGTATCCGATGGACGCGATTTCAGGCTGCATCAGGTGTGCCTGATCTGCGATGACTTGAAGGATGTTCAAAATTCCCGCAGCAACTCCAAACTTTCGTCCGAGACTTGGCCGCTTGAGTATGAGAGGGATGGCTGCAATTTCGGTAACGACGATTACCAGGAAGAACAGCAGCCAAAAGATAGAGACGTTCGTTTGCGGTCTGGTTTCGAAACCTATCGGAGCAGGAAACTCCAATACGGTGAGCACCAGGATGGCAATGATTGCTCCAACCGCCCCCGTCTTGGCTGAGGAAGAAATTCCTATCCTTTTTTCCATCTATCCTTTGCCCGAGGCCCGTTTGAAGAAGATACTTAACAACACGCCGCCGGCGATCAGCGTCGTCCAATTAAGGGTGATGATCAGCACCTCAAACCGGTACTCAAGGTTTCTTCCATAGATCAAAGACAGAACGATGTATGCTGTGAAAGCCAACAAAGCGCTTACTACGAGAAGCCACCGGATGGAACTTTCAAGTTTGCCTGCTCTGCTAAAAACCCAGGCGGTGGAGAAAAAAGCCAGGCTCATCATCAAATAGCCCAGGTCCTCCAGGGCGATGAAGATTCCATGCGGGTTGTACTGCGAGAAGAGAACCAGCCCCTGCATTTCTCCCTTTAGAATGCTGGCTTGCATGACCTCGATCTGGATGAAGTAGTTGCTGCTCATTACCGCCGCATAGATCAAGGAGAAGACCAGGCCGATCTGGCTGAATATTTTCGTGTCATCCGGGGCATAATTGTGAATGCAAACCATCAGCACGACAAATATTGGCGCCATGAAAATAGCCGGATACATCCAGACGTAATCATGGGGAACGAATGCCGCAACGGCCTCATAAGGATAGGATACACATCCGCTCCGGCAAAATGGCCCGGACATGGGAAGCGTGGTAACGGCAAAGCCCAGGCCTATCGTGGCAACTGCGGCCATCAGCATGGCAAACCAGAATCCCAAACGGCTGGCTGTCCTGCGGATCGGGTTACTCTCAGCGATCATCATCTAATTGATTCCCCTCATGGATACAAGAATATACTGCATTCCCACTTCGAAATAGGTTTGCCTTCATTGTTACCCTCACTGGCTCAGAATACGATCGAGCCTTACTGAGTTTAACATTGTTCTTGCCTTTCTGCTGGAATTGGCACACGTGCCCATGGTGAGCCCGTTTTCGATCTATACGCCTCCTGTGCAAGCAACCTCAGAAATGAGCCGGCCTACGGGTAGCTCGGTCTCTGGTGTGGACAGTTTCTGCAGCGCGGCAGTCGAGGCGATTGCAGCACTTTCCCCTTCCGCCTTGGTCTGGTCCGCCCGCACCTCCCCATTCTGTCCCTTTTTTCGGATTCCACCGTCTTAACCGGTAGAATACCGTAAACAGGGAGTTTGCATGCAGTTTTCCTCAGCTCAAGATGAATTGGATTTGGTCAGGGCTGCCAGAACGGATAGCCGAGGGATTTGCCCTACTATATGACCGCTATGTGCAGCGGTTGTACCACTACTGCTATCACCGGACGAACAATGCCCATGATGCCGAGGACCTGACCTCACAAACCTTTCTGGCGGCGTTGGAGGCCTTGCCGCGTCACCGCCTGGACGGCCACTTCGCGGCCTGGTTGTTCACCATCGCCCGCCATAAGGTGGTGGATCACTATCGACGCACGCCGAACGTCCCTCTGGAGGAATCGATGCTGCCGCCATTCCATCCCGACTTGGCGGGAGATATCGAAAGCTCACAGCAACGAGGGACGCTCTTGCGTACGATCCAGGCGCTTCCCGAGGATGAACAGGAGTTGATCCGCCTGCGTTACATAGCCGAGTTGCCCTTCGCCGAGATCGCGAAAGCGCTTCACAAGAGTGAAGGCGCCACCAAGAAAATGCACTATCGCCTGCTGGCCCGATTGAAAAGCCAGATGGAGGCCGAACATGAATAAGTATGTGTCTCCTGAATTGGAATCACGGCTCCGCGATCTGCTGGCGGCGCCGGATGCAGACCCTGCATTCGTGAGCGGTCTGCGATCCAAACTTATGGAAAGGACCGAAGTGAAATCGTTTCGTCGCAGTTCTCCCCGTTTGGCCTGGGGCATTGCCATCACGCTGGTTCTGCTCATCATTGGGTTGCTGGTATTTTCTCCGCAGGTTGTGGAGGCCATGAGACGCCTGCTCGGATACATCCCCGGCGTGGGTTATGTTGAAAAAGGGATCACTCTGCGGGTACTGTCTGCGCCTGTGACGGTCCAAAAAGATGGTCTGACGGTCACCATACAAAATGGCGCGGCGGATCCGCAGCGCACAGTGCTCCTCGCGAAGATCGAAGGATATACAATGAGAGGAGCCGCCGCCCAAACCTGTACGGACATGCCCCGGCTTCTATCAGCAGACGGAAGTGTTCAGAAGGCAACTTCAGCTGCCGAAACTCCTGATCAGCAGAACGATGGCGTCATCTATGCTCGCTTCGAATTACAGCCGATGCCGGCTAAAGTACTGGACGCCACGCTTGAAATTCCATGCCTGCTATTCGACACAAGCTATAGGAACTGGTCGATCCCGCTTCACTTTCAAGTCGCGCAGGGGACAGATCAAGTCATCCCGGTGATCGAACTGCCAACCTCGGCTCCGACACAACCTGCCCCGACTGGCGCTGCGACGCTCCGCCGCGGAATCTGCGCCGGCCGGTTTTACGGTCATCCTGAAAAGCGTGGCAGAGCTGAGTGACGGCTACGTATTATCCGGCAGTTACCAGTGGAGCGATACGCGCATCGATAATTCCGCGGTCGTGATTTCCAACTCCAATATTGTCGATGCAAACGGGCAGGACGTTCCCCATCAGCAGGTCGATACTGCCCCTGCTGCGGATGCAGGCCCTCAGCAAATACCATTTGCCTATCAGATCACCGGAAAGGACTTTGCCTGGCCGCTGAACATCGTTGTGAATGCGATCAGTGTAGTCGAACCCGGGCAAGGCACTTTCCAATTCGATGCAGGGCCGAACCCCTCAGGCCGGACAAACGTGGAATGTGAATATCGATGTACCCGTCGCCGGACACATCATCCATGTGCAAACCATCCAATTGACGGCTGGCAGGACGCCAACCCAGCTTGGTTTTGATTTCACCATGACTTCAGATCGGGCGGTGGCCGGCGCAACGGTGACGGATGTGAATCCGATCATTGATTGCAAGAGTGGATGCGGAGGAGGCGGGGGTGGCGGCGGAGCCGACGTAGGCGTAAGTGGTTTCGGTGAGGCCACCGGACCATTCTTTTATGGGTCAGCGGCTGAGGGCTACGTGCCTGCCGGCCTAAAGACCTTCGCGATCTCGGATGTGTCAGTTTTCTTCAAAGGTCCCTGGCAGGTAAGCTGGCGACCTCATCGCCCTAGGATATGCCCCACCTGGAAAAAGTCGCCTCGAAGGATTAATTGGCACATTCTCAAGCAAAAAGGACTCCCGTTGTCGGAAGTCCTTTTTTCAGTAAATCGGTCTCTGTTCTGGATAGTTTCAACAGCGTGTTTCCCCAACCGCAAAGGGAAAGGCGACCCCCATCGTCGGAATTGGAATATCAGCTACCTCTTCATATCATCGAGATGCTGGCCGCCAGGAACCAGATCAACATGACTGCCTGGCCAATGAAAGGAGCATATCCGGAAGCCGTGTAGAAACCGGTGATGTTTGTGCCGCCAAGGATCGAAGGCGCGACCGCCAGGTTGATGAGCGCCGCTGCGTAGGCAAACCAGCCGGTCCACTTGTGGAGCACGCCAGTGGCAAGGGTGGCGTAGCCCGCCGAGGCCAACATGAGCGCAGACAAGATGAGCCCGAGGGCTCCAAACATCGGGAAGCTGCCCTCCATGAGTGCCCTGACGGCCGTGGGATCGGTCTTGACCCACGTGTCCAGAGCGGCGCCAGCCTCGAGGCCATCGCCCACCAATTCCACTGTGATCACGACCAGGCCGACGCCGAAGACCAGCGTGGCAATCCACTCGTAGTCCGGGCGCGCCTGCCTGATCAGGTGGCGAAATCCCGCCAGGAAAACCAGGAAGCCGACGTAGATCAATGGATCTGCGAGAGCGGTGCGGATGAGAATGAAGGTATTGGTCCGCGCGATGAGATCACTGAACTGAGCAGCGTCCTCCAGCGGTGCGCCTGGACCGACCCCAACAAAGTAGAGAGGTAGCGCGGCTAGGAACACGACGAAGCCCGCAATGCCAAAACCACCTGCCCAGCGGCGTATCTTCTGATCGTTCATATTTCCACCTTTCTTGAATCACCTAAGGATGGACTGTAGAGATTCGTCGGACGAGCAAGACCCCTTACCGCTTATTGCGCGAGTCCTAGCTGCGGCGTATCCTGATCCAGAGGCAGCCCTAGGCAGTTTCCAGATCACCTCCACACGGTCGAAAACCCTGTACGCTGTACTGTTCTGTGGCACGTTTCGACTAAACGCTGTCTCTGGATTGCAATTCCTTCTATAGGGTATTTTTCTGTCTGCAACCAGTAGCATCCTCTTCTGAAAGGCAACTCATCCCTACGAGCGAGGTCAATCGCACACTGGTCGCCCGTTGGGGGTGTCAAGGGCACAATACGCTTAATTCTAATTCAGCATCAGCGTATAGTGTCTGCGGCCCACGAATGCGTTATCGTGCCGCCTTTCTTCGCTTCTCGATTTCGCTCACAATATCATCAAGGGACTTATTGCGCCAAAAAGCACATCCCGTTCCTGGGTGTAGTTCCCATATCCCTGAGTAAATTGTTTGAGGAAACGAACAGCATCAACTACACCTAATTCTTTGTAAAGCAAGGCGATTGCTTGTTGGTTGATCTCAATCAAAGGTCTTGTATCTGTATTCATTTTTCAATCTCCTGAGTTAAGTCAACAGGATTTACTACTTTCACCGCTAAATCCTTAACCCGCTTTGCGCACTTATTAATTCTGTCATCGCATGTGAAGAATATGAGCGTGTCCTGCTTCTGCCAATGCGATGTAAGTGCATCCAGCGGCTTAATGCTAAACGTCATCAAGTTTGCTGCTCGCGATTCTTCCTTCCTTTTCGGTCACATTTAAGATCGCTTTTGCCTTTGCCATACAGCGAGAGCATGTTCACTTCGGACCGGCAATACGGTTTGCCCCGCTTTCGTAAAGCAGTGCTTTCCTGAAGAAAGCAATTCAGCATTTCCGTTGTCGCAAAATGCGATAATACCAAGAACTGCTTCTGCTTCTAAGGCAATCCGAATTCGATTGGTGTGTCGAGCGGCCTTTGGATGGCGCACAAATCGAGGTAGATTTTCACATTATGATTTTAGCACTCTTGGCTGGGAAAATGTACCGTTGGAGGGCAAATCGGTCTCTGGAGAGCATGGTTACTACAGAGCCTTTTCCCAATTGCACCCAAAATGCAACTGGCCTGCAACTGGAAGCGGAAAGGCGAGCATTGGCGAAGAGCGTTTAATGTTTTGCGCCGTCAGAGGCTCACGGCCCTTTGATAATGCTCGCCACAACTTCCAGGAGCAAGATGATGAAGACGACTAGCAGCGTTTGCCTTGTGCTCTTTTAGTACCACCAGAGATTTACAACGGGCCCGTGATACAGTTTCATTTTTGTCCCCTGTACTTGGATGCGGTGGGGTTTTGAGATGCCCAGACGATTCCAATAACTAGGACAATTGCCAGAATGCACCTGAAGGCCATTTTCGGGACAGCTTGGCTACGGAGAGCCTACCGCCGATAGACGATGTCGCCAGCCGTCCGCGCCGACGTAGCGGCCTCCCGGACGTGAGAAGGACGGGGCGCATGCAGCGGGGGCACAGTCAGCCAAAACACAACAAGTGCGGATTGGAAGCAGCCGGACGATTAATTAGCTGAACTCCTAACTCTCCAAAAATGTCCAATACAAACAAAAATACCGCCGAAAAGCGGTATTTTGCATCCTATCTAGGCTGGGGATTAGGATTCGAACCTGAATTTTCGCGTCCAGAGCGCGACGTGCTGCCGTTGCACCAATCCCCAAAGCTATCTAACTGATCCAGAGTCGGTTGTCTTGCCCCAATGCAAGTAACGGGCGTTATTCTAACATGCCGAACGCACTCGGGCAAGGGCCGCCCCTCGTTCCATCATCCATCGCACCAACCGGCATCCGACCGCGCTTTCCTCTTTCTACTCGTCACTAAACAGGATCTACTAGCCATTCTTTATTCACGATGATCCATTACCCCATTTTTCGCCGCTCTCGCGCAAAACATTGTAGTACTAATACAAGGGCGTACACGGACGTACAAACTCTGTCATTGACACTAGCACGTATGTTCTGTATCATAGTTCCATGCAGCCCCACGTTTCCCCGCAGCATCTCCATTTCCGACCAGCCAGGCCTCCGCGCTCCGCACCCGCACAGCTGTCCCCCGGACGCCGCTCCGATTTCCTTCCCGCCTCGGTATTCAATAAGGACGAGTTGGTTCCAGCCGTCTTCCGCCTGCGCTGTTGGCTGGGATAGTCCGGACCCGTTCTCACACCTCCATCCCGTGCTCAGCCCTCTCGACTCGCCGCTCTCCACGCGAAGCGTGCAGTCGCGCGGTTTTTTCGCCCGTTAATATTCTTATCCCCGCCAAGTCGCATAGTCGCCAAACACATATCGCCCTTGGCCTACGGTTCCGTCTCTCTAATAGCAGCACACTGCGCTCACAAGGCTATCCGCAAGTACTATTCGAACCTCATTTGAATTCGCATCGCGCAATGTCGCGCAATGCGGCATCCAGCCGCTATTGCGCATGCCGCGACAACTCGCCGACCGGGCATCCAGCCACTATTGCGCATGTCCAGCGAGACGAACTCGCTGACGTTTCGCAGATCAGCGATATAAATCGCCGATCTTCTGTATTTGCTCTTAGCTGAAAGCTGACAGTCGGAGCGAAGTCGTAGCGAAGCGGAGATCCCGCCGAAGGCGGGACGGAGACATCGTCCCCGATTTTGGGGATCCCGCCTCAGCGGATCCCGCCGGAGGCGGGACTCTCCACCCGAACCTTAACAACTGAATAGCCCTCCCCTACTTCCTCGCCGCCCGCCGGGTGTTGTCCTCCATGTCCAGCATGATCAGCAACCCCTTGCTCACCGCCTGCATCGCCGCAAAATACAGCACCCCGTGCAGCGGCCGTTCCAGTATGAACACCACGTTCTGTAGGATATCGGTGAACCCCATGCCCGGCAGCATGCCGCGCACGGATTGCAGCGCGAAGACTCCGATGCTCATCACCACGTCCAGCAGATAGATCCCCGCCACCACCCACGACAGGATCGCGACCCATCGCGCCACGCGTATCACGGCCTCCCGGTCGAAATAAGTCCCCAGGAAATGTTCCTTCTGTTCGCTCATCCCATTCTCCTCATGTTGAGCCTTCCCAAAGATCGGCGGACCTCGTTACGCCGCCTGCTCCAAAACCTCGATCGCCGTCCGGATCCTCCGCAGCACGCTCTCCCGCCCGATGACTTCCATGCTCTCGAACAGCGGCGGGCTCACCTTCTGCCCCGTCACCGCCACCCGCAGGATGCCGAACACCTGTCCCGCCGAAAGCCCCATCTCTTCCACCAGCGCACGCATCGGCGGCTCTGCCCTCTCCACCGTCAGCGGCTCGATCTGCTCCAGGGCGCTGCAGCGACCTGCGCGCCGCATCCAGCGCCTGCTCGCGTGTCAGCCCCTTCGCTATCAGATCCTCCGCATTGGGCCGCACATCGCCCCGGAAGAAAAAGCCCGCCATGTCCACTGCCTCATCCAGCGTCGTCAGGCGCAGCTTGAGCAGCGGCGTCACCCGCATCAGCATTTCATCCGTCACCGCTCAGCCCGGCCTTCTCAAAGAAAGGCTTGATGCGTCTCGCCAGGTCCGCGTCCGATAGCATCCGGATGTGTGTGCCGTTGAAGTGGTCGAGCTTTGCAAAATTGATCGCCGCCGGCGAGACGGTCAACTTCGATAGGTCAAACCGCTCGACCATATCCCGGATGCTCAGCACGTCATCCTCGGCCACGCCCCAGCCCATCAGCACGATCCAGTTCAGCACGCCCTCGGGTATGAATCCCAGGTCTTGCATGTCCTTGACGAATACCGAGTACCCATCCTTGATCGCCTCTGCCGCATCCCGCTTCGACAGTTTCCCCTTGCCGCTCGGCTTCAGGAACAGGGAGAGATGCACCCACTCCGGCTCCTGCCATCCGAAAGCGCGCACGATGTTGACGTGCAGCGGGAACGTGCTCAGCCACTCCGCCCCGCGCAGCACGTGCGTGATCTCCATCAAATGATCGTCCACCATCGCCGCCAGGTGATACGTCGGCAGCCCGTCCGATTTCAGGATCACGTAGTCGTCGATGTTCTTGTTCTCGATCAGGATGTCCCCGCGCAGCATGTCGTGCGCCGTCGTAGTTCCTTCCTTCGGCATCTTGAACCGGATTACGTGCCGTTCCCCCTGCGCCACCCGCTTCGCCGCCTCATCCGGATCGATGCGCCGGCACAGCCCATCATACGGCGGAGCATTCTTCTGCCTCTGCTCCTGTCGCACTTTCTCCAGCCGCTCCGGCGTGCAGAAGCACGGATACGCATGGTCGCTCTCCACCAGGATGCGCGCGTGCTGGGTGTAGATGTCACGCCGCTCGGTCTGCCGGTACGGCCCGAACGGCCCGCCCACATCCGGGCCTTCGTCATACTCAAGTCCCAGCCAGCGCAGCCCATCCATGATCTCCTGCTCCGAGCCGGGCACCGTTCGCTTGAGGTCTGTGTCCTCCACCCGCAGCACGAACTTGCCGCCCGTCTTTCTCGCCCATAGATAGTCATAGAGTGCCGTGCGCGCGGTTGCCAAATGCATATGCCCCGTGGGGGATGGCGCCACTCGCACTCGCGCCGGCTTGATGTGATCTGTCATTGCTCTCCCGAATCCAAAGATCCCCTAGAAGTCCAGCGGCTTATGTCTCATCACCACGCTTTCCACCAGCCCGATCCCGATCATCAGCGCCATCAACCCCGAGCCGCCATAACTGATGAACGGCAGTGGCAGCCCCGATACCGGGATCAGGTTCAGATTGACCGCAATGTTCGCGGCGCTCTGAAAGAACAACAGCATCGCTACGCCGAACGAAAGCATCGCCCCCGAAAGATCGCGCGCTTTCTGCACGGCGCGGAAACAGCGCCAGATAATGATCGCTTCCATGAGCAGCACCAGCACAGCCCCCACGATCCCAAATTCCTCCGCCGCCGCCGAAAAAATAAAGTCCGTGTGCCGCACTTTCATGAACCGCAGTTGGGTCTGCGTCCCATGCCCATAGCCCCTGCCGAACAGCCCCCCAGACCCGATCGCGATCAGCGCCTGCGAAACATTGTAGGTCGCGCCGTTGCGGGCGTTCGGGTCCGAGTGAATGAAGTTGAGCACGCGTGCCTGCTGATACGATTGCAGCAGCGGGAAGGTTATGATGGCAAGCACCACCACCGCCAGGCCCAGCCACGCGATCTGCTTGACCTTGACCCCGTTCATCCACACCATCGCCACCCAGATGAACATGGCGACGATCACGTTCGATAGGTTCGGCTGCAGCAGGATCCAGATCACCAGCCCCCACACCCACACCAGGCTCTGGATCAGCCATCGCAGGTCGCGCGGCTCATTCTGCGTCTTCTCAAAGTAGCGCGCCAGCGCCAGGATCACCACCAGCTTGGCAAACTCGGTAGGCTGGACGAACAGCACGCCCACCTGGAACCAGCGCTGTGCGCCGAACGCCGCCTGCCCCAATCCTGATAGCGACATCAGGAACAGCATCATTACAATGTAGATCGGCCAATGGATCGAAAGCCAGTAACGGTAATCAATACTCGCCAGGATAATGATGACGATCGCACCCGCCGCGGCAAAATAAACCTGGCGGGTATCATAGCCCGCCAGATTCTCGTTGCCGGCGATCGCCGACCGGATCATCATGGCCCCGAACGCGCTGGCAAGCACAGCTGCGCCCAGCAGCAGGAAATCGAAGTTTCTCCAGGAAAGACCGCGCATAAGCTATCCCGCGCGATGGCGTGTCACGCTCCTGAGAGGGATATCCGCCACCAGCCGCTGCGACCGGCCGTCGTGCTCCACCGCGATCTGCACCGCTTCCGAATCGATCTCGATATGCCGCGAGATAACTTGCAGGATCTCATCCTTGAGCGCGTTCAACTCATCCGGCGTCAGGTCTGTCCTGTCATGGATCAACACGAGCTGCAGGCGTTCTTTGGCATTTTGTGCGCTGCGCTTACGGCCCAACCCAAACCAGTTCATTATCGCCTCCCCGTGATCTTCTGGAGGCGGCTCCAGAGGCCGGCTTGCTTGTCCATATCCAGGAATGGCACTTCCTCACCCTTGATCCGCTTGGCGATGTTCCGGAACGCCTGCCCCGCCCGGCTCTTCAGGTCCAACGCCACCGGCGTCCCGCGGTTCGAGCCCACCAGCACGGTCTCGTCCTCGGGCACCACGCCGATCAGTGGGATTCCCAGCAGGTCGAGCACGTCCTCCGCGGAGAGCATGTCATGTTGCTTTACCAGCACAGGGTTCAACCGATTGATGATCAATGCAGACGATCGCTTCTCTTCAGCTTCCAGGATGCCGATCACCCGGTCCGCGTCGCGCACGGCGGACACTTCCGGGTTGGTCACCACCAGCACTCGGTCGGCGGCGGCAATGGCGTTACGGAACCCGCGCTCGATGCCCGCCGGAGAATCGATCAGCACGTAATCGACGTCCGGCCGCAGCTCATTGCACACCCGGATCATATCCGACGGAGACACGGCGTTCTTGTCTCGTGTCTGCGCCGCCGGGATTAGGTGCAGCTCCGGCAAATGCTTATCGCGTATCATTGCCTGCCGCAACTTGCATCGGCCCTCGATCACGTCCACGATGTCGTAGACGATGCGGTTTTCAAGCCCCATCACCACGTCAAGGTTTCGCAGACCGATGTCGCCGTCCAGGCAAACGACCCTGGCGCCGCCTGCTGCCAGGGCCACCGCAATATTGGCCACGGTGGTCGTCTTGCCCACGCCGCCCTTACCCGATGAGACCGTGATCACTTGAGAGGCCATGAATTATCCTATGCTGCCGGATTGCCAGGATTCAACGACGATGCTGCGGTCGCGCAGGAGAGCCATTTCCGGCTTTCCGGTCTCTTTCCTGTCCGCAGCACTCAACAATTCATCTCCAACCTGGAGACGCATGGGGAATAAGTCCAAAGCGCACACCACTGCGTTTGCATTGCCCTTCGACCCCGCCGATACGGCGCCCCGCAGCCGTCCCCACACGATCACGCTGCCCTCCGCAACGATCTCTGCCCCTGGGTTCACATCGCCCAACACCACTACGTTCCCCGCAAACTCCACGCGCGTTCCTGATCGCAGCGTCTTGTTCAGAAAAAGGGCGGTCTCATCGGTGATATTTTGGACCGCGTGGCTGTACTGTTCCTCCGGGCGAGGCTTCGAGACCCGCGTCGCCAGCCCGAGTAACTGTGCGGTCTTCTCCGTTGTTGGCGATTCGCTCACCACTGCCCACAGTGAAACACTCCGCTCCGAAAGACGGTCGCGCAGTTCCACCATCTCATTCACCTTGAGCACCTGCGGGCCAACGTCCAGTGCCAGCCGCGCGCCCTGAAAGAACGCCGGCTGCCCGTCGATATGCGCGAGCAGGGCCGCGCTCTGCACTTCCCAGGACGCATCGGACAGCGAGACTAGCAGGCTGTCTCGCAAACCCTTGATCTGTATGATGGAGGTTAGATCGTTCATTTTGCCGATGAATATGCGCAGATTATAGCATGGGAGATCGGCCACGCGATCCCTCAAGACGATGCACGGGCTCCCCATCGCACGGTGCTTCGCTCTCTTAGCGGCCCTGGCGCCTAACCGCTCAGTTCTCCCGCCTTACCCCCCGCCCTTTTTTGCCAGATCGATCGACTTCAACTCGAAGTAAGCCTGCATCAGCCTTCCGACCACTGGCGCAGCCACCGACGCGCCTTCGCCGCCGTTGTACTCGAATGCCATGATCACGATCTCCGGATCTTCATACGGAGCAAAAGCCAGCGTCCATGAATGCGTGGGCCAGGACCCGAACTGGCAGCGGTTGGCCTTGAGGGCCACATCGTCGCAATACTCAGCGGTCCCGGTCTTGCCGGCAACTGCGATCGGCAGCGGGTAATCCTGCGTGAACACCTTATGCAACGTGCCCCCCGGGTCTGTCACGGCGAGGCGCATCCCTGCCTGCACGTTCTTCACCACGCTCGCATCCACGACCTTCTTTGAGTTGGTCGGCAGGCAGTTGCCTCCGCCGCAATTGAAGATCTCGATGCGCGGATCTTTTGTGATATCCCATTTGAGGTTCGGGACGAATGGCGAGATCTGATAACTTCCCGCAGGCAGCTCGTCCGCGGTGGTCGAGGCCGTAAGGTTGGCCCACGCCTGATGGGCACGGCCTTCCTGGTCGGTCACCAGCTTGGGCATCCACAGGCTGAAGTCTTGTGGATTGAAGAACACGGTCTGCACTTTGCCTTCGCTGTCAGAGATCTGCCGGACAACCGTCGGCTGCATCAGCTTGCCGCTGTTCGCCATCGTCTCGCCAGACATCAGCACTTGCAGCGGCGTCGCCAGCACGTAACCCTGCCCCACCGTGGCAATATATGTATCGCCCGTTGACCAGTTCTCTCCCTGGTTGATACGTTTCCATTGCGGGTCTGGGATCAGGCCCTTGGCCTCGCCCGGCAGCTCCACACCTGACCTGGCTCCGTAGCCCAACGCACGCGCATATTCTCCGAGCCGGAAGATGCCCAGTCCGCCGTTCGGGATTTCATCGCCGAAGCCGCCGCCCAGCTTGTAAAAGCACACGTTGCTGGAGTAGGCGATGCAGTGCAGAAAGTCGATCTGCCCGAAGCCCTGTGGCCGGGTATCGTAGACCCAGTCGACGAAAGGCCGTGTGTTATTCGGCCCACACGGCTCATTCGGTGTAAATTGCTCGCACAGTTCCAGTTTGCCCGGCGCAAATATTACCTGGTTGGGGCCGGAGACCACGCCTTCATTCAGCGCACCGTTCGCCGCCGAAAGTTTGAAGACAGATCCCGGCGGATACTCGCTTTGGATCGCATTGTTCAGCAGCGGGTGCCGTGGGTCTTTGCTCACCTGGTCATAGTAGTACGACGGGATAATGCGCGCCATCCGGTTGTTCTCGTACGTGGGATAAGACACCATGGCAAGTATCTCGCCGGTCTTCGGATTCATTGCGATCACCACCCCGCTCGAGATACGTTGCTGCCCGGTATTCCCGTAGAACCAATGATTCCAGAAATCGATCTCGCGCTGCAGTGATGCCTCAGCAGCAGCCTGGAGCCGCGTGTCTAATGTCAACGTGACGTTGAACCCCGGCACCGGAGGTTGAGGCGGCTGCAGGTTCCGGAGTTCCTTGCCGGCCACATCCACCTGGACGACACGTTTGCCGTTGGTGCCAGTCAGTATCTCCTGCAACGATAGCTCGACGCCCGCATAGCCCGACTTTGTCACGGTTGGGAACAAAATTCTTAGCCCTGTATTCCTGTTCCAAGGTGGCTGGGATGGGTCCCAGGTAGCCCAACACATTGGCTGTGAGCGAACCGGTCGGATAGTCACGGATAGGGTTGATCTCAACCGCCACGCCCGGCCAGTCGGATGAGTGCTCCTCCACCAGTCTGGCAGCATCCTCGTTGACATTGCACTTCACTTCCACCGGGCTATAAGGAGCCAGCGAGTCTCCGAGAGCAACCAGTTGCGAAATTCCCGGGCCTTCCACGCAGGGCGCGAATAGCTTGGCTTCTTCCAGTGTCCCCTGGTTCACCGGGATGCCGGTCAGCGTGGACAACGCTCGATAGATCCTTTGCACATCCGCGTCGTCGTCCGGCAGATACGCCGGCGTAATGGCGATGTTGTACGATGCGACGTTTCGCGCCAGGATCGATCCGTTGCGGTCATAGATGATCCCGCGCACGGCCGCGGTGCTGATATCTTTGGTGTAGTTCTCTATTGCCAGGTCGGTCCACTCCTGGCTGCCAAAGACCTGCAGAGCAAGCAGGCGCGCGATCAGCAATACCAGCACAACCAGGATCCCAACGAACACCACCATAAGCCGCCAGGTCTCAAAGCGAACGGTGCCGGGGGAGGTTGATGAACTCATGCTGCCTCCGCGGTTGGGAAGACCCAACGCGCCAGGTCCCGCATGATGCCGAATACCGGGATCGCAATCAGCAGGTTGAGCAGCACGCTGGGCAGTGTTACCAGCCCCATGGAGTCACTCAACGAAAGCGGGCTTCCGAATAAACGCAGATAGCTGAAGGAGAGCACATGCATAAGGATAGTTCCCAGGAATGTCACGGTAAACATCGCCAGTAAGGGTACCTGCCAGACACGCCTTTGCAGGAGGCGCGCGAGCATCACCACGCCGACATAACCGCCTAGATAAATGAACCACGGCAGATGCGAGACAAAGCTGATCATCAAGCTTCCGAGGAATGCCCACTGAAAGGCGGTGTTCACGCCTTCCTGCAGAGCCCACGCGGCCAGCAGCACCAGCATCACATCCGCGAAACCCGCCAGCATGGTAAACGCCGGCACGATCGCTGACTGAGCGATGACCACCAGCCCCAGCAGCGGGATAGCAACCAGGTTGCGCATATCAGGGAGAGGCCGTAGGTATTAGTGGTGTAGTGTCGATCGCCCGGAAGTTCGTGATGATGAGAACGATCTGCAAGCGGCTGAAGTCCACTGCGGGCTGGACCGTCGCCTGCTGAAACAGCTCCGCGGGCAGCTTACGGACATTTACAACCTGGCCCACGATCAGCTCCGGTGGAAATCCGCCGCCCAAGCCAGACGTCAGGATCAGGTCGCCTGCATTCACAGTGGCATCCTGCGAGATTAGGTCCAAGGACACATCGCCGGTCACGGAGCCCACTAGCACGGCATCGGTGTTGGCATTCTTCAGGTGCACATTTACAGATGAAACCGAGTCCGTCACCAGTTGAACCCGCGCTGCGTCTGCAATAACGGCATCGACCCGTCCCACCAGACCTTCATTGGTCACCACCGGCATGCCGCGCTGGATGCCTTCGTTGGAACCACGGTTGATGATGACGTAGTGCAGGAAGGGACTCGGATCACGACCGATGACTGAAGCAGCCTTGTAACTGCTTTCCGGGCTCGCCCGCGAAAAATCCACCAATGCGGCCAGGATCTCGGTCTCGTTCACGCGCTGTTGCAGATCGATCACCTGCGCCTGTAGTTGGGACACTTCTGCCGAGAGCTCTGCATTCTGAGTCCTCAGGCTAACGAGGTCGCGCGGCGCACCCATAAATTCCTGGATAGCCTGGGAGCGCGTCGCGAACCACTCCTGGACCGAAACCAAACCTCCCGTCACCTGATTCGAAGCAGAGCTGAAATAGCCGCCGAACGCCAACGCCAAGACTCCCCCAACGATCAAGAACGCGATAGTAGTTTGCAATGTTCTAGAGAACAGGTATTTCATTTTTGAGGAACGTCACGCTCGCATCTAAGACGGAGTTTAGTCTGCTGCGGAGAGCACCGTTCGCACTAGACGCTGTGACGGGTGCTGCCGCGCTCTAGACCGACAAGATAACGGCTAAGCACATCGAAATCTTCGTAGATGGCCGCTGCACCGCGCGCAACACAGGTCAGCGGGTCTTCGGCCACCCACACACGTAATTTTAGCTCATCCGTGAGGCGGTCTGCGAGGCCCTGCAGCAACGCGCCGCCGCCTGCCAGGCAGATGCCAATATCCATAAGGTCGGCCACGATCTCGGGCGGGATTTCGTCTAACGCATCCCGGACGGTATCGATGATCACCTGCACGGAGCCTGCCAGCGCTTCCCGGATCTCCACTGAGGAGACTTCGATCGATTCCGGCAGACCCGTCACAAGGTTTCGGCCGCGGACCTCTGCAGTCTTTTCGGGCTGTAGTGGATATGCCGAACCAATGCGCCACTTCACGTGCTCTGCGATGCCCTCGCCAATCAGCAGATTGTACTTGTTTCGGAGATACTGGACGATGTCCTGGTCCATCTCGTCGCCGGCTACGCGCAGAGACCTCGAAGCAACCACGCCTCCGATTGACATCACCGCCACTTCGGTCGTACCGCCGCCAATATCCACTACCATGGAGCCGCGCACCTCATTAATCGGCAGGCCCGCCCCCAACGCAGCCGCAATCGGCTCCTCAAGAAGCATCGCCTGCCGTGCGCCGGATGCCATTACTGCATCATATACCGCGCGCTTCTCCACTTCCGTTACGCCGGTCGGAATCCCTACGACCACACGGGGACGCGGCAGCGGGACGACGCTTTGTTCATGCACCTTTCCGATGAAATACTCAAGCATTACCTGGGTTACGTCGAACTCGGAGATCACACCATCGCGGACAGGGCGCACCACCACCACGTTTCCGGGGGTTCGCCCGACCATTTCCTTCGCTTCAAGTCCTATTGCCAGGGGTAAACGGGAGCGCTTGTCGATGGTCACCCACGAGGGCTCATTAATAACGATTCCTTTGCCTCGCACGTGAACAAGCGTATTCGCGGTGCCAAGATCTATCGCGATGTCCAGTGAGAACAGGCCTAACAGCCAGTTTATGGGGTTGAAGGCCAAGTGAGAACTCCTCGATGCAATCTGCGTGCGACCTGGGCTTGCCGGAAATGATTATATCATAAGGCCCTTCCCTGCCCTTGTGCACCGTCACAGCGCCTCGGGGGGTTGATATACTGGGGAACATGTATGATTCTTACGGAGGAACCCGATGGCGCTCGCATTTGTCACGGACAGCACAGCCTACATTCCCACTGAACTCGCCAGGAAACACGGTATTACGGTCGTGCCGCAGGTGCTGATATGGGGCGAAGAATCCTTCCGGGATGGCATCGATATTCAACCGGATGAGTTCTACGCCCGCCTCAGGAATACCAAGGTCATGCCCAGCACATCGCAGGCATCCGTCGTGACGATGCAGGAGACCTTCCAGTCTCTGGCGGATCAAGGCTTCACGGTCATGGGGGTCTTCATCTCAGCGAAGCTGTCCGGCACAATGCAATCTGCCATCCAGGCTCGCGAGGCACTCGGAACGACTGCCGAAAAAGTGACTATTGTCGATAGCCACTCGACGGCAATGGCGATGGGATTCCAGGTTCTTACTGCAGCGCGGGCTGCTGAGCAGGGCGCCAGCCTGGAGGAATGCCAGGCACTTGTGGAAAAGAGCCGCGATCATGTCGGCGTCTACTTTGCGGTGGACACGCTGGAGTTCCTGCACCGGGGCGGTCGCATCGGGGGCGCGCAGCGCTTCATCGGCTCTGCCTTGAACCTCAAGCCGATCCTGGCCCTAAAGGATGGGCGCGTGGAGGCGGAGGATCGGGTGCGCACGAAGAGCAAGGCTTTGGACCGTCTGCTCGAATTGGTCACGGCACAGGTGAAGGGGCAATCCAATATCCATCTGGCTACCTTACATGCAAACGCGGAGCAGGAAGCACGTCAACTTCTTGAACGTGCCAGCAAAGAGCTGAATGCAGTGGAAACTGTACTTTCGTCGGTGAGCCCGGTTGTCGGCACGCACGCAGGTCCCGGCACTGTGGGCCTTGCGTATATGGCAGGTATGTAGTCGCTTTGTGAGCTGCCTGGAACCGACAGGGCGCCAAGATCGCCAGGTAGGCCAATGCAAGGCAAGAATCCTTTTCTTCTGGTGATTGGGCTTTCTCTGCAGCGAATGCAATGGCCTCTTCTACAGGTATAATCTCGGCATGATGCATCCCGGCCCACTGGTCATCGGGATTGCGGGCGGTTCGGGGTCCGGAAAAACGACGGTTGCGCAGGAGATCCTCAATCGCGTCGGCCCTGACCGGATCGCATTTCTCCAGCACGACTCCTATTACAAGGATCTAACCGGCCTCCCCCCCACGCAACGGGCGGAGGTCAACTTCGACCATCCCAATTCACTGGAGACAGAGCTGCTGATCGAGCACGTCACCAGCTTACGAGACGGCAAGGCGGTGGAGGTGCCAATCTACAACTTTTCCACACACAGCCGCACCGACCGGACTTTCACCGTGGCTCCTCATCGGGTTATCCTTGTGGAGGGCATCCTCATTTTCGTGGATGCTCCCTTGCGAGCGCTGTTTGACATCAAGATATTCGTGGACACCGATGCCGACATCCGCTTCATCCGGCGGCTGGAGCGAGATCTAAAGGAACGCGGTCGAACCACCAATTCGGTCATCAAGCAATACCAGTCCACGGTCCGTCCGATGCATCTCGAGTTTGTCGAACCATCCAAGCGCTATGCAGATGTAATCATCCCAGAAGGCGGCTTCAATACCGCGGCGCTGGACATGGTGGCCGCCCGCATCCAAACTCTGCTCGGTTGATCTTTTCCGGAGAACATCTTGATGAATTCTGGGCACAGCGTTGATCCAATGCGAGCGCCAGAATAAAATCCTACTACTTACGGAGAGCAAATGGCAAAACAATGGAAGTCCGCACCTGAAATGCAGATCGATCCCAAGAAGAATTACAAGGCCCGCATGGAGACTGACAAGGGCACCATGGTAATCGAGCTGTTCGCCGACAAGGCGCCGAAGACCGTTAACAATTTCGTCTTCCTGGCGCGTGAAGGATTCTATAATGGCCTGATCTTTCACCGGGTCATCAATGATTTTATGGTGCAGGGCGGCGACCCCACGGGCACCGGCAGCGGCGGACCGGGCTATAAGTTCGGCGATGAGTTCCATCCGAGCCTCAAGCACGACAAGCCTGGCATGCTGTCCATGGCGAATGCCGGCCCCGGCACCAACGGCTCGCAATTCTTTATCACACATGTGCCTACGCCGTGGCTGGACAATAAGCACAGCATCTTCGGGCAGGTGGTCGAGGGCATGGATGTGCTTATGTCGATCCCGGCGCGCGACCCCCAGCGCACCCAATCCCCTGCCGTGAAGATCGTTGAAGTCACCATTGAAGAGTCCGCCTGAGCGAGGCGAGCAAACAGCAACGGCCAAATCGTCCAGGCGTTCGAGCCTACTGACGAACGTCCTGCGCATCCTGGCGCTTGCTGCGGTCATCGCGGTCACTGTATATGTGTACGATATCCGCGATCACATCCGGAGCTTTGCCGCTTACGGCTATCCGGGGATATTCCTGATAGCCCTGCTCGCCAATGCCACGGTGTTCCTGCCTGCGCCGGGCGTGGCGGTAGTATTCGCGATGGGCAGCATCTTTCACCCGGCGGGCGTCGCACTCGCGGCGGGCACCGGCGGCGCACTGGGCGAGCTATCGGGCTATCTCGCGGGGTTCAGCGGTCAGGCGGTGATCGAGAGGACCCAGGTCTATGAGCGCATCGGGCCGTGGGTCGCGAAGTACGGAGGCTGGGCGATCCTCGCATTCGCGGCGATCCCCAACCCGTTCTTCGATATTGCAGGAGTGGCAGCCGGAGTTCTCGAAGATGGCACTCTGGCGCTTCCTGCTGTTCTGCTGGATCGGGCAGGTGATCAAGATGAGCCTGTTTGCATTTGCCGGCGCGTACTCGATCACGTGGCTTTCGGGCTTATTCAGATGATGTCAGCATTGCCATGGAAGCAACAAAGCGACGAGCCAATCCAACGCCGATAAGGAGGCAAGATGCCTAACTACAAGAAGATCGACGCGTACCTGGAAAAGAACCTTGATCGCAGCATCGCCGAGCTATCGAAGCTAGTAGCGCAGCCGAGCGTGGGTGCGCAGAACCTTGGGCTCAAAGAGTGTGCTACCCTGGTGGCCGGAATGCTCGAGAGGCGCGGCTTCAAGGTGGAAGTCATGAACACGCCGGGCGCGCCGGTGGTGTTCGGAGAGCGGAGCGGCAAGTCGGACAAGACACTGCTGATCTATAACCACTACGATGTGCAGCCGCCCGAGCCACTGGAGCTATGGGAGACGCCGCCGTTCGAGCCTTCTCTGCGGGACGGGAAGCTCTACGGCCGCGGTGTGAGCGACGATAAGGGTCACATCGCAGCGCGCCTGTTTGCGATCGATGCGCTCCTGGATGCGGACGGCGAACTGCCATGCAATATTAAGTTCATCATCGAGGGCGAGGAAGAAACTGCCAGCATTAACCTGTTCGAGTTCATCAAGCAGAACAAGGACCGGCTGAAGGCCGATGCCTGCATCTGGGAGTTCGGCGGGGTGGATCATCGCGACGTGCCGATGCAGTATCTGGGCTTGCGCGGTATCTGCTATGTGGAGCTGAGCGTCGAGACTGCAACGTCGGACGTGCATTCGGGTGTGGGCGGATCGATCTTCCCGAACGCGGCGTGGCGATTGGTGTGGGCGCTGAGCACGCTTAAGGGGCCGGACGAGAAAATCAGGATACCGGGGTTCTACGACCGGGTCCAAGAACCGTCGGCGCGCGATCTCGAGCTAATGAGCGCGATGCCGGAGGTGGCAGATGAATACACGTCGCGGTATGGCGTCAAACAGTTCATCAAAGGATTATCACGCGGCGTGGACCTGCGAGTGGAGGAAGTCTTTACGCCGACGTGCACGATCTGCGGGCTGACATCGGGTTACCAGGGGCCAGGGTCGAAGACCGTGCTGCCGGCGCGGGCATCTGCCAAGGTTGACTTCCGGCTCGTGCCGAACCAGATGCCGGGGGACATCCGAAGGAAGCTGCGCGCGCACCTGGATGAGCAGGGTTTCTCCGATGTGCAGATCACGGACCTGGGCGGCGACCCTCCGGCGCGAACCAGCCCAGATGACCCATTCATCCAACTGGTATCTGCCACGGCGGAAGAAGTTTACGAGATGCCGATGCAGTTGGTGCCGCTGGTGGGAGGCTCGGGGCCGAGTCACCCGTTCGTGCATGACCTGCACCTACCGGTGGCGACGGCGGGGTTGGGACATCCCGATACACGTGCGCACGCGCCCAACGAGAACATCCGCATTGACCTGTATCTAAAGCATGCACGCCACATGGCCCGCATACTGACTGAATTCGCAAAATAATTCTTTTACTTACGCCGGGACGGTGGACGCTTGGACGAGGGAGTGTGTCTATCGGCAGGTTTCTTGTTCGTGGAGCGACCCGGTTTGGCGGATGAGCGCGAGGGTGAAGTGGACTGGCGACCGGCCGGTTTCTTGTAAGTGGAGCGGCTGGACCTGCCGGGCCTGGCGCGGCGCGGCGGGGGCGCGACCTTGCGGCCCTTTAGCTCATCGATCTCACGGTCGGTGAGGTGGCGCCATTCTCCGGGTTTGAGAGTCCCCAATAGCAAGGACGCGATGCGTATGCGGACGATGCGCACAACGGGCAGGCCGAGGAGCGAGCCGGTCTCGCGGATCTGGCGCTTGCGACCCTCGCCCATGGTGACACGCAACCAGGCACCTTTGCCAGCGCGCCCTTCGACGTAAACGTCGGCGGGCGCTGTTTTTTCACCATCTTCCAGAACAACGCCGCGGCGCCAGGCTTCCATCTGCTGCGAGTCGGGGTGGCGGGCGATGAGCACGCGATATTCCTTCTGATGGCCGTAGCGAGGGTGAGTGAGACGGTTGGTCAGCTCTCCATCATTGGTCATCAGGATCAGGCCTTCGCTGTCCCAATCGAGGCGGCCGACTGGATAGAGATGCCCCGCTTCGGGGATGAGGTCACGCACGGTGGTGCGCCCGATCTCATCGTCAACGGAGGAGATCACGTTGCGGGGCTTGTACATGGCGATGTAGGTGAGGGCTTCGCGAGCGGCGATGGGCTTGCCATCGAGACTGATATGGTCGGCCGCGGGATCGGCCTTCTGGCCCAGCTCGGCCACCTGCCCGTTCACACGCACGCGCCCAGCGGTGATGAGCTCTTCACATCCGCGCCGGGAGCCGTAGCCCGCCTGCGCCAAGATCTTTTGCAATCGTTCCTGCATGATGTTATTCCTCGCCGATTCTTTTTCTCAGGCTATGCCAGGATGCCCTCCCCGGCAGGATGTTCATTGCGTGTTGTGATTTTATCATCGGGCTAGGAGCTATCAGCTTTCAGCCCTCAGCCAAGAGCAAATGCAGAGGCCCGATGAGATCGTAGGCCGGGGCGAAGATGAGAATCGGGTGCTTAAAAAGAGGTTCGAATGGGGCTTGCTTGCCGTAAATTACGGGTAAATGGGTTGCGAAAGAGGGGAGGTTCGAATAGAGGGTCGAATGGGACAAGGGAAAGTGCCTTAACCACAAAGTCCACGAAGGGACGCGAAGGAAGGAGAAGGTAAAATCGGAGGAGGGCGGCAGAGGGTTGCCGGTTGCTAGCAAATAGCGACCAGTAGCCAGCAAAAACTGAGCAGTAAACGGTTCGCGGTGAAAGAGGAACGGTTGGGGGGCGACAGTAAGGTGCAGCCGAGCTGGACGCGCACGGACGAATGGAGCATTCGCGGCCTGTTTAGAGGGAGACGAGAGCAATCTCATGCAATCATGATACGGAACATGCGTGCCAGTGTCAACGGCTGAGTTTGTACGCCCGTGTACGCCCTTGTATTAGTACTACAATGTTTGGTGGAAAACCGGGATTTGGGAATGGGGAATTGATAAATCGGAAAATGGGGGGATGGGTAGATCAGTCTTTCGATGGGTCAGCGGCGTGGGGAATACGCATTGCGTCATCGACGAAATATGACGAGTTGCACTAGAATCCGAAACGCGAAACCGCGTTAATAATTCTGGAAAGAGGGCCAAACTCAGGCGCGAAAATATCTCCGGGGCCCCATCGTAAATGTAATTCAATGCACATCTTGCCGTCAATATTTGCATCGCATGTTGCCGCCGGACTCGATGCTACGCGTGATTGGTCCGGATGAATACGACCGGATTTTCAGGGTCTTAAGACTGCCCTATTGAGGACTAACCAATGGACAGATTCCGGCTGATCAACTTATATGCAGACCAGAAAGAAATTGTAGTCGAGGAGGAACAGGATTTAAGGGATCTATTATTGAGTATGCTTCACACGTATGAATCTCGCGTCGTAATCCTGAAGTCTCTCAGCGCGGGTTCATTGACTATCGGCATCGGAAGGCCATACGGGTTTGTAGAATATAGCACTGCTTCCGGGGAGCCTCCGTATTTGATTGCCGCAGATACCCCAGGCCAGAAGCCAAGGGAGTATTATGAATTTGATTTCGGGCGGTACACCAACGCCGATACCAGAGGGTAAATGTATACCCTTTGATCGCGTTGCCGATATAGCAGTTTACTTCTTCAAACACGCGAAGCTGCCTGCAGCCATCACTTGGATCGAAGAGTAATCCCCACTGGCAGCCAGCGTCAAGAACCGGGTCGTGAATGCTCCCAATAATGAGATCGCCTCGGACTTACGCCATGGGCCGCGCCCACTTCGCTTCGCTCCGGGGTGCTTCTCGAGGGCGAGACGCGCTTTGCCAGCCAGGATGAATACGGGCATGACAAGAAGCCGACGGCCTATCGCTACACCGGCCAATCTAGCAACGCCGGCGACTGTGGGCTGATACTCCATGATGCGCCCCGGAGGAGCCGATGATCGGGTATTACACCAAATTCATTACCAAAGAGAATGATCGTGAAGCGCTGATCAAGCTGCTTTCGGCGGCTGCCGATGCGATGGAGTCGATCCCGGAATGCCGCGTGTACATCGTGAACAAGGACGCGGAGCAGAGCGAAACCACGTGGGTCACCGAAATCTGGACTTCGGCCGAAGCCCATGACGCAGCGTTACAAACGAAAGAGGCACGGGAACTCATTCCCCAGGCCCTGACGCTTTTGACCGGCCGACCAGAGGTGATAACAATAGAACCTCTAGTCGGCAAGGGACTCTGATAATCTAGCGAGTGGAGTTGGGAGCAAACGTCAGCCTTTCAGCATCTCGTCGTGCTCGGGAATCTCCTCCGCGACCTCGAGGGTGGGCAGCTCGGCGATGGAGTTCAGGCCGAGATGCTGGAGGAAGGCCGGAGAGGTGACGTAGAGGATGGGACGACCGGGGCCGTCGGTGCGGCCGGATTCGTAGATCAGGCCCTTGTTCAGCAGACTCTTCAGCATGCTATCTGAATTCACGCCGCGGATGGCATCGATCTGGGGGTGCGTGATGGGCTGCTGGTATGCAATGATCGCAAGGGTTTCCAGGGCGGCGCGGGTGAGGTGGCTCGTAGCCTCCAAGCCGAGGAAGCGCTCGATGGAGGCGGCAAGCTCGGGCGCGGTGGTAAGCTGGACACGCCCGGAGTGCCGCTGGAGGCGCAATCCCCGTGTGCGCAGAGCGGCATCGAGCTCCTGTAGTGCCAGCTCTATCGAGGAGACGCTGACTTCCAGGGCCTCTGCAAGCTGCGAGGGGGCGACGGCTTCGGCTGCGACGAAGAGCAGGGCCTCGATCTGCGCGGCGAGCGGCATGTCACTGTTTTCAATTTCGCCCATGCTATAATAACTCCGGGTAATTCCTCTGTAAAATGATGACCATGAAGAAAGGAATTCTTAGCGCAATCTGCGCTCTTCTCGCCGCGACCCTGGCTTGTTCCATTTTCGTCGGGGGCCCGGCCTATCCCACCGGAACCGTTCCCATTTCGACGCAAGATGCTCAAAGCCTGCAAGAGCAGATCCAGCAGGCGATCCAAGACGGGGCGACATCGGGCGTCATCTCCCTGCACCTGACCGAAGCACAACTGACGGCGTACCTGGCAGAGAAGGTGGCGCAGGAGACCAAGCCGGTCATTACCGAGCCGCGGGTGCTGCTGCGCGCGGGCCAGATGAAGATCTTCGGCAAGGCACGAAGCGGCGTCTTCATCGCGAACGTCAGCATTACGCTGCAAGCGAGCATCGATGAAAACGGCCAAGCCAAGATCGAGGTGACGCAAACCGATTTTGGTCCGCTCGCGGCGCCGCAGGCATTGAACGATGCGGTCAGCGCTTTTGTGCGAGAGGCGTTCACGGGCTGGCTCGGACCGATCGCCACCGGCTTTCGATTGGAGAGCATCAGCATCGAAGACGGCAGCATGACCGTCACGGGCCGGGTCAAGTAGGGCGGATTATACCAGTGCAAAAGCGAACGAACTTCCAACAGAGCTGGCAGCGAACCATGCTTGCCATAACACTGGTGTTGAGCCTGACATCCTGCGAGCTCGCGCAGGCCGGACGCGCGCAGATCAGCGTTGCGATCACCGCAGACGGAAGAACCCGCGACGTAGATGTGCCGAGCGGCAGCACCGTCACACAGGCATTGCAGGAGGCGGGGATCACACCGGGTGAGCTGGATAAATCGGAACCGCCGTTCTACGCGGTGCTGAATAGCGGCGACGCCATCAAGCTGACGCGCGTGCTGGAGAAATTCCAAACCGAGACGCAGACCGTGCCGTTCGAGCGGCAGGTGGTGCGCAACGAGTCCCTGCCCGTCGGACAGCAGCGGCTGGTGCAAGCCGGCGTGACTGGGCAGCAGGAAGTTACGTACCGGAGCATACTTGAAGATGGCGTGGAGACAAGCCGGTCCATTGTGAAGACGGTGATGCTTCAGGACACTACGCCGGAGATCGTGATGGTCGGGGCGCAGGCGTCGTTCGCGCCGCTGCCGATACCGGGCAAGATCGCCTATCTAGCGGGCGGCAATGCCTGGATCATGGATACCTCGACGGCGAACCGCAGATTGCTGGTTAACACCGGGGACCTCGATGGCAGAATCCTTTCTCTCTCGCCGGATGGAGGCTACCTGCTTTTTACACGGAAGTCCAAGAAGCCGGCGGACCAGCAGATCAACACACTGTGGGCGGTAAGCACGAAATCCGTCACGCCCAACCCGATCTGGCTTAAGGCGGCAAACGTTGTGCATTTCGCGGCCTGGTACCCGAATGGATCGAACACGGTGGCGTACTCCACTGTGGAACCGCGCGGCACGTCTCCTGGCTGGCAGGCGAATAACGATCTCTACAAAGTGGGAGTCGGCGGCGAGCCGCAGAAGTTCCTGGACGCGAATAGCGGGGGCGTTTACGGCTGGTGGGGCGCATCGTTTGCGTTCTCGGGCGACGGCCGGCTGGCCTACGCGCGCCCGGACGGCATCGGGCTGGTGAGCCAGGATGGCGGATATCTTTCGCCGCTGCTAAAGGTGACCCCACTCCAAACGCACAGCGACTGGGCCTGGGTGCCGGGGATCGCGTGGGGCGGCGACGGCAGTAAGACACTTTACTACATCAATCACACGGCCGCGCCCGCGCCGGTGACCGACGAAGAGTCGCCGTACTTTGATCTGGAGGCGACATCGCTCGCCAACGACGCCAAGGTGGAACTGACGCAGCAGGTGGGCATGTTCGCGTACCTCACGGCATCACCGGCGCGCTCGAATGGACAGGAGAAGGCGTATTCACTGGCGTACTTGCAGGCCATCTTTCCACAGCAGAGCGAGACCAGCCGCTACCGGCTCGTGGTGATGGACCGCGATGGATCGAACCGGCGCGTGATGTTCCCATCCGCTGACTCGGCGGGGCTTGAGCCGCAGAACCCCGTCTGGGCGCCGCAGCCGATCCAGGGTCAGAACGGCGATTTCGTCGCAGTCGTTTACCAGGGCAATCTATGGCTGATCGACACCGGCAACGGGCAAGCCTATCAGATCACCGGAGATGGTTTAATCACAAAGATCGATTGGAAGTAATTCCGCCTCATCGAGCGTGAACCTGTTCGTGCGCAAGCGCAGCGGCAGGCAAACGGGGGGAGGCGATCATTTGATACGCAAAAATTCTGAATCCTGAGGACATCATGCGAATTCTTATCACCGGCGCGGCCGGCTTCCTGGGCTCTCATCTATGCGACCGCCTGCTTGCAGACGGGCACGAGGTGATCGGCCTCGATAATTTCGTGACCGGCAGCCGCGACAACATCGCCCACTTGATGGGCAACGAGAAATTTACCTTCTTCCGCCACGACGTTTCCAATTACATTTTTCTGCCCGGCAAGATCGATGCGGTGCTGCATTTTGCTTCGCCTGCCAGCCCCAACCCACAATCGCCGCTGGCCTACTTCAACCTGCCAATCCAGACGATGAAAGCCGGCGCGCTAGGCACCCACAACTCGCTGGGCGTGGCGAAAGCACACAACGCGCGCTTCCTGCTGGCAAGCACCAGCGAGATCTACGGAGACCCGCTCGTCCACCCGCAGGTGGAGACGTATGCCGGCAATGTGGACCCGATCGGCACGCGCGCGGTTTATGATGAAGCCAAGCGGTTTGCCGAGTCGTTGACGATGGCGTACCACCGGCAGCACGGTGTGAACACGCGCATCGTCCGCATCTTCAACACCTACGGGCCACGCATGGACCTGGAGGATGGACGCGCGCTCCCGAACCTGCTTAAACAGGCGCTTCTAGGCCAGCCGCTGACGCTTTATGGCAACGGCAAGCAGACCCGGTCATTCTGCTATGTCGACGACCTGGTAGACGGCATCGTACGGCTGCTGCTGTCTGACGAGCATCTGCCGGTGAACATCGGCAATCCGGTCGAAATGACGCTGATCCAATTTGCAGAGACGATCAACGAGGTGGTGGGCAACAAGGCCGGGACAGTATTCGTGCCCGATGCGCGAAGCGCACGCGACCCGCAGCGCCGGCAGCCGGATATTACGCGCGCCCGCGAGATCCTGGGCTGGGACCCGACCATCACGCTGGCGCAAGGGCTGCGAAACACGATCCCCTACTTCAAGCAAAAATTGGGCATTGCATGATCGCCATTATGAACAGTCCGGTCGAGCGGACCCGTTTTCTAAAGTTCATGGCCGTGGGGGCCTTCGGCGCGGTGATCGATTTCGGCATTGCCAACCTGCTGTCGCACTTCTTCAACATGCCGCTGGTCTACGCGGGAACAATCTCCTTCACCTGCGCGGTCATCAGCAACTTCATCTGGAACCGCTACTGGACCTATCCGGAGTCACGCTCGCGCAGGCTGGCACACCAACTGGGCATGTTCTTCCTGGTGAACCTGGCGGGCGTCGCGATCCGCATCCCGATCCTGCACTACGTCGAACCGCTGCTACTGGACGTGCTCAAGTCCTCGTGCCGCATGGGCCGATCACGGCGGAATTCATAGCCCGGAACCTTACGCTGGCGCTTGCAGTGGGCATCGTGATGCTGTGGAACTTCTTCATCAATCGTTATTGGACGTATAATGACGTGGAATGAACTAGAGGCGGACCATGGCGCTCATCCCAGTCTACAACTCCAAAGGCGACGCCGAAGCATTCCTTGAATATCCTTACCTTTTCAACCGCAACGGGGAATGGGTCGGATTCGTAACGCAGAAACGCGAAGTGTATTCGGTACTCGGGTATTACGTTGGCTTTCTCACCAATGACCCGCGCATCCTTCGCAAACGCGGCAACGGCGACGCTACGATCGCGCGTGGCGTCCGTAAGCATACCCGCCGCTCCACCGCGCTTATACCCTCCGGCAATCGTGCCGCTTGCCCCGCTGATGAGCGAGATCAGCAGCAGCCTGATCGACGTGCTGCTTGACGAACCGGAGCGCCTGCACCCGCTTGACGCAGGTGAAATGCGCGAGGACATGCCCTAGCAGATTTCCATCACGAAACCCGGACGCCTATAAGCCCTTGGAGGAGCGCCTATGCCTGAAGCTCTTGCAAGCCAAGCCCTTCCGTGCCTCACGGATCAGCCTCGCCCAACTGATGCAACCCGAGAACGCCAACACGATCGGAAACGTGCACGGCGGCTGGATCATGAAGCTCGTGGATGAAGCAGGCGCGCTGGCCTGCATGCGCCATGCACAGCGCCGGGTTGTGACGGTCGCAATCGAACTCGATGTCATTCCGGAACCCGATCAAGATCGGCGACCTGGTACTGCTGACGGCCGAGGTCACGTACGTGGGCAGGACATCGCTGGAGGCGGAAGTGCTAGTGCATTCGGAGAATCCGATCACCGGCGAGCGCTTAGAGACCAACACGGCGTATCTCGTGTACGTGGCACTTGACGACAATGGCAAGCCCGTTGCCGTGCCGCCGCTGCTCGCCGAGAATGAAGACGACAAGCGCAAGCTGGCTGAGGGCCGTGAACGGCAGGCGAGGCGGCTGGCTGCGAAGAAATGAAGTTTTTGCTAGCGATGCTCAGGAAGCCCATCGTGCTTTTATTGGCCGTCACCCTGGTGATCGGCCTTTTTCTATTCAGGGATTACGGGCTCACATGGGATGAACCACTCTTCTACAAATATGGCGAGGCGCTGGGCTATGCCTATACACCGGCGAATTGGTTCAGCGGACACTTTGACCTGAACCAGTCATACGGACCGAGCGGCGATGATCACAAGAACCGCGGGCCGGGCTATCTACTGCTGGCTCGTGAGCCGGTCGCCCTGCTCGAGGCGCTGCATATCGACATGGCCGATGCCTGGCACCTGATCAACTTCGTCACATTCCTGCTCGGCGTTTATTTCGTCTATCGGCTTGCGGAGCGGCTGATGCAACCATGGGCGGCCTTCGGGGCGGCCGCGCTGTTCGCTTTTCAGCCGTTGCTGTGGGGACATGCGTTCATCAACCCAAAGGACATGCCGTTCCTGGTGTTCCTGACCGGCTCCGTGTGGCTTGGATTCCGAATGGTGGACCAACTGACAGATTCGCCGGCAGAATCCTCCGGGCAAAAGCTGCGGCACGTTCTGCTGCCCGCATTCATGCTCGGGATCGCCACCGCGAACCGCGTGCTGGGTCCGCTGGCGGGACTGCTTGTGCTAGCATACTTCGTCACGCAGCGCCCTCGGCGAGAGGCGGTGATATGGATGGCGTTGTATGCCGCAGATCGCAGTAGTGGTCATGTATGCGGCGTGGCCTTACCTGTGGGAGACGCCGAGCCGGTTCGTCGAGGCCTTTCAGTTCATGTCCGCGAACCCGACGGTGCTGCCGGTGCTATTTGCGGACCAGGTCTATCACGCGTACGACCTGCCTCGGACGCTACCTGCCCTTCTTCCTGCTCTTCACGCTGACGGAGTTCGTGTGGCCGCTCTTTATCGTCGGGAGCTATCGCGGCCGTTCGCAAGCTGCTGCCGGATCGCCGCCGACTGGTGCAACTGCTCCTGCTGCTAGCCTGGTTCCTGATCCCCCTCGCGTACGAGGTGCTGCGACGACCGCCGATCTATGATGGGATGCGGCATTTCCTGTTCATCCTGCCGCCTATTTTCATCATCAGCGGTTTCGCGTTGGAGCTGGTTTTCACCAAACTGCGAAGAGGCGCTGTAAACGCAGTGCTGATCGCCGCCATCCTGCTGCCGGGGTTGCTCGGCCATTGCCCGGCTGCATCCTTATGAATATACTTATTACAATTCGTTCATCGGAGGGACCGGCGGAGCGTTCCGCCACTACGAGACCGATTACTGGCTGACGTGCTACAAAGAGGCTGTGCAAGAGTTCAACAACCTGGAGACGGCAGCCGGTGAAGCTCTACGTGCATCGCGAGGCGGAGGTGGCGCAACCCTATGCCGCCAGCAATGTGACTGTGCTCGATGAACGCGGGGCCAAGTCACAGATAGGGCCCGGTGATTTCGTGCTGGTGAACACTCGGACCAACGAAGATCGACAGACATTCCATGATGCGCAGGTACTGGTGACGGTCAGCCGGGCCGGAGCCACCTTCTGCATGATAAAGGGCATCCCATGACAACTCATCGCGAACGACTACAGGCTTGCATCGCGGGCGAGCGCCCGGACCGCACGCCAGTTGCACTGTGGCGGCACTTCCCGGTGGATGACCAATCGCCGGAGGCGCTGGCGGCGGCACACATAGCGTATCAACGCATGTTCGATTTTGACCTCGTGAAGGTCACGCCGGCTTCCTCGTTCTGCCTCAAAGACTGGGGCGCGGACGACACCTGGGAGGGCCACAGCGAAGGCACACGCCGCTACACAAAGCACGTGATCAACGAGCCGGGCGACTGGGAGCGATTGCCGCTGCTGGAGCCGACCGCGGGCCATCTCGGCGGACAACTGGCATGCCTGCGCGCCGTCCGCGTGGGACTTGGGCCCGATACGCCGATGCTGCAGACAGTGTTCAGTCCGCTGGCGCAAGCGAAGCACCTGGCGGCAGATGACATGCTGCTCGTGCATCTCCGGAAGTATCCGGAGGCTGTTATGCGAGGGCTGGAGATCATCGCGCAGACGGCGCGACGGTTTGTCGAGGCAGCGCTGGACACCGGCATCGACGGCATGTTCTATGCGGTGCAACACGCGCAGGCGAGCCTGCTCTCCGAAGAGGAGTTCGTCCGATACAGCCGCGTGCTCGATCTATCGGTGCTGGAGGCGGCACAGGGGCTGTGGTGCAATATGCTGCACATCCATGGCGCGGACGTGTACTTCGAGGCGGTTGCGGACTACCCCGTGCACATCCTGAACTGGCATGACCGCGAGACACCGCCGACCCTCGCAGAGGCCCAGGCCTCGCAGGTGATGCAGACGTCGCAGGCGTCGGTAGTGTGCGGCGGGCTCGGGCGCGATACACTGGCTTATCAGACGCCGGACGAGATCCGGCGCGAGAGCCGGGACGCCATCCAACAGACCGGCGGCAAGGGGCTGCTACTTAGCACCGGATGCGTCGTCCCGATCATTGCGCCGTATGGGAACCTGATCGCGGCGCGTGACAGCAGCATGCCTGCGACTGCATGAGGCCCGCCATAGCCAAGCGAAAAGCAGAGAGCCAATTGAGCCTGCGGGTTATTGGAGGCTCCGCCAAGGGGCGGCGGCTGAAGTCAGTGCCGGGTGATATGACGCGCCCCATCACGGACCGCGTGAAGGAGGCACTCTTCAATATCATCGGCAGGGATGTGCTGGACTCGACATGGTGGGATATGTTCGGGGGCACGGGCGCGGTGGGCATCGAAGCGCTGAGCCGAGGCGCGGGCTTCGTGCGCTTCACCGAGTTGAACCGGGAGCCGGTGGACATCATCAAGGCGAACCTGGCGCTGTGCGGTCTGGAGGGGCGGGCGGAGGTGCGTCGGGGGGACGCGTTCGCATCCCTGTCATCATCCCCTGATAAGGCCTGTCACTACATCTACGTTGCGCCACCGCAATTTCATGAGCTATGGTCTCAAGCGCTCCTGAGCCTGGACGAGCACATGGGCTGGCTGGCGGACGATGGCTGGGTGATCGCACAGATCGCACCCAAAGAATACAAAGCGCTCGAACTCAAGAACCTGCACGAGTTCGATCAACGGAAATACGGCAGCACGTTGCTGGTCTTTTATGATCGACAAGGGTAGCTCAGGCAATTGAAGGTAATCATTTCCAGGGCGCGGTGATGAGCACATTCTCCGGATCGGCGGCGTGGCCGATATAGGGCATATGCCATGATTCCGCGATAGTCTTCAGGAGTGAGTAGTGCGTGTACGGGGTTCCGTCCTGGAAGCCGGCCTTGACCTGCGGAGAAATCAGAACTGTCGCAATGCGTCCGCCGGCATCGGCGGGCAGGCCGCAGCATGAGTGATTGCCCTGCCCTTCATCCCAGGTGAGGACAATCAGATAGGGATCTCCTTCGAGATCGAGGGCGGCCTGGAGCGGCACCAGGAGCGTTTGCAGCCAGCCGTCAGCGATCTTGATCTCACAATCGTGAGCATCGTTGCACTCATTCGGTGTGATGAAGATGTAGTTCGGCAGCGAGCCGGAGGCCGCGTCAAGCGCGAGGTCACTCAGGGGAACGACGCTGCGCGCACAACGCGCAGTATCCAGCCGGATACGTTTGAAATAAACGAAAGGATTGTGCTTGATCGCGTAACTGCCGGACTCTGTGCCCAGCGAAGCAAGGCGAAGGCATATCTTCCTGATAGGCCTTCCATGTACGACCGCTGGCCTCGATGAGGTCGGGAAGCGTCTGCGCGTCGTAGATACAGCTCGTGCAATCAAAGGTAACGCCAAACGTATCGCCGCCGATCATCGAAAGGTAATTCGGCAGGCTCGGGTGCGTGACCGCGTAGAACTGGGTCAGCAGGGTGTATGACTTTGCAAGCTGGTTGAAGTATGGCATCTTCGGGCTGGCAATCACCGTGCCGAACTCCTTATTCTCGAAGACAATAATGACGATATGACGGAAGTCCGGCACAAGAGGAGGAGGCGTGGGCGCGGCGGTGGGACCTGCTGTGGGAGATGGGGGCAACGAAGCTGCGGGGGCGATATTCGATCCGGCCGTTGGGAAAACCAACGCGGTCGGCACGACCGGCCCAGTCCCACAGGCAAACAACACGAGCCCGAACAATGTGACAGCAGCAACACGGCAACAACTCTTCATCAACAGTGGTTCCTCTCAGGAGACCTGCTTCTCTCGTGGTTCCCCTCTGAACCTGGCACTCCACGGATTTGTTCCCATGGCGGCTCATGAAATTTCTTGCTACAATCATACCAAAGGACATCCAACGTCGCGGAGATAGATAGCAATGGAAACGAACATCGTCAAAATCGAAAAACCTGAAACAGTAAATTTCATCCTGGGCCAATCCCATTTCATCAAGACCGTCGAGGACATACATGAGGCACTAGTCAATACAGTCCCCGGCATCAAGTTCGGACTGGCCTTCTGCGAGGCATCCGGCGCTTGCCTGATCCGCTCCAGTGGCACGGACCAGGCGATGCTGGAACTTGCGCAGCAGAATGCGCTGCGGATCGGCGCGGGACACACCTTCATCCTGTTCCTGGCGGATGGGTACTTTCCGTTGAACGTGCTAAATGCTGTCCAAACAGTGCCGGAAGTGGTGCACATCTTCTGCGCGACTTCGAATCCGACCGAAGTGATAATCGTACAAACAGAGCAGGGACGCGGCATCCTGGGGGTCGTAGACGGTTTTTCGCCCAAAGGCCTTGAGAAGGAAGATGATGTCACGACGCGCAAAGAGTTCCTGCGAAAGATCGGGTACAAGCTCTAGGACCAAGGCCAAGCCTTACCAATTGGCAGGGGAGTCCGGCGTGGAAATTATGTAAACTCACGGGAATTCCGAGCGTCCATGACCAGCACCCGAGCCCCCAGCCGGATCATCCCACGAGCTTTCCCTGGCATCACTCCCGCCGAAGTCGAGGAGTTGATCTCGGAATGCAGGCTCAATTCCTATATGACGAGAAGGCCGGGAATCAGAACGTGATGATGAAGACCGCGGGAATCAAGGATGTGCCTCAAGTCGCGGGGGACGCTAAATCTCTTGAGCGCGCTATCGCAGCCTTGATCGACAATGCGATCAAGTTCAGCACGCGTGGCGGCAATGTGGACGTGACTTTCGGCTGCGACGAGAAGAGCGTGACCATCGCTGTTCGAGACGAGGGAATTGGCATATTGCCGGAGGCGCTTCCGCATATCTTCGACCGCTTCTACCATATGGAGCGACGCGGAGATGGTCTGTTCGGAGGCCTGGGGATCGGTCTATCGATCACGCAACAGGTGATCGCACAACACCATGGCACACTCGCCGCGGAAAGCCGGCCCACGCAGGGCAGCACGTTCATGATCACGCTTCCGGTCTGGGCAGGGAACCGTCGCCATCCTGGATAATGTAGAGGGACAATTGCGTCTCAAAAGCCGCGTCGCTTCGATGATGAGTGAGTGCTCAGGGTACGTAACAAGATGCACTCATGGCAGTTAAGAGGGGTAAGAATGCGCACCAAAACCTCTAACAGATCTCTAATCCCCATCCTATTCAGCTTCGCTCTGGCGGCCTGCAACGGCAGTCTTACGCCCCCAACTCCTTCGGCAACCAGCCAGCCAAGCGCCAATCCCCCTACTCCTACTCAACCTACCGCGACTCCCATTGGAACCGGACTGTGTGCAAACACGCTGGCACCCGTAAAAGCCGGAGCGACGTGGACGTATCGCAACACGGGCGGCCCAGTCAGCCCGTCAACGTTCACCACAACCATAACCGAAGTGCGGCCAGATGGCTTTTCGACATCCACGAAGCTCGCCGACACCGGAACCGCGGAGCAGGACTGGGCCTGCAAGCCCGAGGGGCTGGTTGCGCTGGGCACCGGACCGACGGGTCTCGCACTTTCGCTGCAAGGCATCAAGGTGGACCTGACTGTTTCGAATGTGTCCGGTGTCACGCTGCCGGCTAAAGTGGAAGCGGGCATGCAGTGGCCTTATGGGTTTGACGTTGACGGCTCGCTGAGCCAGGGCAATTTGAGCGCCACGGTAAAGGGCAACGTATCCACGGCATCCCAGGCCATCGGCACAGAATCCGTTACGGTGCCCGCCGGAACGTTCGATGCAATGAAGGTGGAGAGTGTCACCACGTTGAGCGTGACGGCCAACTACCAGGGAATCCCTCTTCCGCTAACAGCAACGCTCAACACAACGTTCTGGTTTGCGCCCGGAGTTGGCTGGGTGAAATCTGTCGAGACCGGCGAGTTCCTTGCAACTTCCCTGAACTCCACCACCGAACTCGAGTCCTACACCATCCCTTGAGATCGGCAGCGCGCTCCTCTCGCGCTGTTCGGAATTTACCCGACAAGTGAATGTGCGTGGCCTTCGCCACGCACATTCACTTGTCGGGATTTATTAAGGACAATGAGTTACGGCTTGATGACGACTAGGAGGTACGGCCGGAAGATTTCGACGGGCGAAGGCGTAATGGGGTGCTGGTGAAGAGCAGCGGTAACTGAGAGCAAACTAATCCTTGGCCCCGTAACAATACCCTAGTCCGTTTCCCGGCGCGCCAGGATGCGAATTGCACCCTGGATGGGCTTCTCGGACACAAGGATCAGGTAGCCCCCTCCGCCCGCGCCGGAGAGTTTCCAGCCGAGAGCGCAGTCACAATATTCCTCGATCAGAGCAGCCACACGCTCATTCATCATGTTAGGGAACATGGCTACTTGAGCTTCAAACCCGGCACGCATCGTCCGCCCAAACTCGACCACGTCCTGCCTCAGAATAGACTGCCAATGAGCTTCCGCGGCGTCGGCTAGGGCCTTTGCCCGTTCCTCGTTGAACACGGTATCGGCCAACACGTTGTACTCTGCGAAGCGGGGTCCGAGCGACACCAGGTAAAGACAGCTTTCTACAAAGTGCAGGAGCATTTCGTCGACGCGATTCTCGATACGTGTCGGCCAATATCCGCCCTCATAGTAGGCATAAGCCAGACCCGGAAAGACCAGCCCAATGGAATCCTGGGAGCCCGAGATAACCTCCGTGCCAGGCGGGTTGTCGTAACAAAAGAGGATCCGAGCGAGCTTTTCTGGATTGCCCGGCGGAATCTTTGGCCCCCACAATTCCAGGGCGCGGCGCCGCGTGCTCGAAGCCATGCCGCTACGCTCGTTGAACTCCAAGGTGGGCTCGAGCGAGATCGTGACCACCGGACCCGGATGATGCCGGGACACGTAAGGCTGATCAAGCCAGCCTCCGGCCAGGTCGATGCGATAGGGCAGATAGTCGCGTTGTCGCAGGTCGGTCGTGGAGCGAGCCTCGAAGCCCTCGTGCGGCTGGCGCTCCAGGATAATATATTCAATGCCCAGCGCGCGGCACAGGTCCCGTTTCTCAGGAACATGGCCATCTACATTCGTCACTAGGTAATCCGGCATGATTTCCCGGAGCTCGACTTCAAAATCCAGCAAGCCCGAACCGCGCGAGATGAAGGCATCCTTGACGAACGAGACGGACCTCAGCATGAAGAGGCGTTCCTGCTCGGTGTTGACCGTCCCCCGCCCTTTCAAGTCGAAGACCGTCTTGTCGGAGCCGAGCGCCACATACAGGTCGCCATACTCTGCAGCCTGGCGGAAGAACTCTACATGGCCGCTGTGGAGCATGTCAAAGCAACCGCTCACAAAGACCTTTTTGGCCATAGCCTTCTCTTCCAGGACATTGCAGTCTTAGACTCCAAATCGGTAGTGCCGAGCAGTTCTGGATGGCTCACCGTCGTGTGGAGATCAGACGAAAGCCAGCGCCGGCATGAAAATCGCTGCTGTCTGGATTCGACGACCCTCAAGAACCGCCTGCGCTTCGGAGGGAGTTCATCCAATCACCCGAATTGTGCATGCAAATTGGCGTGTTGTGAGATTATTCCCCTACTCATTCCACCGGGCCGGAAACAAGTACCATGTTGGCGTACTGGGTGCTATCACCGGTACGGATAAGGCCAATTGCACAAGGCACGCGCCTCTTCAGATGGACGTGTGCCTCGTAGTGCAAAGGGATATGAGCTGTCGCCTTGGCAAAGGCCTCGCAGACATCCGCGGTATTGGACTTTATGAATTCCTGAGCCATCCAAACCTCAGCGATCTCGAAATTCGCTCGGATTGCCTGGAAAACCTGCAGAACTGTCGGAATGTCATCCACAAGAGAAATATCCACTGTCTCGATCGTAGGCCAAAACGGAAAGCCACGATCGGCGATCACCAGCATGTTTGTATGTCGGACCCGCGCCAGCAAAGAATTGATCTGGGGGTTTAGGATCCCCGTAATCAGCATGATCGCAACTCCTCACTTGCCTACCGCCGCTCGCGTATCCTTGTGGACTACGGGCTCGGTTGCTCCAATTGCCTCGCGCAAGATATCTGCTTCGGTCGCCAACTTCCCACACTGCAGGATAGGGACCGAAATGTGACTGGAACCGACTCCATGTTCTTCGTTGAGTTGTCAAATCACGCCAAATGGCTCCTTTCGCGCCCGCTCGGACGAATGTCGGCGAGGCATCTGATCTTGCACCACAGATCTTACCATCGTCGCAGGAACGGGCGGGATGCGATTCTTCCGCCACCCCCCCCGGAAATACGGCGTATGATTGGTGTCGTTACTCACAAGGGCGGACAGTCCGCGCTTTCCCCCACTGCGAACCGTCCGCCTTACACCCCTTTCAGGTTAGACTAGTAGAGCACGTTCTTGGCATCCTGCGTATCGATGTTGTCCTTGGTCACCATGAGGAAGCCAGTATCCGTATAGGCGTCAATTGTCTTTGCCTGGAAGGCAACATCATAAGCAGACTTGACTCCCAAGTAGCCCATGTTGTAGGCGCTCTGGACAGCAATGGCGTTGAGAGTGCCGTCCTTAACCATATCAGCCAGGGTTTGGTTGCCATCGAAACCAATCGCAACGAGCTTTCCTGAAAGTCCGGCTTGCTGGATTGCTTTGCCCATGCCAATCGCGGTCGGTTCGTTGGCGCCGAAGATGCCGACCAGGTCCGGGTTGGCCTGAAGCACATTCGTGGTCTGGTTGAGAGCGGTGGGCATATCAGCGTTGGAATACTGGGTCTGCAGAAGGGTAAACTTGGAATTCGCCTTAATGTAGTCGTTGAAGCCACCGACGCGGCCGACCTCGGATCCGACACCAGCCACGTAGGACATCACCTGAACTTTGCCTTCGGTGACGCCCTTCGCTGCAAGAGCATCTATCAACGTCTTGGCACAAGCCTCACCCGCCGCCTTGTTGTCGGTTGCAAAGAATGCCGTATATTGCGAGGGATCACCATCCAATTTCGAGTTGACGATGATGACCGGGATGCCAGCTTCCTTCGCATCTGCCACGGGCTTCTGGAGGGCCTTTACATCCGAGGGAGCCAGGACGATGGCCTTGACGCCCCGGTTGATGGCGTTTTCGACGATATCGATTTCTTCGTTGATGTCGCTCTCACTCTTGGCACCGAGGAAGGTGACCCGGAGATCCGGCGTCTGCGCCTGAAGCTCTAGCCCGGCAGCCACAGCCCCTTTTTGCACGTTCTGCCAAAAGCTGGTTTGGGTAGTCTTGACAATGACTGCAATCTCCCCGCCCGTCCCCGCTTCTTTGACGGGCTGCGGAGCAGCGGTAACTTCGACGATTTTCGTGACCTCCACCTGGACGGTTTGCGGTGTTACCGGAGCGCTGCCGCAACCTGCCAAAAGCAGAGAAACGGCCATGAGCAGGCTTGCCAAGACGAACAGTTTCTTATTCATTTTTCTCCTCTTCTTGATTAGGTAGCTGATTGAACAGGTCATCACAGTGTGTGGCGACGGTCTGTCGTATGAGGGCGAACTCCTCCTTTCTGAACTGGATCCAATCAAAATGGGATCGCTATCTCGATCTTTCGTAGTCTTACTTTCGGCGGCCCCTGAGCTGGTCAACGGTCACGGCGCCAACTACCACGAGGCCTATTACTATCTGCTGCATAAAGTAATTGGCGCCTTGCATGGTGAGGCCCACCGTTAAGATGCCGATGATGAAAGATCCGATTACTGTTCCTCCTATCGTACCCACGCCGCCCATGAGGCTGGCGCCGCCAATGACGGCGGCAGCAATTGCGTTCATCTCGTAGCCGACTGCACTGTTAGGCTGGGATGTAGTCATCCGTGAGGCGAGGATGATCCCGACCAGGGCCGCAAGCAAGCCGGAGAAGATGTAAGTGATGATCTTGACCCGATTGACATTGATCCCGGCCCGTCGTGCTGCCTCTTCATTCGAGCCCACAGCGTAGGTATACCTGCCGAGCCGCGTTTTACTGAGGATGAAGGAAGAGATGATAGCCACCACGATCATACTGATCACGGGATAGGATATGCCGGGGAATTGGGGTCCGGTCCCAAACAGGGCGCCATTGCCCAACACGCCAAAGGCTTCCGGTGCTGGAAATGCCATGGCATTTGTAACGGTGAGAGCCACCCCTCGGGCGACCATCATCATGCCGAGTGTGGCAATGAACGGAGGCAACTTTATTTTGGTGATCATCAGCCCGTTGAGCAGACCACAAATGACTCCGACCAGCAATCCAATAATCATGCTGAGCCAAATTGGGACTCCGGCATCGGCAGCCATGACAGCGATCGTACCGGATAGGGCGACGACCGAGCCGATAGAGAGATCGATTCCACCCGTGATAATCGCGAAGGTTACGCCGATGCCCATCAGGGTGATCGCGCTTGTCTGCAGAGCCAGAGAGAGAACACTTCGCATGGTGAAGAAATTACTGGCCGTTATTGAAAAAACAGTAAACAGCACCACAACCGCAATGTAGCGAATGAATTTATCAACAGCAAAACCACGTTTTGCACTTATTTGCCTGATCCCGGTTGAATCATCCTTACTGATGTGTTCCGTTGTCATCTCGCTCATGGTTGTTCTTTCGGTTGTCTGGTTTTGACTGGACACCTGTAGGTCGCCTTTTGTCGGAGTACCGTGTCCGACAGGTTGGAGAAGATCAAAGTGACCTGCTACCTTGGCACGTATCAATCCACTGCTGCCTCGGGAAAGTCATTCCGGGCACCAACGATGTATGCCACCACCCGCTCATGGAACTCATGAATGTCACCCGCCACCGGATAGTCGCAGACTTTGCGCCCGTGACGCAGGACCACCATTCGGTCGCTCACCTGGTAGACATCTTCCAGGCGGTGGCTGATGACGATGATCGAACAGCCCTGCGCCTTGAGCTCCCGCACCAGATCGAGGACCTTGCCAATAGCTGCCACACTCAGCGCCGCCGTAGGCTCATCCATAATGATGACCTTGGCGTTGAAAGCCGTCGCCCGGGCAATCGCCACTGCCTGGCGCTGGCCGCCTGATAGCCTCTGCACGCTCAGACGCACCGAGGAGATGTCAATCTTGAGCCGGTCCAGCAGGCGTTGCGTCTCGTCTTCCATGTGACGCCGGTCCATCACGCCAATCCGGCCTAGTCTTGCCGACATTGTTTCCCGTCCCAGGAAAACATTCGAGGCCACATCGAGGTGATCGACCAGTGCCAGATCCTGATACACCATCTCGATACCTAGCGTGCGGGCAGCGAGAGGATCGCTCAGATGTACCTTATTCCCTTCGATGAACACTTCCCCTTCATCCGGACGGTAGGCGCCACTCAGAACCTTCATCAGCGTGGATTTACCTGCGGCGTTGTCGCCCACTAATCCCAACACTTCATTGTGGTGCAAGACCAGGTCCACCCCGCGCAGCGCCCGGACAGCAGCAAAACTCTTCTGGATGTTCCGCATCTCCACAACGGGTGTGGCTTCCGGCATAGGTTGCATCGCTATCTCCTCGAGCTTAGAACAACAAGCTGCCTTCATCGACAAGGCAACGAATGTCTACATTCCCGTACTCATTGCTATCGTTGTAGCCCTATCTGATCTGTCATTTTCATTTATTTTTTTTGCTGAATCAATCGAGATCAGTTGAGCGATGCAACGCATTAGAGCCTTCGTGCTGGCTCCGTGAAATTAGAGCCATTGACTATCGCCATTCGTCTTTAGCCGTTCCACAATTTCGCGTACTTCCTGCTCTCGCTGCCTGGCGCATACGAGCACGGCGTCCTCCGAGTCCACGATGACGATATCCTGCACTCCGATGGTGGCAACCAGGCGCCGGCCTCCAAAAACAAGCGTGTTGTGGGTATCTATTTCTTTGTGGGGACCCACGAAGACGTTGCCATTCTGGTCCGGAGGCAGGAGTTCAGCCAGGCTTGCCCAACTCCCCACGTCCGTCCAACCAAGTTCCACTGGGATGACAACCACTCCCCTGGCATTCTCCATTACCCCGTAATCGATCGTTTGTTCGCGAACCTGGCCCCACACGCTGCGCAGCACATCTGGGAAATCCGGCCCGCCCAGCGAAGCCTCGACGAGCGCTAACTGAGCGTAAAGGTCGGGCATCTGGCTGCGGAACTCTTTAAGGATGCGATGCACTTGCCAGACGAACATGCCGCTATTCCAGGAGTATCTTCCACTCGTCAGCATCTTACCAGCGAGCTCAGGTGCCGGCTTCTCGATGAAACGCTGCACACAGAAAACGGGGAAATCATGGACTGTTCCCAAGCTGGGGCCCTGCTCGATGTAGCCGAATCCTGTGGAAGCGGAAGCGGGCTTGATTCCCAGGGTAACTAATGACCCGTCCGCGGCGACCAGGGCAGCAGCTTCCAACACCCGGCGAAATTCCGCTGTGCTCGTGACATAGTGATCCGCCGTCAGAACTGCCATGATTGCAGAGGGATCCCGCCTCCGAAGCTGGATTGCGGCCAAGCCGATAGCCGGTGCCGTACCGCGAGCGACAGGTTCATTGATGAAATTGGATAGGGGCAGCTCCGGTACCTGGGATGACAGCAATGCGCATTGATCTTCGCGAGTAACCACATAGATCCGCTCAGGAGGAAAGAGCGGCGCAAGCCGGTCGACCGCGTGCTGAAACATGCTACGTTCGCCGACAAGTTTGAGCGCCTGCTTGGAGCGGCCGCGCCGGCTCAGAGGCCATAACCGGGTCCCGCTGCCTCCAGCCATAATCACGGCGTAATACATCATGCACTCCTATTCTTGTGCGAGTCGGCGCACATCAGAAACCTCGTAGGTCAACGCTCTGTCTCTTAGGCAGTCCTTCTTTTGGTATGCGTTTCAGGACCACATATTGGATCCCGTGGACTTCACAAAAACTGCGTTTCTCAGGCTGATCACCGTCTTCGTTTACCGCATAGATATCTGGCTTGATCCAGGCGATTTCCGGCTCAGCATCCATCCAGCCGCTGCCCGATGAGATCAACGCCTGCCTCACAAATCGGATGGATTGCACTACGTATCTGCGTTCCTCCTGCGGATACATGGGATGACCATCGCCCTTCAGCAACCGGACGTTCTCATTGGATCCCGCGACCACATAGAGGTCTCCCAGCTCAGACACTTCTTCAAAGAAACGGACATGACCCGAGTGAAACCAATCGTAGCAACCGGTCACAACCACCTTCTTGTGATCGGATGGGTCTTCCAGAAGTGCATGATTCGGATCCTCCGGGAAACTCTTCACGACTTCCTTCTTCACAACTTGATAGCTCATTCCATAGGAGGCACAGAAAGCACGCTTCTCTGATGAATTGTTGCTTTCATCCACGACCCACGCGGCCCCGGCACACTCCGCATAAGGCGGAAGGCTATGTCGATCAGTCAATTGGCCAACAAGTTGAACCTGATGGACATAGCGGATCGCCTGCAAAAGATACGTCCGCTCACCCAGAGAAAACTTCGGGGCGCTCCTATCCAACCTACGCACCACCTCATCAGACCATAAGAACACGTGCAGTTCTCCAAACTTGGCCGCTTCTTCAAGGAAGCGAACATCGGAGGACCTGAGATCGTCGAAACTGCCCGTCACGATCGATTTATGCATACTGATCCCAAAGCCCTCAGTTGCTGATCCGGATCTTGACCTGAAGTGCTCCGGGGACGGGCTCATCCGAGACCACATACAGGTAGCCTCCGCCGCAACCAGAGTACATGGCGCCCGCATAGCGGTTCTGGTAGTACCCCAGAAGGGCCATCAGATCGACCGTCAGCAACGGGTGACGAACCGTGTTCGGGAGTATCTTCTCCCAGCACGTCATGCACAAATTCATGGAAGCTCCCAGCGCTTTGGCATCCCGGGAAACGATAGCCTCATAACAATGCTTACCGGACTGGCTCAGGCATGCGATCCAATCAGGGTCCAGGTTCTTCTCGCCGAGGGGCGCATATCCAAGCGGCCGTTGTGCAACCGGCAGCATGTAGATCACGTTCTCCAGCCAATGGGCAATTGCTGGATCGTTGCTAGACTCAACATGGGCCGGAAAATATCCCCCTTCACAAGCATAATCGTAGTCCAATCGATTTACACCCGGATAGACAATGCCTGCCATGTCCTGCGAGCCGGACGGCTCCAATAATTCCTGGTTCTCCGCCGCATACAACTCGTGGATGAGTTCAGCAGGTGCCCGCTCCGGCAAGTTATTGCCCCATAGGGTCATTGCCACTTTCCGGGAACTCGTGCCCATTCCACTGAACTCCATGAAGCGAGCAGTTGGTTGCAACGACACCACCACCATCGAGCCTGGCGGATTCGGATTCGCCTGGGACATGAACGGCTGATCGATCCATCCCCCGGCAAAGGCCATTCGATAGGGGATGCTCCCAATTACGTCTGTGATCTCGGAGGTAGTTCTCTGATTGGGCATCATGGTGTACATCATGCGAGGTCGCGGACCGTTTGCTTTCCAACCTTTCGGTCCGCGTACTGCTGTTCGATCCAGGCATAGGTCTTGGCCAAGCCTTTGCGGAACGGGATACTGGGTTCCCACTTTAGGACCTGCTTGATGAATGTATTGTCGCTGTTGCGTCCAGCGACACCACGCGGAGCGTCCGGGTCGTAGTGGCGCTCCAAGTTGACTCCGCCGATCTCCTCAGCCATACTGACCAGCTCGTTGACCGAGATGAGCTCGTTGGAGCCCAGGTTGATGGGCGTGGCAATCAAGTCATCGCAGTGCATGATCATGTCAATGCCCTGGACGCAATCTTCGACATACATGTAACTGCGAGTCTGCGTGCCGTCGCCCCAGATGACGATCTCGTGTTTCCCAGAGTCCTTTGCTTCGATCACTTTCCTGCAGATGGCAGCCGGTGCCTTCTCCCGCCCGCCATCCCATGTGCCCCGCGGTCCGTACACATTATGGAAACGGGCGATATGGGTTTCAAATTTCCGCTCGGCCCAGTATTCCTGACAGAACATTTCAGACATAAGCTTCTCCCACCCATAGCCACGCTCAGCCATGGCGGGGTAGGCATCCGACTCCCTCAGGGCACGGACATGCGGGTCTTGCTGGAGCGTGGTGTTGTAGGCGCAGGCAGAGGATGAGAAGAAGTACCGCCTGGCACCCGCTTTGTAGGCGGCCTCGATCATGTGAGTGTTAATGAGAACACTGCGCAGGCATTCAATACGGAAATCTTTCAATGAAGCCCATGCCGCCCATATCGGCAGCCAGGTTATAGACCTCGACCGCTCCCTCGACTGCGCGGATGGCGTTTTCCTTCTCACTGACGTCCATCGAAAGACTTTCCACTCCCGGAACGTGCTGGTACCAGTATGGCAACGGCTTTTTGTCGATCGCCCGAATATGGGTGAAGCCTTGCTCGTGGAGATAACGGGTCAAGGCCCCGGCAATGAAACCGCCGGCACCTGTAATTACGATCAAATCGTCCTTATTCACATCCCGACCTGACTTCAAAGTTGACTGCTCGCCCATTTTGCATTCATCCTTTCCCTACTGCGCATGGTAACGTTACCATTTGCAGCAAAATGAAATCTATTTTTTCGCTCGCCAGCTCTTTCAACTTTTCCTGTACCGGCTAATGGGCTTTGATTCTTGCCTGCCCGCTCGACTCGCGAACTACGATCTCGGCTGGTAAGACGACTTCACGATAGCGGACAGAGGCACCCCCGCCCAACTTTTCCAGCAGGATTTCGGTGGCCGTTTTGCCCATTTCGTAGGCGGGCTGGGCAGCCACCGTGAGGAACGGGAAAGCAACCAGGCTTGCAGGCAGGTCATCGAAACCAACTACTGCAATATCTTCAGGAACGCGGAATCCCAGTTCCCGGAGCGCCCTCAGGGCGCCATATGCGATGAAGTTGTTGGCGGCAAACAAGGCGGTGGGCCCAGGGGTTTGAGCCATGGCCTGACGGGTCATCTGATATCCGCTGTGCTGCTGGAACATACCGTGGAACTCCAGCGTGGTTGAATTGGGGATGCCGGCTTCGGCCAAAGCCCTGCGATAGCCTTGGAGGCGGTCATCAGCCGTTGAGACACCTTGCGGGCCATTCAACACAGCGATATCCCGATGTCCCAGAGACATCAGCAACCGAGTAAGTTCATAGGCTCCTCCTTCAGAATCACAACGGACTACATCTGTTCTCAGGTTTGGCACGCGTCGATCCAACACAACGATCGGCATGTTCTGCTTCTTGATCAACGCCACCGAATCGCGTTCGCTGAGCGCGGGCACCAGCAAGATGCCATCCACCCGTTGTTCCAAAAGCATTTGCAGATACTTTTTTTCTTTGGGAAGGGATTTGTCGGTGTTGCAGAAGACCACGGTATAGCCCGCCTCACTGGCCGTGTCCTCGACTTCGCGTGCAATTGTGGTGAAATATGGGTTGGTGATATCCGTCAATACCAGCGCCAGGGTATTCGTTCGCTTTGAGCGCAATCCGCTGGCCAACCGGTTCGGTACAAAGCCCAATTCTGAGACGGCAGCCTCGACACGAGCACGTGTTTCCGGACTGCAGTATCCCGAGTTATTGATGCATCGGGAAACCGTAATCGGAGCAACACCAGCCAGCTTGGCTACGTCCCTGATATCTGCCATGCGACATCCTTCAGAGAGGATATGGTACGGTTACCATGACAACGATACCATAATAGCATAACGAATTTGCAATGTCAATAGGATACAGCCATAGCCCTCAGAATGAGGGTTCCCCCCCGTCGTCATGCGCTATCCGTGAGGAGAACAGCCGGGACAAGTCCGCCGGGAGCTCCTCGCCAAAGCGCCCATAGACGTGAGATATCAAGCGTAGGCCAAATGCTTTGGGGCAACAAGCAGTCGGTTTCTTGTCGGCGGATTTACCCCGCTGGATCAGAAGCAAGCAGGCGCAAGATGTTCGGCGATAGCTGATAGCCGTATTTGTGAATGCATCGCAAAGGCCACGCACATTCACAATTACGACTGGAAGCTATCGCCCTCGTTGGTCGATTTATTATGTAGCGGAAGACAGTTCTGGTAAACTGCCTTAAGCGAATAAATAGGCCTACTGCAGCGGCTGGATGGGGATTGCCATTTTCCTCATCTTCCGCCATTAGATCCCCAGGACGGAGCCGTCCTTCTGGTTTCTGAAGCAGATCGCAACGCTAGCGGACTTTCGCCCCAGTTATCCGGCGAACTGGTGGCTGCTGAAGGCGGGGCATAGAGGAGTTTACGTAAGGTTCCATCCGTTCATGCACCATGGCGCTTCTCTCTCCTATGCGATGGATGCGTTTGGCGTGTCCAGTCCCTTGCGCGGTCGCATAGAGATGCATGGGATGATCGCTAACCGCCGGCCACCCGCCAGAATTTTGCGCCCATCATCGAATTTCGCCGTCATCCCTTGCTGATATTTGCACGGATAGGTTCGTCCCCTGCTCGCACTGTTTGCAAACTTGGAGCTTCAGTTTGCCAATCACTCGGCGGATCGGTGCTGCAGGAGCAAGCGGCCCCGGGATCCTCCGAGGCCGAAGGTCGCAATTTCCCGTTGCTTGGAACTCCTGCGATTGGTTCAACGTCTGCCGCAGGTTCTGATATTGGCGTCCGTCTGCAGCAGCATGTTCGGTATATTGGAATTTGCGGAAGATATCTATCCGCTGCAAGTTCTCGAAACAGTTGAGCGCTGGTTTGCCAACTTGCCAACCGATAAGGATGCAGAGAATCCGACTCAAACATAGTTAACAACACCGCGCCAGCGACGCCTCTCTCTACGAGGCTCCGTTGGCGCGGCATGCTACACCGTTGGTTCCGTTTAGCCTTGAAGTGTGCGACGAGTCACCAAGCTATGATACGCATCAGGGCTTGTCCTTTTGCTTGTCCATGCGGCCAATGTGAAGCTCGGATTTGCCATGATCCTGATAGCCTTGAGCTCCGCGCCGACCCTGGCCCCATGACGCCTCGCCCTGAGGCTGCGCGTCGCTCGGAGCATCTTCGGCTGCCGAGGCCGGGTAGACACCCGAGTGCCCAACTTCATCCCGCCAACGCGTGGGAGTATCGTCACGCTCCGATTGCAGGTGAAGCCGGTTGTGCACATCCCGCACGCCGTAAACGGACTTGGACAAGTCTTCCGCCAGGCGCTTCGTGGGCCGATCCGGCACTGTTCCGGTGAGAGTCACCTCACCCGCCTGGACCTGCACGCTGACATCCCGGGCATCCATTTGTGCATGCTCGGTCAGCCGTTCGCAGACCTCCTCATAAATCCGTTCGTCGGAGCGCACGTAACCACGCGGTCCTTTGCCAGTGTGCGGGCCCACCATCCTGCTGCCTGACCATCCTGTCCGCGGACCGAGCTGTTCGCGCTCGTCGTGTGTCAAGTTCACATCGGGGTCGCGAAACTCCGGCAGTACGGACTGACCCCGCTCCCATCCGTAGTCGCGAAACGGGCCTCTCCAGGGTGCGGACGGCACCTGTGTGGCCCAGTCCTCCTCACGCTTCTGATGTTTCATCAGCCTACTCCTTTTGCAACTGCTGCCCTTAGACAGAGAATTGGGCCAAGGCCTCGACGCCCAATTCTCTCAACGTTGTCATCACTGAACTGCCACAGGACTCCCTAGCGCTTCTTCTGTGATCGCTGTGACTTTGCGGCTTCGGGCACTTGCCACCCTGGTCGTCCACTTCGCTAGCGCGGACCTTTAATCGAACTTGCCCATCGGAAATCTGGCACTCGCTGAATGGAACGTAGGCATCGCGTGCGATCGACCGATCTACCAGGAAGTCATCATCGCGGACTTCTTTCACCTGGCCCACGCGATCGCCTTCCGTGTCAACCACTTCCATGCCCTCTTGGATCTCGTCCCGGGTGGATGGGCCTTGCCACCCGCGGTAGTAGCCGCGGTTCGGACCCTGATCTGGTTGTTCACATCCCATACACCGAAAACATTGTCGGCGATATCTTCTGCAATGCGCTTATCTCTCCGGTTGTCAACGCTGCCATTCAACATGGCCACTCCGTCCCTCACTTCCACATGAATATCCGTCGGATCAATGCGGCCATCCTACGTCAGGCGGTCGTTGATGTCATCCTGGATGCGCTCATCCGAACGGCGGTAGTTGCGGGGACCGTAACCGGCGAAGCGTCTAAATTCGGGATTGCTGTAATAGGCAGGGCCATAGTAGGGGGAATTTCCGCGATAATAGTCGTTGTCGCTGCGAAATAGTTGCGGTTGTAGTCGTAATTGCGACCATAGTAGTCAGTGTTGTAGACATCGCGGTCATCGAAATCACGGCCATAATATTCCGGTCCGCGGTTGGGGATATAGGGGGTATACACGTATTCGTAGTAGTAATCCCAATCCGACTTATTGTTGAAATCGCGTCCTTTGCGACCACGGTTCATATTTCGATATCTCCCATTTCTAGTATCCTTTCTTACTCGATCGATTCTTCACTTTGCTTGTCATTTCTTCTGGCAAAACGCCGGGAAACAAACCTACGGGTTCATGGCTGCCTGCGTGGCCAGAGCGCTCCATGTACCGAACACCGCGAAGCCGATGCCAACGAGGATGTCATTCCACATGACCGCGGCCACGTTGGATGTGCCGAGCAGGAATGGCGGGAGTGGTACGAACCAAATCCCCAGGAGTGCGTTAACCCAGCTCAACCCGGGGGCGCTGGCAGGGTTTCCCAGCCGGATCCCAGCCAGGATAACCAGATGGCTAGCCCGCGATGATCGCATTCCACATGGCGGCCCGCGCTGACACCTGCGTCTGACCAAGCAAGAATGGCGCAGCAATCAGCCAGATGCTCAGCAGGATATTTAAACCACTTGGTAACTTTACCTGTTCGTTCATGTCATTTTCATTTCCTTGTGTTCTTGTATTCTTACGTAACACTAAATCCGAGGCGCAAAGCCCTTTCTCGGGCCTATGAGTATTCCGCCTTGGGCCTCCGCCGCTTTACCCGCAGGTTGGGAGACTATCATGGCTGGTAGGGCCGTAACCGATGCACCACACCAGACGGCACCGAGAGATGCACGCTGCTTTCTTCGACTGTCTTGATCCAGCCAGCGGGGATAAGTTTCCGATAGGGAACGAGGCCATGTGAAATGAGTAGATGGGTAAGCTTACCCGAGTCCGCCTCCATGAACAACCGCTCGAGGTGACCCATGTCTTTGCCATCCGAGCTGATTACGTTGCTACCTTCTTTTAGTGGGACGGTGGATTTCGGAATATTCCGCTGGTATCGACGGGCGGCCAAGCATAAGGGGTTCAGCCCGTACCGCGGGATACCCCAGGTAGCCCAAGGGCGGATACCAGTAATACACGGGCCACGCTCCCACCAGCCCCAATCCATATTCTCCCTGCCCTCGACATCCGTCGCTTCCACATAGTGCTTGGCTTCAAAGGGTGGCAGTTTATCAAATTCTGTGACACCCTCATTCAACACCACACGGTCGTCATGACTGGAGTGCACCATGCTCATGGGCACGACTTTATCTTCGGGCAGCAGCCAACCTTTTTTGACGACCAAGTGCGTTACTTCGTTCGTAGCCGGGTTCAGCACGAACCGTCGATTCGCCGTAGCTTTTTGCCGTCTGCCGCAAACATATCTTCTGCTTCGCGTAATTTCAGCTCGTACATTTGCTTTGCTCTCCTTCCATGCACTTGTAGCGGCTAGCCACGCATTTCGGACTGGGCTTCAGCCAGCGGAGAATATCGCTGCGACGCAGCACGCCAACCAGTTGCCCGTTCTGGACGACCGGGAGCTGGCGCATGTCTTTTCTCGCCATTTGCGGACGTGTCCATGGCATCATCATGCGGCGTCAGTTCGTCGAGGTCAGCCGCCGGAACCATCACATTTTGCACAGTGGTTGAGTCCCATGCAGAGCGGTCGACCTTGCGAACGTCTTCGGCATACACCATGCCTACGAGCTGCCCGCCATCCAAAACTGGAAAAGCACGCTCCTCTCCTCGCAGCATATGGTCATACATAAGCGAGTTGACACTTGTTGTGGGCGAGATAGCCAGCGTAGGCTCCCGCATCAAACGCGTTACCGGCACGCCTTCAAGAAGGTCCTCAATGAGCACCTGTTGGTAGCTTTGAACCGCAGCGCTGATAATGAACCATCCAATGAAGACCAGCCATATGCCGTTGATCAGCCCACTGCCAAGGTCGGCACGGTTGCCCCAATGCCATCGCGATGCCCGCAACGATCAAAAGCCAGCCAAACGTCTGGCCAACGGCGGTTGCCCAACGCGTGGCGCGCCTCAGGTTGTGAGAAGCTGCCCAAAGAATTGACCGGAGGATCCGGCCGCCATCCAGTGGAAATGCCGGGATCAAGTTGAACAATCCCAGGATCATGTTAACCGGCCCCGCCAGACGAGCATTGTAGCGAGCGGACTCAGCCCGCCCAGGATGGCGGCTGCGTCAAAAGGGGTCTGGCTGGATAGAGAAAGGCGTCCCGCTCCGAGCCACGTCAGCGCCACGCCCAGCACAATGCTAGTCAATGGGCCTACAACTGCCATAAGGAACTAACTCTTTGCTGAAGCGGGCTCCTGCTGGATGTTGGAAACTCCACCGAAGAAAAAAAGCGTGATTCTCCGTACTGGTAGTCCGTGTGCGTTGGCTACGATGGATGCGCCAACTCGTGCAACAGGACGGAGAAGAAGAACAGGAGCGATGCGGCGACTCCCAAGGCGATGTCTATTTCCGTTCCCCAGCCGGGATGTAGGGACGGAAAAACGGCGCCGGCCAAGTTCCATGTCACCAGCAGGAAAATAAGCAGCCAGCTCCAATCCACATATACGTCTACACCAAACAACCTTGCTATCTTCGAACCGCTACGCATATTAACCTCCGAATCCCATTCACTGCGGCCACTGGTACAACAACTAAAGCGGCAGACATCTGAATGCCTGCCGCCTTGGAGTGACGCCCATAATTCTTATGGGTTTAGGGAGTCCGCCGTGGGGAATCGTAGCTCAATGAACCAAGCAGGCTTACCATGTAAGCCAGTTTCTCAGAGCATCCATCCTCAATGGAAAGTGCTCGGCGGAAGGCTAATCGATCAGCTCTATAGCTGTTCTCTTAAATGAGTTATAGGACGCTTGATGCCAGCCTCAAGAGGGTAACCTCCGTATCAAGTACGGGGGAAAACCCTGCTTCGTGGGCCGCACTATGAGCGTCATGAATAGGCCCCGCCACCACACTCCACATCCCCGATGCAGCTCTCCTGAACGAAACACCCGGGTATGCCACAGCAAGCTCGATCGCCAGAAGAACCCCATCCAATCCAGCTCGCGACAGCTCCGTGCGACTGCGGACGCGTTGCTGGCTGTCAGGGGCCAGTGGGCCCTTATCGTCTGCGAGCGAATGGCGTGATGCTCGTCCAGGAGAGCGGTGATGGAATGCGTATACTGCTGCGCCAGTTTCGTACTGCCTTCGATGTCGGTGGAGAGAAATGTAGCGGTCCCATGTAACAATTCTCCGTTCCAGAGATCACATTTCGGAGCTTTTTCTGCACCCTCATCGTCAGCCGCCAAGGACAGCACGCATTCATCTTTGTAGTCGGTGTTATCCTTGCAAAGATGCTGCTTGATCGCAAGAGGAATAGTGATGTGGGGGCCGCCCATGACTAGGCGTCTCGTGCTTCGCTGGGTAGTTCTGGTGCAGCGATTGCAGGGCTGAGGTTCGCTCTGCGCTGGATCTCTCTGATTTTGCAGCGGCGACTGAATCCCGTGTCGCAACGCCGCCTTATGAGGTCCCGGAGGAAACCGCAATATTCCACGATCACCTTATCGTAGCCGATTTGCATTCCTACGCGCTGCTGTGGGATACCGATCTTGTGAAGTCGAATCAACCGGCCATGTGGACATTCCGCGGCTGGTGGCTGGCAATGTTGCATTGCAAGTCTTTAGCGTGGTGACGAAGGTCCCTGTTCCGGAGAACGACGCCACCTTTGGAGACCGCTCTGACCTGATCACTTTGCTTTCTATGATCGAACTGTGGCCACGTTCGGCCTGGTTCAACTTGACCAGACGCGCGCTCCATCAGGCACACAAACTGAAAAGGGTCGGAGAAAGATCCCGGGGTCAGCTTACGATTGTGACATCCGGCAAGGAATTGTTGGATTTTCTCAGCCGCCGTGGAGCCAACGGCGATGGGATCGCAGGCGTCTTATCGCTGGAAGGTGCACATGCCTTTCGAGGCAACCTTGGCAACGTCGATGTGCTCTATGAAGGCAGGCTTCCGGATTGTTGGTCTAACTCATCTCTTTGACAATGCGGTGGGCGGCGCGAGCACAGGCACGCAGCAATACGGACTGACGAAATACGGTCGCGAGGTCGTGAGAACCCTCGAAGAGAAGAGGATGATCATAGACCTGGCCCATGCCTCACCAGCCTTGATTAAGAGTGTGCTTGATCTTGCTGCGCGACCTGTCCTGGTGACTTACACCGGCGTGAAGGGGGTTTGCCCCAGCCCCCGGAATCTCAGCGATAGCGAGATCAGGTACATTGCCGAGCGCGGTGGCCTCATAGGGATCGGTTATGGCCCGCTATTCAACTGTGAATTGAGCATCGTGCACATTACCGATTCCATCCAATACGTAGCTGGCCTGGTTGGCGTGGAGCATGTTGCGCTTGGTTCGGACTATGACGGCGATATCGAGGTGCCTTTCGATGTGTCAGGTCTGCCGCTCATGACGCAGGCGCTGAAGGATGAAGGTTTCACGGACGATGAGATCCGTAAGATCATGGGCGGTAACGTGGTGTCGTTCCTCAGCCGGAATCTGCCGTGAGTTCTCCATCGCTTGCAGCGAACAGGAATGAAAGGACAAGCTTATGTTTTGGCCCGCCTCCCTTCCTTGCTCCTGGACCATCAGGGGACCACGTCGTATGCGAGAGCCTGCAGCGTGCACGCGCAGGAAAGTCGACGCCGGCATTATTGCCAGGGCATCAACCTTTACTAATCCCCGGTTTCCACGCGGGCACAAAGCCCATGAGGTTCCTATATCTGTTTTGAAAGCTGCATCGGGTCGGCCTTTATGCCTTGGCGCGCAAAATGATCGCAGACTCGCCTGACGTCTCGCTGAAAGATGGCATACGTGTTTGCGTTGTCTCGGGGTGAGATGACCTGGGGAAATCTATGAGGCGGATCGCCCCTTTCCAATAGAGGAAGTTGTAGGCCGAAAGGTCAACATGGACCCTCTCGTGTGCGAGTAGGATATCGATGTTTCGCAGCACAGGGTCAAAGAGCGCCTTGGATTCGGCTCGCTCCAGGTTCACCGCGTCCAGCGACGGAGCACAACTCCGCCTGTCGTCTACAAACCTCATCAGGATCGCATTGTGCGCCAATCCCGTACGGCTCGGGGACGGCCGCGCCAGCCGCATGCAACGTTCGTAATGATTGGAATTCAAAGGCAATCCAAGATCGATGGAGAAGTTGGCGTCCGTATTCTGTCTTCTCCTCGATCGTGTGCAGCATCCCGTCATCGATCATCTGGTGTGCATCATCATCCAGATCTGCGCGGCGCTGGCGATAAGCACCATCATTTCGCAGGGTGCGGAGCGACCAAGGACGGTAAACCCTGGCTGCAGCAATATCCCTGGTCATCCCGGTTCCTGCCCGGCATTGGTAGACTGACGCTTCCTTGCAGGCGGGTTTGTATGTGAACCAAAAATCGGTTCGGGCGTGGGTTTTGGTCTTCTGAACCGGTTTGCCTCCTCCGCCATCTTCCTTGCCACAGGTGCATCTTGACGGCGCGTATTGATGCGGTGACCTCCGGGTAATTCGTCGTTGTCAAACTCATCTTCGAACAGGATGTAGTCCTTTGTGTCCATTGTCAAGTGTTGCCTTATCTTCGCTAAGACAGAAACCGCAGGGCAAATGGTCAGCGGCTCTTGTATTGCTGCCGCTGGGCCAGGCATGCCTGCGGCAGGTGACAAATCAGGTGACGGAATACGTCGCTACATTGGATCTGCAGGAGGCGCGCTGAAGACAGGTTTTGTGGGAACCAAGCTCGATTTCATAAGCCACGCCTCCTTTCGCAATGAATAATGACGAAAGATTTTAGCCTCGGCAGCCACACAAGTAAAGAATACAGCAAGCGGCGCTCCCAGAAGAATTGTAGATGGCGACCGGAGCGATGGGTAAGCGGCTTGCTCCGTGAGCCGATCGTCAATAGGCTGGATCCAGGATGCTGTGAAAGGGAATTTCGCGCCGCTTCCAAGCCGTGATCATGCAAATCACCGAAAGTGCGGAGAGAACTACCAGGACCCAGATTAGCTGCGCGTAGGACCCCCAGCGGTCCCGGAGGATAGCCAGTAGGGCTAGAACGATCGCCGTGGTTGCATCGCTCACCATGCTGATCACGCCGCTGATCGTGCCAAAGTGGCGCACCCCAAAAAGGTCGGCAATGAGTGCGGCATTCGTGGGGCTAATTGCTCCATAGCCCGCAGCAAAAACGACAAGAAACACGATGACGGCCCAATCTCCCTGCCCCGTGGCAAGCACAACAAACGCTGCCGTCTGCGCCAGAAAAATAAAGACCGAGATCCAGCCGGGCGGTATACGATCTCCGAGTGGCGTGAATATCAGCCGCCCCGGTAAGGAAGCCACGCCGATCAGTCCATACATACCTGCAGCAAAGGTCGCGGAATATTCCCGTTCGATCAGCAATGGTACGAAGTGGATTACCATGAAGGTGATGACGATGCTGTTCAACGTGAAGGCTGCAGTCAGCCACCAGAAACCATCATGCCGCATAGCCCTTCCGACCGTCACGTCCCTCGTTTGCTCCCCTCCGGGTACTTCCCCGCTGGCATCACTCGGCCCGGCCTCTCCATCCACGAGTAATCCGATGTCTCCTGGACGGCGACGAAGCAGGAGCGCCAGTAACGGTAGGTTAATTGCCAACAGAAACCCCGCGTAGATCACCAGGGTAGTCCGCCAGCCATGCGACGTGATCAGCGCCTGTGTCAGCGGGGTGAAGATGATGGCGGCAAATCCACCGGCAAAGGTTAACAGGGTTAGTGCACTACGACGTTTTCGAGAAAACCAGTTTGATACGGTCCAAAAGGCCGGCGGATACAGCACGGTGATTGATGCACCGGTCAACAAGAAGACGATGACATAGAACATCGCGAGCCCGCCCACGGACGACCACGCCAGCAGCAACAATGCCGCTGCGATTGTACCGGCGCTCATGATGACGCGTGACCCATGGCGATCCAGGAGTTCTCCCAAGGATCGGCGCGAATACCACACTCACCAAACCGGATAGCGAGAAGGCACCGGTCAGTTGCCCTACGGTCCATCCCAGTTCCGCACTCATTGGCTTGACGAATACAGTGAACGAGTACGTGAGAATGCCATAACCCCCGGTAATCGCTAATGCGAGCGCGCCGACCACGACCCAGCCATAATACAACTTGCCTTTGTGGAGAGATGAGTATGTGCGCATAAGTGCTGGTTATCTTCTGCCTTTGTGGTTTTGTGGATTAGAGTGCTGGGCGGGCATGCGGGCCTGGGCTTCCATGGGCCTCGTTCCAAACCTGCATGGTGCGGCTATCTGTCCACCAGACCCCGCATGATTGTACTCTGCAAGTTTCCGGGGGACTTTTCTTTTACTCTCCGGTGATTTTGACCAGTACCGGCTTCCGCCTCCTTCCGTCGAACTCCCCGTAGAAGATCTGATCCCAAGTGCCAAAGTCCAGTCGTCCTTCGGCGACTGCCACAACGACTTCGCGTCCCATCACTTGGCGCTTGATGTGCGCGCCGGCATTGTCTTCACCGGTGTCGTTGTGCCGGTACTGGCTCGTCGGCTCATGCGGTGCGATCTTCTCCAGCCAGACATCGTAGTCGTAGTGTAGGCCCGTTTCATCATCGTTGATGAAGACTGAGGCGGTGATATGCATGGGATTCGCCACGCACATTCATTTGTCGGGCTTGAGAACCGGACTATTCGGAAAAGGTTATGATGAGCCGCCCTTGTTCAGTGTAGCGCGAACGGGCTGAAAAGGGGGCGTCGCCCCGCTTCATCGCATGGATGCGGGCAAGCAGAGCGGGCAGATCCTCGACGACCGGCAACTCCTTGATACGGTCATATTCGATCCATGAGGGCACGCCCTCTTTGGACGGCTGCGGCTCGCCGCCATGGCTCTCGCCGGTGAAGACGTACAGGCCGACCCCCTCTCTCGCCCGCGTCGATCACGACCGTCCCACAGAGCCAGAGGTCCGCCTCGAGGCCCGATTCCTCCAGCAACTCGCGGCTGGCAGAGGACCTGACGTCTTCGCCGCGCTCGATGTGCCCGCCGAGGCAATTGTATTTGCCGGCCCATAGCCTCTTCGAGGCAGAGCCGCGCAGCAACAGATAAGAATCCCCGCGCCGCAAGAAAATCGCGGTGCGGGGAATTAGTGTGTAGCGTTCCTGCTTAATGCCCTGGTCAGATACCGGCATGGCGCCCCGGATCATCCGGTCGGATCGATCTCTTTGCTAGTCCTGCAGATCGTCTGCCATGGCTTCGCTGACTTCCTTGCCGAGATAGAACTTCATATCCGGCGCGACGGCCACGGGCTTCACGAACTTGTCCACATATTGCCGCGTATCTTTGGCGCCGAGCAGATTGAATAGTTTCTCGAACTTAGCCTGCCACGCCGCGCTGAGCTTGTCTGTGTCTGCACGGCGACATGCCGTGGATCTGGGCTTTGAAGGCACCGAGCGCGTTCTTGCGGGTCTTGTAGTAGAACTGCTCGTCGGTCATGCCGGCTTTGCGGTCAGCGGCGGAATTCTTGTCGAGCCAGGCGTACATCTCCTGGCGCAAGGCAGTGGGCGCCTCTTCGTAGAACATCGTCATGAAGTTAGTCGCGAGATGTACCTCGATCGCCTCGTTCTCAACGAACTTATGGAAGGCATCTTCCGGAAGCGTTGAGGCGCCGTGCTGGACCGTGCCACCGAGCTTGTAGTCTCTGCGGGCCACGCGTGAAAGCTCGCGAAGAGTATCGAAATCAATGTTAACCTTTGCCAGCGTGCCATCCGGCAGGACGGTGCCGCCGTGGGAGGTGCCGGTCTGGATGCTGATCTTGCTCAAGCCGGGTTTTCCGGGGCGCGCTTCTTCATGCCGGCGTTGAAACCGTCCATGAAACCGCGCAGCTCCTCTTCGGTAGAATTGTGCCCGCCCACTTCCCCGATCTCGCCGCCGATGGAGATGGTGACGCCTTGCGGCTCCAAGTCGCGGATGAAGGCGGCAAACTCGGACGATAGGCTGAAGTTCGTCTCCTGCTGTTCGGGGACGCTGGGCTTCGAAACGTCGACGAGGGTGGACGTGTCAATATCGATGTTGAAGAAGCCGGCGGAGATGGCCTCGCGGGCGAGGTCCTTGACGGCGTTGATCTCGGCCTGAGCATCGCTGGCGTACTTCTTCGCAGACATCTGGAAGTGGTCACCCTGGATGAAAACCGGACCCTTCCAATCCTCCGCAATGGCGGCCGCCAAAATGTTGGTGGAATACTCGGCGGGGCGCTGGGCGGTATAGCCGATCTCGGAACGAGCGATCTCGAAGATGAATGCGCCGGCATTCATCTTCTTCGCGGTGCGGAACACAGCGCGAGCGGCCTCATAGGACAGCACGCGCAGGTTGAGCGCGGGGGTTGTGAATGTAAGGGGTGCGTCGCCGCGCCCGCGAGCAAGGTACAGATCCTGGATCGACGAGGGGAAGATGCCCAGGTCCAGTGCGGCGCCGCGCACGATATAACGCGCCCAGCCCTGCAGCTCGCCAACCTTCAGCGCAGAAAATTCCACCAGCTTGCCAACATTCGCGCGGAACCGCACGGGATCCTTTACCTTGACCGCACTTCCCTCGACCATGGCGCTATGTTCAATAGCGATCATCAATTCATTTAGCTCAGACATGCGTGCACTCCTTGTCACAAAGTATGCAAATAATATTGATTAATTATACTGCGTCTTGATTTTTCTTCCGCATCTGGGCGCAGTCCTGTGGGACACGTCGCTGGAATGCAGCCATTCTGGTCGAAGCGGCTTGCTCCGGGCACAAATGAGCGCCAAGTCCGCGAGGCGCGCTGCACGATGCCCGGCGAGAGCAGCGAAGACTATGCGACAGGGGACGAGGGTATAATGGATGAGGCGAATCCCGGACTTCTCCGTAGATCATCGCAGGAGGCACAAATGACGGACATGTTTCAGAACGTGACGGGACAGATGGACCCCTTCAAGCGGCTGGCCTCGTATATTCCTGGCTTCAACGGCTATGTGGAGCGGCAGAATCGGCGGGATGCCGACAAGCTGGTACGCGACACAATAGCACGCCGCTTCGGAGAACTTTGGACTCGCACATCCAACCTGCAAGTCGATCTCGTAAGCGCCGGCAAGATCCAGTATGTGGACGACCTTGAGCAGGCGGCACTCCAGCTCCGCACCTTCATAGACAAGATCAGCACTGCGGCGCGCGGCTATTCGGGCGTGTTCGACGCGGTGAAGATCAACCAAAAGGAACTAGAGCAGCTCTACAATTTCGACCTGGCTTTTTTCGACCTCGGCGACCAGATCGGGCATGCGCTCGACAACGTCGAAGCCAGCCTGGGCGACGATGCGGCCCTGCCCGCTGCCATCCGCAATATCACCACCCTCGGGCGGCAAGCGGTCGAGACGTTCAACCGGCGCTCTGAGGCCTTCACCGGCAGCGCAAAATAGTCCGCTTCCAAAGCTTAGCCGGGAAGTTCCATGAACTCATCTCCATTCAGAAAGGCGGCACTGAGCTCCTCATGACGATGTGGCACGAATATTTCCAGCCGACTTCCGTAGACGAAGTCCTGCGCATGTTGAAGGAGAAGGAAGGCCACGCGCGCCTGGTTGCCGGGGCAACCGACCTGATCCTCGAGCTGGAGCGCGGTGTACGAAGAGGCATCGATACGCTTATCGATATAACGCGCGTCCCGGGCCTCGATCGAATCGAGTTGGACGACGATGGCGTAATCCACCTGGGCGCCCTGGTGACGCACAACGATTGCGTGGCATCCGAGCTGATCCGAAGCCGGGCGTATCCGTTGGCGCGGGCAGCCTGGGAAGTGGGCGCTCCCCAAATCCGCAACCGGGGAACTGTGGCGGGCAATGTGATCACGGCCTCTCCGGCCAACGACACAATCACCCCGCTGATGGCCCTGGGCGCTTCTGTAAGGCTCGCATCGGTCAAAGGTGAGCGACAGATCGCGCTGGCAGACTTCTACACCGGTGTGCGCAAGACCGTGATGCGTCCAGACGAAATGCTGCTGGAAATCTCATTCCCGGCGCTAACCGCCGAGCAGCGCGGCACCTTCGTCAAGCTGGCATTGCGCCGCGCCCAGGCGATTTCGCTGGTGAACGTGGCAATGGTGGTGGGATTCGATGGACGGAGGGTGAAATCCGCATCGATCACGCTGGGTGCTGTGTCTCCGACGATCATCCACGCCGCGAAGGCCGAGAGTTACCTCACAGGCCGTGAGCTAACCAACGATGTAATCGCAGAAGCGGCGGAACTGGCCCGAGGGGCGAGCACGCCCATCACGGACATCCGCGGATCGGCAGACTACCGCGCGGAGATGGTCAAGGTAATCACCGGGCGCGGGCTGCGCGCGGTGCGTGATGATACGCAACGCAGCGGCTTCCCGGAAGATCCGGTGCTGCTGTGGGGCAACTCTTCGTCAGAAGAGGCCAATGCTCCGGGTGATGGCCTCGCCTATGAGTGGGACGGCCCCATCCAGACCACGATCAACGGCAAGGCTTATACCTTCACGAGCGGGCATGGTAAGACGCTGCTGCGGCTGCTGCGGGAGGAAGGTGCGCTTACCGGCACGAAAGAGGGCTGCGCGGAAGGCGAATGCGGCGCTTGTACGGTGTTCCTGGACGGCAAGGCGGTCATGTCGTGCCTGGTGCCCGCGCCCCGTGCTCACCATGCGCAGATCGTCACGGTGGAAGGCCTGGCAGACGGCGAACAACTGCACCCCGTTCAACAAGCATTCATCCAGGACGGCGCAGTGCAGTGCGGATATTGCACGCCCGGGTTCCTTATGTCGGCAGCCAAGCTGCTGGAAGAAAAACCACACCCATCCCGCAACGAGATCGAACAGGCAATTACGGGCAACCTCTGTCGCTGCACCGGCTACTATAAGATCGTACGAGCCATCGAGGACGCGGCTCTGGCTCACGCCTGAAAGGTTCCATGACGAAATATACCATCGCCAGCCAACGCAGGGCGCAGCGCGAGAAAGAGACCGCATCCCCCATTTGGCGCGGGGTAGGCTGCCTGCTGATCGTGGGAGTCCCGGTGCTATCTTACGTGATGGCGGTACTGATCGTGCAGATGGCAGTCGGCCTCAACTGGCCCATGCCCTACCAACTAATGGGCTACCCGGTGATGCCGGCATTGTTCTCAAAATTGCAGGGGCTCGTTCCCGTAGTGGCGTTCATCGAGTCTCAGGCTAACCTCTACGCGATACTCCTGATCGCGATCATTTTGATCGTGGCATTGGGAACGCTCCTTTCCCTCCTATATTCGCTGATCTACAGATACATGGGACCGCCACGCTATGGGCCACTGGACATGCCACCGCCGAAAGTGGCCCCCAAGCGCTATAAAAGGTAAGCTTTTGAAGAACAATGCACGGCATGCAGAGAAGCAAGCCGTGCATTTTTTTCTTTATATATGGCGTTCCGCCTGGATGATACCTACTCAGGCGGCGCTGATTCGAACTCACCGCTCTCGAACTCCTCCAGATCTTCCGCCGGTTCCAAATGCTCTTCTGAGGGCCACTCGGTTTCTTCCGCGGCAGGATTCTCAGCACCACCGAGGCGGGATCCTTCACCCCCAGATCCAGGCTGCGCATCAGAAGTTTCCTCATACTCTGGGCCCTGGTCTTCTTCTGCGCTTGTTTCCTGCTCCTCGGCCTCCTGGCCGCGAGACTGCTCCTCATCGTTCAGTTCTTCAGGCTCGAGCTGCTTGTTCGTCGCGAGATCTCTCCCCGTCGTCCGGCTCGACCGGCTCTTCTTCTTCCGCCGCGCCTTCGAGTTTCTCGGTTGAGCGCGGGTCAGGCTCCTCGTCTTCCTGGGGGTCGTCTTCATCCTGTGTTTCGGCGGCCACAGCACTCCTGGGCTCGCGAGCGGAGCCCGCGGATTCGGAATGCTGTTCACCCGGCTCACCAGGTTCTTCAGGCCCCTCTGCTGCGCCGACATCCATCTGGACGGCTCGTATGAATTGCCTCAGACCCGTATCCGCTAAAGCCCGGGCAGGAGGGGCGCTTTCCAGTGTGTCGCCTTCGATCAGAGGGGCATCGTCGGGCATTGCCGGTTCAGGCCGGAGCAAGGCAGGGCTGGCAGGTTGCGGGGACGACAGCGCGGGCCGCTCAGGATGGCGGCTTTGCACCCACGTGGTGACCACATGTTCATGAACGGCGGGCATATCACGCTCGAGGCTGCCCATGAAGCGTGCGTACGAGACGTAGAGCCTGGGATCGTCGGCCTCGGACTGGCTCAGGTCCCGGTGCACGGCGCTGACCATGGCGAGGGCTTCCGAGCGGGTCAGGTCATGCTCGGCCAACCGGCTCCATAAAAAGCGGAGATTGGACTCGGTTCCAGACCTTTGGAAGAGCTTGGCGTAGTCGCTTATTGGCATCTTATTCGGCACTCGGAGAATATACCGCAGCCACGGCAAAACAGCAATCTCAAGAGTTGTATAATAAGCCTGCTAAATCAGGTTGAACCAAATGCCGGTTCTTTGAGGGGCCAAAGACGACATCAGACCACACAAAGAACGCGGATTTTTCCCGGCTACTCAGGCCGGGCGGCAGGATCAATTCCCGAAGTATGGAGAGTAGCATGACGTCAATTGGAGATTCCTCCCCGCGACCCGACGCGCGCAGCAAGGTCACGGGCCAGGCAGAATATTCCGGCGATCTTTCGATGGAGGGCATGCTGTTCATGAAGACCCTCTTCGCCGAGCGCCCGCACGCCCGCGTGAAAAGCATCGACACGCAGGCCGCAGAGTGTGCACCTGGGGTGGCGGCGGTATATACCGCCAAGGATGTTCCTATCAACGAATATGGGCTTCAGATCCCGGACCAGCCCGTGCTCTGCGGACCCGGATCATCGAATGCATACGGCGACCGCGTGCGCTTCGTCGGAGACCAGGTGGCAGTAGTAGTGGCTGCCACAGAGGGAGAAGCCGAAGCGGCCATCAAGCTGATCCGCGTTGACTACGAGGACCTGCCGGTGCTGAGCGACCCCATGGAAGCCATGAAGCCTGGCGCGTTCATCCTGCATCCGGACCGCGGCGACACGAACGTCTGCGTGCGCTACAAGATCCGGAAGGGAGACGTGGAAGCCGGATTCGCACAAGCCGACGTGATCGTGGAGGGCGATTACAAGGCGCCGGGGCAGGAGCATGCGTACCTGCAACCGGAAGCCGGACTCTCCTACTTTGACGAGCAAGGCCGACTTACGATCGTGTGCGCGGGACAGTGGACGAACGCCGACCGCGGCTCGGTGGCGCACGCCCTGGGGCTGCCGGAGGAAGAGATCCGAATCATCTACCCGGCGATCGGCGGCGCATTCGGCGGGCGCGAGGATCTGTCGGTGCAGATCGTGCTGGCGCTAGCGACATGGAAGCTGAAGCGACCGGTCAAGATCATCTGGAGCCGGCGTGAGTCGATCATCGGGCACGGAAAGCGTCATCCGGTATTCCTTCATGCCAAATGGGGCGCGACGAAGGATGGGAGGCTGGTTGCGGCTGAGAATGAGATCATCGGGGACGGCGGCGCGTACATGTACACCTCCAACAAGGTGCTCGGCAACGCGGCGATCACTTCGAGCGGGCCATACTTCATTCCCAACATCAAGACCGACGTGTACGGCGTTTACACGAACAATGTGCCCGGCGCAGCGTTCCGTGGGTTCGGAGCGCCGCAGGCCCTGTTCATGGCCGAAGGGCAGATGAATAAACTGGCGGAGAAGCTCGGCATGGACCCGGTGGAATTCCGGCTCCGCAACGCACTCCGTGACGGACTCACGCTCGCCGTTGGCACACCCGCACCGGGACCCGTGAGCGTCCCGCAGGTTATCGAGGCGGCGTCCACGAAGTTCGGGTGGAAGCCAAAACCAGCTGCGGCTTCCGTCGCGGGCGATGTGGTAAGAGGTCAGGGTTTTGCCGCCGGATTCAAGAACGTGGGGTTCTCATTTGGGTATCAGGAGAATTCCTGGGCCAAGGTGGAGATCCACGGCGATGGCAAGATCGAGCAGGTCCTGGTACACCACGCCGGCGCAGAAGTAGGACAGGGTACGCATGCCGTAATGGCTCAAATGGCCGCGGCAGTCATTGGTGTACCGCTTGAGCAAGTGAAGGGTGATCACATCGGATTCCGCAGACCAAGGCAACGCCGGATCCTCTTCTGCCTCGCGGATGACGTACATGGCTGGGAATGCCATCAAGGGCGCAGCCGAGGCCGCGCTGCAAAAGTGGCAGGGCGAGGAGAGGCCGGCAATCGCCGAGTTCACGTACCTGGCACCGATGACCACGCACTTTGACGAGGAGACCGGTTATTCCACGCCTAACTTTTCCTACGCCTACTCGGCAGAGGCAGTTGAAGTCGAAGTCGATACCGGCACCGGGCACGTGCGCGTGCTGCGTGTGGTGGTAGCCGACGACGTGGGCAAGGCCATAAACCCGGAGCTCGTGATCGGTCAGATCGAGGGCGCGGTCGTCCAGGCACAAGGCTATGCCATCACCGAGGATATGAAAACGAGGGACGGGCGGGTGCTTTCGGACCAGCTGAGCACCTATTTGCTTCCGACGATCCTCGATATACCGGGCGAGGTGGACTCGGTCATTGTGGAAACGCCGGACCCGAACGGGCCCTGGGGGGCGCGGGGCCTGGGCGAGATCCCGTTCCTGCCGCTCGTGCCGGCCATTGCCGCTGCCATCCATGACGCCACCGGAGTTTGGATCGACGAGTTCCCATTCACACCGGAGCGTGTATATAGAGCGCTAAAAAGTAAGAGATGAATTGGGACTTCATCTATCGAGGAGAGACACGAGACCTCGATGAGCCACGCGTGCGGACCGCAGGCGGATCTTTCGTGCGCCTGTCGCAGGGGTGCACACACTTCGAGCTTGGCGAGCGCGCCAGGCTCCGCCCTGCCGACCGTCGTGCTGATCCACGGCTTTTCTGTGCCTTATTACATTTGGGACCCGACATTCGAGGCGCTGACTTCCGCGGGCCGGCAAGTGTTGCGATATGACCTGTTCGGGCGCGGGTTCTCGGACCGGCCTCGTACAGCCTACGACATACAACTTTTCGTGCGGCAGCTTACGGACCTGCTGGATGCACTGAAGCTGGAAACGGTGGACCTCGTCGGCCTATCGATGGGCGGCGCGATCGCATCTGCGTTCAGCGTGGAGCACCCGGAGCGCGTGCGGCGCCTGGCGCTGATAGACCCGGTGGGCACGGAGCCGATGCCGCTCAACCTGCTCTACAAGACCGCGCTGCTGCCCGGCATCAGCGAGCTGATCCTTGGCCTGCTCGGCACCGAAAAAATGGTGCAGAGCCTGGCATCTGATTTCTACGATCCCGCGCAAGTGGAGAGCTTCCGCGAGCGGTACAGAACGCAGATGCAGTTCAGAGGCTTTAAGCGGGCCATCCTATCCACTCTGCGCAATAAGACGGTGAACGGCTTCCCCAAAATATACAAGCGGCTTGGCGCAGCTCAGCATGCCAGTATTGCTGCTGTGGGGCCGGGAGGACCGGACGCTGCCGATCGCGCAGAGCCGACCGATCCTCGAACTCGTGCCGCGGGCTGCATTCCATATCATCGAGGGCGCGGGCCATATTCCCAACTGCGAGAAGCCGGATGTCACCCATCCGATCCTATTGGATTTCCTGAGTTGATCATGCTGCATAAACTTCAACACACATACACCGATCACAAGTATAAGATGGGGGTATTCGTCCTGCTGTCGGCGGCATCGGTTCTTTGCATCGCGCTGGTCGCGGCACGCATCGCCTACAGCCATTCATACCACTACACCAACCTCATCTGGAATCTCTTTCTCGCGTGGATCCCGTTCTGCCTGGCTTACCTGGCCTATATACTGTCCTGGCGACGGAAACTCATGAACTTCGTAATCCCGTCGTTCGCGGTGTTGTGGCTGATCTTCTTCCCAAACGCGCCCTACATCCTGACGGACATTCAGCACCTGGGACAGGGCGCATTTGACGTGCCGCGCTGGTACGATGTGCTGGTGCTTATCTGGTTTTCATGGACCGGCATGCTGCTCGGGATCGTGTCGCTGGCACTCATGCAGGAGATCATCAAGCGGCAGATCGGACGGTCTGCCGGCTGGGTCTTCGTGGTAATCGTGGCATGCCTCACGGGCGTGGGCATCTACCTGGGGCGCTTCAACCGGCTGAATAGCTGGGACATCTTCCAGAATCCCGGGACAGATCGCGGCGACCATTCCTGATTGGCTTGCAGACCCGAGCCTGCGCTCGTTGGGATTCATCTCCCTGTATACGCTGTTCTTCATGTTCGTTTATCTTACGCTGTACACGTTCGGACACGTGCTGGGCGAAGGCCCGAACAGGCGCTGATGCCAGCACTGATCCTGATACGCGGCGGCGGTGACCTGGCAAGCGGCGTGGCTTTGCGACTGGTGCACGCCGGACTCAACGTGGTAATCGCCGAACTGGAGAAGCCTCTCTCGGTACGGCGCAGTGTGTCGTTCTCGGAGGCGATCTACGAGGGGCAGGTTATCGTCGAGGGTGTGACGGCGCGCTCCGTGAGCGACCCGACGGACACGCTCAAGATCATCAACGTTCTCTCCAAGCGGCAAATCCCGGTGCTGGTGGACCCCGAATGCATATCGGCGCGCTCGCTGCATCCGATGGCGATCGTCGATGCGCGCATGCTCAAGCGGCCTCCGGAGCGACTGTCGCATACTGCCGCGCTGTACATTGGGTTGGGGCCGGGGTTCGAAGCCCCCACTAATTGCCATGTGGTCATCGAGACGCAAAGAGGGCATATGCTGGGCCGGGTGATCTGGGCCGGCAAGTCGCTGACGGATACGGCGAAGCCGGAAGGCGATGTGCGCCGGGTACTGCGCGCTCCAGCAGACGGCGTTTTCCAATCCACGGCACACATCGGGGAGCACTTTGAGCCGGGACAGCCGATCGCGGCTGTTGGAGAGGAAACCATCGCCGCTCCGTTTGCCGGGGTGCTCCGAGGACTACTGCGGCCGGGCCTGATGGCATCCAAGGGAATGAAGATCGGCGACCTTGACCCACGCGACGACCCCAAGCCTTTGCAGCCTGGTTTCCGACAAGGCGTTGGCTGTGGGCGGCGGTGTGCTCGAAGCGCTCCTGACAAGACCCGAGGTCCGCACGCGTCTATGGGCATGAACCTCGCCCAGGCACTGCAACTCTTACCTGAGCGGTTCGTCGTCGACAGATCGAAGAGGGAACGGGACGACGAGCGGCAACGAGCATTCAGCGCGGCGTTTGTCGGCGCCGGAGGAAAGACCACCGCCATATTCCAATTGGCACGCCAGCTGGCGGCGCCTGTAATCGTAACCGCCACCACCCACCTGGGCGCGTGGCAGATCCCCCTGGCAGACCAACATATCATCGCGCACAGCCCCGCCGACCTGGCGGACATGGAACCGCGCGGCGTGATATTGGTCACCGGTCCGGTCGGCGAGGATGAGCGGACCGAGGGGGTTACGGAGGAAGTCCTATTATGGCTACACGATATATCAGAAAAGCACCACATTCCCCTACTCATCGAGGCGGACGGATCGCGGCAGAAGCCGCTTAAAGCGCCGGCCGAACATGAGCCAGCGATCCCGGCCTTCGCAGACCTGGTGGTGGTCGTGGCAGGACTCTCAGCGCTCGGCAAGCCACTTGCAGAGGATGCGGTGCAACGAGCCGGAGGTCTTCTCGCGGATCAGCGGGCTACCAAGCGGCGAGCCCATCGGTACGGAAGCGCTAACCCGCCTGCTCGTGAGCGCCGAGGGCGGACGTAAGAACATCCCAGAGGGCTGCACGAGGCGTCGTGCTGTTGAACCAGGCAGATACGCCGGAGTTGCAAGCGCAAGCGCGTGGAATGGTGCCAGGGCTGCTGACGGGATTCGACGGGGTGGTAATCGCCAGCTTGGGCAACGGCGAAGTGCATGCATGCCATGAACGGGTGGCGGGGATCGTGCTGGCTGCGGGTGAGGCGAAGCGGTTTGGGCGGCTCAAGCAACTACTCGATTGGCGCGGGCAGCCGTTCGTCCGAGCGGTCGCAAGGATGGGGCTAGCCGGCGGGCTAAAGCCGGTGATCGTAGTAACGGGGGCAGAGGGCAGAAAAAGTTGAAGCGGCACTTGAGGGGCTGGATGTGCTGATCGTGAGCAACGCAGATTGGCAGACCGGGCAGGCTTCATCGGTGCGGGCAGGCTTGCGAGCGTTGAGCGCAAACACCGGAGCGGCGGTGTTTCTGCTGAGCGACCAACCGCAGATCACCTTCGACGTGATTGCGGCGCTGATCGATACGCACGCGGCGGAACTGCACCCGATCGTGGCCCCGCTGGTGATGATGGAGCAACGTGCGAACCCGGTGCTGTTCGACCGGGTCGACGTTCCCAGACCTGCTCCAGTTGGAGGGAGATGTGGGAGGACGGGCGGTCTTCTCCAAACATCGCGTGGAGTTCATGCCATGGCATGATGACCGGCTGCTATTGGACGTGGATACCGAGGAGGACTACCGGCGAATTGTCGAGGACGATACGCTATGATCGCCGCCCTGATCCTGGCTGCGGGACAGTCGAAGCGCATGGGGCAGCCGAAGATGATGCTGCCCTGGCACGGGACAACGGTGCTCGGGCGGGTGATCGAGGTCTTCAAGGCAGCGGGGATCGAGGAAGTAGTCGTAGTAACGGGCGGCAATCGGGAAGGCGCTGAGCAAATCGCTCAGGCAGCAGAGGCGAGAACGGTCTTCAACGAGGATTACGCCAGCCAGGAAATGCTCAGCTCCTTGCAGACAGGACTGCGGGCAATGACTGCCGACGCGGAGGCGGCATTGATCGCATTAGGAGATCAGCCACAGATCCGGGAGGACACTATCCGGGCCATCGTGGAGAGGTATGAGCAGACGCGCGCACGGCTCGTGGTCCCGAGCTATAAGATGCGGAGGGGCCATCCGTGGCTTGTGACCAGAGCAATTGTGGGCAGTAATATTCGGGATGCGGTCGCCGGAAACGCCGCGCGATTTCCTGAGGAAGACGCCGAAGATATTACATACGTGGAGCTGGACACACCCAGTATTCTTGAGGATCTGGATACGCCCGAAGACTACTTGAAATCGCGAAGCTAGCTAAGGCACTGCCAAGGCGCTCGAACGCGGGGGCCTTATGAAAGGGGATAGATATATGCGTTCGTCTCGCGGCGCTTGAATCCCATACGCACATACAACCGATTGGCGGCCTGACGAGCCGGGTTCGACGTAAGCGTAACGGCTGCGGCGCCTTTTTCGCGAGCGAGGTCGAGGCAGCGGCGAGTGAGCGCTTCGCCCAGACCGGAGCCGCGGGCAGATTCGTCCACGATTACATCCTCGATGATCGCGCGCACGCCGGTGGGAACACGATAGACCGTAAGGCAGGCCGCGCCGACAATGCGACCATCGGCGCGGCGGGCGATGAGGAGCGAACCAGAGTCTGAGGCGACCAGCGCACGGAGATCGTCCTGGGATGGCGGCGGCTTATTGGACGTGAGCTGAGGGACGAGCCGTTGGAAGGCATCCCAAAGCTCGTCATCCACGGCCGACACCAACTCGATCTGCATGCTAGGCCTTTTGAAGCGCGACGCTGAACTTCTCTCCGTCAAACTCGTCCTGTGCGCTGGGGGCGCCGGCGGGTAATTCCTGGAAGGCCAACGAAACGGCCAATGTCTCGGTCATGATGTAGTCGCGATGGGTCTCGATGGCGGCCTGCAAGGTGTGCGAAGCCTGGATGAAGAGGTCGATGCGATCGGCTACCTCAAGGTTGGCAGCCTTGCGCAGGTCCTGCACCCGGCGCACGAACTCGCGGGCCTGGCCCTCCTGTACGAGGGCGGGAGTCAGCTCGGTCACCAGCGCGGCGACGTAGGGACCTTCTTCAGCAACGGCAAAGCCCTCTTTCGCCTGCGCCCGGACCTCGACCTCGTCCGGGCAGGATGTCATAGGGTTCGCCACCGGCGGTGACCTTTACGGAGCCGACACTCAGAAATGCCTGCGCGACCTGCTCGGCATCCATGGCGACCAGCGCCTTTTGCAGGGCCGGGAACTTATTGCCATATTTCTGACCCAACTGCTTCGGCAGCGGCTTGATGGAATGAGAGACCGCCTCGGTGCTGGTATCGAGGAGACGGACATGCTTCACGTTCAGCTCGTCCTCGATGAGGTCTGCGAAGGCCTCGACGGCGTGGCGCTCTGAAGCATTGCCGAGCGAGAATGCCGACCTCCTGAAGAGGCTGGCGAACCTTGCGATTGGCCTTCTGGCGTGCGGCATGACCGAGCGACACGAGCTTGACGACAAGAGCCATATCACGGTTCAGGCCTTCGTCCACCAGGGCCTCGTTGTACTTGGGCCACTCGGAGAGGTGGACCGATTGGCGGTGCGGAGGGATCGGCGCCGCAGACCAGGTTCTGATGAAGCTCATCGGCGAGGAACGGCATGGCGGGCGCGATCAGCTTGCTAAGTGTCACCAGAGCAGTGTAGAGCGTGCCGTAGGCGGCCTGCTTGTCGGCGTCGGAGCCGGACTTCCAGAAGCGGCGGCGCGAGCGGCGGAGATACCAGGTGGACATCTTCTCGACGAAGGCCTCGATGGGGCGCGTCGCACCGGTGACATCGTAGCGTCTCGTAGGCGGTGGTCACGTCGCGGACGAGGACTTGCAGCTCCGATTGCAGCCAACGGTCCAGGATGTTCGTGCTGTGGGGCCGGATGGTATCCAGGTCAGGCTTATCCAGATTGGCATAGGTGACGAAGAACGAGTAGACGTTCCAGAGGGTCAGCGTGAAGTTGCGGATGACCTCGCTGACCAAGCTCAACGGAGAAACGGCGCTCGTTGCCGGGCGGCGTGGCGGTGTAGAGATACCAGCGGAAAGCGTCAGCGCCGTCGACCTTGATGACATCCCAGGGGTTGACGATGTTGCCGAGGCTCTTGGACATCTTCTTGCCGTCGCCATCGAGGATGAGGCCAAGGCAGAGAACGTTCTTGTAGGCGACCGAGTCCATCAGCGAGCGTGCTGATGGCATGCAGGGAGTAGAACCAGCCGCGGGTCTGATCGACCGCCTCGCAGATGTAGTCGGCGGGGAACTGAGACTTGAACTTATCCTGGTTCTCGAAGGGATAGTGCCACTGGGCGTAGGGCATGGAACCCGAGTCAAACCAGACGTCGATGAGATCGAGGACGCGGACCATCTCGCCGCCGCATTCGGGGCAAGGATACATGACGGCATCGACGTATGGCCGATGGAGGTCGAGGTCGCTCAGGTCGCGGCCGGTCTTATCGGACAGCTCCTGGATGGAGCCGATGCAGTCGCGATGCTTGCAATCGGCGCACTCCCAGACGGGCAGAGGCGTGCCCCAGTAGCGCTCACGGCTCAGGGCCCAGTCGATGTTGTTCTCAAGCCAGTTGCCGAAGCGCCCCTCGCTGGATGTGGTCGGGGACCCAGTTGATGGTGTTGTTGAGCTCGACGAGGCGATCCTTGAACTTGCTGGTGCGGATGTACCAGGAGTCGCGGGCGTAGTACATCAAGGGCGTGCCGCAGCGCCAGCAGAAGGGGTAGGTGTGAGTGTAGTCTTCCTGGCGGAAGAGCAGGCCGCGGGCTCGCAGGTCTTCGATGATCTGATGGTCGGCATCCTTGATGAAGACGCCGCGCCAAGGGGTAACCTCGGGGACGAAGGTGCCGTCGGGCAGGACCGTCATCAGGATCGGGCAGGTTGTGCTCGTTCGCCATCTGCATATCTTCGGCGCCGAAGGCAGGGGCCATGTGAACGAGGCCGGTGCCATCTTCGGTGGTGACGAAATCGCCCATGCACGACGAAATAGGCCGGCTTATCGGGCGGCAGGAAGGTGAAGAGCGGACGGTACTTCTGGCCCTTGAGCTTGCTGCCCTTGAACGTATCGAGGATCTTCACTTCTTCATCCTGAAGACCTTCTCGACCAGGGCCTTGGCGAGGATCAGCTTCTCGGTGCCGCCATCATGCTCACGCTCGATGGTGACGTACTCCACGTCCGGATGAGCAGCGACAGCCACATTGCCGGGCAGCGTCCAGGGCGTGGTCGTCCAGACGAGCAAGCGACGTGTCGTTCTTCTCCACAAGCGGGAGGCGCGACGAAGACCGAGGGATCGGTGGCCTCGTCGTAGCCCTGAGCCACCTCGTGATCGGAGAGCGGCGTTTCGTCGCGGGGGCAGTAGGGCACGACCTTGTAGCTTTTGTAGAGCAGGTCCTTCTCCCAGAAGCTCTTGAGGATCCACCAGACCGACTCGATATATTCGTTGGTGTATGTCACGTAGGCATCTTCGAGGTCCACCCAGTAGGCGATGCGATCCGTGAGCGGCCCCAATCGCGGATGTATTCGAAGGCGGACTTGCGGCATTCCTCGTTGAACTTGGCGATGCCCATACTCCTCGATCTGATGCTTGTTGGTGAAGCCGTGCTTCTTCTCCACCTCGATCTCGACCGGCAGGCCATGGGTATCCCAGCCGCCGCGGCGCGAGACATGGAAGCCGCGCATGATCTTGTAGCGCGGGAACATGTCCTTGAAGGCGCGTGCCAGCACGTGATGGACGCCGGGGCGACCGTTGGCGGTGGGCGGGCCTTCGTAGAAGACATACTCGGGCCGGCCCTTCGACTGCTCGGCGGTCTTCTTGAAGATCTGCTCCCGCTCCCAGAAATTGAGGACGCCTTCCTCCATGGCTGGGACGTCGAGCTTGGATGAAACGGGTTTGAACATTAGACCTCCGAGTGTTCAGTGGACAGTTGACAGTTGGCAGTTGGCCCCGGCGGGTAGCCGGGGTAACAGTGGGCAGTAACCAGTAAGCAGTAACAGTAAACAGTGGCGGTGATCGATTGCCGGGAATCGAGAGTGGGAATCGATAAGCGGGCGGAGAGCGTTGCGAATAAAAAGCTCTCATCTCAGATCAGAGACGAGAGCTGGGCTCACGCGGTACCACTCTGCTTCCCGCAAGGCGGGCGCTTCGTCGAGGACTTGCATCCTCGCGGCCATGATAACGGGGGCCGGTTCCGTCTCCCCTACTCTCCGCAAGGATGTGCGGATTTCAGCTTGAGGCTCCGAGATGATCTTCGATCCGATACTGCTGACCCGGCTTGCACTATCCCGGGCTCGCTGCCAGCTCAACGGATGTACTCGTTCTCATCGCAGCCTTGGTTGCCCGATTATGCCATAAGAGAGGGCGTGGGTCAAATGGGAAAGGGAGATGAGGGACTGGCGTAACGGATGCGTGACAGGGAGATTACTTCGGGGCAGCCCCTCGCAACGACAAGTCACGTCGACCGAAGCGATTCAAGATGGATGGCTGGGATTGATGTTAGGGCGTGGGCTATTCAGATGTTAAGGTTCGGGAGGAAAGCTCTCGGCGTTCAGCGGTCAGCTATCAGCTAAAGCCAATACATGGTGCATAGAGGACCGTTGGTACGAAGTGAAGATGAGAAAATGGCTGCTTAAAGAGGTTCGAATAGGGCGGGCTTGCCGTAGATTACGGGTAAACGGGAGGCGGAAGAGGGGAGGTTCGAATAGAGCGTCAAATGGGACCAGGGAAGGAATGGAAAGGGCTTTAACCACTAAGGGCACTAAGGACACTAAGGCAAGTACCAGGAGAGAATGGGATTGGGCAGCAAAAAGTCGCCGAGTGACGGGCTGAGAAAATGATGAGAAGCAACGAAGGATCTTAGGTCGTAGATTGCAAAGATCTTCGGAATGCGGTTGCGAATTCAAATGTGGGTCAAACGGGACATCTGTTGTGGCTATGCGCAGGGCGGAAGCGAACCCGCAGTGGGGCGTGGATAGTTGACAGCAGACAGCAGAGAAATATGGCATTGAATGGTCCAAGCCGGAGAAGGCTTTGGGTGTTTGACCTATTGAATTGGATCCGCAAAGTGCTACGTATAATGATACAAGGTTATGGGATGGAGTCAATGATTGGCGAATGTACGCCCTTGTGCGCCAGTGTGCGCCCTTGTATTAGTACTACAATGTTTGAGGAAGAGCGGGGAGAAAGCGGTGATTTGGGAGGCGGTATTCGGCAAAACGTAAGGGAAGGAGCCGGCGTTCAGCCGTTGCCGAGTCTTGGACCAGAGCGGGCTTTCGGTTGAGGATGGGCGATTGGGGGCCAGAAAAACCAAATCATACAGATTAAGATCTAAACGACGGGTCGGTAACATGAAGTAAGCCCTGAATCTTTAGTTCGGAGGATCACTTCGATTTCAAGGCTGATCCTTCTATTGTTCATTGGGATGTTCATCCTTGCCGGCGTGAGCGCGGGCGTAATGGAGTTTTTGGAACTGAGATGGCAATGGCTAGAATTTGTGGTTTCTACTCTCCTGGCGATTGCATTACTAAGGTTCGCCACCAGCTGGGCAACTCCCGGCTTGTTGATCCTCATCGGATTGCCGTGGCTTGCGCACGGCTGGTTGCGAGGCATAAATCCTTTTTGGCGGTCAGGAAGGCCGTGGAGCCAGTTGGGAACTGTAGAGAAATTCCGGACTTATCTTTCCTCGGCGATTCTTTTTGTTGCCGTTATCCTTGGGGCGCTCACGTACGCCGGACAGAAATTTGGCAAGTGACAGAGATATGTCTGCGATACTGCCAGCTGCCTGAGGCACGGTCTGCGCGCTTACTATCCTGGCAAATGCTCGAGGGTCCGTCGCACCGTCCCAATAAAGGAGAGAGATGTTCAAGAAACAGCGCGGAGTAATTCCATACCTGACATCCATCATTGCGACGATTGTTCTGGTATTTGCAGCTCTCGTTAGCCTAAACTTCGCTGTCCCGGACATTATTGCTTATGCGATGCGACGACCGTTTTCAGCTGTCGATCTCCTTTTTGAAGCGCTAATCAACCTTGTTACGGCGTTGTTCCTTCTATCGCCCCTCTGGTTTGTTGCCGGATTTCTGGCCTCATTATTTCCTGAGCTAAGACTGGTCGATGAGGTCGTAAAGTGTAGAAGCATAGTTTTCACAGGGGTTATTAAATGGCCGGAAATCGACCACATGATCAGGCAACCAAACGCTTATGTGGCTTTAACAATTCGTCGCAAAGGGGTGTCCTTCATGAATGGCTTGTATTTCAACCGTGTGCAGGGCATGATCATCCGATACGAGCGGCCGGTCCTGTTAATCGCACCAGGTATTGATGATCATGATGCGCTCCTACGGGAAATCATGAGCAGAAGGCGCGCGGCCGCTCCTGGTCAACCTGGGGACCTTTATACTTAGAAGTTAGTGCAGCGTAGGCCGCTGTGACGAAGTACCGTTTTAGCGGCCAATATAACAACGCCGGCGCCTTCGGGGCGATGTTCTATGATGCCAGGTGTTACGAGCCGGCGATACTTGCCGGACGGGGGGCTTTCGAGCATAATCGCCGAAATGCAAAGCATTGACCTCAGCCCAGCTCTAAACGCAGAACCGATCATTCGGTCGGCGGCGGTGACGATACGATTTCCGAGGGCACCCAAGCGGTATTACTGGCACGGGTGGCAATCGTGGTCACTGGCGGCGTGGACGGAGGCAACACGGCAAATGCCGGTTTCGCAGCCGTACCTGCTGCATCCGGTGCAACTGGATCCGCTGTATGCCTTCCACCCGCGGCCGCATGGGTCATGGGTCGGAGCGGTGGAGACAGAGGATGGCGAGATCGTGCTGCTGGGATCGCTGGGGCTGGATGCGCACGTCGAGTTGAATGGGAATCAACTCGTTGGCAGGTATGAGACGGGTGAAGGCGAGTGGTTCGCGACGCATGGCGACGAAGTAACGGTCTTCGCAAGGTATGCTGCCGAGCTCGGCAAGCGCCTTGGGGGACGGTCTGCGAAAGCTGCGCCGCGGAGCTGGTGCTCGTGGTATGGCCTGTACACTGCAATCGACGAGAAACTTCTCTCCAAAATCTTTGATGGGCTGGGCGACTTGCCGTTCGACGTGCTACAGGTGGACGACGGCTGGCAAGTTAAGGTGGGCGATTGGGAGGCCAACAGCAAGTTCCCCTCCGGTATGCGCGCGTTGGCTGAGAAGATCAAGTCGACGGGCCGGAGGGCCGGCCTGTGGCTGGCGCCGCTGATCGCCGTGAAGTCGTCGAGGCTGTTCCGCGAGCATGCCGATTGGTTCGTGCGGGACGAGCAAGGGAGGCATATCTCGGCGGGGTTCAACTGGGGGGAGCAACTGTACGCGGTCGATACCACGCACCCCGCAGCGCTGGAATGGCTGAGGAGATTGTTGAAGGATGTGCGGGGGTGGGGATTCGATTATCTCAAACTAGATTTTCTGTACGGAGGCGCGCTGCCCGGTAAGCGGCATCAGGATATGCCGCGGGAGGCGGCTTATCGGAACGGGCTGGAGGCAATGCGCGAAGCGATGGGAGAGGACGCATATTTGCTGGCTTGCGGAGCACCGATCATCCCGTCGCTGGGGATGTGCGACGCACTGCGGGTCGGGCCGGACGTGGCGAGTGGATGGGAGAGTTTCCGGGATGCGAGGCTGCTGCACAACCCGGCCGTACCGGGGACACGGAATGCGATCCGAACGACGCTGAACCGCATGTGGCTGAGGCAGTTGGTGCAAGCCGACCCGGATGTGGCATATTTCAGGTCGGTGGAATGCGGACTGACCGTGGAGCAAAAGAGGCTGCTGCAAAACTTGACCTTGATCTGCGGGTTCAAGGCGACGTCCGATCTGCCGCAATGGCTGTCGGAGTTGGAGCGGGGGGAGCTGCGTGAATTTTTAGTGAGCACACCTGAAATCGAACAGAGCGGGCCCCGGAGTTTTCGCATTGGAGGACAGGATGTCGATTTCCAAGCTGCGCTGGAGCTGCCGGAGATGGAATTGGCGTGGATGAGGGTAGAGAGTGCAGTGTTCGGTTGGATGGCGAATCACGGATGGGCTATGCGCATCAACGATGAGTTGGGCAAGAGGGCATTGAGGAGAATGAGAAGAGGATTAGGCTAGGAAGAACGACAGGCGTACCGCCCCTCTCGGAGGTCAAAATCAGAGGTATATTAGCGGTCTTATCCGTTGAGCACGTTTAGCAAAAGGAGACTTCGATGAGCGTCGAGCAAGTTGCGAAAGACTTTATCAGTATGATGAGCGACACGCAAAAGGCCAAGAGCATGCTTACCCCTGATGCGATGGTCAGCGGCGGCGTGCTGCCGCAGGCCATGCCGGCAACCGAGGCAATCAACATTGTCGGGGCGCTGAAGACGGCTTTCCCGGACCTCAAATTCGATGTGCAGCAGGTAATGGTGGATGGCAACAAGGCCACGGTCAAGACGAAGTGGGGCGGCACGAACACCGGCGCGCTGAGCATGCCGATGCCGGGGATGCCGAGCGTTCCGGCGACAGGGAAGAAAGTATCGGTGATGGATAGCTACATTGTGACGGTGCAAGGGGATAAGGTATCCCGCATGGAGGTGGATTCTCCGGCAGATGGCGGTATTCCGGGAGCACTGGCGCAGATGGGCGTCAAGATGCCGAGCATGTAGCGCCGGATGGGTCAGCCAAGCTACTAAGCTCGAATGCAGAGCGAGAGGCGACAGGAGACTGTCGCCTCTCTTTTATTGGCGGGGAAAGAGGCGGGCCGATCAGGATCGGGGGGAGGATGACGGGGCGGCCAATTGATCGGTGCGGGCGGCCATGATGAAATCGTTCTGGTGGAGGCCGCGGATGACATGGGTCCACCAGTTGACTGTTACCCTACCCCACTCGGTGATGAGGAGAGGATGATGATCCTGTGCCTGGGCAATGGCGCCGACCTTATCGGTGAAGGCGAGGGCTTCGGCGAAGTCCTTGAACTTGAAGATACGCTCGAGGCGTTTCTCGCCATCGACTTCTTTGATCTGCCAGTCGGGGACCTGGGGCAGGAGGTCGGAGGTCTGCGACTGGGTGAGGGTCGGGTCGCCGCGGTGAGGGGTCACGCATTTGAGTTGAGACAGGTTTGTCATAATTGGCCTCGACGAAAGTTGACCAAGTATATCGCAATTGAACCTGGCATTCGACGTGCAATCGGAGCATGAGTGCTGGAATACACGTGGGAGAATTCACCTGGAGAAGAAAGACTGGTAGACTTAAGGAACGAGAACTAGACGACGCGCAGCGTGGATCGCGCTAATTCCTGATGCGAGAATGGGAATTGGATGGTAGATAACCACATATGGAAAAAACAGTTGCACGAATCGGTTTCTGGTCAGCGGTCGTAGCGTTCATTGGAGCACTTGGCTATATCGTGACCGTACCGCTGCAGATCTTCAATTTAACAGGCCCTCTGCAGAATTCCGTATTGGCGTTTGCCTCTTCCCTTATTATTGCGACGCCTTTCCTGCTTTGTATGCTTGCACTTCACTATACGGTTTCGGAAGAGAAGAAGTTCTGGACCAGTGCAGCAGTGGCTTTTGCAGTCATTTACACCACCTACAACACGCTGAACTACGTTGTGCAACTAGCCACTGTGCTGCCGGCAGGCTACACCTGGACCTTCGAAAACCAGCAGGGCACCGTCGGCCCGCTCAGTGTTATTAATCAAACTCCGCATTCTCTCTTCTGGGATATAGATGGACTAGGCTATATTTTTCTAAATTTATCGACCCTGATTGCATTTCCGGTCTTTGAGAAACGGGGCCTGGAGAAATGGATCCGGTGGTTCTTCCTAGTCAATGGACTAATTACCCCGCTGTTTGCCGTTTCTTACTTCTACCCGGTTTACTCCGTGCCTATATTGATGTTGGGCGGTATTCCCTGGGCAATCACGGTTCCAGGCTGCCTGCTGCTATTAGCGCTCTTCTTTCGCCAGCGTTTAATGGGGTTAAGAAGGTAGGCTATATCTCTCCACCGAGAGGAATGTTGTGTTATTGAAGCTCAGCAGGGAAGAATACCGTCCGCTTTGCGCCCGACGCCTCACAGGATGATCTTAGCCTAGCAAAAGTGCTGCTCGGGAACACGAGCAGGACAAAGCAGAGCGCATAGCGCCCGAAAGATCCCAGACTGAGTACTCAGACAGTCACTGGGCGCTCCTTAACGACTGGTGAATACCACCACTGCCTAAGCTTGGCGGCGGGGCGGAATCAGGAGCTTACGTGCTGGGCGGCAAGGGTGTCAGCCAGAGAGGCAATGTCCTGAGGTTTGGAGAGATGGACACGCAGGACACGACGGCCGCGCGCTACCAGGGTCTCATAATCACCGAGGGCCTGGGCGCGGATCAGGGTGCCAAAGGTCATGCCCTCATCCGGGATGTCCATGTCGGTAGCGGCATCCGAAACGATCTGAATGAACAAGCCGCTATTGGGGCCGCCCTTGTGGAACTGCCCGGTGGAGTGCTGGAAGCGCGGGCCGAAGCCGGCAGCGACGGCGCACTTCGTTTGCTCACGGATGGCGACGCGCAGTTTCTGCAATGCATCAATCGTTTCCTGGTCGCGGGGCAGATAGGCATTGATGGCGACATAATCGCCGGACTTGGCTTGCTTCAGGAACGCCTGGAATTGGCCGGCTCCGCCATTGCCGATGGATGAGGTCTTGAGATCGATATCCCATTTTCCCTCGGCGAGTTTGCCGCTGCTACGAAAATCCGCGATCTTCTGCTTCGTGCGATCCTTACTGTCCTGCACGTCGGGCTGGTCGAAGGCATTCACGCCGATGATGTGGCAGGCTACAGGGACGGCGATCTCCCAGCGGAAGAACTCTGCGGCGGCCTGATATGGATCGAACACCGGGAAACGAAGGACGGGCTGGCCGGCGCGGCGGAGCGCATCCACATCCTTATCCAGCTCGCCGGTCTGGCGAAGATATACGAAGAGACGATCGCTGCCATAGACATCAGGCGCACCCACAGGTTCCAACGGTACCGGCAGGATGCCTTTGCCGTTCTTACCGCTGGACTCGGCCACGATCTGCTCGATCCAGTTGGCGAGGGCAGCGTAGGGCTTATCGGCGAGGATGGTTAGCTTATCGCGGCCGGCGAGGGCCGCTTCGCCGAGAACCGCGCCGAGGACCAAGCCTGGGTTGCGCGCAGGAGGGACATCGCGGCCGCACTGGCGCTGCATCCACGCTGCGCGGCCGATGAAGCGCTCCACGTCGACGCCGAGCAAGGCGGCAGGAACCATGCCGAAGTCGGTGAGAGCCGAATAACGCCCGCCTACAGTTGCATCGGCGGAGAAGATGCGGCGGAACTTACGCTCGCGGGCCAGCTGCTCGAGGGAGGTATTTGCATCGGTTATGGCGATGAAGTGCTTGCCGTCATGGTTGCTTAACTTCCAGAAATAGTCGAAGGCAGCGCTGACCTCGGCGGTACCGCCGGACTTGCTGGCAACGATGTAAAGGGTCTTATCGGGAGGAAAATCCTCGGCAGCCTTCGCCACCTGCGCGGGGTCGGTGGAATCAAGGATGGAAAGGCAGTGCTCCGTGGAGGGTGCCTCTTTTGTCCCGGATGCGGCCGCAAAGAGGGAGCTGATGACCTCGGCGGTGAGGGAAGAGCCGCCCATGCCGAGAACCAAATAGCGATCCAGACCCGCCTTAAAGGCCTCGTCGGCGAAGGCACGATAAGAAGAGGCGAGGGCGAGAGCCTTCTGCGGAGACTCCATCCAACCCATGCGCAAAGTGACCTCGGTCTCTTCCTTCGGATCGGGAGTCCAGAGGGTGGGATCGTGCGCCCAGAGGCGAGCGGGAACGGAATCTGTCTCAAGCTGGGCGACGCGTTTCGCCACGGCCCCAGCGAGAGGGCCAAGAGCCGATACCGCAGCAGCCCGGCGCTCGTCAATCGTTTTCAGCAATGCAGTGACCGACTCAGAGAAGGACTTGATGCCTTCCTCTTCCAGAGCGTCCGTGACCTCGTCCATCGAGATGCCGGCCGCGGCAAGCTGATCGAGCACCTGGTGGGCCTGATCGACATCACGCGTTATCGTCACTTCTGCCTTTCCGTGGTCGCGCGTCGCATCGAGGGTCTTGGGAGGCAGGGTGTTGACGGTATTGGGACCGATGAGGTTATCCACATAGAGGGTGTCGGGATAGTCGGGGTTCTTGGTGCTGGTAGAGGCCCAGAGCGGACGCTGAAGGCGGGCACCGCGCGCTTTGAGCTTCTCCCAGCGATCTCCGGAGAAGGTCTTAAGGAACTGCTCGTAGGCCAACTTCGCGTTGGCAATAGCCACCTTGCCGCGCAAAGGCGAGTCCTTGGGAAGGCGCTCATCCACATTGGTATCGACCCGGGAAACAAAGAAGGAGGCCACCGACGCGATGGTATCGATAGGATGCCCGGAAGCGAGGCGATCTTCGAGGCCACTGAGGTAGGCGTTCATGACCTCGGCATACATTTTCAGGGAGAAGATCAGCGTGATATTGATGTTGATACCAGCCGCAGTGGACTTGCGGATGGCGGGAATGCCGGCCTTGGTGGCGGGGATCTTCACCATGAGATTGGGTCGAGCGACGCGCGCCCAAAGCTGCTGGGCCTGCGCGGTGGTCGCTTCGGTATCTCCGGCGAGAAATGGACTGACCTCGATGCTGATGTAGCCATCGCCGCCGCTGGTTTCCTCATACAGGGGCAGGAACAGATCGGCGGCGGAGCGGATGTCCTCGGTGACAAGCTCCCAGAATATCTTCTCCGAACCCCAGCCGGCCCAGGCAAGAGGAACGAGGGCCTCGTCGTAATCGGTGGTTTTGGCGATAGCCTTATCGAAGATGGTGGGATTGGAGGTCATACCGCGGATGTCGCCGCGCTCGATGAGGGCCTTCGTCTCCCCGTTCTCGAGGGATTTGCGCTGGATATTATCCATCCAAAGGGACTGGCCGAGGGCTGTAAGCTGTTCAATAATGTTCATGGTTGGTTATCCTGTTCTCTAAGAGTGAAGAGCCGTCACAGAGACTAAGAAAAAGAGGGGAAAATGCCGATGGCAGGCAGCCAGGAGGGCGGCAAATAGAACGCTGGCTATAGAATCAAGAACGATGAGCAAAGGAGAATGCTCCCCGGCTGGGGCCTTTTTGGGGCCGGAAACCCGAAGAATCAGCGGCAGATGGCCTGCGAATCGCCCAGAAGGAAGGATGAGAGAGCTCATGAATAGCCGTTGCTCCAAAGCCCCCATACCTAACTCGCGTGCGCTAACGATAATCGTATCGACGCCCGTGCCCGCCGGCATGGTATCTCTCCTCGATGTGGTCTGAAATCAGGAGGGTAGGGCGGCTGGAACCGCCCTACCCTCCTGCACACGTGCATTACAAGATGTTAGAGACGGCCATCCTCTTCCATCTTCTTGATCATATTGACGCGCCGGCTGAGGCGCTGGCCGGAGGGATCATTGCCCATATAACGAGCGCCAAGGAAAGCTTTTACGAGCGAGGTTGCAAGCTCGGGGCCAATGACGCGGCCGCCCAGGCAGAGCACATTCATATCATCGTGCATCACGCCCTGTGCAGCGGAGTACGTGTCATGACAGATGGAGGCGTACACGCCCTTCATCTTGTTCGCCGCGATGCACGCGCCGATGCCGGAGCCACAGACCAGCACGCCGCGTTCGGCTTCGCCGCTCTGCACCGCGCGGCCGACCTTCTCTGCGTAGACCGGGAAATCAACGGGATCGGCGGTGGTGGTACCGACGTCGATGACTTCGTGCCCGGCGGCGCGAACGCTTGCCAGGACCGTTTCACGAAGCGGGAAACCCGCGTGATCGAAACCTACGGCGACCTTCATTTTCCGCTCACTGCTTTACTGACGCTGCGCCCCTTCGCAACCTTTCGTGGCTGGGGCTTGCTGCGCTTGTGAGAGTCGAGCACGGCCTTCGCCTGGGCGTAGACATTGTCCACCGTGAAACCGAGATGCTCAAAAATGGTCTTATAGGGCGCCGAAGCACCGTAGTGATCGATGCCGATGATCCTGCCAGACAGGCCGACGTAACGCTCCCAACCGAAGGGGCTTGCCGCTTCGACTGACAGGCGGGCGTCGACGGCCCTGGGCAGGACGGACTCGCGATAGGCCTCATCCTGATCCTCAAACAACTTCCAGGAGGGGAACGAAACGACGCGGACACTGACGCCTTCATCAGCGAGGCGGCGACCGGCTTCATAGACCAGGTTGACTTCGGAGCCGGAGGCCATGAGGATGATATCGGGAGTGTCGCTGCCAAAGGAGGCCAGGACGTAGGCACCCTTTTTGACACCCTCCGCCGAGGCAGTAATCGAACGGTCAAAGATGGGAAGCGCCTGCCGGGTGAAGGCCAGAACGGTGGGCCGGTCGCGCTGCTCGATGGCAACCTTCCAAGCCTGGCTGACCTCGTTCGCGTCGGCAGGGCGAAGCACGAGGAGGTTGGGCACGGCGCGCAGAGCAGCCAGATGCTCAATGGGCTGATGGGTGGGGCCGTCTTCGCCAAGGCCCACGCTGTCATGAGTAAAGACGAAGACAGTCGGGATGCGGGAGATGGCTGCGATGCGGATGGCCGGCTTCATGTAATCGGAGAAGATCAGGAAGGTCGCGCCGTAGGGAATCAGGCCGCCATAAAAGGCGAGGCCATTCAGCGCCGCGCCCATGGCATGCTCACGCACACCGAAATGGATGTAGCGCCCGGCGGGATTGTCGCTCTGGAAACCGGTGGCGCCTTCGAACTTCGTGTTGTTGGAAGGAGTCAGATCGGCAGAGCCGCCGATCAGCTCGGGCAAAGTCCCGGCATAGGGCAGTGAGAACCTTGCCGGAGGAGACACGAGTCGCCATGCCTTTGGGATCAGCGGGAAAAACGGGCAGCGCAGATTCCCAACCTTCAGGGAGGCGGCCCGCAAGACGGCGCTCGAGCATTTTGCCAAGCTCGGGCTTGGAGGCCACGAACTCGGCCAACTTGCGATCCCAAGCGGCCTCGGCCTGTTGGCCCTTCTCGACGGCCTGGCGGAAGAACGCAAGAACATCTTCGGGGACGAAGAAACGAGGCTCAACCGGCCAGCCAAGGTTCTGCTTGGCCGCGTTCAACTCTTCATCACCGAGAGCCTCGCCATGCGCCTTGGAGGTGTCCTGCTTGTGCGGAGCGCCGAAGCCAATGTGCGTGCGGCAGGCGATCAGGGACGGACGCGGGTCGGCCTTTGCAGACTGGATGGCGCGGTCGACGGCGTCCAGATCATTGCCGTCTTCGACAGTCTGCGTGTGCCAGCCATAGGCATTGAAGCGGGCCGACGCGGTCTTCCGTGAAGGCGAGGTCGGTGGAACCGTCGATGGAGATGTGATTGTCGTCATAGAGGAAAACGAGGCGGCCGAGCTTGAGATGGCCGGCCAATGAAGCAGCCTCGGAGGCGACGCCTTCCATCAGATCGCCGTCGGTCACGATGGCGTAGATGTAATGGTCAAAGAGCTCGGGGCTGAACTCGGCGGCCATGTGGGCCTGGCCGATGGCCATGCCGACAGCGGTCGCGAAGCCCTGCCCGAGAGGGCCGGTGGTGGTTTCCACGCCGGGTGTAAGGCCATATTCGGGATGGCCGGGGGTCTTGCTTTCCCACTGGCGGAAGCGCTTGATCTCCTCGAGAGGAAGATCGTAACCGGTGAGGTGCAGGAGGGAATAGAGCAGCATGGAGCCGTGCCCGCCGGAGAGGACAAATCGATCGCGGCCGGGCCACTTGGGATCGAGCGGGTTGTGATGAAGATGCCGGGTCCAAAGGACGAAAGCCATAGCGGCCGAACCCATGGGCAAACCGGGATGACCCGAATTAGCCTGCTGGACCGCGTCGGCGGACAGGAAACGAATGGTGTTGATCGCGCGGGTAGTCAGATCGTCAGTCATATGCCTCCAGAAAGTGTACCCATTTGCATTTTCGGGAGAGAAGAATGCCGACGATGGCCGGGAATTGAATAGCCGCGAAAACGGAGTATGACGGAGTGGAACGCCCGAGCATACCGATCTTCCCGGCATTCTTCCAACGCGAACTGAATGGATACCAGATGTTAAAACGAATTGTACCACCCGTCACAGATGGATTTTAGACACCCCCACGCATAATTATTTTACGGCTGGTAGCGTTCCTTCAACTGGGCAGCAGGCAGATGGATGAATCCCTCGGGGGGGCTACCAAGTCGTGTTAGCTCGGAAGGTTTTTCAGCGGCGACCCAGGCTGTGTAGGCAGCTATCAGCGCATCCAACTGGCCGGACGGATGCAGAAGCTCAAGCGGCAAGGCGCCGTTCAACAGTTTGTGACGCGTGATCTCTTCGAAGAAGATCATGGGGTCTTTGATGCCGACGCCGCGTTCATACAAGAGCAGCTCGCGCTGGATACGCCCTTCGAGGGAGGGCTTGGCCAGCGGCGTGCGCCCGAGAAGGACGCAGAAGGCGGCATGCGGATGGGTTTCGAGCCACTGACGCGGGGAACCGTCCACGGGATAAGGCTGGTAGTCCATGCGGCCCATCTGACCGTAGAGCTCGAGGGCGATCTGGACCCAAGCGGGGCATTGCGCCTGACGTGAACTCGTTCCACTGACGGCAATGCCACGCTCACGCAACTGGTATTCAGCGAGCCGAAGGTCGACGCCGCGCAGCTGGTGAGGGCCGGGGGTTTCCGCCTCCAGGGCTTTTCGCACCATCCCAAGATTGACATGCGATGGGGCGTTCACAGCGACGACCGCAGCGGGCTGATCGGCGAGAAAGGCGGTCATCTCGTCGAAATCGGCGTCCGCCAGGGCAATAACGTTCATGGCGCGATCCAAGACGGCGTACGTGAAAGCCTTGTGCCCGGAGGTGGTGTCGATGCCTACGTAAGCGGAGCCGGTGAAGTGCATAGTAAGATAGCGGGAAGCGTAATCAACAGAAGCAGTAGCTGCTCTACTCGTCGAAGGAGAACCGAGCATGTCTGCTTCGCCAATAAATGAAGACAATATGAGTATAGGGCAAAAGACCTGGATATGCAACCAATTCAACGACGTATGCTCTACCTGCTGATCCTTTTAGCCGGGCTCGGCTGGATCTTTGCAACTGCCGACCGCACAGGGGAATCGACGGCGGGGAGGATACCGGCTCCGCAGAAAGGATTCGCGGCGCCAGACTTTACGTTGGCGGACCCAAAGGGGCAAAAATACACCCTTTCAGAGCTGCGCGGCAAGGCAGTAGTTCTTAATATCTGGGCAACATGGTGCCCGCCTTGCCAGGCCGAGATGCCGACGCTGGAAAAGTTTTATGAGCGCTATCAGTCAGACGGGCTGGTTGTGCTCGCCGCAAACGCCACCGCGCAGGATTATTCGCTGCAAGTGGTGCCATTCGTCCAACAGCACGGCCTGACCTTTCCCATCCTGCTTGACGAGACCGGAGAGCTATCCCGAAGATATGAGGTGCGATCGCTGCCATCGAGCTTCTTCATCGCGCGGGACGGAACGGTGGCGGAGGTGGTAATCGGCGGGCCGATGTCGGAGGCGCTGGTACAGACGTATGTCGAAGAAATCCTGCGGAGCAGCGTGAAATGACGATAGGAGGCATAACATGTTGGATCTTTTCCGAGCGATCTTCGCGCCGCCGCGCGACCTGATCCTGCCCCTGCTGGCGGCATGGGTGGGGATGCTACTGACGGGCCAACGTGCGAGGCGCACGGGCACATCGGATGCGGGGTTGGATGCTGTTTTTGCGGCGTTAGCGATCACGTTCCTGGTGAGCGGGCGACATCCTATACGCGGTGGAACACCTGACTGCTTTCATGCAGAACCCCAGCAGCCTCGTCTCTCTCAACGTAAGCCTTTTTGACGCGGGGGGCGCTGCCTTTTGCGCGGCGATTGCCGCGCCGAACGTGATGCAGCGCAGGCGGATGAATATATGGGCGACGATGGATCTACTGACACCGTTCCTTGCTGATGGTGGCTGTCGGGCTAGGCCTGTCGCACCTGGCGTCAGGGGCAGCATTCGGCAGCGAAACGCGCGTTCCGTGGGCAATACAACTTTGGGGCGCGATGCGCCATCCAACGCAGATCTACGAGATCCTGGCCGCGCTGGTCATCCTGGGCATCGTATGGTTCGGAGGCACGTCTGGGATAGCCGGACGTAAGTTCATGCTGTTCGTCGCTCTGAGCGCGGCCAGCAGGCTCATCATCGAAGCGTTCCGAGGAGACAGCACACTTATATTCGGCGGCTTTCGGATGGCCCAGATACTTGCGCTGGTGGTTCTAGCGGGAGCGCTGGCGGGGCTCGAACTTCTCAAGCAAAGCTCCACGAGAGAGGACGGTGGGACAGAGCGCCGGCATCCGGAGGATATGGCGAAATGAAAACCGCCGCGCTCTGTGGAAAGAGGAGGCGGCGGACTTGTCGGCGTGAGACGCTCAACAGCGACCTAGTAAGAGCTAGAAGGTGTTGAAGTAACTCAGCAGCTCTTCTTTGAGCGCATCGAGGAGTCAAAAACAAAGAGCTGCTCGTTATAACTCCAGATGGCCTTTTCAAAATTCACAATTGTGTCGACCTTGAAAGGCTTTAGAGGGGTGTTGCCGGCAAGCACGTGCTCCATCTCACCCTTTTGACGAGATCAGCCCCGTGCCAAAGACCTTGAGCTCCCCATCCTGACGGAGAAGGCCGAACTCGGTACTGAACCATGCCAGGCGCTTGATATTCTCGCGCTGCTCGTCGGTTTGCGACTTTATGGAACGCCGGCGCGAAAAGCTCCTGGATCTCAACGTAACGAGGGAGCGTGAAATAGGGCAAGTGGCCGTATACGTCGTGGAACATATCCGGCTCGGGGGTGAAGTCCAGCTCGTCACGGCTGCGAACGTAATCCGTGATGAGGAATTCCCTGGCAGCAAAATGCGCATACCATTGGACGGCATCGGAGTAGCGAACCCGTGGTACGAAGAGTCTTCCAGCCAGTCCGAGGCGTGATGCGCTCGTTGAGCCACTGAACCGAGGGCATATGATCCGGCGGTAACTTGGAGGTTCTGCGAGCCTTCCAGGTATTCGCGGCATGCATATTTTTGGACCTGCGGCGCCTGCCGGGCAAAAAGTCCCTCCAGATACCGTGCTGCTCCTCAGTAAACTCCACGTCCGCTATCGGGGCTGATGATCGTTTGATCAGACGGCAAAGTCATGGCAACCTCCGCTCGCGAAAATCTTATCATGTAAGAAAAACGCATCAAGAATCATATTAGATGATGTTTATCGGAGATTAAGATGATCCGCGCCCCTGGCTCTTTCCGATGGCGGAGCGGTCCACCATAGGAGGCGAGATCCTGACGGCGAGACGAAGTCGCATGGAAGCCCCCGCCTGATGCAGATGGCAGAATGATAGAATGGTTATCGAGAGAGGCGCAGAGCATGGCAGATCTGCCGTTGAAGGACAAATCCATAGTCATCACGGGCGCGGCGCGGCGGATCGGGGCCGCACTGGCACGAGCGTGCGGCAAGGCGGGGGCGAATATCGTTATCCATTACCACCATTCCGGAAGACCGCGCCGAAATACAGACCGAGATCGAAGCCATGGGTAGGAAATTCGTGGCTGGTCGCAGGCCGATCTGAGCAGCCCAACGAGGTCTCGAACCTGCTGGATCAGGGCGCGGTGCAGAGACCGGACCGCTATACGCGCTCGTCAATAACGCGGCGATCTTCGAGCCGCTATCGATGCAACAGACCACGCTGGACGATTGGGAACGTCCATCTCAGAGTGAACTTGACCGCACCATTCCTGCTTAGCAAGGCCTTCGCGGCCCAAGTGCCGAAGATGGCGAGGGCAGCATCGTTAACCTGGTCGATTGGCGGGCCCTGCGACCGGGCGCCGACCACTTCCCGTACACGATCAGCAAGGCTGCCCTTGCCAGCCTGACGAAGGCGATGGCAACGGCGCTCGCCCCGAACATCAGCGTCAACGGCTTGGCGCTGGGCGCGATCCTGCCACCGACCGGGAAGCCCGCCAGCCCCGACATCCTGAAAAACATTCCGGCACGAAGGTGGGGCGAATTGCCCGAGGTCGAAGCGGCGCTGTTGTTCCTGCTGACCGGACCCGCCTACGTCACCGGCGAGATCATCCACGTAGACGGCGGCAGGCACCTGGTCTGAGCGAGTTCAGACGGGCCCGCCGCGAAGCAGCCTTTGAACGGGCCTGGCCGACGTTGTCCACCGCGTAACAGCGGGCCACGATGTCACGATGTGGAATGCAGGAGGCAACATGGACAAAGTCATCATCAAGGATCTGCTTGCACGAGGCATCATCGGGATCAACGAGTGGGAGCGGGAGAATGCCCAGGATATCCTGATCAACATCGTAGTGTTACGGATACGCACCGCGCGGCAGAGACGGACAATATTGCGGACTGCGTGGATTACCGGAAATTGGCCAAGGCCGTGCAACTGCATGCGGAAACGGCACAGCGGCTGACCGTGGAGGCGCTGGCAAACGACCTCTCGAGGATCTGCCTCCAGCCAGCCGGGCGTACAGAAGGCGATCGTGCGGGTGGAAAAACCCGGAGCAGTCAGATTTGCCGGCTCGGTGGGAGTGGAGATCGAGCGCAGCCATGACGACCAACCGCATAATATGTATCTAAGCATGGGATCCAATATCGAGCCGGAGTCGAACCTGCGAGGGCGAGTCGATCTGCTGCGCCAGTACGGCGAGGTCGAGGCGGTCTCGGGGATGTGGGAATCGCATGCCGTCGGGCTCGGACGGGCCGAACTTCCTGAACGCGTCCGTGCTGCTCATGACCAATATCGCACCGGAGAAACTGAAGGAACGGCTGGTCATCGGTCCCATCGAGTCGGCGCTGGGCCGGATCGCACGGAAGACAAGAACGCGTCCGCGGCCATCGATATGGATATCATGATGGTGGACGGGCAGGCATTCAATCTGGACAGATGGGATAACGCGTTTGTGCTACTTCCATTTGCGGAGCTGCTGCCGGATGGGCAACACCCGGTCAGGCATGAGACGCTTGCAAAATGCGGCGGAAAGAGCGCGCCAGAGCACCTGGATCGTGGAACGATCGGAGCCGCTGAAGCCCTCGGGCTAGATCTGCAAAGGGCCCGCGCCCCGGCCGATATTGTCCAGGAACTCCTGCCGCGTGGCGGGATTGGTCCGAAAGGAACCGAGGAAAGCGGAGGTGGTCATGCGGGCATCCTGTTTCTTTACGCCGCGCATCATTGTGCATAGATGCAAGCCTTCGACAACGACCGCCACGCCATTCGGCTCCAGGAGTTCCTGCAGCAAATCGGCAATCTGCTGGGTCATGCGCTCCTGTACCTGCAGCCGACGGGCAAAGATATCCACCAGCCGAGGGAATCTTGGAAAGGCCGATCACCTTTCCGGCTGGCATGTAGGCCACATGCACGCGGCCCAGGAACGGCAGCATGTGATGCTCGCACAGGCTGTAAAACTCGATATCGCGGACGATCACCATCTGGTCATAGCTGATATTGAACAGGGCTCCATTGACGATCTTTTCCGGATCTGCGCTGTAGCCGCTGAGCAGTTCTGTGTACATGCGTGCAACACGCCTCGGGGTATTGAGCAGGCCTTCCCGTTCCGGCTGTTCTCCCAAAGCCGCCAGGAGCTGCGAGACTGGCTTCCTGAGCAGCCGGCACATCCACCGGCTTTCGGCCACATAATCTCCGGTCATGTCATCGTCGAACTCTAGTGCATCCATTTAGCGCTCCCAATAGCCCATCCCCGGGCGTTGCCGAACTCCAGGTGTTGCAACGACCACTATCCGATCTCCGGCTCGATCAGTCCATAGGAGCCATCACGACGGCGATACAGGACGTTGATGCGGTTGGTCTCCCCATTGTAGAAAATGAAGAAATTATCGTGGCCCGAGAAGGTTCATCTGCTCGACTGCCTCGAATTCGTTCATGGGCAGAATGCGGAACTGCTTGCGGCGTGCAATGATGGGCGGCAGGCGGTCGGTCTCATCGAGCGTACAGGGTCTCCTCGACCGCATCAGAGACTGACTGCCCGTCGCCGCGGCCGTGATAATGCTTACCCTTATAACGATCAATCTGGCGGTGAAGTTTGTCCAGAGCGGTGTCGAAGGCGGTTAATACCTCATCGGCCCGCTCTTCGGTGCGAAGAATGAGCCCTTTGCCACGGGCCGTGATCTGGGCGACGTTGCGGTCGTTCGCGCTGCGGGCCGACTGGTGGTGGGTCAGTTCCACGTCGGCCTCATCAATGAGCGGGAGATAGTGATCCAGCTTGCCGGCACGCTGCTCGACATGTGCCGAATACTCTCCGTCAATCTAATGTTGCGGGCCTGAACGTCCACTTTGGTTGTCACATGGCCTCCTTATTGGGTTGTGGAAGTCATCGGTGTGGATCAATGGCGGCGGCCTCACACGCCGCGCAAACCATGCCGGGGCAATGCCCGGGCAACGCTAAAAGCAAAAACGTCCCGCGCCCCGGCAGCGTAAAGCGCTTCGGCGCAGGACGATAATGTTGATCCGGTTGTTGCGACATCATCCATCAGCAGGACGATCCGTCCATCGACACGAGACTTATTGGCCTGGAATGCTCCTCGGACGTTTCGCCGGCGATCTGCCGGGCTCAGGCCCACTTGCGAGCGAGTTTCCTGTTGGCGAACTAACGACAGCGGGAGAGTAGGCTATCCGCAACAACATGGAAAGCGGACGAGCAATCAAACTCACTTGATTATATCCTCGCTCGGCAAGGCGCTTTCGGCCCAGCGGCACGGGTATGACGAACTCTACCGGCCAATGCAGCGCGGCGAAGAGACTCGGCAACTTGCGGCGCCAGCGCTTCGCCAAGACCAATATCGCGCCGGTACTTCAGGCGGTGAATGGCGTTGCGAACCGGCCCTTCAAAGACGGACCAGGAGCGCAACTGGCGGTAGGCCGGTCTGGATGCCGCGCACTCGCGGCACAGACTCCGCCGGAGTATCCAACTGCGTCCCGCAAACGTCGCAGAGCGGCTGCGCAGGATGCTGCACCTGTGCAGCACACTCGGGGCACCAGCGGAAACCAGACAACCCGCACCCACCGCACTGAGGCGGAAAGAGCAGGTCCAACGCACTCCACAGCAGATGGTAGGAGGGATAGATTGGCGATGTCCTGTGGGGCCAGCCCGCCGTATTCCCCGCACGGCCTGGCGCCTTAGTGACTGATCGCGCCGAAAGACTTGGATAGCTGAATCCCTGCCGGCGTGAGCAAGATGATAAAGATGGATGGGAAGATCAGGAACGCAAGCGGGACGATCATCTTGATCGGGGCCTGGTGAGCCTGCTCTTCGGCGTGCTGCCGCCTCTTGACGCGCATCTGATCAGACTGGATGCGGAGGACCTTGGAGAGGCTCACGCCCAGGATCTCACTCTGGATGATGGCGGCCACGAAGCTGGTCATCTCCGGAATGCCGATTCGGTCGGCCATATCGCGCATCGCATCGCGGCGGGATTTGCCGAGCTGGATCTCGCGGATGGCACGCAACAGGGCCAGAGAAAGCTCCGTCTCCCATTTTTCACTGACCTTGGACATGGCGGCTTCAAAGCCGAGGCCGGCTTCCACGCAGATCGTCAACAGGTCAAGAGCGTCCGGCATGGCTTTGCGGATGTCCTTCTGGCGAGCGTTGATCTTGCTCTGGAGCCAGAGCTGGGGGAAGAAGAACCCCAGCAGGGTGAAGACGGTCACCGCGAGGAAGGTCTGAGGGAGCGGCCAGCGGTTGGGCGCAAAGAGTCCCACCATGAGCAGGATGCCGCCGAACACAAACGCAACGACGAAGCGGGTGGAGAGAAACGTGGCGGCGTCTACGCGGCCAGGGTTGCCGGCGATCTCAAGCTTCCTGGTCGTCTCCTCCAGAACCTTCTGCGGCGTGAAAGCTCGTGGATAGATCACCGACGCGCTGCAAGAACGGGACAATCACACGCTGTGCAAACGGCTGCTGAAGCTCGATCTGCTCGAGGGACTTTGGCATCTCGCCGCGCTCGGTGGCCTCGGCGAGGCGGGCCATGATAGGATCGCCCTCTTCTCTATTTCGTGAGGCACGCACGCCGGCCATAACCAAGGCGGTTGCGCCCACGACGACCACTAACAATACAGCAATACCAATCACCCAAGGAGTCATACTATACCTCGATGTGCGCGATCCGCATCATGATGAAATAACCCAGGCTGATCAGGAACACAACCAACGCGGCGGCCCCCGCTGCGCAGATGGGACCTGCGTCCATGAACGACATCAGGTATTTTGGGTTAAGGAACCACAACACCACGGTGAGAAAGATAGGGATCAGTGCCAGGAGGGTACCGGAGGCGCGGACTTGCGAGGTGATGACGCGCACTTCGCCTTTGATCTTCACACGCTCACGGATCGTGAATGAGATCGTATCCAGGATCTCGGACAGGTTTCCGCCGACCTCGCGCTGGACACCGATCGCGGTAATCACAAAGTCAAGGTCGTCGCTCGGAATGCGGCGGAGCAGGTTGTCCAAGGCCGTATCCATGGGAATGCCGATCTGCATCTCCTGAACCACGCGGCGAAACTCATCGCAGATCGGAGCAGGGAGCTCCCGGCTAACGGCTTCCATGGCCTGCAGAGTGGAATACCCGGCTTTCAGGCCGTTCACCATGAGGTTGAGCATATCGGAAAGCTGATCATTGAAGCGAGTAAGGCGCCGGACCTGCTGCTGCCGCACGTATATGGAGGGCAGCAAATAGCCCAGCACTGCGCCGATGCCGAATGAAATCGGATTCCTTCCACCGATGAACCAGGCGATAGCTCCCACGAGAGCCGTGGAAATGAAGATCAAAGCCAGATACTCGCCTACTTTGAACTTCAGGTCGGCGCGCGCCAGATTCTGGCTAATGCGCCCACCGATACTCGTGTGCTCGACGCGTCTCGATACCCAATCCGTGATGGGAGTGCGATTGGCATCGGATCCACCCGCGACGGCAGCATCGCTGTCGCCGAGGTATTGGTTAAGCCGCTCCTCGACCAAGGTTTGGTCGTCGTGAGGAGGTTACGATCATCCCAATCACCAGCAGGATGATCAAGGTGAGACCGCCAATGATAATTACGCCGCTGCTCATAGCTGCTTACTTCCTTCTCATCTCACCGGCGACTAATAACGGCGACGATCGCCAATGCCGAAGATGGAGGGCGGCAAATGAATGCCCGCCGCTTCGATCCTGTCCATGAACTTCGGTCGCAATCCGGTTGGCCGCAGTCTGCCGATGATCTGACCATTCTCAACCCCCGTCTGCTCAAATATAAAGATGTCGGTCATGGTGATGATGTCGCCTTCCATACCGCTAATCTCGGTTATGTTGACGATCTTGCGGGAGCCATCGCGCATGCGCTCCTGATGGACAACCAGGTTAATGGCCGACGACACCTGCTCGCGGATGGCACGGGTGGGCAGGTCCATGCCTGCCATGAGCGTCATGGTCTCGAGACGGGCCAGAGTGTCGCGAGGTCCGTTGGAGTGCAGCGTGGTCATGGAACCATCATGACCCGTATTCATGGCCTGGAGCATGTCCAGGGCGGCTTCATCACGAATCTCACCGACGATGATGCGGTCGGGGCGCATGCGCAGCGCATTGATCACCAGCGCACGAATGGTAACCTCGCCGCGCCCTTCAATATTCGGCGGGCGGGATTCGAGCGTCACAACGTGCTCCTGGCGCATCTGAAGCTCGGCCGCATTCTCGATGGTTACGATGCGCTCGTCTCCAGGAATGTAGCCGGAGATGATGTTGAGGAAGGTGGTCTTGCCGGAGCCAGTACCGCCGGAAATGACGATATTGAGTCTAGACTTCCACGCAGGCCTTCAGGAACTGCAAGGCTTCCTGCGTAATGGAGCCGAACTGTACGAGCTGATCGACGGTAATCGGGTTGCGCGCGAACTTTCGGATGGTCAGCACGGGTCCGACCAGTGAGATCGGCGCAATAATCGCATTCACACGGGAGCCGTCAGGAAGACGAGCATCCACGTAAGGGCTGGCCTCATCGATGCGACGGCCGAGGGGCGCCACGATGCGGTCGATAATACGCATGACGTGATCATTGTTCTCAAAGGTTACGGGCACCCGCAAGAGCTTGCCCTTGCGCTCGATATAGATATTCTTGGCGCCGTTAACCATGATTTCCGTTATGGTCTCGTCCTCAAGCAGGGGCTGCAAGGGGCCGAAGCCAAGGATCTCAGCCGCGATCTGCTCGAAGAGGCGCGCCCGCTCGGGGCGCGAGAGGACGATATTCTCTTCCGTCAGAATCTGCTCGAAGAGGTCTTGAATCGTGCGCCGCACCTCCTCGGTGCGGGTGACGTCGGTCGAAGGGTCGAGCTCGGCGAGAAGCTTGTTCTGTACGCGGGTTTTCAGGTCGAAGTAAGAGCCGGCCTGAGGCGAGGTGATCGGGGCGCTGACCCGGCGAGCCTGAAGGGAAGAGAGGCGCGAGCCATCGCCGCCGCCCTGGCCTGCTCCCCCGCCGGAAGGCGTGGAGGGCGTTCCAGTCTGACCGTTCTGACCTTGCTCAATGCGCTTCAGCAATGACATATCTTTACTCCTTAACGCCGACTAAGCGGCGCCTCATGCACCTCTAGAGCAGCGAGTTGAGACCGCAGGGCTTCCGCGACCGCAAAGATGCCCTTTGCAACCGGCTGGGCCCGGTTATCCAGCATGAACGGCACGCCGCGATTGACGGCCGGAATGACCACACGCTCATCCAGAGGGATGACGGCAACTACTTTCTGTTTGAGGTTGTCACCGACGCGGTCCGGCGTGATGCCGATGCGCTTGTCGAAGCGGTTCATTACGAAGACGATGTGCTCGCGATCAATGCCCATCGTGGCGAGCAGGTCGAGGAAGAGCCGAGCATTCTTGATAGCCGGAATGTCCTGGGTGGTCACCAGGATGATGGCATCGCTGTCATCGATGGCAGAGAGGACGATTTCGGTGAGGATCGAGCAGGTGTCGACCACGACGTAGGCATAAAGCTGCCGAAGGTACTTGAGCACCTTCGCGAACTGATCCACAGAGAGCTTTTCGGCCTGCTCGGGTCGCTGGGGGGCGGCGAGGATATGAATGCCCGAGGCCTGATGCTTGATCATGATCTCTTCGACGGTCTCGGCATCGAGCTCATCAACGCGTGGGGCGATATCCAGGATGGTGTTCTTGCCCTGCTCATTGAAGAACATGGCGACGTCGCCGTACTGCAGGTTGGCGTCGACCAGGACGACGCGCGTGTCCTCATTGTGAAGCGCAATGGCGAGATTGGCCGCGATCGTCGTGCAGCCCGTGCCGCCCTTCGGGCTGTAGACAGTTACGACCTTGCCTTCCAGGAGCCCGACGGTGGTAAGGGGAGCGCCCGGCCGACCGCCGGGGCCGCCGGCGGGAAGGCGGGATTGCTTGTTCTTGTTGCGCTCCGCACGCGCCATTTCGCCACCCCGGCGCACTGCCGAGATGAGCTCATCCCCCATGGGAGGCTTTGTGAGAAAATCGCGGGCGCCGGCGAGCATGGCCTTGCGCATGTAGTTCTGATCGCCCTGCACAGATAAGATCACAACCTGGATGTGCGGCGACTTCTGCCGGATGGCCTCGGTGGCAGCGATGCCATCCATATCCGGCATATTAATATCCATCAGAACCACATCGGGGTCCAACTCCTGACAGAGCTGAATGCCCTCGATGCCAGATCGGGCAGCCCCGACTACATCAATGTCCGATTCAAACTGTAAGAGTTTCCGGACATTTTCCCGGGTATCCGCCACGTCATCTACGATCAGAACCCGGACTTTGTCACCAGACGCCATATCATTCCTTTACTATACGATTATACGCAGGATTATACCCGCTGGCCTAACCTAGGGAGTTGTCGCGCCTCCGGTGATGGCGGGCCCAGTGAGAGTGTCAATGCGGGGGTTCAAGCCGTACGGAAGCTTGGCAGGAACCGGAATATTGTACTGGCTGAGGAGGAATTGCAAAGTGGCCGCTTCGGTGGCGAGGCGAGACTGATCGCTCGGGTTGCGAAGCGTCATTACAAGCTGCGCATTGGTGTATACCATGTAATTCAGAGTGACCGCATCCTGGGGGGAGACGATAAGGGTGACCATATCGGGGGCGGGAGCCGCTCCCTGCTGCTGTTGCTGAGCCTGCGTCTGGGCGGCTGCGGGAGCCGCCGCGGCGAGGGCGAAGTCGCCGCGCTTCATGACCACGACATTCTGTAAGACCGTCTGGCAAACCGGGCGAGGGCGCTGGCCTTCAGAAGGCAGCAGATAGAAGGGCTGCTGGAGCGAGGAGTCCAGCTCGAGCCGGCCCTGCGGTCCGTTGGAGCCGCCGGCACCCAGGGACAATACTGGCAAGGCGTTGGCCGGGAAGCCGGTGGCGTTAAGAACGGCCGTATTATCGGGGGTGATGCTCTGGAAGCTGGCGTCCAGGTCCACGAAGAGGAAGCACGCATTGAGATTAATGTGCGCTCCGTCATCGACGCCGTAGGACACCATCTGCATCCGGTTGGCCGGAAGGGAAACGGCTGTCATGCCAGGAGGAATGATATTTGCCCACAGCGGGCCCGAAGGGTTGACGCCCCCTGCATTATCGGCAACCATTGAACTGGTGATCACAACGCCCGCGTCGAGCGGATATTTGGCCACCTTGTTCAGCAACTGGGCCTTCTCATCCACAGTGAACTCTACGGCGGTCACCTTGTCCTGGGGCAAAGAAATGGTGGTGAGCTCGTCCTCAGAGATCTTTGCGCCCTGGGGGATATTCTGCCCAGCCTGGTAAACATCGACATTCGACGGTGTCTGGGGCGTTGCTCGCGTTTGAAGGAAGCTACGCAGTGCCACAAAGGCGACGACCAAGCCAATTACTATGATCAGGAGCAGAAAAATCAAGATTCGCCCACGACGCATATCATTCTCCTCTCTTACGTTTCCTTACAGCAATTCTATGACAGGATTATACAGGAAAAATGGCAAAAGCATGTCCGTAATCGACAGTATTAAACAGGACCCTGCAAAATTGCAGGGTCCTGTCGGATGGCGGACGAGATCCGATTACACGCCTCTGAGGCTGTTGTTGATCGTGCTGAATGTGTTGCCGATAATCGGGCCCAAGATCATCAAGGCTGCGATAACAACGATGGCAACCAAAACAAGAATTAGCGCGTACTCGACCAGGCCCTGGCCTCTTTCCTTCGGTGCGAACAACATGGGATTTTTCTCCTTTCTTCAATGTTTCTCCACACGGAGAGTTACAAATATTATATGATTTTCCGACCAGATTTCAAGCATTAAGCCCGACACTCATGCGAACCTAATAAATCTGAAAGGAGAGTTACGGGTAGCAAGGCTGGGGGAAGCGGCTCGGCGTGGCTGTGCAGGGTTCCCGTGGCACGGACAGCCGGGCTGAGGGGCCTTTGCCGGGAATTCTGAAGGCGACAAACCGGTCCCCAGCGGGCGTTGATCCCGAGGTCAACGGCCGTGCTACGGGAGCTTTGGGAGCACATTCCCGTGCGAATTTCGCCGCGCTCGAAGCGGCCTCCTGAGCAATCAGAAGGAGATCGCGATTGGAGCCTGCTCCTGCAGGCTCCTTTGACTTTTCGCAGTTTATGTTAGCTGAACAGATCTTCAAGGAATAGGCCGCGGCACCCGGCCGGTGTCCGAACACGGCTCGGGGCCTGACGGTGAGTAGGGAATAAACGACGACCGGACCCTGCGGGTTGCGCAGGGTCCGGTCGTCGTTTCGAGCGATTGGTGGTGCTAGACGTTCCTGAGGCTGTTGTTGATGGTGCTGAAGCTGTTGCCGATGATCGGGCCGAGGATCATCAGGGCTGCAATAACAACGATGGCAACCAAAACAAGAATTAGAGCATATTCAACCAAACCTTGACCGCGTTCTTTCGGTGCGAATAACATGGGATATTTTCTCCTTTCCTCAGAATTTCTCCTTGTCAGAGATATGCTCATTATATGTAGTCCTACTTTGAATTCAAGGATTTCGCCCGACATCTATGTTAGCTGAACAGATCTGCAAAGAGTTGCCCGCGGCGGCAAACAATCGATGCTCCCAATACAGCGCAGGACCCTGCGAGTTGCGCAGGGTCCTGTCATCATTTCGGGCAATATGGAACTTAGACGCCTTTGAGACTGTTGTTAATGGTGCTGAAGGTGTTGCCGATGATCGGGCCCAGGATCATGAGGGCTGCAATAACAACGATGGCAACCAAAACAAGAATTAGAGCGTATTCAACTAAACCTTGACCGCGTTCTTTCGGTGCGAATAACATGGGATTATTTCTCCTTTCCTCAGAATTTCTCTTTGTCAGAGATATGCTCATTATATGTGGTCCTGCCTGGAATTCAAGGATTTCGCCCGACATTTGTGTTAAGTGAATAAATCTGCAATGAATGGAGCACGGGTGGATCTGGAGGGCCTTTACGATGGCCAGCTACAGACGCGACCGGACCCTGCGGGTTACGCAGGGTCCGGTCGTCGTTTCGGGCAGTCCGTTGCTTAGACGCCCTTGAGGCTGTTGTTGATGGTGCTGAAGGTGTTGCCGATGATCGGGCCCAGGATCATGAGGGCGGCGATAACGACGATGGCAACCAAAACCAGGATCAGTGCGTACTCAACCAGACCTTGACCGCGTTCCTTCGGTGCGAATAACATGGGATTATTTCTCCTTTTGATGAATGTGTTTCAGGATTGAACGTTATGACCATTATATGTATAAGGGAAAAGAATTCAAGGTTTTTTGTTTACGTTTATGTTAGGCTTAAGAAAATGCAATGTGGGGGATTGCCGGCGGATGTCTTAGAAGACCGTTTCGCAATCGGGGGCAAAGCAACATACTAACACTACTTTCAACAACGTCTCATGCGTGACGATCTCGTATATTTACTATCACTTCGATCAGTTGAGTTGACGTGCTGACTTTCCGTAGGAAAATCAAGTGCTCGGCGATAATCTGTACCGAACCTACTGATCATGATGGTAATACTCATTCGTTCTGAACATCACGGAGCCCACGCACCCTATGACAGGCGAAGCCTTTGGGCGGCGGCGATAGGCATCTACGCCCGTCAGGCCGCGCTGCGCGTCCAAGGATTTTGAGGCACTGCGCGAGCTTCCCTCGCAAGCCCGTGAAGCCATGTGGAACGCCAAGATCTTTGGAGCCGCACCGGAGGCGGCCTCCCGCCAACAGAAGTCAGACGGGTGAGCCGAGCTACAATTCCCCCGAAATAAGAAGGGTGGGCGAAGGGTTTCGAACCCTCAACATTCGCATCCACAGTGCGACGCTCTGCCATTGAGCTACGCCCACCATGTTTTGAGCGGGGGGGATTATATCATCTGGTCCTTTGACTTTCAAGGATTTTGAGCACCGCCTGGATGACATCCGACTGGGCCACGGTTTGCTGATCGCCGGTGGAGAGGTCTTTGAGCGTGACCTGGGCGCTGGCGGCTTCGTCAGGGCCAAGGACAAGGGCGAGGCGCGCGCCGACCTTGTCAGCGTATTTGAACTGGCGGGGCAGTTTCGCGGGCTCGGGGTATACGGCGGTGGGGATGCCGGCGCGCCGCAGGTCTGCGGCAAGGCGGTAGGATGGGAGCAAGCGCTCCTGATCGAAGACCGTGACCAAGACAGATGCCGGGAACGCGGCAAGCGTTGTGGGCAACAGGCCGTATTTCTCGAGCAGGAGAGTCATGACGACGTCGCCCATCGCGAAGCCGACTCCCGAGAGAGGCGCGCCGCCGACGTCGGCGAGCAGGTTGTCATAGCGGCCGCCGCCCAGCACGGAGCGGCGGATCTCGCCGCCAACCTCCCAGGCTTCAAACACCGTGCCGGTGTAGTAGAGCAATCCTCGTACGACAGAGGGCTCGAACTGGACGTACTCGGATATGCCGAGGGCTTCCGCGGCGGCGAAGAAGCGCGTGAGCTCCTGCGATTGTTTCCAAAGGTCCTTGTCGGAGAGCATGGAGTTGAGGTTGGCAATCTGCGCGTCTGAGAGGCCAATTTCTTTTCCGTAAGTCTGCCACGCGTCAGGCGCCATTTTTTCTTTGCGGTCGATCCAGGATGAGGCGGCGGGGCGCAAGCTGGGATCAAGGCCGAAGGCCTCGAAGCGCGAGTCCATCAGGCGGCGATTATTGACGAGGATCAGCACCTGTGATTGCTTGAGGCCCACGCGCTGGAAGAAGGTCGCCAGGACTGCGACCGTCTCGGCATCTGCCTCGGGCGCCTCGGCTCCCAGCATATCCACGTTCCACTGGAAGAACTCGCGGGTACGGCCTTTTTGCGGTCGCTCATAGCGCCAGAAGGGTCCAAAAGACCACCAGCGCGCCGGGAAAGTCAGCTTATCCTGGCGCTGGGCGATCATGCGCGCCAGGCTGGGCGTCAGCTCGGGGCGAAGGGCGATCTCCGAACCGCCGCGGTCCTTGAATACGTAGGACTGCTCCTTCACGAGCTCCTCCCCTGACTTGGCGGCGTATAACTCCAGGCTTTCAAGGATCGGCGCTTCGTATTCCTGATAGCCAAAGGATTCCGCAACCGACCGGGCGGTGTCGTAAAGCCATGTCCTGATCGCCATTTGCTCAGGGTAGAAATCGCGGGTGCCCTTTACGGGCTGAATTATGCTCTTCATGACTCCCATTCTCCTGCCGAAGTGACGGGATTTTAGCATAATTCGCCTGCAAAAATGTATGACAAGCGGCGTACCCTTACGGGACAGAACGCACTAGCGAGCTAAAGTGACAAATAGTACAAATGAAGAGGTTTTTGGCTCCAGAACGTGGCAATTCGGCGCTTCGGCACCCCTCAGGGTGGTGGGCTCAGGCTCATCACCCTAAATAATGCCCCAAGCCCGGGTGGCCTGCAAGTCCCGAGACAATCCAAGCCAAACCTACTCATAGAGGAGGCACCAATGGACTCCATGGAAGAAGTAACTGCAGCAGTACAACAGATACCCTGGATGCAAGAGCTCAAAGCAGAGCACATCAGCAAGATCAAGGGCATGTCGACCGTCCGGCACGTAAAGGCGGGCGAGGTCATCTTCCGCGAAGGCGATACACATGAGTCTGTGTACGTGGTCATCGAGGGCCGTGTGGGACTCGAGATGTTCGTACCGCATCGAGGGAAGGTGCGTTTCTACACCGCCGACCCCTGGGAGATCTTCGGTTGGTCGAGCGTGACGCCGAACGTGGGCGTGCGCACCGCGGGCGCCACAGCCGTCCTGGACGGCCTGATCCTTAAGATCGACGCCTCGAAGCTGAGTGCCGCGTGCGACGAGGATCACGACTTGGGCTACCTTGTCATGCGCCGCCTGGCCCGCGTGGTCGCCGGACGTCTCATGGTCACGCGTCTCCAACTCCTGGATATGTTCGCCAACCCGGAGTTGAAAAATGCCTGAGGTTCGATCACCTGAAATCGGCAGCACGGTCTCCATTAAGAAGCCGACACTTGACACTATCCTGGCCCGACTCCGAGATGCGGGCTTCGAGACGATCGGACCCCGGGTAAAGAACGAGACGCTTGTCTACGACCACGTGGATACGCTCGAACAACTGCCGCGCGGCTATATTACCGAACAGGAAGCCGGTCAGTTCCGTCTCGTATACACCGGGCATGACCGCTACTTCGACCTGATCCCCGGTCAACAGTCCTGGAAGCAGTTCCTGTTCCCCTCCCGCCTCGAACTATTCAAGATGCAGAAGACGGGACAGAGCTGGGAAGTCAAGCCGCCAGAGCCGGACAACAAGAGCTACGCCTTCATCGGCGTACGCGGGTGCGAGCTGGCTGCGATCCTGGTGCAGGACAAGGCCTTCATCCGTCCGGATTTCCATGACCCTGTGTATCGAGCGCGCCGCTCGAAAGTATTTATCATGGCGGTGGACTGCCTGCACCCGGCCGGGACTTGTTTCTGTGCGTCGATGGGCACCGGTCCGCGCGCCAAAGAGGCGTTCGACCTGCGCCTGACCGAGCTGGACGATGTATTTCTGCTGACGGTGGGCTCAGAGCTGGGCCGCACCATCATCGCCGGCATGCCATACGAAGCTGCCAGCGCGTTCGTGATGAGCAACGCTGAACGCGGCCTCGAGCAGGCTGCCCAGAACATGGGGCGCCATCTCGACACCACTGACCTGCCGGAACTCATCCTGAACAACCTGGATCATCCCGAGTGGGATGATGTTGCCAAACGCTGCCTGAGCTGCACGAACTGCACGCAGGTCTGTCCCACTTGCTTCTGCTGGGATGCAGTCGACCAGATCGACCTGACCGGCACGCAGACCAACCGAGTGCGCGTCTGGGACTCCTGCTATAACCCTGATTATTCATACCAGGCCGGTGGCAACACGCGGCCGACAATCCGGTCGCGCTACCGCCAGTGGCTGTCTCACAAACTTGGCACGTGGGTGCAGCAGTATGGAACATCCGGCTGCGTAGGCTGCGGACGCTGCATTACCTGGTGCCCGGCCAGCATCGACTTGACCGAGGAAATCCCCGCGCTGCGGAAGGAGACCGCTAAATGAGCACAGCACAAATCACGCGACCGGCCGCGACCCATACCGATCTATTGCTTGAGCCCTGCTGGGCAGAGATCACCGGGGTAACGCCGGAAGTAAACGGTGTCTCCACGTACTGGCTCAAATTTAAGGATCAGGCCATCGCAGACACCTACTCTTTCCGACCGGGTCAGTTTAATATGGTGTACGTCCCGGGTGTTGGCGAGGCAGCTATCTCGATCTGCTCCGACCCGGCCAACACATCGAGCATCGGCCACAGCATCCGCTTCGTGGGCAACGTAACGCGGGCCGTCAGCCGCCTGAAGGTAGGCGATGTGGTGGGCCTGCGCGGGCCTTTCGGCAGCGCATGGCCGATGGACGAGATCGAGGGAAAAGACATATTCATCGCGTGCGGCGGCATCGGGCTTCCTCCGCTGCGCCCGGCGATCTATCACATTCTCAAGAACCGCGAGAAGTACGGCAAAGTAACGATCCTGTACGGTGCACGCACACCGAACGAGCTGATGTATACCTCTGAGTATGAGGCATGGCGCGCGGCAGGGATCGACCTGCAGGTGACCGTTGACCGGGGCGACGCGAACTGGACCGGATCTGTGGGCGTGGTACCGATGCTGTTCTATCACTTTCGGACTTGATGCCGCGAAGACAGCGGTACTGACCTGCGGCCCCGAGATCATGATCCGCTTCGTGATCTACGAAGCACTGGCAAGGCGCATCGCGACGGAGAACATCTTCGTTTCGCTGGAGCGCAACATGAAATGCGGACAGGGCTCCTGCGGTCACTGCCAGATCGGCCCGTACTTTATTTGCAAGGACGGCCCCGTCTTCCAGTTCGATGCGCTGCAGCCGTTCTTTAATGTGGAGGAGTTCTAATGGCCACTAATAAACCGACTCTCGCCGTCTACAAGTTCTCCTCGTGCGACGGATGCCAGCTTTCGCTGCTGAACATGGAAGATGAGCTTCTGGACCTGGCCGGCGCAGTGGATATATCCTTCTTCCTGGAGGCCACACGCGCCATGAAGCCCGGCCCTTACGACATTGCCATCGTCGAGGGCTCGATCACGACGCCGCACGAAGTGGAGCGCATTCAGGAAATCCGCAGCCAATGCAAGGTGCTGATCGCACTTGGAACCTGTGCGACCGCGGGCGGCATCCAGTCACTACGGAACTTCACGGATGCCGACGAATACGCCAAAACGGTGTATGCGCACCCGGAATACCTGCACTACCTGAAAACATCCAAGCCGATGTCCGAATACGTGAAGGTAGACCTGGAGCTTTCAGGCTGCCCGGTGAACAAGGGCCAGGTAGTGGAAATCCTTGTGGCGCTGCTCAACAACCGCAAGCCGAACCTGCCCAACTACGCGGTCTGCCTCGAATGCAAGCGGCGCGGCACGGTCTGTGTGCTGGTGGATAAGGGCATCCCTTGCCTCGGTCCCGCTACCATAACGGGCTGCGGCGCACTGTGCCCGGCCAACGGCCGCGGCTGCTACGGATGCTTTGGACCCGTACGCGAACCGAACGTGGACTCACTGAGCGAGATCCTGCTGAAACTGGAACGGTATCCGGGCGAAGCGGTGCGCTTGTATCGCGGCATTAGCGGATATGCACCCGCGTTCCGGAAGGCTGCCGACGCCATTCTCGAAAGTGGCAGGGAGACGAAATGAAGACAATTGAAGTCCCAGCACTCGCCCGGGTTGAAGGTGAAGGCGGCCTCTACATCGGTTTGCAGGATGGGAAGGCCGTGGAGATCCGGTTGGACATCTATGAGCCGCCCCGTTTCTTTGAAGGTTTCCTGCAGGGCCGCTTCCTTCAGGAAGTGCCCGACATAACAGCCCGAATCTGCGGGATCTGCCCGGTGGCCTACCAGATGAGCTCGGCTATCGCGCTGGAAAACGCGGTGCATGCCACGGTTGTCCCGGGCGTGCGCGCCCTGCGCCGCCTGATGTACTGCGGCGAATACATCGAAAGCCATGCGCTGCACATCTACATGCTGCAGGCGCCGGACCTGTTCGGCAAGGAATCGGCATTCGAACTGGCCGCCATCGCGCCGGACGTTGTGAAAAATGCACTGCGCCTCAAGAAGATCGGAAACCAGATCCTCTCGACTATCGGCGGGCGCTCCATCCACCCTGTGAACGTATGTGTGGGCGGGTTCTATAGCTGGCCGGACGAGGTCGCGATCAAGGCCCTGCTCCCAGAACTCAAATGGGGCTTGCAAGCCGCAATCGATACGGTCAACTGGGCGGTCACTCTGCCGTTCCCCGAACTCGAGATCGATTATGAATTCGTGGCCCTGCACCACCCGACTGAATACGGTGTGATCGACGGCGAGATCTGGTCGTCCAAGGGCCGGAAGCTGAGCGTGGCCGATTTCGAAACAGGATATATTGAAGAGCACGTGGAGCGCTCCAATGCGCTCCATGGGCACACGGTTGACGGCAGCACTTATCTGGTTGGACCGCTGGCCCGTTTGGCGCTCAATCATGAGCAGCTGCTCCCGGCAGCACAGAAGGCCTTGAAGGACGCGAAGATCACGCTGCCGCTCAAGAACCCTTACAAGTCCCTGATCGCGCGTGCGGTGGAGCTTGTGCAGTTCTTCGAAGAGGCCATCAACACAGTGGAGGCCTATGCCCCACAAGGACCGGCGCACGTGGAACTGGAACTCAAGGCCGGCCAGGGCGCAGGTGCGACTGAAGCGCCGCGCGGCCTGCTCTATCATCGGTACACGATCGACGACAACGGGCTGATCCAGTCCGCGAAGATCACGCCGCCAACGGCACAGAACCTGCCTCGCATTGAAGCCGACCTGTTTGCGATGGCACCGAAGATCACGAAGATGCCTGAGGCCGAGGCGACGCTCACAGCAGAGCACCTGGTGCGCGCATATGATCCATGCATTTCCTGCGCGACGCACTTCCTGACCTTGAAGGTTGAAGAACTCGATTGAGGTCGTACGAGCACGGCTAGTCCTGGGCAGTGAAGCTTAGAGGTACGTAACATGAGGATCGTGGTAATCGGCATAGGCCAAACGCTGCGCGGCGACGATGCAGTTGGGATCGAGGCGGTGCGGCGCTGGCAAGAGGCATTCCCTGAGACTGCGGGGCGGATGGACGTTCAAGCCGAGCTGAGCGAGATGCCGGGGCTGGGCTTGCTGGACCTGCTGGATGGGTTCGAGGCGGCGGTGCTAGTGGACGCGGTGCAAAGCTCCGCCGAAGCAGGAAGCATCCACAGGCTGGACCCAGATCAGCTTGCGGCCTTCGGTACGGGCGCGAAGTCTGCGCACGGCTGGGGGGTGGCGGAGACGCTGGAGCTGGACCGTCAGTTGAACCCATCACGGCCCCGGATACGACTGCGGTTGATCGGCGTGGAAGCCGAACAGATGAATATGGGCGAGCCGCTGAGCAAGTCGGTGGAGATGGCACTGCCGCTGGTGTGCAAGGCGATCGAGGATGAAGTTCAGGCACTGCTCTCAACCGAGGCCGGGACATAGCGCCTCCGATCGCAATTCATGATGAAGAAGAACGCCGGATCGATCGATCCGGCGTTTTTTTGTTGCCATGTGGTATATTTCTGCGGACAACGCGCTGCCCGAGGCGGTGCGTAAGTTCACCACAGAGGTATCCATGGAAATCAATTATCAGGAAACCACAAAAGACCTTTTGACGCGCATCGATATCCACGAGAAATACGGAGCGCGGGACATCGACCGCTGGACCACCGAAGTATTGCAGCCGAAGCCGGGCATGAAGATCCTGGACGTCGGGTGCGGCGCGGGAAAACAGTGCTTTCTCTACAGCGACTTTACTGGTGGCAAGGCCGACATTACCGGCGGCGACTTCTCAACGGAACTGCTGGAGAAGGCGCGCGCACGCAACGCCGAACGAGCCGACCATGTGGAATTCCAATTCCTGGATTTCAACAAACCTTTTGGATTTGGAGATAACACATTCGACCTGGTATCAAGCGCATTTGCCATCTACTATGCACGAGACCTGGATTTCACGTTTGGCGAGGCGCATCGCGTAGTGAAGCCGGGAGGCCGCCTGTTCGTCACCGGGCCTCTGCCGGAGAACAAGCAGATGTTCTACGACATCATCAAAGAGGCGACGAACAAGGCTATTCCGCCGATGCCAGGCTCCTCGCGGTTCAAGGGCGAGATCTTCGAGACCATTCGAGGCAAGTTCTCCAGGACCGAGCTGCTCACGTTCGAGAACCCAATCACATTCCCCGCCGTGCAGCCATTCATCGACTATGTGCGTGCCTCGCTTTCGGAGGATCGCAAGCTGTGGACGTCGATGTTCAACGGCAAGGACGAGTATGAGGCCTTGATCGGTTCGATCGAAGCGGTCGCCACGCGATGGTTCAACCGGGACGGGAAGCTCGTGATGACCAAAGTCGTAGGCGGCATCCTGGCAACAAAATAACCCTGACAGCCGGCGCAGCAGCGGTCTTTTTGCACCGAGTATTAGAGACAACGGTCCTTCCATGATCTTCTACGGCAAACGCGTACTCTTCCTGGGCGCCCATCCCGATGATATTGAGATCGGCTGCGGGGCTCTGATCCATCGCATCGCACCCCTGAGCGAACTCCTGTGCGTCACGCTTTCCGACAACCAGAAGAATCCGGCGCTCAGCAAAGTGGTGGATGAGCAATATCGAAGCATGGCAGTGTTGGGCGTGCCCAAAGAACAAGTGGTATTCGGCCCGTTCACTACGCGGGTATTCCCGCAGGCGCGGCAGGACATCCTTGAATACTTTCTCAAGCTGAGGAGTGATTTTCAGCCGGATATTATCTTTGTGCACAGCAAGCAGGACGTGCACCAGGACCACCTGACAATGACGGATGAGGCCCTGCGGGCATTCCGCGGCATCACCGTGCTGGGGTTCGATGTGGTGCGCTCCTCGCACGGGTTCTTTCCGCATTTCCTGATCGAAGTGCAGGAGGCGGACGTGGAAGCCAAGATCCAGGCCCTGGCACAGTATGAGACTTACAAGGATAAGTATTACTTCAATTGCGACCTGACGCGCTCGATCCTTTTGCGGCACGGCGCACTGGCGGAGAAGCCGTTCGCCGAGGGATTCGACATTTTGCGGATCGTGGGGACGTTCGATACCTGCCAGTAACCCACACAGTATTCAGAGATAAGAGGAGACATGGAATTCGAAACGCTTTACCTGGAGCTCATCGACAGCACGAACATGATCCGGGCCGTGGTAGCTGGCATCACGCAGGAGGATGCGTGCAAGAGGCCGGCGCCGGAGTCATGGTCCATACTTGAGCTTATGTGTCACCTGTACGATGAGGAGCGTGAGGACTTCCGCGAGCACCTGGACTTCATCCTGCACAAGCCCAACAGGGAATGGCATAAGATCGACACCACAGGCTGGGTTACGGCGCGCAAATACAACGAACAGAACTTTCGGGATATGAAGGAGAAATTCTTCGCTGAACGCAGCAAGTCTCTCGACTGGCTGAAGGGGCTTGCCAATGCCGACTGGGACGCCAGCTACACAACGGAGTACCGAACCGCGACAGCAGGCGACATGTTCGGCTCCTGGGTGGCGCATGACAACCTGGCACTCCGGCAATTCATAGAGCTGCGCCGGGCGAGGCTGGAAGAGATCACCAAGCCATACAACATCGATTATGCAGGAGACTGGTAAGCCATAGACGCGAAAAGCAGACGCCCGGGCTCATCAAGAACTCGGGCGTCTGCTAAGAAGTAGGTGCGCAAAGCGCGAACAGGATAGCGGACCTCACCCAGACTGCGAGGCCAAGCAGGGCTACGCCTGCTGGATGGATAAACTGCCAAATAAGGTCGGAATAAAGAGGGGAAAACGGGGGCTTGCGATTAGAATATGAGGGAGGGATTTAGAGAGGGCATCATCGTTCACGGAGGGATATACATGACGACGGCATTTTCCACGCAGGGCTTTCAGGATCTGCTTGCTTTCCCATTCAGAACGCCGGAGGACAAAAGAAAACTTCTGCTCGGAAGCGTTCTGGGCGTCGCGAGATTCATCATTCCCGTTGCTGCCGACCTTGTTCCTGCTTGGATATGGGGGCCTGATCATGCGCCGGATGATCCTGGACAAGGCCGAACCACACATGCCAGAATGGAAGGATTGGAACGAAATGTTGTCGCTCGGCTTGAAAATTGGCGGCGCATGTTTAGTCTATGGGTCTCCCGTTATCGCATTGTGGATGCTGAGCTACTTTGGCATGATGGCACCGGTATTGCTGGGTGCCTTTGCCGGTCATGCCGGGCAGGAGAGTATCCCTACACTTTTCGGGCTTCAAGTCCTCGGCATGTTTGCAGGAATGGCAGGCTTTGGCCTTGCGATGCTAGTTGGGCTTGGCGCTGGGCATCGTAATGCCCCCGATGCTGGCCCATGTGGCAGCAACGAATTCCTTTACTGCTGCCTTCCACGTGCGTGCCTGGTGGCACATCCTTCGCGCTAATTTTGGAGGATTTGCAGTAGCCCTGGTTCTAACCGTCGGCACGTACATGGCCCTCGCGGTGGTGATGCAAGCGCTCTACTTCACCCTTGTATTATGCATCATTGTTCCGTTCCTGATCGCATTCATGTCTGCATACCTAACGGTCATCGGAAACGCGCTCTACGCGCAAGCGTACCGGGAGGGTGTTGCCAAGCTGCAACCAGAGCCGGTGTGATCCACTCAGCCGCACCCCGCTAAGAAATCAAGACCTCCGAGTTCTAATTACTCGGAGGTCTTTTGCATTGTACGAGAGGCGAGTTACTCTTTCGGGATGCCCAACTGTATCATCCCGTCCACGAGGCGGACGGGATAGGCGGGGATGTCCACGACAGCGGGCATCTGCACCACTTTTCCGGAGCGGACGTCAAACTGCGCACCATGCCTCGGGCAGGTGATGTTGTAGCCATCGAGGTTGCCTTCCCCCACGGGGCCATCGTCATGGGAGCATACATCCGCGATCGAGAAGTACTGTCCCGCAATATTGAAGATCACAATCGGCTTGCCTTCGATCTCCACGAATAGCCGCTCGCCCGGGGGCAATTCGCTGGCCGGGGCGATCTCAAGGTATTCGACCCTGGATTCATCCATCGTGCTGTAGTTGAACATGGTTGACATTTTACCCGCCTGCTGTAGCAGCAGCAGTGAAGTTGATTATTTACCTGGCTCACGGAGTTCTGCTGGGGGAAGCTGCGCAGAAACCACCGGCGCAATGTTGCCCATTTGGCTGAACGCTAATCACTCGACCAGATCATCGGTGGCTTCACCCAGACCATAGACACCGGCTTTGAGGACCTTGAGCGAAAGGAGGGCACATTTCAGTCGGACCGGGCCCAAGTCGATGCCGAGCATGTCGAGAATGTCCTGCTTACCCATCTTCTTAACATCCTCGGTCGTTTTTCCGATGATGCTCTCGAGAAGCAAGTCAGCGGAGGCTTGCGAGATAGCGCAACCATGCCCATCGAAGCGGGCATCAGTTACCTTGCCATCTTTGTCTACACGCAGGTCAATCTGGATATGGTCGCCGCAGAGCGGGTTACTATCCTCAAAGGAAAGATCGTGCGGGTCGAGATGACCACGGTAGGATGGGTTTTTGTAGTGCTCGATGATGACTTCGCGATATAGATCGTCCATCCGCCTTACCCGAATACCTTCTTGACCTTGTAGATGCCCTCGATGAGCGCGTCCACCTCACCCTTGGTGCTGTAGAGGTAGAAGCTTGCACGGGTGGTTGCTGGGATACCGAACTTTTCATGAAGAGGCTGGGCACAGTGATGTCCGGCGCGGACGGCTATCCCGTCGCGGTCCAGGATCTGCGCCACATCGTGAGGGTGTACGCCATCGAAGGTGAAGGAGGCAACCCCACCCTTCTGGTCCGCGGAGGGACCGAAGAGGCGCAAGCCGGGAACTTCCTCGAGGCGTTCCAGTGCATATTCGATGATCTCGTGCTCGTGTCCGGCGATCTGCTCCATGCCGATCTCGGAAAGATAATCCACCGCGGCTCCAAAACCAACGGACTCCGCAATGGCCGGAGTGCCGGCCTCGAACTTGTGCGGAATGGTGTTCGGTCGGAAGGAGCGGAGATGGACTTCCTTGATCATATCGCCACCCCCGAGGAACGGAGGCATTGCTTCCAGGAGGCGAGCCTTGCCATACAAGGCCCCGATGCCGGTGGGGCCGCACATCTTGTGCGCAGAGAAACCCATGAAATCCACATCCAGGGCCTGCACATCGACCTTCAGATGCGGCACCGATTGCGCTGCATCCAGCACGGTCAGAGCGCCGGCAGCATGAGCGAGCCTGATGATCTCTGCAGCCGGCGTAATCGTGCCGAGCACGTTAGACATATGCGTAAAGGAGACCAGCCTGGGATTCTGAGACAGCAGTGATCGATACGCATCCAGGTCGAGCAGCCCATCGGCGGTCACCGGTATGAATTCGAGGCGAATACCGCGCTCCGCAGCTAAGATGTGCCAGGGAACAAGGTTGCTGTGGTGCTCCATCTCGGTCAGGATGACAAGGTCGCCCGACTTCAAGTTCGCACGCGCCCACGTCTGCGCAACGAGATTGATCGACTCAGTCGTATTGCGTGTGTAGATGACCTCATGCGCGCGATGCCGCGTTGATGAACCTGGCGATCTTGACACGGGCCTCTTCATACATTGCGGTGGCTTCTTCCGCCAGCACGTGCACGCCGCGATGGATGTTCGCATTGGACTGCCGGTAGAAGCGGTTCATGGCTTCGATGACCGTTTCGGGCTTCTGAGAGGTAGCCGTGGAATCCAGGTATACCAACCGGACCCCGGGCCGTACTTCGCGGCCAAGGATCGGAAATTCTTTTCGAACTCGAGCAACGTCAAAGGTCATGGTTGGAAATCGCTATTCGAGAATTGTGAATTGGTGATCACGGTCTGCGAACCGCATTTTCTCTCTAATAATCGGGGATGGCTTTACGGCTGCCGCGCTTGGCAAAGGTTGCCGGGCGGATCTGGTCAGAGGTGAGTGAGTACCAGAGGATGCGGTCTGGAACCATCCAGCCATCCGTGAGGAATACATTCGAACGGAACTGGACCGCGACCAGTTTGTTATCCACCTGGACAACAATGCCCTTGATCCAGCCGCGCACCCGCTCGCCGTCGCGCTCGTGGTCACAAAAAACCTCCACGGTATCGCCGACGTCGAAGGCATCATCCACACCGGGGGCGTTCATGTACGTGAACTGTGGCGAGCGCGCCATCCGAACGATCTGGCGATGCGCCTGGGCTGCGGTGGTTCCGACGCGCGTGACATGGGGTGCATGGGCGCCCGGCTTTGGCTTGATCCCGGTGGGATGAGAAACTTTACGACCTTTGGTGACCGGCTTCGGCCCAGCCGCTGCCGCCGGCAGAGGTTGCCTGGCAAGCTCAGCCTTTTCGGACTTGCGAGGCGAGCGCGACACGACCTTTGCGGTGGAAACCGTCGGGCGGGTTTTTGTGGCCTTGCTTTTGCCAACGGGCTTGCTCTCTATTTCACTTTGTCTTTTCATATCCAATATTTCCTTCTCATCGCTCATTCTTCTCTCGGTCCTGTTGTCGTCCCACTCTCGCCCATCTTTTCCAAGATCGCCTCGTGAAAGCGATCGCGAACGCCCTCAAAGGGGATACGCTGCATGATCGGATCAAAGAAGCCCTCCACCAGCAGGCGTTCCGCATCCTGCCTGGGGATGCCGCGCGCCAGGAGGTAAAACAGCGGTTCCTGCTCGAGCTTTCCCACTGTGGCCCCATGCGTACAGCGGACGTCATCCGCGAGGATCTCCAAGCCGGGGATGGAATCAGCGCGGGCGCCCTCTTCCAGAACGATATTGCGATTCGCCTGGTAGCCATCGGTCTTATCTGCGCCCTTTGCGACGTAGATCATGCCCTGCCATACCGAACGGCTGGTACCCTTCAATGCACCCTTGAACAGCAGGTCGCTGGTGGTGTGCGGAGCCAAATGGTTCTGCTGCGTATCGTGATCGAGGTGCTGCTTTCCATCCGTAAAGTAGAAGCCCGACATGCGGCCGGTGGAGCCCTGGCCTGCCAGGTCAAGCTCGGAGAAATTCTTCGTTAGCTTTGAGCCGATGGCCCCGAAGATCCAATCCAGTGTGCCATCGCGTTCGACGCGCACGCGCTCGTGCGTGAAATTCCAAACATGTTTGCCCCAGGACTGGAGCTCGACGAACTTGAGGCTTGCGCCTTCCATGACCTTGATCTCTACGATGCCTGCATGCAGAGCGTCGCCAGTTTCCGTTGGTGAAGATGACTCGTGCACATAGCTGAGGCTGGCACCTTCGTCCACCAGAACCAGCAGGTGCGAGATGTGCGCGAGACTTGCGCCCGGACCCCACACGATGCTGTGCAGGGGCTGCTCAACGTGAACATTCCGAGGTACGTAGAGCAACACGCCATTAGACGCAAAAGCGCCAGCCAAGGAGGCGAACTTGCCTTCCTCCACGTTGACCGTCTGCCCGAGTATCCTGCCGAGGATATCGGGATGTTTCTCAGCCGCCGTCTTCAAGTCGGTGAAGACAACACCCTGGGCTGCGAGAGCAGGGTCCAACTGCATGGTGGCACCACCGGGCATGAGCACGATCTGCCCGCCGTGTTGGTCGGCGATGAGGGGCCGAAGCAACTCCGGCGGCACCGATGGCAGATCCTTGTAAGCGCCTTCGGCGGGCAGCCGGAATGACTCCGAGCGGCAGCGGGCGCAAATCCGTGCGCCGCCAGGCCTCCTGGGTTACATCCGGCAGCGTTTGCCGCTCGAAGGCGTCCCATGCCTTCGAGCGATAAGCTGCGAGTGGTCCGGTAGACGGCGGGATAGCATCAGGACGCGCAAAGGCAAACTCTTTTGGAGCAGTCTCAGCGCGCCGAGTTTTTGAAACTACAACCCTGGGTCTTTCCTGCATAAGTCTCTTTTCTGTTCGTCCGCGTCCTGCGCCGCCCGGAAGCCATATGACTCCCGGCGGCGTTGATCATCCGATGGAGCCTTCCATCTGCAACTGGATCAGGCGGTTCATTTCCACCGCATACTCCATGGGGAGTTCCTTGACGAGCGGCTCGATGAAGCCGGAAACGACCATGGTCGTGGCTTCCTCTTCGGTGAGGCCGCGCGACATCAAGTAGAAGAGCTGCTCCTCGCCGACCTTGCTAACCGATGCTTCGTGGCCGATGGTGACATCATCCTCATCGACCTCAATGGATGGATACGTATCCGATCGGGATTGCGGGTCCAAAAGCAGCGCGTCACAGACCGTGTTGGATTTGACACCCTTGGCACCCTTATAGACCTTCAGCAAGCCGCGGAATGAAGCACGTCCGCCGCCCTTGCTGATCGACTTGGAGGTCACCTTGCTGGTGGTGTTGGGAGCAAAGTGGTACATCTTGCCGCCGGCATCCTGTGTCTGACCCGGGCCGGCGAAGGCCATCGATAACATCGAGCCGTGTGCGCCGGGTTCCATGAGATAGCAGGATGGGTATTTCATGGTGATCTTGGAACCCAGGTTCGCATCTACCCACTCATGCGAACCGTTCTCGAACACCTTTGCCCGCTGGGTGACGAGGTTATAGACGTTCGTCGACCAGTTCTGAATGGTTGAGTAGCGGGAGCGAGCACCTTTCTTGACGATAATCTCGATCACGCCCGAGTGAAAAGAGTTGGTCGTGTATTGAGGCGCCGTGCAGCCTTCCACGTAGTGGACCTGCGCGCCTTCGTCCACAATGATCAACGTCCGCTCGAACTGCCCCAGGTTGGCCGTGTTCAGGCGGAAGTAGGCCTGGAGCGGCAGATCGACTTTCACGCCCTTCGGCACGTATACGAACGACCCGCCCGACCAAACGGCTGAGTTCAGCGCAGCAAACTTGTTATCTTCGATCGGAATGACGGTACCGAAATATTCCCGGAACATTTCGGGGTACTTCTTGAGACCATCTTCGATAGAGACGAAGATCACTCCCTGCTTTTCCAGGTGCTCCTGGATGGAGTGATAAACCATCTCCGACTTGTACTGAGCTCCAAGGCCAGCCAGGAATTTGCGCTCGGCTTCGGGCACGCCCAGCCGGTCAAAGGTGCGCTTGATATCATCAGGGACATCATCCCAGGATTTCTCCTGCTTTTCATTCGGCTTTACATAGAAATAGATCTCATCAAAGTTAAGATCATCCAGAGAAGGTCCCCAGGTCGGGATGGCCCGCTTGTTGAAGTGTTCGAGCGCTTTCAATCGGAAATCCAGCATCCACTGCGGTTCCCCTTTCATCTGCGAGATCTGTTCGACGACCTCACGGCTAAGTCCCTTCTGGGACTTGAATACATACTTGTCTTCCGGGTCATGGAAGCCATATTTGTATTCGCCGATACCTTCAAGAACCTTCTCGTCCTTATTTTTAATAGACTCAGCCATGTTGTACCTCTATATGGCAATCAATGACCGGCGCAGGCCGATCCTTGAGCACAATTCTCTAGGCTTCCGATTTCTCTCGAATCCAATCATAGCCATGCTCTTCGAGGCTGACCGCCAGGTCGGGCCCGCCGGACTCGACGATGCGCCCGCCCATCATGACGTGCACGAAGTGCGGCTTGATGTAGTTTAGTAGACGTTGATAGTGCGTAATGACGATCACGCCCAGGTCCGGGCCTGTGAGGGCGTTGACTCCATCTGAAACGACGCGCAGCGCATCGATATCAAGGCCGGAGTTGGTTTCGTCCAGGATGGCAATCTCGGGCTTGAGGGTCGCCATCTGCAGGATCTCGGCGCGCTTCTTTTCGCCGCCGGAGAACCCCTCGTTCAGATACCGTCCCGCAAAGGCCTGGTCCATCTTCAGGACCTCCATTTTTTCCTTGAGCATCTTGCGGAATTCGGGGATGGGAATGCCCTTGTCTTCCTTGTTGAGCGCCCGGCGGCGGGCATTGACCGCGGTGCGGAGGAAATTGGCCAATGTGACGCCGGAGATGGCTACGGGGTATTGGAAAGCGAGGAAAATGCCGAGACGTGAGCGCTCATCGGGAGCCAACTCCAGGAGGTTTTGGTCTTTGAAGCGCACCTCACCCTGAGTCACCGTGTAAGAAGGATGGCCCATCAGTGTATAGGCAAGCGTTGACTTGCCGGTGCCATTGGGCCCCATAATGGCATGAATCTCGCCCTGCTTGGTAGTCAAATTGACGCCCTTGAGGATTTCCTTGCCGTCAATGCTGACGTGCAGGTCTTTGATCTCGAGTTGCGACATGCGGCAGTTCTCCTTGGGATCTTGGTGCGGCAGAGCCTTTGCGCTATGCCTATGCGATATTGTACGTTTTAGGTCGCGGAAAACAGGCACTCGCCAATTCTCCGCCGACAGGGGCAATTATAGCAGGGTTGGCCCGAAAAGTCAATATTTATGATATTTTTCTAGTAAATTACCTGATCGGAAGCCATTAAGGAACATCGCATCGATACAGGCGTTAATCTGCCTGAATGTGGATTCTTCTTTCGGAACCAGGCTTGTGTGCGTGTGCGCAGAATTCATCACAGCCCGGCCTCCGGACCAAGTCCAAAAACCAACCCAGGCAAGGAGATAGCCGTGCGAAACAGATTTGAGTCGGCAGTCAACGACGCTCCTCAAGCGCTCGTCAAACCAGACGAGTCAGTCCCTCCGATGATCCAAGCCGAGAATGCGACCCTGGAATTTCCCAATGGAGCAGGTGTTTTCGATCTGACATTTCAGATCCCCCGCGGCGTGATCTTTGGCCTGATCGGGCCCAGCGGCTGTGGCAAAACAACGACCGTCCGCATGCTGAGCGGCATGTATAAGCCGACCAGTGGCAAGATCAGGGTGCTGGGCGAGGCGCCGGGTAACTTTAGCTCCAAGGCAAGGCAAAGGATCGGTTACATGCCTCAGCAGTTCGTGCTGTATCCGATGTTGAACGTCTCAGAGAACTTCAACTTCAGTTCATCCCTATACGGTTTGGGCTATTTTCGCCGCATGGATAGACGGCACAAGCTGCTCAAGTTCGTGGAGCTCTATGACCAGCGGAATCGTGAGACGAGCAAGCTGTCCGGCGGCATGCAGCGCCGCTTGCAACTGGCCTGTGCTCTGGCGCACGACCCCGACCTGCTCTTCGCCGACGAACCCACGGCGGGCATCGACCCGGTGCTGCGAAGCAAGTTCTGGGAGCACTTCCGCGAGCTTCGAGATGCGGGCAAGACGATCTTCGTGACCACACAATATGTGGGCGAAGCCGAGAACTGCGACCTGGTGGGCATCATGCGGGCAGGCAGGTTGCTATACATAGATACGCCCACCGACCTGCGCCGAAAGGCGTTCGGCGGTGACTTGATCCGCCTGCTTGTGGATCCGGGGCGTGCTCACGACGCGGTGCGAATACTAAACGAGCAGAACGAAGTACAGGATGCACACCGCGCGTCGGCTCAACCCGGACTGATCCTGGTGAGCACGGACAATGGCGCTGCCACGATGCCCACCCTGGTGTCCGTGTTGCAACAGAACGGGATCGACGTTCACCAATCTGAGCAGTACGCATCCCCATTCGACGAGGTCTTCCTGGAGCTGGTCAAACGGGAAGGGGAATAGCCATGTTCAAATCACTGACATACATATCCGCCTTCTTCCTCAAGGAGGTCAGCGAGGTCTTCCGCCAGCCGAGGCTGATCTTGAGCTTGATCCTGGGGCCCTTCCTGATCCTGCTGTTATTCGGCGTGAGCTTCAAGGGCGGCCTGCCGCACTTCCGCGTGGCGCTCGTGGTGCCGGAAAACTCGGTCACCCCGCAGCAATTGGACGAAGTAAAGAAGGTCATTGGGACTAACTTCACCGTAGTCAGCACCGATAGTGACCAGGCGGGCGCAGAAACCAGGCTCCGAAACGGCGAGGTCGACATCGTAGAAGTGCTGCCATCCAATTTCAGTCAGAACATGCAGGAAGGTAAGCAGACCCCAGTCGAAATTGAATACTCGCAGATAGATCCGACCAATGAGTCGTGGGTGCAGTACCTGGGCTCATCACAAGTGGAGGCCATGAACAGGATCGTATTGAAGGAAGCCATCGCACATGCGCAGCAGCAGGCGAATACCCTGAGCAGGATGCCGCCGGAGACCGTGGTTTCGCCCCTGGTCCCGAAGTACACCAACCTGCGCGGAAAGACGCTCAGCTTTGTAACGTTCTATGCCCCGGCTGTCTTCGCGCTCTTATTGCAGCACATCGCAGTGACGCTGGGCGCACTATCCCTGGTACGAGAGAGGTTGCGCGGCATCCTCGAGATGTTCCATGTAGCCCCGATCCCTTCGAGCAATATCATCCTGGGCAAGTATCTCGGATACATGTTCTTCCTGGCGATCATCTCCGGATTGCTACTGGCGCTGCTGATGTTCCTGGGCGTTCCATTCCTGGGAGACATCTGGCAATTTGCGGGATTTGTGCTATTGCTGATCGCGGCCTCCCTGGGGATCGGGTTCTTCTTCTCCTGCATTTCGAATTCTGACTCGACGGCGATTCAATTGTCGATGCTGATGCTGCTGGTATCCATCTTCTTCAGCGGCTTCTTCCTGCCACTGCCCAGCTTTGACAGCTTTATGCTGCCGCTGATCAACGCCATCCCTCTGACCCAGGGAATCGAAGGCTTTCGGAACATGCTGTTGGAGGGCGCGCCGCCCACTATCTGGAACTGGCTGTTCCTGGGAATCATCGCGGTAGTGATGTATTTCTTGACGCAGATACTGTTCCGCCGCCAGCTAAACCATTTGTAGTGTCCACCCAAATATCGGGTTGACGATCTCGCCCGCAGCGCTCCTCCTGGAGCGCTGCGGGCGAGTTATTTATTACCGGAGAGGCCAAAGCAAGGTTATGTGGACCGATCAGGCTTGAGGGAGCGCAGGCGCAAGCTATTGCTTACGACAAACACGCTGCTGAAGGCCATGGCCCCGGCAGCCAGCATGGGATTCAGCAGCCCGAGGGCGGCGGCAGGAATCAGAACCACGTTATAGAAGAAGGCCCAGAACAGATTTTGCTTGATGGTGCTCAGAGTCTTGCGTGAGAGAGTAATCGCTCGTGCCACGCCATTCAGATCACCGCTAATGAGGGTGACGGGCGCGGCAGCCATGGCAACGTCGGTACCGGTACCAATGGCGATACCCACATCTGCCTGGGCGAGCGCAGGAGCATCGTTGATCCCGTCTCCGACCATGGCGACCGCGGTTGCTTCGCGCTTGCCCTGCCCTGCGGCCTGCAACTTCCGAACCTCGGCAGATTTGCCTTCGGGCAGCACCTCCGCGAGGACCTCATCTACATTGACCTGCCTTGCGATCGCGTCTGCTGTCAGTTGGTTATCACCCGTGATCATTACCACTTTCAGACCCATGCGGTGCAGCGCCTCAATTGCCTCCGAGGAGCCTTCCTTGACCGTGTCTGCCACGGCAATGAGACCAGCCACGCGCTGGTCAACTGCGACAAGCATGGCGGTCTTTGCCTCCGACTGCAATGCAGAGACCTTCGGCTCAAGCCCATCGAGTGCGTAGCCGCGCTCTTTCATCAAGCGCAGATTGCCAACCGAGACGCGGCTGCCATCCACCTCCGCCTCCACACCCTGCCCTGCCTCGAGCCTTGAAGCCTGAAGGTTCGGCAAGCGATAGGCCACGGCGGGTGGCCTCGGCCCAAATCGCCTCGCCGAGGGGATGCTCGCTGCCTCGTTCCACAGAGGCCGCCAAGCGCAGCAACTCGTCGCCCTGCAGGGATGAGCGATCACTCATAATGATATTCGTTACGGCAGGCTGGCCTTTCGTGATCGTGCCGGTTTTATCGAGCACAACCACCGAGATTCGCCCGGCGCGTTCCAACGCTTCGCTGTTGCGGAAAAGCACGCCCCACTCGGCTGCCTTCCCCGTGCCGACCATTACTGCTGTCGGCGTGGCGAGACCCATGGCGCAAGGGCATGCAATCACAAGCACCGCCACCATATTGATCAGGGCTTTCGTGAATTCGTGCCCGCCAAGGCTGGCGGGAACCGCAAAATACCAGATCCCGAAAGTGAGCAGGGCAATCGCGATCACAGACGGCACAAAGATGGCAGATACCTGGTCCGCCAGCCTTTGTATGGGAGCCTTGCTGCCTTGCGCATCCTCGACGAGCTTGATGATCTGGGCCAACGCCGTCTCTTTACCGACCTTCGTGGCTTCAAACTTCAACAGCCCAAGCTTATTGAGGGTTGCGCCGACCACCGGGTCGCCGGCCTTTTTCTCAACGGGAAGCGATTCGCCGGTGAGCATGGATTCGTCGACGGCTGAACGGCCATCCACAACCACTCCATCGACGGGGATCTTCTCACCCGGACGGACGAGCACTATATCCCCGGTGCGGACATCATCAACGGGGATTTCCAACTCGATCCCGGCAGTATCACCTTCCGAACCATTCCGAATGACGCGAGCGGTCTTTGCACGCAGGCTCATGAGCTTCTTGATCGCTTCCGAGGTGCGGCCTTTGGCGCGCGCTTCCAGGAACTTGCCGAGGCGGATCAGCGTGATGATCACGGCGGCGGTCTCGAAGTATACCGGCCCTGCGATCAGACCCAGGGTCACGACAACCGAGTAAAAATACGCGACAGAAGAGCCCATGGCGATCAAAACGTCCATGTTGGAAGAGCCGGTCCGCAAGGCCTTGAACGCGCCGACGTAATACTGCCAGCCAACATAGAACTGCACCGGTGTGGCGAGCGCCCACATCAGCCAATTGACCCACGGCTGAGATTCGGGCATCATGCCACTGCCCGGAGGCATGACGTAGAAGGCGGCAGGCAACCACCCAAAATCGCGAGCCATGGAAAGAACGAACAGCGGGATCGTAAAGATCAAGCCGGCGATCAGAAGCCGGCGTTGGCCCTGGACTTCATGCATACGGGCCTCGGCCTCCGCGTCTTCGCCGCTTCCCCCAAGTTCCAATGCTTCGAAGCCGGCTTTGGCCACTGCTGCCCTGATCTCAGCCTGGCTTACAAGCGTAGGCACATAATTGACGCGCGCGTGCTCGCTGGCGAAGCTGACCTGCGCTTCCAGAACACCTTCGATCTTGAGCAGGGCCTTCTCAAGGCGACGCGCATCGTTATCGTCGGCGAGGCGCCGGAGTGTGAAGTCGGCTTCGCCGGTGGCAATGCCATAACCGGCGCGGTGAACACGCGCGATCATGTCGTCCAGCCCTGCGATGGCAGGATCGAATTGCACGGTCGCTCTTTCAGACGCCAGGTTGACCACCGCGCTCTGCACACCATTGACCTTCTTCAAATTGCGCTCGATGGTCGTCACGCAATTTGCGCAGTACATGCCGGTAATAGGTAATGTTAGTTGTTTCTCGTTTGCCATATCTCTCTCGATTGCGAAATTCGGAGTGCTTAGGCTCCAAATTCCCTTGGACTTACGCAGCGACCGGATATTCGATCTCAGCCAAAAGCGCCTTGATCTTCTCTTCGCTGGCCGGGTTATCGAACGTGATAGTTACATTCTTGCTATCGACCTCTGCTTTTACAGCCTGCACGCCTTCAAGTTCCCCCACTTCCAGCTCGATGGTGTGAGTGCAATGATTGCAGCTGATCGCGGGTACGGAATAAGTAACGGTTGTCATTTGATTCTCCTTATAGTATGTAATTTGGTCATTTGCCCAACGCCATCTTGACGGCGGCGTAAGCGTCCACAATCCCATAACCGTAGGCATCGTTCGGGCTGCCTCCGGTGAAGCATTCACCGGACGGCTCTGCGCCGGTGTAGGGCTTTGCCGTCTGGATGAGTATTTGTTCGGTGCGATCTATGTTGCCAACGAGGCCGGGGTTCGCGGACCACATCAACGCTACCACACCTGCCAGATGCGGCCCCGCCATCGAAGTGCCGGACTCCGCTCCGTAAGTGCCTCCGGGCAAAGACGAGATCACGTCGACACCCGGTGCGCTGATATCAGGTTTGACACGACCCGACTGATCGACGGCCACCGGCCCACGGCTGCTGAATGGCGCCATATTACCACCCTGATCCACGGCACCCACGGAGAACGCGGAATCGTAGATGGCGGGCGGGTTGGTCAACGTGCTGCAGCCTGGCCCATCGTTGCCTGCTGACACAGCGACAAAGATCCCGGCTTTGCGCAATGCGTCGACAGCCGGCCGAAGCGATTCGGCGTCGCAGCCTTCCAACGTTGGGCAACCCCATGAGTTATTCAATACATCGGCGGCCCGCGTCGGATCGCCATCCTTCAGCGGATCGCCGTGGTACGGGAACGGCGCGAGCATGAACTGCATGCAATTTAGATAGAGTGGCGGGTTGCCGAGATTCCTTTCCAGATTTACACAGGCGATCCATTGTGCATCGGGAGCCACGCCGATGCCGCCTTTGCCAAGCACAATTCCCAGGGTATGGGTGCCATGGCCCTGTTGATCGTTGGGCGCCACTGTATCGGTCCAGGGGTCGTACCAGTTGTAGTCGTTGCCTGTGGCTGCGCCGCGATAGGAATCGCGGAGAGCGGGGTGCTTGCCATCCGCGCCGGTGTCGGACTGGCCGACGACGATGCCTTTGCCCCTGGCACCGAACTCGCTCCACACCCTGTCAGCGCCGATCATGGTGATGTTCCAACCGGGATTTTGTTCGACGGATGTCTGGTCGCCGTGCAACGCTGCATTGGATGGAGGGATCGGGCGCAGACGCGGGCTGGGGATGACACGATCTACTTCAGGCCGATTCATCAGATAGAGGCGCACCAAGGCGCTGCCATCGACCTCCATGGAATTGACCAGGTAATAGGGCTTGTAATGGATGCCGAAGCGGTCCAGTGTTTGTCTCAGCGGAGCCTGCGTGGCGTTGGCTTTGTCCGTCAGCGTTTGGTAAACGAATTTCAGCCGCTGGTTGCGGTCGGTCATGCCGGCGGCTCCCGACAGGTCGGCCTGATCTTTGAGGATGACGAAAAGCCGGTCCCCGGAGAAGCCGTGCAGGCCCAAGAAGCCATACAGTAGAAGCGCCAGCGCCCATGCGGCGACCGGCACAAATATCGGCACACTTGGAATTGGCGCAGTGACCACATCGGTTGAGGCGCGACCGCGCAGGAAGATCCATGCCACGAGTCCGATCAGCAGGCCGAGGCCCAGCATCAGGAAGGCAGCCTTTAACGCCCAAGGCAGCAAGTCTCCAAGCACGATGGTAAGCTCGGTGGGATCTATTAAGATCAGCGGAGCGGCGGCGAGCAAGCCAACAGCCAGGGTCGTCGCCGCCAGCGATTCGGCAACATACATCAGGACAAATCCAAATGATGGCAGGACAAAGATCAGGAGCAATTGCCCCCCGTCATAACCGATGGCAGAGCCGAGTATAGCCAGCAGCGTGCCGATGCCGAGACCGTTGAGGAAGTAATTGCTATCGGTGGTAACAATGAGACTAGCCGCGAGAAGGCCGAAAGCCAGGCCGGCCAACAGGTTCAGAAGGATGTCGGTCCCTGAGCCAAGGGCGCCCCACAACAAAAACGGCCAAATGCCGAACGGCACGATGGTTAATGCGAACAACACCCGGCGGTCGAAACGCAGCGACCGTCGGTTAAATATCAAGATGACCATGGCGCCTAGCGCTGCGATGATGATCTGCAACAGCGCGCCGACCTGATCATTGTTCGGCCCGAGGAAGCGCAGCACGAAGGCCGGCAGAGTAATGAGAGCCGCGATCAGCCAATTGCGATAGACGGGACGGAACACGCTCCGGGAGACAGCCACACCGATGCCGCATAGTACGGCAATGATCGCCGCCTGGGCGAGGAACCAGATTTTCCCCGCATTGGCAAGCGTGGCGAAGGTCTCATCGGCTATGGCGCTCTGCTCGAGATTCCAGACCACCAGCTGTCCGATGATGATCACAGCGGATATGCCTAAAGCAGCAATGATGAACAGTGCAATGGCGCTCCGGGAAGTTCTTCTCGAGGCGCCTACCGGCATACTGATCGGGTCCATGTCCATCTGGGTCACCTAAACCTTTGTCGACATCTCGAAGACTTCGGTGATCTCTTTGAGCACGCGTTCGCGCTCTTTGAGGTTATTGCCCTGGATGGCAGTAGTAACACAAGAATTCAAATGGTTCTCGAGGATCTGGGAGCTGACCTTGTTCAGCGCGGCTTCCACAGCCTGGATCTGCCGAATCACATCGATGCAGTATTCGTCCTGCTCCACCATGCGGATAACACCGCGCAGGTGGCCCTCGACAGTCCTCAATCGACGCAGGGAATTTTCTCTATTTTCCATATATGCCTCTTTATCTCGGACGCCATGAGCATCCCGTCCGTTACCCCCCCCAGGGGGGTGGGGATAAACTCATTTATACACTGCACTATGGCAACCGGTCAAGGGCTGGCAGTGGCGGGGTAAAATCGGCTGATGGATTTCACGCCAGCAGACCTGCGCCGGGTGACGGTGTTCGAGCAAGCCCCGGACGACGACCTGTTCTTCATCCTTGAGCACAGCATCATGCGCTCCATTGAAGAGGGCGCATATTTTTTCTTCCAGGGTGACCCGGCGGATTTCCTCTACGTATTGACCGCGGGGCAAGTCAAGCTGGTTCAGAGCAATGCCGGGGGCCAACAAGTGAACTTGCGCACGGTCTATCCGTGGCAGATGTTCGGAGCATTGGGGGCTGTTCGAGAGGAGGCAAGCTATCCAGCTACGGCGCAGGCATTGGAAAACAGCACGGCTCTGGCAATCAGGGGTCAGGTGCTGAAAGAGATGATGCAGACGCGACCCATACCTGGCAATGGGCCTGATGCAGCTCATGACGCTCTACCTTCAGGAAATGCAGGAGCGCTACCGCGAGCTTGCAACCGAGCGCGTTCAGCAACGCATTGCCCGCTCCCTACTGCGGCTGACATCGCAGTCTGGGCAGAAGGCCGACGATGGAATTGAACTGGCTCTCTCGAGGCAGGATTTTGCCGAAATCTCTGGCACTACGCTTTATACGGTGAGCCGTGTGCTAACCGAATGGGAACGGCAGGGAATTATTGCCTCGGGGCGTGAACATATCCGCATCCTAAAGCCGCACGAATTGGTACGGGTCGCCGAGGGACTGGAGAAGTAATTCCCGATCGAAGGTGAGAGCCTGGACTTATTTGCGCCAGCGCAAAGACAGCATTGGGGGAACAAGATATTCTATCGCCAGCATGAACTACCCACTATTTACCGCTGAAATGACAGTTGAACAGGCGCTGGCAGCCTCCCATTCAATCCCCGGGGTTTTCCTGATCCATCGGACTGCGTGCGTCGGCTGCTATTTGTCGCGCTTCTGCACTCTGCGGGATGCAACAAAAACCTACGAGCTGGATCTGGGGTCATTCCTCGACGAACTGCGGCAGGCCGCGCTTGCAGATCCAATAAACGAATTAGGAGCAAAGGATGAAGAATCTCACTAGGCACTATTTCATTATCGTTCTCGCGGCTATTTTGGTCGCTGCCTGCGGGCAGACCAACCAACCGCACAAGGTCTCGTATTCGCTTAAGACAGCGCTGCAAGATGGCAAATTGGTGTTCGTGGGCAGCAGGAGGCGATATCGACGGACAAGTGAACCCGACGTTGAAAGCAGACGTCGGCGATATCGTGACGATCAAACTCACGAACGGAGACGGCGCGGACCAGGACATCAGCCTGCCGGACTTTAACGTGAATTCGCCGGATGTAACCGGACGCGGCAAGAGCACAAGCGTCACCTTTGGCGTTGACAAGGCCGGATCTTTTGCGTATTTCTCCCGTCTGCCGGGGCACCAAGATGCCGGCATGGAAGGCATTTTCCAGGTCGGCGGAGCAGCGGCCGAAGCACCGACGGCAGAACTGTCCCAACCAACTGCCGAGAGCATGGCAATGCCAGCAATGACCGGCAACCAACCCTCTGCGACAAACAGCGCCACGTTACCCCCGGCCACTGGAGCGGATATCGTGCGTGACCCCACGGACCTGCCCGGCCCCATCGGAAACCGCGGGCCTACTCATGTGCGGATCGACCTGGAAGCCAAGGAAGTTGTGGGTCAATTGGCAGATGGAACCACATATCCGTACTGGACCTTCAATGGGAAAGTGCCCGGGCCGTTCTTCAGAGTGCGAGTGGGCGACACCGTGGAGGTGCACTTGAAGAACGATCCGAACAGCATCATGCCGCATTCGGTAGATTTCCATGCAGTGACCGGGCCCGGTGGCGGCGCTGTGATGACGACCACGGCACCCGGCGGCGAGACCATGTTCACGTTCAAGGCGCTTAACCCCGGACTCTTCGTCTATCACTGCGCCACCCCGATGGTGGCCATGCACATCTCGAGCGGTATGTACGGCATGATCCTGGTGGAGCCCGAAGGCGGCCTTCCAGCCGTGGACCGTGAGTTCTACATGATGCAGGGTGAGATCTACACGCCGGCAAGTTCGGCGACAAAGGCGCCCAGGGCGCTGATATCAACAAACTGCTGGATGAGAAGCCGGAGTACTTCGTCTTCAACGGCGCGGTCGGAGGCCTGACGGCCCAGAAGCCTCTGCAGGCCAAGGTCGGTGAGACGGTTCGGATCTTCTTCGGCGTGGGGGGCCCGAACTTCATATCTTCCTTCCACCTGATCGGAGAGATCTTCGATCAGGTCTACAATCTCGGCTCCGTTACAACCCCTCGCGATGACCGACGTGCAGACAACGCTGGTACCGCCCGGAGGGGCAACGATTGTGGAGTTGCAGGCTGCAGGTGCCGGGCAAGTACATCCTGGTCGACCATGCCCTCGCACGAATCGAGCGTGGACTTGCAGGCTGGCTCGATAGCCGATGGCCCGCCCGCGCCCGATATCTATAACGGCACTCCGATGCCAGGAAGCGGCCACTAAACGCAAACAAATCACTGGTGAGACAATACAAAAGCCATGCGGGCGGCAGATTCTGCCGCCCGCATGCCTTTTGCTTATGGCACGCTGCTCGGAAGGAACGTGCAGAAGAAAGGACGCCATTATGGATACAGGCTGTGATAGATCTGCTGACCAAAGTCGAAGATGGCATGCTGTTCCTTCTCGGTCGGCTGCTTGCTCCCCGTGCCGTTGACATTTGCCGTGCGGGTCATGCCGTCGGCCATCCCCTTTGGATCAGACAGATCGACCGTGATGGTTCCAAACTGATCCGCCCAGGAAGCAAGCTGTGTGCGCTGCGCAGCCGTTAGAACAGCCATCCTGCTATCGCCGCCCGCTTTGCAATCCAGGCCATAGACTTCACCGGAGAGGAAGATGGTGAGGTTTTCGCAAAGTCCGGCAATGCCACCTTCTTGATTCCAGTCCATTGCCAGAGAGCCTGGCATGATGCGGCTGGCATCCTGGCTGGTGTGATATTCGTACTGCCGGCCGCCGGCTTCGAGCACGAACAGGAAACCTGGCGTGACCATCTGCGCGCACATCACGCCCTGCAACTGCGTGCCGAGGCAGCTATCCGGCCATTCCACTACTGCAGTGCTGACGAGCTTCACATCCTTCTCGGAAATGCCCAGATTGGACGCCAACTGCTTGATCGCGGCCTGCTGCGCGGGACCGGGGACCTCCAGGGCTTCCTGCGGCGCGATGCTGGTGCCATCCTGGTTGGTATGGACTTCGTACTGCTTGCCATTGGCGCTCAGGGTGATCTTGAAACCCGGAACCACCTAGCTGCGTGCACAGCACACCCAGACGCTGCACGCCCAGGCAGCCATTCGGCCACGTCACCGCCTCGGTGGAGACGAGCTTGATCTGCTCCGCCTTGAGGCCAAGGCTCTGCGCCAGGGTTGCGATTGCGGCGCGCTGCGCGGGCGTCAGATCCACCGGTAGATGGGTCGGCGTGACCGCGGGGACAGTGGCAGTGGGAAGCGCGGCGGGCAGGTCCTCCGTCGGAGCGAATTCCGGCTGGCAGGCGGCGACAACAAGGGCGAAGCCGATAAGCAGTACCCATAAACTCTTCATCTCATCTCTCCTTTTCATACCGGACATGACGCAAGGAGCGCCCAAAATGTTCCGGTTATAATGAAGCGCATGCAGAACGCCGTGAACCCCTGGCGCGTGCTTATCAAAGGATTCACAGCGTTTCTTATCATGGAATATGCCCTGGTATGGCTCCTGCCAGACCTGCGGCCATTGAACGTCTATGCCGCGCTCCAGATGAAACGCGAGCGTCTTCCCCTCAGCACCCGATCACCTATCGACGACGCCCAGGACGTAGGGAACCTGGATGCCATGCTCGCCTCGCACGTAGTATCCGAGCCCAAGGGCCCGCACGAGTTCCGCGTGATCGTGCTAGGCGACTCGGCGGCCTGGGGACTTCAACTCAGGCCGGAGCAGACTTTTCCCGGGCAACTGGATGCTCTGAAGCTGACGTGCGGAGACAGGAATGTCAGAGTCTATAACCTGAGCTTCCCGCGCTCATCTGCCACGAAGGACCTTATGATACTGGATAAGGCCCTGCAATTCAAACCCGACCTGATCTTGTGGGAAGTTACGTGGTATACGTTGACGCCCAAGACCCGCGTCGATCATTGGCTTGTCACGCAGAACTATGCGGAATTCTATAAGCTTGGCCACCGGTTTGATTTTCTTCCGGGAAACTACACTCCGCCGGATATTACGGATACAGTGTATGCCCGAAATCGGGCGCTGTTTCGCGAAACGCGCTTTGAGCTATATTCCATGATCCAGCTCGCTACAGGCGTGGAGCAAATCCCCGGACCTCCTGAGATCCTGCCAGAAACACTAAGCCGGGACCTGACGTTCGAGGGCCTGAAACCGCCCAACCTGAGCCCCTCCCAGGTGTCACTGGACCAGGTACACGATTTCTACGTGCTGGCCGGCGATGTCCCCGTGCTGCTTGTCAACGCGCCGATACTCGTGATGACCGGCGTGCCCAATAGCGAAGTCCGTTATGACAGTTACTACCCGCGCTGGGTGTACGATCAGTACCGGCAATATCTGGAAGAGGCGGCCAGCCAAAATAAATGGAATTACCTTGACTTGTGGAATATGTTTCCGGCCTCGTATTACAGCGACACCCCGTTGCATCTTATCCCGAAGGGCCAGGCGCTGCTGGCGAAGGCCCTCGCACCTTCCATTCAAGGAGCATGTCAATGAGGCGACTCCTGATCTTATTGCTGCCGGCTATGCTGCTGATGGCCGCCTGCGGTTCCAATACACCCAACCCCGACCTGATACGAATTGCCGTTCAGGCAACACTGCGGGCTGTTCCCGCCAGCACACGCGTGGCTCCCACACCTGTCCCGCCGAGCGCGACGCCAGTCTCGCTGATCGGCGTCTTTTGCGAATACCAGTTCTGCATCGGTCACCCGACCGACATGGCCCTTTACGACGTGAGCGCTGCCCAGAATCAGGCGTCTCCGAGCAATTTCAGCCAGGGGATCCTCGCCGCCTACAGTTCGAGTCTATTCATACAGGTAGTATGGCAGGAAGCTCCGGGGACCACCGATCCACAGTTCATGCTGGACCTGATAACGCAGGGTGGCGATACAAGAAATGGGAGTATCGAGCCCAAGCTCTCGGGGGATCTAAACGTCTACTACGCAGCGATCACGCCCACGACCGGCGCGGCCACTACGCTGCCCTATGGTGGGGCGGCAGCGTGGATGTGCGGCCAGCGGGCTTTCGCGTGGAAAACGTACACGGCAAGGGCGGAGCTTGCTCCAACGTTATTAGCCGACGCGCTGGCTCGGTTTCGCTGCGATACGAAATAACTGCGCGGCTCACGCATAGTGTTGGATTCGCCTCGCCCCGAACCAGAAATACGTGGCCTATGCCCCCATTCGAGATAATCGCCTTCGATGCAGATGACACCCTCTGGCAAACCGAGCGCCTCTATGTGCGTGCCCAAGCCCGGCTCAAGAGCCGGCTTGCTCCCTACCTTGCCGACGAGCAGATGGATGAGCGCCTTTACAAGACCGAGATGCGCAACCTTGAGCACTTCGGATACGGGATCAAAGCCTTCGCCTTATCCATGATCGAGACGGCCATTGAGTTGACGGATGGACGGATCGCTGCAAACGATATTCAGGATATCGTTGACTCGGCCAAAGAGATGCTGATAGCCGACGTGGAGCTGCTCGAACATGCCCAACAGGCCATTACGAGCCTCGCAGCGGGGCACAAGCTTATGGTCCTGACCAAGGGCGATCTCCGCGACCAGGAAGGCAAGATCGCACGCTCGGGGCTGGCCCCATACTTTCGGTATGTTGAAATTGTCAGTGACAAGAGCCCTGGAACCTACAAGACGATTTCTGGAGCGACACTCCATTCAGCCCGATCATTTTTTGATGGTAGGCAATTCGCTGCGGTCCGATATCCTGCCGGTGCTTGAATTGGGCTGCCATGCGGTTTACATACCGCATGAGCTAACCTGGGTCCACGAAGCCGCGTCTGCGCCGCCGGAGGGAACATCGGGTTATTACGAGCTTGAGCACCTGGGCCAGCTGCCAGCACTGGTGGAACGGCTCGAAGCGCAAGCGCGCACTCCATAGCGATTGCACAAGGGAAGGCAGAGACCCATGCCACTACTCGCGGCCTTTGGCCTCCTGCCACAGAGATCTCCATCTCGTCCAATGACAAGTCAGACAGGTTTCGAGTCTGCTTCTTTGCACCCCGCTCGATATAGCCAAATCGTCTTTTGAACTTCAGGTTGGCGCCGCGCAGCGCGGATTCCGCGTCCACTTTTTTCCAGCGCGCCAGGTTCACGAGGGCGAAGAACAAGTCACCCAATTCGTCCACGAGCTGCCGGTCATCGGTAGCCTCTTTGACCTCCCCAATCTCTTCGGCGATCTTGTCCAGCACGCCCTCTATTTCAGGCCAGTCAAAGCCGACGCGAGCGGCTCGGTCCTGGTAATCCTGCGCCTGGCTGAGGGCGGGCAGCGCAAGGGGAACGCCGTCCAGCAGGCCTTTCTCTTCGTCGCTCTCGCTGCGTTCTCTTTCCTTAAGCTTCTCCCAATTGGCAAGAACGCCGTCTACGCCAGCCACCTTGAAGTCGCCAAATACATGCGGATGCCGCCGAACGATCTTCCTGTAGATATCTCGAATCACATCGTTGACGGTGAACTCCCCCTCTTCACTGGCGATCTGCGAATTGAGCATGATCTGCAAGAGCAGGTCTCCGAATTCCTCGCGCATGCCCTTGAAGTCATTCGAGTCCATGGCAGAGATCGCTTCATAGGATTCCTGAAGCAAGTGCTGCCGCAGCGTCGCATGCGTCTGCTCCTTATCCCATGGGCAGCCATCAGGGGCGCGCAGGTGGGCTACGATCTCCTGGAAGGACTTCGAACGCGGTCCCCTCGCCGAGAGGCGGCACGTAGAGCGAGCTGAGGAGACCGATATGCTCGCTCCGATCGATCTCATAAAGCTGCAGATCCTCCACCAGCTCCTCCGCCGTACCTGCGGCGTGCACGAAGCGAACCGGGTGCTCATCGGGATAGATGGAGCTCAACGTGGACTTGACCTCCGCGGCGACGAGGCGTGAATAGATCTGTGCAACCAGCACCGGCGCGTCCGGGGCAAAGGCGGGCACATGCGCCTGCCCAAGGGTAAGCGCATCGAACAAAGTCATGCCAGGAAACGGGTCGAGACCCAGCGCAGAGAAGGTGGGCTCGAGGAACGAAATGCCGTCCACCACCTGCACGGGCAGATTCTCTGCGCGCGCCCGGCGCGCTATTTCCGGTCCCGTCGTTTCGGCAACGAACGGATGCCCCGGCACGGCGTAGATAACGCCTTCGGGACGGCGCCCAAGCTCCAGGACGCGATCCGTAATAGCCGCATAAACAGCATCGAATGTGGTGCCATTCTCATAGAGATCATCGAATGTATAGATCTGCAAGCCGGTTGGAAAGCCCCGAACTGCTGGATGATGGCGCGTCCGCAGCCATATCTCCTTTGCAGAGCCGAGCAGCGCCCAGGCCTCGCGTGTGAGTTGATCCGGTTCACCCGGCCCCAGTCCGAGCAATGTAATACCAGGCATGATGCCTCCCGATTGATAACCGCGTTTCTGAAACATGCGCCGCTCGCGGATGAATTGACGACGCAGGCATGATTGTCCACTTACATTCCTGATGCGGACCCCCCACCCCCAAAAGGTACAATCGATCTATCGCCGTAAATAGTATACCTGAACGCCATTACCCACCATCGAGCGGCATTCAGATTGAATTTATTCTCAAGTTGCTCTCATACGAATCCAAAAACCATCATTGGCAATGGCCAGGGCATGGATCATATCGCCTTAGTTCTCACCGATCTCTAAAGCAAAGTGTAGCTGATTCGTCGGTTAGGCCGCTTGACAGTGCCTGCGAGCCCGGCTGTAGAATGGCGGCTTCGTTGCCACAGGTCGAGGTCGCATTCTCCCATCCCGCTGGCTTGAGCAATCCGGCATTCGGCAGCGGGAAAGGGGCGGCCTCTGCCTGGAGAGGCAGAAGGAGAGTTTATGCTCGAAGAAAGAATGATCGTCGTTGGCAGAGCGTACGTCAAGGAGGAGGCACGCACGATACGGGAAGTTGTGGAAGAGCTCGATGACCGGCATGTGAGATTCAACGCGTTTGATCTCGACACCGGCAAGCTCGCCCCGTCGCGTCATCAAACCTGCAGCCATGGTCAGCTCGTGCGCTGGGCGGACCGGGAGGCGTTGCCGCATGAGGTTGCGAGGCTTCACCCATATGACCTGACCACGTGGTTTGAGGGTTTGCGGCCCGGAGAACAGATCGGGGCCCAATTGGAACGGGCCAAAGCAGGCATGGAACAATTAGCAGGCAACTACACATATCATAAGTGGTAGAGCACGACAGAAGCTCCCCTTCGAAGGGGAGCTTCTGATTTGACGACATGAGTGCTTGCAGCCTGGTAGCACACCCCCCGCCTTGAGACCACGCATCTGCAACGAGTGTAAAATTGGCGCACAAACTCAAGGAGAGAAAACAAACATGCCACGCAACAAAGTCTCACGCGCCAACCGCCAGGAAAAATCGCCGATCAAGAACCTGGACCCGATCCAATGGGCAGGAATTGCAATCGTTGTGCTTCTCCTCGCCGCGGCCGCCTGGTTCGTCTTCCGGCCTTCCCCGGCGGCATCGCCCGGGGCGTCATCACCCGCGGCGTCAACATCCTCGGTGAAACAATGGAGCTCGGCACCGCCCATGACCATCGATCCGTCCAGGCAATATTTCGCCACATTCAAGATGGCGAAGGGCGGCGAGTTCGTCATCCAACTATTTCCGGACAAAGCCCCGATCACGGTCAATAGCTTCGTGTTTCTGGCCAAACAAGGCTTCTTTGACGGCGTGACCTTTCACCGAGTGCTGGATGGCTTCATGGCGCAAGGAGGCGATCCAACCGGTACCGGTGGAGGCGGCCCAGGCTACCAGTTCGTTAATGAGGACAATGATCTGAAATTCGATAAGGCCGGCGTGGTCGCAATGGCAAATGCCGGGCGGGATACGAACGGCAGCCAGTTCTTCATCACGTTTGCACCGCAGCCGCGGCTGGACGGAGGCTACACGATATTCGGGCAGGTTGTCAGTGGCATGGATGTGGTGAACGGCATCACGCTCCGTGACCCGGATCAAAACCCGACTTTTTCGGGCGACGCGATCCAGACCGTGACGATCCAGGAGAAATAACCGGCTAAAGCGTGGCTGAATAAGCGGCATGCTGTATAGGGAATTTCGGCTTATTGCCTGGGGCCATTGCGCTCATCCCGGTATGGCTTCAAATCCACGTATACATCGCTAAAGGGAAAGCAGCTCGAATTTATCCTCCGCCCTGATCTCCCTGTGCGGCATGCAAGATCTCCTGGTCTGCTTGCTCGGCCTCCTGGTAAATCTTCTTTACATCTGCTTTCATTTCATCAGTGGCGCTCGGCGACATGGGAATGAATTTGATCAGATCGCGAGCCTGACGCAACAAATCTTTGACATTCGCGATATAGCTAAAGTCTGCCCGTCCGCCTTCCGCGGGGACGGGCAGATCTCGCGCTTGCTGTATGAGTGCCCGGGCGCGTTGGATGCGCTCGGCAGCCGGGATCAGTCGTGACATGATTTCTCCATGGAGATGTTATTTGGGATTACAGAGGCCCAATGCTCCATTATACGGTCTGCCAAAGAAGAGGAAACGCCAACTCGATTCCGGAACCGTCGAGTTAGCGTTTACATGAACGAGTTCTAATTCACTAAGTACTGATAATGAGTTATGGCGCTCTGCTTGCCGTCAGATCCATGGGGGACTCTCTTTGCCGTGGTCCGCCAGCCAACCGAGCATGGCCTTCACGCTGCCCGTGGCGAGGGCGATGGCCGTATCTGCGGCACCGTAATAGACACGGAGCGTGTCTCCATCTGGTGCAACAGTATATCCGCATGGAAATACTACATTATCGACATCGCCGCGTCGCTCGTAGTTCTCTTCCGGACCAAAGATCCATTCATCGCCGCGGCTGATGCAATGCTCCGGCGAATCCAGGTCAAATAATGCGAGTCCCAGCCGGTAGATGGAGCCAGCTGCGTTGTGCTTCACGCCGTGATAGATCGTCAGCCAGCCTTCGGGCGTCTCGATCGGTGGGCAGGAAAGCCCGATCTTGAGAGCGTCCCACCAGGCTCCCAAGCGTGCTTCCAGCATCAGCTTGTGACCACCCCATGTCAACAGGTCGTTGGAGAAGGAAATCCACATATGCGCAGAGATGCCGCCGACTGGCCGGTGGATCAGCGCCCAACGCCCGCCGATCCGGCGTGGCAACAGGCAGGCATCCTTGTCTTCCGGCTGCATGATCATCCCATAGCGTTCGAAGTGCACAAAGTCGTCGGTGGCAGCGAGGGCTACGCCCGGGCCGCCGCGCGCATAAGCGGTGTAGGCGACGATATATTTGTCCAGCTCAGGCACATACGTGATGCGCGCATCCTCCACACCCCAGAGTTCCTCGGGGTAGTGCTCAGGGTCGGGGCTGAACGTGGGGACCGGATCGACCTGCCAGCCGTCGATGCCGTTGACCGAGCGGGCCGCCGTCAGATGCGACAGGCCTCTGCGGTCTTCGATGCGGCATAAGAGCAGTGTGGTTCCATCTTTGAGAAGGGTCGCGGCGGGATTAAAGACGGTGTTGATCTCGTAAGGCCAATCAGCGGCGCTCAAAATGGGGTTGCGATTGTGGCGCTGCAAGAGTGGTGATCGCGGATGGTTCATTGATAGGGTATTCTCCTGAAGGCATGCTGTTTTCGGCAAGCCGTTCCTCCAGAAGTGCCTGGAGAAAAGCCAGCGTTGATTCAGCACCCTGATTCTCATTGGGCCGGTCAGGGTGCAGGCCGTCGCGGCAGCCGCCGCTGATGGGATCGTACAACGACATGTTCAGGTCGTTGCGGCCGAGGAACCACTCAAATGCGCAGCGCGCATCCTCACGCCAGCGCTTGTCGCCGGTCAGCCGGTAAGCCTGGAGGCAGGCCGAGACGGTGGCTTGCGCTTCCACGGGCTGCTGGTCAAAGCCGGCGCGCTCGCCTCCTCGTGGATAGAAACCATTGGAACCGATGGGGACAAAGTGGCCGCCGGGGGTATGGGCGCGTTGCAAGTCCATGAGCCAGCTGAGGGACTCCATCCCGACCTTGGATATTTCGGGATCAGGGATCATCTCTCCGCATAGCAGCATCGCGTGGGGCAGCGCCGCGTTGCAATACGTGAGCATCGGCTCGAACCAGTGCCATTCGTCCGAGTTATTGCTCCGATAGAGGGTAAGCAACCGCGCCGCCAATTCCTCCTGTACCTGGTGGGCACGGCGATCGCCTGCAAAACGCTGCAGGTACTCATGGATGCCTATCAGCGCAAACGCCCATGAGCGCGGGCTGGAGGTCTTGAGGATACTCAGTAACGATTGCTCAAAGATCCTGCCTGCCATATCGTGCAAGGATACGATACTCGACCGATTTAACACGGTGCCCAGAGCCCATAAGGCACGCCCATGGCTATCGTCCGAGCCGCGCTCTTCAAGCCAGCGGCGCTGATAGTCCATGAAGTTACGGAAATACTTGCTTTCGCGGTCAAAGGCGTACCATAGGAATGCCAGGTAGCGAGGCCCCAACTCAGCCGCTCGCTTATCGCCCCATTCATCCAGCAGCGCGCTTACGATCAGTGCGCGGGCGTTGTCATCGGTCGTATAGCCCTCGCTGTAGTTGGGTATGGTGAAGCTGGCATGTTGCAGCATGCCGGTCTCATCGGTCATGTGATAGAGATGGTCGAGTTGCAGAGGCGGGAGTTCCTGCGGGCGCCTATCCATGGTCTTAACTGCGTAATCGCTCTGAGCGAAATGCCGGCGCTCTGCGCGCGCCCGCTCAAACGTTTCCATATAACGATGCGCCACCTCCGGCCAGATCATATCGCGGCCAAAGAGATATGCGCGCTTGCGCATTGCATGACGCTTGGCCTCGTGATCAAGAAGACCATTGATCTGCTCTGCGAGAGCCTGGGGGTCCCGGAAAGGAACCAGTGAGCCGCGTTCGTCTGCCAACATCTCCTCAGCATACCAGTAAGGTGTAGAGATGACAGCTTTTCCCGCGCCGATGGTATAAGCAAGGGTGCCGGAGACGATCTGCGATGGCTCCAAGTAGGGCGTGATGTAGATGTCGGCGGCGCCAATGAACTGCGTGAGCTCATCCTGCGCCACGAAACGATTGTAGAAGATCACGTTCCCTTCGACACCTTTCTCGCGCGCAAGCCATTGCAGAGACAACCGGTAAGACTTGCCCTCATTCCGGAGAATGTGGGGGTGGGTGGCTCCCAGGACGATATACACGACGTTTGGATGTTTGGCCAGGACGGCAGGCAAAGCGGAGATGACATTCTCAATCCCCTTATTCGGCGAGAGCAAGCCGAAGCTCAGCAGTACGGTCTTCCCCTCAACGCCAAAAAGGTCTTTATGGAAACTGGGGTCCACAAAGGGGACATCCGGGATTCCATGCGGAATAACGTCGATCTTCTCAGCCGGAACATGATAAATGGTTTTCAGGAAATCGGAGCCGCGATTGCTCATCACAACCATCCGATCCGATAGGGAAGCAATTTCCTCCATGACTCGCCGCTGGTCCGCATCGGGGTCTTTGAGAATGGTGTGCAACGTGGTCACCAACGGCATGCGAAGTTCCCGCAAAAGTGCCAGGATGTAGCCACCTGCGCGGCCGCCGAAGATCCCATACTCATGCTGTAAAGAAACCATGTGCACGTTGTTAATGTTCAGAAAATCCGCCGCTCGCCGGTAGGAGTCGATATCCTTCTCGGTGAGTTCAAACCGCACGCGTGCCGGGTAATCATAGCCCGCCTCCACGTCGTTGACCGGCACCGCCATACAGGACGTGCTCTTGTATTCAGATGCAATCGCTTCACAGAGGTCGGTTGTGAAGGTTGCAATGCCGCACTGACGTGGTAGGTAGTTGCCGACGAAGGCAATACGCTTGATAAGGGTGGATACGGGACTTTTGGCCATACGCTCGCTCTCCTTCATAACGGCCGCCCTGCGCGCAATGCACAATTGTGCAAAAGCGCCAGGATCTGGCTTCTAAATGTGTGACGATAGGACTAATAATAGCGCGGGTGAACGTGGCGGACGAGAAAATCGCCGCCGGATGAGTTGGTTGCCTTAGTTATACCTTAATAATCGCAGGGAAACCAAAGCCGTTTCATTTACTCTCACCTAGCACTCATGAACACGCGGGATTGGTGATACTGCTCTTCCTCTTATTAATCGTACCTGACTCTCTCCAAGGGAGAGAGTCAGGTACGATTAAGCATAAGCAGCGTTGCTCAGGGGCCGACTACGAATTCTTGGAAGCCTCGACTGCTTTCTTACCAGCCTGGGCCGCTGAGGCGACACGGCCGAGTTGATCGGCCACAAGATCCTTGCCCTGGTTTTGCAGTTCATCGGCCTTCTCGCGAACTTCGCTGGTAACCTGCCCAGCTCGCGAACGCACGTCTGATACAGTACCTTTTACTTTTTCGGTCGTGCGGTCGCGAAGATCCATGGCGCCTTCCTGCAATTCTTTGCGGGTACGCCGGCCAGCCTGCGGTGCTAAGAGCAACATCGTTCCAGCTCCGACAAGGCCACCAATCAGCAAACCTGTCAACAGTGGTGTACCGCTGCCGCCGCCATTCATTCGTTCATCAGTTCGATCCTGTCTGTTCATTCTTCAACTCCTTCCATGCACTTGATAATCGAGTTCGCCGCGCATCTGAGACATCAAACGGCCATGTTTTTTGGTGAGGGCTGGCTCTGGATACCTTCTCGCGAGTTTCGTTAACGCACGCTTTCAGGGTTCGAGCCTGAGCCGCCCTGGCTGTATAGTTTCTCTCAAGGCTTAACGTAACAAGGCCGCGGCTCGTTCTGACCGCAGCCCAGCGATCTGGATATTAATTTAGAGCACAAGGGGGGATTGAATTGAAGAAGACGCGTCCACCTGGAAAACGACGACTGTTCCGGAATAGTTAAGGCAGCGAGGCGCCCTGAGCCGGCGGTATGACCAGCCACCAGCCTGAGCCGCCCGGATCCCCATTATTCTGCCAAGCCTGCCAAATGCCCTCATCTCCGGCCCAATCTGCGTGCTCCACCTCATCGGTGAGAGGGTTATTGTAGGCAATGGTCGCATTGCCGCTGAAAGCATCGAACACCACACCCGTCACGACCACAAAGTGCGCACCGGATTGCGGGTCGCCTAAGAAAGTAGTGATGTCGATGATGACCGGTTCACCAAGATTGAATCTGTCGGTCAGCAGGCTGAGGCCTTCCTGCTCGCTGGATACGTTGCCGGTCTCAACGGCACCGGCATAATGCTGCGCAAGTCCAACCATATCATCCGGGCTTGTAAAAGGTGCGAGATCCGGCGTATACAGGCCTTGCGATTCGGCGTACTCAATTACCGCCCGCTCGCTGATCTCATTCTGGGGGTAAGCATATCCATAAGCCATTGTTATAGCGGCCTCTCCACAGGAGGTCGTTGTTGACTGCCCGATAACCGGCACTCTTAATTCCTGAAGCTGTGAATGGACGGCCATTGAGTACGGAGGGACGTGGAATCGAGGTGCGGCCGATGCCCGCAAAAGCTGCCGTTCCAAGCAAACCGAGTATGCCCAAGGAGCTATAAATAAAAGTTTTCGGTTTCATCTCTTTTGATTTGGATGCGACGGTCCACTGGCAGCTTACCGCCGTGCAGGCCTGGCTACATCGGCACACGAGGCCTGCTCGAATTCTCTAACGTGGGATTTAGGTGCTTCAGGTGCAGCGGTTGGCCGGCTGCAAGAGCATCTCCCAATCTGCATTGTAATAGACACTCTGCGCCTGCCGATGGAGCGGGCAGGCGCAAATCTTATATAAGCGTGATATTTCCGAACTCTGCTCAGACTGCGCCTGCTGGAAGCCTAGATGCCAGCGTTGCTTAACGCCGTGAGGAGATCAGAGAGGGCTTCCGTCAGTGCAGGGTGGGTGACCTCGAAATGCCGGATGGAATTCTCGAGACCACGTGTCATTCCAGCCCGAGGCGTCAGATCAGAGGCATCGGACCGGGCAAGAAGGGCGCGAATATGGCCATCCAGGTCGCGGAGCAGCATGCGTCCCTTCTCATCGACCTTATCCACCCTCTCGATCTCATCATGGATCTCTTCCAACTTGCGGCGTAGTTCTTCATCATCCATGTCTCGCCCTTCCCTGCCGAGCTTCGGGACATCCCTCCCTGGGAATCCCGAAGCCCTGCGTGATTTCTCAGCATTCGCTGTAACCACAAGCATAACACTTACGGCACCCCTCTTCATTAACGACCGCGGCTTCCCCACATTCAGGACACAGATCGCCGATGCGCAGCGTCTGCCCGATCGTTTCGACCTCTGCCTCGATGGCGTGCCCTTGCTTGCCATCGGGACGCTCGGCGACGGCGTCGTTCACCAGGCCCTCCCGCTCCCGCAAATACTGATCCATCACCTGCCCGATCCCATCAGGCAGTGAGCGCACGCGATTGGGGCCAAAGCCCAGGGACCGCCCGCCGCCGATCCCGATGAGCTGGCGCACAACTTCGCGCATACGCTCCGTGGGCCGAATGGGCGATGCCAGGCGGAGGATATAGGAAATGAGCCGCCCGATGGCCTCGGAGACTGCGGCGGTCTCTGAACCGGCCTTGGCAGTGTTGATAAACGCCTCGAAAGGCTCCTGGCCGCCGTTCTCGTTGATGGTGATGAATGCCTTGCCAACGGGCGTCTCGATCGTATAGGTCTCGCCTCGAAGCGCGCGCGGGCGAGGCTTCTTGCCGTCGGCCCAGGAAGCAACGGGCGCTGTGCTCGCCGCTTGAGGCGCCGCATGGGAAGCAGGCTCCCCGAGCTTCTTATCGGCAGTTGCCTTGGTCTCCAAAACAACTTTTTCGCGCGAGCCGGTCACATAGACCGTGATGCCTTTGCAGCCCAGCTCCCAGGCCAGCATATAGACACGCGCAACATCTTCTGCCGTGGCAGATTCCGGGAAATTGACGGTCTTGGAGAGCGAGTTGTCGACGAAGGCCTGCAGAGCCGCCTGCATGCGGACATGCTCCTCTGCCGTGATATCTGCCGAGACCACGAACGTATCCCGAATTGCCTGGGGAATCTCGGTGATATGCTGGCAGGTGCCGTCGCGCATTACGCGTTCGACGATCTCCTGGCGCTTCTCCTCGCCGAGGCCCAGTTTCCGGAGCGCCTCATCGAAACGCGGGCTGGCATAGGCAAGCTGGAGATCCTTGCCATGGTCATTCACATGGCGCACGTATGCCAGGGCAAAAACCGGCTCACAACCATAGCCCTCGCACCCGGCGACCGTGGCGATGGTGCCTGTGGGTGCAACGGTGGTCTGCGCGGCGTTCCGAATGCCGTGCTGCTTGATGCTGGTCGCAATCTCATCCCAATGGATCTGTGGGCGGCCCCAATCGTTCTCGTATGGCGCCAGCGCTCTGGGCGCTGTCCAACTCATATCATCCATGTCATAGAGAGAGCCTTCGATGGCGGGAAACGGGCCGCGTTCCTGCGCCAGCTCGATGCTGGTTTGCATGGCGTGGTAGCGCACAAACTCCATCACCTGCGCGCCGAACTCCTGGCCCAACTCGGATCCATAACGCACGCCTACGTGGTACATCAGGTCGGCCAACCCCATGATGCCAAGCCCAATGCGCCGCGCCTTATGCGCCGCTTCCGTCAATTGGGGAACCGCGGGCACATACGCGTTGGCTTCCACTACATCGTCCAGGAAGCGCGTGGAAGTCACAACGCTTTGGCGCAGCGCTTCCCAGTCCACGGTGCCGTCCGGACCGCAGTGCTCGTTGAGGTTCACAGAGCCGAGGCAACAATTCTCGTAGGGGCCCAGCCACTGTTCCCCGCATGGATTGGTGGCTTCCAGAGGGTACAGATGCGGTACCGGGTTGGTGCGGTTCGAGGCATCCAGGAAGAGAACGCCTGGCTCCCCGTTGTGATGCGCCTGCTCTACGATCCTGTTGAAGAGCTCAACGGCGCGGACCTTTTTGTGGGTGTCGATCTTGACACCGGCTTTTTCCATCTGCTCCAGCGTACCCCGCACCTCCCGATATTTTGGATCATGCACATCCGGGAAGCGCAATTCCCAGTCCGCATCATCGCGGACGGCGCGCATGAAGGCGTCGGTAATACCGACGGAAATGTTGAAGTTCGTGATCTGATTCTCATCGGTCTTGCAGGTAACGAAGTCTTCCACATCCGGATGGTCCACGCGCAGCACGCCCATGTTGGCGCCCCGGCGGGTGCCGCCCTGGGCGATCTCGCCGAAGGCATGATCGTAAACTCGCAGGAATCCTACGGGCCCGGTGGCCTGGCCCGCTGAGGATTTGACGAGCGCGCCTTTGGGGCGCAGGCGCGAGAAGGAGAATCCGTTCCCGCCGCCGGTCTGTTGGATGAGGGCGGCGTCGCGCAGCGTCTGGAAGATGCCGGCGCTGTCGCGCCCCATATCGTCAGTGATCGGCAGAACGAAGCAGGCTGCCAGCTGACCAAGCGGCGTGCCGGCCCCAGTGAACGTCGGTGAGTTTGGGAAGAACTTCTTGGCAGTCAGCAGACGATAGAACTCCTTCCCCCGCTCGATGACATCGCCGCTCCACATCTCTTCGACTTTGGCTACGTGATACGAAACGCGCCAGAACATCTCCTCGACGGTTTCAGCGGGCTTTCCATCTGGCCCGCGACGCACGTAGCGTCTCTCAAGGACCTGGCGGGCATTGTTCGTGAGCTGAACCTTTGGCAGGCCCTTCGGAATCGGCGGGGTGGGCAGCATTCCCTGCTTGGAATCGGCAACAGACTTGGCAACCATGTGGCAATCCTCCGATAAGAGTTGTATTTTCGACCGCAGTCGAGACTTTCCGAGCACGTTTTGGCAGCGCCCGCAATGAGGCACTGGCGGCAACAAACACCGGCAGGATGTCCCTGCGTAGCACAGGTCATGCTGCCGGCGCCGATCAGACCTTCAAAAGATTATCGATCTCTTTGCGGAGCGCTCCCAGATCATCCAAGTCGCAAGTAGACGATCGCGTAGCGGATATACGCGATCTGATCCATTTCTTTCAGGCCGCTGATAACCATGTCACCGATCACGCGGGACGAGACTTCTGCCTTCCCGGCCTTCTCCAGCTCGGATTCAATGTGACCGATGAGGTGCTCAATGTCTTCGGCGGGAACCGGGCGTTTGGCACAGGATATGCGAATGCCCCTCTCCAACTTCTGCCGGTCAAACTCCTCACGCGTTCCGTCTTGCTTCACGATCAACGGCACCGACAGAACGGGCCGTTCATACGTACTGAACCGCTGTTTACACTTGAAGCACTCACGCCGGCGGCGAATGCCGCCATGGCTATCGTGGGAGGTGTCGAGGACTTTGGAGTCGTGATAGTGGCAATAGGGGCAACGCATTAAGGATCATTTCCAGAACAGATGTAAGAGCCATATGTGGGGGTATACGGTCCTCATACCCGTACATATGGCGTCTTGTGGAACATTTTAGCACATCCAGATGCAAGGTTCAAGAGGGAGCCGCCGCTGCTCCCTTAAAAAACCCCGAATTTTAAGGCGAGCGTAGGGAGAGCGTAATCGGCCTAACGGAGGGATTTCCAGAAAGCTCAGAACGAGCTCATTGAACCATTCCGCCTCCGCCTGATGCGGGATGTGACTCGTGGGACTGGACTTGCCGATCGCGTGCGGCAGCCGCCGCACAAGCTCAGTAAAAGATTTGGGTGCCAGCGTCCGGTCCCGTTCTCCCCAGACCACGAGGGTCGGGGCAGCTATCGAGGCCAGGTACGGCGTCAGGTCCAATTGCGCCTTCAGCACGCTGTAAGCCGCCGGCGCCGTACGAAGATAGTCCAGCGCGGTCTGGGCGCGCACTTCCTCCGATAGGGCGTGCATGCCACCTTTGCGATGACCCATAAAGAGGCTGGTCACATCAATGACCGTCCGTACCAGCCACTCCGGCGTTCGTCGGGTGAAGAATGCTCCGATTGCCGGAAGCGCATACGCCGTGCGGAGGGCTGCCGGAAGCTGGCGTATTGGAGTAGAGCGGGTCAACGAGCACCAGTGCTTGGACCTTTGTCGGAAAGCGCCGCGGATATTCGAGCGCAACATAGCCGCCCAGCGAATGCCCTATGAGGACGACGCGGTCAGGTAATTGAAGGGCCTCGAGCCAGGCTGCGAAATGCTCAACGATCCACTCCATCTCGTAGGCGGGCATGGCAGGCTTCGGGCTGTCGCCGTGCCCAAGCAGATCGAGGGCATGCGTGGCATAACCCCGCGCCACCAAAGCGGGGATCAGCGCATCCCAATCATGCAAGGAGGCTGCCAGCCCATGGATCAGGATGACGGGCATGCCCTGGCCCTGGGAAACCGAATTGACCTGGGAGGGAACGTCGAGCCGATCAGCGCGTGCCATGCTGCTCATAACGCCGCGCCAACTCCCTGCGCAACACCTTGCCAATGAACGTCCGGGGAAAATCATCCATAAAGATGACGAAACGAGGAACCAAATGCGGCGGGAGACGCCGCTTGCAGTACGCGATGATCGATTTCGCTGAGGGCGGCTCGCCGTTGACGATCACGAATGCGAAGGGCCGGCGGGCAATCGCTACGACTGCCACCTCCTTAACATGCGGGATCTCGTAGATCACCTCTTCGATATCCCGCGGGAAGGCAGGCTTACCCGGGCGGGTAGGATACCACATGTCTGCCTTCCGAGCGATGATGCGAAAATAGCCATCGGCGTCCTGCTGGGCCACATCGCCGGTGAGAAGCCAACCGTTGGTACGCAGAACAGCACGCATTGCTGCCGGATCCTTCCAGTAGCCCAGCATAACCTGGGGGCCGCGCACTGCCAGCTCTCCAATATGGCCCGCGCTCACTACGGTCTTGCCGCTGCGCAGATCGAATATGGCTGCTTCCGTTGAAGGTAAGGGGACACCGATAGTGCCCGCCTTTGCCCCGCCTCCCAGGGGATTTGCATGGGTCACCGGAGATGCTTCGGTGAGTCCATAGCCTTCCACAAGCCGGCCCCTTGTCAGCTTCTCAAATGATTCCTGGACCTCCAGGGGCAGCGGCGCTGACCCGCTGATACACATCTTGATCGAAGCCATCCCATACTTGCGAACACGCGGGAAGTGACTGATCGCCACATACATGCTCGGCACACCGGTAAAGACGGTGGGGCGATACCTCCTGACCGCTTCCAGCACATGGAAAGTATCAAACTGCGCCTGCAGGATCATGGCCGCGCCCAGCGCTACCGGCACATTCATCGCCGTGGTCAAGCCATAGCTATGGAAGAACGGGACAACGGCGAGAAAGCGCTCACGTCCTTCCTCCGCCTGCGGCATCCAGTGGCGTGTTTGCATGGCGTTCGCAACGAGGTTGCGGTGAGACAGCATCACCCCCAGGGCCTGCCCGGTGGTGCCGCCCGTATATTGAATGACGGCGAGATCCTCGGAAGCGACATCGGCGTCCGGAGAGCTCTCTGCCTCTGGCCCCAACCAACTATCCCAGCGCAGAGCGCCGGGCACCTGGAGACTCGAATTCTTCCGGCGCGAGAGCAGGCGTTTGGGCAGCGAAAGATATTCGGCGGGGTCCGTCAGAACCACATGTGGAACGTCCGCCCGCTCCTGTATTTGTATGGCAAGGCCGGCCCAAGTGTCGAGAGCGATCAACAAGCTGACGTCGGCCTCTTTGACTTGACGTACGATCTCATCCGGTTCGACGGTGGGCGGGATGAGCACGGCAGTCGCCCCCGACTTCATAGTGCCATAGAAGGCAATCACCATTTGCGGGAGATTTGGCAGCAACAGGACGACGCGGTTACCCTTGCCCACACCCAGCCTGATCAACGCATTGGCGACTTGATTCGCCTGGTGGTTCAGGGAACGATAAGACAAACGGCTGCCCTCAAAGAAGATAGCGGGGTTACGCGGATAGCGCCTCACCGCCGACCGGAGCAGATGATGGAGCGGGATGTTTGGAACGGCCATTGTGTAGGGCACGCCGGCTTCATAATGGAGCAGCCACGGTCGCTCCAACCGAAGGGTGTCGCGGCTTCTGGCGCGCACGCGGGCGGCTCGCTGATTGCCGCCGGCTGATGTTACATCGCGCCAGGAGCGTTGTTGCTCCCCGAGAACGAAGCGCTCTATCGCGCGGTTTACTGCTTCACGACGTTCCAGCATCACCAGGTGACCGGATCCGCCGATGTCAGTCTCCTGAGCATCCGGAATGCAATGGGCGACATCTTCGAAGAAGGCCCGCTTGAATACCTCGTCGCGGTTGCCGCGGATGACAAGCGTGGGCATTAGCAGCCGCCGAAACTCATCCCAACCCACCCACGTAGCAAGGCTCTCACGGTAGAAGGCTTTCAAAACATGTGGAGGCGCAGCCAGTCTCTTTCGCAGAAAATATGCCGCAGGGCGCAGAAGCCACTCTGGCAAAGCTAGGCCAAAGGCAAAAAGCCGAGAAAGCTTGAACGCGCCCGGTGTTGCAATCAAGATAAGCCGTTCGACGCGGTCAGGATGAGCAACGGCGTAATCGGTTACGATGGCGCCGCCAAACGAATGGCCCACCAGAACGAACTTCCCCTTGACATTGAGGAGTTCAAGCGCCAGCTCGAGGTCGGCGCGGATCTGCGGCATGTCATAGCCACGCGCGGGCGCGTCAGACAAGCCATGCCCACGCAGGTCAAGCGCAACGACGCGGTTCTCGAAGAGAAAATTCTGCATCTGATACTGCCATTGCTCTGCCTCACCCCCAAAACCATGGATAAAGACGAAAGTCCGCCGCGGACGCTCGGGCGCGACGTCGATCGCCGAAAGCCGCACCCTCGGATTTGAAGAGACACGCAGCTCGCGGCGATAAAGGTCCAGATCCAGATCCATGCGGCGAGTGTACATGAGGCGGGGATGGCTGTCAATTTGGAAGCCAATCCGAACAGCCAACCGGCGGCTGAATACGGCTATTCCCGCCCGCCGCGAGGATCTTCGGCCATGCAGCTGGCGTAGCCCCCGCATGGCGTTAAGCGTTATAATTTTAGCGAAGCGAAAGCGAGGTACCATGACTGAAACGACACCACGCAAACCGTTCGAGGATAAGATTCCTGAAGACGTCCGCCAGCACATGCGCGCGGCACGCGAGGAGTTCCGGGAAAGCTTCAAAGGCTTTCTGCCGCCAGAAGTTTTCGAGCACGGGCGCAAGGCTCGCAGGGAAATGCTGCTTGCCTGGCGGAGCATGATCGACGCCGCCCTGGAGCGAATGGACGAGAAGAACACGGAACTTTAGAAGGCGAGGCTTGGCTTTTCGAGTCATCGCGTTACGTGTCTCGCCATCCCATAGGAACGAAAAAAACGGGAAGGCTGCGGGTATGAAACCGCGGCCTTCCCGTTTTTCAATTCAAGCAAGGAAGCAAACGAGCGTCCCAGACTCAGCGGTCGCGCCAGGGAGAATGCCCGCGCGATAGGAAGAGCGTCCACAGCAGGGCCACTGCCGCCAAGCCCCAGAAGATGTAGCCTACGAGAAAATCGCCGTTGCTATAAAGCAGCACACCTCCGAAGAGAAATGCCGTGAATATGAGGCTTCCGACCAGGCGGTTGACCGAGCCTTCCAGGTGATAGAGCTGCCGGTTCACCTGGGGCATGTTCAGGGTGATTTCTCCGCGCTCCAGGCTCGTGAGAACGCGTGAGGCCTGCCCTGGCAGGGCGATCAGTTCCTTGACCAGGTCCCCGATCTGGTCCAACCAGACCTGCCAGTCGGAACCGCCCTCGTCCGCAATGAGTTTCTTGGCATATGGGGCCAGTTGTTTCCAGACGTTAAAATTGGGGTCGAGTCCGGTACAAATGCCGGACAGAATAGCGATGGTCCGTCCAAGCAACAAAAGGTCGTGCGGCAACTGGAACGGCATCTCGTACATCAGCTCACGGAACTGGAAGGCGAACTGGCGCATCTCGCCGTGATCTATGCTGCGCAACTCGCTCATTGACATACCCCAGAAGCGGTCGAAGAGCTGCGCCTCCGCCCGCTCGAGCAGTTTCAAGTCAGCGGTCGGCAGCAGCACACCGAGGGTCTTGTAAGAGTCAACCACTTTGGCCGCGTTGCGCGTTCCGATCGCGATGAGCAGGTCGCGAAGCCCGTCGCGCAAGTGCTCTGGAACCTGGCCCACCATGCCAAAATCCACGAAAGTAAGTTTCCAGGTGGCAGCACGGTTCCCCGCCGCGGGCACAGGAGTTACGAACAGGTTGCCGGGATGAGGATCGGCGTGAAAGAACTGATCCTCGAAGATCTGCTTAAGATAAGTTTCAAATAGAACCGCAGCAACTTGCGAACGGTCGATCCCGGCCGCGGTGATGGCGTCGTAGTCGGTGATCTTGATGGCATATACGTTCTCAAGTGTGAGCACGCGGCGAGTGGTATGACTCCAGGCGATACGCGGCACATGCACGCGCCGTCTTCGGGCGAAGCTCTTGCTGAAGGCATCGGCATTCTTCCCCTCCGCAATGTAATCGACCTCGCGCCCGACGGTCGATGCCAGCTCGTTCACGAGGGCGGGAATATCCGCACGGCGGCGGATAGGCTCATACAGGTTCAGCCAGCCGGCAAATCGGCGCAGGGCAGAAAAATCCACCTCGATGAGCTGCTCAATGAATGGCCTCTGGATCTTGACAACGACGTCTCGGAAGGTACCCGCCTCGGGCGAATCTTCTCGCAGGCGGGCGCGATGGACCTGGCCGAGGGAAGCGGCAGCCAGTGGCGTGGTCTCGAACCGCTCGAACTTATCCTCCAGTACGGCGCCGAGTTCCGCTTCCGCCAGCGCACGGATGGCGGGGAAATCCTCAGCCGGCACCTCATCCTGCAGACCCGATAGCTCTTCGGTGATCTCCGGAGGCAGCACATCGAGGCGGGCAGAAAGGAACTGGCCGACCTTGATCATGACGCCGCCCATGCGGAGGGCCATGGCCCGAAATTGAACCGCGATCTGCCGATAGCGTCCGGAGCGCGTCCGCCGGGTGAGCGCGCCAAGTGCCAGGCGCGGCAGCACCAGCTCCCAGAAAACAACGCTCCAGGTTGTCCGGATGAAGAATGCCATGATATAGCGATAACGAGCGCGAAGTCGGGAAGATTAAATCATATTTTGTCCGAGCAGATTTTATCACCGGCTCGCGAAGCGTCGAACAGAAGTAGCAATCTCCCCCATTGATACTTTTGATGTCTGACCAGGGGCCACAGGCTCTAACGGAAATCTAACGCCGCACGCTTTGACAAATCGGGAACTTGCGGCTATAATGTCTTCCATTGGTTTTGACTTTCACTGCCGTATGGCAGTTTTGCAAGGCACTTGGCACCATGCCAGGTGAACACTTTTGCAGGTGTGGCACGAACGGCCCCGCGGAGTCTTCAGCCCCTCGGGCTTTTTTGTATAACACGAAAGTGAATTTAACCGCCGTTGGCGGGTAAAACTATTTCTAACTTATAGTGAGGAAACAAACAAACGTATATGAGCAAGCAAGCAAAATTGAAGATCATTCCCCTAGGTGGGCTCGGGGAAGTCGGGAAGAACATGACGGCCTATGAATTTGATCGCCAGATCATTGTCGTGGACGCCGGCATCATGTTCCCCGAAAACGATATGCTCGGGATCGATTACATCATCCCCGACTATGAATACCTGCGCCAAAGGGCGGACCAGGTGATCGGCATCGTAATTACCCATGGACACGAAGACCATATTGGAGCAATCCCCCACCTGGTCAACGATATTCCTGCGCCAGTTTATGCCACGTCCCTGACACGCGGCCTGATCGAGGTCAAGTTGGCGCGCAACGGGGTGAGCAGTAAGGTAGAGCTGAATACGATCAAGGCAGGCGATACACTGCAACTCGGCCCTTTCAAGATCGAGTTCTATCACATCTCCCATTCCATTCCGGATGCGGTTGGATTTGGCCTTACAACGCCTGCCGGCTTAGTCGTCCATATGACCGACTTCAAGTTTGATATGTCACCCGTGGACGGCTGGCCCACTGACTATGCGAAGCTGGCCGAATTCTCCCAGCGTGGCGTGGATTTGCTGCTCTCAAACTCAACAAACGCCGAGCGTCCCGGCTGGACCCCCTCCGAAATGGTTATCGGCCCGGCCTTCGACAAGGTTTTTGCGGAGGCGCGCGGGCGTGTAATCATCGCTACTTTTGCGTCACTGATCTCCCGCATCCAACAGGTCGCCGACTCTGCTGCCAAGCATGGACGCAAGATGGCCCTGGCCGGACCCAGCATGATCGACAACGTGAAGATCGCCCGCAAGCTCGGGTATCTGAACATAGATGATGCGTTGCTGGTCCCGATCGATCAGGCCCTGAACATGCAGGACCACAAGATAGTCCTGATGTGCACCGGATCGCAGGGTGAGCCATCTTCCATTGTCGGGCGTTTGTCTACCGGCACCAACCGGCAGTTCGACCTCAAGCCGGGTGATACCGTAGTACTTTCTTCTCACCCCATTCCTGGCAACGAAGAGTCCATCAGTAAGACCATAAACCGTTTGCTGAGACGCGGCGCGCTGGTGATCTACGATGGTATCCTTCCAGTACACGTATCGGGACACGCCAGCCAGGAAGAACAGAAGCTGCTGATCAGCCTGGTCAAGCCCAAGCAATTTATGCCGATACACGGCGAGCTGCGACAGCTTACCCGGCACGGCGTATTGGCCGAGGAAGTGGGCATGGCCAAGGAAAACATTATCGTGGTAGAGAACGGACAGATCGTTGAGCTCTCCGGTGGCAAAGTCCGTCTTGGCGAAAGGATCCCCGGCGACTATATCTTCGTCAACGGTGAATCCATCGGCGACATCGATCACGGTGTGATGCGCGAGCGCGAAATGCTGGCTCGCAACGGCATCCTGCTGATCGATATCAGCCTCGACAAACTGACCAAGCGCCTCCTGCACGAGCCCGAGATCCTGACACGCGGCTACGTATCTCCGCAGGATGCAGAGGCGCTGATCCCTGAGGTGCGAAAGCGCGTGATGGAAGTTGTAAATGGCGGTGGGCTCGAAAACGAGAAGGATATCGTCAGTGCAGTGAAGAGCTACCTGCATGAAGTGACCAAGCGCAGACCAATGGTCTTCGTCACCCTGAGCAAGGCTTAATAGTCCGATTGCTTTTCAGATTTCCCTTCGAAAAGATAAGAACAAAAAGATATCGGCAGAGAAGTTTCTCTGCCGATATCTTTTTTGCCTGTATACGATTTCCTATTCTCTACTCTCTATTCTCTACTCTTCTATGCCCAGCCATGTTTGCCCCTCATCGGAACGAACGCGACGCTCGTTACAACGCGCGGCAAATACTCATTGCCTCGTCGAGTGAACATTTCCAACAATTGATCCGGCCCCTCGGCGACCGGTAAGACCAGCCGACCACCCTCTGAAAGCTGTTCCAGCAAAGGCTGCGGGACCTTCGGCGCAGCAGCGGCGGCAATGATCCCTTGATAGGGCGCCGCCGGAGGCCAACCTAGCGATCCATCCGCGATATGAACATGGACATTGGTATATCCCAAATCATGCAGCAAACGGGCGGCCGCTTCGCCGAGTTCCGGCACAAGCTCGATCGTATGTACCTCAGCAGCCAAGCCGGCTGAGGATAGCCGCTTCATAGCCGGATCCGGTTCCGATCTCCAACACGCGATCATCCCCTTCCAATTCCAATAGACTTGCCATGAGCGCAACGATGTACGGCTGGGAGATACTCTGGTCGTAGCCAATTGGCAGAGGTATGTCCTCATAGGCATGCTGGCGCACCTGCGGAGGCACGAAGAGATGACGCGGGACCTGCTCGAAGGCCGCGAGCAAGCGAGGGTCGCGCAATCCGCGTGCCTGCAGTTGCGATTCCACCATCCTATGGCGCTCGCCGGAAAGATCATCTATCATGACAGCTTGCCGGCGATCTGCCGATCGATCCGGCCCATGGGAAAATTTCGAAGTTGAGTTAGCGGAATCCAGCGCAAGTTCTTTGACTTCGGAATTGACAGCGCCGTGCATCGGAAAGCATGCACCGAGACCGTGAAATGGCTGTACCCGTGCTCTATGATGCCCAGCCGCTCGCCGCACTGGATCTCCAAGCGATAATCTCGACGCAAGGCTTGCCGGCAACTGCGAACAGGAGTTCGGACGGATTTTTCCGTTGGGGAATTCCCACATGCCGCCCAGCAGTCCTTTCGACGGACGCTGCGACAGCAACACTCGACCGCGTCTGACGATCACCGCGGCGCCGAAGACATGATGCGGAACGGCCTTTTTGGCTTTCATCACTGGACGCTGCGATTGAACACCCAGCTTGCGCGCTTTGCATACCGACCTCACGGGGCAGATCGGGCAGCGCGGATTCGCCGGGATGCATACGGCCGAACCGATGTCCATCAAAGCCTGGTTGTAGTCGGCCGAGCTGCCTTTCGGCAGGTGCAACGCGGCCAACTCCCACAGGCGCCGCTGCCCGTCCGGCGAATCGGCGGGCTGGGTGACATCGAATACCCGGGATAGCACACGCCGTATATTTCCATCCAGGGCCGGCTCATCCAATCCGAATGCCAGAGACGCGATCGCGCCCGCAGTGTAGCGTCCGATGCCGGGAAGTTTGCGCAGCGCTTCGAAGGGCTGCGCGGCAGCTTGCCACCGCACTGATCCATCACGAGCTGGGCCGATTTTCGCAGGTTACGCGCACGCGCATAGTAGCCAAGGCCTTCCCACTGGCTCAGGACATCCTGCTCAGATGACATCGCCAGATCGTGGATGGACGGAAAGCGAGCCATCCAGTGCTCGAAGTACGGTATAACCGCCTCGACGCGCGTCTGCTGAAGCATGATTTCCGAGACCCAGATGGCATACGGATCGGGATGGCCGCGCCATGGCAGGTTGCGCTTGTTCTTTGCATACCAGCTCAAAATGAGCTCAGTGAAGCGGGACCTATTCCGGACAGCCATACTTTTTCATTTGCATGGTTCATCAAGCGGCGCGCTCAGGTAGGCCGTGTCCGAGTCAGGGAAAAGGATGAGCCGCACCTCAACGTAATCGGACTGCTGACAGCCAAGGATGATGGCATCCGCGGCCTGCGGAAAGACCGCAGGTGATTGCCGCAGCGGCATCAAGGCATCCTGGCGGCTTTGGTTGAGGATCAGGAAGCCGACTCGCGGAAAGTCACGCACCGCGTAGGCGGGCCAAGGATGGGCCGATGCCAGGCCGGTGCCACGCGAGAAGAATCGTGGATACAGGATGCGCCCGATCTCCAGGGTGGCTTGCGGGTCAGCCGCGAACTTCTCGACGCCGGGCTGATCGATGTGCAACTGCTTTACCGCCGTAGATGCAGCGAGGCGGCTTACGAGCGCCGGCAGTTTTTCGTCCGCGTAGCGCGGCGACGACCGCGCCTTCTGCGATCCAAGGCAGCGCGCCGATGACCGCAAAGGCCGCGCAGATCAGGCCGAGCATGGTCCAATTGGATTGGACAGCCGGCTCATCGACCGGCGCGGCAACCACACGGTCTCGCGCTGCCCCGAAGAGCAGCGCGATGGCGCCCAATATCTCCGCCGCGCCGATGCCGAGATAAAAATACGCGACCCAATCGGCGGGCAGATCATAGCGCCAGCCGGAGAAGCGCCCGATTCCGTTGGCGAGAGCATATCCCAATGCAAACGCCAGCGGCGCCAGGCCGGCCCAACGCAGGCGCTTCCAGGCCGCGCCCAACACCGATAGAGATCACGGCAAGATAAACCATCGAGGAGAGCTATATTCGGGCCACTGAGGTTCACCGGCCCATTCATCCAGTAGAGGTTTAAAGGCGCGTGCAATCCGTTGTATGTCTCGAAAAGAGGCAACGCCAGCAAGCTGTTGATCAGTGTCGCAAAGAAATGCGTCCCGATGAAGCCGGCGACAAATTTTGGATCCCGGACCGCGAAAGTCAGCAGGATGCCAAGGAGGCTCTTGCCCTTTAGGTCTATGGCGTTGATGTCCAGGTTGCCGGTGTATTGATACTGGCTGGCAATGATCTGGTACTGAAAGGGAGCGTCAAGCGTCACCTGCCCGCTATAAAGGTAGTTATGCAGCAGCCACGGCACCGAGGAGGCCAGTACGCCAAGCGACCACCAGACCCAGGGGCAGCCGCCAGGTGGGGCTGCGTAGCCCGTAGGCAAGGACGATCAACACGCAGATGATCGGAAAAAGCAGGGCGGTCTGTGTACGCAGAAGCAGCAGCAAGCCGAACACCCCGCCTGCCAGAAGCGCGCTCCTCCGATCCCTCTGCTGCAAGGAGCGGACAACGAACAGGCAAACTACGAGGATTAAGAGAAGCGTTGGCAAGTCCACAAGCAGGGTCCTGGTATTGGAAACCCTGGTCTGCGAGGAGATCAACAGCGAATTCCACTCTCGGAACACGGCGAACAGAGCCACAATCACCCCAGCGCGGCGGCTGTGTAATCGCCTCCCGAGGAAATACAGCACAACCGGTATCAGGGCGAGCACCAGTGTTTGACCGGCGATGATGAGGTTGTAGCGCTCGCCCGCAACCGCATGCAGTAGAGCCAGCAATACAATGTAGAGAGGACGAGTTGGGATCACGCCCTGGTAGGGATACCCGATCAGCAGGCTTTCTGCCATGGAGTTGTAATAGCCGGCATCGGAATTGGGGAATGGCTGGTTGGCTGGGGGATCGATCGGTCCGTAGAAGCTGTTCTTCATCACCGAAGTCGGCACGCTGAGCCAAATGCCCACTGCCAGCAGCCAGATGCATATCGCCAGGATGAGATCCATCCGGGGCAGGTCGCGTAATCCTAATGCCGCGACAAGGAAGCAGCCGCCGGCAAAAAGAGCAAGTGCGAATTGCCAGCCGAGTATTGGCACACCGGGCTCGCCCCAGTAGGCGCTGTCAGGCGTCAACCCCACTCGGCTGATGGCTACGAAAACGAAAGCGAGCAGGAGCAGCGCAAAAGCAAGTAAGCCGGCGCGCCACACAGGGCGCTCGCCCTCCATTGCGGCAGGGTGTGCGCCATATCGAACCGCCACACACCAAAACGAAAACTGGGCGACCAGCAGCAGCAAATACGTGAGCAGTGGGCTGAGCCGCTGATAGTATGGGAGCAGCCGTTCAGGCTCGAGGTAGCGGAGCAGGAAGAGCATTACAGCGAGGACAAACGCGAGCACGAAGGCCGCCAGCGCATAGCGCGGGCGGGCGAGATCATCCAGGCTTCCAGGCGGCCGCGCGGCGAGATATCCCGCGACGGCAAAAAGCGCTCCGAGAAGCATTAGCAATCCCAATCGGGAGGCGGAGTAGCCTTCGTTCCCGTGGGGTGTCCGCGCCAATACGACAAAAGCGGCTCCCGCTTCGAGAGCCGCCAGGAAAAAGTACCAGCGCCATTTATTGGATGAATTTGACTTCACGTGCGTCCCAACCGCAGGCAGCAGCCGCCGCTCACGAGATCAGAATTGGAAGCCGCCCCGTGCCGATACCACCTTGTAGGAATAGTTGTTGACGTAGGTGAGCAGACGATCTTCGAGCACGTCCCAATCCTTGGAGTCCATCATCTCCCGGGCCTTGGGCGCATTATCTGCCAATAGACCTACCTGGATCTGCGGGTATGCCCCAAATACCGTAGCCCAGGCATCGATCGGCTGGAAGCCAAGGCGTTGCACGCCCGGCACCCACTCGCCGATGACGAACTCAAAGTATTCCTGCTCGTGATCGGCTGCAATGTCCCACGTCATGATGACTTTTAACAGGCACGGCGTTCACTCGCGTTGATAATCCAAAACGGTCACGTGTGTTTCTTCCGGCAAACTGCTTCGCGTTACCTTAAGAGAGGGTTGCGACTCCTGTTTGCTCAAGCCCATTTCCTTGAGGAATTTGTTGAGGGTATCCAAAGGCACCTTGGCATCCGGCGTGGAGTAATGCATGGGCACAACGATGTTGGGCTCCAGCATGCTTACGACCTCGGCTGCCTTGGCAGCGCTGAGCCCCCCGCCTCCGCCGACCGGCACCAACGCCACATTGACATTGCCCATGGCTTCGACCTCGGCCTGAGTAGGCACCTGCTTCAGATCGCCCAGATGCGCGACCGTGAGGCCATCATAGTCGAAGACATACAGCGTATTTCGGACCTGATCCTTGGCCTTCTTGCCGGAGCCGGCGCCATCAGTCTGGACGCCTGTAATGAAGACGCCGCCAATTTCGAATTCGCCGGGACCGGTAATGACATGCGAAGTCCCCTTGACCGCCTCCGCGTAGTTGTGCCCGGGCGCGTCGTGACTGACTGTGACGATATCGGCCTTCAACTTAAGAGACGAATAGCCGATCGACTTGCTGTCGAAGGGATCTGCAACTACAGTGGCCAGGCTGCGTTCCGTCAAGCGAAAACAAGAATGTCCATACCAGGTAATCTCCATGCAAGAGCCTCCGAGCGGCTATTATACTCGCATCCACCGCCATGTTGCTGTGGCGCACGCTGTGGCAGATCGCTGCCTTCCATCACAATACTCCGGCGCAATGCTCTGTGCCGCAAACTTGCACATCCATGCTGAGCGTCTCATGAGCACACGGGGCCCATGCATGATTTTCCCTGATTCTCCAAAGGTTAGTAAGTGAACGCTTAACCATTAAGAACCGTATAGGGTTTGCTGGGAATTCCACACGTCGATGCTGATGCGCGATGCCGCATCCAAGAGCCCGTAACATTTCAGGTTAACGTTCGCTCTACAGCTATGTAAGTAGGAAGTGGGATGAGCCAGCCGATACCATGGCTTGGTTCGAACGATGACCGCTTCTCCGTAGCCAACAGCAACAATTGCATTGCGTTGGCGATTGTGGTCCGCCAAGCTGGTACGACGACCAACGGTACAAGCAACAGTACTGGGACGACTAGTACAGGTACGACTGGCACCGGGACGCCGGCTGTGACCGAGACTCCGATGGTCACCGTTACACCGACCCCTTAACGTTTGGCAATTTGACCGTAAATACCTGCCGCCGAGTTTGCTGGGCATCGGCGGCAGGATTTTATTAACCTGCCGCCGGCATGCCTGGCAGGAACCGACAGTTTATAATGGGCCGTGACCCGGATGTTGAATCTAAAACCGCGTTTATCTCGTGATGGAAAGCTGACAGCGATACCCGGCGGCTGGCGCTTCTGGATTCCCGAAGGCCCGGCCTATCGTTACCGGCTATCCCAGCTCGATGACCATTTGGGGTTGGCGCGCCCAACCTATCCCTGGCACCCCCCTATGCGGATGCAACTGGAGGCCAGGGTTTCGGCGCAGGCATTGCCCGGTACGTGGGGCTTCGGCCTCTGGAATGATCCTTATGGATTTTCTTTTGGCCCGGGGAACGGATTCCTGCGCCTTCCAGCCCTTCCTGACGCCGCATGGTTTTTCTTTAGCTCGCCCAGTAATTACCTCTCGTTCCGCGACGATACGCCGGGGAACGGATTTCTCGCTCAATTATTTGCAAGTCACAGTGCAGGCCTGCTTCTGTGGCGCGCATTTGCGTCGCTTCCCTTCTGGCGCAGAACCGCGCGCAGGCTTTTGAGTCAGATCATCCTGGAGGCCACAGTCCGCATTGACGCAGAGCCAGCCAGCGGCGCCCTCGCGCCTACCGGCCTCGATGTGACCGAGTGGCACAAGTACGAAATTGAATGGACGGCGGGGGGCACAAAATTCCGCGTGGACGATGACCTGGTTCTCGCTTCGCCTCTGAGCCCGCGCTCCCCACTAGGTATCGTGATCTGGATCGACAACCAGTTCGCGACTTTTACGCCGCAAGGAAAACTGACATGGGGAACTCGAGACGAATCCTGAGCCGGCCTGGCTCGAGATCAAAGGTCTGGTGGCAGAATAGAATTCAAGGGAGCCCGCTCGTACGAGCGGGCTCCCACTTAAATTTGGCTGATCAGCCGGATGCCTACATAGGAGGCCAGTATCGGGCGATTAAGTCGGCCGTAAAGGGCAGGACGTGCAGCAAGGCATCGACGATCAGACCAAGAATGAGCAGACCGCCGAACTGCCGGTTATGGAAAAAAGTGGTGGCAGAGAACCAGGTGGGCCACGCCGGATATCCCTCGGGCGGGGTTGCCGGGCGAGGCTTGTTGAGAACCCTGATCGAGCTCAGCGCGTACTTGAACGCAAAGAATACAATCAGCATGACCGGCGTGAAGTAACGCGGCACGAAGACGAGATACACGATCACCGCATAGATCAGGATAAGCGCAACCTGATCTACGAAGCGCGCTGTGCGCTCGCCGACGCGCACCGGGAAGGTGCCGACGCCCTTCTTCTTATCATCGTCGCGCTTGTCGATATGCTTGCCGATGTTGATGCTGGCAACCCCGAGCCCATAAGGAACTCCTGCGAGCACAACGTTCCAATTCCAAATCCCTGATAGCACGAAGTAGACCGTACCGATCAGGATCGGGCCCCAAATGAGGAAGATCGCGAGCTCGCCCAGCCCCCAGTACTTGAATGGATATGTGTAGGCCAGGAGCACCAGCGCGCCGAAGGCGAACATGCCCATGGTGATGGGGTTGAAGTGTGTATAGATGAGGGCGTAGAAGCCCGCCAGGGTAGCCAGGATGCCGCTGACAGCGAACCACGTGAGCTGCTGGCGTTTCGTCCAGAAGCCCTGCACCAGAGGATGCACTCCATACTGGGTGCGAAAGTAGTTGTCCTTGTCAACGCCGCGGCTGTAGTCCGTATAGTCGTTCAGCAGGTTATTTGTCCCATGGGCGATGAAGAGGCCAATGGTCAGAACGATCCACGGGATCCAGGAGAAGTGACCGTCTCTCCAGGCCAGGAGTCCGGCGATGATGCAAGAATAGACTGTGACGAGTGTAACGGCCGAGCGGGTGGCGATCAGCCATTTCGAGATGACGTCCAGCGCGTCCCACTGCTGCTTGTCATCCAGCTTGATCAATTGCCAGATGGCCTTGCGCCACATTGCGAAGTTGATTCCCATAGTGACTCCTCTCCTTATTTGATTTGAGATGATTATATGCCGGCGCCGCGTACTATTCAATGCCTGGTCAGGGTTAAAGAAAAGAGGCAGGATGGACGTTTCCATTCTGCCTCCGTTTGACACGGAAGGGTGCGGAGTTGGTTATCTCCAGAATTGGGAGGTAGCCGGCAAGAGTTCGCAGCGTCACATCCAGGATCAGCCCCAGGAGGAAATACATGCCGAAAGCACGGTTGTTGACAAAAGAGAGCGGAGCAAAGTAGAGCGGCCAACCACCTTGCCCGTCGGCAAAGCCTTCGGGGCGTACCGCCGGCTTGGGTATCAGGAGCGCCGGATAGGTCTTCAGCAGCGTCGGCACGGCGAGCAGCACCACCAGCATCACCGGCGTGAAGAAGTGCGTGGCGATCAGGTAGGCGGTGATCAAATAGGGCAGTACCATCATGCTCAGCACCGCATAGCGCGCGGCGCGCTCCCCGATGATGACTGGCAGCGTGAAGATCTTCTTCCCCTTATCGATCAGCACCTTGTCGATATGCTTTCCAAAGATCACGGTGGTCACGCCCAGTACGTACGGCAGGCTGGCGATGACGACATTCCAATCCCAGCGATGTGCCAGCACATAGTAGCCGCCGCCGATCATCAGCGGACCCCAGACCAGCAGCACGGCTAATTCGCCCATTGCCACGTATTTGAGCGGCCACGTATAGAACAAGACAAAGAACGCGCCCAGACCCAGAAGGATCCAGATGCTCACATCCCAGCCATTGAGGGCGATCAGGTAAATGCCTGCCAGGAGAGCGAGCAGGCCCGTTACGGCGAAGTAAGTAAGGTGCTGCCTGCGGGTTACCAGTCCGCTGGCGATGGGCTGGGCCCCGTAGATCGTGCGGAAGTAGTTATCCTTGTCGACCCCCCGGACGTAGTCCGTGAAGTCATTGAAGATGTTGTTACTGGCATGAGCCATGATGAGTCCGAAGGTGAGAGCCAGCCAGGGAACGAAATGGAAGGCGCCATCGCGGGCCGCGAAGATGCCGGCGAGCGCTGCAGACAGGAACGTCATGATCAAAACGGCGGCCCGCGTAGAGATCAGCCAGCGCGAGACCACGTCCAACTGATCCCATTCGTCCTTGGAGACATCGGGAATTACGTTCAGGGCCTTTTGCCACATGGCGAAATTGACTTTCATGTACCTCTCCTTCATAGCTAATGGGGAATTGTGCAGGATTATACAGCCCTTTCGCGGACAGAATAGGTCGGAAAACGGTTCGATGATATTTATCATCGTTTTGCAGGAGTTTAGTCTCTAGCCCGGATGTGATATCTCTCACATAATGTTTATAGGATCACCAGAAACGCGCCGTACCCGGGTGGGGAACCGGCGCGCTTACTACGCTGAAAAGAGGTCACCACTATGGCCGAAGTTTCACAGACAACACCGTTGCCGCTCGTAGCTGGTCCAAACCAGGGCGAAGACCTGAAGTTGATGGAGGAGGTCGCCGCCCGAACTGCCGGAGTATCCCGGCTGGAAATGTGCATCCAGTGCGGCACATGCGGGGGCTCCTGCCCTTCCGCCGCGGCCATGGAGCACACACCACGCATGCTCTTTGCAATGCTGAGAGCCGGCATGCGCACGGAGGCGCTCAGCAGCAACACGTTTTGGCTTTGCGTATCCTGCTATCACTGTGTGGTGCGCTGCCCGCAGAACATCCACATTACCGATGTGATGTACACGCTGAAGGGCATGGCGGTCGAAGAGGGGCTTTACAAGAGCTCGACTGCCCCCGACCTATCCCAGACCTTCATAGGCATGGTGGAAGAGTACGGCCGGAGCTTTGAGCTGGGATTGGCCTCCTGGCACTACCTCAAACACTTCCCATTGCGGCTTCCCAGCCTCGCCCCCATGGGGCTCGGCATGCTCACCCGAAAGCGCATGGGCATTCTCCCCAAACGAATTAAACAAATGAAGCAGTTGAAGGCGATCCTCAAGCGCGCCAAGGAACTGGAGGCCAAGCAATGAAGGATTATCTCCTTTATCCCGGTTGTTCAATGGATGCCAGCGCCCGTGCATATTCGGACTCCCTGAATGCGGTGGCAAAGCCCCTGGGCCTCAACCTTCAGGAAATCGATGATTGGAACTGCTGCGGTGCGACGGAATACCTCGGGATCAGCCGCACGCCGGCCTATTCATTGATCGCCCGCAATCTCGCGCTGGCTTCCAAAGAAGCCAAGGGTACTAACGAGGTCGTGGCTCCGTGCTCCGCTTGCTATCTCAACCTGGCAAAGGCCGACCATTTCATGGCCGAGGATCCGAAGCTGGGAAAGCTGGTAAATGAGGCCCTCGAAGCCGGCGGCCTCTCCTATGTGCCCGGCTCGCTCCAGATCCGCCACCTGTTGGACGTTATCGTGTACGACGTGGGGCTCGAAGCCGTGGAAAAGCTGGTAGTGCAGCCTCTGACCGGACTGCGCCTTGCATCCTATCTCGGATGCATGGTTCCCCGCCCCGATTACGGGAACCGGTCATCGGATCACGATTTCCCCGTGGAACTCGACCTGCTGCTGAAAGCCCTCGGCGCTGAAGTCGTTGACTATCCGCTGAAGACCGAATGCTGCGGCGGTCACATGACCCAGATCGGCCCCGAGATGGCTTTCGAAATGATCCGCCGGCTGATCTCGACCGCGGATGGTCTCCAGGCCGACGCGATGGTCACGATCTGCCCGATGTGCCAGTTGAACCTGGATGGTTTCCAGGGCGAGACCAACCGCTTCTTTGAAACGAATTACCACATGCCGGTGCTGTTCTTCACGCAGTTGATGGGGCTGGCATTTGGGATCAACCCCAAGGAGTTGGGCTTCGGGCTTGAGCTGGTCAGCGCCCGCAACCTGCTGGATGCGCTCGGAGTGGAAGCTCCGCCGGAGACGCCTCCCGCGCCGCCCAAACGCCCACGTAAACCTGAGGGCCTGCCAATGCCCAAGCCATTATCCAGGAGCCTGAAGACCGATATCCTCGAGAAGGAGGTGACCCGATGACACTCAACGATCAGGAACGGATCGGGGTTTACGTCTGTCATTGCGGTACCAATATCGCCGGCATCGTGGATGTTGCCAAAGTGGCCGAATGGGCAGCCGCGCAGCTCAAGCACCGCGGCGTCGTGATCGCGCGTGACTACAAATTCATGTGCTCCAGCCTCGGACAGGAGCTGATCGAGAAGGACATCAAGGAACTGGGCCTGAACCGTGTGGTAGTGGCGGCATGCTCGCCTCACCTGCATGAGAAGACCTTCCGCACCGCCTGCGCAAATGCAGGACTTAACCCCTTCATGTGCGAGATGGTTTCCATCCGTGAGCAGGTCTCATGGGTGCATACGGACAAGGCCGCGGCCACTGCCAAGGCGAAGGCTATGATCTCCGGCGGCGTCGAACGCGTCCGGCATCACGTGCCCCTGCAAGCGATGACGGTTCCGATCCATCCCGCGACCCTGGTCGTGGGCGGCGGCATCGCCGGGATCCAGAGCGCCCTCGAGATCGCGGACGCCGGCTTCCATGTCTACATGGTGGAGCGCGAGCCGTCCATTGGCGGTCACATGTCGCAGTTCGACAAGACCTTCCCCACGCTGGATTGCGCGGCCTGCATCCTGACGCCCAAGATGGTCTCGGTGGGATCACACCCGAACATCACTTTGTTGACCTGGAGCGAGGTCGAGAAAGTGGAAGGGTACATCGGCAACTTCACGGTAACCGTGCGCAAGAAGGCACGCAAGATCAAAGAAGACCTGTGCACGGGCTGCGGCATCTGCCAGGAGAAATGCCCGAAGAAAGTCATCGACGATGTGTTCGAAGCCGGCCTGAGTTATCGGAAGGCCGTCTACACACCGTTCCCGCAAGCCGTGCCGAACATCCCGGTGATGGATGTGCCCAACTGCACCTATTATGAAAAGGGCACCTGCAAGGCCTGCGAGAAGTTCTGCCCTACCGAAGCGATCGACTTCGATCAGCAGGATGAGATTCTCACATTCCAGGTCGGCAATATCGTGCTCGCAACAGGTTATGACCTGTTCGATGCCCGCCGCATCGGGAATTACGGCTACGGTCGCCTGCCGAACGTCTTCACCTCGCTGGAGATGGAGCGCCTCTTCAATGCGGCAGGGCCCACGCAGGGTAACCTTGTGATGCGTGACGGCAAGACCGCGCCCAAATCAGTTGGCATCGTGCACTGTGTCGGCAGCCGTGACAAGAACTTCAACAACTACTGCTCGAGCATCTGCTGCATGCAGAGCATCAAGTTCGCCCATCTGGTGAAGGAACGGACCGGGGCAACGGTCTATAACTTCTACATCGATGTCCGCACGCCGGGCAAGGACTATGACGAGTTCTACCAGCGCGTCGTCGAAGAAGGCACGATGTTTGTGCGCGGTAAGGTCGCCGAGGTTACCGACGTCCCGCGCTCACCCGCTGAACAGGGCAAGCTCATCATCCAGGTTGAAGACACCCTGGCTGGCAAGCAGCGCCGCATCCCGGTCGACATGGTCGATCCTGTCCGCGGGCCTGGAGCCGCGCAAAGACTCCAAGGCGACCGCCAAGACCTTTGGCATTTCCTGCTCCTCCAACGGCTGGTTCATCGAGAAGCATCCGAAGCTCGATCCGGTGGCGACCATGACCGACGGCATCTTCATCGCCGGCTGTGCGCAGGGTCCCAAGGATATTCCGGCGAGCGTTGCACAAGGCGCGGCCGCGGCGGCCCGCGTGCTGGGGAAGATCGAACAGAAGGAAGTCGCGCTGGAGCCGGTGCGTGCGAGTGTGGTGGAGGAGCAATGCTCCGGCTGCCGCATCTGCAACTCGCTTTGCCCGTTCAATGCCATCAGTTTCCACGAAGACCGAATGGTGACCGAGATCAATCCCGCCCTGTGCCAGGGTTGCGGCACGTGCATCGCGGCCTGCCCGGCCGGCGCCATTCTTGGCACGGGCTTCAGCAATGAGCAGATCATGGCCCAGATCGAGGGCTTGATGATGCTCAATGTCGGGCTGGATGCGGCTCCCGTCGCAGGAGACTAACCATGACAGATACCTTTGAACCCACCATTATCGGCTTCACCTGCAACTGGTGCTCCTACCGCGCAGCAGACCTGGCTGGCACTGCCCGCATGAAGTACCCGCCGAACGTGCGCCTGATCCGCCTGATGTGCTCCGGACGGCTGGACCCGACCTTCGTCTTCAAAGCCCTGGCAAGCGGCGCGGATGGCGTCATGATCACAGGCTGCCATCCCGGTGAATGCCATTACATCGACCAGAACTACAAGGCGCTGCGCCGCTTCCTCCTTATGCGACGCACGCTCGCCGGTTTCGGCCTTGAGCCAAAACGCATCCGCCTGGTCTGGGCATCGGCCGCTGAGGGAGCAAAGTTTGCGGCTGAGGTTTCCTCGTTTGTCCAGGAGATCAAGGCGCTCGGCCCGCTGCACTGGGGCCATGCTGAAGCCGCCGTGGAAAGTCCGGCGCTGGAAGCACAGCCCAAACCCGAGCTTCAGGAGGTATCCGCATGACCGAGAACGTGAAACCCAAACTTGCAATGTACTGGGCGGCCTCCTGCGGAGGATGCGATATTGCAGTGCTGAACATCCATGAAAAGATCCTGGAAGTGGATGCCAACTTCGAGATCGTGTTCTGGCCCGTGGCGATGGATGCCAAGTACAAGGATATCGAGGCGATGGAGGATGGTTCCATCCTGCTCACCCTCTTTAACGGCGGCATCCGCAATGACGAGAACGAGCATATCGCGAAGATCCTGCGGAAGAAGTCGAAGCTGCTGGTCGCTTTCGGATCATGCGCCAACGAAGGCTGCATCCCGGGCCTCGCGAATTTCAGCGACGCGCGTGAGATCGTACATACGGCCTATAACACGGTCTCGACCGACAACCCGCATGAGATCTACCCCATGGTTTCCTACGACGTGCCCGAGGGCGAGATCCACATTCCCACGATCCTGCCCACGCTCAAGACGCTGGACCAGGTGGTGGACGTCGATTACTACATGCCTGGCTGCCCGCCAGAAAGCCATCAGATCGCGGCCGTGATCGACCTGGTCGTGCAGGTGCTCCAGGGCAAGGCTGAGCTGCCGCCCAAGGGTTCCGTGATCGGCGCCGGCAAATCGACCGTGTGCGACGAGTGCGTGCGGACGCGCAACGTGAAATCGATCAAATCGTTCAAGCGCATCTGGGGCATCGAAGTGGACCCGAGCCCTGTGCCTGCTCGAGCAGGGTATCCCCTGCAACGGCCCTGCCACACGCAGCGGCTGCACGGCACGCTGCCCAACAGCCGGCGCACAATGCATCGGCTGCTACGGGCCCGCCGAAGGCGTCGTCGACTACGGCGCGCGGCTGATCGCATCCTTTGCATCGGTGATCGACAGCAACGACCCCGCGGAGATCGAGCGCATCCTGGATGGCCTGGTGGATCCGGCGGGGCAATTCTATCGGTTCAATCTGGCGGGTTCGCTGCTGCACGCTGCCGTCCCGGCCTGGAAGAAAGAGAAGGCGTAATATGGCACAACGAATTACGATTGATCCCATTACCCGCCTTGAGGGCCACGGCAAGATCGAGATCTTCCTGAACGAAGATGGCGACGTGGCCAACACGTACTTCCAGATCCCGGAGTTGCGCGGCTTCGAGCGCTTCTGCGTCGGGCGGCCGGTGGAAGAGATGCCGCTGCTTACCAACCGCATCTGCGGCGTCTGCCCCGAAGCGCATCATATGGCTGCCGCCAAGGCTGCCGATGCCGTTTTTCATGTCGACCCGCCGCACACCGCCAAGATGCTGCGCGAGCTGCTGTACAGCGCCTTCTATGTGACCGACCACGCCACGCATTTCTACGCGCTGGGCGGCCCGGACTTCATTCTCGGGCCCGGACGCGCCGGTGGCAGAACGCAATATCCTGGGCGTCATCCACAAGGTGGGGCTTGAGATCGGCGGCAAGGTGATCCAGGCGCGCAAAGCCGGCCACACGGTCGTCGAGATCATCGGCGGGCGGAAGGTCCATCCCTGCACGTCCATCCCGGGCGGCCTGACCAAGGGCATCACCGAAGAGCAGCGCAAGGAGATCGAAGCAATGGGACGCTGGGCAGTCGAGTTTGCCCAGTTCAGCCTCAAGATCTTCGACGATATCGTGCTGGGCAACAAGACCTACGTGGACCTGATCCTCGGCGACATCTACACCCACCACACCTACTACATGGGCCTGATGGACGAGAACAACAAGGTCAACTTCTACGATGGCAAGGTCCGCGTCGTGGACCCCGACGGCAAGGAATTCGTCAAGTACGAGCCGAAGGACTATCTCCAGCACATCGCTGAGCACGTGGAGCCCTGGACCTATCTCAAGTTCCCCTACCTGAAGAACGTGGGTTGGAAAGGTCTCGTGGACGGCAAGGACTCCGGCGTTTACATGGCCACGCCGCTCTCCCGGCTCAACGCGTCGGACGGTATGGCAACTCCGCTGGCGCAGGCAGAGTACGAGCGCTTCTATGCCACCTTGGGCGGAAAGCCGGTTCATCAGCGGCTCGCCATCCATTGGGCCCGCCTGATCGAAATGCTGTATGCAGCCGAGCGCTGGGTGGAGCTGGCCACCGATCCGGAGATCACCTCTCCGAACTTCCACACCATCCCCACCGAGAAGCCGACCGAGGGCGTTGGGATCGTCGAAGCGCCGCGCGGCACGCTCACCCATCACTACACCACGGACGAACGCGGCGTGCTTACCAAGGTCAACCTGATCGTGGGCACCACGAACAATTACGCGCCGATGAGCATGTCGATCAACAAGGCCGCGACCAGCCTGATCAAAAAGGGCTCGGTTGTGAGCGAAGGGATGCTCAACATGGTCGAGATGGCCTTCCGGGCCTACGATCCATGCTTCGGGTGCGCAACACACTCGCTCCCTGGAAAGATGCCTCTGGAAGTCACCATCCGCAACGCGGAAGGTGAGCCTGTGAAGGTGTTGAAACAATACTGTTAATGGAGTGGGGGTTTAGGGGGCTGAAGGACAAGAGATGACAGCGGGCCAGCGAGAATCTCTTGTCCTTCATCGATTCTGATACAATGCCTTGCCCGCAATCAAGATCTCAAAAGGGATACAAAAAACGGCAAACATGAGCACGCTGGTACTCGGTCTTGGCAATCCGATCCTCGGGGACGACGGCGTTGGCTGGAAGGTCGCGGAGCAGATCCAGTCCCGGGTTGAAACCTTCGGCACGCCCGTCGATGTCGAGTTCGCCTCACTCGGCGGACTTAGCCTGATGGAACGCATGCTGGGCTATTCGCGAGTCATCCTCGTCGATTGTCTCGAGACCGGAAGCGCGCCCGTTGGCACCGTTCGAGTGCTGCGGCTGGATGAGCTCGAAGACCCCATGGCCGGGCACAGCGCCTCACCGCACGATGCTTCGTTGATGACTGCGCTGCAGGCCGCGCAGGCAATGGGCGCAGAGATTCCCAGCCGCGTCGATGTGGTTACGATCGAAGCCAGGTTGTCGTTTGACTTCACGGAGGAACTGTCGCCCGAGATCGCGGCTGCGGTGCCCGTCGCCACACAGGAAGTGATCAGGCTCTTGAGTGCTGCCTGACTACGGTGCGCCAGAGGACTGAAACGTTATTCGCCACGGACCTGATACTTCATCAGAAATACAATGTGAGCGGCCAAAAGACCGCTCACATTGTATTTTCCAGATCTGCAACGCATCCATCGGTGCGAGAGGCATCGAAGGATGCAGTAGGTCGGAGTGCCACTCCGACCTACCTCAATTACGCCTCGCTTGTCATAATGAACTCCGGCTTCAGGTGGAAGTGCTCGTAACGGGGACGGTAACGCTCGGTGTCGTAGAACTGCTCGACATCCACCACCTTCTTGGTCGCCGTGATCACGTCCATCGGCGCGTGATCGTAGCGGCCGTTCTTTAGCACAACCAGCTTGCCGAATTCACCGCGCAAGATGAGGTCCATTGCCAGGTTGCCGTATGCCATGGGGACGATCGAGTCCATTGCGTCCGGGTCTCCGGCGCGCACCATATAGCCCAGTTTCTGGTTGATGACGTCCACAGTCCTGCCATTATTGAATTTTGCAGATGCCTTCTTCATGGCGTCCGAAACGGCATCGCCGATGCCGCCCAACTTGGGATGACCATACGCATCGGTCGCACTGTCCTCCACCATGATCCGCCCATCTTCAAAGGTGGCGCCTTCGGAGATCAGAACGATCGAGTAATGGCTCGGGTTCCTGTTCCGATCGGCGCACATGAGCTCGGTCAGATGCTCGATGTTGAACTTGTGCTCAGGGATCACGCACCGGTTCGCGGCGCCCGCCATCGTAGGCAGCAGGGCCGAAAAGCCCGCATTGCGCCCGAAGACCTCCAGCACGAGGAAGCGCTCATGCGAGCCCGCCACCGTCCGCAAGCCGTTGGTCAAGGCGATCGTGCGGGTCACGCATGTGCTGAAGCCGATGCAGTAGTCCGTACCCGGCACGTCGTTATCCATGGTCTTCGGGATTGCAACCGTGTGGAATCCCTCTTTGTACATCCGGACGCCATAGCTCAGCGTGTCGTCACCACCGATCGGGATCAGGGTATCGATCCCCAGGAAGTCCAGGTTCTTCAAGACCTCCGGCGTAAGATCGTTCCGTTCGGCCTTGTATTGATCCTTCAGGTGCGCCGGCACATCGGCAGCCTTCATCTTGCTTGGATTCGTCCGCGAGGTATGCAGGAACGTTCCGCCGGTGCGGCCTGCATGGTCCACAATATCCTCTGTTAGCTCGACGAAGTTGTTGCTGTTGTCGGCGCCCTTGTCCCGCGACATTTCCACCAGCCCCGCCCAGCCGCGGCGCAGGCCGATCACGCGATAACCCTCGCGAAATGCGCGGCAGCGTCACGGCGCGTATCGCCGGATTCAATCCGGGCACGTCGCCCCCGCCCGTCAAAACGCCAATTACCCCTTTTGTCTTAGACATACTTTACATCCTCCAGGTTGGAGCAGATCTTGCCTCCGTGAGATTTAGCTTAGCCGGGAAAAATTATACGCCCTCAAATGGGTCATGAAAAGCTGACTATGTAAACAATTGCCGATGATAACAGTCATGAATATCCACGGCCTACAGCGCTCGCAAGGGACGCCACCCGATCATTACTTCCGCGGCAGCGCTCGTTCAGAACCAAGAACGATCTCATCCATTGTACGGTCGAGTTCCTGATCGACCGTTTGAAATTGCGGATGAGAGCGATGCCACTCCAAAGCCCGCCTCACCCCGTGCGCCCAGTCTACCTCACACGCAAAATCCGGTACCAGCCTCTTGATCTTGGAGTTATCGAATACCGCGCTGTTTGCCTTGTCACCGATGAGGCCTTCCTGGGCGTGAGGCCAATAAGTGGCGATCAGGTCGGTGGCAACATGCAGGATGTTGGGCTCAACGGCGAGCGCGTCGAAGAGCTCCAAATAGATCTGGTCCCAGGTCAGGACCTCATCCGAGGTGATCTGAAAGGCCTCGCCAATGGCTGCCGGATTCCCGAGCAGGCCGACCAGCCCCTTCGCAAAATCAGCGTTCCAGGTCAGTACCCAGAGGGAAGTCCCATCGCCCGGGACGATGATCTTCTGACCCTTAAGCATTCGGGCAACAACCGTCCACGGATTGACCCAGCTGTCGAACGCAAGCGGGATCTGCGACGTGCCGTACGTGTGCGAAGGCCGGACGATCGTGGTCGGGAAGCCCTCTTCCCGAAAAGCCTGCATCAGCCGCGTTTCACATGCGATCTTATCGCGTGAGTACTGCCAGTATGGATTCTCGAGCGGCGTCTCTTCTGTGATCCAGTAACTGCGCGGCGGCTTCTGGTATGCAGAGGCAGAGCTTATGAATACGAACTGCCCGGTCCTGCCCCGGAATAGCTGCAAATCACGCTGGATATCCTGCTCGGTGAAGGCTATGAAATCCACGACCGCGTCGAAATGATATCCCGACAGCAGTTTCGACAATTCCTGCTCCGGCCCATGAACGTCCGCAACGATTTCCTGCGCGCCGTCCGCGACAGGATACTTCCTGGATTCGGAACGGTTCAGCAGAAAGAGATCATGACCCCGCCGCACTGCAAGCTCTGCGCAGGCCGAGCTGATAATGCCTGTCCCACCGATGAATAGAATTTTCATGGCGTGTGCCTCCCGCACCGCATCATTAGCCTTCCCCCAATTCCGGAACCGGCTCGGAGGAAAGATTACGTCTGGAATACAGTCCCTCGGCCCAAAACAATATCAAGCCTGCCCATACCAGCCCAAAGCCGATCAGACGATCACGCGTAAAAGGCTCCTTGTAGAGCAGCACGCCCAGAAGAAACTGCATGGTCGGGTTGATATATTGCAGGATGCCAATGGTTGTAAGCGGCACCCTCGGCACCGCGTATGCAAAGAGCAGCAGGGGCACGGTAGTCACCAGCCCCGCGCCGACCATCATCCAGTTGGCCTGCACGCCGCTGTGCAGGAATGCGCCTTGTCCTGTTACTTCGCTCAAGGTCAAGAAAGCCAGCGCCGGCAGGAAAAGCAATCCGGTCTCCAGCGTGAGTCCATAGAACGAGCCAAGTGGGGCGATCTTCTTGACGAGCCCATACAGTCCAAAGGTGAAAGCCAGCGTTAACGCGATCCACGGCGGAACGCCGGATGAGAACGTGAGGTAGATCACACCCAGCGCAGCCAGGCCGATGGGCATCCATTGGATCGGACGCAGATGCTCGTGAAAGATGGTCACACCCAGCAGGACGCTGAAAAGCGGGTTGATATAGTAGCCCAGGCTTGTGTCCACCACGTGCCCGTGTGTAACCGCCCAGACATAGGTAAACCAGTTCACGCTGATCAGGATGGCAGCAATGAGATAGATCCGTATGGTCTTCCCATCCGACGCGACCGCGCGGAATGCCCGCCATTGGCGCGTCAAAAGGACCACAAAGATCAGCAAGATGAACGACCAGGCGATACGATGCCCAATCAATTGCAGCGCCGGTATTGCTTCGAGGGGCGTCCAATATAGCGGAAAAAGCCCCCACATCAAATATGCAACAACCGCCGTGAGAATGCCTTTTCGATCCATCCAACTCCTTTGAATCCCCGGCAGTATATGGCGAAATAACGCGGTGAGCTCCGCTGGGGTCTTTCATTGCCAGTAACCCCCTACTAACTCGTGGTGCCGCTAGAAGTCAGCGATCGGCTGCCGGCCGGCGAAGCCCGCATCGATCTCGTGCCAGAATTCTATCTTGTCTTCGCCATACTTCCAGCACAAGTACACCGCGTGATCCTGCCGCCAGGCAGGGAAATCCAGGAGTCCTGTGTTGACATCTTTCACCTGGACGCCTGTCGCAAGCACCTCGTGTAACAGATCGTCCAGCCGGCCGAAGTCGCTGGCGATCCGGCTCAGGTTCGCGTTGCCGCCATTCCCCGCGGCACGCTCCATGGCGGGCCAGATATCGGGCTGCTGCGCCAAAATATGGTCGCGTATCTTCAGGATCTCCTGTAGGAGCGGACGTATGATATCAAGCGCCGCGTTCGCCTCTTCCAGCGTAAAGTAGTGAGGTTGCATGGTCTCAGGAGTTCGCCGAAGCCCTCAGAGCAGCGGCCTCTTTGAGTTGGGTCCCCAGCACCAGGCAGATCGCCAGGAGGGCGATGAGCACCGCGAGTGGAATTACCATCGATCCTGTAGCCGGAGACTTGAAAGCATCGAGTCCCAGGATGAACGCGATGCCGGAGATCTGCCCCATGAGAAGCAGAAGACCATTGGATGTACCCTCCGGCGCTGGATAAGTGATCTCCGCGCCGTATTGGAATCCGATGGGGCCGGCGCTAAGCAGGAAGAACCCAAATATGAAGGCAAAGATCAACAGCAGAGTGTAGCCGGTCACAAATGTGAGCCCGGCGAGGCCGATGGTTGCTCCGGCTACAGCCAGCACGATGAACGGCACCCGTTTGCGCATCTGGTCGGAAAGCATCGGAAGTATGAGGGCGCCCACGATTCCGCCGAGGATCATAACGCCCCCGGCTGCCCCCGCCTGGGTGGAGGAGAATCCGCGCGGCGACAGGATCTGCTCGATCCAGGTGGTGACGGCGTTGAATACGCCCAGTCCTACGAAGAAGACGGCCATCAGCACGATGAACTCGCGTTGGCGGATCATCTTCGTGAGACCGTCGACCACCAGCGAACGCGCCTCCTGCTCTGGAGGACAGGGTGGTGAGGGCGGTCGCTCCCGGGCAAATATGAAGAACAGGAACATGACAATCGCTGACACGATTCCGTACATATTCAGCATACCGGCGATCCCCGAGCGCAGCACAAGATACGGCGTGAGGGCGATCCCTGCCAGGATGCCGATGTATATGGCGAGCGAGCCAAGCCCGCTGGCGGTGGCGCGCTCCTTCATCGGGAACCAGCGCGCTGCAATTGTAGTGACGGCATTCAGCACAAATGGCTGGCCGATGGCGATCGCTATTTGCGCAGCGAGCACCCAGGCGTAGTGATTCGCACCGAGGCCGCGTACAAGGCCGAAGGCGCCGGTAAGGATCGCCCCGATGCCCACGCCTACGCGGATCCCATAGGTATCGATGACCCATGAAGCTGGGAACGATACGAAGATATAGACGACCATGAAGCTGAGTGAAAGCAAGCCGATGGCAAGGTCAGATACGTTATAAAACTGCATCGCCTGCGTAGTGACAGCCGCGAACGTGATCCAAAGCAGCTGGTTTACCGCAACAACTCCCATGAAGGCCAATAAGACCACCCACCGGTATTTGTAGACCTTGAATTCGGACTCTGCCATCAAGTGCTCTCCTTGGATCGCATGATCTCTTATTGGAAACCCATTCTACTGCCGTTCGTTCCGTTCGGCGCAGGCATGTCTGGATGTGTTATCGGGAAATTATGCAGGCTTTTGATACAATTAGAATCCGTTCTGAAGAACATGCCCGTCGGGGCACCCCCCGGCTTACCCACAGATAATTGGAGCAGCAATGAACTTGAGCCTGAAAATCAACGGTACTCTGCACGAGGTGGAATGTGCGCCTGGCGAGACATTGTTCAGCGTCGTCCGCAGGCTGGGCTACTACGGCGTCAAGTTCGGCGATGAAGGGGGCCTGACGGGAGCAGACACCGTGCTTCTCGACGGCAGACCCGTCAACGCGGGCTCCATCCTGGCCCTGCAGGCGGAAGAGCACAACATTGCCACCATCGAGGCGCTGGGCGAGCATCCAGACCAGGGCTGGAAGAAGACCGAAGGCCTGCACCCGCTCCAACTGGCTTTTGTGGAGAGCGGCGCCATCCAATGCGGTTACTGCACGCCCGCGCAGATCCTTGCCGCCAAGACGCTCCTGGAGAAGAACCCGAAGCCAACAGAAGAAGAAGTGAGAGAGGCTCTCTCCGGAATCCTCTGCCGTTGCACCGGGTACGTTAAGCCGGTGCAGGCCGTACTGCGAGCCGCCGCAATCATGCGAGGCGATGAGCCTGAAAACTGGGACACCGTGAGCTGGAACATGGCGGATCTTGGGAGTGATAATGTAGGACCAGGTGCCCAACCTGACAGTTCGACGGGTGCGCTGGTCACCAGCCTGCTTACCAGACCCAAAGTGATCGTAACTCCTCAAACCCAGGCCTGGAAAGTTGTAGGCAAGCCCGAGAAGAAAGTGGATGCCGTCAAGCTCGTCCAGGGCAAGCCGGCGTTTGCCGCAGACATGGAAAAGCGCGGCATGCTGGTGGCGAAGGTGCTGCACAGTCCTCACGCTCACGCGCGCATTCGCAGCATAGATGCGAGCGCTGCCAGGGCGTTGCCCGGGGTCGCGGCCGTGCTGACCTGGCAGGATATCCCGCGTGTCGTATGGTCAACCGCCGGTCAGTCCGATCCCATTCCCGGGCCGCTTGATACGTTCTCGCTCGACAATAAGGTGCGCTTCGTCGGGGATCGGGTTGCCTTCGTGGCAGCTGAGAGCGCCGAAATTGCCGAGAAGGCTCTAAGCCTCATCAAGGTGGAATATGAGGAGCTGCCGGCCATCCTGGACTCGCGGGAAGCAATGGGCGAAGCAGCAGTTCGCATTCACGACGAACCGGAGTACGTCAATTTCGCTGATTCAGATGCCAGCCGGAATCTCGCAGCTGAGATCCGCATCGACATTGGAAATGTGGAGCAGGGATTTCAAGAGGCAGATGAGATCTTCGAGGGCGAGTATGAGGTCCCGAAGGTCCAACAAGTCTCCATCGAACCTCATGTGGTCTTCACCTATTGGGACGAGGACGACCGGTTGGTCATCCGGACATCCACACAGGTCCCCTTCCACGTGCGCCGCATGTTGGCTCCCGTGCTGGGCCTGCCCGTCAAGCGCATTCGCGTCATCAAGCCGCGCATCGGCGGCGGCTTCGGCGGCAAGCAGGAAGTCTTGATGGAAGATGTGGCCGCCCACCTCACCGATCGCGACGAAGCGCCCCGTTCTCTATGAGTACACGCGCCAGGATGAGTTCATCGCCGCGCGCTCGCGCCATCCCATGAAGATCAAGCTTCGGACAGGCGTGAAACGCGATGGCACCATCACTGCCAACGACATGTATGCCCTGTCAGATACGGGAGCGTACGGTTGCCATGCGCTGACTGTGACCGGCAATACCGGGCACAAGGCCATGGCTCTGTACGTAGGCGATGGCAAGTTCCGCGAGGCGCCGAATATCCGCTTCTATGCGGACGTGGTGTACACGAACACACCACCCGCAGGCGCGTTCCGCGGCTACGGCGTGCCGCAAGGTTACTGGCCTCTCGAACGCCACATGGAGAAGATCGCGCGCGCTCTGGGTTTGGATCCCATCGAGTTCCGGCTGAAGAACGCAATTCGCCCCGGCGAATACCATCCATTCTCCACCGCGTGGAATGAAGGGCGCGAGCCAAGGCCCGAGATCATCCAGACCGTGGGCCTCGAGCAATGTGTTGCCCAGGGTAAGGCGGCGATCAACTGGGATTCCAAGTATGGTAGTGAGGCTTGGCGTGCTTCGGGAACTACTTCGCCTAATCAGCCGAACGGCCGCAAGAGCGGAGATGGCCACCTGCGTAAGGGCATCGGTGTAGCGATGGTCATGCAGGGCACGGCTATTCCCTACCTGGATATGGGCGGCGCTTCGGTTAAGATGAACGACGACGGCTCTTTCAACCTCATGATCGGAGCCACAGATCTCGGTACCGGGTCCGACACGGTCATAGCACAGATGGTCGCCGAGGTGCTCGGCGTGCCGCTCGACGACGTCATCACCTATTCTTCAGATACAGATTTCACCCCGTTCGACAAGGGTGCATACGCCTCGTCCACAACCTATATCTCGGGTGCCGCGGCAACGAAGGCGGCCCAGATGGCGGCCGAGAGAATCCGCATCCGTGCTGCTCGTATCCTTGCAGTCGATGACGCAGATAGCATCCAGTTATCCAACAAGCAGGCCGTCGCGCCGGATGGAAGATCAGTCTCGCTGGAGGAGATCGCCCTGGACAGCCTGCACCGCAACGACCAGGAACAGATCATGGGCATCGGTTCCTACGTGTCTCCTTCCTCCCCGCCGCCCTTCGCGGCGCAGTTCGCCGAGGTGACCGTGGACACGCAAACCGGTGCTGTGTCGGTCGATAAGCTGGTTATGGCGGTGGACTCAGGCGTGATCGTGAATCCGCTGACAGCCTCGGGCCAGATCGAGGGCGGCATGACCCAGGCGCTTGGCTACGCGGTCTGCGAAGAAATGCGCTACGACGATAAGGGCAACGCCATCGAGCGTGACCTGGACCATTATCACATCTTCCGGGCTGACGAGATGCCGGAACTGACGACGATCTTTGTTGAGACATTTGAGCCGAGCCACCCGTTCGGCGTAAAGGCTGTCGCGGAGATTCCCATGGACGGCGTTGCACCTGCGGTTGGGAACGCCATCCTGGATGCCGTGGGAGTCAATCTCGACATCATTCCCATAACGCCTGAAAAACTCTGGCTTGCGCTGCGCGGAGGTCAGGCGGTGTGAGACGCGCGGCCGCGGGCTGGATAATTAGGAATAAGTCGCTACTCGCAGTTGGTTTGATATTCCTTTTTGCTGCCGTATATTTCTATCAGGACCCCGGCTGGAATGGCAATTCGCGGCTCGACCTACGTGCGTGCCATCGTCGAGCACGGGCAATTTCAGATCGATCCTTACCATTCCCTATCCGAATGGTACACGGAAGATGTTGCCTACTTTCAGGGACACTATTACTGCGACAAGGCCGTAGGTTCCTCGCTCTTCGCAGTGCCACTGTATTTTGTTTTGCTATAGAACTTTCCGCGCTCTTCGGGACTGCAGCTGGAAGCGGGCTGATCAAGCACATGCTTACCAGTAGTGTGCTTGGCCCCGATCTGCGCCGTGAATGGAATGGTCATGTATCTCATCGCCGGGAAGCTCGGCGCCACTCCGCGGCAGAGCGTTGATTGCGGCCCTGGCAGTCGGGCTTGGGACGATGCTCTGGCCCTACAGTGCGGTGTACTATGGGCACGTCATGGCCGCGACATTTCTGATCGTTGCTTTTTATCTGCTGCTTCTGATGCGGGATAAGGCCGGCATGCGCCTCGGGCGGAAGTTTGCGGGCGCCGGCGCCTCCATGGGACTCGCATTTATCACTGAATATACTTCGGCCCTGATCATCGTCGGCCTTCTGCTTTATGCCGCCTATGTCCTCTAGGCAGCGGATATCCGAGCCATACGTCCGCCTTGGAGTCGCGGGCGCCCTTGGTGCACTCGTACCACTCCTGATGATGTTCATCTACAACTACGCGGTCTCGGCAATCCGCTTGATCTCGGTTATGCGCACGAAGCCAGTACACGTTTCCAAAAAGGAATGTCGCCTGGCATCATGGGCATTCATCTGCCAAGGCTCAGCGTGCTGTATCACATCACGGTCGATCCCAAATTTGGCCTGGCTGTGGCTGTCACCCATTCTGTCCTCGCACCGGTCGGGTACTTGATCACACTCAAACAACGAGCCCATCGCGCGGAGGTCGTGTTGTCATCCCTGTATTCCGTCGCTGCCATGCTTGTGATGAATGCAGGCTACTATCTTTGGTGGGGTGGGTATGCATTCTGGCCCCCGACTCCTCATACCGGGGCTGTCGTTCTTCATCGTTCCTTTGGCGTTGCTGCCCGGAAATATTGAACCTGCCTTTGATGTCCTGACCGTGGTTCCTTGGGCAAATGCTCATCCCGCTCATGAGCGAGGTGCAGATGAGCGTCGATTTCAAGCCGAAGTTCAATGCCTTCTTTGTGGCTGGCTCCAGATTCTACGAGTTTTTCGATCTTTATCCAGCATGGCATCCCTTCGATCTCTGGAAACGATTCAGAGATGGCAATGCATCCTGGACGCTTGGATCCGGTATCGGGATTCCGTACTGGCTGACCGTCCCGTGCTCTGATCATAATTGGATCTGCTTCTTATATACCTGCAGGTTAAGAGCACAACGCCTCAGCCGGAGGCCGTCGCGCAAGTTACTGAACCCGCCGACCCGGACGTCTCATTGCCCTGACGAACCCTGGCCTCATGCGGCGATTGCGCATGCGATTTTCTCTGATCCGGGTCGAACGACATGAAATATGATGCCGGCAAACGCCGGGCCAGCCTCTTCAAGCAGCCGAAACGGCGCGGGCCGCTCCTCCCGATCAGCATCGTTGTGATCGCTGCTTTGCTGGCGCTCTTTTCGCTCATCACCCCCTTTCAGTTCATAACCAATATCAACCCGGGAAATGTGACGGTGCCGCCCTTCACGCCGACACCGACAGCCCTGCCCAAGCCTACCGACGTCTATGGCGGGCACATTGTGTTCACCTGCACCCGTGCAGATGTCAATCAGATCTGCATGATCCGCGGCAATGGATCCCGCTACGTGCAGCTTACCGAGGAGTCAACCAACGCCTATTACCCGGCGATATCGCCCGACGGCGAGAGAGTAGTATTCGCGCTCAACCAGTACGACAATTTCAACCTCAACTTGCTGACTCTCAGCAATCTGAAGACCGTCCAGCTCACCGACAATATCGGAAATTCGTTCTCTCCGGATTTCGCTCCCGATGGCAAGCAGATTGTCTTCGTCAATGGCATCCCGAATGCCCATTCGGCTCTCTGGGTGATGGGCAGCAAGGGAGAAAATCCTCATGCTCTGTTTACCGGACCAAAGGATATCGTAGGCGCCGCCTGGTCTCCGGACGGAAGCACGATCGCGTTTACGATGGAGGTGGATACCCGGTTCACTTACGAGGTCTTCCTGCTCGATCTGCGCCACCCGGACGCCGCCCCTCGACGCCTTTCGCATGGGCTCAGCGGCATCGGCGGCAGCTTGGACTGGTCACCCGATGGGAAGAACCTGCTCATTTTCGCCGGGCCAGTCGCCGCGCGCGAAGTCTACCGCCTCGAAGTTTCGACGGGCACGATCACACAGCTCACATTCGGCGGAAACAATGCCGCAGCGGCCTATTCGCCCGATGGTCAATACATAGTCTATAACTCATTGCGCAATAACGACCAGGCCGACTTGTACATCATGCGCTCCGATGGTCACAGCACCCGGCAGCTCACAGACAACCCCGAGCCCGATTGGCAGCCCCAGTGGGGTCCTTAGCAGGCAAAGGTCACTCATTTGAGCGTCCGCGCCCCATAAAATCGGATAAAATCGCCCTCACTCATGGATCCTATATATCAAGCACTCGCCCAAATTAAATCGTCGTCCAGAGTCGGCCGCTCTCTGCACGGTCGTAAAGAGCGAAGGCTCGACGCCCCGGCATGTAGGCAGCAAAATGCTTGTCTATCCTGACGGCCATTTCATCGGCACGGTCGGCGGCGGCGACCTGGAGCACCGTGTGATTGATGAGGCATCAAGTGCCCTGTCAGACGGCGCCGCGCGCCTGCTGCACTACAACATGGCCGATCCTTCGCGCGGCGACCCCGGCGTATGCGGCGGCCAGGTGGAGGTATTTGTGGAACCTATCCTTCCCCCTGCGACGGTCGTTGTCGTCGGCGCAGGGCATGTTGGCAAGGCCGTGGCGCACCTGGCGAAATGGTTGGGGTTCCGCGTGGCGGTCTCCGACGATCGCACCGAGTTCAGCAGCAAAGATGCGGTGCCAGACGGTGACGTTTTCTATCCGTGCGCCATGGAGCAGTTGCCGTCACAAATGAAGATCGACCGCCGCACCTTCCTTGTTCTTACGACGCGCGGCTCCTCGGTCGACGCGGCCGGACTGCCGGCTCTGCTCGAAACCCCGGCGGCATACATTGGCATCATCGGGTCGAAGCGGCGCTGGGCAACCACCGTCAAAGAGCTGAAGGCCAGGGGCGTACCCGCGGCCAGCATCGCACACGTGCATTCTCCAATGGGCCTCGAGCTGCGCGCGGAGACGCCCCAGGAGATCGCCGTCAGCATCATGGCAGAGATCCTCATGATCCGCGATAAGGGGACCGGTAAGCAAATGAAAGTGGAGCGCGCGGAGGCATCCGAGCTGTCCGACTAGGCGAGTGCATTCTTTGCCTCCGTGCAACCCGCATAAAGAAGGTGCGTAGATCTGGTAAGACAGCCCTTGCTTGTAGGCCGGGAACCCATCGGCTATAATCGAGCTATCGTAGGCACGGGGCGGCGTAACCGCACGAAAAGGAGAGACACAACATGGCCAGAATATTTGACGTCATTGAGTACCCCAATGAAATGACGGACGAGATCGTCCACCGATTCCCCGAAGAAGGCATCGGCGATTTTCGCATCGGATCGCAGGTCATCGTTCGCGAAAGCCAGGCGGCGGTCTTCTTCCGCGATGGCAACGCGCTGGACGTTTTTGGCGCCGGAAGGCACACCATCGCGACGGCAAACATTCCGCTGCTGATCAACTGGATCGGTAAAGCATTCAATGACCGGACTCCGTTCCCTGCCGAAGTCTATTTCGTATCGCGCAAGGAATTTGCCAACCGCAAGTGGGGCACCCCCCAGCCGATCATCGTGCGCAATCCCGGGATGGGTCTCGGTGTGGCCTTGCTGCAGGGCTTCGGCACCTACTCGTTCCAGGTGACGGATGCTCAACAGTTCGTCACCCAGATCGTCGGCGCGCGCCGTGCCTATGCGACATCCGAAATCGAAGATCGCCTTCGCACCGTTCTCCTGTCGAAGCTGCAGGATCTGCTCGGCGAGACGGCTGCCACTCATCCGGTGCCCGAGATGATCGGCCTGACGGAAGAGATTGGTGCGGGCGTCCGTGCCAAAGCCGAGCCGGACTTCGCCGCGTTGGGGCTGGCCCTCAAGACTTTCTATGTTGGAAATCTGAAGCCCTCTGACAAATCGGCGGAAGAACTGCGGGCAATGGGCATGCTCGACATGGCGACATACACGCAGCTCCAGGCCGCAGACGCCATGCGCGATGCTGCCAACAACCCCAGTGGCGGCGCCGGTCTCACCGCAGGCATTGGCGCAGGCATGGGCATCGGCAACCTGATGCAGCAAGCCACATCCGGCGCGATGCAGCGAGCAACAGGCGCCGCGGGTGCGGCTCGCTCGGCCTCCATACCGGACGTAATGAGCCCATCCGAAGCAGCTGGCATTTTGAAAGTTTCAGAGGAAGACGTGATGGCGGCCATCAACGACAAGAGCCTCAAGGCCCGCAAGCTTGGCAATGTGTACCGCATTAGCAAGGAAGCGTTGGAAGAGTTCCTGAAGAGCTAGGGAACAAAGGGATCGCAGCTCCGTAGAGGCAGAAACCTGATTGTAGGAACTGGAACCAAAGGCGCCTTCCAGAACGGAAGGCGCCTTTTTGTTAAGGTTTGGAATAAGGGAGGCGTCGGCTAACTGAGATCGCTCATCACGTCGCTGATGGAATCCAACACGTCTCCGGCAAGCACGGACGCTGCCGCGCCGAGATCGTCAGCCGCGTATAAGCCGGCCTGCGCATGGATCCATGCGCCCGCTACCGCCGCGTCGAACGGCTCAACGCCTTGGGCCCGCAGTCCCACGATGATCCCCGCCAGCACGTCGCCGGTCCCTGCCCGCGCCAGCGCCGGTGAAGCCACCGGGATAATGACTACGCGTTCATCCGGAGCGGCAACCACCGTGAAGGCGCCCTTGAGCACGATCACGTGGCCCCATTCCTTGGCGTAGCGGACCTGGCGATTGCCTGGCGGTCCCCCTGGATCTCATCCACGGACAGGCCGGTCAACGCCGACATCTCGCCGGGATGCGGCGTCAAGACCGCCGGACCGGGCAGCAACTTCTGCCAATCCTTGATCTTTGACATGAGTCGCAGGCCATCTGCGTCCACCACCAGCGCCGGCGATTGCTGCCTGCTTTTTCCTGCTGGTCATCTGCCTGCACTTGAACGAAGCCTATGCGCCCGGCGGCCTTCTTGCGTCCGGTCAGGACCGCTAAGGATATTCGGCAATGAATTCCCGGGTCGTATCCTCCTTCCCAAGCCCCGGCCCGATCAATAATGCGGTCGCGCGCTCCCAGTTCTTCATCCAGGACTTCCGCCGCATCGCGCGATATCACGCCCTGCTCGCTGGGCAGCAACACCCAGGTGGCTTCCGGAAAGTGCCCCGCCAGCACGCCGTGAAGGGGCGCGGGCACCGCTAATGTAACCAGCCCTGCCCCGGAACGGTAAGCGGCCTGCCCTGCCAGCAAGGCCGCGCCGGTGTAATTGACAGATCCCGCCGCGATCAGCGCCGTGCCAAATGTACCCTTGTGAGCATCTACAGGCCGCTCGGGAAGCATGGCCGTGACCATATCCTCTTCCGCAACTTCTGGACCGCGAGCCTGCATCGCCTTGAGGTCATCCGGCAGGCCGATATCCACGACCTCCAGGTTTCCGATGAGCTCATAGGCCGGCATTTTCAGCATGCCCTGTTTCACCGCCGCCATCGTCACGGTCAGGTCCGCAGCGATACATTCCGGAGCCGCTTCGCCCGTATCACAGTCGATGCCTGACGGGCAGTCGACCGCGACCACCAGTGGTCGATCTTCTGTATCATCAAGGATCTCCTGGACCTCCGCCAGCACGTCCGCCAACTCTGCTTTCAACGGCAGCTTGAGGCCGGTTCCAAGGACGCCATCCACCACAACGGTTGCCGTTTGGACAAACGCAGAGAGGCTGGCGAATTCGTCGTCGTCTTCCGCAACGATGACTTCCCCGCCCGCCTTCTCCAGGCGTTCGACCAGGGCATCGCGCTTCCGCCCGATCAGGTAGGCGCGCGCCCGCCAGCCATCGGCGGCAAGATGAGCCAGCGCCACCAGGGCATCTCCTCCGTTGTTTCCGGAGCCGACCAGAGCAAAGACCTCCTGCTCGCTATCTTCGATCGGCAAATCCTGGATCACCTCTGCCACACCCTGGCCTGCATTCTGCATCATCTGAGCATACGTCAGGCCGGCAGCATCAGCTTCCTTTTCAATTGCTTTCATTTGTTCCACTGAAACAAGTCTCATGATTCCTCCGATGGTGCGAGCGATCGTGACTGCATCTTAATTTTTGGCTATGCTTCCCGGCTCGGGCGGCATTATTCCCATAGGTCTCTGGCAACATCATCCAGTTGCAGGCTTAGTAGCTTCTCCCGCGAAGGGTAGCCCGTCGCCGGGTCCCAGCCGCGCGCCTGGTAGTAGGCCTGCAACATGCCCTGGATATCAGGGACAAATCCTGCGCTTCCACCGGTTGCATATGGCTCAAGCAATTGCCTGGGGAGCTTGTCGTTCGCAGCGGTAAGGCCCAGGCGATTATTGATCGCGCGCTTCATATTCCAGCCCCGCTCCCCCACAGCCATCATGTCCGATACCGTCCACTGATAGCCGCAAGCCGCGTTGATGAGGTCAACCTGCATCTGGGGCGGGACATCGGCAAATATGCACATCACCATGGCATTGTAGACGGTGCGCCAGTTCTGGTGCCGCGCAACATTGGCGGATTTTTCGCTGCCGTCGTGCCGCGAGAAATATTCGATCCCGATCTCCGCCTGGGTGTGTCCCCAATCCACGAAGAAATAATCAGACTGGTTGTGGCATGCACCCCGCGGCGAGGTGGCGTACGATAAGGCCATGCCCGACACACCGCGTGGATCATGGTAGGCCACCTCCAGGCCGTTCACTTGCACGGCCTCATCTTCTGCGCCAAAGTGCTCTCCCAGCCGGCGCGAACCCCGGGAGATCCATGCTCCGATCCCTGAACGGCGAGCTGTCAACTCCAGAAGGCGGTGCACAGCTTTTTCATCTCCCCAGTTGAGCGCCATGCCGTCGGTATCCGCCGTCGTGATCTTGCCATTCTCGAAGAGCTTGAAAGCCAGCCCAATGGTATTGCCCGCGCTGATCGTGTCCATGCCGAAACGATCGCACGCCTCTCCAAGCCGTGTGATCGCGGCCAGGTCAGAGATCAAAAGGTTTGGGCCGAACGCGCAGATCGTCTCATATTCCGGGCCTTTGCGCTTCGCCCCGTCGTCCAGGCGTACCACCCGGCCACAGGCTATTACGCACGCATGGCAGGCGCTTTGGCCCGCGAGGATGGTATCCGACATGGTCGATCCCGAAATATTATCAACGGGCTCAAAGCTTCCCTGCTGATAGTATTTGGCCGGCATCGATCCCAGATATTCCGAGTAGTTTGCCGCGCTGGCAGTCCCCAGCTCGTGCAGAACGCGGGCCTGGTTATTCTGCTTTAGAGACCGGTTCGATTCCGAACGGAGCGAAGAGTATACAGGCGGGTTGACCAGCGGCATAGCTTCATCGCCGTGTACTGCAATGGCTTTCAGATTCTTGGCAGCCATGACCGCGCCCAGCCCCGTGCGCGCAGCTGTTCTCCCATGATCACAGTAGATGCCGGCGAACAGAACGCCGTTCTCTGCGGCGGGCCCGATCACTGCCACGTGGTTGCCCTTTTGCACAGTCTCCTGCTTGACGATATCCTGGGTCTCGTACGTATCTTTACCCCATATGTGCCGTGGCCTCGCGGAACTCGAGGTGCTTTCCATCCAGCCACAAATAAACGGGCTCCGTTGCCTTGCCCGTGATCCAGAGCCCATCGTAACCGCAGGCCCGCAGTTCGGGCCCCCAGAAGCCGCCGCAATTGGATTCAGCCCAGAGCCCCGTCGCCGGTCCTTTCCCGCAGATCACAAATCTGCCAACGGTGGGTCCCGAGGTGCCCGTAAGCGGGCCATTCAGGAAGAGTAGCGGTGCTTCCGGGGAAAAGGGATCGAGTTCCGGTGTCAGATATGGTATAGAGGAGCCGAGCCGCCAACGATGCACCGCCCAAAAAGGCCTGCTCCCAGGCTTCAGGAATCTTGTATTCCTCCGCGATGCGGTTCGAGAGGTCGATCTTCAGGATTGGTTGCATTGCAGCTTATGCTTCCACCACACGGTGGACGCTCCCGGGGGCTAAAGGATCTCGGTCGTGATCTCCCGCGCGCAGCGGACGAAGTCCAGCACGGTTGGAACATTGCGCATCATGTACCCAAGGCTTCCAGCGATCTTCAGCCTGTTGGTCATCATGGCAGTCATGGGGTCGAGCTTGCCCAGGAGTATGGATGTGAAATTGTCGTATCCTGATCCGAGGGTAAAAGTCGGCTTGGCATGTTTCGCGGGGTCGGGCGCGTATTCCACCGCGCGGCATGTACCATGCCAGAGATCCAGGTACATCGTCAGGGGCTCATGCAAGTTGCCCGCCGGTTGGATATCGAACAGCAGGTCGCCTTCCCATTTCTTCGCGATCTCATTGTATCGGGTGTCCGAATTGAGTTTTTGCTGCAAGGCCGATAACCACTCGGCCGATGGGAATTTCACAGGCATGGGATTCCTCCGAATTACTCCGCGGTATTTTACCACTTAGGTTCTGCACGACCCGCGTCTTTAAAACCACGCAGTTAGGGCTTTCTCAAAGTCAGAGTTGAGCCTCCCTCTCTGTGAGGAGGACTCTCGCCCGCCCCAATATTCGGGCCGGTGGGGTTGATAACCTGGACTTTGAGAAAGCCGTCAACAACGCAGGTTCTCCTCTTGCAGAAATCCTCAAGTTGGTCTATCCTTATCAAAGCTGGATTTTCGCCAAATCGGAAAGGAGGTGTCTGCTTCCGCCCTTTTTCCCAGGCTGTTCCTCAAGATATCTTTCGCCAGGATTGACAGATTGATTCGAGGAGAAACTCATGAAGAAGCTTTACGTTGTTCTTGTCGTGGCGATCACCGCCGCCTTCCTCTTGGCAGCATGTGGAGCCGGTGGCGCTGCCACTGGTGACCTCCTTTCTACCATCAAGTCTCGCGGCTACCTGCTGGTCTCCACCGATCCGAATTACGCCCCCCAGTCCTTCCTCAACACTCAGGGCAAGCGCCCGTCCGATACCAAGTGCCCCTCGGATGTGCTCACCACAGCCGAGATGCAGGGCTTTGATGTGGATGTCGCGGCCGAGCTCGGCAAGCGTCTCGGCGTCGAAACCTGCTTCGCCACACCGAGCTGGGATGCCATCACCGCCGGCAACTGGGCGGACAAATGGGATATCAGCGTCGGCTCAATGACCGTTACCCCTGAGCGCCAAAAAGTGCTGGCCTTCACCTCTGCATACTATTACACGCCGGCAGTGGTGGCAGTCAGCAAGGATGCGGGGATCACCTCCCTGGATCAACTTTCGGGCAAGGCGATTTGCGTTGGCGCGTCCACGACTTATGAAGATTGGCTCAACGGCAAGCTGAGCTTGCCGGCAGAGAATATCTACGCCAAACCTCCTGCCAATGTTACAGTGGTTTCACTCGACACAGACCAGGAATGCGCGCAGGCCCTGCAAGCCGGTCGCAAGGATTTCGTGGGATATTCGACTTCCGCCACCGTGGTCGATCAAAACATTGCGAACGGTCTCGCCGTTGTGAAGGTCGGTGGGCCGGTCTATGTGGAAAATCTCGCGGTCGCGATTGATAAATCGCACACGAAGGACATCGCAACTCTGCTCTCCACCCTGGACGGGTACGTCAAGGCCATGCACACCGACGGCACCCTGACCACCCTCTCCAATAAGTGGTTCCAGGCCGACCTGACCCAGGCTCCCACCCAGTAGCTCACGCATGACGCAAAGACAGGGAAGCGGCTCGCAAGCCGCTTCCCTGTTTTTGCAATCCTCAGTTCCAAGGACATCATCGATGGATCTACAAGACGTGAGGCCCAAATCGCAAGCAGAATTGCTGTTCGAGGCCCAGGTACGAAAAGATCGTCAGTTTCGCGCAAACGTCGCCTTATCATGGATCATCCTGCTTGCGGTGCTCGTGCTGATCTTCAGCGGCAAGGAGAACCTGCCGTTCGGCATTAAAGGCATCCAGCTCGATACGGGGTTCATTGCAGAGAACTGGAGTTTCATTGCCAGCGGCATCTGGTCCACCATCGGAATCTCGCTCCTTTCCATCGTCCTGGCCACGCTGCTGGCCCTGTTTGCCGCCTTGGGGCGCCTGTCGACATTCCCGCCGTTCTACGCAGTAAGCACTTTTTACGTATCCCTTATTCGTGGGACTCCGCTCTATCTGCAGATCTTCTTCTTCTTCCTCGCCTTGCCTCAATTGGGCATCATACTCCCGGGCCTTTGGGCGGGTGTCCTGGCGTTGGGACTCAACTATGGCGCCTACATGAGCGAAATATTCCGGGCCGGTCTCGCCGCCGTCGGCAAGGGCCAGCGCGAAGCCGCCATGGCGATCGGCATGACGCCGGGCCAGACCATGCAGCGCATCGTGATACCGCAGGCTTTGCGGTTTGCGATTCCCCCCGACGGGCAACGAGTTCATCGCCATGACGAAAGACTCGGCGCTTGTGTCCGCCACCGGCTTTGTTCACGAGCTGATGTGGCGCGCTACGAAGGTGGGTCGCGCACACTTCCGCAACCTGGAAGCCCTCATTATTGCAGCTGTCTTTTATTGGGTCATGACCCTGATCCTGACGGCGCTGCAGAGCCGGCTCGAGGCTCGCATGTCCAGAGGAGATCGTTAGCATGGCGCCCATCGTCAAGGTCACTGATCTCGACAAGTACTTCGGCCGTCTGCACGTTCTCAAAAAGGTCAACCTGGAGATCCAGCCACAAGAGGTGGCCTGCTTGATCGGCAGGAGCGGATCGGGGAAGAGCACGCTCCTCCGCTGTCTTAACTTCCTGGAGGAACCTTCTGCCGGCACCATCGAGGTGGATAATCTCAAGGTGCAGGCGGGCGGAAAGGGCAAGACCCAGCGGCAGCTGATCCATGAGGTGCGCCTGAAGACCGGCATGGTCTTTCAGGAGTTCAATCTGTTCCCTCATATGTCGGTCCTGGAAAATGTCACCGAAGGACCGGTGATCGTAAAGGGCATGGACCGAGCCCGCGCAAATGAGATCGCGGAGATGAACCTCGACCGCGTCGGCCTGCTCTTCAAAAAGGATGAATATCCCAACCGCCTCTCCGGGGGGCAAAAGCAGCGGGTTGCCATTGCCCGAGCCCTTGCCATGGAACCCAAGCTGATGCTTTTTGACGAGCCCACCTCGGCCCTCGACCCGGAGCTGATCGGCGAGGTGCTGGGCGTCATGAAGAAGCTCGCCCTGGAAGGCATGACCATGCTCGTGGTCACCCACGAGATGGGTTTCGCCCGTGAAGTTGCCGACCGCGTCATCGTCATGGCGGAAGGCGAGCTGATCGAGCAGGGCAATCCCGAGAACGTCTTCAAATCCCCGAAGGATGAGCGCACGAAGGCGCTGATCGATCGATATAGGACCGGCAGCGAGGATACGCCTGACACGAAAAAGGACGGCGCGCAGCCGTCCTTTTTGTTCCTATTCGGCTTGGAGTGCGCTGGGAGGGACTTGAACCCTCACGCCTTGCGGCACATGGCCCTCAACCATGCCTGTCTGCCAATTCCAGCACCAGCGCAACTAACTGGCCCTGCCCGAACACTGTTAGATTGTTCAAAACGGGAATTCTTTCTAATCTAACACCGGACGAATTATAATCGGCTTGCTTTGCTTGTCAAGCAAAGATGTTTAAGGAGGAGAATCAGCATGACGCGGATTGTCGTGGATGCAATGGGCAGCGACGAATACCCGGTGCCCGACGTCACAGGCGCCGTGATGGCTGCACGCGAGTACGGGGTCGAGATCATCCTCGTTGGGGATGAAGCCCTGATCAAGCCGGTCCTCGAAGCACAGAAGCCCGGAACGCTCCCAATTCGTGTGGTGCATGCGCCGGAAATGCTCACGATGGAGGACAAGGGTGAGAAGCTTGCCTTCAAGGCACGCCACAAAGATGCGCAAAATTCAATGGCGGTGGGCCTGGACCTGGTCAAGGCCGGCCAGGCCGATGCGTTTGTGACAGCCGGTAACACAGGCGCCTGCATGGTGACCGCCCTCTTCCGCCTCGGACGGCTGCGCGGCGTGGATCGTCCGGCTGTCGCCCCCGTTTTCCCGACCGCCACAGGCACCTGCGTCGTGCTCGACATCGGTGCGAACCCCGATTGCAAGCCGGAGAATCTGCTTCAGTTCGCCATCATGGGCAGCGCCTATGCCGAGAAAGTGCGCGGCGTCAAGTCGCCGAAGGTCGGCCTGGTCTCCAACGGAGAAGAAGAAGGTAAGGGCAATGAGTTGGTGCGCGCCGCAACGTCCCCTGCTGAAGAAGTCCGGGCTCAATTACTATGGCAATGTGGAGGGCAAGGAGGTCATCGGCGGCAAGGTGGATGTGGCCGTGACCGACGGGTTTGTTGGCAACGTGATGCTAAAGACAGCCGAGGCCGTTGGCAAATTGATCCTTGACCAGGTTAAGTCATCCATTCAGCACGGCGGTCCGCTGGCAATGCTGGGCGGCGTACTCGTTCGGCCTGCCTTACGCGGCATCCGGAAGCTGCTCGACCCGAGCGAACAAGGAGCCGCCATCCTGCTGGGCGTGAATGGACTGGTTCTGATCGGTCATGGCCGCTCGGACGCCACAGCGATCAAGAGCGCGATACGCCTTGCAAAGGACGCCGCCGAGGCCGACGTGGTCGGCGAGATCAAGACCGCCATCGAGGAAAGCCTGAAGCGCAAGTAACATCATCCGCGTCGAGGGCCCGAAAGCCGATAGGGTCGCGGTTCGCAGAACAAAATTCTGCATTGAGGTGAGCTACCGCATGAAAATCGTCAAGAACGAGAAGCTTATCAAACGGAATGCCATGATCGGCCAATACACGAGCTTTGCAGCGTTGGCTGTCCTCGGCATCGGCATGTATATTTCCATTCAAGCGACAGGACTTGTTCATTTATTCCATTGCCGCCTTGATCCTCGGCTTCGCCATGACACAGATCGGCATGTTCTTCTCCAACCGCTGGGGCCGCAGCCCGCGTCCTGATGAGCAACTGGACGCAACGCTGAAGGGTCTGCCGGGGGAGACTACCATTTACCATTATGCGACCCCGGTCGCTCATCTGCTGGTCGGCCCTGCCGGCGTTTGGATCCTCCAGACGTTCCATCAGCGCGGCCACGTGGTTTATTCGAAGAACCGCTGGCGTCTTACGGGCGGCGGCTTCATGCAGGCCTATATGAGCGTCTTCGGCCAGGAGGGCCTCGGCCGGCCCGAACTCGACATGGCGAATGAAGCCAGCTCCTTAAAGAAGTTCTTTGCAAAGCACTTGGACGAAGCCGAGATCCCGGAGATACAGGGAGCCCTTGTCTTCACGAATGAGCAGGCTGAGGTGGACGGCACCGACGCGCCGATACCCGCAATGAAGGCCAAGCAACTGAAGGATTTCATGCGGCAAAAGGCCAAGGAGCGCCCGCTGGGAAGCCTGCAGCTTCAGCGGATCACTTCGGTGCTGCCAGACGTCGAATCGTGATCCCGCGAATGGCTCACGCCCGGCGTCGAACGCGGACGCATGATACATCCCGTGCATTCAGCTCTCTGAAATGAACAAGCGCCGCGCGGTAGTACAGAACGCAGCCATCCTGGGCATCATCCTGATCGGCGGGCTGATACGCGGCTTCGCATACGGGGATCTGCATCTTTCCATAGGGAATGGCGAGACTCGCAGCTATGTATCATCCTCGATCGCACCGCTTTTCTCCTGGCAGTCTTTTGCAGGCAAGCGCCTGTTTACGACCAACCTGATCTACAAGCTCGCGAACAATCTCCGCCTATGTAAGCTGACAGCCATCAGCTATCCCGCCGGCGGGCTGCAAGTCACACCCGCCCTCCAGCCATGCTTCGGCAACATCGCCCTCCTGCAAAACCTGCTGGGCTATCTTTGGCTGGTGCTACCTCGCCTGGGTGACCTCCCGCTGGCTGATTCATTTTCCGGCGAAGGTCGGCGTAGTTCTTCTGATCCTGTTCTTTGGCTTCACCCCGCAAATAGCGGAATGGGACACTATCCTCAGTCCCGAGTCACTTTCCCTCACGCTTTTCATAATACTCCTCGCGCTGCTCCAGGACATCGTCTTTGGATTCCTGCGCCTCGGCAGCCCGTCTGATCGTCGCCGGAACAACGTGCTCATCGGCGTATGGCTTCTCACCTTTGCCCTGTGGGTATTGATCCGCGACGTCCATTTGTATGCGATCCCGGTCACGCTCGGATTGATCGCCGTGCTGCTATTTTCAAAGGATGTTCGACACACAAAAGCTATTCCGGCTGCCATGGGTATACTGGCAGCGCTTTTTGTACTGGGTTACACGTCGGCACAGGCCAGCATGCGCGCCACGCACTTTCCGCTGGTGCACTCCTTCGAGGACTATGTTCTGCCTTTCCCGGCCCGAGTCTGCATTTTTCCAGAGGTTTGGCATGCCGGCCTCTACTGCGCCCGGGTACCAGCACTGGCTGGATCAAAATGGCACGAGGACATACACTGCGTTCCTGATCTCGCATCCGGGATTTGTGGCCTCCACCCTCTGGGCCAACCTTTATGACTTCAGGGCCGAGTTCACTCAGCCGTATTTCAAGCCTGCCGACACGGCAGATCGCGCCGGGATCCTCCTGCTTGCGGAGATCGTTCATCCGGAGACGTTGGCTGTCTACCTTGTAGACGTGCTTTGCATCATCGCTCTATTCGTTGCCGGTTGGACGGAGCGACGCACCGCACTGCTCGGCTGGGCCTGGCTGGGCACGTGGGTCTTTGCCTGTTCAGCCATCACCCTGCTGGCAAGTTTCTTTGGCGACGCGAACGGGTTTCGCCGGCATCTCCTGCCTTCCGTTGAGCCATTTCGTCTGCTGATGTGGCTGCTCCTGCTCGCTTGCCTGGATACGCTCCTTTCGCGGCCTCTTCCCCCTGTTCACGAGATCGCGCATGCCCCATCCGGCCTGGTCGTGTCCACCGAAACAGGCAATGAGGAATCCGTATCCTAGGCTCGCCGCCTCGTTAAAGAAGGCGCGGCGTGTTATATGATACACTTGTTCTATGGAATCGTTCGTCGCCCTGGATATTGAGACTACCGGCCTGGATACGGGCCGGGATTCCATCATTGAGATCGCCGCGGTCAAATTCAAGGGGAATCGCATCGAGGCGGAGTGGACCTCGCTTATCAACCCGAACCGGCACGTGCCGGAGTTCATAACCGGCCTGACCGGCATTGACGATGCCATGCTGCGCCAGGCCCCGCTGATCCGCGATGTCGCACAGGATTTCGAGGCTTTTGTGGGCGATTGTCCCATCATCGGCCACAACGTTCGCTTCGATCTCGGTTTTCTGCAGCGCTACATACCCTTCGCCACCAATGATGTCATAGACACCTACGAGCTGGCAGCCGTGCTCCTCCCGAGCGCCAGCCGCTATAACCTTGGCGCACTCGGCAAGGAGCTTGGGATCATGTTCCCGGCCACCCATCGCGCCATGGACGACGCCAAGGTCACGCAGGCGGCATTCCTCCGGTTGTTCGAAATGGCCGCGGAGTTTGCCGTTCAACCTCGTTTCAGAGATCTGCCGCCTGAGCGAGCCGCTGGACTGGGATGCCAGCTACGTATTCGAACACGTTTTGAAGTCTCGTGCAAAAGAGGGCGTCCAACCCAGGTCCGCTGCGAAGGATCGCGGCCTCTGGTTCGACCAGACCCGCGTCGCCGCACTGGAAAATCCCGAGCAGCCCTATCCTCTCGATTGCGAAGAAGTCGCCTCTCTGCTTGAGTACGGCGGGCCGTTCTCGCAGTACTTCGAGGCCTACGAGCACCGTCCTGAGCAGGTGGAGATGTTGCGGGCCGTGGCAAGCTCACTCTCGCAAGGCAGCCACCTGATGGTGGAGGCAGGCACCGGCGTCGGGAAATCCTTCGCCTACCTGATACCCGCCGCCATCTTCGCCGTCCAGAATAATACGCGGGTTGTGATCTCGACCAACACGATAAACCTCCAGGATCAGCTGATCCAAAAGGACATCCCGGACCTGCGCGCCGCCCTGAAACTCGACGTACGCGCCGCCGTGCTAAAAGGCCGTGCGAATTATCTGTGCCCGCGCCGTTTCGATACCATGAAACATTTCGGCCCTCGTAATGCCGACGAGATGCGCGTGCTTGCCAAAGTCATGGTCTGGCAAACCAACGATCAGAGCGGCGACCGCAATTCGATAAACCTCAACGGCAATCCGGAGCGCGAAGTATGGGTCCGGCTGTCCGCAGAAGACGACGGCTGCACGACCGAGACATGCCTCAAACGTACCGGCGGCACCTGCCCCTTCCACCGCGCACGCATGGCGGCGCAGACCGCTCACCTGCTGATCGTGAACCACGCGCTCCTGCTTTCAGACGTCGCCACCGGCAATAAGGTTCTGCCGGATTACTCGCATCTTATCATTGACGAAGGACATCACATCGAATCCGCCACGACCGGCGCCCTCTCCTTCCGTCTGACGCAGTTCGAGTTGGAGCGGCTTCTGAAGGATGTTGGAGGCACCAGCGCCGGGGTTCTCGGTCGCCTGCTGACCGAAACCCGCAACACCCTGCGGCCCTCCGACTTTGGCTTGCTGCAGCAGCGCGTGAACCGCGCCACCGATATGGCCTTTCGTCTCGAGCAGCTCAACCGCGAGTTCTTTGACACGCTCAGTTCGTTTGCATCTCTGCAGCGGGACGGACAGCAGCAGAAGAGTTACTCCTGGCAGGCTCGCATCCTGCCCGCCACGCGCACCCTTCCCGGCTGGGATCAGGTGGAGATCACGTGGGACGCTGCAGCGGAGACGCTTGGCCTCTTGCTGAACGCGCTGGCCGAGATACACAAGGCCGGCTCGGAGCTCTATGCAGATGGTCACGACAACCTCGAAGATGTCCTGGGCGATATCAGCAACGTCTTCCGCAGGCTCTCCGAAGCTCAGATGAACGTGAACGGGATGATCAGCGAGCCCCGCGAAGATCAGGTCTATTGGATCGAGGTCAACCCCTCCGGCAATCGGCTCTCTCTCAACGCCGCGCCTCTACGGGTGGGCGGCCTTATCGAGAAGTTTATCTGGCATGAGAAGGCCAGCGTGGTGGTGACGTCCGCGACGCTCACGGCGCACGGCGAATTCCAGTACCTGCGCAACACCCTGGGCGCAGACGAAGCGGATGAGCTCCAGCTTGGCTCACCGTTCGATTACGAGAACTCCACCCTGCTGTATGTCCCCAACGACATACCGGAGCCGAACGTCAACGGTTATCAGCAGGCATTGGACCGCGCCATCGTTTCCACCGCGAAAGCCATCGGTGGGCGTATGTTGGTGTTGTTCACATCCTACGCACAGTTGAAAAAGACCTCGCAGGGTATCACAGCCGCTCTCGCGAACGACAACATCCTGGTCTATGAACAGGGAGATGGTTCCTCGCCCAACGCGCTCCTGGACTCGTTCAAGGCTGCCGACCGCGCCGTGCTGCTCGGAACCCGTTCATTCTGGGAAGGCGTCGACGTGCCCGGCACTGCGCTGTCTGCTGTCTTCATCACCAAGCTGCCCTTCGACGTGCCGACTGACCCGCTGATCGCCGCGCGCTCCGAGCTTTACGAAGACTCGTTCAACGAGTACTACCTGCCCGAGGCGATCCTGAAATTCAGGCAGGGGTTTGGCCGCTTGATCCGCACCGCCTCTGACCGCGGCATCGTCGCCATCCTCGACCGCCGCGTACTGTCCAAGCAATATGGGCGGCTGTTTCTGGAAAGCCTCCCCGCCTGCACAGTGAAGCAGGGCCCCATCGGCAACCTGGCCCGCGAAGCCGGGCGTTGGCTGCAGGCATGATTCCACTCCCCACACCGCCCGCCGGCTAAGCCAGACTCACATTTCGCTTCCCCTCCGCATGGACGTCGATTCTTATCTCCGTCGCCTGGGCTACGCAGCACCGCTTGGGACCAACCTATGAAACCCTGCGCGGCCTGCAAGCCGCGCATATGCAGCGTATCCCGTTCGAGAATCTGGATATCGTCCCCCTGCACCGCCCAATTCAACTGGATGAGCCTGCCTTGTGGGACAAGCTCGTCGTCCGGAATCGCGGCGGGTTCTGCTATGAGCTGAACGGATTGTTCGCCTGGCTGCTGAAACAGGCCGGGTTCGACGTAACCTATCTGAATGCCCGTGTCTTTAGAAGGGATGGATCCCTCGGCTTGGACTTTGATCACCTTACCCTTCTGGTTGGCGCCCCCGGCGACTCGGCCCGTTGGCTCGCGGATGTCGGCTTCGGCGATTCCTTCCTCGAGCCGCTTGTGTTGCAGGAAGGCGAACAGCCGCAGGGCCTCCGCTCGTACAGGCTCCAACGCAGCGCCGATGGCTATATCTCCTGGCAAAGAGACTACGATGGCACCTGGGAGAGACAATATTTCTTCGACCTCACGCCCCGCACCTTCCCCGGTGACTATGAATCCACATGCTCTTATCACCAGCGTTCTCCGGAATCATCCTTTACTCACCGCCCCATCATCAGCCAGGCCACATCGGATGGCCGTGTCTCGCTCGAATCGGACCGTCTCATTATCACGACCCACGGCGCGCGTCAGGAGCAGCCTGTGACCGCAGAGGAATGGCCGCGGCTTCTGTGGGATTATTTCGGCGTCCGGCTCTGAACCAGGACTCTTTCTCAGCTCTGCTCGCGGGACCGCACTTCCATTCCGGTTAAATCAAAAAGAGGGCGTCAACTTGGCGCCCTCTTTCGTCGTTCCAGGGGGTCCGAGCTTTATCTGACTTTGAACATCTGCATCAATTTCATCGCCACATTCAAGTCCCCTGCCAGCTTGATCTTGCCCTGCATAAAGGCCTGCATCCCATCCATCTCGCCCGTGATGATCTTGACGAAGTCGGACGAATCTGCGGTGAGGGTCATCGTCGGCTTGAAGTGAGGAATGCCGCGCGCCACCTCCACCTTGCCATCTTTGATGACTGCGTTCCATTCGCCGGGTTCAGCTCCGGTGAACTTGAAATGGACCACGGCGTCCACGCCTTGGGCCTTCTCGGGGATGAAGGCGCCCGGCATTTTTTCCATCAGGTCTGCGATTGTAAGCGGCATTTCGGATTCTCCTTGGTTGCAATGTTGTCTGCGTACGCCCGGCAGGTCTCACCCGATCATTATTGCAGGTTTTCGAAGATCGCTGCGGCGCCCATCCCGCCGCCGACGCACATCGTGACCATGCCGTACTTCGATTTTCGGCGGCCCATCTCGTAGATGAGTTGTGTCGTCAGCTTGGCGCCCGTGCATCCCAGCGGATGCCCCAGCGCGATGGCGCCGCCATTGACATTGACTTTCTCTTCGTCGATGTGCAGCTCGCGGATCACTGCCAGCGACTGTGCGGCAAAGGCCTCATTCAATTCTATCAAATCAATATCATCCAGCGAAAGCCCCGCCGTCTTCAGGGCCTTGGGGATGGCTGCCACCGGGCCGATTCCCATCAGCTCCGGCGCTACGCCGCGCGCCGCAAACGTCACGAAGCGCGCCAGCGGACGAAGCCCGAGCCGGGCCGCTTTCTCCGCAGACATTACGACCACCGCGGCCGCCCCATCTGACATCTGGGACGAGTTACCCGCGGTCACCATGCCTCCCACCTTGAAGGCCGGCTTTAGCTGGGAGAGAGCTTCCATGCTTGTATCCGCACGCGGGCCCTCATCCCGTTCCACCCGGAAGGACTTCTCGCGTGCCGCCCCTTCTGCATACTCGACGACCTTTACCTCCATGGGGACCAACTCAGGTGCGAAGAGGTCGGATGACACGGCCCTGGTGGCGCGCTCGTTCGACCGCAACGCAAACTCGTCCTGGTCCTCGCGGCTCACCTCGTACCGAAGCGCGACGTTCTCGGCGGTCAACCCCATGTTGGTGTAATAGTGCGGCAGGTCTTGTGCAAAGTACGGGTTCGGCGAGAACTTGTAGCCCGTCATCGGAACCATCGTCATCGACTCGGCCCCGCCGGCGATCGCGACTTCGATCTGGCCCAGTTGCACGGCATAAGCCGCATGCGCGATTGCCTGCACGCCCGACGCACAGTAACGGTTGATGGTCTCGCCGGGAACCGAATCCGGCAGGCCCGCGCGCAATGCGATCATGCGTGCCATGTTGAGGCCCTGCTCACCTTCCGGGAAGGCGCACCCGATCACAACATCCTCGATCTCGGCCGGGTCAAGTCCCGGCGTTCGCTTGAGCAGGGCCCGGATGACCGTCGCCGCCATCTCATCCGGGCGCACGGTCGCCAGTCCGCCGCGTTTTGCCTTACCCACCGGCGTCCGCACGGCAGAGACGATCACAGCCTCATGCTTTCCATTTTGATTTTGCATATTCAGTTCCTTAGCGGCTTTCCGCTCTGTAGCAGCGACCACATGCGCGCCTGGGTTTTTTCTTCGCCGCAAAGCGAAAGAAACGCCTCGCGCTCCAGGTCCAGCACGTACTGTTCGCTCACCCATTGCGGCCGCGTCAGCTCTCCTCCGCACATCACGTAGGCCAGTTTACCGGCTAGGTGCCGGTCATACTCGCTGATGTACCCGCCCTCTTTGAACATGAAGCTGCCCACGCGCAGCGCTGCCAGCATATCGCGCCCGGCCGCGTACACCGGCTCCGGCGCGGGCGCCTGATAGCCCGATGCTGCCATGTGGAGCGCCTCTCGCTTGGCTTCCGCTAGCAAATAGTCTCCGTTCATCACCACCCGGTCCGGATCCCTCAGGATCGCCATCTGCCGGGCCTCCGCCGCCGACGTGGATACTTTGGCCTGCCCGATCTGCAGGAACGCGCGCTGCAGGAACGGAAGCACATCGGCATTCTCCGTCCGCATCGCCGGGCTCACCATCCTGCGCAGGATTTCCTTGGTTCCCCCGCCGGCGGGGATGATGCCCGCGCCCAGTTCCACCAGCCCAATGTAGGTCTCTGCCGCCGCCACCACGCGCGAGCCGTGCAGCACGATCTCGCACCCGCCGCCCAGCACGCGGCCGAACGGCGCCACCACCACCGGCTTGGGGAAGTAACGCATGCGCATGTTCAGGTTTTGGAGCTTGCGCGCCGCGCTGTCCAGCGTGTCCCACATGCCCTGCTGGGCCGCCACGACCACCATGAAGATGTTAGCTCCTCCCGCGCAGAAGTCCGAGGCTTCGTTGCCGATCACCAGTGCGTCGAAGTCCTGCTGCGCTCTGTCCAGCCCCGTCTCGATCATCGAGAAGATGTCATCGTCCAGGGCATTAACCTTGGTGTGGAATTCCACGCAGGCCACCCCGTCGCCCATGTCGTGCAGCGTGGCGCCTGCATTCCTGCTGATGACCTTCGTCCCCTTTAGTGTCACCGCCGCGGCTTGCCGTGCGCGGTCCACATATTTGTTTTGATTCACATCATAGGCCGCGCATTTGATTCCGTCCTGGTATTCATAGAAGCTCTCCAGGTTGGATTGCAACATGGTATCCACCCAGGCGGCAGGCGGATAGCCCGCGGCCTTCATCTGCCCGGCAGTCTCCCGCACTCCCAGCATGTCCCATAGTTCGAAGGGGCCGGCTTCGTGACCGAATCCCCATCGCACCGCATCATCCACGGGCTTCGGCGTGTCCGCCACTTCCGGCAGCAGGCTCGACGCATACTGCAGGCTCTGGAAGGTAAGTGCCCGCACCAGTTCAGCCGCGCGGTCCTTTTCAGCCAGCATGATTTCAAGCCGTTCGCCGAGCGCCTCGGTGTCTTTGGCCTTGCCAACTGATTCAAAGCGCGGCTTGGTCGGTGGGATATGCTGCATCGTAGCCAGGTCCAGGGGCCAGAATTCCTTGCTGCCGCCGTCTTTGCGCATCTCCTTATAGAAGCCGACCTTCGTCTTGTTGCCCAGCCAGTTGCGTTCGGTCATGCCGTGCAATAGGGCCTTCGGCTTTTCGGCCGCCAGGTATTGCTGCCCTAGCGCGTCATGCGGGATCGCCGGCCCCAGGTTGTTGCCGACATGTTCCCATACGTCGATGCCGACCAGGTCAGCCAGCCGGAACGTGGCGGTCTTGGGCCGTCCGATGAGCGGCCCCGTGAGCGCATCCACCTCGTCCACGCTATAGCCATGCTCCAGGATGTAATTGATGCCAAAGGTTGCGGTGCCAAAGAAGACCCGGTTCCCTATGAAGTTCGGCGTGTCCTTGCAGATGACCACGCCCTTGCCGAGCCGTTGCTCTCCGAAGCGCGTGATGAACTCGACGACCTCTTTATCTGTCTCCGCGCCCGGAATTACTTCCAGCAGCTTGAGATATCTTGGCGGGTTGAAAAAATGCGTGCCGACGAAGTGTCGTTTGAATTCGTCGGAGCGCCCTTCGGAGATCGCCCGGATAGGTATGCCCGATGTGTTCGTGCTGATGATCGAATGGGGATTGCGCGCCGCATCGATGCGCCTCATCAGCTCCTGCTTGACCTTCAGATTCTCGACCACCGCTTCCAGGACCCAATCCGCCTGGGACACGGCCGCGAAATCGTCTTCCAGGTTCCCGAGCGTGACCAGCGTTCCCAGCTCTGGAGACATCAGGTTGGCAGGCTTCGCTGTCAGGCTCCGGCTCCAGCCATCACGCACGATCTTGTTGCGCGCATCTTTGTTGCCGGCGGGCTGCATCCTTGGGAACGATGTCTAATAACGTCACGCGCACGCCCGCGTTTGCCAGGTGCGCGGCGATAGCCGCGCCCATCGTTCCAGACCCTATTACCACTGCCTTGTCAATTCGATATGCCACAGGTCCTCCGCTCTAGCGCAGATCGTGACCGGTATAGCCAAGGATCTGCCTGGCGACGATCAACCGGTTGATCTGCCCCGTCCCTTCGTAGATATCGGTGATCTTCGCATCCCGGAACCATTTCTCCGCAAGGAACTCGCGGCTGTATCCCAGCGGCCCCAGGATCTCCACCGTTCTCTGCGTGATCTTCGTGGTCACATCCCCTGCCTTGACCTTGGACATCGACGACTCCAGCGCATTGGGCTTCTTGTTATCCGCCATCCAGACGGCCTTCATCACCAGCAGCCACGCAGACTTGAGCATGACCTCCATGTCGATGACTTCCCGTTCGATATTGGTCAGCTTTTGCCTCGGCAGCCCGTAGCGGATCTGCACCCCAGCCTCCGCCAGTTTCTCCTTGAGGAACTCCAGGGCAGCCCGCGCCACGCCCAGCCCCGAGGCCGCCACCAGCGGACGGGTCGCGTCGAACGTCGCCATTGCGCCCCTGAAACCCTCGCTGTTCTTCTCTGACGTCGCCCGCCCTAGAACGTGATCGTACGGTACGCGTACCTCCTGAAGTGAAAGCCCCGCGGTGTCGCTCACGCGGATGCCCATCTTATGTTCCAGTCTGACGACCCGCAACCCTGGAGTCCCGCTTTCCACTACGAACGCGCGCATGCCGGCGCGCCCGGCTTGCGGGTCAATGGACGCCCAGACCACGACAAACCCTCGTCCCAGCTTTTCATATTCGGTCAGCGACTTATCGCCCGCGGTCACGAATATCTTTTCGCCGTTCAGGACCCACTCGTTGGTCTTTTCGTCCAGCACGGCCCGCGTTCGGATCGCCGCAGTATCCGATCCCGCCCCCGGCTCCGTCATCGACATGCATGCGAACGTCGGTTTATCGCCGCCGAACCGCTCGAGGAATTTCGTTTTCTGCTCGGGGCTTGCAGCCGCCTGCACTGCCGCCGCGCCCAGCCCTCCGCCCGGCGTGATCAGGTACATACCAACATCGCCCCATGCCAGCGTCTCGATCTGCGTCGCGAGCAGTTGATAACCGATTGGCGGGCGCACATCCTTCGGCGCGCCGCCATCGTGTCCGTTCGGCTTTTCGTCTTTCGGAGCCAGGCTTCCACCGCCCATGGCCTTCATCGCCGTATGCATGAACTCAATGTAGTCCCACGGGATCGCGCCTTCGTTTTCGTCAAAGTACCGCGACTGCGACCGCATCATTTCCTCGGCAACGGTCTTGCAGCATCGTGCGGGCCTGTGCAAGCGGTTTGGGTGGATCAAATTCGATTGTCACGGCGCCTCCTATACCATTGCGAACCCGGTGAACGTCGCGAACCCGCGCCCGTTCCGCATCCACATCTCCACCGGATGCTCGCGGATGTAACCATGCCCGCCCAATATCTGCACTGCGCGGTCGGTCACCATCATCGCCATGTCAGTTGCTCCCATCGATGCAAGGTATGCCTCAGCGCATGCATCCGCTCTACCGGCATCCAGCTTCCAGGCGGCTTCCCATGTCAAGAGTTGAATGGCTTCAAGTTCCGTGCGCATTTCCGCCAGCATGAAAGCTACCGCCTGCTTTTGCGCGATCTTGGCGCCGAATGCTTCCCGTTGCTTGGCATAATCGCGCGCATAGTCAAAGGCCGCCCGCGCCACCCCCACAGCGCTCGCGGATTGGGCGATCCGCATCGAAGCCAGGATGGAGTCAAAATCGTGCCCGGCAGGTCCGCCCAATCGATTCTCGCTCGGCACGTGGACCGCATCGAGCTTCACCCGGTACAGCGGCAGCGCTTTTACGCCCATCAACTTTTCCCGCTCGCCCCCTGCGCTCAGCCCTGCTTCTCCTGCCGGCACAATAAAGCCCTGGGTCTGGCCTTCCAGGTTTGCGTAGATCAGAAACGCACTCGCCTCTTTGGCAAAAGGTACGAAGGCCTTCTCGCCGTTCAACAGATACCCGCCATCCTGCGGGGTCGCGGTGGTCCGTAATGCCTGCGGATCGAAGTCAAAGTCGTACTCGATCAGCCCCGCCGTAAATGCCTGCCACTCTCCTGCGGCGATCTTCGGGAGATATTGTCTCTTCTGTTCTTCCGAGCCTGCCAGCAGGATGGGAAAGGCGAATAATCCCGGCGTCCCAACGGCGAACGCCGCGGATAGGTCTCCAAAAGCCAGTTCCTCCGCGGCGAGCGCCCCGGTCACCGCGGATCGCTCTCCAAAGCCCCCGTAAGCCGCGGGAATGGAAGCCTGCACCAGGCCCAATTCCCAGCCCTTGCTTAACAGCGACCGCGGCAATTCCCCGCTTTCGTCCGCCGGGCGCGCAGCCGGGCGCAGGTCATTCGTGGCAAAGCGGTTGATCGCATCCCTCAGCATCTTCTGTTCTTCGGATGGTTCAAAGGAATACATGGTTCGCTCCTACGCCTTCTTCATCAGGCCTTTCAAGAAGAGATCCGCATACTCATCTGCGATCTTGTGAATCGACAGGCCCCCATCCGGCCGATACCAGGTGAGGGTCCAATTCATGGTGCCCATCAGAGCTCGCACCGCGATCCCGGCATCCGGGCACTCGAAGATCTTCTCCCGCCTGCCCTCGTTCACTACGTCCCGCCAGAGCGCCTCGAAGTGGTCACGATGGGGTACGTGGCGGGCATGCGCTTTCTTGTCCAGGGATCGATGTTCAAAGAGCAGCACAGACGATAGGTCGGGATATTCTGCCAGTAGCTGCAAGTACACCCGTATCATCTGCCGCAGCTTCTGGTCGGCTGGCAGTGCCTGCATGCTCACCTTCGAGACCTCGTCGGCCAGCGTGGAAAGAGCCCTCTCCAGCAGCTCAAGCAGGATTTCCTGCTTCGACGCCACGTGATGGTACAGGCTTGCCTTCTGCAAGTTGACCGACGCCGCAATGTCCGCCATCGACGCGCCGTGGAAGCCCTTCTTGCGAAAGACTTGCGCCGCGGCCTCCAGGATGTCTTCTCGAGTCATGTCGCTCCCTACCGAACGGTCGGTCGCCTCAAGATACACTGTTTAGGCAGCCATGTCAAGCATGTGGCGCATTTCTTCATCACTTTCTTAGATTCGCTGCATCCAATGGGCCGCTGCGAATGCGCCCTCGCGACAGGATGGCGCTTCAAGAAGAGCGATCCGGAATGTGGCAGTGAAACGTTTCCTCTTCTCCGGGCGTTCTATATTGTGGAGGTCGCCACCTTACTCCACTAAGCCGCGCACGCCGGTGCCCTGATTGACCCGCCAGTTCTTTTTCCTACCATTTCCGATCGTTGCGATATAATTAAATCCATGACCATACCTGCCAGCGCATCGCAACCAGACGTACCCACTCCTCCCGCACTGACGCCGCAAGAAACCGCTTCCAGGAACGCCCAGCAGCGTCAGATGAGGTCTATTGTCGTCGTCGCCTCGGTCGCCGCCGTTGTGTTGATCCTGGCGTTGATCGCGGCAGTATATGTCCTCCTGCAGCCCAACGTCCCAACGGACCGCATCCGCGACGTGTTTATCATCGTGGTGGCCTTCGAGACCCTGGTCGTGGGCGTCGCTCTGATCGTTCTTCTGGTCCAGTTGGCGAGCCTCATCAATCTGCTCCAGAATGAGGTGCGCCCCATTTTGGAATCCGCTGGCGAAACAATTCGCACTTTGAGGGGTACCGCCGCATTCCTCGGCGAGAGCGTAGTGGAACCGGTCATAAAGCTCAATGCATATTTGGCCAGTATTCAACGTGTGTTAGAATTGATGGGCATTAAGCGCAAATAATCCCGAAAGGAGCAATGCTATGTCTTCGGACAGTGATGAATTTGGATCCTTCCTTGTCGGCTTTATCGTCGGCGGACTAACCGGTGCCGTCGTTTCCTTGTTGTTCGCTCCCCAAAGTGGTGAGGAGACCCGTGCCCTGATCCGCGACAAGAGCATCGAGCTCCGCGATATGGCTGCCGATTCGGCGGAAGAGGCTCTCTCCCGCGCGGAAGCTGCTGCTGCCGAAGCCCGCACCCGGGCTGAAGAGCTGACCAAGGTCGCCCGCGCCCGCGCGGAGGATCTTGCGAAGGTCGCTCGCGAGCGTGCAGATGAGTTGGCACAGGACGTTCGTGCCCGCGGCGCAGATGCCATGGAGGCCGTCCGCAAGCCGCTTAAGAAAGCCAGCGGCGACAACACTTCTTCGTAGCTGGGACTTGAATAGAAACAAGGGCTTGGCCTCCACGGGGTCAAGCCCTTGTTTTGTTTGTGGCATGAACGCCGCTCTCACACGTCCTCCGGGACACCCCTCATGGGGCTGATGACCCGTTTCCTCCGCTTCTTCTTCCGGCATTTTTACCATGAGTTCGCCTGGACCTATGATTTCGTAGCCGCCGTTGTCTCTATCGGCCGTTGGAACCAGTGGATCGATAGCGCGCTGCCATTCGTTCAAGGCCGGCGCGTGCTCGAGATCGGGCATGGCCCCGGGCACCTGCAGGAACATCTGCGCCTCCGCCGCTCCGGCCTCATCGTCGGCTTGGACGAGTCTCCGCACATGGGGCGGTTGTCACGAAACCGTTTGCTAAAAGCCGGCATCCCGGCCCTGGACCTCACCCGTGCTCTCGCCCAGTCGCTTCCCTTCGAAGATGGCGTGTTCGATGTCGTGGTATCCACATTCCCTGCCGAGTACATCTTCGAGCATCGGACAATGCAGGAGGTGCGCAGGGTGCTCGCTGCGGGCGGCCGATTTGTGGTCGTGCCGGCCGCCTGGATTGTTGGACGAAGAGTATTGGACCGTAGCGCCGCCTGGCTCTTTCGCGCAACCCGTCAAGCTCCCGAGTTTCCGCCTGCGGTAATGGGCCGAACGCCTGCGCCTTTCCTTCGAGCAGGGCGGATTTTCACCCGAATTTCAAACGGTTGAGCTGAGGTCCAGTGAGGTTCTGATCGTTATCGCCTATCCAAAATCTCCGTACGCCATGAATGAGGCCTGATGCTTAAGAAGCTCCGCGAACCCGTGAATGGATTGACGCACTTTTTCGCCGCCCTCGCCGCCGTGGTGGGGACCATTGTCCTGATCATCCTCGGATGGAATAGCGCCACCCGGGAACTGGCGCTCATAGCCTATGGCGTCAGCCTTGTGCTCTTGTTTGGTGCCAGCGCAGCCTACCACATGGCCCATCCGGGCCCGCGTGGACTCGCTGATCCTTCGTCAGCTCGATCACTCCGCGATCTACCTGCTCATCGCCGGCACCTACACTCCCTTCTGCGTCCTGATGTTCACAGGCTTCTGGAAGTGGGGATTGTTCTCCGTCATTTGGTCGCTCGCGATCGTAGGGATAGTTGTCAAGATCTTCGTAATGCGCGCTCCCCGCTGGGTGACCGCCGGCGTGTACGTCGTTATGGGCTGGCTCTGCATCGGCGCCATCGGCGAAATGCTGCGCGTGCTTCCCGCCGGCGCCCTTGCCTGGCTGGTCATTGGCGGCGTCATCTACACCTTGGGCGCCGTGGTCTATATCACGCGCAAGCTGGATTTCTTCCCCGGGCGCTTCGGTTTCCATGAGGTCTGGCACATCTTTGTGATCCTTGGCGCTGCCGCGCACTTCATTGCCATCGCAGGCTATATCGCGCGCGCCGGCATCGGCTCGTAACCTTCCCTTCGCCCGATTCCCAGATTTGCTCGGACACTGCGGGGGTCTTGACTCCGCCCGTCCTTTGCGCTAGAATAATTTAGGTAAACCTAAATTATTCTTTAGCCATGACACCATCTATAACCGATTCCATTCAGGACTACCTAAAGGTGATCTACGAGCTGACCGAAAACGGCGAGAGCGCCAGCACCAATGCCCTCGCAGAGCGCCTTGGCATCGCTCCGGCCTCCGTCACCGGCATGGTACAGAAGCTTGCCGCGGCGCGCCCACCTCTCGTCGACTATCGAAAGCATCACGGCGTGAAGCTCACTCCTGCCGGCAGGCGCGCCGCGTTGGAGGTCATCCGGCATCATCGCCTGCTTGAGGCATGGCTTGTAAAGACCCTCGGCTATTCATGGGACGAGGTGCACGTGGAAGCCGAGAAGTTGGAGCACGTGATCTCAGAGGAGTTCGAGGAGCGCATCGCGGCCGCCCTCGGCGACCCCGTCCGCGATCCGCACGGGGAGCCCATTCCGTCCTCCAAGCTCATCATGCCTTCGGACGGCAGCGTCCCCCTTAGCTCGCTGAAAGGCGGGCAGCAGGCCATCGTGCGCCGCGTGCACGCCCACGACCCCGAGCTCTTGCGGCACCTGGAAGAGCTAAAACTGATACCCGGCGCGCACGTCCGCGTGCTCGCTGTCTCCCCCTTCGATCAGATCACACGCCTTCAGCTTCAGGCGTCAGATGAACCGGTCATGCTCGGTCCGGCGATCACCGGCCGCGTCTTCGTTGAGATCAGATAATGGTGGAAATATGAAAACTTCCGCAACACCCGCACAGAAGGAAGACTCCACAACGCGCTCCGCCCACGATGTGCTGTCGGGCAAGAGCAAGAAGGGCTGGTTTGCCCGGATCATGCCATTCATGGGCCCGGCGTTTATCGCCAGCGTGGCCTATATGGACCCCGGCAATTTCGCCACCAATATTCAGGGCGGCGCACAGTTCGGCTATCAACTGCTCTGGGTCATCGTCGCCAGCAACCTCATGGCAATGCTGATCCAATCGCTCTCCGCGAAGCTGGGCATTGCGTCGGGACTGAATCTTGCTGAGCAGTGTCGCAACAACTTCCCGAGGCCGGTGGTCGTGACGATGTGGATCATCATGGAGCTGGTGTCCATGGCGACCGACCTCGCTGAATTCCTCGGCGCAGCGATTGGCTTCAATTTGCTTTTTGGCATTCCGCTCTGGATCGCCGGTCTGCTGACTGTGCTCGTGACCTTCCTAATCCTGGCCCTCGAGCGCTATGGCTTCCGTCCTCTGGAGGCGGTCGATCACGGCTCTCGTCGGCGTGGTCGCCCTCAGCTACCTGGTCGAGACGATCCTCGACCGCCCGGAGTGGTCCACGGTCTTCTATCATGCGGTGGTGCCCCAGTTCTCCGGCACCGAAAGCGTCCTGCTCGCCACCGGCATCCTGGGCGCAACAGTCATGCCGCATGTCATCTTCCTTCACTCCGCCCTCACACAGGGCCGCATCGTGACCCGCGACCCCGCTCAACAGCGCAAGCTTTTCCGCTTCGAGCTGATCGACATCTTCGTCGCGATGGGTCTCGCCGGCCTCATCAACATGGCAATGCTCATCATGGCAGCTTCCACGTTCTTCAACCGCGGCCTCACCGGCATCGGCACCATCGAGGAGGCCCATCGGACGCTGGAGCCGCTCCTCGGCGGCGCAGCCTCCTGGGTCTTTGGCATTTCGCTCCTCGCTCTCCGGCCTCTCCTCCTCTTCGGTCGGAACGATGGCCGGCCAGGTCATCATGGGAGGTTTCCTCCATCGCCAGATTCCCTACCTGGATCCGCCGCCTCGTCACCGTTTTTCCGCCGATGATCATCATCATGCTGGGCCTCGACCCCACGCGGACACTGGTCATCAGCCAGGTCGTCCTCTCGTTCGGACTGCCGTTCGCCATCATCCCACTGGTGATGTTCACGCGCAGGCGTGATATTATGGGTGAGCTTGTCAACCGCAAGTCGACAACCATGCTTGTCAGCGCTGTGGCCGCCCTTATCATTGCCCTCAACCTTTTCCTGCTCTACCAGATCTTCTTCGGAGGATAGACGTGTTCAAGAACATACTTGTCCCCCTTGACGGCTCGAAGCTCTCCGAAGCCTCCCTCGATCCCGCCTCAGTACTCGCCCAAAAGCTCCATTCGCACCTCACGCTCCTGCACGTTATCGAGCAGGATGCCCCGGCCGAAGTGCATCGCGAGCATCACCTCACGAAACCCGATGAGGCCCGCGCCTACCTCGATGCAGTTGCCGCCCGCGCCATCCCAGCCGGCGTGAGCGTCGAGACCCATGTCCACACCGCCCCCGTTTCGGATGTGGCTCGCAGCATCGTCGAACACGCGGCAACCGAGTTCCGCCCTGATCTCATCGTCACTTGCAGTCATGGGCAGCAGCGGCGTGCGTGACCGGCTCTTCGGCAGTATCGCCCAACAGGTCGTTGCCCAGGGTTCCGCGCCACTGCTGCTCATCCGTCCGGATTCGCCTCCCTTCAAGTTGGAGAAGATACTCCTCCCCCTCGATCCCGACTCCATTCATGACGATGGCCTCCCGCTAGCCGAATCTCTTGCAAAGGCGTTCGATGCGGAGCTGCACCTGTTGAGCGTGGTTGCCACCTTCTCCACCCTCACCGGCGAGCAGGCAGCCGCCAGCAGCCTTATGCCCGCCACCACGCTCGCCATGCTCGACATGCGCGAAGAGACCGCCCGCACGCACCTCCGCGATCACGTCGAGGAGTTGCGCCTCAAGGGCATCAAAAGTTCAGCAGACGTTGCCCGCGGCGACCCCGCGCCTACCATCGCCAGGACCGCCGACCGCTCGCGTGTCGACATGATCATCCTGAGCACGCATGGCAAAGCTGGCGTTGGCGCTTTCTGGGCGCGTAGTGTTGCCCCCCACGTCGCGCAGCGCACTCGAAAGCCGCTCCTGCTCATTCCCCTCGCTGTGAGCGAGTAAAATATCCGCAGCGGCAGCGCCGCTGTTCCTTGATGCCTTATCTTGCAGCAACCAAGTGTTCTGTGGCTACGCGCATCGATAGCAGCACCGTCTGAACTGACGTGTAAACGCGTACCTGCGCTTGCATCGATGCCAATCGGAGGGAATCATGAAGGATATAGACCAATCCAAATTCATCAAGGGCTTGCAGATTGCGCTTCGAAAAGAGCGCGCAAGCCGACGCATCTACCGCGCCCTCGCCCAACGCGAATCCAACGAAGGCCGGCGCAACGCCCTCCTTGGCCTCTCCGAGACCGAGAGCCGCCACGCCGAGCGTTGGGCAGCGCGCCTTAAGGAGTTGGGCGCATCCGTCCCCTCCGACTCGGAGTCTTTGTACGAGAAGCTATGGCGCTGGACCCTCGTCCAGAGCGGCACCGACAATGCTCTCAAGCGCATCGAGAGCAATGAAGATGATGACACGCGCATGTACGGCGACCTCGCCGACATCGCCCCCACCGAGGCGGACCGCGGCGTCATTCTCACCGTCCAGCACGATGAGGAGGTCCATAGCGGCGCCATGCAGCGCACCGGCGACTCGCCCGCCAGCGCCCTCACCGGCCCGCAGGCCATGCTCGACACCATCCTCCACCGCGAGAGCTGGCATCGCAGCGGCGGCGGCTGGATCGGTCAGGCGATCTATGGCGCCAACGACGGCCTTGGCTCGGTCTTTGGGATCGTTTCCGGTGTTGCCGGCGCCACAGCCGGCGGCGAGGCGGTGTTGATCGCCGGTCTGGCAGGCATGCTGGCTTCCGCCCTCTCCATGGGTTCCGGCGCTTACCTCGCCACCAAAACGGAGCGTGAGGTGCAGGAGGCCGAGTTCCGCCGCGAGCGCCGAGAGCTCGAGACTCATCCTGAAGAGGAAGAAGAGGAGCTTGCCCTCTTCTATCAGCTTAAGGGTGTTCCGGAGGACGAAGCCAAGTCCCTCGCCAAGCGTCTCATCGCCCAGCCCGAGTCGGCTCTCAAGACCCTCGGCAGCGAGGAGCTTGGCCTCTCCGAGCAGGCCTATCCCAATCCGTTGGTCTCGGCCCTCTCGGCAACCCTCTCGACCGCCGCCGGCGCGTTCATCCCGATCATTCCCTTCTTCTTCACCCGCGGCATTCCCGCGATCGTTGCCTCGTTCGTCATCAGCACGCTCGCCCATTTTCTCATCGGCGCAGCCAAGACCGTCGTCACCGGCCTCAGCCCCTGGCGCGGCGGCGCAGAGATGACCGTCGTCGGCCTCGGCGAAGCGATCATCACCTACCTGCTCGGCCTAGCCTTCGGGACCATGGTGCACTAATGCTCGAGTAGCTTGCAGCCGTTCAACCCCGTGTGCTTTAACAATGAATACCGCCTCGCGGCGGTATTCTTATATCCTCCCCACTCCCCTCACCCGTTCGACCGAATTCCTTACATCTATCACTACCTTTCGGGGTGCCTTAGTCCTACACTTGAGGCATGGGCCTCTTCACCTCCAGGAAACAAACACAAGCCCCTGAGCCCTCTGCGCCTGTAACGAAGATCCGCGTCGGCTGCCCCGCCCACAACTGCGGCGGACGTTGCATGCTCGTCGCACACGTTCAGTCCGGCCGCATCATCCGCCTCGACGCAGATGACCGCCCCAATTCCCTCGCCTCCCCGCAACTGCGCGCCTGTGTGCGCGGCCGCTCCTATCTCCGCCGCCAATACCACCCCGACCGTCTCACCACTCCTCTCAAGCGCACTCGGCGAACGCGGCGAGGGCAAGTTCGCCCCCATTTCCTGGGACGAGGCGCTCGACACCCTTGCCCGCGAAATGCAGCGCGTCAAGGACCGTTACGGCAACTCCGCGTTGTTCGTTCCCTATGGCACCGGCTCCTACAACCAGCTCAATGGCTCGCATGTCGCCCGTCGCCTGCTGAATCTCTTCGGCGGCTGCCTGGGCATCTACAACTCCTATTCGTGGGGCGCCATCAATCTCGCCACGCCCACCGTGTACGGCACCCTCGTCACCGGCAATCAGCGGCAGGACTGGCTCAATTCCAAATACATCCTGATGTGGGGTTGGAACCCCGCCGAGATGCGCGACGGCACCAACAGCGATTACTTCCTCAAGTTGGCCCGTCAGGCCGGCGCGCGCATCGTTTGCATCGACCCGCGCCACTCTCTCAGCGCCGCCTCTCTCGCCGACGAGTGGATCCCCATTCGCCCCGGCACCGACGCCGCCATGATGAGCGCCATGGCCTACGTGATGCTCACCGAGCACCTCTACGATGCCGAATTCGTTCGCACGCATTGCGTCGGCTTCGACTCCACTCAGATGCCCGTTGACGGTGCGGAGAGTTACTCCGATTACATCCTCGGCGCTCGCGACGGCACGCCCAAGAACTCCGCAGTGGGCCGAAGCCATCACCGCCGTTCCCGCCTCCACCATCGCGCGCATCGCCCGCGAGTACGCCACCATCAAGCCCGCGGTGCTTTACCAGGGTTATGGCATGCAGCGCCGCGCCTACGGCGAGCAGGTCGTCCGCGCGGGCTGTGTGCTCGCAGCCATCACCGGCAACGTCGGCATACCCGGCGGCTGGGCCAGCGGATTGGGCTTGCAGGCCCCCGATGGCGGCGGCTTGTGGACGGTCTTCCCCTCCGGCGAAAATCCGGTCAAAGCGGAAATTCCGGTCTTCCTCTGGTCCGAGGCCTGCCTCCGCGGAAAAGACATGACCTCCGCAGACGGTGTGCGCGGCGTCCCCCGCCTCGACAACGATATCAAGCTGATCTACGCCGTCGCGACGAACTGCCTCATCAATCAGCACGCGGATGTCAACCGCACCGCCAACCTCCTGCGCGACCCATCGAAGGTGGAATTCATCGCGGTGCAGGATAACTTCCTGACCCCCACTGGCAAATTCGCGGACCTCATCCTCCCCGCCTGCACTCAATTCGAGACCTGGGGCGTCGAGGACGGCTGGAAGTACGGCGATGAAGTCATCCTCCAGCCCAAGCTGGTCGAGCCTCCCGGCGAATGCAAGTCCGACTATCGCATCTGCGCCGAGCTTGCCGAACGCCTGAATATCGGCGACCTCTTCACCGAGGGCCGCGACGAAAAAGGCTGGGTCGATTTCTGCCTGGGCGAGTTTCGCCGCCTGCGCTTCCCCGAGTTGCCCACCCTCGACGAATTCCTCGAGCAGAACCTCGGCGCCTGGACGCGTCCCGCCACCAACCCTGCCATTGCCTTCGCCGACTTCCGCCGAGACCCCGAGGCGCACCCGCTCTCTACCCCCTCCGGTAAGATCGAAATCTTCTCACAGCAGCTCTTTGACCGCCACCAGCCCGATGAGATTCCTCCCATCCCCAAATATGTTCAGGAGTGGGAAAGCCCGTTCTCCGGCGATCAACTATATCCTCTGCAGGCCATCGGCCATCACACCCTCCACCGCGTCCATTCCACCCACGATAACAATGACTGGCTGGAGGAGGCATTCCCTCAGCGCGTGTTCATTAACCCCCTCGACGCCGCCTCCCGCGGCATCCGGGATGGCGACGGCGTCAAAGTCTACAATGACCGCGGCGCGTTGATCCTGCCCTGCCGCCTCACGGATCGCATCATGCCCGGCGTGATCGATATTCCGCAGGGCGCCTGGTACGCGCCAGATGCCGAGGGCACAGACCGCGGCGGCTGTGTCAATGTCCTCACCTCTCATCGCTGGACGCCCTTCGCGTTTGCAACCGCGCAGCACACCATCATGGTGCAGGTCGAGAAGTCAGAGACAAAAGGCAAGCCCCGCTCTCTCCCATCCTCGAGGGCCGTATGACCTACGCCTTCGTCCTCGATGCCTCGGCCTGTTCGGGCTGTAAGGCCTGCCAGGTCGCCTGCAAGGATAAGAACCGCCTCCCGCTCGGCGTGCTCTGGCGCCGCGTGTATGAGGTCTCCGGCGGCTCGTGGAAACAGGAGGGCGCGGCCTGGACGTCCACGGTCTTCTCCTATAACCTTTCGTTGGCATGTAACCACTGCGTCCATCCCAAGTGCGCGGGCGTATGCCCGGTGAACGCCTATACCGTCCGCCCGGATGGCATTGTCACCCTGGATTCGTCCAAGTGCGTCGGTTGCGGTTATTGCGCCTGGGCCTGTCCTTATGGCGCGCCACAATACGATCGAGCCGCCGGCTATATGACCAAGTGCGATTTCTGCTCCGACAATTTGGATGCAGGCCTGCCTCCCGCCTGCGTCGCCGCCTGCCCGCTGAGGGTATTGGACTACATGGAAGTCGATGATAGCCAGCCGCTTCCCGCGCTTGCTGCGGGTCACATCGCGCTGTGGGCAACTCCCCCCGCAGCCTATCCCTTTCCCCTGCCTCGCAATTCGTTCACGCAGCCGCATCTGGCGATCAAACCCCACCCCGCCATGAGTTCCATCGAAGCCAAACGGACCGCCAATCTCGAAGAGATCCATCCGGCAGAAAGCGCCTCAGCGCAACGGAGCGGGCATGTATCAGCCCGGTTCGATGAAGCACCCCTGGTTGCCTTTACGCTGCTCGTACAAATGGCTGTAGGCGGTTTCTGGGCCATGTTATGGCTGTTCCCGGATGTGGGACAGCAACTCCTGCCGATGTTGCTCATCGGCCTCTGCCTCGGCTTCGGACTGCTCGCATCCTTTGCCCACCTTGGCGCCAGGCGCAACGCCTGGCGTGTGCTCAACAATCTCCGCAAATCCCGCCTGAGCCGCGAGATCCTCTATTCGTTGCTCTTCGGCCTCGGCTGGCTCGTGACCCTCGTAACCTTGCTTTTGCATGGCAACCCCGCCATCCCCTCCTCGCTCACCGCGTTGCTCGGCCTTGCCCTGATCGATTGCATGTCCCAGGTCTATCGCCTCCGCTCCGTCCCCGCCTGGGACTCGTGGCGCACGGAGCTTCGCTTCTTCCTCAGCGCCGCCCTTCTCGGCATCCTCGGCATGGCCCCATTGTTGGCCTGGATGCATATCCACTCCGTCCAATTGCCCCAGGCCGGCCTTCTCGCGCTTGCCTTATTGATTACCCAGGCAATCGTAACGTGGAGCAAGCCCCTTTCGCTCGAAAGAAAGCCCCTCCAACTCGGTCTGATCCTGTTAGCCCTCATTGGCTGTGCTGCTCTATTCTTCCTCCCGGCGGCGTTCCAGATCTACTCTGCCCTCGTTGTCCTCCTGCTCGTCATCGTCGAAGAAATCCTCGGCAGATGGCTCTTCTACGCAGCCCGGACAAGCCCGTGACATCCGCCTCGCCTTCGGTGAAACCAGCTTAGTCTCTTGCCTCCAGAGCAAAAACGACTGCCTGATCGTTCTGACTGGGCAAGCCGCGGCGGAGGCCTGGGCAAGAAGGTATGCGAAACCTGCCAAAGCCGACTTCAACGTCGTGACTGGTCAGGCTGCGGCAGAAGCCTGGCTGGCAAAATATGGAAAGCCTGCGCAGGCTGATCGAAGTACCGTTGTGGTTCTGCACGCGCATTGATCTAACCGTGACGACCAATGCATGCCACGCAAGAGGCCTCCGAGTTTGTTCACCTCGGAGGCCTCTTGCTATTGAATACGGAGCCTGTCAACACATGTGGAGCAGGAATTCAACTGAGTAAAGTGTCAACCACTGTATATACTATCTGTTTGCCTTCCAGTGCTCAAAGCGACGTGGGGCCCGAGCCCGCGGTCACAGGGTAGTGCGTAATTATCTGCAAGGTACTGCGTAATTATCTAAACCTGAATATTGCTTTCTGCCCTGCTACCGATTGCGACCTGTTTAGATCAATATGCAACAAGCAGTAAACTCGAATTGCTTTCCTCGCCTGCTGCCGGTTACCACGTGCTTGGATACTTATGCAACAAGAAGTAGATCATGCAACGTTTGCTCCAGCCGTACCGCTAGTTCTTGCTCGAAGCTCCGCATCTCGCGGACTAGACCGCTCATACTGACGCGGAATGCCCGAAGCAATTCGTCGGTATCGAGCGAGCGGACGAGCGCGTCTTGGAGTGGAGCGGTCACCTCCACGGGGAGGCGGTCCATACCGCGGCCTTCTCGGGCGGTCAAGCCGCGATGGACGCACGCCAGTGCCAGGACTTGATCTCGCATGGCGCTGATCATGTATTCGGCTTGCCAGAATTTCCCGCGTGCGATGGAAGACCGTGCGTGCAAAGCGTATAACCAGGCTAGACCGATTACCTCCTCAGCGCTTGTTGATGCGACTTCCAACTGTTCGACTGCGGTGCCGAACACGAGCTTGAAGGTGGGCGCCCGTGCGCCAAAGTCCTCAGCTGCTTTCCTCTCCTGCGCCGGTCACCACATGCTTGGATACTTATGCAGCAAGAAGTAGATCATGCAAAGTTTGTTCCAGCCGTACCGCTAGTTCTTGCTCGAAGCTCCGCATCTCGCGGACTAGACCGCTCATAATGACCCGGAATGCCCGAAGCAATTCATCGGTATCGAGCGAGCGGACGAGCGGCGTCTTGGAGTGGAGCGGTCACCTCCACGGGGAGGCGGTCCATACCGCGGCCTTCTCGGGCGGTCAGGCCGCGATGGACGCACGCGAGCGCCAGGACTTGATCTCGCATGGCGCTGATCATGTATTCGGCTTGCCAGAATTTCCCGCGTGCGATGGAAGACCGTGCGTGCAAAGCGTATAACCAGGCCAGACCGATTACCTCCTCAGCCCTTGTTGGTGCGACTTCCAACTGTTTGACTGCAGTGCCGAATACGAGCTTGAAGCTGGGTGCCCGGGCGCCAAAGTCATCAGCCGGCGCGAACGCGAGATCTACCTGCAGGGTGCTCGGCAGGAGAAAGACCCGATAGTCCCACCTGCCGCTCCAGACATCCAGGTGATGAAGCGCGTGATGGTCGCGGTACATTCGCTCACTAAAGTCCGCAACGGTGCTCGCAATGTCCGCCTCATCCCGCACACCGAACGCGAGATCGATATCCGACCAGCGATCCTCATTACCCAGGCTGGCGGAGCCGGTGATCGCCGCGCCGGCGACCCGCGGATCCGCCTGCGCCGCTTGGAGGAGTTCCTTCCGCAGCTCCTCCCTCTCCTCGGTTGTGAACAATGTTATTCACCTCCTCCATCCGTAGCTGACGTAGGCGCTCAAGTCCTATGCAGAGGAGTCTATCGCCTTCATATTGGAATACGCGCACATTTCTTCCTGCCGCCCCGTCCCGCAGGTTCCCGTGACTCCTCTTGCCTTTGAATCCAACCTGCGGGATGTTCCATGCATGCCTCCCCGATTTGCCAACCCCAGATCGAATTCGTCCGTGTTCCAGGAGCAGCCCCAAGGACAGTTAGAGAGTGTTTCTTAAGTCCTCTGCTGCATGCTCACACGTCGTACTTGCTTCCGAATTTCGAGATATGGGTGGTGTCTTCCCACTCATATCTCGAAATTCGGACCTCTCCCTCCCCTTTAGGGGAGGGTCGGGGTAGGGTCTATGCGAGTAATTACCATTTAAGAAACAGTCTCTTAGCTCACTCCTCCCCCACCAGCAGCTTGATCCTCTCCCACGGCTTCAGCCCCGCATCCTCCGCCAGGATCGCCTTCAACTCATACATCTCGTCTCGAATCGCCGCCGCCTTCTCGAATTCCAGGTTGTGCGCCGCATCCTTCATCTGCTTTTCCATCTCCGCGATGATCTTCTGCAGCTCGCTCTGTGACGTCTTATCGTGCTTCGCCCGGTATTCCGCCTTCGACTCGGCAATGCCCATCGCCTTGTCCTTCGCCTCGCCCGAAAGCTGATCGGTAATATCGCGGATCGCCTTGTGAATGCTCACCGGCGTGATCCCGTTATCCTCGTTGAACTTCACCTGCTTCGCGCGCCGCCGTGTCGTTTCCGAGATGGCCGCGTTCATCGAATCGGTCATCTTGTCGGCGTACATGATCACCCGCCCGTTGAGATGCCGGGCCGCGCGCCCGTTGTCTGGATCAGCGCTGTTGCCGACCGCAGGAACCCTTCCTTATCCGCATCCAGGATCGCCACCAGCGATACCTCCGGCAGGTCAAGCCCCTCCCGCAGAAGGTTGATACCCACTATCACGTCGAACACGCCCAGGCGCAGGTCTCTCAGGATTCCCACGCGCTCCAGCGTCTCCACCTCGGAATGCAAGTAGTGGACCTTGATCCCCATTTCCATCAGGTAGTCCGCCAGGTCCTCCGCCATGCGCTTGGTCAGCGTGGTGACCAGTACTCGTTCGCCCCGCTCCACTCGCTGGCGGATCTCGCCGATCAGGTCGTCGACTTGCCCCTTCGTCGGGCGGATCTCCACCTGCGGGTCCACCAACCCCGTCGGCCTGATGATCTGCTCCGCGACTCGCTCCGCCTTTCCCATCTCATACGGCCCCGGCGTGGCCGACGTGTAGACTGTGTAACCCATCACCTCTTCGAATTCGTCGAACTTCAGCGGGCGGTTGTCCACCGCGCTCGGCAGTCTGAAGCCATACTCCACCAGCGTCTCTTTGCGCGACCGGTCGCCGTTGTACATGCCGCGTATCTGCGGGACGGTCATGTGGCTCTCGTCGATGAACATCAAATACTCGCTCGGCAGGAAGTCGATCATCGTCCACGGATGCGTGCCCGCCGGTCGGCGGTCCAGGTGCCGCGAGTAGTTCTCGATACCCGAGCAATAGCCCACTTCCTTGAGCATCTCGATGTCGTAGCGCGTCCGCTGCTCGATGCGCTGTGCCTCGATATGTTTGCCCTCGGCCTTGAACAGTGCCACTCGCTCTTCCAGCTCCTTCTCGATGTCGGCGATGGCTTCCTTCAGTTTGTCGCCCTCGGCAAGGTAATGCTTCGCCGGATAGATGGATACTTCGTTCGGCTCCTGGTAGATCTCGCCGGTGAGCGGGTTGAACTCCGAGATACGCTCCACCTCATCGCCGAAGAACGCGATGCGGAAGCCGCGCCGGTCCTCGTACGCCGGGATGATCTCCAGCGTGTCCCCGCGCACGCGGAAGTTCCCCGGGCGCAGTTCCAGGTCGTTGCGTTGGTACTGTGATTCAACCAGTCGCCTGATCAGCGCGTTGCGGCGATAGATCTCCCCCACCTTCATCGTCACCGTGCTCTTCCCGAATTCCTCCGGGCTCCCCAATCCGTAGATGCACGACACGGACGCCACGATGATCACATCCTTGCGCGACACCAGTGACGTTGTCGCCGCCAGTCGCATCCGTTCGATCTGCTCGTTGATCTCGGTCTCTTTTTCGATGTAGAGATCGTGCCGCGGCACATACGCTTCCGGCTGGTAGTAGTCGTAGTACGAAACGAAGTACTCCACCGCATTTTCCGGGAAGAACTCCTTGAACTCGGCGTAAAGCTGCGCCGCCAGCGTCTTGTTGTGCGCCATGATCAGCGCCGGCATCTGCAATTCCTGGATCACCGATGCGATCGTAAACGTCTTACCGGTGCCCGTCGCGCCCAGCAGCACCTGGTTCTTCATGCCATGGCGAATGCCATCCACGAGTTGTGCGATAGCCTCAGGCTGATCGCCGGTCGGTTGGAAGGGGGCTTGGAGTTTGAATGTCATGGGATTCCTAGGGTATATTCCGTAAGAACGTGCGTTCTATTATATCATAAACGATAAAGACAAGTCCAATGCGCTCGCTACGTATTCTCTGATCCGCCGCGCCCTCGCAAACAGATCTCTTCCATCCGTGGACAACGCCACAGCCAGATATTGTCCCCACTCCGCCTTACCTAACCCTTACGCGTACTGTTCCCTTGCCGTTGCGCACTCCGGCGGAGGCTCCGCTCCGCGGGGTCGTAACACAGTCGAAGCTGAGCCCGCTTTCAGTGCGGGCTTTACGTGTACCCCATGTCCTTGGGGAGCCCGTTTCCGGCACTTGGGTATCGCGCTTGAACGGGCCGTCCCGCAAAGCAAGCGCAAACCGATCTGCCACCGCCCCCCCCGCAAGGTTCTGCAGGCCGCCATCTCGATTAGGTCGGACTGCCAGTCCGGCCGTAGGGGCGACCATCTGGCCGTCCTCTTCCACGCAGTGGAAGACATTAGCTCCGTCCTCGTGAGCGCATCCCAGTCGTAGCGGATCGAAGTGACTTGCGAAGACATCGTCCCCGATCTTGGGGATCCCGCTTTCAGCGGGACAGAGACAGCATCGCCGTACTTAGGGGATACTCGTCCCCGTACTGGGGATGCCCAGGAAGAATCGGTACATTTTGCCGAGATGTAGAAGCAAGCCTCCACTCGCTCCTTCATCATTTTTGCAGCGACACCTTCCCGTTTCGGGAACGGATCGGCAGTTGACGTTGCGAAGTATGCCCGCAACGTCTTAGAGCATCAATAGACGAGATCGGTCCGCTTGTTGACTTCGTCATGATTTGCAGGCCCCGCTTCACCGGTTCGGGAAGGGGCCGGGGGTTAGGTCCGCCGACGCAGGACGCAGCTCCTCTTGTCTATGACTACTTCCCTGCGGGACGTTGAATGCACGCCTCGCCCCGTGCGCAGCACCAAGCTACTCTTCCGCTTCACTTCACCGGATCCGGCGGAAATGTCCCGGCGTCCGCGTAGAAATCATTCGGGTCCACACCGCTCGTCACCTTCCCCGCCGTAACCACCACGTCCAGAAGCGTATGATCGTTACAGCCGCTCTTAAGCCCGCATGGCACCATCTGCGTATACCCTCCTGCCAGCCCGCTCGTGAACCCGCCTCCCGGCAGCACGTACGCCACCACGTGATACGTACCCGGCGGCACGTGATCGATCTGGTAACTCGCCTGTCCCAGCGCCGTGTCAATGTGGTAATTGGCGCTCGACCCCACCTGGAACGCCACGATTCGCAGCGCAGGCAGCGCACTCGCCGGATACATCAGGTTCCCTGCAATGCTTCCTTCCGCCGTCGGCGCCGGTAGTGTATCGATTCCCAACGGCACCCCCGTGAGCGCCACTCGTTGCGGCGCTGGCGGAAAAGTCCCCGCCGGCGCGTTCCAGTCGTATACCTTCACCCCCGCCGCAGTCTGCCCTGCTCGCCACGCTCACGTCGATCAGGCTGTGGTCCGCGCACTCCGTCGCCATTCCGCACGGCACCGCCTTTGTATATCCGCCTGCCAGCCCCGCCGGAAATCCCCCGCCTCCCACCGTGTATGCCACGACATGATACGTCCCCGCCTCGAGCTGATCGATGAGGAAGGTCGACTGTCCCGGGTTGGTGGTCACATACTTGTAGTTGTGGGTACCCACCTCGTAAGCCGTCACATACATCGGCGGCAGGCTGTCAGCCGGGTAGTTTAATGAGCCGCTGATCGCGCCTCGTCCACTGCCCGCCGTGGGCGTCTCTGCCACGGGCGTTAGCAGTGGCTGTCCTCCTGCCTCTGCGGTCAGCGCGGCGAACGTCGCCTGCACGATCTGTTCAACGCTCTCCGTCGGCTTGCCCCCATTGTTGCTAAGGTTTTTTGGAAGTATGCCGCAGCTCGCCATGAATAGTAGTAGCGGCAGTATGAACATCATTTGCTAACGTCGCATCTTACTCCTGTAAGTCTTATGCCAAAGGCGGCCTCATCTCGATCATCCGCGCAGATGGTACGGCACATCCACCACCACACGCTCTCCCCCGCTGCGACGACGCCCATACAGGAGCGCCGCCTTCACCAATAAGGCTGTTTGATTGTGCAATAGGTTCTGCCACCAATGTGTGGTGACAAATTCAGGCAGCACCACCACTGCCAGTTGCCCATCGTTGTGCTCCAGGTCGGTCTGGTCAAGGTATTGCAGCAGCGGCTCTACCAGGGAGCGATACGGAGACGGCACCACCACCAGCGGGATGTCGGGCCACCACACGCTCCAATCCTCGCTTACCTTTTCTCCCGAGCCCGGCTCCAGCTCCACGAAAACCGCCGTCACATCCCGCGAGAATCGATTCCGCGAAGAGCACCGCATTCACCATGCCCCGGTGTACTCCCGAGATGGGGATAACCACTCGCGCCGGAGCCACGGGTCGCAGCCCCGGCGGCAGCCCATGCAGCGTGAGCTGCGCGCGCACTTGCTTGTAATGTTTATGCACCCGCAGGAATGTGGTCACGATTGCCGGGATCAGGATGATGGTGATCCACGCGCCGGTTGTGAACTTGCTGACTGCCACCACGATCAGCGTCGTGCCCGTTGCCAGTGCGCCCAATCCGTTGATAAATGACTTCAACGCCCACCCTCGGCCGTGCTCCTTCACCCAGTGCAGCACCATCCCGCCTTGGGATAGCGTGAATGCCAGGAATGCGCCCACTGCGAATAGCGGTACGAGTGCGTGCGAGTCACCGCCAAAGAAGATGATGAGCGCCGCCGTGCCGATGCTTAGCAGGACGATCCCGTTGGTGAAGCTCAGCCGGTCGCCCAGGCTGCTGAGTTGGCGCGGCAGGAACGTATCGCGCGCCAGGATTGCCGCAGAGTTCGCGGGAAACCCGCAAAGCTGGTGTTCGCCGCCACGGTCAGTATCGCCAGCGTCGCAAATTGGATGATGTAGTAGAAGACGCTTGTCCCCATCAGTCGACGCGCCAGCGCCGATAGGATGGTCTCGTGCGGCAGCGCGGTTACGCCCAGGAAGTGCGTGAGTGCAATGGTCCCCACGAACAGCATTCCCATCAGCAGCGCCATGATGAGCAGAGTGCGCCCCGCGTTCTTGGCCTCCGGATGACGGAATGCAGGCACCCCATTGCTGATGGCCTCAACGCCCGTCAGTGCGGTGCTGCCCGTAGAGAAGGCGTGAAGCACCAGGAAGAGGGTCACCGGCTGAATAGCCGGTACATTGGCAGACTCCACCGGCACCGGCCCCGAGATCGCCAGCCGGATGAAACCGTACACGATCATTAGCAGGTAGGTCGCGATGAAAAAGTATACCGGTACGGCCATCGCCGTGCCCGTTTCCTGCAGGCCTCTTAGGTTTAGCAATGTAATGATGAGCAGGAGGATGAGCGCGATCTGCACCCTGTACGGCAGCAGGATCGGGAATGCCGATCCGATGGCCGCCACGCCCGCGGTCAGGCTCACGGCCGCGTTGAGCAGGTAATCGATCAGCAGCGCGGATGCGGCGGTCAACCCTGGCAGTATGCCCAGGTTCGACCTCGCCACGATGTACGACCCGCCCCCCGATGGATACGCGTGGATCGTCTGATAGTACGATAGCGCCACTACCGCCAGGAGGCTGGCAATCGCCAGGCTGATGGGCCACGCATACGCCAGCCCCGCGCTCCCCGCCAGCACCAGCCCCAGGTAGATCTCCTGGTTGGCATAAGCGATGGATGCCAGGGCATCCGGTGAGAACGCCGCCAGCGCGCGGATCTTGTCCAGCCGCCCATAGCAAGCTGGATTGAGTCGGCAGTGACGGCCCGATGATGAGATCCTTGATGTGGGAAAACAAGAGTTTTCTCTGGCCTCAATGTGGAGTCTGCGAATTATAAAGCGGATTGTTCACATCCGAAAAAGTGAGTTTTCGCGAAGTGTCTGAAAGAGTGGCCCACGTCGCGCGACGGCGGGCCGAACGCCGGAGGTGCAGGTGCTTTCCCTGCCGAAGGTGCAGGCACTTTCCTTGCCGAAGATGCAGGTGCAATATCACCTGCGGAGGAGCTCTCCCTGCCGAAGGCCGACGGTGCAGGAGTTCTCCCTGCAAGGGCGTTCTTCCCCGCCAAGCGCGTTTTTCCTACGCCGGTTCATTTCCGGGAACGTTCTTTCTCCCAACTGCTCAGCGCCCCGTAGGGGAACGGCGACCCTTCGCTCCTCATCATCCGCCACAACCCCGCCGTGCCCCACAGCGAAGTCGGAGCGCACTGCAGCGTAGGCACCGTCCCCGATCTTGCCGTAGCGGGGCGGAGGCGCCGCTTCAGCGCGGGGAATCCCACAAAGCGAGGGCAAACTCACCTACCAGCATACCCGCAAGCTTCGTTGTCTGCCATCCCACCTCGCACCTCCTCACGCGGTAGGGGCGACCGGCGGGTCGCCCTCTTCCACACAGTGGAACAAGATATAGGTGGGTTGTCGTAGCGCTCCCCAGTCGTAGCGAAGTCGGAGCGAAGCGAAAATCCCGCCGGAGGCGGGACGCAGACATCGTCCCCGTACTTGGGGATCCCGCTTCAGCGGGAGGGATATTATCCCCGCTATTGGGAACCCCGCTTCAGCGGAGCAGAGTGGAAGCGATCCCCGCGTAGCCGAAGGCGAGCCCAACAAGCTAGACACTCCTGGTTTTCGCTGGTGCCCTCTCCGCCAGCGCCCGCCCCGCACAGCCCTATGCTCGTCCCCTTCAAACAATCCCCCGCCCGCTGACCACCATCCGCTATCCGCTGCTTACCAGCGACTGCTCACCGGTACCGGTTACTGGTCACTGGTTACTGATTACTCGTTACTTTTCAACGCCCCCGCCGATTTCCCATTCTCGATTCCCGACTCCCCTTCCCATCCCCTCCCATTGTCCCTCTTTGAATTCATTACGCGCGCGACTTCGCCGATCCCTTACACGCTCCTCATGCTATACTGCCCGCCAGGTACCCTCATGTCCGCCATAAAGACCCTCTCCCTCCCCGACCGTCGCAAGTGGCGCGCCTGGCTCCGCAAGAACTACAAGAGCTCCAGCGGCGTCTGGCTGGTCTACTACAAGAAGGCGTCCGGCAAGCCTCGCATCCCCTACAACGACGCCGTCGAGGAGGCCCTCTGCTTCGGCTGGATCGACAGCACCGTCCGCGCCATCGACGACGAACGCTTTGCCCAGCGCTTCTCTCCCCGCAACCCAAAGACCGCTTACTCGCCCGCCAACCAGGAGCGCCTGAGGAAGCTCATCGCGGCAGGCAAGGTTGCCAAAAGCGTGCTCGCCAGCCTGCCCCCTCAATCCTCCGCGCGCTTTAGAGTCCCAAAAGATATCCTCGAGGCCATCAAGTCCGATAAGGCCGCCTATGCCAATTACCGTAAGCTATCCCCCGCCTACAAGCGCATCCGCATCGGCTTCATCGAGGGCGCGCGCCAGCCGTCCCGCGGAGTTCCGCAAGCGCCTGAATTACTTCATCAAGATGACCGCGAAGAACAAACAGTTCGGTTTCGGCGGGATAGAGAAGTACTACTAGCCCCCGTTGGGCAGCCCGCGACTTAGCGCACAGTCCGGTGCGAGAGTTGGTCCAACGTCTCCAGCAGCCGCTGCTTCCAATCCGCGTCCTTCCCGAATGTGCACCAGTACGCCCCCCTGCCACCACGGATATCCGGCCCCAGATCCCCCAGCCGCCGATCCTCTTTATCATCTGATGGAGGAAAGCGCAGCACCACCTGGCCCGTTTCCCATCCGATCGCGGCCAGTCCGACCTTCTCTCCTCGCAGCTTCACCCGCATCTGATAGAGAAGGTTCTGCACCATTTCCGGCAGCGGCCCGAACCGGTCCTGGAACTCACTTGCCAGAGCTTCGATTTCCGTCTCATCCCGCAAGTCAGCGATCCTGCGATAGAGCCGCAGCCGCAGGTCCTGGTCACTGATATAGTCTGCCGGGATGCCGACCGCCAGCGGCAGGTCCACGTTTACCGGCATCGAGATCGGTTGCGTGAGGTTCGCCAGCGCTGCGTCGATCATCGTTCCGCCGTCCTTGGCCCCGCCCTCCGTCTTTGCGATCTCGATCCGGCGGATCTGGCGCACGGCATCCGCGAGCAAGCGCGTGTAGAGATGAAAGCCCACCGCCTGGATGTGCCCGTGCTGATGTGTTCCCAGCAGTTCTCCCGCGCCGCGTATCTCCAGGTCCCGCATGGCAATGGAATATCCCGCGCCGAGCTGCGTGTTCTCTGCGATCACCTCCAACCTTTGCTGCGCATCCGGCGTGGGCGAGAGCTTGCGATGACGGAAGAAGTAGGCGTAAGCCCGCGCCGCCCCTCGGCCCACCCGCCCGCGCAGCTGATAGAGCTGTGCAAGCCCGAACGTATCTGCACGATCCACGATCAGGGTGTTCGCGTTGGGAATATCCAGTCCCGACTCGATGATGGTGGTCGAAAGCAGGATGTCCGTCTCGCCCTGGTTGAAGCGATGCATCACCGCTGCCAGTTGATGCTCGGGCATCTGTCCGTGGCCCACGTCCACGCGCGCCTCCGGCACCAGTTGGTCCAGGTGCGCTTTCATCGCGTCGATCGTGTTCACCCTGTTGTGCACGAAGAAGATCTGCCCGCCGCGCTCCAGCTCTCGCAGGATCGCCTGGCGCGCCAGTTGCGGTGAGTAAGGCCCGACGTGCGTAACGATCGGCAGGCGTTCCTCCGGCGGCGTGTTGAGGTTGGAGATATCCCGCACGCCTGTGAGCGCCATATACAGCGTGCGCGGGATCGGTGTAGCTGTGAGTGTCAGCACATCCACTTCGGTTCGCAACCGCTTCAGCACTTCCTTGTGGGTAACACCAAAGCGCTGCTCTTCATCGATGATCACCAAACCCAGTTCCTTGAATTGCACATCGGCGGAGAGCAACCGGTGTGTTCCGATGACGATATCGATCTCACCCACAGCCAGCCCAAGCAGGATCTCGCTCTGCTCGTGCTGCGAGCGGAAGCGTGACAGCATTTCCACCTTCACTGGGAATGTCGCCAGCCGCTGTAGGAAGGTCTCGTAGTGCTGTTGAGCCAGGACCGTGGTCGGAACCAGAATGGCGACTTGCTTGCCATCCATCACAGCTTTGAATGCAGCCCGCAGCGCGACCTCCGTCTTGCCATATCCCACATCTCCGCACAGCAGCCGGTCCATGGGGCGCGCCGATTTCCATGTCACGCTTGATCTCCGCCAATGCGCGTTTCTGGTCGTCTGTCTCTACGTAAGGGAAACTGTCCTCCAGCTCTTTCTGCCAGGACGTATCCGGCTTGAAAGCGTAACCGCGTACGACATGCCGGCGCGCATATAGATCGAGCATCTCCTGCGCGACCTCAAGCACGGCCTCCTTGACGCGGCCTTTCTTCTCGTGCCACTCCTGCCCGCCCAGACGGTCTAGCGCCGGCTCCCCGCCTTCCGCGCCGGCATAGCGCGTGAGCCGATCGGCTTGATGAACGGGCACATATAGTTGGCCGCCGCCATCGTATTCCACCGCCAGGTATTCCCGCTCATGGCCGTCCAGGTTACGCTGTACCAGACCAATAAACCTACCGATCCCGTGATCGATGTGAACGACGTAATCCCCGGACTGCAGGTCTGAATAGAATCCTTCGGGCGTCTCGACGATGGTTCGTTGGCGGGCGCGCGGTTGTGGCCTTTCCCAGCCGAACACCTCAGAATCTGTAATGAGGTGAACATTGGCTGCGGCCGGATTCTGGAGGATGAATCCCCCGGACAGAGAAGCCTCGATGAAGGTCGGATTCTCCTCCTCAGATTCCTCGCTCCCTTCTTTCCAAAGCTCCTCAAGGCGTTCTCGTTGCCGGGATACGATAATGACCGTTTCTTTGTTCGCAACCAGTCGCGAAATGTACTCGTTGAATGGCTTCAGCCGTCCCCCGAATCGTTCGTCTTGGATGAAGGCGGCAGAGAGAGCCTCATCAGAGTCGCACTCTCTCCCGAGGCGGTCGAGCGACCCAGCTCCAATGCACCGAGCCGGCTGAACTCATCTGCCAGCTCGGGCCATGTGAGGTACGGCACGGGAAAATCGGCTGAGAGTAGACCCTCCGCAACGCTCTCCTTCCGGAATTGGACCGCCAACTCCTCGATTTCCGCCGCCATGCTTTCGACAACCGAGAGATCGTCGATGAGCACCAGAGATTTCGTCGGCAAGAAATCCATGAGGCTGGACGGCTGAGGATGTAGCAATGGGATATCAAATTCCGAAAGATCAATATCCGACTCTGCAGCGTACATTTGCGGCGTGTGATCGCTCGGGCCGGCGATCACCTCACGGGCCGGTGTGATGAGGATGGAGTCCATCTGCTCGATCGTCCGCTGCGACGCCGGGTCAAAACGGCGGATGGATTCGATTTCGTCGCCAAAGAAATCGAGGCGGTAAGGAAGTTTATCGGCGGGAGGCCAGACATCCACAATCCCACCCCGCCTGGAGAACTGCCCCTGCTCCAGGACGGTGTTAACGCGCTGGTATCCTGTAGCACCCCAGCCGCGCAGCATGGCGTCGGATTGAATTGTTTGCCCTACGGCCAGCTTCTTGCAAGCTTTTAGGAAGTCCCGGCGCTCCAGCGTGCGCGTCATCAGGGCCCGCACCGATGAGATGACGATGGGGGGCAGCGCGGGCTTCTCTGCAAAGGGAAGGTGATATGCCGAGAGCGCGACCAGTGCCTGCAAGCGCTCCCGGCGTGTGGTGACGCTCCAAGCCGCCTTCTCATAGAATAGCGGGTTGGGCTCAGAGAATAAGTAGCGAGGGGAACGGCTCCAAAAACCTAATTCATCAAACAGCGACAGCGCGTGGTCTGCACGGTCTGTGATGAATAGGACGGGGTGCTCCAAGTCCTGCTTCAGAGCCGCCACTATCGGCAGGCGCACAGCGCGCGGCAACCCCAAGCCTGGGCGTTGGTGCCCGGCTTGCAGATCCGTCAGCAGTTGCTTGTAAGGGCCGAGCTCCCGTATCTTCTGTAGAACAAATTCCATAGGCAAGAGAATAAGCTTCAGAACTTCCGCTGTAAGCTGATGGCTCGCTCTCGCGACCGGCAATCGCGTCAAAATTCCTGTTTATAGCTCCTTGATATCTACATTCAATGCCAGCTGGCCGCTGTCGAGATAGACGGCGCCGAGATTGCCAGCTGCCTTGGCCACGCCCGAGGCGTCGTTGGCGTTCATGAAGAAATCGATCGCCTTGCGGTAGCAGGACTCGGCCTCGCAGGATCTTCAGCGCGCGATGGGCGTTGCCGAGATTGTAGGCGGCTTGCGAGGCGAGCTCCGGCAGGCCGAGTTCCTCGTAGAGACGCAGGCTTTCCTTGAAATGCGTGGAGGCTTCCTCGAACCGGGACTTTTCGAATAGGACCGTGCCGAGATTGATATTCGCCCGGGCGATCCCGTCTTTGTGCTTCATACGCTCCTCGAGCTGTAGCGCCTGCCGGAGCATCTCCTCGGCCCGGTCGAAATTCTGGGTTTCGCGATAGAGCAGGGCGAGATTGCCCACGGCCACCGAGGCGATGGTGATCTCGCCGAGCTTATCGGCGATGGAGAAGCTCTTGAGCAGCATCTGTTCCGCTTCGTAAGGCTTGCCGAGACTTTGCAGCAAGAGACCGAGATCGGCGTAGAGCTGGGCCAGCCCCAACTCGTAATTGTTGTCAGTGCAGAGCTTGGCCGCCTTGTTGTAATTGGCGAGGGCGCCCTGGAGATCGCCGGCCTTCATCTGCGTGCCGGCGAGCGCCATGAGCGCGTCGATTTGCGATTTGGCGTCGCCGTGCTCGGCGAAGATGCGGCCGGCGCCGCCGACCCGCTCGGTCGCTTCGGCAAAGCGCCCGCCCCGCAGATGGAGATGCCGGCGAACATGTCGATCAGCGCGGCGATGTCATCGCGGCCCGTCTGAGCCTCCACCCCGCGCGCTTTTTCGATCAAGGCTTCGACGCTCGGAATGTCGCCGAGCCTGAACTGGACAAGCGCGAGAGCCAGCAAGTTTTCCGGATCTTCCGGCGCCAGCCCGTAAGCCTGCTGAAACAGCAGCAGAGACTCTTGCACATCAGCCGGTAGAACGAGCGCGCCTTGGTGGCGGAGCGCGGCGGCGGCGGAGCGCGCGGCACGCTCGGCGTCGGCCCGCTTCGCTTGCGCAATCTCGGCTAACATCGCCGTCGCGAACGCGCTGTCGCCCGCTTTGAGCTTGGCGATCGCACGCCGCGCCGGCCTGGTGTTCCGCGCATTGAGCGCGCGCACGGCCTCGGCGATCAGCGCCTTGATGCTGTTGCTCTCCTTCAGCGAGAAACGGTCGCCACCTCCTGCGAACTGCTCGCCAGTTGGCCGGCGATCAGCGCGGCGATCCGCTCGCCCGTGACCTGGACTCGAATTTGGTCCTTGCGCAGCGACCAGCGCGCCAAGATCGCCGACAGGCCGAGCAATAGGACAAGGCCGCCAAGGAGCGCCAAGGCGGTCTCGAGCGTCGTCCAATCGGCCGGAAAGACGCGGGTGAAGGAATCCATGGCGCTGATCGGACACTCCCCGTTGACCTTAAGCGCGGCTTGGCGGGTACGACTATGGCACTGCTTGGCCTATAGCGCGATAGCCGGCCCTGTTGGCTCCGCAGGCGGCTTGTCTCGCTCGGAACCGTTCGGCAGCAGCTCGATTTGCTCCGGATGGCTCGCTTCGATCATCGGCCCATTGCGCCAGCCAAGGAAGCCGCGCACGCGCAGGCGTTTCCCGGCGAGGGCTTTGAGGTCGATACCGGCGGCGGCAAAAACTGGCGCGTCCTTGCGGTCGACACTGATAGTGAAATCGCTGCGCCAGTCCTTGGCGAAATTCAGATAGATCCGGCCGCCGCCTTCGCCGACCGCGGCGACGGTGCCTTCGACTAGCTGATAGGAATGGGTGAGGCGCCCCAAGCGCTTGGAGTCAAGCGCGCTCGCCACGCGATAGAGCGAGGAACCCCACACGCCGATTCCCTTGGCTCTCGCTTCGGCTTCGCGCGCCAGAAGCTCGGGCACGCAGGCGCGATTGTCAGGGAAGGAATAGACGCGGGCGAGGCCCTCGGCGACGAGTGCCTCCTGAAGCCACAGCCGGTTCCCCCCGCTCACAACGAAGACTTGCGCCAACAGGTGACCGTGCCGGTCGAGGCCACTGCCGCCCAGTTTCAGCTCGACCTGTTGGTTCGCCGCAAGCGCCGCAAGTGCCTCTTTCGCCGCGTCGACGAACGGCCAGGGATCGTCGCCCCGCCAGCCGAGCGGCGGCATCGGCGCTTTGGCGCCGATCAGCCGTACGGTCCTGCCGTCGGTGAGCTTGAGCGTCTCGGCATCGATGACGGAGGCGACCGTGCCCGTTTCGGGCGCCGGCAACTCGCAGGCACGGGCGGGGGACGCTGCGGCCAGCCAAGCCGCTGCGGCAAAGCCGAGAATTCTGGCCGTCCCCGTGACCATGCTGCATCTTAGGGATGTAGCCGGCACACTTACAAGCGCTTGAATTTGGGCCCGAGCCTCAGACCAGGAAGAAATTCCCGACGATGACGGCGAGGCTCAACACCACCTGCCAAAAGAACGGCTTGGCTCTGAGCGAACCGGCCGTGGTCTTGAGCTCGCGCAGCACGAGATAGCCACCCATCGAGCGGCGGAACCAGCCGGTCGCCTCGCCCGGCTGGTCCATATGCTTGGGCACGCGCTTCCAGCCGGCGAAGAGATTGCCGAGAGCGCCAAGCATGGAGCGGAAATCGACCGCCATTAGCCCGGTGTTGTCCTGGAAGATGACATCCTCGCCAGCGATGAAGCCCGGGCTCACCCGGCCGATCGCCTTGCCGTCGAGGCGCACGGCCTGACCACGCACCGGCGAAGCGCCCGGATCGCCCATCAGCCCCATGACGGTGGCCGACCTCGGTGCGCCGAACGGCTAGCCCAGCGCACGTCGCCAGCCGCCAAGCGCGATCGCCGCAGGCGCGGCTGCCAGGCGCCTAACATCGCCGCGGC